>NZ_MACI01000057.1 GCF_001884105.1 Bacillus luti | reverse complement strand
AGGCTGCAACTCTTTTTCTTGTGTTAATCCAGTGTACACCTGGCGTATATAAAAGTTTGTGGTGTTGTACATGTTCTTAGCGTTATGACAACATTCTTGAAAATAAGAATACATACGATGCCCTTTTTTAATCCAGATTTGAAGAGTTTTGTAGTTTGATGGATTTTCCTTTGTCATTTTATTCACCTCCTTGTTAAGGATATTATAGCAAAAAGAGAACGTACATTCCCGCTATTTTCTTGAAAATAAAATATTTCTTTCGATTCACCTCACCACCTTCACTTACGTTTAGAGGTGGGAGTCCTCTCGAAAGGCATGATAGAAAAACCATGTTACTGTGTGAATAGCTCAAATAGTCTTTTTTATTCACTCTGTCAACACCTTACAATAATTACCTTTCATTCCAATTTATCAGAACATAATGTGTAGTATTATACGAATATTATAATCATGTCAAAAAGGCCAACAATCCAAGATTGTTGGCCTCTACTTCCCATATTCGTACCTTTTATCACTTTACTTCCTAACAACCGGAATCCACATTTCACCAAACACTAAGCCGTTTCTTTGCCCCATCGCAACCGTTGTATTCGGCCCGCCAACATAGGCAAAATCTTTTGCATCTGGTAAAGCTTGACCGAATGCGATGCCAGTCAGCTTATTACTTAACTCTTCAGCCGTTTTGTCTTCTCCTTTCACTACTACGTATTCTCCCCTTGGAAACTGAATCACTCTAGACTCTTCTTCTATTTGTGCTTCTGTCATGACACCAGCATAATACATCATCTTGTTATTCACCGCTTCGCTCACGGAAAAAATGTAATCATTTGTAGCTAAAGATTTTAAAGTGTCCAGCCTTCCATCTTCTTTAACAGCTGACCAAAAGTCTTCCTTTTCTTTATTTATTCCCGCAAAGTCTGTGTATTCGCTCTTAATTTCAGTCCCAATACCTAACACGATAAAGCTATCTTTTTCTTCAATAGTGTAATTTTTCATTTTCAAAACCTTCCTCTTGTTTTAAATTAATCAAACGATTTATCTTTTCATCTGATGAGTTTATAATATCTTTAAATCATGTCAAAAAATGATACTGTTTAGGAGACTCAAATGAAAAAAGTTGAACGGATTAATACCATCATGCGATATATCAACAACCGCTCCCATTTTACAATTTCTGAAATCATACGAGAATTTAACATCTCACGTTCGACAGCTGTTAGAGACATTAGAGAAATTGAAGCTATGGGGATGCCACTTGTAGCCGAAGTCGGAAGAGCTGGGGGATATTCTGTTATGCATAACTCTATCTTACCCGTTGTTCGCTTTACTGATAATGAAGTGAAAGCTCTTTTTATTGCCTTTATGGCTACAAGAAATCAACAACTTCCCTATCTAAAGAGTCGTCAATCTTTAGCCGAAAAACTACTAGGACTCATTTCAGAAACCCAGCAAGATGACCTTGTTCTTTTAAATCAACTCTTGCTTTTTGAAGGGACTAACCCACATAATCCTGACCTACTTGAGCTTTCTGACCTCCCCCATCCTATGTTAGAAAAACTCATCCAAATCCTTCTTTTGGATAGACATTTATTGATTACTGTCAAAGAAGAAGAGAAAATCGAGTCTTATCCAATTTTTCTATTACATCTTTATCAAGAAAGAAGTCAATGGATTATTGAAGGATTTGACCTAAATGAAGAAAAGAAGATGATGTTTCCCGTAGATGACCTCATCAATATCGAACCGTACACGACGAAAAAAAGGCTAAACAAGAAAAAGATTTCAGAAAAACTAAGTAAGAAAGACGAAATTATCAATTTGGTACTTGAACTTGGTCCGACAGCAATTGCCCAGTTCAAAAAATACCACCCTTTCAAATTTTCAATATCTTATACAAATCCTTACCAATCTACAGCCATTTTAAAAACATTTATCGATGTTAACAATTCCGATGAAGTGACGGAAATAACAAATTGGCTACTTTTTCTAGGGAAAGATATTACAATAAGGGAAATGCCTGAAGAAGTATTAACCGATTTACAAGCACGGTTATCTTTATATTCCCCATAAGCATTGATCAGTTAAACCTCAAAATATTGAGTTTAATTCGTTACCAGTTGCCCATATTTTCAAATACAATGAGTATAATACTGGTAAAAGACAAATAGAAAGAGCATATTTTGAAAAAAGATTAATCAAAATATGCTCTTATTTCATCGAATTGCTCCACTAAAACAACGGTTAATCCAATAACCACCTCATATAATTTTTTTCAATAACCTTACTATAAGTGGTGTCTTTAATGTCTCCTTTATTAATGAATTTTTGTGTTTCATAAAATTACTGATCTGTTTTCGCCTATTTGGAACCATTAACAAAGGTAATCTACTAGGATTAAACCACCCAATTTTTGCAGTTTCAGGTCCATTATTTATTGGCTCTCCTCCTAGTAATCTCCCTGAAAATAAATGTTGCATATCATCGTATTGAGGTTGGTGATATTCTCCTATTTTACGCTCAATAACAATTATATAGCCTGTTTCTTCTTTAGTTTCTCTTATAGCACACTTCTCTAACTGTTCATTTTCTTCTAGTTTTCCCCCAGGCAAATCCCAGATAGGATAATCATTTCGTTTAACTAGTAATATTTTTCCTTCATTATTATCAACAATAGTAAAGCACCCTGTGGTTTTTGTAGTATTCATTATAAATATACTCTCCTTAACTTACCCAATTGCCAATCAACTAGTATTTCTCTTTGTCTAAAAAATTTCCTTCTCGCTGAATTAAATGGACCATATAAAAAGAAAAGCACGGAAAATCTTCCGTACTTTTCTAAATATATATATTATTCTGATAAATCCAGTTACCTCGATACTTACCCTAACTGACGTTTAAATGCTTTACTAGCGAAGAAGTAAGAAATAATCATTATGCCTACGCACCAAGCGAGTGCAATCCAAATATCGTTACCAACACTTCCTTCATATAATAGAGCACGAATCGCATTCACGATTGAAGTTACAGGCTGATTCTCAGCAAATGCACGAACAATTTTTGGCATCGTTTCGGTAGGTACGAAGGCCGAACTAATAAATGGAAGAAAAACGAGTGGGTACGAGTATGCTGTCGCCCCTTCCATAGACTTTGCTGTCAGCCCTGGAATGATAGCTAGCCATGTCAGCGCCAGCGTAAACATCCCAAGTATCCCAGCTACCGAGAGCCAATCTAGAATATTGGCGCTGGAACGGAATCCCATTAAGAGTGCAACGAGGATAACAACCACGATAGTAAGCACATTAGCAACGAGTGAGGTTAGTACGTGAGCCCACAATACTGACGAGCGTTTGATAGGCATCGTAATGAAACGTGCCATAAGTCCGCTCTTTATATCCGTAAATAATCGGACAGAAGTGTAAGCTACACCGGATGCGATAGCCATCAGTAAGATTCCTGGCAATAAATAATTAACGTAGTTATCCGTTCCTGTCTGTATAGCGCCGCCAAATACGTAAACAAACAACAGCATCATCATAATCGGCGTAATCGCTACCGTAATAATCGTATCCGGACTGCGCATAATGTTGCGCATTAAACGACCTAGTAATACTCCTGTTTTGCTTTTCATTTACATCTCCTCCTTTTTGCCGATGATTGCAAGGAATATTTCTTCCAATGTTGGCTGTTTCTCGATATACTCCACTTTTGCTGGTGGGAACATCTCTTTCAGCTCGGTAAGAGTACCAGTCGTAATGATTTTTCCGCCATGCAATATAGCAATACGATCCGCCAGTTGTTCTGCTTCCTCTAAGTATTGAGTCGTTAACAAGATTGTTGTGCCTCCGCCGGCGAGTTCCTTAACCGTATCCCATACTTCGATCCGCGCTTCAGGATCAAGCCCTGTCGTTGGTTCGTCGAGAAAAATAACTGCTGGCGTCCCAATCAAACTCATAGCAATATCAAGTCGGCGTTTCATCCCTCCCGAATACTGGTCTGCCCTTTGGTTTGCTGCAACAGTCAGGCTGAATCTTGCAAGCAAATGGTCAGCGACTTGAGCTGGATTGGAAATCCCGCGCAACTTGGCAATCATTATCAAGTTTTCTCTCCCAGTAAGCATGCCGTCTAAAGCTGCGAACTGTCCTGTCAAACTAATACTTTGCCGAACATGATCCGGTTGACGCTGAACGTCAAAACCACAAATACTTACTTCACCACCATCTTGCTTCATCAGCGTCGAAAGGATATTGACCGTCGTCGTCTTGCCAGCTCCATTTGAGCCTAGCAGCGCGAAAATTTCACCACGCTGCACCTCAAAATCCACTCCCTTTAACACTTCTTTATCTTTAAAAGTTTTTTTTAACTCTTTTACAGAAATCGCTGTATTACTCATACTTGTTCCCCCTTATAAAATTAAATTACCTACACCCTCTATTTAGTATCACTGATATTCTGTATTACTTAGTAGCGGTTGAAAATATAACTGAATAGCGATGGCAACAGTTCACATTTATAACCAGCTAATCAGTCGGTATTATTTATTGTATTTATTTTTTTCTCAATTTCTTCATGATACTTTCATTTAAATCTTCACGATACTTAGAGACATATGTTTTAGCGTTTGCCACTAACTCATCAGCAAACGATGCTACATCCTCCCCAGTAATGTCTAGCACTTGTCTGCCCTCTGCTGCACCATTTTCAAACAAATCGATTAATTCATACTGTATGTGCAGCATATCCATCCCGTTACCTGCTGAAAAATTCCACATGTAGTTTTGAATTTTCTTAAACACAAACTGGTAGTCTTCTGGCAGAGCCTCAACTCGTGCCATCATCATTTTGTACTCTTTTTTATCACCAATTAATTTTTTGAACATTTCCAACATCTTATTTTCCTCCTTTTTTATAAAGCAGAACAAGAAACTCTCCAAATATGAGCCGGAACATTTTATATTATGAGGCTAGTTTGACTTCAAGACGTTAATTTTTGAAGATACAAAATCCCATTTTTTCCAAAACAATTCAAGCTCCTGACGGCCATCCTCATTTAATGAATAAAACTTACGAGGCGGTCCCATATCTGATGGTTTCTTTTCAATATTCACAAGCTTTTTCTTTTCTAATCGTACGAGGATGGTATAAACCGTTCCTTCTACTACTTCGGTAAACCCAAGATCATTCAGGTGACGTGTAATCTCATAGCCATACGTTTCACGGCGGCTAATGATTTCCAGCACACACCCTTCCAGTGAACCTTTCAGCATTTCAGTTAAATTTTCCATGTTCTGATCCTCCTTTACCCCCTATTCTGTCTGACTTATATTCAGTATTACAGAGTACTAAGGCGAATTTTTTACCGAATAGATTTTGAGAAACTGCACTATTCAGTATTACTTATTACAACTACATTGTATGACTAAGTAGTGGTAGATGTCAACTGATTTTCAAAATTTTTCTAAAATCAACTATTACCTATTGTTTATTGAAAATATTTTGAGAAACAACACTACTCAGTATTACCTATTACAAGTACATTGTATGACTGAGTAGTCGTAAATGTCAACTCGATTTTTATATTTTTCTAAAATCAACTATTACCTATTAGATACAGCCAATTTTCTTTCTGAAGAAATTTCTCCACATCCCTACCCCGCTAAGAAAAGAAAATACTCCAAAACAAATATTCTACATTTTTGTTTTGGAGCGCTATACTATACCGAAATTAATAAGTCAGATTATATTTTTGTTACGATAACATCATATCCATATCTTCTGCTGCAGTTGTAATTAGTTTTAGACCAAATGTTTCTTGTAATACATCAAGCACACCAGATGAAATAAATTCAGGCGCTTTTGGACCGATGCGTATGTCTTGAATACCAAGACTAAATAGCCCCAGTAAAATAGCAACCGCTTTTTGTTCAAACCATGATAGGACAATGCTTACTGGCAATTCGTTCACTTCACATTGGAAAGCATCAGCTAAAGCAGCCGCTATTTTCACTGTAGAAATGGAATTATTGCATTGGCCTAAGTCAATGTAACGCGGAATCTCCGTACCAGGTACAACACCGTAATCCACATCATTAAAGCGGAATTTCCCGCAAGAAGTTGTTAAAATAACTGTTTCTGGAGGAAGTGACGTTGCTAATTCACGATAATATTCTCCGCCTTTTCCGGGAGCATCACAACCTGCGATGACAAAGAAACGCTTAATCTTTCCGTCTTTTACTGCCTCAATAATTTCAGGAGCTAATGATAATACTGTATTATGATGAAACCCTGTTACTAACTGTTCATCCGACTCCATATGTACTTCTGGAAGTTCTAGCGCTTTTTGAATCAATGGTGCAAAATCATCATTTTCAATTTTTTGTACACCCTCTAAGCCTGCAATATCATATGAAAAGAATCGATCAGAGTATGATCCTTTAATTGGCATAACACAATTCGTTGTCGCTAATATGGCACCTGTAAATTTTTCAAAAAGACGTCGTTGATCATACCATGCCTTACCAATGTTTCCTTTTAAATGCTTATATTTTTTCAGCTGCGGATAACCGTGTGCTGGTAACATTTCAGAATGCGTATAAATATTAATTTCTTTTCCTTCTGTTTGCTTTAACAATTCTTCTAACGCAAACAAATTATGACCAGTAACTACAATTGCTTTACCTTCTACATGGTTTTGTGTAATTTGAACAGGCTCTGGAACACCAAAGTGATTCGTATGTGCCTCATCTAACAACTCCATTACTCGTAAAGCTGATTTCCCAACTTTCATAGCCATATCTATATGTTCTTGTTCGTTAAAGTTAGAATTGGTTAATGTCATATACAGCGCTTCTTGCGTCGTAGCATCTACAAATGCATCAGTATACCCTAGCTGAGCAGCATGTGTACGATAAGCGGCAATTCCTTTTAATCCAAACACAATTGTATCTTGCAAACTTGCAATTGTTTCATTTTTACCGCAAACACCTATTACTTTACATCCGCCTGTTGGCGTTTGTTCACATTGATAACAAAACATTATCATCCCACCCTCTCCCAATCATTCCTTACAACCTAAGCATAATACCCATAGAGGAAAAGGGATGTGATATCAATCACAATAATATGTATAAATTTGTGACAGTTCACATTGTTGACATAATATTTTTACTATCCTCTTATATTAATACTTGGTGATCATTTATTCGCATAATGTATCGGATCACTTTTAAGGAATACAAATATCATATCCATCCAAAATTTCACAAATCCCTCCTTACTGATGGTACAATTAAAGTTATGGAGGGGTAATATGGTATATATGATGTTTTATTACGGAATACTGTTTCTTATACTTGGTATTGCAGTATTTCTGTTTATTATGGCTGGGTCACGAAAAATTAGGAATAAAAATCTTTCATTCGTATTGATTGGTTTAGGGGTAAATATACTTGCAAGTCCAGTGGCACTTTTTATAGGAGTGATGGCAACAGATTCTCCATATAGTACTAGACTTGATTTTTGGAAAGGATTTCTCTTTATTCAAGGAATACCTCTTTTCTTATTACTTTTAGCTTTCATTTGGTGGCTTATTCGCCCGCCAAAAGTAACAGTTCCAACGAGTATTGAAAAAAAACTTGAACAAAATAGTAAAAGCACTAAGAAAAAAACGACACGAGGACGTCTAATTACTGCCCTACGTATTTTAATTCCAATTATTTTAGTAGTAGGCTGTTTTTCTTACATTTTGTATTTATACGACGTTACACTAAAAAAAAGTCATTCTCCGAATAATATAAATACGATTAAAGTAGTAAAAATAGATTCAGGCTCTTCTCTTGGTTCTTCTCCTGTCAGAATTAAATACGGCTTATGGGAACATTTTGACACAAGTATTGCAAATGACGGGGAACGTCTCGAGCCCTCAAACGTTTCAGTAGATTGGAAAAATGATTATGAAGCAACAATAACGCTACGCGCAAAAGAAACAGTACCTGAAGTTGTGGAATTTAACATATCAAATAAATCCAGTGGTTCTGTTTTTAAGAAAGTACAAAAAGTGGTCAGTTCCTTTACCTTTCAAAAAAGCGAATCTCCCAATCTAATAAATATTATCGAGCTTAGAGAAACAATAAAATCAAAAGGACCAAGTCCCAGTTCAACTGTAAGAATCTATTATGGGGAAAGAGGGAGCATTTTAAAAAAATATAAAGAGGTCACTCTTAAGGAAATGTATACGACAGAGAACTTTAATATCAATTGGAGAAACGATGAACAAGTACAGGTAGAGGTATTAGAAGAAAATGTAGTAACAGCTACTATCGTGATTGATTTATAAAAAAGAAGAAAATCAATCACGATAACCAGTTCATGCACGCTTAATAAATTATCATACATAAGTTTTCGCAATACTAGTAGAGGAAGAGTAACAGATCCGTTCGATCCCCCTGTTAAAAAGGCATTATGAGAAACCTCTTTATTTACAATACATTTACATTATCTTAACATTGTTTATATTATTTATATGATATATTTATACTTAAGAAATTCCATATACATTTTATCTTTATGATCTCTTATCTAATCGATAAAAAGATCATGTTATATTTTTATAACAGGGGTGAATTAGAATGACTGAAACTTTAAAAACACTTATAATGCTTGATGTTACTTACGTTATTATAGGAATTATGACGGTACTAGTATTTGTATATTTAGAATTAAAATCTCAGTAACGTATGCTGGCGTAATCGAAAGCTTCAGCATTTAAATATAGTTAGAAGAAAGAGATGGGGAAATTATTTTCTCCATCTCTTTTGTATTCCAAAAATTTCTTAAATCAACAATAAGCTTCGGCATTATTTTATTTTTTGTTTCTTACTTCAACACATAGTTATTATCTATAATAGACAATTCATTTCCAAAGCTTGTTCCGTCTTTTCTTACATATTTTTGTTAATCTTTCATTCCATAATTCTCAAACTCTTTCGCATTCCCATAAAATACATTCAAATCAATATACTTTTCTTTTCCATTATAGCCTCTTAATCCTCCACGGTTTGTGTATTGCCAAAACGTCCAATTTCTTTTATCGGATATACTCGGTTTCGTAAGTACACTACGAATCCAAATATCACATTGAGGATATGCATCCTTTATGTACAAATCGTACGCCTCTTGAGTTGCATACAATATTACTTTCTTGTCATAATGTTTTTCTAGTATTTTCACCATTATTGACAACTCTTTCGTAACATTTTCACGCTTTGGAGGATCGTCTTTTTTATTAGCGTAAAACTCAACATCTATTACAGGAGGCAACGCTCGTTCATTCTTTGGAACAGTTCGTATATATTGCTCTGCTTGCGTTTCACCCTTACTATCAAAACTAAAAAAATGATACGCTCCAGTGCGCATACCTGTCTTATTCGCACTCGTCCAATTTTTCGTAAAGTACTCATCCACAAACGCACTCCCTTCAGTAGCCTTTATAAACGCAAACTTCATATTTTGCTTTTCAAACTCTCCCCAATCTATCTCCCCTTGATAAGATGCGACATCTACCCCTTTTATTTCATACTTATCCGCACTTAATTGATTTGGAATAAATATTCCTTGAAAAACTAAGTAAGCTAAAACACCCATAACACTAATTAAGATAAGAGCTCCTCTAATAATAATCTTCTTTTTCATTCATATCCCTCTTCTTTACAAATTAAAACTCAACTTACCATTCACGCTCTTTATTAATCATCATTTTTTCTTTAAACGCCTTCTCTAAATCAATTTCTAACTTATTGGCTAAATCACATATATTCCAAATTACATCAAACATTTCTAAACCAATTTCTCGTTTTGAATCTTGTATTTTATCACGCTTTAATATTGCCTCTGCCAACTCACCTAATTCTGCCATTGCATACATCGTACGTTCTTCAATTGTTGTATCTTGAAACCCTTTTTCTTTACTGAAATGTAATACGTACCTCTGGAATTCCGCAATGTTCATATATAATCTCCCTTCATCACAAATACTCTGTTTTTCTATTACACTTAAAATCAAAATTGCATTTTGTTAAATTATAACATTCATACTATAATTTATTTATAGTCCATTAATGGAGGTGTTTTCAATGACTCTCTTCGCTTCCCCATCATTATTCATAGTAGCAATCATTTCATTTACACTCGCTTATTTCATCGGAGTTAAACAATACACTTGGCTCTTATCAGGATTCAATGAACGCCGTGTGCCTGATAAGATGAAGTTATCAAAAATAGTGGGGCTTTATAATTTAACTGCCGGCGTTATCGCCACAATTGGCAGTGTCTTCACTACTCCTAATGCCAAAATCTTATTTCCTATCATTATAATTGGCCACGTTATAATCGCTGCCTATGTAAATACACGTATGGTGCAATGAAAAAAGACCATCCAATCGGATGATCTTTTTTATAATTTATCGACATATTGCTTCGCTTCTAATAAGGAAAACCCAAAAGCCTCTCTTACTCTCTTAACTGCCTTAACTTTTTTTCCTTCTTCCATAAGCTGACGTAATTCTTTGTTAATCTCAGCTTTATTAATTTCAGGTTCTCTTTCTACAATCCCCATTTCTTTCGTGATTAATTGTAATTTATCTTCCATCCGCTTTAAACGTGCATCATTTTTCTTTTCAATTCTATTTAATTTTTCAACGATATAAATAAACCCAAAGATTGCTATCGGTATGATCATCCAAAATTCCATGACTATTTCTCCTCACTAGCTTTCATTTGTTTCACTTCACTAACTCATGTAAATTTTACCATAATAAGAACTTAATGTATAATAGTAATATACAACATTGTTAATAAGACCTTTTATATAAGGAGGATACTTCATGAAAAGATTTTCGAAGACATTACTACTATTTGTAATTCTTTCAATTGCACTACATTTATTATTTGATATCGTTGGCTGGCTTGTTTTCAGTGCGCCAATAAAAAACAAAGACATCATCATTTCCTTTATAACAGCTACATGGCTTATGTACATGTACCGTGATAAATTTTTAAAAGCACTTATTTCGAATTAACTAAAAAACTTCATCAATAAAAGATGAAGTTTTTTCTTTTTCTCTCATTCTCTCTATTAACTACTGTATAATAGAACTAATATTCTGTCTTTTAGAAGAAAGGAGTCACTATGAACTTAAAAAGTAACACTATATATGAGAAAATGAACCAATATTCCGTTGCAGGTTTAAGCCTTGCCGTTGTACGTGATGGCAAACTAGACGAAGTGACTGCCTTCGGGACACTTGAATTTGGAACAACTAAAACTGTCACTACGGATTCTATCTTCAATTCTTGTTCTATTAGCAAGTTCATCACTACAATGCTCGTACTAACGTTATCAGATCAAGAAATCGTGCATTTAGACGAAGACGTAAATGATAGACTCACATCTTGGAATATTCCTACTAACCTATTTACTTCACAGAAAAAAGTCACGTTACGAAATGTATTAAGTCACCAATCTGGAATCATTGATCCTCCTAATAGTTTTGAACATTATACACTTGCACAAGGGCGACCAAACATGTCTGAACTCCTTGCCGGTAAAACATCATATTGCCCCGTACCGATAGAAATAACTTATAAACCCGCAAGTGAATTTCACTACTCTGATGCGAACTTTTGTATTATCGAACTGCTACTTGAAGATATAACTGGAAAACCATTCACCCTTTTACTTGAAGAATATATCTTTCAGCCACTCCAACTAAAGAATAGTACGGTATTCTCTCCTGAAGATATAAATAAAATGGAGATCTTCGCTTACGGACATAACAAAGATGGTACCGTCACAAATGAGAAGTATCCATTTTACCCATTCGCAGCTACTTCAGGCATCTGGACAACACCATCAGACTTATCAGCTTTAGTACTTGAAATTATTCATTCCTTAAAAGGAAAGGGCAAACTAAAACTTTCTCAAGAAGCAGTTCAAGATATGATTTCTCCTCAAGGCTGTTCAAAATGGACTGGACTAGGTGTTTTTCTAGATGATTCGGATGAGGACTTCCAAATTTATTCCCTTGGATGGGGCGTTGGATTTCAATGTATGATGGTATGCTATCCATACCGAGGTAATGGTGCGGTTATAATGACGAACGCTGATTTAGGTGTTCATCAAATGGAAGGGATTATTGGTGATGTTTTAAAAACATTATCCTTATAACGAAAAGAAAGAAGCTGTTCCTTCCAGCTTCTTTCTCTATATAACATTTTTCGCAACAATTTTTATATGTTCCGGCGTGATAATCTCCGTTATACTTTCTTGGAAATCTTCCCGCAACAATTCTTCAATATGTTCTAGCTGCACTTCAACATGAGTGCATTCTAAATTATGTATATTTAATAGTGCATAATGATCTTTTTTCTTAATTACTAAATATTGATTTTCATCTGTTACAAGTACAGAACCTAATCGGATTCCTAGTAAGCGTTGATCATCAAACTTCACAATCGCTTCCCCTTTCTGCTTCCAAATCGTAATGTTTTGGAAATAATTCTTATATAGACTATATCACAAATTACCAAAATATAACTATCTTATTTTTATTCTTTTAACTACCACCTCTACTTGTTTTCATCCTACTCTATCTTCTATAAAAATATGTGTAAGTAAGATTTCAAATCGAGTATTGAATAATTAACTGGAATAAAAGAGTATTGTCTAATAAAGTGAAACTTTAATCAGTGGGGGTTTTCTTCATCCCCCACTGATTATTAGTTGAACCAATCGGACTTTTATGGGCAGTTGATCCCCCACCTAACTTCTTTGCTTTCGCTGAATTTTGAGGTGGGGGTCTTACTGCCCATTAAAGCGGGATAAATAAAACCAGCTCATTCAGCTGGTTTTATTTATCGAATTATATATAACGCACTCAAAATCTTGTCCTTAATAATAATTATCGCTTAATTTCATGCCTTTTATCATTCAATGCTACATTCAGAAAATCAATGATTCCATCTTCCACTTCATCGCGAATATCCCGATAGTTATGCATTTCATGCCTATATCCGGAATATATCTTTGTTTCTACCTTATGCCCAGTTTCTAGTAACCAATTAGAAACTGCATAAACACCTTCCCCATATTGACCGATTGCATCTTGATCTCCGGCAATGTTATAAATAGGAATTTCTACAGGCACTTGTTCTGCCCACTGTGTCCCCGTAATAGTTTCCAGTAATGTAACAAAACTATATAAGGAACGAATATTAGGTGGATTGAATCTGGTATGAAGGAATCCAATGAAGATACGGCTAAAATCATCGAAAAATTTGAGATAAATGTAGTAAACCCCTATACATAAATTTTGAAGAGGGATGTATCTTCTTATTTTTCGCTCAAAACAAGTATTTTACAAAAAGAATCCTTTTAAAAATGATAAATGCTTAATTTTTTATATTTCGATACAAAAAAACTTTCTCAATAAAAAATGAGAATTTTCAGTTTTTATTCTAATGAAAATCTATTATAATAAAGTTAATAAATGTTTGACCTCTCCTAATTCATGTACATATGGATGATCAGTAGTTGCTGCTACTGATCTATTTTTTTGATTTCAGAAAGTAAATACACTGCATCTTTTTCTACACCACAAATAAGTGCAGAACCTCTTTGAGATTGCCACGGCAAACCGAGATAATATAATCCACTTACGGAACTAATTCCCTTTATATGATTAGGAAATCCATTCTTATTTACTGCCTTTTCTATTTCAATCCAGTTATACTCTGAAACAAAACCAGTTGACCATATAATACTATCTGCACTATATGTCTCACCATTCTGAAACATTATTTTATTTTCTGATGCACTTACTACTTTTTCTTGCAGTTGTATTGCTCCATTACGAATGAGTTCCTTACCTTCAAATCCAAAAATGGGGTCCTTTCTCTTTTGAAACCACTTCCCCCTCTTTGTATTTATTTCAGCGTACAATAAACCTATTTTTTCTAATCTATTAAAAATACTTTTACCAAATAAATGTAACGGTAAAAATGTTAACGGATGACTGGTAGCCATTGTAACTTCATGAGTTTTTGCAAGTTCTACTGCAATTTGCATTCCTGAGTTCCCGCCACCTACTACTAGTACTTTTCCCTTAGGAATTTGTGATGGTGATTTATATTGTGATGAATGTATTTGATAAACATGCGATGAAAGATGTTGTGAAAATGAGGGGATGTACGGTTGCTGAAAACCACCTGATGCGATAATAACCTTTTTCGATTGTAAAACTTCTGTAGGAGTGTGTAATTCAAATATTTCTTCCTCCTTCCTTATTTTTAAAACTTTCGTTTGCAATTGTACCGGTAGTTGAAAATACTGTGCATATTCTTCTAAATACATTGCAATTTCATCTTTATGTGGAAATCCATTTCCTTCTCCTTTTAATATCATACCTGGTAAACTACTATATTCCCTCGGTGTAAAGAGCTGTAAAGAATCATATCTGTTTCTCCATGAATCACCAACTCGGTTTCCTGCCTCAAGTAGTAAAAAATTATATCCTTCTTGCTTCAAGTAGTATCCCATTGTTAATCCAGCTTGACCTGCTCCAATAATAATTAGGTCTTTCATTCTAATCCCTCCTCCTTTTATATATGAATATTTGTTCATATATTCATACGTTTCCGTAATCATAACATTTTATTTTTATATAATTCAATATCTACTCAAAATAAAAAAGAGCAGTTTACCATAAAGTAAACTCCCCTTCATTCTATCTTCCCAGTCTTTAGCGCCTGTGCCCAGTCATACCTTTCTCGTTGAACAGCCAATTCAGCAGCTTCTTCCCAATTATAAGGAACTGAAATTTGTTCAATTATCCATTCTCCCAAAACCTCTTCTATCACTACATATTTTGCATACGGAGTTCCTGATTCCATTTTATGCATAACAGGTAACTCATCTTTGTATGCCGGAAGTCCTACACTCCCTGGATTTATAATAATCTTTCCGTTAGGTAAATAAACAACTCTAGGAATATGAGTATGACCGCATACTATTATTTTTTGCTCAATATTTTGGAGTTGGTTCATTATATTTTTTCCATTCTTTAATAACGCACCATTTTCATTCATCTCTTCTAACAAATACACTTCATCTGAAGTTGGCGTACCATGACAACATAACATATCGTCTACAATAAATTGTGAAGGATGTTGTTGTAACCAATTTATATGATCTTTTGTTAATTGTTTTTGGACAAAAGTTAATGTAGCAGACTGCTCTTGTATAGATTCCCAAAGCATGCGATCACAGTTTCCCTTAATATGTATCATCTCGTTCTTCATTAATATTTCAATTGTCCCTAAAGGATCTAACGGCCCATACACGCTATCCCCTAAATTTATTATCATTTCGGCCTTACGACGTGCAATATCTTTTAATACAGATTTTAAAGCATGACTATTCCCATGAACATCTGAAATTATCGCTATTTTCCTATTCATTGTAACACCTACTTTGATAAATTATTTATGACATCTCGATTTCTAAACCCGCTCCTCATAAAATGTAATTCTATTTGAAAATGGATCAATCACAGTTAATTCAATTGTACCCCAAGGTTTTTTTTCTATATCAGGCTTTGAGTAAGCATATTCTTTACTTAATAATACAGCATGATACTCCCTTACATTATCTATTTTAACCCGAATCGCACCGCCTGGCGAAGCATCACCATGATGCTCTGATAAATGCATCACAGCATCATGTAACGAGATTTGCATATATAATGGCATATTTTCCTCATACCGATGTTCCCAATCCAATTTAAATCCTAAAAAATCTAAGTAAAATAGCTTTGCTTTTTCAATATCAAAAATTCTAAATATAGGTGTTATCATTTATACTCTCCCCCTATTTATAAACATCTGCCGCCAACTCTCTCAAAACATCTACATTTACTACTTCAAAGCATCCATCGTTCTTCTTTATTATCTCTTTATCACAAAAAATATTTAATGTACGTAATAAATGCCGATAACTCGTTCCTAACAATTCAGCTATTTCCGTTAAATTCCCACTAAATACAATTCTATTTCCGTGCTGCACCGCTCGTTCCCCTGCTGCTAACATGTAGCTCGCAAGTCGATTTTCAAGTGGGTACAGTAAATTAATGGTACTATTTTTAGAAAGTCGATTTAATTTATGTGCTAACGAACCGCAAATACATCGTAAAAATTTCGCATCATGAAATAGTCGATTTCTCACTTTTCCTAAAGGCAAACCAACACAATATGAATCTGCCATCACTTGCACATTGGAAGCAGTCTTTTGGGAGTGTATTAATTCTACATCTCCTAGTAACTGCAAACTATCATAAAAGCATAATAATACGGATTTTCCGTTACTTAATGTATTAAACGCTTTCGCTTTTCCTTCCACAAAAAAATATAAATAATCTATCTCTTCATTTTCTCTACAAATAAACTCATTCTTTTTAAAAAATATAAGTTCCATATATGGTTTCATATCATTACTAAAAAATGAATCAATATTATTTTGTTTCATATACGCTGCTAATTTATTTTTGTTACATACTTTCTTCATACTTCCCCCACCTTTACAACTCAACCCATTGTATACAAAATTTTCTTCTTCCACTATGACATATGTCATAGTAATACACAATTTCAGCATGATACAGTCATTACAAATACGAAATATAAAGGGGATATTACAGTGTTTAACTTTCTTTCTGTCTTTATTGGTGTGCTCATCGCCGTTATGCTTCCATTGAATGGGATTTTATCTGAGTTAATTGGCAAGTATACAGCGAGTGTTGTGATTCACCTTGTCGGTTTAATTGCAGTTATTTTCGTTTTAATCATAAACAAAAATAAAATCCATTTCGATAAAAGTATTCCACTTTTTTTATATAGCGCTGGAGCGATTGGAGTATTCACCGTTCTTTTTAACAACATCAGTTTCTCCGCTCTTGGTGCCTCTATTACGATCGCATTAAGCTTACTCGGTCAATCTATTGCTTCAATTGTTATTGATCATTTCGGTTTATTAGGAATGAAAGTTGCAAAGTTTGAACAGAAAAAACTAATTGGATTATGTTTCATCTCTTCTGGAATTATAGTCATGACAATTTATTAATGGAGGCAAGAAAATGTTATATATTACTATCGCTATTTTAGCTGGTGTTTCTATTGTTGTTGCTAGAATTATTAACGCGAATTTAGCAAAGGAAATCGGAAATTGGGAAGGTACCTTTTTCAATTATATTACTGGATTATTTTTCTCTACGTTATTTTTAATTTTCAGTTCAGACTCATTTTATATTCCTATCCATACGTTGCAATCTATCCCTATCGCTGTATACTTTGGCGGATTAGTAGGCGTTATCGTCATTTCATTATCAAACTATATTACTCCCAAAATATCAGCATTTTATTTAACGTTACTCATCTTTATCGGACAATTATTTGCGGGGACCATCATCGATTTCTTTCTATCAAACGAACTCTCGATCGGCAAAATTATCGGTGGCATTCTCGTATTAATTGGGCTAACTTACAATTTACTCATAGATCGCCCAATAAAAACTGTGAAGCATAACCACGTTCAACTATAATACTTTACGCTTACCTATCATATATTAATAGAAAAGCTCTTCATACGAAGTAATAGAGAGGAGAATATTCTATTAAGAAAATCATTTTATTGCTTGGTAGCACATTGATTATTTGTGGAATCATATGGTTCGTAAACTCTGGAAAATCTATTCAAGATCTCTATACTGCAAACAAACAAAAAAAGAAAGTGACTATCATTTCAAGCTCGCGAGATCCAAATGAGCCCCCTGTCTTTTTAGGAAAACAGGAAATAAAAGATATACATGTCGAGTCAATTAAAACAAAAAAGGATATCTTTCTCACAAAAACAGATGAATTAAAAACGTTTATTAACAGTATGGATACCGCAAAAAAAGGAAAATTAACATTAGATGAAGAAGGATCAGATTTAATAGATTGTGACATGTGGATTACTTTCGAGGATGGAACTTATAAAAAATATTTCATATGGGTAGTTGATCACCACAGTAGCGAAGTGATGATTGCTCAGCAAGATACTCCTGATGATGTAAACCTTACGTACTATCAATTAAATGAAGACAGTTCCAAAAAAGTTTATAACTTATTTAAAAAAATTATTTAAATAAAAAAGTCATGAGCAAGTGAGCTCATGACTTTTTCAATTTCCTAATCGTAAAATATGCG
Source organism: Bacillus luti (assembly GCF_001884105.1). GTDB lineage: Bacteria > Bacillota > Bacilli > Bacillales > Bacillaceae_G > Bacillus_A > Bacillus_A luti. The sequence goes on along the minus strand of NZ_MACI01000057.1, from coordinate 189,575 downwards.
AAAGCAATCGAAATATAACATATAGCAATCCCTAAGAAACTAACGCTAAAACCATCTTTATGAATCGTCATAAGTTTTAAAATATCAATATTCAATACATGACCGATGAAAAGATACATAATAATAATTCCCGTTACTATAAAATAGTCGCTTCTTCTTAACTGCATCGTCATTAGCCATTCACCTCGCAATGTTTTCTACCTAAAATATACCATATATACTTAATATTTAAAATATTTCCCGAGTTCATGAAAATAATTTGAGTGTACTTTTTTACATACCAATCGTTCCCCCCTATAATAAAAGAGAAAACGACTCTTACTTTAATGGAGGGAATAGAAATGAAAGCAATTGGTTTATATGAATACTTACCTATTGAAGAAGAAACCAGTTTAATTGATGTGGAAGTTGAAAGACCTGTTGCTACAGGAAGAGATATACTCGTTAAGATTAATGCCATTTCCGTTAATCCAGTTGATACAAAAGTTCGCTCTCCAAAAGATAAAAAAGAAGATGTAGCGAAAATACTCGGCTGGGATGCTAGTGGTGTTGTCGTGCAAACGGGCGAAAATTGTACCCTATTTAAAGAAGGCGAAGAAGTATTTTACGCTGGAAGTATTACGAGACAAGGTACATATAGTGAATATCACCTAGTTGACGAAAGAATCGTTGGTAAAAAACCAAAAACGTTAAGTGATGCTGAATCTGCAGCAATCCCTTTAACAGCTATTACCGCATGGGAAGGTTTATTCGAGCGTTTAGGCATTGATTATACTAAAAAAGATACGAACTCATTTAAAAACATTTTAATTATCGGCGGAGCTGGTGGAGTAGGTTCAATTGCAATTCAATTAGCAAAGTGGGCTGGACTGAATGTAATCGCAACTGCATCCCGCACCGAAACGATACACTGGGTTGAAAAATTCGGTGTCGATTATATCATTAACCATCACCAACCTTTAAAAGATCAAATCGTAGAGTTTGGTCTAAAGGATGTAGATTATATTTTCTGCTTAAACAACACAGATCAACATTGGCAAGCAATATGTGACCTCATTAAGCCACAAGGTAAAATTTGCTCTATTGTAGAAAATGAACACCCTCTTGAAATGGGAATTTTAAAGAGTAAAAGTGCTACATTCGTTTGGGAATTTATGTTTACAAAAGCAATGTATGAAACTGGCGATATGATTACGCAGCACGAATTATTAAACAAAGTGAGTGAGTTGTTAGATGAAGGTATCCTTCATACAACTTTAAACGATACGCTAACACCGATAAATGCAGAAAACCTTAGAAAGGCGCATGCATTACTTGAAGGTGGACGTACAATTGGGAAGATTGTATTAGAAAAATTTTAATAAAAAAGTCCGATTCCTAAATAGGTAATCGGACTTTTTTCATCTTTATTTACTTGAAATCTCTTGATTATTTTTAACGTCTAACGGAGCTCGCTTCCCTATTCCGAAAGCATAGAAACTAATTGTTACGATAGCTAAGAAAACAATACCTACAACTAGTGAAATGCGCGTATCATCGTTAAACCACATTCCGATTAATACCATAATTAAAAAGGCAATTGTTAAATAGTTTGTAACAGGAGCAAATGGCATTTTGAACGGATGATCTTTCATCTCTGCCCCTTTTTCTTTTCTAAAATTAATTTGACTTATTAAAATGACGAACCATGGTACCATACCAGGAAGTACGCTCGCACTATATACATATACGAATAAGTTTTTCGGTGCAATATAACTTAATACAACACCAACCGCTAAACCGATAATTACGCCAACTGTACCAAATAAAGGTACACCATTTCCAGAAAGTTTCGTGAAATATTTCGGTGCTTGTCCATTTACACCTAACGTATAAAGCATACGACCCGCACTATAAATACCACTATTACAACCAGACATTGCCGCTGTAATCACAACGAAGTTAATAAGTCCTGCAGCAGCCGTAATACCAACCTTCGCAAAAGTTGCTACAAACGGACTACCAATTGTACTTAATTGATCCCACGGATACACAGTTACAATAACGAAAATCGCACCGATGTAGAAAATTAAAATACGCCAAATTGTACTTTGAATCGCTCTTGTAAGTGTCTTCTTCGGATCCTTCGCTTCACCAGCAGTAATCCCGATTAATTCCACACCTTGATATGCTCCAACTACAAGTGATAACGCAAAGAAGAATCCTGAAAAACCACCTGTAAAGAAACCGCCATTTGCCCAAAGATTTGATATTCCAATCGCTTCTCCGCCGTTACCAATTCCGAAGAAAATAAGACCAAATCCCGCAATAATCATTAATAGAATCGTAACGATTTTAATCATCGCAAACCAAAATTCAAATTCACCAAATGACTTAACAGAAATTAAGTTAGCTGCACCAAGAATAACCATTGCGATAACACCTGGTATCCAAGCTGGTAGATCTGGGAACCAATACTTCATATATGCCCCAACTGCGATAATCTCTGACATCCCAACGATAACCCACTGGAACCAGTTACTCCAAGCTGTCATATAACCAGCTAACGGGTGAATATACTTATGACCGAACGTCGCAAATGAGCCTGTACTTGGCTCCATATACAACATTTCTCCCATGGCACGCATGATGAAGAAGATAAAAATACCTGCAATTGCATAAGCAAGCATTACTGACGGACCTGTCCATTTAATTGTGCTAGCTGACCCCATAAACAAACCAACACCAATTGTTCCGCCTAAAGCAATCATTTGAATATGACGTGCTTCTAAACCTCTTTTCAATTCTTTGTTTGCCACTTCACTTCCCCCTCTTAGATGATTCATAGCCGCATTTTTAAGTAAGATGCTTTCCCCTAATTCCTTTCGGCCCTGAAAATGATGAAGCAAACGTCATTTTACACTAGCTTTAAAGCTATCCTAAAATCGTTTTTTTGCTTCTTATAAAATCCCCAAAACCTTTCATCTTCCAATATTCTATAAATCTTAAAATTACTTACCTTATATTAATTCATTAATCTGAAAAATTCAATTATTTTTTCAATAAATTATTATACATAAGTCTGATTAATTTTTAACTAAATTAACAATAAAATACATCTATTCAATATGATTCCGGTATGAATATTATTACAATATAAATAACCGAGGAAAGTATTTCTTCCTCGGTTTCACATCTCATGTACTTTAATCTTTATAGTTAATAACGTAATTCCCCACACGTCCAATTCATATACCAATCAGAAATTTAATATACTAATAAATTACTAACTTCTTTAGTCCATCCCAATTTGAGGTAGGAATCTTACTACCTCAAAACAGCGGGATAAAATATAAAAGAGTCTCATTTTTAATGAGACCCTTTTACCATTTCATACTTAAATCATTTTTGAAGCTTGTTTACCTAAAATAAACATTTTAGTAAACACCATCATGATAACTACTATAACCAGAAAATAAAGTGGCATCACCAGTAACGAACCCGTATGCAACTGGCTCATCCCCAAAATTGTCATCGTTACAATTACATAGTAGCCTAAGCTAAACAATGCTCCAGCTGTACCAATGACATCTTGAAAATCTACTAATGCTAAACTTAAACAGTTAGGTAACGCCACCCCAATTCCTAATAGCAATATAAACATCGCTATTAAAAATACAATCATATATATTACATTCGGATTTGATCCAACAAACGTAATAACAGACAAAAGAATAGCTCCCCCTGTCATTACAAGACAACCGATATATATAATCTTCTCTGGTTTATAGGTGGCAAGCAATCGTTTTGAAACTTTCGCTCCAATAATAGAAGCAGACGCAACAACAATTCCTAGAAATCCATACATACTTGGCGATAACTGAAAGTATTCAATAAAGATAAACGGTGCTTCTGCATAATAGCTAAATAAAACACCATTTGCTCCTCCAATTAATAGCCCATATGTTACTACTTTCGGATTTGTAATTAACCTCTTCAATACTGAAAACACATTTATTTTATTCGTTACTGAGTCCGTTTTTGTTTCTGGAAGAGAAACAAACGTATACAGAAAAATCCCGACGCTCATTACTACTAAACTTAAAAATACGATTTTAAATCCAAACATTTGATCAAGAAAGCCACCAATTAACGGTCCTATCGCTGGTGTAAAAGCAATGACTGCCGAGATTTGAGCAAACATAATATGCCGCTTATGCCCTTCTACACTTTCACGAAGAATCGTTTGTGTCACAACAGAGCCAGCACTTGCTCCAAACGCTTGAATAAAACGACTTACCAATAAAACCTCAATGGAATTTGCAATAAAGCATAAGAAACTCCCAACGCCATATATAACAATTCCAAATAACATTGCTGGGCGACGACCAATTATATCTGATAACCATCCAATAAAAAATACACCTAAAGCAAATCCAGCAAAATACACACTAAGCGTTAACTGTACCTCATTATTACTTACATGTAGCGCTTTTGAAATGTCAGGTAAAGACGGTGTGTAAATCGTTTCACTAATTTGCGGAAATGCTACAAGAATGATCATTAACAAAAGTGATGGTACTGAGACTTTTTTCATTTTTCATACCCTCCTATAACTTTGAAAATCTCAGAAATAAAAAGACTTTCCTAAGCTACGGAACAGGAGGGGCCATTATAGAAATTCGATCATAAAACAACAAAGAAAACACCTCAATTACGTATGTTAATACTTATAGGAGGGTAATATTAACATCGATTTTTAAATATACTTTTTCAATTATATTACATATTGTGTTTCTTTTTCTAGTGCCCGGCCTTGGAGGATTCGTTAAAAAGATAACTTGATAAAATTACCTTTTTACGGAATAATTAGAAATAGTTTAAATTCGCAAATTTAATTATTAAACGATAGACTAGTATATTTTAATATTGCAAGCTTATAAACAGGAGGCCTTTCGTAATGATTGAAATTTTAAAGACAGTACTAAATTTCCTAATCTCTCTATTCTCAGGAGAATTACCAATTATCTATTATGTGTGGATTATCGCTCTATTTACCCTGCAAATAATCCAGGCTACTCTAAGCTATAAACTCTTTAAAAAGAAAGTTAATTTCAGCACTTATATGTCAACAGAATTACTCGCTTTTATCATTCTCTTGTTTGGCGGTATGTTAGTATCTAAGTTACTTGCTTACATAATAGACGATTCTACTATTAGTATGACAAATGTAACACATTATTTTATTTCTCTTATTATATTAACTATATTTGTCGTCATAAGCTGTCTTAAAGATTTTATAGAAACATCTATCAAAAATAAAAATGTGTCTCTTTTTAGCTTTTTAGTAGTTTCCTTAATAACAAGTATACTTTCATTCAAGTTTTTATCACCTTTAATCGAAGGTTCTTTTTCTCTTTCTAAATCTTTTATAACCACTTTAATCATTCTTGTAACTATATCAATTCCTCTATTAATTGCCTTAGAGGAAAAGTATGCAGATGAAGAATAATTCTTGCATTCATAGTTTGAAATTGGGTGTCTATTCTTTTTTATCGGTATTAATAAGAAATAACAGTCATTAAATCAAAAATCACGTAGAAATGAGGAAATACAATTGAGCATTGAACAACAATTATATGATGCAGTGAAAAGTTTAATTGACCAAAGATACCCACATGGTTGGGGCGGAGCTGCAGCAATTCGTGTAGAAGATGGATCCATTTTTACAAGTGTTGCCCCAGACGTAATCAATGCTTCAACAGAACTTTGTATGGAAACAGGTGCTATTTTAGAAGCACATAAATTTCATAAGAAAGTTACACATTCCATTTGTCTTGCAAGAGAAAATGAGCATTCTGAGTTAAAAGTATTATCACCTTGTGGTGTATGCCAAGAACGTTTATTTTATTGGGGACCAGAAGTACTATGCGCTATTACAAATTCTAAACAAGATATTATTTTCAAACCATTAAAAGAATTGCAACCATACCATTGGAGCGAAGCATACCATGATGAATTCGTAAAAGAATGGAGTACGAGATAAAAGTGAAGGTTGCTTGCAAATAGAAGGAGAATAAAGAAAAAAGCACCGTTACAAGTGACGGTGCTTTTTCTATGTAAGAGCTACTAGAAGGAAATCTTCTAGCCTACTCCCATTTATAAGTCCAAAATTGTTCAAGTTGCAACCATTTTAGTGTTGCTGCATCTTTATTCTTTATTTTTGCATGCGTTTCTTCAAGCATCGCTTCTGTTTGCGAACGATGTGCACCTAGTGCAGCTAATTTATGCTCGAATACTTCACTAATATTATTTACAACATCCGGCTCACCTAGTACAGCTTCGCGATTTTTCGTAATTGCAACCGCATGAATAACTGGACGTTCTTCTTTTGACATACGTGATACGGCGCGAACTACAGCGCGGCCAAATGCATCATGATCTGGATGTACGCCGTGCTCTGGATAAAATGTAATAATTCGAGATGGATTTACTTCTTGAATGATTGCTTCAATTTTATCTGCAACGAAATCAACATCTTCAAATTCTAACGTTTTATCATGGAAACCAAGCATTCTTAAATCTTTGATTCCCATCGCTTCACACGCATCTTTTAATTCTCTCTCACGGATATTTGGAATCGTTTCACGGTTAGCGAATACGTTCTTACCCATGTTACGTCCCATTTGTCCTAGAGTACCGCACGCATACGTTACAGGTACTCCTTGATTTGTTAATAAGCGAATTGTTCCTCCCGCAGCAAATGCTTCATCATCTGGATGCGGAAATACAACAAGTACATGTCTCTCCATAAGTTTCCCTCCTTCTTACTTAAATGGCGTTAAGCTTAACTCAAGCGCTACCGCTAAGCGACCTTGATTATCGTGCCCTGCTAGTAATAAACGCTCTTGACCGTCTACTTCCCAGTGCGTAATACCTTCTGCATATACCCAACCATGATCCATCTTTAGACCAACTCGGTATGGGTTTGTTCCAGTAATCTTCCCGCGTTCAAAGCGAATAATCGCATTTCGAATGAATGCTCCAACTGTCATCATCTTTTCATTAAAGTGTGACGCATACGCTCCGTTCGTCGTTTCTAAATGAATATATACATCTTTATTTACAAAACGTTCAATTTCATTTTGAATAAGAGAACTATCTTTTACTATTTCCATCGGAATTCACCTCTTTAAACCATTTTACGCAAAAATAATGTAAATTGCTATCTCTATATTAGAGGACAACTCTCACTTTTCCTAATAATTTGCACTGTGTTTCTTTATTTTTTTATATCATATGTAAAAAACACATTTTTTCCTTCACTTTGTTAAATAGTTTTCTTTCTTTTTTGAATTTGCTACAATATAAATTATGCAGAGGGATGCATGTTTACAATTGAATACATACTTTAAAGAAGGTGACACGATTGGAACAATCAGCACATGAAGTAGCAAATTGGCAATATTATTTTGCAATTGCCGTATTTTTAGTCACGTACGGATTTATTATTTCTGAGAAATTGAATCGTGCTGTAATCGCACTATTCGGTGCTGCTATTATGGTTATTTTTGGAGTTGTAGATTTACATACCGCTTTCACATCACATATTCAATGGGAAACGATTACCCTTTTAATCGGGATGATGATTCTCGTACATATTACGAGTCAATCAGGCGTTTTTGAATTTGTAGCCATTAAAGCGGCAAAAGCAGCTGGCGGAAAACCGATTCGCATTTTATTATTACTCTCCCTATTAACTGCTGTCGGTTCTGCATTTTTGGACAACGTAACAACCGTCTTATTAATCGTACCTGTTACACTGTCCATTACACGTATTTTAAAAGTAAATCCTGTTCCTTATTTGATTTCAGAAGTACTATTTTCAAATATAGGCGGAACAGCAACATTAATCGGTGATCCACCTAACATTATGATTGGATCAGCAAATAAGCATTTAGATTTTAATGCCTTTTTACTTAACTTAGCTCCAATCGTAATTATTATTTCTATCGTAACACTTGGCATTATTTACTTCATGTATCGCAACAAACTAAAAACAACGCCTGAACAAATTAAATTGTTAATGGCATTAAATGAAAAAGAATATATTAAAGATCGAAGTCTCCTTTTAAAATCGATTACGATTTTAGGACTAACTATTTTAGGCTTTGTACTTCATTCTATTATTCATGTAGACGCTGCGGTTATCGCGATGACAGGTGCTACACTTCTTATGTTAATCGGCGTGAAAGAACATGATATTGAAGATGTATTCGCCCACGTTGAATGGGTAACCATTTTCTTCTTCGCCGGACTATTCGTTCTCGTTGGCGGGTTAATTGATATCGGACTCATTTCTTCTCTTGCACAACAAGTACTTGAAGTAACAAATGGCGACATCGGTTTCGCTGCGATACTTATCCTATGGGTATCCGGCATCGCATCTGCGACAATTGACAACATCCCATTTGTCGCGACAATGATACCACTTATTCAAGATTTAGCTACAGGACTCGGACTATCTGTTGATTCTCCGCAAATCGAAGTACTATGGTGGGCGTTATCACTTGGAGCTTGCTTAGGAGGAAACGGAACATTAATCGGTGCATCCGCAAACGTAGTCGTTGCTGGTATTGCAAAACGTGAAGGACATGGATTCTCTTATATGGACTTCTTAAAAATTGGCTTACCATTAACGATCATCGCTTTATTATTATCACATGCTTACATTTATTTACGTTATTTAATGTAAAAGTTGTATTGCATGAAATTATATCGTCAAATAAAAAAGGTTTGCAGCATGATGCTGCAAACCTTTTTTATCACCAAAATATCCCTATAATTGCTAAACCACCTAAAATCATACCACCAATTTGTCCAACAATTGTTGGTGATAATTGAACACCTTTTCTCACTTCAACAACTGGTCTTTCGTGCCTTAGTTGCTGTACTTCACTTTGAAGTTGGTGTACACTTCCATGCAATTCTTTAATTAGTTCTTTTAATTCAGCGACCTCTTCATTTACTGGTTTTGCTTTTTCTAAGTTCATCTCACATAACTCCTTATAAATGCAATCAATACACTGTAAAAATTCGCCAATTAATATTATATCTCCTGCATATTACATGTATAATATTGAATGTACTTTCTAATCTTGTAGCATAATCCATTCATCTCGCAATATGCCCATAATGATACGATCAAAACACTTTCCATCTCTTTGAACTGCTTCTCTCATACAACCTTCCATCTGAAAACCCATTTTTTTATACAATGCAATGGCTGCTTTATTATACGAAATGACATCAAGGCCAACACGGTGTAAATTCATTTCATAGAAGGCATACTTTAAAATAAGTTGTATTGCTTCCTTCCCATATCCTTTTCCCCTATCATTTACATCTCCTATACCAATTGCTAATAACCCTGTTCTGTTATTCCACTCTATGCCATGAATTGCAACAAAACCAATTAAACGCTCATCTTGAACTGTCCTCAACATGAAAGAAACACTATTCGATTTCCGTCCCCTTAATAGTCTGTCACTCGCTATTTCATGTAACGATTGCGGGAATGCCAAATCTGTATCTATATTTCTTAAATATTCACTATCCTCTTGCCACGTAACCATTACTTTCGCATCCGTTTCTCTAATAGCTGATAATGTAATAGCTTTATTTTGAAAAAGATTCATTGTCATTTCAAACTCCCCCTTTATTAAATAACGGGGATACTTATTCTAGCCTATTTATCCCCTACTTCCATAAACTGCTCTATAAACGGGATACTTACAATAAGCGCTGACATTGGCACAACTCCTCTACATTGAATTAACTTCATTTTACAGTTTTTTATTTTTTCAAACAAACCAATTATTGTTTTCTATTATTTAGTACTATAGTATACTTAATTATTCTTCAGACTATTCAATCAAAACAAGAACTCACAGAAGGTGAAAATATGTTTTATGTAAAACAACTACTCTACTTTACTTACGAACAAGCATTATCTTGCTTATTCCCAGTCGTTATTTTCTTAACACTAGCCCTTTCAAAAATCATTTCTATCCCAGGGTTATATCGCTATGATTTCATACTCATCGTATGTCTTCTTATGCAGTGGATTATGTACAAGACTGGACTTGAGACGAAAGACGAATTAAAAGTAATTACTGTCTTCCACCTCATCGGCCTTTTACTAGAAATATATAAAGTACATTTCGGTTCATGGAGTTATCCTGAAGAGGCATATTCAAAAGTGTTCGGAGTTCCACTTTACAGCGGTTTTATGTATGCGAGTGTCGCAAGTTACATATGCCAAGCATGGAGAAGATTGCATTTGCAAATGTGTCATTGGCCGAAAGCTATGTTTGCCATACCGTTAGGCGCTATGATTTACTTTAATTTTTTTACACATCATTTTCTATATGACTTTAGATGGGTATTAACTTTACTTTTATTCATCGTTTTCTTTCGGACATTTGTAGAATTTTCATTACAAGGCGTTACGTATAAAATGCCTCTCGTTCTCTCCTTTTTTCTTATTGGTTTCTTCATTTGGATTGCAGAGAATATCGCCACATTTTTCGGAGCATGGCAATATCCAAATCAACGGGAAGCGTGGAATCTCGTTCACTTAAGCAAAATTAGCTCATGGTTTTTACTCGTTGTTATTAGCATTATGATTGTTACACAGCTCAAATATTTGAAGGAGTCGAAAAGGTAACGCTGATTATGTAAAAACAGTTAGCCCACCACTCATTAGAGAGTAATGGGCTAACTGTTTTTTTAACCGTCCTTATCAAAGGAGTTATAATTTACAAGAGCATAAGCAGTCACACATTATGAACCACTACTAGCAGAAGAAGTTGCTGCAGATGAAGCGGCAATCGTTGCCATCATAGCTGCCTGTTGTGCTTGTACGAGGACTTCTATCATAGTTTGTAAACCTGTGTTGTTCACGTTACTTTCCGCACCTTTTTGACTTACGAACAATTGAATAGCAATAAGAATATTTGCATCGGTATGCCAACGGAACAATTTCTCCCCTTGCAGTTTTTCAATCAATGCTTTAATAGAATGAATCTCTTTTTCTCCATCCTCAAGTAACGCTAGTAGCCCAATAGCTGGGTAATGCATCTGTTTCACTTTTACCTTTTCTTGCTTTAACAAATTCCATATGTTTGTGCAATTTGCAACTAACATTTCTTCCCTGACATCTTTCTTTAATGAAAGAATATGACTCAAAAATTGAAGGTCATTCCCTTTACGCAAGCCAGCTTTCGCTAGTTTCTGATAAAGACGTTCCACTCGGTCCATAAGTGTTTCTACATCCTCTGATTGTCCTGCTAGTAAAACCGCGAGCGGATAATCACTTGTACCTGTAAGAAAGAGATGATCCTTTTTCATACGTTTATATACTTGCATCGAGCGCTGAATGTGTGTGCCCTGCTGTTCATTTTCTTCTGTTAAAAGCACAGTTGCTGCGAGATAAGTAAATATACTCCTGCTAAAGCCACCAATGACCAATTGTTCATATAAATCTAAAAATTTTCGGAAAGCTTTCTTGTAATCTGTAAAGTGAATATCTAATGTTGCAGCCACTACAAAGCGATGATAAGACTTTAAGTATGAAAACATCCCTACCTGATTCTTAATATAACTACTAATTTCTAAAAAACGTCCGAGATCAAACAATTTATCACTACCTGCATACATAGCAGCAATCATCATTCCTGTTCGAGAATCACTCGTTTTCCATTTTAGTTCTCCCTTTAACTGTCCATATGTATGTGTGTATTGCTCCAACTTTTGTTCTAATGTAATCATAATATTCACCCCTATTTCTAGTTCTTCTCTTTTATTATACGTATATTCCATATTTAGGAATACCACATTTAATAATCACACCATAAAAATTAGAATATTTCTTTATCCTAATAGATCTCTTCCCTACCCTTCTTCATCAGCATTACGATGATAGTCCCTAAATCCTTTAAGAAGTTAGACAAAAAAAGGGTAGATAATAAATTATCTACCCTTTTTTGTATACAATTAAACTTTACCAAAACTAAAGAGCCTTAATAATACGTTCCATCGCTTTCATTTGACCAATATGATCCGCTTCATGATAAAGCATCATGCCGTAAAGTTCCCCTACTGTTTCCAACCCTAGGAATGGCTCTGGAAGTTTATTTTCAAATGCTTCTGCTGGAATTTCGTTAATACGTTTAGCTTGTTCTTTTAATTGAGCCGTTAATACTTCTAGTGATGGCCCTTCTTTTTCCCATTTAGATGGTCTTGATCCATATCCAAACATACCTGGATATTCAGTTGGTAATTGTTTGAATTCTTTTCCAAACATGAAAACTTCTGCTGCTGTTAACACGTGACCAATATGCCAGCGAATTGTATTGTTAAAGCCCTCTGGCTGCGTATCTACAGTTTTATCATCTAATGTTCCCATAAATTTAAGTAATGCACCGCGCGTTATTTCAAATTGTTTTAAACCAACTAGTCTATTCATTTTATCGTTCTCCTTCTTGATGTACAATTTATTATGAACTAAGAATGTTCAACTTATTAAAGTTTCACCTTGTTTAATCTATCAGAAACGATTAAGAAAAACATCTAATATGCTTACTAAAAATAATAAAAAGGTTCCATCCTCGTAAATATAGAATTACTTACTACACAAATAGTTTAGTAAGTAAAAGAGGAGTGTTAATTTCATGTTACATGTTTTAAAACAACAATATAATCTTATTAGCTCTACAAGAGAAACTCTATTTACATTTTTGGAGGAAATCCCGCTAGAAAAATTACATAGCGCTGTTCCTAATTTCGGGAACGGTAGCATTATAAAGACGCATATTCATGTAGCCGATTGCTATCGATACTGGCTTGGATCATTCGCATTTAAACAAAAGCGAGCAGATTTTTCATTCGCTAGTGATTATGAAATTGAACATGCAGATGTTGCGAAAGTCCGTGCTAGATTTAAGTTAGTAGATGAGGTTGTACAACGTTTCTTAGATGAATATAACGACCGGTGGCTCGAAAATATAGCAAATGAAGTGAAGTGGCAAAAAGAACCTTGGAGCACAACCCCGCTATGGCTTTTAACTCATACGGAGACACATGAGTTTCATCATAAAGGACAAATTGTATCAATGGCTCGTCACCTTGGATATACTCCCCCTGACACAGATCTTAGTTAATTCTATAGTCACAAATTATCGAAAAGATTAGTATAAATATAGATTGAGCATGTTTTGAAAACCAATCAAAACATGCTCATGAAACATGCTATCTTAAAATTTTTATAATATCATCAATACCAGATCGTCTCAGCATAATTATATGCATCACTATTCGGAATGGCATGTTTCCCCTGCGCTTGCGCCTTTCTTGGATCTAAATCATATACCATTGGCGTATAGCATGATGTTTGCCCTTTGTTCACAACACCGTTTCCTCCAGCACTTCCGCAAGTATATGCCTTTCCATCTGTTTTTCTTACGATTCTTGCATCAGCTTCAATATTGTAAACTGCTGGGCGAGTTACAGTAACTTTTGCCCATGCTGTCTTACACGTCGTGCTAAATTTTAATTCTACATAAGAATTTGAATCAATCCATTTCTTCTCTTTCGTTACTGCTGATTGATCACAACTATTGTAATACGGACTTTTCCCATCATACGAATGGTCTTCCGCATACGCTTTATCTCTATTAGTTGTGCTAAACATACTAGTTACAACGAGTAAAGATAGCAATAAACATGCACTTACCTTTATTAAAAGCTTCATAGCACTTCGCTCCTTTTTAATAGCGTCCTGTTTTCCCGTAACCGTTATTAAACGTAACTGCTTCAGCATCTGCTGTGTATCCGAAATCTGCAGTTAAATCAAATACCATTCCTGTATACGTGCTCGTTTGACCTGTTTTTATTGTGCCGTTCCCCTGATTAGAAGTAACTGATTTTTGGAATACACCATTTTTGTATTTATTCACAACAGCGTACGCATACACCCCTCCCGAAACAGCTGGTGCTGGTTGATCTAACACCAACTTAGCCCATGCAGCATGACATTTATTACTGTAACGTAAATACACTGTCCCAACCTTTTTACTACCTTCGTATACTGCTGTAGATTTTGCATTAAATCCATCTGCATCACATGTTGTACTACCTCCGTATACTTTCGTTGTTGCTGGATTTTTCCCGTCATAATAACTACTTAAATCAGTAGCTGCAAATGTACTTCCTTGGAAACTAAATAATACTCCTACACTCGCTACACTTAACACACACACTTTCATTAACTTTTTAAACATTCTCAATCTCCTCCCTCAAAATAAGTACGTATAATAAAGACAAGTTATCACCTATGTACGCCCCTCCTTTCATGCTTCCTAGAGGCATCTTACAGAAACGAATAAACGTTGTAAATTCCCTTACGATTATTGGAATATACGAAGAAATTTACTTATCCGTATAAGAAAAAAAGTTGAGAAATACACATTTTATAGCATTCTTTATTTAAAACATAAAAGAACCGATACTTGTTTCATTCAAGCATCGGTTCTTTATACAAAATTGCCATTTTTTCTTTTATATAAAATAAATATTTCTCCACTTAATCCGTTGTAAAAAACTCCCTCGTTACATCAATAAATTGTTGCAACGGCGCTGTCATCCATTTATCTTTATGCCAAGCAATTTGTGTAAAAATTGGATTGATAGTATTTTCTAGATGTAACTCTTTTATCGCTCCCTCTCGTATATCTTTTTCTACTACTATTGCTGGCAAAACTGCTATACCTAAATCCGCAATGACACATTGTTTAATTGCCTCGACACTAACAAACTCAATCTTATTTGCCGGATACACTTCTTCTGTACGAAATAGCTCTTCAAATAAAGTCCGATATGAGCACCCTAGTTCTGTTAACAAGAGTGTTTCCTTCTCTAAATCTTTTATAGAAACGGAAGTTTGCTCGAGTAAACGATGCCCTGGAGCAGCTACTACTTTTAATTCTTCTTTCATAAGCGGCTCCACATGTAAAACATCTTCCGTTTTACATTCGTCCAAAATAAATGCAAGATCTACTTTCCCCTCCATCAATTGTTCCTTCGCATCTTTATTGGACTGTGCTGGTTTAAATATAAGCTTTATTTGAGGAAACTGTGTCTTAAACCTCTTTAATATGGAAGGAAGCCTGTACGTACACTGACTTTCTTGCGCACCAATTATTAACGTACCTGCTATTTCTTCATCATCTTTCACAGCCATTTTCGCTTCATTACTAAGTGCAATCATCTTATCAGCATATAATTGAAACTTCCTGCCCGCTTCAGTTAAGAAAAGACGTTTTCCTAATCTTTCAAATAGCGGCGTACCTAGCTCAGCTTCTAATGTTTTAATTTGCGCTGTTACGCTCGATTGAGCAAAGTTTAATTTCTTCGCAGTTTGTGTAAAGTTCAAAGTGTCCGCAGCTACTTTAAATGTAATTAATTGTTTTATCTCCATTTATCGTCCCTCTTTTCAATCGATATTTTCGATTGATTCCATCGGAATAATCATCTTTTTCTATTATTATTTATATTGTATGATAAAGAGCATCGACAAACAATATAAATGGAGGTATTCCATATGAAAGCACTTTGTTTCGAACAGTTCGGTAATCCAGATGTACTACAATATAAAGAAATACATGATCCAATCATAAGTCCAAATGAAATTCTTGTCCGCACAAAAGCAATCGGTTTAAATTTCGCCGATATTTATAGACGCCGCGGTGATTATCATCTCGCTGGCAATCCGCCTTATATATTAGGTTATGAAGGCGCTGGTATTGTTGAAAAAATAGGAGCTAACGTTACCACTATCAATGCTGGAGACCGTATTGCATTTGCTGACGTTCCATTTGCAAATGCAGAATTAGTTGCTGTTCCATCAGAAAAAGCAATCCCACTTCCAGATTCTATTTCTTTTGAAACAGCCGCTTCTGTCTTATTACAAGGTCTAACAGCACATTATTTAACGAAAGATAGCTATCAAATAAAACAAGGTGATGTCGCTTTAGTACACGCCGCAGCTGGTGGTGTTGGGCAGCTTCTTATTCAAATGATTAAACTACTGGGTGGAACAGTAATCGGCCTTACATCATCAAACGAAAAAACAAGCGTAGCCACTTCAGCTGGTGCTGATCACGTATTTTTATATACGGAAGCATGGCCTACGAAAGTACTTGAAATAACAAATGGTACTGGAGTAAATGTTGTATATGAATCAGTAGGCTCTACACTTGAGGAAAGTTTTAACGCTACTAAAATTGGTGGTACTGTCGTATTTTACGGAATGGCTGGTGGTAATCCTGCGCCTGTAGATCCGCGTATGCTTATGGATACTTCAAAAACTTTAACTGGCGGAGACCTTTGGAACGTACTTACTACTTTTGAAGAACGTAAGCAGCGCTCTACTCAATTATTTGATTGGATCGCTAGTGGAAAATTAAACATTGCGAGCCCTACTACATTCTCTTTACAAGACGGTGCCCGTGCTCATGAATTATTAGAAAGCCGTAAAAGTACTGGGAAGATTTTATTAATCCCATAATCGTTCCAATTAAAAAAGGAAGCTAGAATGTATTTCTTTGCTTCCTTTTTAATGTTATTAATGTTCAATTTCGCTTCTTTCCATTACCCGTTATTTATATTTTTTCTGTCTATACTTCTCTTTCTAGGCCCCTCATTTTTAAGTTTATAAAATAAATGAATCTAAATATTAAAGGGAAAAACAAACCTCCGGATATCAACGATCCAATAAATATAGTATCAATAAAAGAAAGAATCCCAAATAATAGCATTCCAAAAAAATAAAATATAACTGCACTCCAATAAATAAAATGTGGAAACTTAGTTTGAAACGAATCACCTTTTTCACACGGCTTTCCAAATAACAAATGAACGAATTTAATCAACATAATCACTTCTCCATATACTTGTTAATATTCTCTTCTTCTTAGAACTGAACATAAATTACATACTATGTATCATTTTCTTTGAATTTTCCGACACTTAAGTTATTAGTTATGTCGAATACAGTATTTACTCATATATTTCGCGAAAGCACAATATACCTTTATTTAAATACAAATCGTCTATCCCCATTATCACGTTGCAATTCAAACAATACTGGATTACTAACAAATCTTTTTAGCAAAACATATGCCTCATGATCATCTATATCATTAGGAATATTAATTCCACTAAATGATGTTGAGGAAATTAGTGTATGAAAATCATATTTAAATTCATAATCACCAATATACGCAAGTGCCAATTTCCCTTTCCATTCAATTTGATATGTCTGCCCTTCTAATCTAGTAAACTTAATATTATGAAAGGCTGACGCATCATGTCCAAGTAAA
The DNA here is from genome assembly GCF_001884105.1 of Bacillus luti. Classification (GTDB taxonomy): domain Bacteria; phylum Bacillota; class Bacilli; order Bacillales; family Bacillaceae_G; genus Bacillus_A; species Bacillus_A luti. Next base: position 172,155 of record NZ_MACI01000057.1, on the reverse strand, counting down.
TAAACATCAAATGCAGTTAACTCTAAATCTAAGTCCTTCTGCTCATCTTCGGATAAAAAATCAATTGCAAATTTCTTCCCATTTAGCGTATCCAAATTAAAAGGCGCCTCATCACTTCCTACACGAAACCCTTTAAAATCCCATTCCTCTGATGACAAAGTACAGCTATGGAAATTGTTCCATACAATCTTAGCGTGCCAATCATCTTCATCTTCTTCCTCATCCTCTTCATCTTCTTCATCCAAATCTTCCTCATCATAATCCGCGGTCTCTAAATGCAAATCAAAATACAAACCCGCCATACCATTTAACTCGTCTTCCTTTGCATATTTAAAATGTGCACTCCACTTAAAATTAACAATTCGATGACCGTTAGGCCACGGGTTGTCCACAAAATATATTCGATCCATATTCACACGTTCCTTATTTTGTTTTATTTCTCGTAAACTTACTTAAATTTCGAGATGAAATGTAAGACTAGACTAACATGCCTCCAATAAGCTGCAAAACAATTTGTTATTCCTACTTTCTAACTATACCATCACAATAATTTTCACGGTGCATTTTTAGCAGAAAATTCAGATTCAAACCAATAAATAATATACTAAAAAATGAAAAGGAAGCTAGATTTCTCTACCTTCCTTTTCTTATTTCTATATGTGATTTTTTATATTTCCACACTCGCTTTCCCTTTTGCAACATGACTCATATCTCCAACCGACTCGACTGTATATGTTCCATCTTGATATACAATCTTCGTCACACTAGCATTTTCTACTCCAAGTTTTGTTTTACTACTGTCTATCATTTCTATTAACGCAGTTATCAAAAGCCCATGAACGACAACTAAAACGTTGCCACCTCCATGTCTAGCAGCTTCTTCACTAATTTTATCAATCTCTGCTTTTATACGAGTAGAAAATAATTCCCAATCTTCCGCCTGTTTCGTAGGATCTGCTGCTCTAATAAGGTCAATCACTTCTTGAATAGAAAACTTCATAAGTTCTTCTGGTGATGCAACGCCTGCAGCTTTTCCAACCACATCCCACATATTTTCAAGTTTTTCACCTTCAAAAATACCGAAATTCAATTCTCGTAAATCTTTTCTTTGCTCAAGTTTCAATTTTGATTGCTCACTATATTTTAATACTAAATTAGCAGTTTCAATCGCACGGCCGCTATCACTACTATACGCATTCGTAAAATGAATGTCTTTTAATCCCGTTCCTAAATTTGTGGCTACTTCCACACCTTTTTCTACTAACGGAGAATCTGCCCAACCTTGCGCGCGATGATTCGTATTTAATATTGTTTTACCATGTCTTGTAACATATAACGTAACTACATTCTCATTGCTATCTGTTTCTCGCTTATTCATTCTCTTCGCTCCCTTTACATTTCTATATCAATTTTACCATCTTAATTATTCATTGAGCAAAATATATGTAAGTAAATCTGCTTAATAAAAAACACTACCTTTCTGTACATTTCAACAAAAAGATAGCGTTTTGTATGATTACATTTCTTACTCGGTACTTTTATTCAGAAAAGGCACTCGAGTATTGTACAATCCCTTCTACACCTTCAAGAGCATTCTCCCTTAATTCCATCATCATAAACACTTCATCTGGTACTTCAAATGGCGCTTTTATATTCCACTCACTTGCTTTCTTAAAACCAAATTTCGGATAGTATTCTGGATGTCCTAATACTACAACTGACCCGTATCCAAGTTTTTTCGCCTTTTCTAAAGCAGCTACAATAAGCTTTACACCAATTCCTTTTTTCTGATGGCCCGTAGCAACTGATACTGGTGCAAGCGCTAATGAATCTACAGAAGCTCCATCCTTTTCTATCGTAATTTTAGATAACATAATGTGACCAACTATTTCCTCATCTACCGCAACAATAGATAACGCTGGAACAAACGCGTCACATTCTCTAATACGCTTTACAAGTTCATGTTCCGTTTTATCGCTAAATTCTTCATTTAAAAATGCTTCTTTTACAACTTCTTCTATTTTTCTATAATCATTTTTTTGCTCTTGTCTAATCGTTACCATTTTAATTTATCCTCTATTCTTTTTTATTTCTTTTTGAATTTTACGAAGCGCTTTTTTCGATCCACGCTCAATGTCGTGTTGCATTTTTCGCTCTTTATAATTAACAAATAGTGTATTTAAATCGTATCCCTCTGGGTATAATTCCTTCGCTGCTACCTCTAATGTAATACGTTTTACATTTACTTCAACGAATTCACCGTTATAATATACAACGACGTTATAGAAGTTATCTATTTCTTTATAAATAATACCAAAATCATCATGATCCAATAAATTTACACGGTCACCAATTTTGTACTCATAATGTTTTCCCCTTTTTTCCTGCACAAATTTCGGTTTTCTAATTTTACTTTCATTCACTTTTTCTAAAGCGTACTCTTTATTTCCCATATACTCTTTTGCTCTTTTCAGTACATGCTCTTTTACGTTCATTTTATTTGCAATCCAAAGTGCATTACTTTCCCCTGATTTACCGATTACTAATTTATAAAGCGGCTCTAACGTTTCACTATTGAATTGCATCGCTGCATTCATAAAGTCATCATGCATTTCTGAGAATCGTTTAATTTCTCCGTAATGCGTACTCGCAACTGTAATACATCCCGCAAGGTACAACTCTTCTAAAATAGAAATTGCAAGTGCTGCGCCTTCATTCGGTTCTGTACCACTTCCTATTTCATCAAATAATAGCAACGTATTATTATTTGACATTCTCATAATCTCAGATAGATTTTTCATATGAGATGAGAATGTACTTAGTGCATTTTCGATACTTTGATTATCACCAATATCTACAAATACATTTTCAAAAATAGCGATTTCCGTTTCTTTATCTCCAGCAATGTGAAGGCCTGACATTGTCGCTAATGTTAACAATCCAATTGTTTTTAACACAATTGTTTTTCCACCCGCATTCGGTCCTGTAATAATTAAACTGCGGTATTCTTGACCGATTTCAAAGTTTAACGGTACAACTGACCCTGTTAAAAGCGGGTGCTTACAATTCACTAAATGAATATACCCATGATCGTTTAACTTCGGTTCTATTCCATCGATTGATTTACTAAATTTCGCTTTCGCAAATACCATATCATACTGGCTAATTAGCTCCATGTTAATTTTTATACTATAAATGTTTTCTAACACCATTCCTGATAAAGTTGCTAAAATTTGATATTCTTCCATTGCTTCTTCTGCTTTTAAACTTGCAAGTTCTACATTTAACTTTGTAACGGTATGCGGTTCTATAAATACAGTAGAACCTTTTGCAGATGCCTCAACGATACTTCCCGCAACTTGATTTTTATAAGTAGATTTAATGGGAATCGTATAACGATCATCCTTTTTACTAATAAAGAATTCCTGAATATACTTCTTATTTGCACTACTATTTAAAAACTTCGTTAAACGTTCTTTTATTTTTCCATCTACAGCATCGATATTATTTCGAATTCGTTTTAGCTCTTTACTAGCAGCTGCATCAATACTAGTTCCTTTAATTGAAAAGTTAATTTCCTCTTCAATACTTTTATATTCAGTCATTGAATTTGCATAAGAAGCTAATACCGGTGCAAAGAATTCTTTATCTAACATAAACTTTTTAATCTTTCTACATCCACGTAAAAAGTCTGAAACACTTACTAATTCTTCTGGATCTAAAATCATCCCTTTTTCTAATTTTTGAATTGTACTAGCAATATTTGAAATGCCGAAGAAAGGAACATGCCCTTCTGCATCTAATATAGCTCGCGCTTCGGTTGTTTCATTTAATCGATTCTTTACTATTTTTATACTCGTACTCGGTTCTAATTTATTTAGTAATTCCTTTCCTAATCCACTTACACAATAAGATTTCACTATTTCTTTTAATTCGTTATATTGTAACTTTTCAAAAGTCATCGTATTCATTTTTATTTCTCCTCACTATGATTCATATATTTCATAAATGAAGATACCTACTCATTAGATTCCAATGAGCTCTACATTATTCAATTACCATTTTTATACATTAAAAACATATACAAAAAAGCTGCGGGGATACCGCAGCTTTTACATTTACAAGGCATGTGTAATAACGTATGAGAAAATAAGCCACCTAAAAAGTATATGGCACTCCTCTTATTACACGCTTTATAAAGTATTGTAGGTATCTTCATAGGTATCGAAATAAATCCATGACAAAGTTAGGGGTATGATATACATAAAAATCCCCTGATCTTATCCGATTTATTTCATTAAATTTTTCCTATTTAGTACCTACCGCACTCACAAAAAGCACCTCTCATTAATTTATATTATAGTCATTGAAATCTAATTTACTGAAATCATCATACTATATGTATAGCTAGAAGTAAAGGTGTCATACTTTAGTCGTACGCACATATGCAGATGTTTCCTCTTTCAATATTAGATACAATATATATAAATCGTTTAACGGAGGGATTTCCATGACAGATTTTCAAAAACAATTTTTCGCACGATTACATATAGAAGAAATAGCAACTGTTTCATTTGAAGATTTACCTCACATCATGCAAGCAATGGCACAAACTGTTCCATTTGAAAACTTAAATGTTCTCGAAAAGAACTTTAAAAAAATATCAAAAGAAAATGTAAAAGAAAAAATTTTAGTAAACAACCGTGGCGGTCTTTGTTATGAATTAAATCCTACTATGTATTACTTCCTTAAAGACTCTGGATTCGATGTTCATCTCGTCTCAGGAACAGTGTATAATGTAGCAAATTCTACATGGGCTGTTGATTCTGGTCATGTCGCAACTGTTTTAAAACATCAGGATGCATTTTATTTAATTGAAGTTGGATTCGGATCATACTTACCTCTTGCACCTGTCCCATTCTCAGGTGAAGTCGTTCACTCTGTTACAGGAGATTATCGTATTCGTAAAGAAACGACTGAAAAGGGAAATTACATGTTAGAAATGCGTAAAAACAATGAGTTTTTAGATCAATCTTCTGCTGACGATTGGACGCTAGGCTATGCATTTTATTCAGAAGCAGTAAATGAAGAAAAAGCAAATGCAGCACAAAAAATTATCGTTGAACATGAAGGTTCACCATTTAATAAAATACCTCTTATTGTAAAACTTACAGAAGATGGGCATGCTTCTTTAACGAAAGATAGTCTTACAGTAACGAAAAACGGCAAAAAAACGAAAGAAACAGTTACAGACGAACAATATGCAAACCTTTTACATTCGAAATTTGGAATTACATTATAACCTTTAAGCATTGCCACTTTTGGCGATGCTTTTCAATTTTTCAGCAGGGATTTTTTGCAATTTGTTGTATTTCATAGTTATATAGTAACTACACATGTAGAAAGGAAATGATTATGATAGAACTTACAGATCGATTAAACGTACCTAATAATGAAAAATGGAACTTAACTGATATATACGACACACTTGAGGATTGGGAAAATGATTATAAAAAAATAGAGATATTGACGAACGAACTAAAGGAATTTAACGGAAACATTCACGACGGCAATCGTTTACTTGCTTATTTAACGAAGAGCGAAGAAGTATCTAGCATATTATCTTTAATGTTTGCTTACGCACGATTACAATCTGACCTAGATACACGCGATACGAACTCTCAATCACTTGTTGATAAAGTATCGCAATTACATGTGAAAGTCAGCGCAGCTAAATCATTCTTCTCTCCATTCTTACTTAGCATCGATGAGAACACATTACATACTTACATAGATGAAACAGAAGGATTGCAATATTATAAAGAAGATTTATTTGAATTGTACCGCTATAAAAAGCACGTATTAAATAAGGATCAAGAAGAAATTTTATCACAAATGGGTGAAGCACTTTCTTCTCCGCAGCACACATTTAGTATGTTAAATAATGCAGATATTATTTTTGGTGAAGTGACGACTGATGATGGAAAGAAAGTGAACTTAACACGCGGAATGTATGCAAAATTAATAGAAGATGAGAATCGCGATAAGCGAAAAGAAGCGTATAAAGCGTATTACAAACCGTATGTTCAATTAAAGAACTCCATCGCTTCTACTTTATCTGCTGCAATTAAAAATAACGTTACTGTTTCGAAGCTAAGAAAGTATCCATCTGCTTTAGAGAAATCATTATTTGGTGATATGGTTCCGAAAGAAGTATATCACAATTTAATTGATACAACGAAGAAAAACATTCAATCTTTACACACATATAATGAACTTCGAAAAGAAAAGTTAAATGTAGACGAACTAAGACAATATGACTTAAGCGTCGATTTAGTAACGGGTGTGAAACAAGATATTCCATACGACGAAGCGTTTGATATTATGATCGCATCACTTGCTCCTTTAGGAGAAGAATATATTGAAACATTAAAAAGCTTTAAAGACAAACGATATATAGACGTGAGAGAAACGCCTGGAAAACGTTCTGGCGCTTATAACTTTGGTGTATACGGCGTTCATCCTTTCATTCTTTTAAATCATCACGATGATTTAAATAGCCTTTTCACTCTTACTCACGAGTGTGGTCACGGCATGCATACGCATTATTCGCACGGATACCAACCAAGGATTTCTGCACACTATTCCATCTTTGTTGCAGAAGTCGCTTCTACAGTAAATGAAGTGTTATTAATCCATTATTTATTAAAAGAAGCGAAAGAAACGAACGTGCGTAATCATTTAATTAACTACTTTATCGATAGCTTTAAAGGTACTTTCTTTACACAAATCATGTTTGCAGAATTTGAAAAAATTACACATGAAATGGCTGAGCAAGGTAAACCATTAAACGAAAAAATCTTCAGTGAAATTTATGAAAGTCTATTTAGAGAATATAATGGTGATTCACTTGTATTTGATGAAGAAGTAAAATACGGATGGTCTAGAATTCCTCATTTCTATCGTCCATTTTACGTGTACAAATACGCAACCGGATTTGCCTCTGCCATTCAAATCGCTGACAAATTATTAAGCGGCGATCCAAATGCACAGAAAAACTATATCGAATTCCTTAAAGGCGGAAGTTCAGATTACCCACTAAATCTACTGAAAAAAGCTGGTGTCGATTTAACTACACCAGAACCGATTGAAAGTGCATTAAATCGTTTTAGTGAACTTGTTGAAGAATTTTCAGCATTGTAGAAAAAAGCATGCAGAATATATAATCTGCATGCTTTTTCATTTGAATCACTTTATCCTATATGCTGCTGCGTCACACAGTGAATCATACCACCATACGCATACAATTCATTCACATAAATACCAACAATTTTTCTCCCTGGAAACTGACCTTCAATAATTTACATCCCTAACTTGTCATGTTCGTCACCGTATATAGGTACCAATACGACTTCATTTCCAATATAAAAATTCAAATACGAGCCTTTACAATCTGCTCCTTTAACCATTTTTCTCGTTACTGGTACTGGTATGAGCTGAAATGGCTTTCCATCTATATTTCTTGCTTGTCGCAATTCTTGATAATGCTTTTCGTACGCCTCCAAAAGATACGACTCTCCTTCGTTAAAAGGATCATATTCATACAGAATCGTATTTTCATTTACAAAACGTGCTGCACCATCTATATGGTAATCCGTATCTTCATCATAATTATCCTCACCGCGAATACCAGTTATCCATATAAAATTCGTTACCCCTAAATATTTCGTTAACTCCATTTCAATCTCTTCCTGACTTAATGTAGGATTTCGATTTTCATTTATAATAGAAGTTTTCGCTGCCATTAAGGTCCCGTTTCCGTTTACCTCAATTCCCCCGCCCTCTATACAGACACTAGATTCAACTTTTGGAATGCTATACCTTTCACTTATTTTAGTTGGTATAATAGCATCTTTTTCATACGGATATTTATCCCCCCAACCATTAAATACCCAGTGTGTTAGGCGACGCTTTCCCTCTTTATCTTTTACAAAGATTGGTCCATTATCTCGTATCCAAACATCATCAGTTTCTTGTACTAAGAAATCAATTTTATCCATATCTACTTTCGCTTCCATTAACTTTGATTGGACATGTACTTTCTCTTCCTCATCGCATACAACAATATGCACATTTTCTCCATAATGAAGTTCCTTTGCCATCGCTATCCAAATATCATCCAGCTTAGCTCTGTACCCTTCACCTCTATGCGTTTTATCATGAGGCCATTGGAGCCATGTTCCTTCATGTTTCTCCCATTCTGCCGGCATATAAAACAAACTATTTGCTATATTTCTCATACATGTTCCCCCCTTCTCTGAATGTAAGTCCAGTCTATACTTTGACATCGTGTTAAGGTCAACAGGAATATATTCATTTACTTGTAGAAACTTTTTAAGGTGACTCTTTACTTCTCCTTGTGATACACTATTTCTCCTTGTAAAACCGTCACCAAAACTTTCGCATTCGGAATCTTATCGGCACTCATTTTAGTAATATCTTCATCTAGTAATATCATATCAGCTGATTTCCCTACTTCAATCGAGCCAGTAATTTTATCAAGACCTAACGCTTTAGCTGGCTTAATTGTATAAGCATCAATAGCTGCGTATACATCAGACAAGCCCTTGTCATCAATGCTTAATGCATTCGAAATCGTCACAAGTGGATTCAGTTCGTTTACATCCCAATCACTACTAAGTGATACATTCGCACCAGTTTTCCAAATTCGCCCTAACGGCATAATTCGTTTCATCTGTTGATCTGAAAAATACGTACTTGCCCAGCTTTGTTTTGGATCTTCCGCAAAATCATGCCCTACTTGAAAGTCAGCGCTAATACCTAATTTAGCAAAACGATTTATATCACTATCTTCTACCATTTCCACGTGTGTAAGCGTATAAGGCTGATTCGCCCCTTCTTTTTTCGCTGCTTCAATTGCATTTAAACTCTCTCTTACCCCACCATCACCAATTGTGTGAATGAGTGCACCGTAACCAATTTTATTTAGCTCAGTTAACCACCATTTCATCTTTTCTTCTGGAATATAGTTCAAGCCATACGGGGTTCCTTTAAACCACTCAAATTTATATTTTTCTAGTGTTTTAGCTGTACTGTTAATGCTAATTCCATCACTATACATTTTCACTTGATTAATAAGCATTCGAGATGATACATCATCACGCTTAATTTTTTTGAAATACTCCATTTGTTCTGCTTCATTTAAATTCGGATATACCCATGGACGAAGTACTACTCGCGTTGTTAGCTTTTTTTCGTCATTTACTTTATTCCAAACATCTAACCAGCCTCGTTTCCAATAAAGACGGCCATCGCCAACTGTAGTAATACCATTCTTCGCAACTTCATCTAAACCGTCTAACAAACCGTCGTAATTCTTTTCAAAAAGTTTCGGCTGGGAATTCCATGCTTTTTCCATCACGATATCTCCAGCAGTATCATAAAGAATACCAAACGGTTCTCCTGTTTCTGGATCCCGAATGATTCTTCCGCCTTGCGGATCTTTCGTATCTTTATTTATCTCAGCTAACTCGAGTGCTTTTGAGTTAACCCATACAGAATGAGAGGTTCTTTCCATAATTAATACTGGATTATTAGGAAATAACTCATCAAGAACTTGTAATGGCGTTTGTTGTTCTGCTTTTTCGTCCATATCTTTTAATAGCTCTTCCAAACTAAATCCTGTTCCACTTATCCATTCGCCATCTTTCACATCTTTTTTACAATCCTTTAAATACGAGCGTTGTTTTTGCAGTGAAGCATCTGGTGAGACACTACAATTCCCTGCCGCTGGTGACTTTGCTTCAAATATATGATTATGATTGTCCACAAAACCAGGAAGGATAAAACGTCCTTGTAAATCCACCACTTTCGTATCTTCATTTATAAATCCCTCTACATCCTTGTTTGAACCAACAAATGTAATTTTTCCTTCTTTAATGGCTACAGCCTCTACGATGTCTTGCTTTCCATTTGAAGTATAGATTGTACCATTTTTAAACACTACATTTTTAGGTAACTGATTAGGTAGAACAGCGCTACCATTCTCCCCTTCTCCTACTCCAGGAGTGCATGCCGAAATCCATACCATACTTAGAATCAGACAAATAATCATGATTGTTCTTTTCATATTCTTTCTCCTTCTTATTATGTTAAATTGCTTTCGTATATAGAATAAGGATTGACATAATGTTAATGTCAATCCTTATTTTCATTCTATTTTCGTAACTAAAAAACAAATTTGTGTCACATACTCTTCTACTAAACAATCACATTCAGGTCCCTTTATATAAACTTCATATGGATTACCACCTATTATATAACCGTTCTTTTCCACCCACTCTTCTAATGCCATATAAGCATAACCTATATAGTCATAGCTACCATAATGCATAGTAGTAACAATTTGATGTTGTTGCATCTTTTTTATTTCGCATCCTTGTAATCCATCTTTATCGTCACCATCCATAATTGGAATTCTTAATTCAATATCACTGTGACCCGGCATAAACTCTTCATCATAAAAAACGGTAGAAGGAGAGCCTACTATTTGCAAACTATTTTTTTGTACTTCTTCATATAAGTCATAAAAATAATCATCCATATAATCTATATCTATTTGTAACCTTTGAGCAATTACGGTTATTTCATTCCTCGTTCCAATTAATATGTCATAAGTTCTATGGCGAGCAATATTTAAAGCATGATTCATATTGACCATTTCATTCATTTCAGAAATAACCTGTAAATTTTGTTTCACCTCATGAGACAACTCTATTATTTGCGCTTGCATATGTTTAATAAATGAATCTTGATCTGATGACTGCAGAATTACTTTAATTTTCGGCAAAGGAAACTTGTACTCCCTCAGCTTTTTAATTTTCAGCGCTATTTCTAGCTGCCCTTGCTCATAAAATCTATATCCATTTACCGGATTCACATATGCCGGTTTCAATATTTCCTCTTTATCATAATGTCTTAACATCCGTGTACTCATTTTACAAATCCGAGAAAATTCAGTAATTGTATACATATACATACCCCTTGAACACATTTTCCTTTGTAAACTTTATTATTAAAACCAATCAAAAAACTTTCTAATTGAAGAACCTTCATTCTGATTGTTTAATCTTTTCATTTTTGAAGGTAACAAATGACTCGGACAATACCACGTTAAACAATTCATTGCGCCTCCCATAGTTGATATTTCGCCAACATGAATTTGAATAACTTGTTTCTCCGTATATTGTTGAATATATCGTAAAACTTCCCCATCTTTAGCTAGTCCAAACTTAGGGACATAAAGAGCATCACATGTTTCTAACATATTTATATATAAACCTTTTGCCGATGCTATTTCTTGATCATATTGTCCTTTCTCTGTATATGAGGAAGGAACAACGATAAATTCAGCTTCTGGCATTTGCTCTTGAATAATTTCTTGAACATGATATCTAAATTCATCATCCCCTAAAAAATCACTAATAAACATCGTATGTTCATCAATAAATTTAACCATTCCGTCTGCGTGTGCAAGTACATCTCCTTCTTCAGCAGGAATAATAATAACCCGGCCCACATCTAAATCCCACTCTAATTGCTCCATAATTTCCTCTTCTGTCCAATCATCGTTATCATCAAATATGCGTTCTGTTAAAATAACAGTATCTTTTTTATTCCAAATAAGATTACCACCGTCCAATATTAATGGTGATTTCACATATTCAAAGTCGTTCTTTTTCAACCATTTATTAAATTGTTGATCTAAATACCGCCCTTGATCCTCTGGCAAATAATTTGGTCGATACTTAAATTTAACAAGGTGATTCGTTACAACTGGCGCAACATCTCTTAACCAAATATCATCATACTCAAAAAAGCTCGTATGGAATTCTTGTTCTTCAACTGATAAAGAAATAAGTTGGTCTGTAGCCCCCTTTTTCCCATTTAAATTTTCATTAAAATAAATAAGTTCTTCATAAAACGGTTCATAATATTCATTTGATTCATCTGGTATCGCAGTAAAAATAATTCCCTTTTGTTTTTGTTCCATCTTCTTTACCTCTCTTTTGTATAATAATTAAGGAGCCCGCTCTTCCTCAATACTCTTCATTTTTTATTACAACTTTTAAAACATGCACATTTCTTGAATGGATTATAGCATGAGGAAATATTATATATTTATATAAAAAATATAACGCTGTCGTTAAGCCGTGCATTGACTCTTGACAAGATTTTAAAAAGAAGTATTTTATAACAATATTAAAAATGTAATCGCCATACACAATAAAGTGAAACTTTAATCAGTGGGGGTTTTCTTCATCCCCCACTGATTATTAGCCTTCACCAATCGGACTTTTATGGGCAGTTGATCCCCACCTAACTTCTTTGCTTCCGCTGAATTTTGAGGTGGGGGTCTTACTGCCCATTAAAGCGGGATAAACGATTAGATAATTTTTTTATCGTAGTTCATATCCATCGCTTCGAACAAAACATTTTGGTTATATAAATTTAATAAATGCGTTTCTATTCCTATACAAATCCCTTCTAACGGAAGATCGTTTGGATCCTGACCAAATGGATCTTCGATTTCAATCCCTATTGCTTCAATCCCTATAAATGCAAAACTTATAAACGTAGTTGCAAGTACTGTAAACCACCCAAGACTATCAACAAGACCAATCGGTAAAGTCCCGCAAAATATGAGCAGTAAAATTTTAATATGAGCAAAATATGCAAAAGGAATAGGTGTTGTTTTTATACGATCACATCCACCCACAGCCGTAAGCAACTTATTCAGATCGGCTTCCATATTAATTATTGCATTTGGATGGATTTGACCTGTTTTCAAACCTTTTGATAGTATAGTTTTTAACAGAAAAACTATACTAATTGGTAAATGAATAGACTCCATCAACATTTCTTTTTCCTTATCAGAACAAATATCAAGCAATGATTTTATCTCATCTAAATCTTTTTCATCTCTCAAATGTCCTTTCGCCATTTTAGGAAAAGCAATTAGTAAATGTAAAAACTTTAGTTTTTCCTGATCAATCTTTTTCCCTTCTGACTCCCAATAACATAAAAGACTAACTGCTACATTTCTAGTAGACGCACCAATCGTGCCAAATAACTTTCTACCTTCCCAGTACCTATCATAGGCAGTGTTAGTACGAAAAACTAACAGTAGGCCTAAGGCTCCTCCAACAATTACCCAGGGGGTTTGATTAATTTTTATTTCTGCATAATAGTAATTAATCACAACTACTAATGTTGAAACGCAAATATATAATAAAATCTGCGGGAAAATATCTCTTATAACTGTTCCCTTTAATGTAAATATTTGATGTAAACTATTTTGATTATTGTAATGAACCATATTTACAAAAACCTCTTCCCTTATTAACCTTTTATTCTTTAAAATCACGAGAGTATACAATTAAATAATAGAATCATAAACCCTATCATTACGAAACTGGTTAAAATTATTTCCTTCAATACCGTTACTCCTTTTTTTGGCCAAAAGATAAAACAGCTTTTTAAATTAAACAATACATGCTCGCTATTCTAAATCACGACGCATTATTTTAGAATTTGCAATGAATAAAGCACTAATTAATACAAGAATCGCGCAGGCGTATAACAATGAATCTATCGGACTATCGTGATCTATAATGATGAGACGAACGATAGCCGTTATACCTATATAAATAAAATATCGTAATGGGAAATGAAAATTCATTTGAAAATACTTTATAATCATTACAATAAATTCAAAATATAAAAAGAATACGACGATACTATCAATTAAATGATAACTAGATTCTTCACCATTTAATTTCAGTTCTTGTATAAATTGAACGACTTCTTTCATAAGAAACACACTTAATACAATCCCTAAACAAATCAAAGCTACATTTAAAATGTACTGTAGAACGATAGGGAAAAACGAAAATACTATTTTTAAGTTCTTTAACACAAACATTTTTCTCCTTTTTGATATAAAACGAAAAGCGAATACACACCATAATTCGTTTGTCATTATATTTAAATTTAATCGTTTCAGATAATAAGGAATGACAAAATAGGTAAAGTTAGGATTTCACCTATTTTGTCTCAAAAGCAACATAACGAAATTCCAATCCATTACTTCAATGCAATCGGTTGTTGCTGTGTCACACAATGAATCATACCGCCATTTTTATAAAGCTCTCTCACATCAATACCAACTACTTTACGATCTGGGTATAATTTCTGAATCGTATCGTTTGCGATTTTATCATTCGGATCATTATAATTAGGCACCAATACCACTGTATTCCCAATATAATAATTGATATATGAACCTTTATAATCAAGAGTTTTTCCATTTTCTAATACAACTTTTTCTTTACTAAGCGGTAAGTATTCATACTTATATTTCTTTCCTGAAGCATTTTTTGCATCTAACAATGTATCCATATCTTTATTAGATAAACCCCATTCAGCTAGGTCATCTTCTTTCATCGTTACAATGGTAGATTTATTATGGAATTTAGCAAATCCATCAATATGAAAATCCGTAATATCTAAATTAGGCACTCCATCTAACCAAATAAAGTTTGATACCCCAAGGTCACTTATATATTTTTCAATTTCCTTTTCTGATAAATCAGGATTTCTATTTTTATTCGTTACCGCACTTCGAGTTAATAAAGCAGTCCCATTGCTATCTAATTCAATTGCGCCGCCTTCAAGGACAAACTTTCCCCAATCAATTCTTTCAATCCCTGATTGTTTACTCACATTTTCACGTATACGAGCATCATTTTTGTACGGCGTTTTCTTTCCCCATCCATTAAATGCTGGGTCTAATATTTTTAAATTTTTATTATTGTCATAAACAAAAATCGGTCCACTATCTCGTGCCCATACATCATCAGTAGGAGCGATAAAGAAATCAATTTTATTCATATTCAGTCCTTTATCTATTAAAAGCTTATCGATTCGCTCTTTCTCCTCCTCATCGTATGCAACAATGTGGACTTTTTCCCCCTCAGTTAAAGAACTTGCCATCTTAACCCAAATAGGTTCAACTTCCTGCTTATACTCTTCACCATATGTGTATTCATGAGGCCATTGCAGCCATGTACCTTCATGTTTATCTTTCTCATCCGGCATCGTATATTTCCCAGCACTTTTCTGTACCTCTACCTTTTCCTCCTCTTTCCCTTTTGCATTTTTATTATTCTCTTCAAAAGAACATCCACTAATAATCGCTGTAGATAATGCACTTATTAAACAAAGCTTTACTATTTTTTTCATTTGTTCAACCTCCTGCTCTTGTCTCCAATAATATAAAGCTTCACATAATGTGAAGCTCAAGCTTTTTATCAATGTAAAATTTACCAATTAATCTTCCGCATACATTCAATACAATAGATGAACTTCATGCAGTGTCTTTCCTATATGTAACATTCATATCATTTAACTTCCTATATAAAATTATTCTCATAGTAATCGCTCTCCCCTACCTTCTTGTTCATTAAGTAAAACATTGCTAAATAAAAAAATCGGTATTGATAATTACATATCAATACCGATTTTCCCATCATTATTTTCCTTCTATTAAATCATTTGCCATTTTCCTAAACTCTTGATTAAATGTATCATTCATACCATTTTGTACGTTAGAGAATAATATGACAAACGTTCGTTTATCCCAATTAAAATTATTAAAGGTATTCCAACCTGCTAATACGCCGTGATTATGATAATAATCTGGATACGTATAGAAACTAAATCCATATTTTCTTGCAGGTGATGCAGTAAACATATCTAATACACTTTGTTTAGATAGCAGTTTCCCATCCATAATAGCTTCATCTAACCTTTTCATATCTTCAACGGTCGTATACATTTCACCACAACCGTACAACCAATTCATTTTTAAACGAGGTGCATCTATTAACTCACCATCTTTTTTTGTATAACCTTTTGCTAAGAAAATATCTTCAGGGAGAGTTGCTCCCATTCCAGATTCATGCATTTCAACAGGCGTAAAAATATTTTCTTTCACATATTCAGCGAGCGGTTTGTTCGAAATTTTTTCTACAATATAAGCAAGCACCATATAATTATAATCTGTATATTTCCATCCTGTCCCTGCAGGAAATTGTAACGCTTGCGAACCAATCCATGTTACTAATTTTAAACGTGAAGCTGCGTCAACACTACCTTGCCCCTGATCTGGCAACCCAGACGTATGTGTTAACAAATTTCGTAACGTAATATTTTTATCGGCTGGAAACGATGGAATATACTTATTTATATTGTCTTCAATATTCAATTTCCCTTTTTCTCTTAGTTGCATAATAGATATAGCAACGACCGTTTTCGTAATAGAACCAATACGATATTTCGTTCTTGGCGTTGTTAATACTTTATCCTGCACATTCGCATAGCCATAGCCTTTTCGTAAAATCACATGATCTTTACTTGTTACAAGAACACTTCCATTAAATCCTTTGTCTTTTAAATATTGATCTAGTTTTTCTGCTGCAATTTCATAACGCTTTTTTTCAGCTACGCTAACCTCTCGCATATCGTCCTTGCGCTTATCATTTAAATTAGAAAATGCCTTTATATCATATTTCTTACCTTTATTTGCATGTATGAGTGTAACGACACTTCCACAAAAAACAGCAAAAATAAAGAAAACGATTAACCATTTCTTTAACATAATAGGAACCCTCTTTTATCTAGTTTCACTTAACGTGCATCCATTCTATTCTATATCTTTTAATTTTCAAATACTTTATAATATTATCTAACATTCACTCTATTTAAACTAGATCCCTTTTTCTCATATTCAATTTTTGACTACTCTCTATTGTATTTCTTTCTTACAAAATTTCCACCATACAATCGGATGCGTCAAACTATAATTTCAATTTCTTTTGTAACATTTGTTACATACTAATAAGAATGGAGATGTAATATGAAAAATACTGATAGACGCAATCGTTTAGATGATAGAATGTTTCATTATCGGGTAACAAAAAATAACATGGTTTTAATTGAATATTACGGAAAACAAATTATGATATTAAAAGGAAATGATGCTGAAAAATTTTTAAACAAAATACATCATGCAAATAACGATAAAGAAAAACAACTAATTATGGCTAAAATAACAGGTAATTTCAAAAGAGGAAATGAACGTCATTGAAAACGAATCTCATTTATATTTCGATTATACAATAAATTCAAAAAGAAATGTCGCTCATTCGGCATTTCTTTAGACTTTCTTCATAAAAAATTTACATTGCTGACATTTTTTATTTTTTGTTTTTACTATATAAACTCACTGCCGAGATACTTAATAATACCACTATACACACCCACGCATACGTATACCCTTTCTGATCTACAATATAACCAAATAAAACAGGTGCAATAATAATAGCAATTTGATTTAACGTAAGTGCAAAACTCACTGTCATCCCTACCAATTCTTCGCTTGCTGATTCTGCAACTTCGGCTATAAAAAGACTAAACCATCCAATTGAAAAGAAGCCTAACAATGCGCTTACACCATACAATACTCCACTCGTTACTGTATGTATGCTTATTACTAACAATAGAATCAAACCGATAGAAGCACAGACAGCTATAAATAAAGGTATGCGCCGATTCCCCTTATAAAATACATCACTAATAGCTGCTAATATAACACGGCCTATCATTCCAGAAAAGAACATCACTGAAAATACTGTTCCAGCTACAGTAGATGTCATTGATTGTTCTCTTACTAAAAATTTCATGAAGTGGCCCACTAACACCATTTGCAATGAAATCATGCATATACCCGTTATATATATTGAATACAACTCTTTTTTACATATCACTCCTTTTAGCTGCGTCCAAAAAGAAATTTTAATATGTTCTTTCCTTGCTTCCTCCTGAACATATGGTTCTTTATAAAACACAAAAAATAATAATCCTCCAATTATACAAATGCATGCAATACTATTTATCGCGTAATTCACATTATACTGTATTGTAAGAAACGGGATTAGCACTCCCGCTAACACGCCACCAATCGGTATACCAGCTTGCCTTATCCCCATCGCTAACCCACGATTTTCTTTTGGGAACCATTTTAAAATCACTTTACTTCCTCCTGGCTGAGAAACACTATAAAATATTCCTATTAATAAAAGTACAAATAATAACCCATTAAATCCATTTACTATATTAGTCAGTAAAAGTGAACTCCCCAGCAAACATGAACTGATAGAAATTAATAATTTTTCATTATATTGATCGAGTAGCCGACCGACGAAAAGCATACAAAATAACGGTCCAACATTTACAACACTTACTAACAATCCGCTTTCCATATTCGTAAGAGCATATTCTTCTTTCCAAAATAAAGCGAAAGCTCCGACACCATATGTTATAAGTGTCGCTGTTGTTTGAACAATCATCGCAACAATTAACATAATCCACTTATAAGTACTATTCATCCTTTCTTCCATTAACACAATAATTCCTCCATCCCCTTCCATTGTATGAAAGTTCTGATATCATATAAAATAAAGATTTATCATGTAATCCATCAAAAAAAATGATATCTTTTTGGAGGGACGATACGTGGACATAAAAGATTTAACTGTATTTTACGAAGTCGCGAAGGAAAATAATATTTCTCACGCAGCGAAAAATTTGAACTATGTGCAATCAGGCGTAACGATGCGTATGAAACAACTAGAAAATGAATTAGGCGTGCCTTTATTTTACCGAAACGGAAAAGGTGTAACTTTAACTTCTAACGGTGAGATTTTATTAACATACGCCAAACAAATTATCCACTTAATGGATCAATCTATAAAAGCGGTTCAAAGTAATGGAACTGAGCCAAAAGGCACTTTAAAAATCGGATGTACAGAATCTACAACTGCGGTAAGGCTCCCCTCTATATTAACGGCCTACTATGAGAAGTACCCAGAAGTCGAATTGATTTTAGAAACAAATACGACCGAACAACTAATTAGGCTTGTGTTAGAGCGAAAATTAGACGGAGCGTTTATAGCTGGACCTACTCAGCATACCGAACTTCATACAAGTATATTTCGTGAAGAAGAATTAGTGCTCATTAGCAAAAAACGTTTATCCTCTCTTAAAGACATAGAAGATATGAATTTACTCGCTTTTAGTCACGGGTGCTATTATAGAAGTTTATTAGAAGACTTACTTCAAGAAGAAGGAATCTCACCTAAACGAGTTTTAGAATTCGGAACAATTGAAGCAATACTCGCATGTGTAAAATCATGTATGGGCGTAGCGATTATGATGAAATCAATTTTAAAAGGACATGAACATGACTTATCCTTCAATCCTTTACCAAATAACTTCAAGAAAGTTCATACTACCTTTATTACTAGAAAAGATATATATCACTCTGCTGCATTACAAAAATTTATGGAGTTGACTCACAATGCGTGAAAAGAAAATACGTGGGATGAAACAAAAAACAAACGCTATGACAAACCGAATTGAGGAACATACAAAAACGTTCCCTTCTACTTTTTATAACGATGAATATTGGTATATGCCTTTACCAGTTTCCCAAGCTTTTATCGATTCTCCTAAAACACCTAGAAAAGTAAAACGATTGTGTATACAAACCTTATTAAATCAAGCAAACCATTTAATAAAAATAAAACCGAACGATACAAATACATATCGAGTTGTTGTTTTAATTTCTATAGAAAATTTGTGGAATTCGCAAATCATTGTATTTAAAAATGAAAACTACTTTCATAACTTTTTCAATAGAAATAATAAATTTCAAACATGGATTCCGCTTTCAAATGAGTCTGATTTCTGGAAGACATGGGGAATTTCAATTTTGCCTTCCTTCCAAACGTTACACTTTCAAGAAGTCATTTATGATGAGGGTGCAATCTATGAAAAAGAAATTTGGTTTATTGGAGAATTATCTTAAAAGGGGTACCTTCAAATGAAAAGCTTCCCTTTTTTCGCTTAACAAAATCGCTATATAATGAATTTATCATTTTACTATATAGGAGGTTTTCAAATGGTAATCCCTAAATATCCTGATGTCCCTACTCTTACAAAAAAACAAATCGATCAAATTACAGAAATCACTTTTCTAAAAGAAATAACACCTCAAAAATGTGATGCAATTTTCGTTTTCGGCGGTTCTCACCCGGGCAATTGGCAAGCTCCTCTAGAAGCTTATCGACAAGGATTAGGAAATCAAATTATCGTTACAGGTGGTACTAGTTTGCATGGCATGAAACATCCGAGCTGGAATTACGGGGATTTGTCAGAAGCAGAAGTAATTGTAAATAAATTAATTGAACATGGTGTACCAAAAGATGCTATCATGTTCGAGACGAACTCCCTCCATTCTATCGCTAATATAATGGAAGCGAAAAAGATTTTTGATTTCACAAAGATTAATCGGCTACTATTTGTATGCAAAAGTTTAGGCGCTGGTCGGCAATATAGAGTATTAAAAAAACATTTACCTAAAACTATTACTTGTATCCCATATACATTTGATACAAATTTTGATAGTGAGTTTATAATTAATAGATATAATTGGATGAAAAATGAAAAGAGTCGCTCTATGATTTTTGGAGAATACTTGAGAAATGTTTGCTACGGCAGAAAAGGTGGTATTGAGCCGCCTGAAAAAGAGGTTCAAGGCTTAGAAGAATATGTATCCTACTACTATAATCTAGCATAATAGAAAAAGGTATACCAAAACGTCGGTATACCTTTTCTCCTATTTATTTTTCTTTTAACACACTATGTAATCGATCAGGATAATTTGTAAACATCCCTGTAGCACCCCATTTAATTAACAATCTCATATCTGGTTTCTCATTAATTGTATAAGGATGAATTAACAGTCCATTATTTCTAGCCATTTTCATATATGACTCATCAATAATTAGTTCTCCGTTATCATTGCGTAAGTTCGGCCCAATACCAACTGCATACTTTTTAATTTCTTGAAAATCATCATTCGTTACACTTTTCGGCTCATGTGTAATCCCAGACCATTCAACAATCTCATTGTTTTCATTTGGATAATACCAAAGCAGTTGAACTAACGGAATATTTTCATTCATACTATGAATCTTTGTTAAACTATCTTTACTAAATGATTGAATCATAACACGGCTAGAAGACATGTTTTGACCTACTAAATTATATTTTTTTAATAAAGCTAATAATTTTTCTTCCATTCCTGGATACACATCTGGTGATTTTGTTTCAATGTAATACTTCATGCTTCTTCCGTACTTTTGGAAGATTTCTTCAAGAGTCGGAACTTTTTGTCCAACATATTCTTGCTTAGCCTTTTCTGGATAAGCTTTATTGAACCATGACCCTGCATCTAAACTTTTTATTTCGCTTAACGTTTTATCTCGTACTTCGCCTGTTCCATTTGTAGTACGATCAACTGCTGTATCATGCATTGCAATTAATTGGCCATCTTTTGTTAATTGAATATCTAACTCCAAATAATCCGCTTTCATTTTTTTCACAAGATCATAAGAAGCAAAAGTATGCTCAGGTGCATGTCCACTTGCTCCGCGATGCGCAATATTTAAAAACTTATTCGTATTCCACTCATGCTTTCCTTCTGCTTTCGCTTGAACAGCTCCCCCAGCAAAGATACTTCCCGTCATAAAGAAAATAACTAAAACGCTAATAATTTTTCTCATCCTTCTAACCCTTCCTACGTTGCAAATTTCAACAAGTTAATGAGATTTACACGAAATAGAAGATATACTTTCATTATTTTTATAAGCTTATATTAAAATTCCAATCTTACAAATACAATTCCCCTATATTATTACTATACTATTTATTTTCCATATCCCTCCTATTCACATGTAACTCCTTATTGATTACAGTTCATCAATAAAAAAAGCCATAAATTATTCAGAGGACACTTCTGTATCCCTAAATAAATTTATGGCTTATCTCAAATATCTCCGGCCTCGATTAACTTGTCGAAATTAATCATACCAAACCTATTAATATTTGTGAATATTTTTTAAATAAGTAGTTTCTATGCTAAAGCAGCTGGCGGCATTAATTGCGGCCCTTTACCCATGCGCGCCAATACCCAATCATCGTAATACCACATTTCTGTTTGACGGCGGCTCATCATATAATCCCAGCGTACTTCCCGCTCAAATTCGATAATTTGTCCTTCTACACCAATTGTTACCCAGTTAAAACTCCCATTATCATGCATCATTTTCACCCATAAAACAGGGAACGTAACAATTTCTCCTTTATCTTTATACTGCCTCGTTTGTTTTTCTATACGAAGTAAAGTTAAACCACTTGCATATTGTTGATCAACCTTTTCCATTACATCCATCGCCATTTTTTCCGCTCCCAGCAGTTCCTTGCACAATTAACACATCACTTTTATCGTTTCGAATAATTTGATTTTGTTCCCTTTGTATTGTCGCTACAATGCTTTTCATTTGTTCACTTGCATTTCGCCCAAGTGCTTCTTGTAATAATTCATCACCTATCGTCACACCTGCATCAAACATACTTTGAATCGTTCCATTTCGAATCATGTATTGACGTTTTAAAAGCAAATTACCTGAAATCATACCGATGGGCGCTTTATACTGTGCCCGCCCTAAAGTGTAATCATAATAAAGGCTCGAAATAGGTGCCCGCCAATCGTATACTAAAAACTCATCATTTTCTTTATCATAAAAAGAGCCGATACCGATATATATTTCATCAGTATCCGCTTCATTATCTTCTTTAAAATCAATCCGCCCAAAATACGGCGTTTCTTTTATTTTCGTTAAAAGGTTATATTCATTTTTCGTATGACGATGTGTATGTTCTCTTTCAGCAAGAAGTTCTGCCTCTTGCCTAATACTCGCCGCCGTTTCAACCGCTTCTTTAATGTTATCTATATTTACTTTTACATCTTCCCAAAAGTTTTTTCTAATACTGACAATTTCAGACTTCACCAAACCAACTCGGTCATCGAGCTCTCTCAGTTCCTCGTCTACTTTTTCAACGACTACATTAATGCGTTGTTGCTCTTCTTTATAATGACTCATATAATCTCTCCTTCTCATACTATTTGAAAGCCTTATATGATACGTACCTTTTTACTTTTGAAAAATGCCACAGGCAACAATCTCCCATGACTTTTGGAACTCTTCGTTTATCCTATCTTCTTTCCATTTCTCAGAAAAAGCAGGATGATAAAACGATGAAAGTAACCCAAATAATGTATGCGCTAAAAACAAACCATCTTGTTTTTTAATCTCATTGCGCTCTATCCCACGATTTATCACGTTCTCCAGTTGCCCAACTAATCTTTCTTCATGCTTTTGGATTACCTTATTTTTTTGCTGCACTAACGAACTATTCAATGTAAATAACTCTTCGTTTTCAAGTAGCTCTTTCTTTTTAAGCTGAAATAAATGAAAGAACCACTCTTGTAAAATGGTTGCCGTCTCTCCATCTTTTCTCGCAATTTTCTCAAGCTGATCCGAATACTTGAACAACCACCTTTCTAAAATCGCATCGCGTAATGCAACTTTACTCCGAAAATAAGAATATAAAGCCGCATGACTAACATCAAGTGACTTCGCAATACTAACAAGTGTCGTCCTACTCCATCCATATTTCATTAACTCTTTTTCCGCTGCATCTAAAACAACATTTTTCGTTAACGCCTTCTCTGTCATTTTTCTCACCGTCCATTTTATTTACATAATAATATTATTTAAATAACAACTTACATTTTTTATTATTTGTAAGTTAAGTACAAAAAAATACGATTTCAATTAGGTTATAAGATTAACATATCCTTTTTCAACTTACAATATTTTTATTTTGTAAGTTGAAAACATAATAACAGGAGGCGTTGTCTTATATAAAACAAATTCATTTGATTTTTAAACATAATCAAAAAGCTAATACACCTTAACATGGAGTTTTTTCCTTTTACAAGGCAACACTTTTTAACTTGTAATAATTCATTCGTCTCGATTTTCTTTCCCAATATTGCAGCCCATACAACAATCATGTAGCATTACCGTATCGATGTAATGGTTCATCATCTTAAACCTTTCGACTAATTGTGCAGGAGGCAAAGTGATTGAAATGAATAAACAAGAACAATTAAGTGTTATAAAAAAAGATTTTATTGATTCACAAAAAGTATTATTGGCAATTGGCGATGAAACACGTCAAGCTATTTTGCTAGTTCTCATGGAAACAGAATGTCAAACCGGATTACGTGTAGGAGAAATTACGAAACAAACACATCTTTCTCGACCAGCGGTATCACATCACCTTAGAATTTTACGAGAAGCCGGTATTATTTTAATGCGAAAAGAAGGTACAAAAAACTTTTATTATATTGATATACGTACAAAATTAAGTTTATTAAAAAATCTTGTATTAGATATTGAAAAGCTATTGCACAACTTTTATTGAAATTTGGAGGTATAAGAAATGAAAGCGATGATAATTGATAAGTACGGAAAAGCCCCAATGCGTATGGCAGAGGTACCTACTCCTGAAATAAATGAGTATGAAGTGCTCGCAGAAATTCATGCAGCTAGTATTAACCCAATTGATTTTAAAATACGCGATGGAAAAGTAAAAATGTTACTGAAATATGAAATGCCCCTAATCCTTGGGAATGACTTTGCCGGTGTCATCACGAAGGTTGGATCAAAAGTGACTCGTTTTAAAGTCGGTGATGAAATATATGCTCGTCCAAGAAAAAATAAGATTGGTACTTTCGCGGAGTATATAGCCATTCATGAAGATGATATAGCCTTAAAACCGAAAAATTTAAGTTTTGAAGAAGCAGCTTCAATTCCACTCGTTGGCTTAACATCCTATCAAGCATTACATGACATCATGCAATTACAAAAAGGACAAAAGATTTTAATTCACGCTGGATCCGGTGGTGTTGGTACCTTCGCTATTCAGTTGGCAAAAATAATGGGTGCTACTGTTACAACAACTGCTAGTGAGGCTGGTGCGAATTTAGTAAAGTCTCTTGGCGCAGATGAAATAATTAATTACAAAACAGAAAAATTTGAAGATATACTAACAAATTATGATGCAGTATTTGATACAATCGGCGGTACAACACTTGAAAAGTCATTCAATATTATAAAAAACGGAGGGAACATTGTTTCCGTTTCAGGCATGCCGAATGCTCGATTTGGTAAAGAATTTGGTTCGGGATTCTTTAAAACACTCTTATTTTCATTAGCAAGTAAAAAACTTACTGCCCTTGAAAAGAAGCATAATGCGCAATATTCATTTTTATTTATGAAGCCAAGTGGGGATCAATTACGTACTATCGCAAACTATATTGAGTCCGGAAACATCAAACCGGTAATCGATCGAGTCTTCCCTTTTGAAGATGCTCAAAATGCAATGGAATATTCAGAGGCTGGAAGAGCAAAAGGGAAAATAATTGTAAAAATTAAATAAATATAAAAACTCCATTTTTTAAAAATGGAGTTTTTATATTTGCTGTTAAATAGACATAGTGCAGTGAAGTCCTTACAATAGATTGCAAGGGGAAATATCGTATTATACTTTTAGCTAACTTTACAAAGAATACATACGTACAAATACATAATAAAAAATACAAAAGGAGGAGATACAATGACTAGAAATAATGAAATAGGTTGGAATTTAGATAATAGTTATACGACTTTACCACATTCATTTTATACAGAAATCCCCCCTACTCCCGTAAGTTCACCGGAGTTAGTTAAACTAAACCATTCATTAGCGATATCTCTTGGCTTGACCCCTGAAGAACTAAAGAAAGAAGCCGAAATTGCAATTTTCGCTGGTAACGCAATCCCAGAAGGTGCTCATCCATTAGCTCAAGCATATGCTGGTCATCAATTCGGACATTTTAATATGTTAGGCGACGGGCGTGCCCTTTTAATAGGAGAACAAATTACGCCTTCAGGTGAACGTTTTGATATTCAACTGAAAGGTTCTGGCCCCACTCCCTATTCACGCCGAGGAGATGGTCGTGCTGCACTTGGTCCGATGCTACGTGAATATATTATAAGCGAAGCAATGTATGCACTTGATATCCCAACTACCCGTAGCTTAGCAGTCGTTACAACTGGAGAACCTACATACCGTGAAACAAAGTTACCTGGAGCTATTTTAACTAGAGTAGCTAGTAGCCATATTCGCGTCGGTACATTTCAATATGCTGCGGCTCGCGGTTCAATCGAGGACCTGAAATCACTAGCTGACTATACGATAAAAAGACATTACCCAGAAATTGAAGCTCATGAAAACCGATATACTGCTTTACTCGAAGCAGTCATTAAAAAACAAGCAAGTCTCATCGCAAAATGGCAACTTGTTGGATTTATTCACGGCGTAATGAATACTGACAATATAACGATTAGTGGAGAAACGATTGATTACGGCCCTTGCGCATTTATGGACAATTACGACCAAGGAACGGTATTTAGCTCTATCGATACACAAGGTCGCTACGCATATGGAAATCAACCATATATGGCCGCATGGGATCTCGCGCGACTAGCTGAATCTTTAATACCAATTCTGCACGAAGATGAGGAAGAAGCATTAAAGATTGCCCAAGACGAAATTTCAAAATTTAGCGTACAATATGAAAACAATTGGTTGCTTGGAATGAAAAAGAAATTAGGACTATTTGGCGAAGACGAACAAGACAAATCACTTATTGAGAAACTTTTAGCAATAATGGAGAAATATAAAGCGGATTACACAAATACATTCCGTTCATTAACTCTCGATACATTAGAAAATACCCCTCTATTCGAAAGTCCAGAATTTAAAGAATGGTACGGACTATGGCAATCTCGATTAGAAAAGCAAGACGAATCAAAAGCGAATACCTATGAGATGATGAAAAATAATAACCCATCGATTATCCCAAGAAACCACCGCGTAGAAGAAGCATTAGAAGCAGCTGTTACAAATGGAGATTATAGCGTAATGGAGAAGCTTCTTGAGGCTTTATCAAACCCTTATACGTATTCTGCAGATCAAGAAGAATACTGCGTTCCACCTGTACCGACGAATCGTCCTTATCGTACTTTTTGTGGGACTTGATTGTTTAATATCTTTAAATGTGCTTTCAATTTTTGAAAGCACATTTTTTTGTTTAACATAAACATAAATCGTATTCCAATCAAACCGCAGATATATCACTATTCCAATCATACTAATTGGTTATATTCGTGAAAAATGTTGAGAAATATAAGTTTTGCTTTTTAGTATTATTATTTTTGTTATCATTAATTTATAAGAATATTCTAAAAAGGAGGAGTCTTCATGTTTACACCCACTAAAAGTGAACAAATCACACAGTTATTAAACGAATGGTACATAGAAATCCGTTTAAGACGCATTGATAGTGCAAACCGTTTTAAAGAACAAATAGATAATAAAATTAACATTTTAAAAAACGAATATCCAAATGGTTTACCTGATCAAAACTTGTTACTCTATTATTCTCTACTAAACTTCCGATACAATTATTTAATTGATAACTTAGGCGTCTCTAAAGACAGTTTTAATAAAATTGAGTCGTTTGAAATTCCAACAAATAATTTCTTATCATATTACTATCATTTCTTTAAAGCTATTCACTCAGATGCGATTGGAAACTATATACTAGCGAGAGAGCATTATGATAAAGCTGAAGCTTTGCTTCAATACATTCCAGATGAAATTGAGAAAGCAGAGTTCTACTATAAACTAGGATATTCCTACTACGATAATCAACAAACACTTCAAGCCATCAAAGAAGTAACAAAAGCTAAAGATATGTTTTCTAATCATCTAGGATATGAAGTGAATGTAGCTTTTTGTGATAACATTTTAGGTTTAGCATGTATAAATTTAAAAGAATGGGAACTTGCTGAAGAACATTTTACAGCTGCAATGAATCAATTTCAAAAAACAGGAAAAGAAAAATTCATTTTAATGGTTCGACATAACTTAGGATGGATGTATTCAAATCAAAACCTTAATGCATTAGCTATTCGTTATCTCTCTGAAGTTGTCGAGAAATCCCCAAATCATTATAAAGCTATCTTTGCTAGCGCTTTAGAATACTACAAATTAAAGGAAATTAGCGTCGCAGACGAGCTAATAAAAAGAGGATTAAACATTAGTAACGAACTAAAACAAGAGGAATTCCAACATCGCTTTATGATTTTACAAGAACTAAATAACAGTTCACCTGCTAAAACATTTGAAACAGTAGCATTAGCAGGAATTAAATATTTCGAGCGAGAAGAATTATATGAAGATGTTCAGGAACATTATGAAGCATTGGCAATTAAATTCTATGATGAAAACGAACATTCTGAAGCAAGTAAGTATTTTTATATGGCATTACAAGCAACGAAAAAAGCAAATGCTAAAGGAGGATTAAAATGAAAAAGTTACTCTTAAGTTTTATGGGAATCGTTACAATTCTAGCATTTAGTACTGGTATAACAAGTCCAACAAAGCTGGATCATTCTAATACTAAGATACAAAACCTTTCTGTAGGTGATGGTGGCGGTTGATCTACACTTTCTTTACACAAGAATATAAAAATGAAGTCATGCATTATTGTATGACTTCATTTTTATTCGTTGAAACTTTTACTTCATTTTCTATTACAACGAATTCCACGTCATCATTCTAGCAATCCCCCTACTCCCCTCACTACCAACTTTCTCAAGTTCCTCCACAACTAATTTTCGT
This sequence comes from Bacillus luti, assembly GCF_001884105.1. Lineage (GTDB taxonomy): Bacteria > Bacillota > Bacilli > Bacillales > Bacillaceae_G > Bacillus_A > Bacillus_A luti. The sequence continues at coordinate 143,307 of NZ_MACI01000057.1, read as the reverse complement.
CTCTCCACAGAATGATTTTGACTTAACTTCGCTTTTCCTTCTATTTTACTAATCTTAATTTTAAAACCAACTATCCCCTTACTTAATCCCGCCATATAATTCGGATCTACATCATCAAGTGAGTAGGTGCTCTGTGGATCTTCATATGTATGTACTAAATCTTGAAGAGAATCTATTAATGCCTGTTCATCTTCAACAATTTCTAATTCACCGTATACATGTACAGCAACATAATTCCATGTTGGTACTGCATTGGTTGTTTCATACCATGACGGCGAAATGTAACTATGTGGCCCTTGAAATATAGCTAGTACTTGTTGATTCCCACTATCTTTCCACTGTTCATTCGGACGTGCGAAATGGCCATGTAAAGTAAGGGTCTCCCTATGCAATAACAACGGTAAATGCGTTGCATACGGTTCCCCTTTATGTTGAGAAAATAACGTCGCAAAGCTATTTTGTTCAATTATTTCGTACTTCATCTCTTCATCTTCTATGGCGAAATATCTTGGTACGTACATAAGTTCCCTCTTTTCCGGTCTTTTCTATTTTATTTCCTATTATATTTAGTAATTGCATCAATCAACAGGGCCAGTTTGTATTTGTTTTACAATGGCAGCGTTCAATTTAAAAAGAATAGGCCGCATGTACTCAATGCGACCTTAGTTTATGTTCCCTAATATATTTGTAATAAATGCCGTCTTACCTTCACTATAACTAGCTCGATTTTTCGATTCTCTTGCTAGCTCTTCCTTCAAACGTCCATACTGATTAGCTATCTCAATATGTTCACGAAGATAATCCCGAAACGCTACATGTCTCCTCAGCTCTTCACTATTCTTATCACACACATATAGATGCTGTTCCATCCAACCTGTATTTTCCTCATTCCACGGAACGAAGGCATCCTTTCTTCCAAACGCCTCTCTCCCCTTGAAGCTCCATTCCGCTTGATGATAATATCCTATCGTTTCAAGTTTTTTTACTACTTCAGGAAAGATTTCATAATCTTCTATTACAATATCAATATCTAATATTGGTTTTGCTACAAGTCCTTTAATAGATGTACTCCCAACATGTTCAATAGATAAAATGCTGTCTCCCATTACATCGTTAATGAAATTTTGTAGCTTATTAAATTCACTTTCCCATTTGATGTTATATTCTTCGATAGTAATTCTCTGTTTCAATATATCCCTCTTCCCAATACAATTTACAACCTTTGAATATGAGTATCTTTAAAATCCGTCTCATATTTCAAGCCATATCCAAACATTCGATCCATTCCAATATGCGCTGTCCATATTAAGCCAATCATTATAACGGTATCTACCTTAAAATAGACTCCTACTATAGCAATTAATATAGATATAATATACGTGTGACATATATTATAGATTTTAGCACCTATATGATTATTTATCCCATACGCTAACATTGATAAATCTGGAGCTAAAAGGAACAGAAAAAATATTATCCAACTAAATTCATATATTGAATACGTATAAATCGCGGCTAACAAAACAACGAGTCCTTCAAAATGCACAATGCGTTTTTGCATTTTTGACCATCCCTACTTTTCTATATTTACCGATAATTTTTCATCACTAAAAGTATTCTTTGCATTTTTTGACCAGATGGTCGCTAAAATTGGTCCTGCAATGTTATGCCATACTGCTGCTAATACGCTTGGAAGTGCAGCCGCCGGGCCAAAATGTGCTGTTGCTAGTGCAACACCTAGACCTGAATTTTGCATTCCTACTTCTATTGAAATGGCTCTTCTTGTCCCTTCGTCTAGTCTAAGTATGAATGCTGTTATATAGCCAAGTAAGAAACCGAAAGCATTGTGGAGCATAACTGCGATAAAGATAAGAAGACCTGAAGAAGTAATGCTACTTACATTGGCTGAAACAACTGCAGAAACAATAATGATAATTGCTAAAACTGATATTAAAGGGATAACGGTCATTCCTTTCGTAACAGTTTTAGGGAAAAACTTCTTCACCACTAATCCTAAAATAATAGGTATAATAATGACTTGTACGATAGAAAGAAACATAGACATAGGATTCACTGGCATCCATTGTCCTGCAAGTAATAATAAAATAAGAGGTGTAGCAATTGGTGCTAGTAACGTTGATAATGACGTCATAGCAATTGACAATGCTAAGTTTCCTTTCGCTAAATACACCATAACATTTGATGCGGTGCCGCCCGGTACTGAACCGAGCAACACTAATCCAGCTGCTAATTCGGCTGGTAAGTTCATAACGTAGGCTAGTACGTATGCGACAAGTGGCATAATAATAAACTGAGCACATACACCGATAATAACTGGCAATGGTTTTGTAGCAATGATTTTAAAATCAACAGCCTTTAATGTTAATCCCATCCCAAACATGACAACTCCAAGTAAAATTGTTATGTAACTAGTTAACCCAAGAAATGGAGTAGGAATAAAATATGCAATAGCTGCAATACAAATAACCCAAAATGCAAAATATTTTCCAGCTATATTACTTATCGCTTCTAGTACTTTCACCCAATCATCCCCTATCTTTCAACTGAAAAACTTTATTCGGATTCAAAATATTTTGCGGATCAAGAGCTTTCTTTATTTTCTCCATTACGAATAGTGCCTCCCCGTGTTCTTCTTCTTGATACTTTTGTTTTCCGATTCCAACACCATGTTCTCCCGTACACGTTCCCCCTCGTTTAAGAGCATACAAAACGATATTTTCATTTATTTCGTCTGCCTTCTTCACTTCTTCTTTATCGTTTGGATCAACCATTAAAAGCACGTGGAAATTCCCATCTCCTACATGGCCAAGAATACCACCAACAAGACCAACCTTATCTAATGTCTCTTTCGCATGTTGTATTGCACCAGCTAATTCTGAAATTGGTACACATACGTCTGTACTCATAAGCTTTTTACCAGGATAACTATGAACGTAAGAGTATGCTAGAGTATGCCGCGCATCCCATAATTTGTTTCTCGCCGCAGTTTCCGTTTCAAAAGCAACTTCTTTACATTTATGATCAAACACAATTTCCTTCGTGAATTCAATATCTTGCTTTAAACCTGCTTCATTACCGTGAAACTCTAAAAATAATGTAGGCTCTTCTCTGTAACTTGTTTCATTATAATGATTTACTTGTTTCATAGATAATTCATCTACAAGTTCAATTCTCGCAATTGGAATACCCGCTTGCAAAATATGTATAACCGCCTCTACTGCATCATTTACAGTTGGAAACGACGCTCTCGCTGCCATAATATGTTCTGGTATGCCGTATACTTTTAAAGTTAACTCTGTAAAGCATCCAAGCGTACCTTCTGACCCTACGAAAATACCATTTAAATGATAACCTGATGATGACTTCGCCGCTAAATTCCCCGTATGTATTACTTCTCCATCAGCGAGAACAACTTCTAAATCTCGAACTTGATCACGCATTACGCCATACTTTACCGCCGTCGTTCCGCTTGCATTTGTAGCAGCCATTCCTCCTAACGTCGCATCGGCTCCAGGATCTACACTAAAAAACAATCCATACTTTTTCAATTCTTTATTAAGCTGAGAGCGAGTCACTCCTGGCTGTACTCTCACTAGAAAATCTTTCTCTCTTATTTCGAGTATTTTATTCATAAGTGAAAAGTCCATTGTAATTCCTTTTTCATACGGAATAACATGTCCTTCTAGACTAGATCCTACCCCAAACGGAACGACAGGTTTTTTATGCTCACTCGCTACTTTCATTATTCTACTAACCTCTTCGGTCGTTTTCGGAAAAACAACTACATCAGGTAAACTACTAGTATGATAAGATTCATCTTTACTATGTAACTCTCTTACTGTCATATTTACAACTACTCGATCTTCGGGAAGTACACCCTTTAATTCATTTACTAAACGCTCTACCGTTATTTCCATCGTACACTCTCCTACTTTCTATAAATTAGAATTACAAAATATGTTAACTATTTTATACATAATAATCGGAAAAATTAAATAATTCAAGTTTTACATATACGAAATTCGTTTACTTCTGTCAAAAAAATAAAAAGAACTTGCAATACATATTGCAAGTTCTTTTCTAGAAAACTATATTTTAAATGACTTCTTTATTAACAGCATAAACCAAATTAAAGTAACTGCCATCAGCGAATGAGAAAATCCTACAATGTAAGTTAACCCTTTAAAATCCGCTCCATTTAGCTGAAGAAGCCCTCTCGCTGCTAGCGAACCTAACATTAAAGTTAATGCGATATTATGTACAATAAACCACTTATTAAAACTTTTCGCTTCATGAAACGCGAATACTTTTGCTAATCCTAAAGCAATTAAAAAGAAGAAAAAGCCGAGTACAAGTGTATGTGTATGCAAAAGATTTAACAAAGTAGATCCTAAAATTTCTTTATACTTTCCATACTCCCTAGCGAAAATTCCTGATAATAAACCGATAATCAAATACGTAAACGATGCATTATATAATTTCTTCATTATGTACCTCCTTGAGTAGAATGTGTAGTGTGTCATATTTAGTAATAATGATAGTTATATAGTAAAAACTCCTAGTTACCTAGGAGTCATTGTATAAGTATCTCACTCTTTACAATCAATCCTAATTATAAAATATCCCTTTATACAAAACAAACGAACTTTATGTGAACAAATAGGGCATAATTAAAATATGTTGCACTTTTGTATTTCGCAACCCATACTAATTGTTATAACTATTAAAGGTGGTGCAATGGATTGATAGTTCTTGAAACTGAACGACTCGTTCTTCGCTGGTTTGATATAAAAGACGCTCCATTTATTCTAGAATTAGTAAACGATCCTGCATGGATCCAGTTTATTGGTGATAAAAGGATTAAAAACTTAGACGATGCAAAAAAATACATCTTAAATGGCCCCGTTGATATGTATAATAAAATGGGCTTTGGTCTTTACTTAGTAGAGCGAAAAGAAGATTTCACTCCACTTGGTATGTGCGGACTTATTAAAAGAGATTCATTAGAAGATGTCGATATTGGTTTTGCCTTTTTAGAGAAATTCCGTTCAAAGGGGTATGGTTTTGAATCCGCTTCTGCTGTAATAGACTACGGTGTACAGAACCTAGGTATGAAACGAATTGTAGCAATTACTACTATTGATAACATCAATTCCGGAAAGCTTTTAGAAAAAGTAGGATTGCAGTTCGAAAAGATAATTTCAGACTCAGGAGAAGATTTAAAATTATTCGGGTATAACGCGTAAAAAAGGCTCGCCATAAATGGCGAACCTTTTTTACTAATTTTATAATAATATGTTACGTTACATGATAGTTCGCGTTAGTTCTTTTAATTGCCAATACCCCTTTCATATCACATTTTGGTACTTTATAGAAATAACTCTTCTGCTTATAAATATATTATATTAATATATTAAATAAAGAGAGTGAGAATAAATGGAACAACATGATATTAATTCTTTAGAACAACCACTTTTTTCTAATTCTTCAATTCATTGCATTTATATTAATCATTTTTATCTTATATATGAAGATATTCTGTGTAATACTGCATTTCGCTACAACTGCTATTGTTACCCGTAATACAACCTGCAATAGCGATAGGTAACAATTTACTATACAAGGAACAAAATTTACCTGCTCCTCCATATTATTGTATTATCTTACTTTGAAAAAATAATTATTATTAACAGTATTTATGAAGATATTCTGTGTAATGCTGCATTTCGCTACAACTGCTACTGTTACCTGCCATACAACCTGCAATAGCGATAGGTAACAATTTACTATACAAGGAACAAAATTTACCTGCTCCTCCATTAGATAGCGACGTTTCCATTTCTTCATCTGCTAGTTTACGCAATAAATTAGTCATTACTTTCTCCTCCATTTAGTGATTTAACTATCTTTATTATTCAGAGCTAAAACTCAAAGAGAAAGCTCTTACATTTATTACAACATCATTTCCTTTATATGTTAATTATTTTTTGTTGTCTTGTTAGTTAAAGGGGTACTTAGTACAAAAAATAACCGTAGATTGTAGCACGAACACTGTTCTTGTTATAATTATTTTTTTCAGAACGTCTATAATCCTCTTTTAAAAAATATATGTAAATATAATAAAAAACGAATGATTAATAGAAATATTCTACACCACTCGTTTTTTATCGGACTTCTTTTTACTGTACTTTTATTTTCTTTATGAGTTATTAGAAAAATAATTGTCTATATAAGTCTTTATTTTTTCAAAATCCTTTTCCATAAATAAGATTGCTGGTACTTCAATTATTGGAAGATTATTTTCATTATCAAAAGGTGGACACGGTTTGGGAACTACCAAATAGTCAACTGAGTTTTTATCCCTAATATAATTAATCGAAACATCATAATACTTAGAAAAATATCCCTTCAAATCATCCTGATTCCTTAAAAATGGTAGAGAAAATATTGAACCATAATTTATACCAGCGTCGACAATTAATACAAAGCATATTTTTTTCATGATACACCCTCCTCGTATAATAAGTTTTAAGTTAATAACTGTTCCTTGAAAATTAAGTAGTTTTTATCTTCAAGAGCTACATCAAAAAAATGATGTATGGGTAAAATTTAGTCTTGGATACTGGGGGATTTCCCCAGATAATAGAAGTATGGAAATGGATCCATCAGGAATATGCTTACTCCTCCTGTAGTTCGACCACGTTAAAAAACTGTGCCCCAGACCAAAATGCACTGCATACGCACAAGCTGTATCGGTTTCCTTCACTTACCTCTCATAGTGGTGGGAGGGCAGCTTAGGTGAAGGCAATCATTGAATACTCATACGCGAGGTTGTCGCTATGTTTTGGACTCTAGAGAGATCCCACAGTATCCAAGCTCATTCCAAATACTACTCAAAGAAAGGAAGTCCTTTCCATGAGATTATTCGTAGCTATTGATGTAAGCTCTGAAAAACTTGATGTATGTTTTCTTGACAGTCATGACACTTGTTTTCGTAATCCGAAATTAGCTTTAGCTTCTAGAAGAAACTATATGGCCAGCTCATATCCTGTCGGTATCTTGAGTGTTGATTTTACATGGAACGACTTTACTTAGGCGAAAAGTCTAAACTTTTTTACGGATCTAATCGGCTTTATATTTGAGAGATATTGTCTTATCGTGTTTTTTATGACATTTAGTTGGTGGCCCCGTGGTGTAATTAGAAAAAGGTAACACTGATAAAAACAGGTTTCCTTTTTCTTTATATTCAATTAAATTATATCATTATTTTACATAAATTTACAGACTTTGTTCTTTTTATTTTATTGGTAAACTTATGCTTAGCATGAATTGGAGGGATATATATGATAGATTATAGAATAATTTCAAGAGAAAACTATTCAAATAAGATTGGAGAGCTTGTAACAATGCTTGAACATACAAGAGATGTTACATTGAGCGAAATCTCCAATTTAAACCAAAGTGATTTAGATTTCTTACCAAACGGTAATTCAAACACTATTGGTTCTCTCTTATCACATATTGCAGCGATGGAGTTTGTTCATCAAGTTATCTCGTTTGAAAAAAGGGATTTAACTGAAAGTGAATATCTAAAGTGGCGAATTTCTTTAGAACTTGGAGACAAAGCAAGGGAAGGAATAAAAAAGCAATCTTTAGATTATTATTTGAATGAATTATCACAAGTTAGAGAAAATACACTAACATATCTGAAATCAAAACAAGATAGCTGGTTATTCGAGGAAAACAAGTGGGATAATGGTGTGCCTTATAATAATTACTACTTGTGGTTTCACGTTATGGAAGACGAAATTAATCATCGTGGACAAATAAGAACAATTAAGCGATTGATGGGAATGAGTCAACTACCCCCACTGAGATAAAACGTTTCAGTGGGGGCTTGAGTTAGAATACTAGGTCTTTTCGGTCTATCGCTAGACAGTTTGACGCTCTAGCATTTATGCCACCTTATGGTAACACCCCCAAGTATGTTTTTGGTTGGTACTGGCAACGAACGATTGTTTTCCCACTTGCACCACCCTTTCAAAAAAGAGCAATTCTTCCTTATAGAAGAAGCCACCACTCAGATGAATCCGGCGTGTGCTACAAGCCCCGACAAGTCGAGTACACATGGATAGTTGACGCACCCACTAAGCTATGCGCGAAGCAACAGCCTTACGTTTTTGCACTTTTAATAGAATCGGCGTTTTCACTTTGAGATTTTCATCTAATTCTACAACTTTTGATTTTCCCAATGTATTCAGCGCACCATTAATATCCGCATGGATACATGTTCCTGCTTTACTTTGGTACAGACCACGCGTGATTCGTTTGCCACTAAAGCGATAATGGGTCCTATCCTCCTTAGACCAAACTGGAACCGGATCTTTATCAAGAAAACTGGCTTTTGAGGTATAGCTTTCTTCTTGTTTTAAAAAGCGAATGCCTTCTTTTACACATTTATTCTCAATCGCTGCCATCAGTTTATGAAATGGGATTTGAACAAATGTTTGATTATTCTTTTTTCCCATATCAGATTTTTGTTTCCAAGCAGCGTTATACCCTACGACAACCGTATCTATGTTGTATGCTCTCACTTTTTTGAACAACAGGCCTACAGTTTGTGAAATGTAACCATTTATTTGTCGTTCTCGTTTATGCCAAAGTGCAGCCATTTTATTCGTTACAATTCGTTTAGAAAGTCCATTTCCCACATTTTTTAGTTGCAGATTACGTATCATTTTGTTGAAGTACTGGTTAATAGATTTTAATTTTTTCCCATCAATTAAAAATGCATCACCTGTATTTGTCACACAACTTAACAATCTGTCTACACCTAAATCGCAACTCAAAGCGTTACTCGTAGTCGTGGATGGTTTCTTCATTTGAGAAATGTGCATTTCATATGTATAATGCACCTCAAAGAACCGACCTTTTTGCTTCGGTACAATCTCAATGTAGGAGATTTGTTTATGTCTTACGTTTTTAGGCATACGTATTTTAATGGAACCGAATTTTTTCCTGAATACAACATTCATCGGAATGATCCAATATCCGTTCTCATCCACTTTTGGCACTTGATAGATTTCAATGATTCGTTTGTCCGTTGAACGAGAGTAATTCGGAAACTTCGGGCGACCTGTGAAGGTTTCAGGTTTTTTCTTCCACTGTTCCAACGCTTTAAAAAAGCTCTTCACTTCTGTAAATAAGGCTCTACGAATCGCTTGAACAGAGTTTGATTGAACACCCCAGTAGTTCATATCAGCCTGCATGGCATTGTCCACTTCTTTTACAGTAGCCATTTTATTATGGGTCAAATAACTTTGTTTCATCGTGTACAATCCAACATTTCGTAACGCTTTTGAGCTACGTGACATGCGTTGCAGTAAACGAAATTCTTTTGCAGTAAGGCAAGCTCGTCCGATATTCTGTTTCTGCGTGAATCGCTGTATATTTTCTCTTTTCTTTTGTTTCCGTAATACTTTCACTGCTTTCTTTCTAGCCATTGTTTTCACCACCTTTCTTAGAGAGTTCATTACAATTAATTACTTTTGACAAATCAATATTTAGAACGGAACAAAATGTGAACATGGTCTTCATCGTAATTCTTTTTGATTCAAGTAGCTAAATGATTATGATTATCATTATCTAATTTCGTTGTCTTACGATATATTCCCTCCTTATCTAGGGCAGATTATATCGTAAGACAAAAGAAACAAAATTGTTTCGTCTACCTGTTGACGGCAATTCATCTCCACCTGAATTGTTGGGCTTCACCCGTAACACAAATCAGATGGATTCTTCTTGCCGAAAAGGATAAAACATAAATTATCACACATCCATTTATCGATATGAAAGAATTTTACTAAAATACACTTAATACTCCGATCTTTTTATGTTAATATTTTAAATATTAACATAAAATAAACAACTTCTATTTTTAACCGCCTACTCATTTTCTTTAAAAACAAAGGTGAATTACATGAAATGAGGTTGAGAAAATCAGGAAAACGCCTTCATTTTTTGTTTTAATTTTTTATAAATACTACATAAATAAAGGAGCTTGCCAACAATGAATGTCTCTTTACTTACACCTACTACCAATTTACAAGAAGAATACTTAGATTTTTATAACGAATGGAAAGATAGCGGTGAAACGATGATTCCGTGGGTTATTTCAAAAGATCCTTCTAACTTCCCCTCTATGATTCAAGAATTACTCGATGCACATAACGGAATAAACATTCCTGAAACGTGGGTGCCAGACTCTACGTATTGGCTCGTTACAGATGAAAATAAAATTGTAGGAGCTGTTAATATACGTCATAGTTTAACAGAGCATTTGTTTAACGCTGGCGGTCATATCGGTTATGGCATTCGCCCTTCTGAAAGAAGAAAAGGTTATGCTACGAAGTTACTAGCGTTATCATTAGAAAAAACGAAGGAATTAAACATTACGAAAGCACTTGTCGTTTGCGACGAAGTGAATACAGCTTCAGAGAAAACAATTTTGCATAATGGTGGCCTTCGCGATAAAGATTTCACTGAAGAAAATGGTAATGTTGTAAGAAGGTTCTGGATTGAGCTATGAATAATCAAAAAGAAGCCAGAAAGTGATTACACACACACTTTCTGGCTTCTTTTATACTACTTCTATTTCAAACTGAACTGTAATACCGCTTGGATCTACTACTGTAAATCCATTTGAAATTTCATTTATTTCATGCTGTTTTTCTACTAATCTTTCTTTCACTTCATCTAACGCTTCTTTATGCGGTAATACAATTGTATATACCTTAAGTCCAGTTGCATGAGTCGGTGGGTGCGGATTATTTACTCCATTCCACGTATTTGCACCGATATGGTGATGATATCCTCCTGCAGAAATGAATAAGCAATCTTCTTCACGCTGCTGCACTTCAAATCCTACTGTTTCTACATAAAACTCATGTGATTTCTCTACATCAGCTATTCGTAAATGTACGTGTCCAACGACAGTATCTGCAGGTAATCCATCAAACTCATAATCAACGAGTGTTGCCAGTTCTTTTAAATCCAGTGGCGTACTTCCTCCTGGCCCTTCTCCCCATTGATCACGCGGACGATCAGCATAAATTTCAATACCATTTCCTTCTAGATCTTGTAAATAAAATGCTTCGCTATACGTATGATCACTTGCACTATTAAACCTTGAAATTGGTAAAATTTCATTTGAATATGTATAACGTCCTTCTTGCTCAGCCGGACTGTCAATTACCTTTTTATTGCGAATAACCCCAAATAGTGCCGAAGCAAAATCTTCACGAGTTGGAACTAAAAAAGCAACATGATATATACCCGTTGTACGTGGTTCTTGCAGTACCCCATCCTCTAACTTTTCAAGAACAAGTAACGTATTCTTACCACCTTTTCCAGCTAAATGCGCTTTATTCCCCTCTTGTTTAATTACTTCTAACCCTACCACATTCTCATAGAAAGCAATTTGACGATTTAAATCTTTCACTTTAAATTCCACATGACCAATACGTGTTTTTGGATGAATTTGTACCATAAATAACTTCCTCTCCTTATCCCAATATTTTCTCATTACATATAACCGTTACTATGAAGAATACAACCAAAATCATCCTATGTAAATAAGAAAAGTCAGAATTTATACATACTTCTATTTTCATAATAAAAAAGCCACCTCTTCTAACTTTCAGAAAAAGTGACTTTATAACTCTTATCTCATTTTATGTACTTCAGCAACTAACTTACCACCCTGAATGCCCATATAAAGCTTCACAGGTGCGTCATTCGTATTTTCAAATACTAAGTCTAAATATGGATATGCAATTGTAGCATCTCTTCCTTGTGGAACATAACCTACTGTTTTAGAGTGTGTCGTTCTCTCTACCATTTTCAAACCAGCTTGATCCGCTGCGTTATATAAAGTTGATGAAGTTTGACAAACACCACCGCCATATCCATCTACTAATTTACCATCTACTATTTCTTTTCCTAATTGATACCCTTTGTCTGGTGTCGTATCTCCGATTAATGCATTAAAAGAGAAACGGTCTCCTTTTGCTAATACAACTCCGTTTATGCTCGCTGCAGATAAACGAATGTTTTCAATTCGACCACCTGTTGAGCCACCTAAATTCGTTTCATATCTACCAACTACAGTACCACTTCCTTGCCCATCACTAAGTGTTGCGGTAGGCTTTTTCTCAGTAATTGGCAACTGGTATGAAGAATCCCACATACCAACGTTCAATAACTTATCTACTAATTCTTTTTCCATTAATTCATAAGAAGGCTTTCCTTCTTGCCAACTTCCATCAGGAGCTATACGTGAAGGAACCATCTTTTTGTCAACGCTTTTCCCAACTTCGCTAGCAACCTTTGTTACCGATTTTTTAAATTTTGCTTCATCTTCAAAATAACCTAAACTCGATAAATCTAATTTTTTCACTTCAGTACCAGTACGACCGTCAACTAAACTAATAGAATCCTGCACTTCTGCTTTAGCTTCTACAGTGTGTCCGCCAATATCGCTTACTAATGCAACATCACTTACTTTCGTACCGCAACCACTTACTACAGCTACACATAATACCCCAACCAATATACCCTTTATTTTACGGAACAATATACTCTCCCCTTTTTCCTAACATCACTCTTATGTATTATTTCATTTGTATGTATGTTTTATTACAATCATTTTACAATATATTTATAAATTGTTACAAGCTATTTTTTACTCTATTTAAGTTACTCTTTTCTTTTGTAAATGTCTATACATATTTATATTAATTTTCGAGTTTAATAACATTGTAACTTTAATGTAAACCATCTCCATCCAGTATATACCATTTACTAAGTGAAATACAAATGAAACACACTATTGTTTTACCTCTTTACACAACCACATAAGCCTGTAACTATTATACGAATTCAACATTTTTAGCCATTCTCCATAAGTACATCCCTCTTCCCTTTCTGCATATATGGGTATTTGCCGTGCCGCCGCTCCGCTTTCGCACATACATTATGATGAATTTAACCTAATTTAAAGAAACGGAGGATGTTATTATGTATCCCTACAATCCATACGATCCATATAATCAATATGCGTACCAACAACCACAATATGACTTACAAGCACAATACCAACCTTATATAGATCAAGCAGAGCAAGCGAATCCATATGAACAAAATCGACAATTTCAAATTCCAATCTCTTTCCCTGGCACTGGAAACCGTCAACTAGAACGACGAGTAAATGAACTTGAACAAAGAGTACGTCAACTAGAAAATACTGTTGAGCGTCATACACGTAGATTAAACCGCTTAAATCAGCGTTTACGTACAGTAGAAAACAGATTGAACATTCCATTTTCAGCACTAGACGACGGATTTTAATTTCAAAAATAAAAAATATATGAAGGAAGGGACTCCTCCTTCCTTCTATAAATTGACTAAAGTTTTCTCCATCTCTATACTGATAAGAGTTAACGAAATGAAACAAGGTGATAAATATGGATTTTGAAATAAATTTTCTTTCCTTTTATGTAGTACAAGTAGAAGGAAAAGGTGAAGCAGTTGATAAACGCTATAAACATTTTCAAACTTTAGACGCTGAAGAATATGAAGATAGCTCTTTAAAAGAATTTTTGAATGGTGAATTATTAAAAATATCAAAGCGAAAAGTAGAACGTCACGCGAAAACAGAACAAGCCCCAACAAAAATCGGTCGCTTTATTGTAGAAGAAGGGCACGAACTTGATTCAAACCCTCATTACAACCTTTTTAATCGCATTCGCTTTGCAGAAACGAAAGAAAACTTCAAAGATATGAGCGAACCTCTCGTTTATACATATCTTGACACAAGTGCTGTACGTGGTGGTGTGTTTTTAATCGCGCAGGCAAAACTACGCAAATACTTTGATGATCCATTCGTTTTCGTAATGAAATGTGACTTCGAACCGAAAGTCGCTTCCATTTCGGATGAATCAACACTGATTCGTAACGTTGAAATGGCCATCACAACAAAAAACATGAAATCTATCCAATATCCGTACATGCCTGAAGAAGGTATGGTTGAAGTAGGCGAACTAAAAATACACCAAGCATCACATGCCCGCTATTTTGAAGACTTCTTAAAATTCGTCGAGTATGAACGCTCTATGCCTGAAATTATGAAAACACAAGTAATGGACATGGTATACGACCAAATTGAAGATGTATTTGAAGAAGGTACGGAAGAACGCGAACAATTCGACCAAGCGATGGAAGTATGGGCTGCTAGTCCGAAACGCGAAATTATGGAACAGTTTTCAACCGAAGAAGTAATGGAAGCGACTGCTCAAATCGTCGAGCACGCTCCTGAAGTGGAATTAAAGTTAAAAGCAGATCATATCTCTGTGAAGGCACTACTTGCTGATTTCGGGGATCAAATACATATCGCAAAGGTAAATGACCGATACGTATTAATGATTGAGGCTGACACACTTACATTTGAGAAGGGATTCTCTCCAATTGAGTTTCTGAAGCCAGATGAGTTACAAGATGTGATTGAGCGGATTGAGAATAAGCAGCAGTATTCTTATGATCCGAACGGGATTGAATAAATTCTTCCATTTAACTATTTTTACTGAGCGCTATGAACAAGTGCTCTTTTATTTAGGACATAGTTGACATTTATATTAAAAACCGATTCTACTAAGAATCGGTTTTTCTACTTTATAACAAGATATGCTTATTTTTGCTCCAAGATAACATTGGTTGCAGGATCAATTAGATTCCTTCCTTGTTGTACAAGCTTATTTTCATTACAAATATTTGCTTCAATATTTGTATTTGTCCACGTCCTTCTATAAGCTTTTGATGTTTTTTCTTTTAATCACTATGTATGTTGTTACTATGAAAATTTCACTTAACTACCTCAAATTTATTATACTCGTAAAAAGATAATTGAAAACGATATTCCGGATGCTCTCTCACCCAATCGTAAACTTCTTCTAAAATATCCATTTTGTTTTGCAGGTCATTAAGTTCACTACATTTATCCCTTTTCTGTTTGCACAGAGGGCAGAACCCATTCACCATTTCGGCTTTCATCACACGAATCGTTTTACTTTCTAAGTCAACTACTAGACGAAGAATAAAAGAATGTTCTTCTTTTGTAGTCACCGTCATTTCAGCAATTTTATCTTCATTCCAAAAGACTCCGTTTAATCCCATCTGTACGGTGACATCTTTGATATCCAAGTCTATCATTATCACATCTCCCTCGTATAAAACTCTTACCTTACTCTTCGATTTTAATCTTTAATACACCACGATTTAAAGAGATGTTAGGCTTTTCCCAATTTTTCTTCTTCGCTATAGAAGGTGTAATAAAAGCAAAAACTGTTAAAGATTGCTTCTATTTAACTCTCTCCTCTTGCATCGCTATAGACTCTTAATATATCTTAAAATCTTTACAGCACCTTAATTTTTAAAGCAATTGTAATGGTCCAATCACAACAAATCAATTACTATTTAATATGAATATTTTATTCATCCATCAATACAATGACGTTAAATTTATGTAGCTAGAAATAGAGGAGAATGTCATTTAACCTCTGCATTCTCCTCCATCTCAGCCAAATACCTAATCTGTCTTTCCGCTTTTCTAACCGCCGTACGAAAATGCTTTTTCAGAAGTTCTATTGTAGATTCACTTATATAGTATCTTTCCGTTATACTTTCCCATGTGTCACTACTTTCAAATGTACTCCAAACGTAAGGACGCTCTGTATTTTTTCTCATTTCTTTAAATACCCATTTTCGCATCTTTTTTTTCGCTTTTTCTGTTAGTTTTCCGTTCTCTACAAGTTCAAGTTCACCATGTCTTTTATATCGTTTAGTAATATCTCTCTCACTATATACTTTAAGAAGTATATTTGCTGTATTCTCAGCATCTGCTAAAGCTCGGTGCTGTTTCCCTTCCCATATTAAACCGAGCTGCTCTACTGCGAATTGTAAACTTGGTGTATGCTCAAATAATTCTTCGTACGCTTGGAAAACAAATTTCTGCAAATCAAATTTTCTCTCTTTTTTCATACATGGGCATTCTACACCGTGTAACGTACAATCATGAGATAGAAAGTGATAATCTTCTTTTCCCCATGTAACAAATATAGAATCTTCTCCGATAAACTGAATAAATCTCTCTATAATTTGCGGGAATTTTTCCACACCAATTAAATCCTTTTTTGTAATTCCAGTTAATTTTGTTGTATGACGAGTTAATCTTGCACTCGGTTTCACTAACTCCGAAAATTCTTCAATTATCTTCATTGTACCTATTTCTATTTTTACAGCTCCGATATCAACTATCTCTGACGGATCTTCTGACTTATACGGCCTGAAATTTCTCTCTATATCAAACACAATAAAATGTGTAGCGTTTTTCAATTTATTTACCTCTTTCTAAATTCCTTTTCACACCAATACTCTATTTTCAGTATTTATTTATTCATGTACTTTATGCAAAAATAATCCGAATAAAAAATGAAAATTCAGTCTTATCATTATATATAGGTAGGAGGACACCAATAAAAATGCAAAAAAAAGAAGGGCAAGCCCTTCTTTTTTCAAAAATTACTTCTTGTTAACGTTAGTAGCTTGAGGTCCACGGTTACCTTGTTCTACTTCGAAAGTAACTTCTTGACCTTCTTCTAAAGTTTTGAAGCCTTCGCCTTGGATAGCTGAGAAATGAACGAATACGTCTTCTCCGCCTTCAACTTCGATGAAACCGAAACCTTTTTCTGAGTTAAACCATTTTACTTTACCGTTTTGCATGAAAAAAATCCTCCTACAATGTACCTATATGTACATATTCATTTTCAACCACCTTACAATAATAAGCCAGACATTAAAAAACTGCAACCCCTGAGGAGATTTAACATTGCTATCCTCCTCGGAAGTTACAGCTCATTTAAATCTCTATATTATTAAAAGTAAAATGGTTTAGATATAATATATCATATCACTATAATAAAAGCAAAGTTTTTTTTGCTATATAACTTTTTTCTTCCACTGCATTGCTTTTGATTCACCTGATCCAGCTACAACATAGCCTTCTTTTTGATTGACAATACGCCAACCATGCCCTTTAACCGAGTCACATACTGTAACAATTCCTGCATCAAGGTGCACACGACAAATCGTACTAATTCCCGCCTTATTTTGTGTTGAAGTCGTATATAGTACATTTTGATCTACACTTAAGTCTAAATAGCTACTCGCTTTCTGCTCGCTTTGACATGTGTGCCAATATGTTTTTTCGCTCTCAATACTTTCATCTATTTTGCAAAATGAAATATTTCCACTTATTCCTTTACATGATCCACTTGCCGCTACTAAATAAGAATTATATATAGTCAACGCAGAAATCATTTGATTCTTCGCTATTTTAATTCTTTTTAATTTACGTGTCTCTAAATCAAAAAGCCAAACTCCACCATATTTAGCATGTATCTTCGTACCGATAAATAAGTAATGTTTATATAAAAATAACGAACGAATAGACGGTGCATCACTGCCGTAATCAAGAAATGGATGAATGGTCTCCCATGTAGAGCCGAAATTATTAGAATGGTACAGTGTTTTATCTCCATGAGCAACCACTATTCCATTCTTATTACTGCGCACATTCCAGCTCGTTGCTTTCGTCGGGAAACGCCGAACCTCCCATGCGCTTCCACCATTCATACTACGAATAAAAACGCCTTCGTCTCCTACTCCGTAAACTACGTTACCTTCACTATGTAAATCTCGAATTCGTTTTTGAAATCCATTTAAAATCTTTTTCCATTCTCCATCTTGTTCAATGAATAAGCCATTATATGTAGTAGCTAACAATAGTTTTCCATCTCTTAACTCTGTAATAGCAGTTGCACTTAACATTGTCTCCACGTTGACACTCCCATTCTTAGAACTTCTCAGCAAATGCAATTGCAAAGTTACTGCATTTTTCGATATCCTCTTCATCTTCTGGAGCTAATTCAATTTTCAATCCTTCTTGTACAAGTTCTGCACCACGTTCTACGAGACGTTCTTCAAATATTGTCACCGCTTCACAAAACAGCTCATAGGCCGTATCACCTGATCCGAATACTGCTACTTTTTTCCCTGCTAAATCTATATTTTCTAAGTCCTCATGAAAATCTTCCGCTTCAAATGGTAGTTCACCATCGCCCCACGTATAAGATCCTAAAATGATTCCATCATAAGCTAACAATTCTTCAGCATCCATGCCTTCCATCTCTTGCAATACTACTTCATGATCAAAAGCATCTAAACTTACTTTAATTAAATCAGCAATACTCTCTGTATTTCCTGACATACTTGCATATGCTATTAAAATTTTCGCCACCTTGGCATCCCCCTCTAACAATAAATGATTCTCATTCTCATTATATTAATAATGAGAATCAATTTCAATTATATTTTTTATTTTTGTTTATTCCATATAAAAAAGCACAGATGTCTATACAAACATCTGTGCTTTTTTTATTACTTTTTAAAAATACCAAATGGCTTTCCGACTGGTAAAACAACTTTTCCGAAGTGTGTATTTAACACTGCTGCTGCTGAACCATAGAAAGATAATAATGAAATACATAGTTCAGAATATGCTGCTAAATTATGCATTGCGTGCGGCATAACACCTAAAGTACTTAATGAAAGACCAATAAATAAGAAATCAATAAGTACGAAAATCATAAATAATACTTTATGTGTTTCCATTGCACCAATCGTCATAAATATTGTAAAAATTAAATATCCGATAAAGGCTACACCAAGCTGTTTTGAATCTGCAGCTTGTGCTAATTTTTCGCCAAATACTCCAAGTTGAATTAACCAAGTCATTCCAACACCTAACCAAAATAGGCCGTACGCACCAAATGCTGTCGTACCAAATGTATTGTTATGCTTTGCATCGTGAATGCAAGCAAAGATTTGTGCAAATCCTCCTAAAAAGATTGCCCATGGTAATACAAGTGAAACGCCATCTGTTAAACCTAACTTTTGAGATGATGCTACAAGAGTTACCATTGCTAATCCAAATAGACCAATTCCAGATGGATCTGCTGTTGTCATTTTCACATGATGTGTAGTAGTTTGATTGCTCATATAAACCTCCTGATTATAAACATACTCGAATACAATACTTAAATCAGGAGGCTATGTCAATGGTTTTTTTTGTATGTTGTCAGACCTTATATCTTATAATAATCAAATATGCTTTCGACCAATTCGTAAGGTTTTACATTCACATTTTCCAACTCTTTTATTGGCATCCATAACGGAATATAACTTCCTCTATCTTTCCGCTTAAACTCCTCCCCTTTTCCGTTTCCGAAGAATCCATCCGTAATATAGGCTTCATAATAATATTCGGTGCCTTTATACTTCACCTTTGCAATAAGGCGCCTCACTTCTATATGTATCCCTAATTCTTCATATGCCTCTCGCTTCGTTGCCTCTTCAGGTGTTTCACCTTCCTCAATTCCTCCGCCTGGAAAAACATAATACGTTTCATTTTCTCGAATACGTTTAATAAGGGCAATGTTTCCGTCCTGCACAATGATAGCCGCACCGCGATTTCTTATCACTTTATTACCTCAATACCGATCGCAACTGTTCCCCACTTTTCTTCCTGCTCTTTCGTATATATTTTGTATGTGCTTTCTAGCATTTCCTCTAAACTATCCTTTTCACAATCCAATAATTTTTTATCAATTTGTTCGTACATTACTTTAAAACTTTTGTATCGTTTTATTTTCGTTACTTTTACAGCCATCGTTTCTGCTGTCGTAAGGTTCGTAAATACGATTTCATCACCTTCTTTTATAAGTTGACGTTTTCGGTCGTATAACCGTACTTCATACACTTTTTTTCCTGATTGAATTGATTGAAAAGGTTTATTATATAACCCCATTTCGTATTGCATACATTCCACTCCCTTTATTCATTCCACCTACTAACACCGTTCAAATTACTTGCTTGAGAAAGAAGGCTAAATACTCATGTTATATAAAAAAACGAATATAGTAAATATGATATTGGTGCTTATACTTATAGTAAAGTAGGTACAACTATTTTTTCTCGGAACCATGAAATGAAATAAAAAACAGATACGTTTTGCTCATTAGGAGAAGAATCTACATGTTCGACACATATAAAAAGAGCATCCAATTGTTTCAAGATGCCCTTTTTATATTTATTTTCTATTTATTTTCAAGTGATCACATAGAGAACATTGAAAATGAAATTTCTCCAAACAATGAAAATTTGTTGCGCAAATTTGTTCTATCGTTGGAACAAACGGTATTACAACCATGTTGCTTTCTGTTATTTGTGTAACAGGCGGTAACACTGTTCCTACTTCATATTCAAAGCGAATACTGGCTTGATTAATATAATTCCCCGAACCACTTGGTGAGCTCTCAACTACTACTTGGAACGAAACCTTGCGTGCTTCACCCGGATTTAAACTGCCTATGAGAAATCCTGATACTGGGCTTACATTTGGCACTGGCGTATTATCAACTGTTACACTTCCCGGAACAAATCGAACACTACTATCTAACATATCTTGAAAACGGATATTTTGCATTACTGTATCACCCGTATTTGTAATAACTGTCGTAAACGTAATGACATCTCCAATCGTTGCTGTTTGTTGATCTGCTGTTTTTACTACAGTCGTCGAAACGTTCGGTATTATAAATGGAATTACGACTGTATTACTCTCTCCTTCAACTATTATCGGCGGTTCGTTAGGGTTAACCGTAGCAAGCCCACTCGCCGTCGCTGTATTTGTGACTAAGTTATTTATTTGCCCTCCTGTTATTACAACTTGAAAATTAATAATTGCTGCATCATTTGGCTGAAAATCACCTAATGGAATACCAGTATTCGGATTGGCAAATGGAAGAGGTACATCATTTACCGTTACCGTTCCATTTATAAAGAACGTATTCGGATCAATGATATCTATTAAAACAATATTAGTCACAGGAACTGTACTGTCATTTATAACGGCAATTCCGTAAGTGACAACATCTCCTACCATTGCTACTTCAAAGTTTGCTCCTTTTGCAACAAATAAGATTGCAGTATTTACCGTCACAATAACTGTATTGCTCGTATCCATCACTGTAACTGGCGGCTCTCCTGGTACTAAAATATATTCTGCTAACACCCCAGCAACGTTCACTACTGTACCACCCTCTGGAAAACTTGTAATCGTAGCTTCATATGTTACAATCGCCGTCTCACCGACTGGAATGTCTGGTATCGTAAATCCAACCTGTGGATTTAACCCTGGCTGCGGAACTCCATTTATCGTTACACTATTTGGAACAAAATCAGCTTCCTGAGATAACACATCTATAAATTGAACATTCATCGCATCTGCAGTACCAGTATTTAATATACGAACAGTATACGTTACCGTTTCTCCTACTCCAACAATTGGATTGTCTACTTCCTTTTGCATCTCTAAACTGCCTCTATTTACTGGTGTGACTGTCGTATTACTTGAATTCGTAATTGTAAACGGAGGTTCTCCTGGAATCAATTCAAAATCACCCGTTACTCGCGCTGTATTCATGATGCTACTAGAAGGCGGAATTGCGATTACATTTACTTCAAATGTAATTAATACGCTATCCCCTACTGCAAGATCCGGTAATGAAAAGCCTACAAATGGATCTAATCCTACTTGCGGAATTCCATTTATTTGTACACTTCCAGGAACGAATTCTAAACTAGGTGATGGAACATCGATAAACTGAACATTCGTCGCTGTTACCGTTCCCGTATTTGTAACTTGCACACTATACGTTAACGTATCTCCTAAACGTGTCGCTTGCTTATTCACGGTTTTTATAACATTAAAGCGTCCTCTATTTACCGTTGTTATCGTCGTATTACTCGGCTCTGTTACTACAACTGGTGGCTCTCCTGGCACTAATACAAAGCTTCCTGTTATATTTGCAACGTTCGTAATCGTTCCTGATGACGGGATGGTTGTAACTGTCGCTTGAAACGTCACGATAACCGTTTCACCAACTGGTATATCCCCAACTCCAAAGCCACTAATCGGATTTAAGTTTGGTTGCAGGGCTCCATTTATCGTTACACTATTTTGTACAAATGACGCTCCTGCTGAAATGGTATCAACAAACTGAACATCATTAGCTGTTACTGTTCCTGTATTCGTTATTTGAACTGTATACGTTAACACATCTCCAACGAGAGTAGCAGCCCTATTTACTTGTTTAATAACACTAAATCGCCCTCTATTTACAGTTGTAAGTGTTGTATTGCTCGGTTGGTTTACTATAACTGGTGGTTCTCCTGGTACTAATACAAAACTTCCTATTACATTTGCCGTATTGGCAATTGTTCCGTTTGATGGAACACTAACAACGGTTACTTGGAATGTTACTTCTACACTTTCACCTGGATTTATATCTGGAAGCGGGAATCCATTATTCGGATTGAATCCAGGTTGTAACACATCGTCTATCGTTACACTGTTCGGTACGAATGCTATAGAAGAAGGTAGTACATCATTATATTGAACATTCGTTGCTGTCACTGTCCCTGTATTTTGAACTACTGTTGTATATGTGATTGTATCGCCTACCGCCACAACCGGCTGACTTACTGATTTTAATACATTTAAACCAGGCTCATTTATTTCTGTTAATGTCGTGTTACTTGTTGTCGTTTCCGTAATAGGCGGCTCTGTTTCACTTACTGCAAATGTAGCTGTAACGTCTACAAAATTAACTATTGTTCCACCTTCTGGTACGCTTGTAACCACTTCCTGATATGTGACAAGTACAAAATTATCTACAGGTATATTTGGAACTGTAAAACCGATGAAAGGATCTAATCCTGGTGCAGGTACCCCGTTTATGCTCACACTTCCTGGTACAAACGCTACACCTTCGGAAGTCGTATCAATAAATTGAACATTGGTTGCTGGCACTGTTCCAAAATTAAAGATAAATACATCATAAGTTAATATTTCTCCTACAGTCGCTACTTCTTTATCTACTAGTTTCAATGGAAAGATAAACGCTATATTAATTGTCGTAACGACTAAATTCGTTAATATCGTTTCCGTAATCGGTGGTTCCTGCGGATTTGGTTGCGAAGTAAATGTAACGTCTGCATCATTTAATATAACTTCATTATCTGGAATTTCTGTAATCGTCACTTGGAACTTTACCTCAATACTTCCACCATTAATTAATAATGGCGTAACTGTAAATCCTATTTCTGGATTCAAACCAAGTTGCTGCACCCCACCTATCGTTACACTATCTTCTACAAATGTCGTTCCTTCTGGTATGACATCTTGGAAGAACACATCTGTAACTGGTATAATTCCTACGTTTGAAATGAGCACAGTATACGTTAATACATCCCCAACCGCTCCAGTTGCAACGTCAACTGTTTTTGTTGCTGTTACTTCACCAGGAGGAGGTAACGGTATTGTAACTACCGTTGTATTACTTGAGTTCGTTGTTGTTACGGGGGGTTGTAAAGGATTTAATAAGAAAGTGGCTGTAGCAGATGCTGTATTTAATACCGCGCCACGCGTAGTCGGTGCAACTACCGTAACTTGGAACGTTACTGTCAATGATGTTCCAGCTGCAATATTAGGAAGTGGGAAACCGACATTTGGGTCAAATCCAGGTTGTGGCGTTCCATCTATCGTTACACTATTTGCTACAAATGTTGTTTCTGGAGCAATTGGATCAATGAAAGAGACATTCGTTGCTGTTACTGTGCCGTTATTTCGAATGATAACAGAATACGTGTAAGTTTCTCCAAGTGCTGCTTGTTGTACAGATGAAGATTTTTGTATATTTAATTGCGCTGTGTTTACTTGCGTCACTACAAAATTACTATTTGTAACAGTCGTTATCGGAGGGTTTGCTGGATTTATAAGAAAACTTGCAGTAATGTTCGATTGGTTTCTAACATTTCCACCGCTCGGAACACTCGTCACTGTAACTTGAAACGTAATCGTAGCCGTTTGCCCGACCGGAATATTTGGTACTGGGAAACCTGCCATAGGATCCGCACCTTGCTGTACGACTCCATTTATCGTCACACTATTTGCTACAAACGCAGTACCAGACGGAATTGGATCTTGAAAAACAATATTCGTTGCAGGAACAGTTCCTGTATTTTGAATAAGAATCGTATACGTTAACGTATCTCCTACACCGGCTTGTGGTGTATTCACACTCTTCATTACATTAAGTGATCCTACATTCACTCGCGTCACTACAATATTACTAATCGTTACAATTGTAATTGGTGGCTGGAGAGGACTTACTTGGAAATCAGCAGTTACATTCGCATTATTCGGAAGAACTCTATTTGGTGGTACACTCGTGATTGTCACTTGAAAAGTGACCGTCACCATACCTCCTACTGGAATATTAGCAAGTGGAAATCCAGTTGTTGGGCTTAAACCTGGTTGAGGTGTCCCGTTTATTGTTACACTATTTGCTACAAACGTTGTTCCAGAAGGAATCGGATCAAGGAATGATACATTTGTTGCTGCTACTGTCCCACTATTTTGTATACGAACTGTATACGTTAACGTATCTCCTACTCCTGCCTCAGTAGCGCTTACACTTTTCATTACATTTAACCCCGAAGAATTCACGACTGTCATAACAGTATTACTTGGTACCGTTACAGTAATCGGTGGCTCTGTTGGATTTACAAGGAAATCTCCAGTTACATTCGCATTATTTACGACATTATTTCCTTGGGGAATTTCATCAATTAACACTTCAAACGTAACAATAACACTAGCGCCAGCAGGCAAATTATTTAATGGGAATCCAAGTTCTGGATCTGCCCCTTCTTGTAAAACACCATTAACAAATACACTGTTTTCAATAAATAATGTCCCTTGTGGAATTGAATCTTGGAAAAATACATTTGTAGCTGGTACACTACCTGCATTTATGATTTCAATTGTATATACTAAAACATCCCCTACCGTTGCAATATTCGTATTCACCGCTTTCACAACTTCAAAGTTCCCTGATTGTACTGTCGTATTCACAACATTACTCGGAACATTGATTGTTACTGGCGGTTCGCTCGGATTCACTTGAAAACTGGCTGTTACATTTGCTTGATTTAAAATATCTTCATTTTCTGGATCCTGTACAATTAATACGTCAAATGTGACTACAACTGTTTGAGCCGCAGGAATATTGGGAAGAGAAAATCCTGTATTCGGATTCAATCCACTTTGAGCTACTCCATTAATTGTTACAGAATTTGCAACGAAAGAAACAGCTGAAGAAATAGTGTCTTGGAAAAACACATTTGTTAACGGAACATTCCCTGTATTTTGAACGGCAATTGTGTATGTTAAAGTGTCGCCTACTGCCGCTTGTGTTGTATTCACTTCTTTTATTACATTTAAACCGCCTGTATTAACTTGTGTCACAACTGTATTCGTTTGTCTATTAATCGTTACTGGTGGTTGATTCGGAATAACGACGAAATTAGCAGATACATTTCCGCGATTCGCGATCGTACCTCCTGATGGCGTAGAAGTTACTCGTACTTGAAATATAACTGTCCTACTCCCACCTGGAGATATGTTAGCAACTGTAAACCCAGTTGCCGGATTTGCTCCAGGTTGCGAAATTCCATCTATAGTTACACTATTTGCAATAAAAGTCGTTCCAATTGGGATTGGATCTTGAAAAACAACATTCGTCGCAGGTACGTTTCCATTATTCTCAATTGTAACGGTGTACGTAAGAACGTCATTAACTGTCGCAAAAGCTTTATCCACAGTCTTTCTCGTTCTTATATCAGCTATATTGATAGTCGTAACTACAGTATTACTTGTCGCTTGCCCTGAAACTGGCTGTTGACCAGGTACTGGAGTAAAGTTAAATGTTGCACTTGCACGATTGGGAATTGGATTGACAAGAGGATTAGATGTTACTCGAACTTGAAAGCGCACTACAGTCGTTTGCGAAGCATTAATACTTCCTAGATTAATACTACTTGCTGGATTCGCTCCTGGACGTGCTACTCCATTCACTGTAACGCTATTTGGAACAAATGTTGTTCCAGCAGGTATACTATCAACAAAAATAACATTGTTTGCAGTAACGTTTCCATTATTTGTGACATTAACTGTGTACGTTAATACATCATTAAGCGTTGCCGTCTGTAAATCTACAGATTTTTGCATACTTATAGTTGCTTGATTCACTGTCGTTTGTACTGTGTTTGAAGAAGACGTACTTGTAATAGGAGGACTACCAACGAAAGGGCGGAATTGATATGACACCATTGCACGATTTAAAATAGGATTGGGATTCGGGAATGATGTTATTCGAACTTGAAATGTAACAATTCTTTGCGTGTTATTTGGGATTGTACCTAAATTAATTCCATTAGCAGGGTTTGCATTCGGCTGTGCTACTCCACCTACTGTTACACTACCTGTTATAAACGTCGTTCCGTTCGGAATACTATCACGTAATACAACGTTTTCTGCACTACCTGTCCCTGTATTTGGGACCGTAATCGTATAAGTGAGAGTATCCCCTACCCCTGCGACTGTTCTATTAACCGATTTAACAGGATTAATAATTGGACCTGTTGCATCAATTTGAACACCAAAACCAACTGCAGCGTATCCATCTCCATTTGTAACAAATCGAACCGTTGCTGACGTTTGATTATTTACTAATGATGCAGAGGCATTTACATTCGTAATATCCCATCCTTGTCTTCGGACAGCTAAAGCTATCCCTAACGGCTGATTCAAATCTCCAAATGTCCCGGTTGTATCTAACTCTCCAATGTCATTACAAATTTGAGACTGGAAGAAATTATTCGCAGGGTTTCTCGGTCCGAATAATGCAACTGTAGCATTTGCATTCGGTCCAAAGCGAAGTTGATCTCCAACAATGTTAGAATCACCTTCTTGAGCAGTTACAAGCACCCTTCCTGTTACAGCTCCTGTTGCCGGCGTAGCAAATCCCGAAATAGTAGCATCAACTGGTGGTGATGAAGCATCGATAATCTCTTGACCTGCATATACTGACAAATTTCGAAGTGGTAAACTTGCATTTTGATACACAACCTCAAGCGTCCAGCCAGCTGAACGACTGATTGTTGGATCGGCTGAAGTTCTTGCAGCAGGCACAGCACCCGTTGTATATGTGCCTGCCCCACCGGCACTAACAAGATTCGTTACATTGGCAGAGCGAGCATAATAAAACTGATTTCCTACTGAACCTTGCTGCGCGGTAGCAGGATCTGGCGTAACAGAAAACGTCCCTGCTGGCGTTGTAAATGTAATGTTATCATTTAAAAATGGTAACACATCTTCCGTATCAGTCCGGAAAGTACCAGCCCAAACTAATTCTGCATATAACACACTGCTTCCCGCTGGAAGATTTAAAATTGCACTTGAAGAATTCAATTGCCATTCATCTGTTGTCCCTGCTGGGAATCCTGGTACTTGTAGTGCTGTATTTACTGTCGTAAACACAGCAAGTGTACCAAAAATATTACCTGGTGCAGGTGATGTAGGGCTAAGCCCCAGCGTATTCCCAGTGAACGTGACGGCACCAGGTACTGTTGTCGTAAAACGATTTATAAAAGGCACACAATCATCTCATTTCATTTATAGTAAAAAGTGCTCTATACTATAAAATGTAGACAACCTATGGGATGTACGTTGTCCAACAAAATTCCGCACATATGAGAGGAGTTTATAAAACTATGCGCTACGTTATTATAACAGGAACTTCACAAGGTTTAGGGGAAGCTATTGCCACGCAATTGTTAGAAAAAAATACAACTGTCATCTCTATTTCTAGAAGAGAAAATAAAGAGCTTACTAAACTTGCAGAACAATATAACAGCAATTGCATTTTTCATTCCCTAGATCTTCAAGATGTACATAACTTAGAAACTAACTTTAAAGAGATCATTTCATCTATAAAAAAAGACAATGTATCCTCTTTTCATTTAATTAATAATGCGGGCACAGTTGCACCTATGAAGCCAATTGAAAAAGCTGAAAGCGAACAATTCATTACGAACGTTCACATTAATTTACTTGCACCTATGATTCTTACATCTACGTTTATGAAACATACGAAAGACTGGAAAGTAGATAAACGCGTTATTAACATTTCATCTGGTGCAGGAAAAAATCCTTACTTTGGCTGGGGCGCTTATTGTACAACGAAAGCTGGTGTAAATATGTTTACACAGTGCGTAGCAACTGAAGAAGTGGAAAAAGAATATCCAGTAAAAATCGTCGCTTTTGCACCTGGTGTTGTTGATACAAATATGCAATCACAAATTCGTGAAACAAATAAAGAAGATTTCATAAATTTGGACCGCTTCATTGCATTAAAAGAAGAAGGAAAACTATTATCACCTGAATATGTTGCGAAAGCTATTCGTAACTTACTAGAAACTGAGGACTTCCCTCAAGGCGAGGTTATTAGAATTGATGAATAACAAAAAGGTGTGCTAAAATAGCACACCTTTTTGTTTTACTTCTCTAAAAATATGAGCACAGACTCCGCAATTTGCTCATAACCAATTTCTTGATAAATTTTATTCGATGTCGGATTCGCCAAATCAGTATATAACGTAGTTGTCTTGTACCCTTCGTCTAACATACGTTGACTAAGTGCTGCTACACAACTAGATGCATACCCATTTTTCCGCGCTTCTTTTGGCGTATACACAAAATTAACTGTTATATTATTTTTAGTTGGACGTGTTTTTGCAGCTACAGAAACAAGTTTTCCGTCTACTTCTAGACCGAATAGATGATGATTATTGATTAATGTATGTGCCGTTTGTTCCGCTTCTTCTTGTGTAGTTGGGAGCTTCACATCTTCGCAAAATTGATATATCCATTTTTCTATTAATGGTAGCTCATCACTGTTTACTTCTCGAAAAACCCCATCCTTGTTCCACTTCTGCTTAACTTGTTCTAATGCATACACCCCTTGCTCCATTACAACATTCGTTTTCTTATTTTCTAACGTCGCAATCTCTTCCGCTAATTGTTGTACAACTTTTTTATTACCGATCAATCCGGGAATATCCGGATATACTTTCTTTAACTCTTTTGCAAGTTCTTCGATTGCAACTCCCGAAACTTCAGAAGTTGCAACAATCATTTGTATCTTCTCTCCTGTTTGAAGAAATACAACTGCAATTTCTTCCCCTCGTTTCGCTACACCCATAAATACCGCTTCTGTAATATCTTGTAAAACACCTAACATTAAATTATTTTCTTGCGCATTCTCTTCTAAAAATGGTGTAACCTCTTCTTTAAAATTAAGTATCTCTTCATATACATGTAATTGAATCATCGACAATCTCTTCTCTCTATTTATAGTTTAATTACGTATTGGCGATTAATTCATTAAATCCTTCTTTTACGATTCAATAATATTCAAAACTAACGCATTCAAATCATTTTCAGCTTGTAAAATTCTCTGTTTTTCCTTTTCAAATACCTCTTCTTCTTTTTGAAACGACTCTTTTCGTTTTTTAATCATGCGCTCCATTTCTTTTTTACTCGGTCCACCGTATACATTTCTCTTTTGAATAAACTCTTCTGGCGATATAATTTCTTTCCACTCTTTTTCTAATAAATTTATTTTTAATTTTTCTTGTAAGTATACATTAACATCTTTCAAATGTAATTCATGAAGCTCTTTTTTCTGCTCCAATGACATATTTGCAATCGCACTTGCTGCATGATGCGCTTGCCGAAACGGAATGTCATAGTTTTTTGTTAAAACATCTGCAAAATCAGTTATCGTAATTGCATGTTTATAGGAACGACTTTTTAACGTTTCCTCTTCTACTTTCATCGTTCGAATGACTGCATTCATTATACAAAAAACACGAATGGTCTTTTCGATTCCTTTATATAAATACGGCTGCAAGTCATCTTCCGTATCGACAATGTCACCAAATGGTGTATTATGAATCATTTGAAACACTGTAAATGCTTCTCCTAAAGCGCTACTCGTAATAGCACGCGCATGCTCAATTGAAACCGGATTTCGTTTTTGCGGCATAATACTACTAATTTGTACATATGGCTTCGCAACAGTAATACCCTCATATTCTTTCGTCGCTAATAATAATAAATCATGAATCCATCTACTCGTATTTGTCATCATTACCATAAGTAACGAGCTAACCTCTAATAAATAATCCGCTCCAGCAACTGCATCATATGAATTCTCGATTACATTTGTAAATCCAAGTAAATGGGCAACTCGTTCTCGTTTAATTGGGAAACTTGTTGTAGAAAGAGCAGCTGCTCCCATTGGGGACTGATTTAAAAGTTTGTACGTTCTTTTCATTCGGTCTAAATCTCTTTGCATCGTATCATAAATCGCTAATGTATAATGACCAAATGTTGTTGGCTGTGCTGGTTGTGTATGTGTATAAGCTGGCATAATTGTTTCCTTATGATCATCTGCAAGTTGCAATATACTTTCTTGCAATAATAAATGATGTTCCATTAACCTTAGTACATATCGCCTTAAACTCATACGATACATCGTAACGCCCATATCATTTCTACTTCTACCAATATGCATATTACTTACAAAATCACATTTTGCTTCTTGAAAAATTAAATGTTCTACTAAAAAAAAGAGATCTTCATGTTGCTCTGTATATAGCAATTGATCTTTTGACATTCCTTCTATCTTCTTTAGTGCGTTTAATATAACTTTAGCTTCTTCCTTTTTCATTAAATTTTCTTCCGTTAGCATCGTAATATGCGCTTTGTGCACTTGAAACATATCTTTCAATAAGTAGTTACGCTGAAATTCAAATACATGTTGTAATACGCAATCTACATATGTTTTCCCAGGGAAATCAGCGCCTTCACTCTTTATAAACTCTTCTTTACTTTGTTTCATCACCTTTTCCCCTCTCACCTAAGTATTACTACCCATCATACCCAGAGATGGCGAAAAAGTGCTTGTACATAAAAATAAACTCGGCGCTTTAAGCACCGAGTTTACTTAATAAAAGTCGCATCATACTTATCACTTTGCAACACTTGGAAATGTAAGTTTGCTAAATGTTTCCGTATTTCTGCACTGTCGTCCTCATTTAAATCATTTGCTAAGAACACTATTTCTGTACAGTTCCCGCGTTTATCCATCGCATAAACTGCTTTTGTAACTGTCCATGGCGTATAGCCATTTTTTTGCCCTGCATGTCTAAATGTTTTACGATATTTCTTAGCACTCATATCTGTCTCAACGATATTCGCCCATACTTTTTCTTCTGCTTCTGTCAGGCCACCTTTATGATTTGCCTTTTGAAGCAGTACCATATAATCGTTTGCAGAAGCAGCCGGCAATCTATCTGACCAAATTTTGTCGTAACGTTCCTCCAAATAAAGAGGAATTTCCTTCTGCAATAATGGTCCTTTCTGTTTTAAGCGTTCATGAATAATCATCGCATACTCACGATATTGCTCTTGAGACATTTCTTTTAATTTTTTCTCTATTTTATATTTCGGAACATGTAGTTCTTTATGCAAATATCCAGGGATGTATAAAGATGAAACAATCGGAAATAGTGGTTGATGTGCAGGAAGCGATAAACTTTTTAAATTTCGATTAATGTTATCTAATCCTAGTACTTCCATTAAATATTCAGCATTTGCATTCGAACTAAACTTAACCATTCCTTTTGCCACTTCTTCTAAAGAAACCGCTCCTTCAGTTATCTTGCCTGTTTTCTCCAAATACCGTTGCCATCTATCTTGCGCACCACCATCTGTATTCGGTACATAATACCGATTCACATCATTAATAGAAACGAAACTAGACGGGTCAATTTTCCCTTCTGTAACTTGTTTCGTATATTCAAGCGCCACTATTAACTTCATCGTACTAGCAACTGGCAATACAATATTTGGATTTACCGAATAAACAACTTTATCATTTCTCTTTACTAAAAGCGCGCTATTTTTTTCATCTTTATGTTCTTCAATAAAAGATGCTATATACTGTGCATCATCATTATTTGAACTCCAAACTGTTTTCACTAAAAAATTACCCGATATTAGCAAAACGAAAATACCCACAATCACTGCGCATACTATAGTTTTTTTCAAGTAAAATTCCTCTCCTATTGTGTCACTCTTCTCTATTTATCTTTAAAAAACAAAATAATGGAGATGGTTATTTGAATAACCATCTCCATTATTTTAACTTGTATGCTCCTATTATGTCTACGTCATGATTTTCACAAAATCCTCAAGGAATTGTTTATAATGTAATGACCAACCAATTCGCACCCAATTTTTCAAGGCTTTTGAGTCAGGTTGAGGACGGAAATCTGCAATACTTTCTCCTTTTGCAATGCCAACTGTATCTACGTCGACACGACGATATACATAATCTAATAGAGACGGATTCGCCGCAACCATCATTGTAACAACGTCATGTACTGGACTACCTGTTATTTTCGGGTTTAACTTTTTATACGCTTTATAATAATACGTAAATATCGGCTCGATTAACTTATTAAAACTCGTTTTAGAGTGTTTCGTAATATATTTCACCATTTCTGGCGTAATAATTGCTTCAGATGTAACGTTAAGTGGCACTAATGTCACATTCTTAGCATTTTGCATAACTAATTGTGACGCAATCGGATCACCATGAAAATTCGCCTCTGCGACTGGTGTCACATTGCCAGGCATTAAAAAAGCACCGCCCATTATATAATATTCTTTCACATACTTCATCATCGGTTTTTCTAAAATAAAAGCTGTCGCAAGCGTCGTTGACCTGCCGGCATCAACAATGATTAACTCTCCCTTATACTTTTCAAGAATATCAAAAAAAGCACAAAAAGGTTTTATGTTCGGTGAAAAAGTTTTTGGAGGTTTAATTGGTCCTAATCCATCTGCCCCATGAATTTCTGGATAATACGTTGTAACATCTCCAGATAAAGGGATTTTCGCACCATTAATAACAGGTATATCTTCTCGCCCTGCCATTTTCAATAAATACGCCGCGTTGCTCGTTGCTTTTTCTTGCGTTACATTTCCATATCCCGTTACAACACCAACAATATCAATATCAGGATGCATAATTCCATACATGATGGCTAAAGAGTCATCAATTCCTGGGTCTCCTAAAAATAATACTTTTTTCATCGACCTCAACTCCATCCCCTCGATTGTTATTAATTTATGAATAGCCATACATATACAGAATAAAAAAGAACAAATTTATACGAAAAAACGCAGCCCTATACGGACTGCGTTCTCCATTTTATCTAGATTTTTTTCTTCATGGTAACCATGCTACCAATGATGTAAGCAATAAATGCAAAGCAGATTGGGAAAACAACTGTATGTATACCGAACGGATTTGGATAGAAAAGATGAACACACATATATGAGCCTACCCCAACTAAAATGGAAGCGAGTGCCCCAGTTGCATTCCCCTTTCTCCAATATAACCCTAACACAATCGGCCAAATGAAAGCCGCTTCTAATCCACCGAATGAAAATAAATTTAACCATATTAAAAAATCTGGTGGCTTAATCGCTGCTGCATAAACGAGCATCCCTACGATACCAGTAATCCACAGACTTCCTTTTTTTATTGTACTGTCTGCCGCATCTTTATTTATGTAGTTGACGTATATATCTTTAATAATCGACGAACTTACAAGTAACAATAACGAGTTTACTGTAGACATAATCGCTGCCATTGGTGCAGCTAAGAAAACTCCAGCTAACCAAGGTGGTAACACTTCCATCGCGAGTAGCGGCATAACTTTATCCGGTACCGTTATACCCGGAAGTACTACTCGTGCAAATACACCCGTTAAATGCATACCAATCATAATTGTACCCACAACAATCGTTCCAATTATAAGCGCTTGATGCATCGCTTTTGAATTTTTATACGACATTGCACGCACGCTAATTTGCGGTAAACCAACAACGCCAATTCCAATTAAAATCCAAAACGATGTCACATATGATTTCGTTAAACTACCATCTGCTCCAAACGGTGTAATTAAATTCGGATTAATTTGAACAAGCTCTTGCATAATCTTCTCAATTCCACCACCAGCAATGACAGTAGCAATTAAAATGATTGTCGTTCCAACTAGCATAATGATGCCTAACAGCGTATCTGATAAAGCGACTGCACGAAATCCACCGATTAATACGTACACAAGTACAGAAAAAGTAAATAAAAATAATGCTGTTGTATAAGATAAACCCGTTAGCGACTCAATTAATCTTCCACCGCCAACCCACTGGGCTACTGTTGCTGAGAATAAAAAGATAATAATACATAACGCAGAAAGGATCACGACTGCTTTATTATTATATCTTCCCTTTAAATAATCGATCAGAGTAATTGCTTCCATCTTCCTAGCGATAATGGCGAACTTTTTACCGATAACCGTTAATACGATATATCCAGTTACAACTTGAATCGCTGATAATAGTACCCATCCAAGCCCCATATTGTATGCTATACCAGGCCCACCAATGAAGCTACTTGCACTACCGTACGTAGCAATCATTGTCATTGCTAATAATAAACCGCCAAGCTCACGCCCACCAAGAAAGTATTCTTGCAAAAATTTATTTTGTGCCGTTGCTTGTACACGCCTTGAAGCATAAACACCAATTAAAAATACAACGATAAACGAAATTATCATTGGAATGATTACATACCAATTCATCTATTATTCCTCACTTTTTTCTTCCTCATCGAGTGAAATATCTTGAAATACAAAACGAACAACTAAACTAAGCAAAATAACCATAACGACAAATCCAACAATACAGCTATAAAAAAACCATGCTGGAAAACCGAATACGTATGTATAATCACTTGGGTTTTTACTGCCAAGCCCATAAGCAAATCCGTACCATATTATAAAATTAATAATAGCCAGTCCAAGACCAATTAATGCTTCTCTATGGGCGATTCGAAAGCGTGGATCATCATGATAATCCTTCATTTCTCTCCCTCCTCTCACGATGTATTATTGTACCATTGTTCTTCTAGTTTTTCCTACTAGAAAGCAAAAACAAGCAGGATTTTTTATCATCACATAGAAGACTCTCTTACATTACATATTTTTTACAATTGTAACACAAATGAAATTTGAATTTTCAGCATTTGTTAATTATGATTTTAATTAGAGGCTTTCCATCTAGTTCCCACATCCTTGATTTCGGAATAAACGCCGTCTCGTACTGCGTTTACATTATATTTTCAAGGGGGTTATACAATGAGTCAACTAGCTGTAAATCTTCATGAAAAGGTAGAAAAGTTTCTTCAAGGTACGAAAAAGTTATATGTGAATGGATCTTTCATCGAAAGCGCTTCCGGTAGAACGTTTAAAACACCTAACCCAGCAACCGGTGAAACACTTGCCGTCGTTTCTGAAGCTGGTCGCGAAGATATTCATAAAGCTGTAGTTGCAGCTCGCATGGCTTTTGATGAAGGCCCTTGGTCTCGCATGAGCACAGCTGAGCGAAGCCGCCTTATGTACAAATTGGCTGATTTAATGGAAGAACATAAAGAAGAGCTTGCACAGCTCGAAACATTAGATAACGGAAAGCCAATCCGTGAAACAATGGCAGCAGACATACCACTTGCAATAGAGCATATGCGCTATTATGCTGGCTGGGCTACGAAAATCGTTGGTCAAACAATTCCTGTTTCCGGTGATTATTTTAACTATACACGCCATGAGGCTGTTGGTGTCGTTGGTCAAATTATTCCTTGGAACTTCCCACTTCTTATGGCAATGTGGAAAATGGGAGCAGCACTTGCTACAGGATGTACAATCGTTTTAAAACCTGCAGAACAGACTCCACTTTCCGCTCTATACTTAGCTGAATTAATTGAAGAAGCTGGATTCCCGAAAGGTGTTATTAATATCGTTCCTGGATTCGGTGAATCAGCTGGACAAGCTCTCGTTAATCATCCACTCGTTGATAAAATTGCATTTACTGGTTCTACTCCAGTTGGTAAACAAATTATGAGACAAGCATCCGAATCATTAAAACGCGTTACACTTGAATTAGGCGGTAAATCACCAAATATCATTTTGCCAGATGCTGATTTATCTCGCGCGATTCCTGGTGCACTTTCTGGTGTTATGTTTAACCAAGGACAAGTATGTTCTGCTGGATCACGCTTATTTGTTCCGAAGAAAATGTATGATAATGTCATGGCTGATCTCGTCCTCTATTCTAAAAAACTAAATCAAGGTGTCGGTCTTAACCCTGAAACAACAATCGGGCCTCTCGTTTCCGAAGAACAACAAAAACGTGTAATGAGCTATATCGAAAAAGGAATTGAAGAAGGTGCTGAAGTACTTTGTGGAGGAAGTAATCCATTCGATCAAGGTTACTTTGTTTCCCCTACAGTATTCGCTGATGTAAATGATGAAATGACGATCGCAAAAGAAGAAATCTTCGGTCCAGTTATTTCGGCAATACCGTTTAACGATATTGATGAAGTAATTGAACGTGCGAATAAATCACAATTCGGCTTGGCAGCTGGTGTATGGACAGAAAATGTTAAAACAGCACACTATGTTGCAAGTAAAGTACGCGCAGGTACAGTATGGGTAAACTGTTATAACGTCTTTGATGCAGCATCTCCATTTGGAGGATTTAAACAATCTGGGCTTGGCCGTGAAATGGGCTCTTACGCATTAAATAACTATACAGAAGTGAAGAGCGTGTGGTTAAACTTAAATTAACGAAAAAGAACCTGACCTATCCGGTCAGGTTCTTTTCAATATGTATTCCTTTAAACTTGTAGCCCTCCGCTCACATTCAACACTTCTCCTGTAATATAGGATGCATATTCTGACGCTAAAAAGGCCGCTGCGTTCGCAATATCTTCTGGCGTTCCAATTCTACCAACTGGAATCGCTCCAACCATCTTTTCTTTCACTTTTTCTGGTATCGTTTTTGTCATATCTGTATCCATAAACCCTGGACAAATTGCATTACAAGTAATACCGAAACTTCCAACTTCTTTCGCCGCTGTTTTCGTTAAACCTACAACTCCTGCCTTTGTAGCCGCATAATTCGCTTGTCCAATATTCCCATCTCTACTAATAGAAGAAATATTAATAATCCTTCCATACCCTTGCTGTCTCATATAAAGAAGCGCTGGTTGCATGCAATAAAAAACACCGGTTAAGTTTACTTGCAGTACTTGTTCCCAAGAAGACTTCTCCATTTTATGTAACATTGCATCTCTTGTAATTCCAGCATTATTCACCAAAATATGTAATGTACCGAATTTTTGAACCGCATATTCAATTAACGACTTCGCTTCATTTTGATTACTCACATCGCATCGATATAAGCTCACTTCATATCCTTCATCCGATAACTCACGTGTCGTTTTTTGTAGCTTCTCTTCATTTACATCACTAATTAATACTTTCGCCCCTAGTTTTGCATAAACCCTTGCAATCTCTTTTCCAATTCCCTGTGCAGCTCCTGTTACAACAGCTGTTTTCCCATTTAGAAACTCCATCCCTATCCCCCATTTCTATTACTTATACTGTATATTTCGGCTCGTTGCTTTCCAAATCCTCTTTGTATAAAAAAGTCTATTTGTGTCAAACTAACTTTGCAACGTCGCATAAACACAAGGAGATTGTGTCGAATGAACAAAAAAAATTTCAAACAAAACAAAGCTACTGATGGCATTGATGTAGAGTTCTCTCGTGAACTTGCTGACCACAATGACTTAGAAGCAAACGCACGTGCAAATGCCGCTGATGCACGTCAAAAACGCCAGTCAACAGAAAAATAAGGAAAGCACAACCTTATTCTTTTCAACAGGGACCTACTACCCAACAAAATAAACCGAGAGATATCTCTCGGTTTATTTTCTATATTTTTTTATATAATGTGCCAAAGTAAGTAACGGATATATATGGGCATAGCTATGATAACGAATATAAAACCCACCTGGTAAACCTGTTCCAGTAGGATATTTTTCATTCACATAAGGATTCGCAAGTAAATATGAAATACCTTTTCGAATAATTGGTGTTTCTTTATCATAATAAGAAATGAGAGCATCTAACGCCCATGCCGTTTGAGAGGGTGTACTAAACGGTAAAGTAACGAACCTTTTCTCCACACTACTGTGGCAAGATTCTCCCCAACCACCATCTTCATGCTGTATATGTTCAAGCCATAAAGCTGCTCGTTTCATTGATGGATTGCTAGATGGAATTCCGAGTGACCGTAAACCTGTCATAACAGCCCACGTACCATATATATAACAAATCCCCCATTTCCCATACCATGATCCATTTTCCTCTTGTACATTCATTAACCAATTTATCGCACTTTGTTTTTGTTTCTCAGGTAATTCATTTTGCGCATATGTCCCGAAAAACTCTAATACCCTCCCTGTAATATCTGGTGTAGAAGGATCTGTAATCATATCACTTGCATTTTCGATTGGTAAATTTGCTAATATATTGCTCGTCACACCTTTTTCAAAAGCTCCCCAGCCACCATCATTATTTTGTAATCCTTTAACCCAATTAATCCCTTTCGGCCAAGCATTATCTACCTTTTCGTTCCCTCTACTTCTTGCCAACGCTCTTAACACAGCTGTTGTATCATCAACATCTGGAATTGTCGTATTC
This sequence comes from Bacillus luti, assembly GCF_001884105.1. Lineage (GTDB taxonomy): Bacteria > Bacillota > Bacilli > Bacillales > Bacillaceae_G > Bacillus_A > Bacillus_A luti. The sequence goes on along the minus strand of NZ_MACI01000057.1, from coordinate 104,463 downwards.
ACATCCGAAAAACCCCAACCACCTGGAGTAAGCGCCGGAGCATGTACGCTCCAATCAGCTTTTTGTGTATGTTGTTTTTTTAATAAATATGTTGCTGCATGTTGAATCATCTTGTCATCTTTCGGAAAATGGGCCTCTTGTAACGCATAGCTGATTAAAGCCGTATCCCATACTGTTGAAGGAGAGTTTTGCAAATGATTCCCCCTTTCCATCTTCCATATATAAGATGTTATCCCGGCTATTGCCTTTTGAATCATTGATGATTGAAGAGAATACCCTAACGCAAGTAAAGCATAAATCATATAAAACGAGGCAGTTGCGTAACTATATAGCGTTCCATTTTCATCAATACGTTCTTTCATAAAACGTTCGACTTCCTCATATCCCTTATGATGTAACGAGAGTGGATACGAGATAATTTGTTTTACATCACTTACTAACGTTTGAAACATCGGAGACCGATTCTCCCGAAACCATTCTCCGCCCCCGCCCGCAATGTGATTTAAACTTGGCAATAACTTTTTACCTACTCGAAATCTTTTATTTAAACACAGCATCATCGGAATTAAATGGATACGTGCTGAGCTACTCAATTCAAATATACTGAGGGGGGAATCATTCTGTAGAAACATGATTGGTGTTGGTAAATGAAAGAGTGAAGGATATTCATATTCTCCATGAATCGCTAATAAAAACTTCGTCATAAAATGAGCACGCGCCACGCCTCCGCGTTCCTTTATAAAATTTTCCGCTCGCTTCATATTCGCATCTTCTTTTGTATATTTTTTCGAAGTAAGTAAGGCAGCATAAGATTGAATTGTAGCTGATAAATTACCTCCCACTTCATCTTCATACAATTTCCATGTCCCTTCATTCGTTTGAAGTGATGCTAATCTTTTTACAAACGGTTCTATCTCTTTATCTCTACCTAATAATTTTAATAAAAAAATCATATGGCAATCTGTTAGCGGAGCTCCTTCAAAACAAAATCGCCACGTACCATCTTGCCGTTGCATCGTTTGAAGTGCAGTTGCTCTTCTCGCTATTTCTTCATGCACTTTTTCATATAGTAACAAGTTATTCACCCATCCTTTCGAAATCCGTATAACGATATTCAAGAAGATAGCTGAATATGTATGAAAATAAAGAAAAGCAGAACATATAGTATGTTCTGCTCATAAGCAATATCCTACTCCGACAATAACCCCTAATAAAGCACCGACTACTACTTCATACGGTGTATGTCCGACAAGCTCATTTAACTTCTTATATTCTGTTTGTCTACCGTGAAAAAACTCATTCAATATTTTCGCTTGTTTACTTACGGCAAGCCTTACTCCTGAGGCATCATACATAACAATAATGGCAAAAATAGCAGCAATGGCAAACATGGAACTTTCCACGCCTTCCACAACTCCAACACCTGTCGCAAGCGCTGTAACAGTTGAAGCATGAGAACTTGGCATACCACCTGAAGCGAAAAACTTTGCAAAATCAAATTCACCCGTTTTGACTAATTTAAAAACTACTTTCGTAAACTGTGCTAAAAACCACGAGATTACAGCGGCCATAAGCGGATCATTATGTAAAATTGTTTCCATGTTCTCAGCTCCCTACTAGCTATAATGGAAATTCTATATAATATAAGTATAAAGAAAAATGCGTAGAAAATACTACGCATTATGATACTTTTGCTGATTTATTTTTTATAAATTTCGGTTGTTTCTGCACTAAGAACTTTGTTTTCGCTACCGAGAATACAAATAATGCAACCCATATACAGAAAAATGCAATCATATGAATAGATGTGAAATGTTCACCAAATACGAATACACCCAAAATTAAACTAATCGTTGGCGCAATATACTGTAAAAAACCTACCATATAAAGCGGAATAAGTTGCGCTCCTTTTGCGAAATAAAAAAGTGGTAACGCTGTAACAATGCCTGCTCCAATTAAAAGTAATGTCGATAGCATTGAAATAGAGCCAAAGGACCCGAAACCATGTACTCCTGTCATAACGAGATAAATGAGCGCAAACGGTGTCACTAACATCGTTTCCATCGTCAGTCCAATTGTTGCATCATAATTCAACAATTTTTTCGTTAATCCGTATAGTCCAAATGAAAAAGCAAGTGATAGAGAAACCCACGGAATAGCTCCGAAACGTACTGTTAAAATGATAACCCCTAATCCAGCTAAACCAACTGCAACATATTGCCAAAAGTTTAACTTTTCCTTTAAAACGACTGTCCCAAGTAAAATACTAATAAGTGGATTAATATAATAGCCAAGACTTGCTTCAATGACATGATTATGATTTACGGCCCATATATAGACAAACCAATTTCCACTAATCAAGACTGACGCTATTGTTAATGACATTAATAATTTAGGTCGTTTAAAAAGGTTCACAAACTCCCCAATAAATTGACGAAATCTCTTCGTCACACCTAAAACGATTAACATAAAAACGAACGCCCAAACGATGCGGTGCGCTAATATTTCATCCGCTGGAACTTCCTCAACCCATTTCCAATAAATCGGTAGAATTCCCCACATCGTATAAGCACCAGCCGCATATATTATCCCTTTTTTTTGCTGTGCTGTTTGACTCCCCATCTTCCATTTTCTCCTCTTCTTTTCTCTTTTTTCTCCATTATACGGTCTCACATGCTTACTTTACCAATAATCAATCCGCAATTCTTTCGACACTTCTCATACAACCCAAAATAAACATACTGTTAGAACGACAAGTAATGGTATACCGAAAACAAATTTCTTTTTATGTGTTTTATGATGAAACATATACATACCAATCCAAGCCCCAACTGCTCCCCCAGCTGCTGCTGATAAAAATAGCGTACTTTCTGGTGTTCTCCACTGTTTCTTCTTCGCTTTTCGTTTATCAAGCCCCATAAGGCTAAAAGCTATAACATTAATAATAATAAAATAAATCCATTTCATCGCTTTCTCTCCCTATGAAAAATTCGCTTAATGGTAACATGAAAAAACGATGGAAACAACTGAAGAACGCTTTTTAGCATGCTAGTTTAGTTGGTTGCTCTTAATTCATTACTTTCATATTTACATAGCCAATAGAAAGCGCGATTACAGCTATTAAAAAGAAAGATATTATGAGTATATATTTATATTTCTTTTTCATTTCCTTCACCTACTGTAGTCATATCACCCCAAAAGCTTCTCTCAATCTCTTTCTCATCGAAATGAAGCACTACAAGTAAACCAACGTATAAAGAAACCAAATTTAAAAACCATTCCCCATTATCATCTTTCTTAGCTAGACATTTAAATATCTCTTGAAATTGCATGCGTTCATCTGAAGTAACAACCGGTCGCACACCAAAATATTTCAATACGAAATGTAAATCCATCTGCACGGATAATGATAAAATATATTTTAATAGCTCCGTATACTCTGCACTATCTTTTTGACTATACAACTTCACAAGCTTTTGATGTAAATGAGGAATCGATAATGTTACGTCATTCATTTTTGTTGCTTCTATCGTTTCAATCATCTTTTTCATATTCATCACATTCACCCCTCCTGGAAAAATTCTAAAGCCAAAGAGTATTTACCTTACCTTATAATGTGCAATAATTGTGCCTTTCTCGTCTCTCGTTCTTCTTCACTAACTAAATCATACTTTTTTAGAAGATGGAAAATATCATTTAATATTTCCTGTGAATGATTCCCTTGTAAAAATCCCTTTAATCCTATAAAAATCTCTTCAGATAAAAATCTCTTCTGACTTTCAAGCTTATTCATCACATCTTTAATAGAATGATCAATGTTACATGCCATACTAAACTTCCTCCCCTATCCTCTATAAATAATATCCTCCGCTAACGATGTAAATACTTCTCCAACAAGAGAATCTTCATCATATACAGATGAACCGTTATTTTCTTCACGTTTTGCAAAAGGTATTTTGGCAATTACTTCTGTTTGCAATTGTTCTGCAAGCATTTCACCGCCACCTTTTCCGAAGAGGTAATTTTTCGATCCATCTTGTTCTTCATAATAAGCCATATTTTCTACAATACCTAAAATCTCATGATTCGTATGTTTTGCCATTACACCGACTCTTGAAGCAACGAATGAAGCTACATTGTGCGGAGTTGTAACGATTATTTCTTTCGCCTGCGGGATCATCGCCGCAACATCAATGGCAACATCTCCTGTACCTGGTGGTAAATCAAGCAGTAAATATTCTAAATCTCCCCAGTGCGTATTCGCAAGGAAATTTTGAATCCATTTATTTAACATCGGTCCGCGCCACATCACTGGATTATTTCCTTCTGTAAAAAATCCCATCGACATGATTTTAACACCGTGACTAACGACTGGAATTGCCATTTGATCAATCATAGTTGGTTTTTGATTCGTTTCCATCATAGCTGGAATACTAAAACCATATATATCTGCATCTAATATCCCCACCTTTTTGCCCATACGAGCTAGTGCAGTTGCAAGATTAATTGTCACTGTTGATTTTCCCACTCCGCCTTTTCCGCTCGTTACAGTAATAAACTGCACTCCTGAATCCGGGCGAAGCATGCTTGGCATACCAGTTTCTGTTCTAGTATTTTTCTTTAATTTCTCTGTTAAAGCTGCACGTTCTTCACTTGTCATAGAACCAAATGTTAAATCCACTTTAGAGGCACCAATTGCATGAAGTGATTCTTCAATATCTTGCTGAATTTTTGCCTTTAACGGACAACCTTGAATCGTTAGCACTACTTCAAGTTTAACCTCAGTTCCATTCATTTGTATATTTCTAACCATGTTTAATTCTACAATACTTTTGTGTAACTCCGGATCCTCCACATGTTTTAAAGCATTCATGATTTGTTCATGAGTAAGCATAGCACTCATCCCTTCCCGTCTTCTTAACTTATTTATAACATCATGTCCCAATACAGTTTTTTGTACTACATCAATCTAGCTATTTTTCAACCAATGAGAAATGACTCATCGTATAACACGTATTATCCTCCACTAACAGGTGGAATGAATGCGACTACATCTCCAACTTGTATCGTGTCTGCATTTGTTACAAACTCTTCGTTAACTGCTACCATTACCGTATCTAAAGATTGCAAGTGATAGCTTTCTTTCATCCATTCTTTTAATTGCCCAACAGTCATTTCTTGTTTTTCTAAAATTACTAGTCGATCTAATCCGACTTCCTCACGCAAATTTGCAAACAGTAAAATTGTAATCATTTCTCATTCTTCCTTCTTTGGTTTTCCTTCTGGATAAGGCGTATTTTCAAGTTGATCTCCAATCCACATCGTCCCATCTTCCCAAAATTCTTTTTTCCAAATTGGAACGATTCGTTTTATACGTTCAATCGCGTATTCATTCGCTTCATAAGCTACTTTACGATGCGGTGATGAAACAGCAATAACAACTGCAATATCCATTTTTTCGAGTCGCCCTACCCTATGTGTAATTGCTACTTTTACGTCCGGCCATTTTTCATTCATTTCTTCACCAATTCTCGTAAGTTGTTTTACCGCCATCGGTTTATATGCTTCGTACTCTAAATGTAGCGTTCGTTTTTCTTTTGTTAATTCTCTCACCGTACCAATAAATGTCGTAATTGCACCTGCTTCTCTTCTTGCTACTTTATTCGTTACTTCTTCAACTACAATCGGTATATCTACAATTTCAAATAGCGCTTGTCCCATTAGAACCACCTCTCACTTTACAAAATGTCCAAGGCCATTCACTACCCTCGTTATCCTCCAACAAGAGAATGTCTACGAACATACCTTTTTTATAACCTCTCGTACCACCTGGCAGTACAATAAATATATTTGTCTCCGCTAGAGAAGAAACCGCGCTAGATTTATCAAACCCTGACGGATAAGCAATTAATTGTCCTTCGTTATATGTCAGTTTTGCTCGCACAAACCTTGTAAATGGATTTGGTTTTAGAAAATCTTCTCCTAATAACGCCTTTTCTCTTTTTAAATGTGCTTTTTCACTAAACATATACGTCCGAATACAAGGTCTTACAAATAATTCAAACCCCACGTAACAAGCAGATGGATTTCCTGATAAACCAAATAATAACTTGCCATTTAATTGCGCTACAGTCGTAACGCTCCCTGGTCGCATTGCAACTTTATTGAAAAGAACCGATGCACCTAACTTTTCGTAAATAGCTGGTAAATAATCATAATCTCCTACTGATACACCGCCTGTTGTAATGAGCATATCTACTCGGCTTAACGCTTCTTTTACAGCTGTAAAACATGTATTAAAATCATCGCTAAACTTCCCAAAATATTTTACTCTTCCGCCTGCTCTTCGAATTTGAGACAATATCATATACGTATTACTATTTCGGATTTTCCCTGGCTGTAAGGAATCATTTACATCCAATAACTCACTACCGGTCGCTAACAACCCAATTACAGGCTTTCTCGCCACTGGCACCTCGCTATAGCCAAACGTAGCAAGAAGGGCTGAAATACCTGGATTAATGTATGACCCTTTCTTCGCAAGAACTGTTCCTTTACGAACATCTTCACCTTGAAAAGAAATATTGTCGCCTGTTTTGAATGATCGCTTCACTTCCATATAATTGTTTCCGACATCCTCATATTGACGAGCTAGTTCTAACATGACAACTGCATCACACCCTTTCGGAATCTGTGCTCCTGTCATAATTCGAACCGCTTGAAACGGACCGATTTCTTCATGAAATATCGATCCTGCCCCAATCTCTCCAACTACCTCAAATGCAATCGGTTTTTCATAACTCGCTAAAGTAGTGTCTTCTGCTCTAATAGCAAACCCGTCATACGGTGAACGATTGAATGAAGGCACATCATGGTCAGCTACTAAATCCTCTGCTAATATACGTCCGTAAGCTAATTCAATAGGTAGCAGCTCCTTTAATCCCTCATTAGCAAATCCCATTACTTTACGAACAGCTTCTTCAACCGTAATTGGCACTCTTCTTTCCATTGTTGACAACCCTTTCTATTAACCGAATACGCGATAATATAGCTGCTTCGCTTTCGAAATATCATTTGTACCATGAATAAAAACTCGACCATCTTGAAAAATAACAATGCGGTAATCGTCTAGTTGGTAAGATAGTAAATACGGATTTCGTTCTACTTTCCCAAGTTTTTTTAATACTGTTTCTATATCATCAAAATTGTACTGTCTATTTTCTACTGGTCTAATTTGAACTGTATTTCTTCCGCACAAGACAGCTACCCTCGTTTGATTTTCGTATGATAAATAAGGATAAGTTCGATTCAAACCGCAAGAAGGGCAATTGTCTGTTTTGATTTTCCCTAGTTTTATAATATGGTTTTGGTTACTCCATATATCAAACATGAAAAACGTTTTTCTAATTGCTGAGAAATCTTCCACTAAAATTTTGAGAGCTTCTGCCACTTGATATGCTGCGACGATTTGAACAGTCGGACTAATAATTCCAGCGGTATCACATGTCACACCTGTAACAGGAACATTTTTCAGTACACAATGTAAACATGGCGTCTTTCGCGGAATAATCGTATAACTCATACCGTACGAGCCAACGCAAGAACCGTATATCCAAGGAATATTATGTTTTTGTGATAAATCATTTATTACAAATCGAATATCAAAATTATCTGTTGCATCAATTATTACATCTATATTTTTTAATAGATCTCCCATATTTTCTACACTTGCATCCATCACGAAAGCATGTATTTGTACTTCCGAATTAATTTGTTCTAACCGATTTTTTGCAGCAATTGCTTTCGGCATTTTCTCTCTCGCATCTTCTTCAGAGTACAATTGTTGCCTTTGTAAATTACTCCATTCAACGTAGTCACGATCAATAATCGTTAACTTTCCAATACCTGCACGTACGAAACTTTCTGCACTTGCACTTCCTAATGCCCCTGCGCCTACAATTAACACATGTTTATTCCGAATTTTTTCTTGCCCTTTACTACCAATTGGTTTGAATAACTGTTGTCTTGAATACCGCTCAGCCATTACATACCCTTCCTCTCAAGAACTCTTTTTCATATTAGAGTGTTGTTTTTGATAACAAGCAAAATATGCAAATCCAACAAACCCAGCTCCTCCAATTACATTTCCGATAAAAACAGGAACAAAATTTTTAGCAAGGTCCATCCACGTTAGATGCCCTGCAAAAATAACAGCTGAAATGACAAACATATTTGCCACTACTTGTTGAAATCCGATCACTACAAATGCCATAATTGGAATCCATATTCCGATTATCTTTCCAACAAAATCACTCGTCCCATAAGCGAGCCAAAGCGCAAGGCAAACGAGCCAATTACAACCAATTGCTAAAATTAAAGTTCTCCCAAATGATTCATGTAACTTTCCTTCTGCTATCGCTACCGTTTTATTTAAATAATCTCCCTCTGTTAATCCCCCAAGATGACCAAAGCAATATGCAACGAAAATAGCTCCAACAAAATTCATAAACGTAATCCAAACCCAATTATTGAGTACACTTATCAATGTAATTTTCTTTGCATAAAGCGCCATAGACATTGACATCATATTTCCAGTAATCAATTCCCCTCCTGCTAATACTACGAGCATGAGTCCAATAGGAAAAACAGCGCCTCCTAAAATATTCACTAAACTCCCCCAGCGATCAGGTAAATTACCTAAAACTCGAATGTTAAGTAAAAATCCTAATGAAATAAATGCTCCTCCTAAAAAACCGAGAATAAGCATTGCTGGCAAGGTCTGACTTACTTTTTGAACACCGGCCTCAATTACGAGTTCAGCAATTTGTTCCGGTTTATGAAATGACATTACCAATTCCTCCATTTTCTCCAAATAAAAAAGCAGCTTCAAAAAACCTCCTCAAAATAAAGGTTTTTGAATGCTGCTTAACCTCTCTGCACATCTTTTACAGAGATATCAATCATCATTTTTACTATAAAATAGAAAATCTACAAACGTTGCACATTTTCCATTTTGTCTATGCTTTACCATAACGTCACTTATATATTAACCACCAATATGTGACATTTCAATTTTAGGCACTCTTTTTTTACTTGTATTACTTAAGCGTTCATCCGAATAGCGATCTTCTCGGTTATTCCATATATCGCGTACTACATCTGTTATTTCCTCGTCAGTGTATTCAGATCGAAGCACTTCTCTCAAATCATTTCCTTTAGAAGCGAACAAACAAGTATATAATTTTCCTTCTGCAGAAATACGGGCTCTCGTACATGATGAACAGAAAGAATCTGTGACAGATGAAATAATTCCTATTTCTTCATCACTTCCAACGTAACGATAACGAGTAGCTACCTCACCAGTATAATTCGCTTCTATCCGTTCTAATGGCATAACTTGATGAATCGCATCTACTATTTCTTGTTTCGAGACGACCTCTTTTAACTCCCAACCGTTATAATTTCCAACGTCCATATACTCAATAAAACGAAGAATATGTTTATTTTCTTTAAAATATTGTGCCATTTGCAAAATATCTTGTTCATTTTTCCCCTTTTGCACGACCATGTTTATTTTGACTTTCATACCAACTTCAGCCGCAGCCTGTATTCCTTCTAGAACCCTTTGCACTTTGCTTCTATTACCATTTAAATAGAAAAACCGCTCTTCTTCTAAGGAATCTAAACTAACTGTCACACGTGATAAACCCGCCTTATATAATTCAGGAGCAAATTTTTTCAGTAACGATCCATTTGTTGTTAAACCGATGTCTTCCACACCATCTATTCTATGAAGCCGCTCAATAAGGTTTGGAAGCCCTTTTCGAAGTAACGGTTCTCCTCCTGTAATTCGTAACTTTCTCACACCTAAAGAAACGAAAATACGTGTTATCCTTTCAATTTCATCAAAAGATAAAATTTTATCATTAGACAAAAACGAGTAATCAGGACCAAATATTTCTTCTGGCATACAATATCGACAGCGAAAATTACAGCGATCAGTAACTGAAATACGTAAATCCTTTAACGGGCGTTGCAATTTGTCTAATGTAACTGATTTCATCTTCATTGCCTCACTTTTACTTATTTTATATTTAAAACACGTTCTGGATGCGTATATACATTTAAAGACTCATTACGAATAAAACCTATTGTAGTAATGCCCAGCTCTTCTGCTAGCTGCAAAGCCAACTCAGTTGGAGCTGATTTTGACAATATAATTTCACAACCGATTTTTGCAACTTTCAATAATATTTCCGAAGAAATACGACCACTAAATACAATGATTTTATCTTTTATAGAAATATTATTTTTTAAGCAATATCCGTAAATTTTATCTAGCGCGTTATGTCTACCGATATCCATTCGGCTTAAAATAATACCATTCACATCGCACAAAGATGCATTATGAACTCCGCCTGTGTGACGAAATGTCTCCGCAGATTGCTGCATTTCTTCCATCAATCGAAAACAATCTTCTACACCAACCTGTACATGGACACCATTCATTTTCTTTGTGCTTAGTGCATCATTTGCAAAAACAAAACCTTGTCTACTCATACCACAGCATGACGTAATATAACGTTTATTTTGCATTTGTTCGTAATACGGATTCACTTTTGCCGTCGTGACATGTACAAATCCTTCTTTCTCTTGTACCCATATGTCATCAATATCTTCATACTTCCGAATGATTCCTTCAGACGCTAGGAAGCCTATTACCATATCTTCTATATATTCTGGAGTACTAACCATTGTAACAAACTCCTGTCCATTCATTTTAATCGTGACTGGAAACTCTGTTACAATGCTGTCCTCTATATGCTTAAATGACCCTTTGTCATAACGGAAGATTTCTCTTTCTACTTGTATCGGTTTCACGATCAGTATCCTTCTCTCACGTTATATTTTTATCAAAAACAAATACCGAAACCGCAATATCTTCTTCTACTTTCATATCTGAAAATAGATTTACTAATTTCGCTCCAACAAGTTCCTCCAAATGTTCACGGGAATTCGCAGCATACACTTCTTGAATCATTTTCGTTCTAGCCATATGAACCATTTCTGCACCATCCATCGTACTTGAAATGAATTTTTCAGTAGGTGTTAAGTTTCCATAAAGTGTTGCAATCGCCATATTTTCAGCAAATACAGTATGAATCCGCTCTGGTCCTTTTCCGAAAAGTTCCTTTCGAAGTTTTCTTAACATATCATTAAATTCATGTACTTTTTTTGACATACAGTCATACCCCCAAAAACACTCATTTTACTTTCGTATATATTTTACCAAAATGACCCTTTCATCCAAACTATTTCGTACGAGCATTTAGATGAAAAGGTTCATTTGTTAAAACTTATTCGTCTTTTAACCCTTTACCCATACCTTTTAAGAAGTGTAAACCAAATCCGATAGCACGGTTAATATCAGGATCTTTCAATACTTTCATAAGATCGAATACCCCGACTTTTTTATTACTCTCTAGATGTTCATTACCTTCTTCTAGCCCTACTAATAAGCTACCTATAAGCTTTTTCGTAAGTTCCGGATCAAGTTCTGTTAAAGCCCCCGCAGCACCCATCATATTATTAATTAAATTTGTAACAGGTTCACGAGTTACTTGGCCAAGAACAATTTTTGCGATTGGCTCTTTCGCTTTCAGCATAGAATTTGCCGCTTCTAGCATACCAATATCATTCAATTCTCCTACTATATTAAACATTTGATTTAGAGCGTCTTCATTATTAGCTAGAAGCTCCTTTAAATCCTCTAATTTTTGCTGTTTTATTTCTTCTTCAGTTAATTCTTGTCTTTGAATCGATTTTATAGGTGCAGCCATATTTTTCTCCTCCTACTTATCCGTTAAATGCACATACCCTGGACGTGCCCACTTACGATCTACCTCAATACCCGCTTGAGGATGACGTTTTTTATTACGTGGGTTCGCTTTTGGCATCGGATTTTCGCCATCAATTTCTAGCACTTCCATACGCACTTTCGTCTGTTTATAAGCAGGTGTGTTCGTACGCACGTCCACAGCTGGACCTGTTAAGAAATTAATTGCTGTTTCATTATCTGTAGAGTTCATCGGTAAATATAACTCATTCGCTTTTACACGATCTGTAACGAGTACACGTAATTTTAATGCTCCAAAAGGAGAGACAAGACGAACTAATGAACCTGTTTTCACTCCACGTTCTTTTGCAAGTTCTGGAGAAACTTCAACAAACACACCAGGTACTTTCTTTTGAATACCTGTTGATTTATTTGTCATATTCCCTTCATGGAAATGCTCAAGCATACGACCGTTGTTAATGTGAAGGTCGAACTCAGCTGGGAATTCAGCTGGACGTACCCAGTCAGCAATCGCAAAACGAGCTTTTTTATCTGGGAAGTTAAATCCGTCTTGGAAAAGAAGTGGTGTATTCGTTCCATCAAAACTTCCCCAATGGAAACTATTCCATCCTTCCAGTACTTCATAATTTGCTTGTGAGAATAGTGGTGATAAACTTGCCATTTCAGCAAAGATTTCACTTGGATGACTATAATTCCAATTTGCACCTAATTTATTCGCAATCGCCTGCACGATCCACCAGTCTGGCTTCGCATCCCCAAGCGTAGGAAGAACTTGATATAGTCTTTGAACACGACGTTCTGTATTTGTGAAAGTACCTTCTTTCTCAAGAGATGGTGCTGCTGGTAATACAACATCTGCATATTGAGCAGTTTTAGAAAGGAAAACATCTTGCACAACGAAGAAATCAAGGCTCGATAACACTTCATGTACATGGTTCGCATTAGAGTCTACAAGAGCCATATCTTCTCCGACAAGATACATAGCTTTCATTTTTCCTTCGTCAATTGCATGAAGCATTTCAATATTATTAAGACCTGGCTCACTATTAATTTCCACTCCATATGCAATTTCAAATTTCGCACGTTCCATATCGTTAGTAACGTGCTGGTATCCAGGAAGCCAACCTGGTAAAGTTCCCATATCGCAAGCACCTTGTACGTTATTATGGCCTCGAAGTGGGTATGCACCTGCTCCTGGACGACGATAGTTCCCTGTTGCAAGAAGTAAGTTGGAAATTGCAGCGGAAGTATCAGAACCGCCTGTATTTTGCGTTACACCCATACCCCAAAGGATACATGTACCATCTGCATCACGAATCATTTCAGCCATTTGAATAAGTGTTTCTTTTGAAATACCTGTCATTTCTTCTGCATATTCAAGCGTATATTCTTTTAGACTTTCTTTGAAATCTTCAAAGAAGTTTACGTTCTTATCAATAAATTGTTGATCGTGCCAACCTTGATCAATCATATATTTCGTAACAGCCATTAACCATACTTGGTCTGTTCCTTGTTTTGGGCTAACAAAGACGTCTGAACGCTCTGCCATTTCTGTTTTACGAAGATCAGCTACAATTAACTTTTGTCCGTGTAATTTATGCGCACGTTTAATGCGTGTAGCTAAAACAGGATGACCTTCTGTCGGATTACATCCTACAATAATAACAAGACCAGATTTGGCAATATCTTTAATCGTTCCTGCATCACCACCCATACCAATTGTACGGAATAATCCGTCCGTAGCTGGTGATTGACAATAACGTGAACAGTTATCAATATTGTTCGTTTCAAATACTTGTCGAGCTAATTTTTGAATGACATAATTGTCTTCATTTGTAATTTTAGATGAAGAAATAAAACCGATAGCATCTTTACCGTACTCTTCTTTAATGGATCCTAGTTTACTTGCAACTACATTCAGTGCTTCTTCCCATGTCGATTCAACAAACGCTCCATTTTTACGAATTAAAGGTTTCGTAATTCGTTCTTTTGAATTTACGAAATCCCAACCGAATTTTCCTTTTACACAAGTAGAAATTGCGTTAACTGGCGCATCAGAAGAAGGCTGCACTTTAAGAATTTTACGCCCTTTCGTCCACACTTCAAATGAACAACCTACGCCGCAAAATGTACATACTGTTTTCGTTTTCTTCGTACGAGTATCACGCATGGCCGCTTCCACTTCTGATACCGCAAAAATGCCACTATATCCAGGCTCAACCTCTTTAATTAAATCTACCATCGGTTCAAGAATATCTGGTTTTAATCCTGTCATAAATCCAGCTTCACCGAGCATCGTTTTCTCCATTAAAGCGTTACAAGGACAAATGGTTACACATTGACCACAGCTCACGCATGAAGAATCATTAATATTTACACCTTCATCCCAAATAACTCGTGGGCGTTCCGCTTCCCAGTCTATTGATAACGTTTCATTTACTTGTAAGTTTTGACATACCTCAACACATTGACCACATGCAATACATTGATTAGGATCATAGCGATAAAACGGATGCGTCATATCAACTTCACTTACATCTACTTTCGGCTCGTAAGGATATTTTTGATGTTCAATTTCCATTAATTCTGCTGTATTATGCAATTTACAGTTCCCATTGTTGTTGTCACATACTGTACAGTATAATAAGTGATTTTCTAGTAACCGATCCATTGCTTCCGTTTGTGCTTCTTTCGCACGAGCAGAATTACGTTCAATGTTCATGCCTTCCGTGACTACTGCTGAACAAGAACGCATTAACTTTCCGTCAACTTCTACAATACAAGTGTCACATGTTTGAATAGGATCTACTTCTGGCACGTAACAAATTTGCGGATGTTCAATCCCGTTCTCATTAATAACACCTAATATCGTTGAACCAGGTTCCGCTGTATACTTTTTCCCGTCAATTGTAATATGAACCATGTTGTTATTCATGGTCTTTCCCCCTTTTTGAGAATAAAAAAACTCCACCACGAAAATATACGCACCACATTTTGGGCACGCTATCATCATGGTGGAGTAGTTTATTAGCACATCTTGCTAAAATACCAATCCATTTATTCATAAATAAAACGATAGATTCATAACAGGTCATATCACGATTCCATCTTTAACACTATAATTATAGCGTTAAAGATAAAAATATACAATATAAATTTAAAACTACGCATATGTCCGCACAGAACTATCCATAATAACCCATATAAAACATAACAAGGAGTAGGCGAACAAATGGGGTCTTTTAATAAATGGATACGCGGCGAAAAATCTTTTTCTGCACAAGAACAAGCTGATTACACATTAAATAAACCTATTTCTGCTTCTCTTCCACTTAACCTAAAACACTTGTCAAAACTGTTTAGCGGTATTCCAGAATTGATTACGCGCACTTTCTCGTTAAAAAACGGACAAGAAGCTGCACTTATATATATGGAAGGACTTGTCGATAAAAATGTTATTAACGTAGACATTCTTCGCCCCCTCCTATTTAAAGAGTGGAATGAGGATGATTGTTTAGAATCTTCAGTTACAATTGGAAATATAAAAAAAGTTCAGCAGTGGTCAGATATTGAACAATCCCTTTTACATGGTAAAAGCATTTTATTTATAAATGGACAACTTTCCGCTTTAGAACTTGATACGCAAGCGGCGCCAAAAAGGAGTATTGAAGAACCTACAACAGAAAGCTCCATAAAAAGCTCACACGAAGGATTTAATGAAGTAGCGAGCGATAGTCTTGCACTTATTCGTCGATATATTCCAAATCGTGAATTGAAAGTAAAAGAATTCACTGTTGGCGAACGAGCAACTTCAAAAGTTTTTTTGCTTTATCTAGCAGACGTTGCGAACGAAGATGTCGTAAAAGAAATGGCATCCCGTATCGAATCAGTACAAGTTGATGCGATTCTTACTACTGGTGAATTAGAGGGTTTTGTTGAAGATAATTCCTATACTCTCTTTCCGCAATTATCAATAACTGAACGCCCTGACACAACAGCACATCATATTTTAGATGGGCGAATCGCTGTTGTTGTAGATCGCTCACCAGGCGTATTAATTGGTCCTATGACTTTTTCGGCTTTTTTTCAGACGATAGATGATTATAGTTTTAGACCAATGATTCCATCTTTTATACGACTCCTTCGTTTCACCGGATTATTTATTGCAATATTTGCTCCTGCTCTTTATATTGCTATGATTTCTTTTCATTATGAAGTCATTCCACTGAAATTATTATTAACAATTGGAGAGTCTCGAGCTAAAATCCCGTTCCCTCCTATACTTGAAGCACTATTGATGGAGTTAGTACTTGAAATGCTTCGTGAAGCTGCCGTACGGCTTCCTGGTCCAGTTGGACAAACGATCGGCGTCGTAGGAGGAATTGTAATTGGACAGGCAGCAGTTCAAGCAGGTATTGTAAGCAACGTTATGGTTATCGTCGTGTCGATTACTGCTGTTGCTTCTTTCATTATCCCTAACATGGAAATGTCCGCAGGAATTCGGCTCCTTCGATTCCCAATGATGATGATAGCCTCTTTATTTGGTGTCATTGGTATTATGGTTGGAATGGCAATCATAATCATACATATTCTTTCTATGGAATCGCTTGGTGTGCCATATGGTAGTCCTTTTTCTCCGTCATTTGCTTCAGATTTAAAGGACATTCTTATTCGTTTACCATGGAAAATAATGAAAAAACGCCCGCTCTCTCTTAACTTAAAACAAGAAAACAGGCAACAAGATATCAAAGAAAGGAAGGAAGACAAGTGACAAAGTGTGCAAAAAGGGAGATCACTTTATTCCAATACATTCTAACTATTAGCGGTGTTCAAGTTGGGTTCGGCGTACTCACACTTCCGCGTGAAGTTGCACAAGGAGCAAATACTGATGGCTGGATGTCAGTTATTATCGGATGTGCTATAACTACATTTGTAAGTCTTTGTATCGTACAAATTATGGCAAAACATCCTGGTTATTCTTTACTTGATGTATTAACACGTTATTTTGGAAACTGGCTAGGAAAAGCCGCAATGCTTCTTTGGATTTTATATGCTATACTTGCCGCTGTTTCCTTAATTTTCTCACTCTTATATGTCATTCATATTTGGATTTTACCTAGAACTCCAATGTTTTTAATTATGATTTTACTATCTATTCCAATGCTGATGCTCGCATGTAAAGGCGTTCTTGTTATAAGTCGCTACGCTGTTTTCACTGTGTTTTTCACACTGTGGATGCCTTTGTTATTGTTTATCCCTCTTAAAGATGGGCATTGGATATACCTTCTCCCTCTTCTTAAAGAGGGCTGGATACCAGTTTTAAACACCGTAAAATCAACTATTATTGCATTTCTTGGATTTGAGTTTGCATTTGTCCTTTATCCTTATTTGAATAACAAATCATCTGCGAAAAAAGGGATTGTTATCGCAAATTTAATTACACTATTTATTTATCTTCAAGTCACGTTCGTTTCTTTCGTTTATTTTAGTCCAGATGGGATAACAAAATTTTTATGGCCCACTCTTTCTCTTGTTACACCATTTCACTTTTCATTTCTTGAGCGCTTTGAAATTATCTTTTTATCATTTTATCTCTTCATTATTTTTGATTCTTGTATTCCTTATATTTTTACTGCTTCTGATGGAATCAATCAATTACTTAACAAAAAAGGGAGCTCCTTACCTATTTGTTTTTTATTATTCGGGTGTATTGTTGTCTTATTCTTTTATATCCCTTCCTCTTACCAAATAAGTGCTTTACGAGATTTTTGGGGAAATGCCAGCTATTTTATCGTTTTTCTGTTTCCAGTCATATTTCTCTTATACATGACACTTTATCAGCATTGGAAAAGGAGAAAAATATAAATGAGACGCTTTATTCATTTCACTATACTGTGCTATTTCTTCTTAATCTTTTTGACAGGCTGTGGCGATCGGCTCGATTTAGAAAAGCAATCCATTTCATTAATTTACGGTTTTGATGCACAAGCAAAAGGAAAATTAATTGTGTATCACGTAAATCCAATTTTCAATGAAGATGTTGCTAAAAAATACGAAACCCATGAAGCGAAAGTAAAAACGCCCCGAGAAGCAAAAGCAACATTTAACAGCTCAAGCAACGGTTTAGTTTCTACAGAAAAATTACAGCTCATTTTATTTAGCACTAATTTTTTAAAACAGGAAGGTGCAATGCCTTACCTTGATGTTTGGTATCGTGATCCTAAAAACACTGGAAATATGCGCATGGTTGCAGTAAATGGTCCCATTTCTTCTGTTATATATAATAATTTTAAAGATAAGCCCTCTCTTCCTGAGTATTTAACAGATTTAATTAATACGAACAAACTATACAATCGGACTGTTTTTACCACATTCCATGAATTTCACAGACAAACGTTTAATAAAGGGATTACACCTGCAATTTCAGAAATAAAAAAAGAAAAAAAAGACGTAATTGTTACTGGTTCCGCACTATTAACTTCTCGAGGAATCTATAAAATGTCATTAGATCGTTATGAAAGCGCCCTTCTTCTTTTGTTACAAAAGAAGGCTAATACACCCGTTTCTCTTACAATGAAGATGCCTTCTGATTTGGTTGAAAGTAATAGTGCTTTAAAAGATACAGACGGCGGCGATTTCATAACAATAAACGTTCTTACTATGAAACGTATGATTGGGACCGGCTATAGCGATAACCGCTTCCAATTTAATATTAAAATGAATTTTAATATATCCATAGCTGAGATGACATTCAACATGGATATAGATAAAGACAATAAGAAATTAACTGCACTTATTACAAAACAACTAAATAAAGATTTAAATGAATTAATCCACAAAATTCAAAAACAGCAACTTGATCCATTCGGATTTGGTGATTATGCGAGAGCATTTCAATATAAAGAATGGAAAAAGGTTGAAGACGATTGGCCGAAAGCTTTTTCAAAGGCAAGTGTAAAAGTAACATCTACAATTAAAATTTTAGAAAGCGGTATTATTAAATAGTAAAAAACACTCTATTTGCTCCTATACGTTCAAAGGGCAAATAGAGTGTTATTCTCTTTCTATTTTGAAACTGCCTATATAATCATGCTTCTGTTTCTTTTTCTTCGTTTTCCGCCTGTTCCAACCTTTGTTGCTCCGCGATTTCAGCTGAAATCATCCCATAATAAATTTCTGGATACAATCCAAATATTTGATATACACTTCCTAAAAATGGCATCGGAATCCCTCTTTTCTAAAGTTGTATTGCCACTCTTAAGGATTCCCTTTTCACTCATTATACATTCGTTTTTGGCGATTCTTCTTCATCGTGAACGTGTAATAAATTTTGCCACTTTTTATACGGTGCACTATTTGGATCCACATATCCTTTCGCATACGAACGATCCCACAATTGTTTAATAAACATTTCTTTTTCTTTCTTCGCAACCATATCCGCACCAGTACCATAATAGTTTTGGAAGTATAACTCAATTTCATCAAGGAATAATCTTAATAATTCATCTGATGTTTCTTCTAACGTCGGATCATATTTCGCTTCACGGTCATACATTAAAATCATATCTAAAAGATTATGAACGTGTTCTTTTCTGAGCCATCTTACATCTTGTGCCCCTAATACGAATGGGTGTGTATATAAATGTCCACCTTGTATCATAGCTTTTTCTTGTTCTTCCTCAAACCTGGACAAGATGTTTTCATAAATGAACGGATTATGAAGCAATGCTCTGTGTAGTTTATAACTTTCGCTTGAAATATTTTTTCCCATAGACTGAATTAAGAAGCTACGTCCTACACCGTTATATTGATACACAAACTGCCCATCAACAGCAACTAAACTAATCCAGCGATACATATACGCGTATAGAAGAGCTCGATTACATTTATCGTAATCTAATTTTGTTTGAGTTGCATTCAAGTCTGGCATAAAGGCCGGTAAGTGCCAATACTTATCTAAATGCGGTGTCAAACTAGATTTTTTACTATTTAATTTGTTCACTCGGCGATAATATGATTGGAAGTAGTCACCCTTATCATTCATAAAGCCGTTTGCAATATGCCCTGATGATAATTTAGGAAAGTCTTGTAGCGACAAGCCGTAATGCGCCCGATAACAGATTACTTCAAACGGCGAAAAGGCTTCATGTACTGTATCTTTTTCTTTAAACATCTCTTGAATTAATTCCTCTTGCAGTTCTTTCTTTAAAGATGGATGTATACCCCAATATTGTAATTCCCTATGATGGGAAACTTTCGGTACGAACGGACTTGCTAAATGGAATAAGTCTTCAATTTTTTCACGGACGTATTCATCGCGATCACGCTTCTTATAATCCGCTTCTTTTCGTAATGCCTCTACAATATTCAGCTCTAATTTATCACGATAGCGTATTTGTAGTTCGTCATAACAATAGCTCAGTATATGTTCACGGTAGAAATCTTCAACCTTTTTCGACTGAATCTCTTCCGTTTTCGCATCCCTGCAATATTCCCCGTACAAACTCATATAAATTTCCGCAGATATATCTTTCGGTAATACACCTAAATTTAAATGTTGCTGCATATCTTGCCAAATCTTTTCTTGCAACTTCTCTTCAGCTAATACGTATACATTCGTTGGGTTTGTTTTCCCTTCAAATTCCTTACTTCGTTTTTGAATTTCAAATAATAAATTTTCACGTGTTTCGTGTAAATTATCAAAAAACCTTTCCCAATATTGAATCATTTTACTAACTGCTTGATATAGTGATTGATACACAAGTTCTAATAACATTTCTTTACGATACTCATTTAATTTGTGTACATATTGCGTTACGATGTCTTCAAACTCTTTTTTGAATAGACGTTGCTGATTATTAACCATTTTTCCAAACCAGCCTTGTTGCTGAGCAATTTCTACTCGGCGAACAGCAGTTACCGTTCCATCAACATTACTTACATTAAATTTCTTATCGTAGTTTTGAATTAAATTACGCTTTTGTTCATTATTTTCATGGAGTCGATTCATTTTTTCTACTAACTGCTTTCGAATTTCGTATAACATAAAACGAGCTGCTACTGGATGGACAGGGTCTGTCTTCTTTAAAAACCATGTATTCAATTGATATGACTGTCCTTCAGATCCACTTTGTGAAAACCGATCCGATTCAATCATGTCATATAAAAGAGTTGTTACATGTTCATGTACACGACTCGGAATCGCATACGCATATAAACGAACCGCATGATCAACCCTTGCTACTTCCCCTTTCATTTGTTCCATCATTTTCAGTTTCGCAGCTGAAATTTTGCACTCGTGCTGCAAGCGATTTAATTCCTCATCTTTTTGCACCGTCCGCTGTACATAACTTTCTACAGCCTCTAAAAACAGTTTAGATTTCGCAACCCCGATTTTGCCTCCCTCTGCTCCTTCACGTGTTTCATTGTACATTTGTCTATAGAAAATATGAGCTTGTTCTGGGCGAGTAGCAAGATGTTCTAAGTCTTCTAAATAACTCTTCCCACGCTCTGGCTTTTCACGCTGCATACCACGTTTTACATCTTGATCGTATCTTTGTTTCTTTTCTTGAAACAATTGATCTAAATGAAGCCACGATTCATCTAAACCTTGCACAGCCCATTTTAAAGCACAATATTTTAACACGTGCTCATATGGATAAATAATCTTTGCCGTTCCTGCTCCGCAATACCGCCCTTTCCCACTCGATTCTGCTAATTGCTGAATTTGATTATCTTCCTGTGCAAAATGATTTGCAGACATCGGGCTAAATAACTGTAAATAAATAGTATTTGCCATTTGCTCCATATAATCTGATAAATTGTGCAGATGGTGTCCATGTAGATTTTCGTAATCGTATAAGAAACAGTAATTGTACGGTAAATGATGTTGTTTAATCGTATGATTCGTTCTCCCGTCTTCGTCTACTTGATCGGGTCGATATTCTAATTCAATCGTCACTCCGCCACGTTTTGATAATTCTCCAGTAGAACCGAGTGTAATGGCATGTAATTCTTTTAACGATGCATAGCCGTTTGCTTGCACCGTTTCAAACTCTTTCGCACTAACTGTCCTCGTCTTCACTAAAACGTCCGGCATTAGAAACGCACCACGTATTAAAATGTTGTGATGCTGCAGTTTTTTTCGAAGCATTTCACGTAAGTATAATGCGATTTGTAGAAACATCCCCGAACCTGTTCCGCCCGCTAGTGATGTTACTATAATGACACGTACTCCATATTCTGTCTGGTCACTTGTAACCGGAAAAATCTTCTCAATTTCTTGCCAAAAGGACGTCAATTTATCTTCTTTCATCGCAGCGCGTAATGCTAAACGGGAAATGACACGTAACTGTCCGGCTCCTTCTGTTAACGGTTTATCAAGTATAGTTGGATCCATCGGAAACCATTCTGGAATCGTTGGATCTCCCGCAATATACTCCCTAGGCGTTTTACTAGAACTTGTTTGCGTCTTAAACTTTCGAATATGATCAAATTTACTCAATGTATTCACATCTGTATCAAATACGTGCATTGCTACTTTTTTTCGGCGTTCCTCAGGCAGCCTTTCATATATTTGATGTGTCACAGTACTACCGATTCCACCTAAACCAATTAATATCGTTGGAACTTGTAACGTCATGTGAACCACCTTCCTATTCTTGCTTGTTTGAAAAGAGAAGGGAAAGATAATACGCTCCTCTTTTCCCATCTATTATTCACACTCGTATTTGTAAATCTCCTTACCATATCCTCTATCAATTACTAAAAGTTCATTTGGATATAGTGTCTTATGTTCTATTCCAACCTCATCCTCTGTTATAAACATCCCATCAATAATCATTCCTACTACTTGTGACTCTTTCGCTACAAAGATAGATTTCGATCCTTTCTTTGCTATAAATGTAACGGATTGAACAGTCTTTCTTTCCGCTCTAAATGGAATACCAAAATAATGTTTCCACCATTTATTTTTAAGTAATTCCGGCTCGGATTGATATAACCAATCTTTCGCTACCTCTTGATCCCATTCGTAATACAAAAGTGCTTTCCGGTGAAACCTCGGACGAATAATCCATCCTAACACGATTATTCCTACTATTATCAGTAATAACGTAATAGGAATAACAAGCTTAAAAATAAGCGCATACTTTTCATAGAACGGCGCATTTTGAATATGAAGTGATATTTTTTTCTTTACTTCTTGTAACTTTGAATCCTGTACTATGATGGTAGCTTCTACGGTGCCGGTATCTGTAAAATTGAACGTGTCGGAGTAATGAGGTCGAGGATAAAGATAAATTTGATTGCCATGTTGTTTTATTTCATAGTTGATTGATTGTTCAGATGTGACACCAGTAGATTTTAATAGTTTCTTTACAGCCTCTTCTGTCATCGGCTTATCATCTAACTGTGGTTGTAATATAAATGGTTTACTATTCTCTAAATTCGTTACTTTTTCTTCATAAGCTTTCGTAACAGTTTGAAGTGATAATTTAGGCTTTTCAGTTGTTTCGATTTTAAATTCTTTCGTCTGTCTGTAAAATCCCTTTATGTTCATATGAACTTTCCCGCGTACTAATCCTTTAGTAAGCTTCGTTTCGTAATAAAACACATGTCTGTTATCGTCCCACTTCATCGCATATTGCTTTCCCTCTATTTCTACTTCTGCCTGGAAGTAAGAAGACTGAACTGGCAACTCAGTAGGTTTCGCTTCAATAACAGCTGTCACACCTTCATACATTTCCTCAACATTTTTTCTATTCTTATCCTCTTTGTCATAAGTAGAAACGTTATAGTTAAGCGCCGGTTCGACTAGTACTTGTAACCCTTCTTTCTCAATGTCCCGATCCACTTCTATCGTATAAGTTCCTGGTTTAATAACTTCCTCATTTTCCGTACTGATATGAACTATATTTCCGAACAATTTCGCTTCGCCTGGTGCATGTATGGAAAAAGAAGATTGTAATTGTAATGGTTTAGAAATTTGTGTGACCTGATAATTAGATAAAGAAGGCGATTGTCGTACAAGCGTCATACGCTTTAACGGAAATGGTGTTGTAATCTCTACTTTCTTCCCTACTACTTTCGTTTTTACAATTGATTCAACAGAGGAAAACGGATCACGATTTGCAACTAATGCTGCCACTTGATTGACGCTTTTTACAATACCATCCTCTCCACTAGATGGCATCGTAACTCCATTTATCTCTTTCTTCCATATTTCCTTAAACGTATTTAGTTGCTCCTTTTCTTGTTTTCCTAAATCCTCTTCCATCGTAATTAAAATTGGATGTAACGATATCTTTTTTACATCCATTTCCTTCTTAAACTGTGCTAACTTCTGTGTAATTTGTTCTTTTCCACCAATCTTATCTTTTTCTAAATCATTAAATGCCCCGTCAGTTAAGACAATAAGCCAAAATTCACGTTTTCCATCTATATCTGCTTCCTTTTTTATAGATTGCATTGCCGTTTCTACTGCGCTAAACGGAGTATTTAAATACGTTTTCCATGCTCCAATTCCCTCAATTTCTGTTTGTCTCTTATCCTTCGTTAACGAAATGTTTAATGGATCATTCGGCTTGCTCATTGGAACGTAAGAAAATGTATCTTTTTCATCTAATAGCGCAACCAAACTTTGCAAAGCGTAATTGGCATATTTCCAGCGATCGTTATTTCTCATGCTGCCCGAATCGTCATATACAAGTGAAACGACCCTTTCCTTTGCCTCCTCTCCTTTTGCAAAAGCTGATAAAGGTAAACATATAAATAGAAACAACATGAACGTGGCACAAATTCGGATTTTCATGATGAGGCTTCGCCACCTTTGTAGACAAATTCCTATGTTTAAATTTATGAGAGGAAACAAGATATATGACTTGTATTTTAGGACAACTAACCTATCATAACTTTATTATGTAAACAGTAATATACACTTGGTAATATTTTTTCTACCATTACTTATCCAATTATATAAGTAAAAAAGCCTGTTTAAGTTCTACACTTAAAGCAGACTTTTCCTACTTTTCATATTGAAAACACATAACAAAAAGTTCGATTTTAAATTAATACATCACTTCAATTGTAAATCCACCAGGTGCTTTAACATAAAACGTGTACGCATGTGCACGTTTAGGAGGTTCGACCAAAAATCCATCCTCCTTCAATCTTTGATTCATCTTATTTACTTGTTCTTCACTTTCTTGAGGAAACCCTACATGAAATGTTTGCGGATAATGTACGTCTTTCCCTTTCATTAACGTTAATATAAATCCATCATTATCACGCATAACCGCAAAGCCATTTCCCCTTGTTCCGCTACAAGTTAAACCAAAATACTTTTCTAAAAACTCTCTCGCAGCTACTACATCTGCAACTGTTAAATTAAGATGTTTAATTCCCAACCCAACACCTTCTTTCTTAATTTTCTAACATTTTATCATACAAATAAAAAACACGCCTTTCACAGCGTGTTTCATTGCTTCACATACACTTCAACAACCGGATTCTCTTTATGATCCGCATGTAAGCGTATATTCTCTTCACTCGTACTATAAATACTAGCTAATAACATAATCGTTAACACATTAGGAGTTTTTGCATCGCTCCCA
Source organism: Bacillus luti (assembly GCF_001884105.1). Lineage (GTDB taxonomy): Bacteria > Bacillota > Bacilli > Bacillales > Bacillaceae_G > Bacillus_A > Bacillus_A luti. Next base: position 78,993 of record NZ_MACI01000057.1, on the reverse strand, counting down.
TATTTCCTTTCCAGCGCTTCCTTATATTCAAAATCCAAGTCCCCCTGCACATATGTATACACTTCAAATCCATCTTCTAAATTGCAAACTATCGTATCAATAATATCTGCCCCTACTTGTTTTTTCATTTCATCTCGTAATGCTTCAATAAATGCTTCCCACGGTACTTCGTATGTCTGAAACTGATCTGTAGATTTCATTGCCTTTTCCTCCTTACTATATCCTTTTCCTATATTCCCCCTTTCACATAACAATTATGATAGATAGGTCATTCGTACAAGCCGCACTTGTCCCCTTTACATATCGTATTACTGTAATGCGGAAGGAGGAAAGAACATGCATAGACAAAAATGTTATGATACATGTCAGCGGTACTTCGGAAAAGTTGTTCGGATTGAAGACCGGGATGGACGTGTTCATTTAGGAAAAATAATTGATGTGACAAGAGACTCTGTATGGATTGAACCAATGCAACAACGCTCATCTTTTGATACAGGATTCGGATACTATAACGCATATGCAAACGGTGGTTGTGACCTTTGCGGTGGTCTTAGCAGATGTGATAGCTGTGGATTTGGTTGTGGTGGCGGATTCAGTAGCTGTGGCTGTGGAGGTCGTGGTTGCGGTAATTGTGGTTGCGGAGACGGCTGGGGCGGCCGTGGTTGTGGCTGGGGCGTTGAACTCGGATTTGGTTTTATCTTCGGAATTACTTTAGCTGCATTATTTTTCATTTAACATAGTAAAGAGTTGGCTAAAGACAACCAACTCTTTTTCTTTACTTTTCACATATAAATATGCGATGACCTAAAACATGTTGGTACATAAGTCTTACATGTTCATGCTGTACCCACGCCTCATATAAATCATTTGGAATATATGATGATACATTCCATTCTGGCTCTTCTGTGTAGCTAGAGATCGTTTCTGCAATTGTTCCACCGCCAGCAATTTTAACTCTTTTAAAATTTGCTTTTTGAAATAATTGTACCCACTCTCTCTCAGTTAATAGTTCTTTCATCCCATATAACTGGGTAATTTTTTCTTCCTCTTTTTTCTCAATATGTGTATCAATAATCATTTCAATAACAACAAGTTTGCCACTCTTCTGCAATACACGATAGCACTCCGAGATAACTCTTTCTTTATCTGTAAAAGCGAGTATCGATTCCCCAAGTACAAACTCAAATGAATCGTTTAGGCAAGGTAATTGTTCTGCATCCCCTTGAATTAATTGTATATTCAATCCTTCAAACATCCATCTATCTTTCGCCTTTTGAATCATAATTTCATTCTTTTCAACCGCTGTTACTTTATAACCAAATCTTTTTGTCATATACGCCGCTGTTTTTCCAGTGCCACAACCTATCTCAAGAACATTCGCTTCATGTCTAAGAGGTAGTTGTTCTAACAATTGTTTCGTTAATGTAAAACCACCAGGATGAGCACTACCTATTCCGTAATAAGCTAAAAAATCTATATATACGTTTCGTCTCATCGGATTCTCCCTTTTTTTATTTTATATATTCGTGGAAAGAAGAAAAGTGCATAGAAAAAAGGGCGCATTATGTGCGCCCTTCATCTTATTTTTCATCACCGATATATGCCCATTTGTAGCTGTAATCTCCACCAACTGGATGGTGAACAATACCTTTAACTTTTGCTTTTTGAACGATTGCATCACCACGTTGATATAATGGTGCAATTGCTGCGTCTTCAAGTAGCATTTTCTCAGCTTTCAGTAAGCTATCCCAACGTTCTTTTGTTTTTGTTAATAGCTCACCTTTACCTTTTGCTACAATTTCATCATATTTCGGATTTGAGTATCCAGTTTGGTTATGAGGTCCATCTGTAACAAACATATCAATGAATGTCATTGGATCTAAGTAGTCAGGTCCCCAACCAGCATAAGATAAATCATAATCTAGGTCAGACTCTAATTTTAATTTTTGTTTAAACGGCTGGTTTTTCAAATTCACTGTTAAGCCTGGTAAGTTTTTCTCAAGCTCCCCTTTTAGGAACTCCCCTACTTTTTTCGCATTATCGCTATCATAGTTTAATAGCTCAATTGTTACTTGCTCTTTTCCAAGGTCTTTTTTCGCTTTTTCCCAATGCTCTTTTGCCTTTTTCACATCAGTTTTTAAAATATCACCGTTTTCTTTACGGAAGTCTTTTCCGTCCGGACTCTTAGCAAATTCTTTTGGTACTAAGTAATCTGCAGGTGTCGAGCCGTCATTTAAAATAACATTCGTTAAACCTTTTTTATCGTACGCCTTCGCAATCGCTAAACGTAAATCTTTGTTCTTTAACACTGTATCTTGGCCACCACGTTTTTGGTTTAAACGTAAGAAGAATGTTGAAGGTGTTTTTTGTGTATAGAAATCTGGATTCGATTTATACTTATCAACAAATTCAGATACAAGTCCAGAACGATCAATTTGTCCACTTTCATATAAGTTTACACGTGTGCCGCTATCTTTTACTACGTTAAAGTTGATTTCTTCTAACTTAACTGTTTTATTATCCCAGTATTGTGCATTTTTCTTTAATTTCCAACCTTCTTCATGTTTCCAGTCTGTTAATGTAAATGGTCCGTTGTATAGCGTTGTATCTGCTTCTAAACCGAATTTCTCACCTTTTTCTTTTACGAATTTTTCATTTAACGGATAGAATGTTCCGAATGAAGTTAATTCTACAAAGTAAGGAACTGGATTTTCTAATTCAACTTCTAACGTGTAATCATCTACCGCTTTTACACCTAACGTATCAAGCGGTGCTTTTCCTTCATTAATTGCTTTTGCATTCTTTACATCAAACATAATGTATGCATATTCCGCTGCTGTATTTTTATCTACCGCACGTTTCCAAGAAAATACGAAATCTTTCGCTGTTACAGGATCACCATTCGACCATTTCGCATTTTTATTTAATGTAAATGTATACTTTTTGCCATCATCACTCTTTTTATATGATTCAGCAACCCCTGGAGTTGCTTTATTCTCTTTATCAAGTCGATATAAACCTTCCATTACGTTGTTTAAAGCAAGAAACGATACTTGGTCTGTCGCTTTCGAAGAATCCATAGATGGAATCTCTTGAGCCTCTGTTAAATTCAGTACTTGCTTCGCTGCTAATTTTCCACCTTCTTTTTCACCGCTTTTCGGTGTTGTGCTTGCCTTGTCTTTTTCCCCTGATCCAGAGCAAGCTGTTAATGCCATACTCATTACTAAAACTGGTGCTACGACCGCTGTTAATTTTTTCATCTTTTTTCTCTTCATTTTCTTGTACCCTCCCCAATTATATGTACGATATTAACATTTAGAAATTCTCTGCTAACTTTCGTTATCAGAAAATTCTTATTAATTAATATTCTACTATTTTTTCACGTTTTGTAAAGTAGTTTTGTAAAATTTCTAAATTTTTTCACTTTTCAATACTATCAACTTGTTATTTTACTATTATTACTAGACGAATTATCCCCCATCTACTATATGTATACATGGCTACCCTTATTCTTCTCTATTACTAAATTTTATATTTGTTTTATTCATGTATAACCGTTACTGAACACCACTACAGCGATGCTTTGAAATCGCTTTCAAAACATACTCTATTCTCTTATACATATAAAAGAACATTTCAAAAGCAGCTCAGCCACTTTTGAAATGCTTTCATATTATTTTTTTCCGCCATCCTCAGTTACATATGCCCACTTAAAACTATATTCTGGACTAATGTTATGCTTAACAATTCCTTTTACATTTGGCTTCATTACATACGATCTTCCTGTTTGATATAAAGGAACTAATCCTGCATCTTCTTCAAGGAATAATTTTTCTGCTTTTCCTAACGTTTCCCAACGCTTCTTCGGATCAGACAGTAATTCATTACCTGCTTTCCCTACCATTTCATCGTATTTTGGATTTGAATAACTCATTTGGTTATATGGGCTCTTCGATTCAAACATATCAATAAACGTCATTGGATCCGCATAGTCTGGGCTCCAACCAGCGTAAGAGATTTCATAATCTTGAGCTGACTCTAATTTTAACTTTTGTTTGAACGGCTGAATTTTCGTATTAATCGTTACGCCTTTTAAATTCTTCTCAATTTGATCTTTTACATAGTCTCCGATTTTCTTCGCAACTCCATCATCATAACTTAACAATTCAATTGTAACTTGATCTTTTCCAAGTTCTTTTTTCGCTTCTTCCCATGCTGCTGCGCCTTTTTTCGGATCATATTTCAGGCCATTTTTAAATGTATCTTGGTAATCTTTACCGTCTGGTCCTGATGCAAGCCCTTTTGGAACTAATTGATCCGTTGCTTTTGATCCATTATTTAAAATTACATTCGCCAAGCCTTTTTTATCAACTGATAATGCAATTGCTTCACGAAGCTTTTTGCTCTTTAATGGCGTATCTTGTCCGTTACGTTTTTGATTTAAACGTAAGAAGAATGTGCTTGATTCTGCATACTCACCGTATTCATCTTTATTCGACTTATATTTATCTACGAATTCTCCTGATAGTAATGTAAAATCAATCGATCCTGTATCATATAAATTTACTTTCGTAGCAACTTCTTTTACAACACTGTAATTAATTTCTTCTAGTTTCACAGTCTTTTTATCCCAATATTTATCATTTTTCTTCAATTGCCACCCTTGTTCATGTTTCCATGAAGCCATAACGAATGGCCCATTATACACCGTTGTATCTGCTTCTAAACCGAACTTATCGCCTTTTTCTTTTACAAACTTTTCATTTAGCGGATAATATGATGGGAATGCTAGTAAATTTAAGAAATATGGTACTGGCTTTTCTAATTCTACTTCTAATGTATAATCATCTACCGCTTTTGCCCCTAATTCTGTTACAGGTTTTTCTCCTTTATTAATTGCCTCTGCATTTTTAATATAATAGGCAATAAACGCATATTCTGCTGCTGTATTTTTGTCAAGTAAGCGCTGCCATCCATATACGAAATCTTTCGCTGTTACAGGATCACCATTCGACCATTTCGCGTCTTTACGTAGTTTAAATGTATATTTTTTGCCATCCTCGCTTTTCGTACTAGATTCTGCTGCTGCAGGAATTGGCTTATTATCTTTATCAAGACGATACAATCCTTCCATCGTGTTTCCTAAGATTTGTGCACCTAACGTATCAGTAGATTTAGAAGTGTCCATCGTTGGAATTTCTTGATTTTCTGTACGATTTAATACTTGTTTCGCTGCATACTTAATATCAGATTTTTTTTCTTCCCCACTATTAGATGTAGTATTCGTTTTCTTTCCCTCACCTGACCCAGAGCATGCTGTTAATGCCATACTCATCGCTAAAACCGGTACTACAACTGCCGTTAACTTTTTCATCTTTTTTCTCTTCATTTTTGTATCCTCCCTAATTATACGTACATTACCAAACTTTGAGAGACCCCTAGTTAATATTTATTTTCAGAAAATTACAACTAATGTTATTCTACTCTTTTTCCCGCATTTGTAAATAGTTTTATTTTAAATATTCTGATTTTTTAACTCGTAATTTAGTATAATTTATCCCCCATCTACTATATGTACACACTATAGGCCTTATTCTTCTCTATTTAACTGCACTAAAAATTAATATTTTAAGCACACTAAAAAAAGCATTTCAAAGTAGCATAGCCGCTTTGAAATGCTTTTGAATCACTATTATTTTTCAGTTACATATGCCCATTTAAAGCTGAATTCTGGACTGATATTATGTTTTACTACACCTTTTACATTTGGTTGTAAAACATAAGAATCTCCACGTTGGTATAAAGGTACAATCGCTGCATCTTCTTCAAGTAATGTTTTTTCAGCTTTCCCTAGCTCTTCCCAACGTTTTTTCGCATCATTCATTAATTCCGTTCCAGCCTTCTTCACCATTTCATCATATTTAGGATCAGAGAAGCTCATTTGGTTGTGAGAATGCTTAGACTCAAACATATCTAAGAATGTCATTGGATCTGCATAATCTGGATTCCAACCACCATACGAAATATCATATTGTTGCTCAGATTCTAATTTTAGTTTTTGCTTAAATGGTTGAAGCTTAATGTTAACTGTTACACCTTTTAAGTTTTTCTCAATCTGGTCTTTAATGTATTCTCCAACTTTTTTCGCATTACCAGTATCGTAGTTTAAGAATTCAATTGTAACTTGATCTTTTCCAAGTTCTTTTTTCGCTTCTTCCCAAGCTGCAGCAGCTTTTTTCGCATCTGGTTTCAAACCATTTTTAAATGTTTCTTGGAAGTCTTTACCGTCTGGTCCAGCTGCTAAGCCTTTTGGTACTAAAGAGTCAATTTCTTTTGATCCATCATTTAAAATTACGTTTGCTAAATTCTTTTTATCAATTGAAAGTGCAATTGCTTCACGTAATTTTTTGCTCTTTAATGGCGTATCTTGTCCATCACGTTTTTGGTTCATACGAATGAAGTACGTACTCACTTGTGAATATGTTCCGAATTCATCTTTCTTACTTCTGTATTTATCAACGAACTCTCCATTTAATAAAGCAAAGTCAACTTGACCGCTATCATATAGATTGACTAAAGTTGCAGCCTCTTTAACAACACTAAAGTTAACTTCTTCAAGTTTTACAGTCTTTTTATCCCAATATTGATCATTTTTCTTTAATTGCCATCCTTGTTCATGCTTCCAATCTTTAAGAACGAACGGTCCGTTATAGACTGTTGTATCAGACTCTAAACCGAACTTCTCGCCCTTTTCTTTAACGAACTTTTCGTTTAATGGATAGTATGATGGGAATGCTACTAAGTTTAAGAAGTACGGTACTGCTTGCTCTAACTCAACTTCAAGCGTCAGATCATCTACCGCCTTCACGCCTAATTCAGCTACAGGTTTTTCTCCTTTATTAACTACTTCTGCATTTTTAATCGGGAATGCGATAAATGCATACTCAGCAGCAGTTTTTGGATCTAATAGACGTTGCCAAGCGTATACGAAATCTTTCGCAGTTACTGGATCTCCATTTGACCATTTTGCATCTTTGCGTAGTTTGAACGTATATTTTTTACCATCTTCACTTTTCGTGCTAGATTCTGCTGCCGCTGGAATTGGCTTATTGTCTTTATCGAGACGGTATAACCCTTCCATCGTATTCCCTAGCATTTGTGAAGATACTGTATCAGTTGATTTTGAAGAGTCCATTGTCGGAATCTCTTGTGTTACTGTTCGATTTAATACTTGTTTTGCTGCTAATTTTTCCCCTGACTTACTATCTCCACTAGAGCTAGAATTTGTGCTTGTCTTCTTATCTCCACCTGATGTAGAACATGCTGTTAACGCCATGCTCATTGCTAAAACTGGTGCTACAACTGCTGTTAGTTTTTTCATTTGTTTCTTTTTCATTTTCTGTACCCTCCCTAATTCTAAACGATACCTATTCAAGAATTTTCTGATAATTCTGTTTTTCTTTATATATTTATCAGACGATTCTTATTAATTCTTATTCTACTAATTTTTTGAATTTTGTAAAGTATTATTATTAAAAATTTTTAAAAAATTATTTTTTTACAGTAATATTCATAAAAATTCCATATACTATTCACATTCTATTTCCTATTCATGCAAATGTACCGTTTTAATAGTGTTTATTATATTTATAACTTAAATCTCTATAAGTTATTGTTAATAAATAATGTATATTTTTAGAAATTTCTTTCCTGCAAAAATAAAAAAGCCAGCAATGCTGACTTTTTATCCGGCCATTTTCTCTCTTTTCATTTGCTCTACTACTGTTGTATATTTCTCATCGTCGAATTCATTTTCACTTTTCGCAACAACTACAGTCGCAACACCGTTACCAATTAAATTAACGATGGCACGTGCTTCTGACGGCAATTCATCTCCACCTGAATTGTTGGGTTTCACCCGTAACACAAATCAAATAGAGTCTTCTTGCCGAAAGAGATAAAAAAGCAGACATTACGTCTGCTTCAATTCTCCTCAATCTGCTTCTCACTTAATCCAAGGTGTGTTCTAAGAGTATTACTCAAACTCTGTAAATCTTTTTTATTAGGGTTATAATAATATACAGGTTGTCCCTTGGGTCCGTTAGGTAAATATAGATCATCACCGGCTAATTGAGTCTTTTCAATCGAACCATTTAAACCATATTTATAAAAAGATAAAATATCATCCATTGCTAAATTTGTTTTAAAATCACCGTCAACTGCCTCAACCATCTTCTCTAGCTTTGTAATTGAACCTACACTTTTTAATTTACTTAAAATCGCTTCAATAACAAGTTGTTGGCGCTGACCTCTCATTGCATCACTATCAATATGGCGCGTTCTTGCTAGTGCGAGTGCTTCTTCCCCTGTTAATTTTTGTAGTCCTTTTTTCAAATGAATCGCGTCAGGTTCATCTTTACTATTTTGTTCTGTAAATTCAACTGGGACATCTACTTCAATACCATCTAACCCATCAACAATTTTAATAAATGAGCTGAAATTAAACTTCACAAAATAATCAACTGGCACTTGCAATAGTTTTTCTACTGCTTCAACAGATGCTTGCGGCCCCCCATCTTTACCATTTTTAATAAACCCTCTTCCATATGCATGCGTTATTTTATCCTTTTTCTTTTCAATTGGGACATATGTATATGTATCACGTGGTATGCTTGTTAATTTCACAGTCTTATCGTCTTTATTAAAAGTAGCCAACAATAACGCATCTGTATGAAATGCACCATTATACTCCTTTTGTCGTTCTTGATTTTCATCAATTCCCATAATTAAAAGTGAAACATTATTGGTAATCGGCTTTACAGTTTCCTCACGTAAATTTGATTTTTCACCACGTGCTAAATTAACATTTGATTTTTGTACAAGATTAGAAGTTTTCATATATACGTAAGCACCATATCCAACTCCGCCAAATAGTAATACTACTAACAATACACTTATTATCGTTGTCTTTTTATATTTTCGTTTATTTTTCTTTTCTCTTGAAGAAGAGTGATTCTCCATATAGTTTCCTCCGTTTTCTATTCATCTAATATATTTTTCAATTTCTCATAATTAGCGCTTTCCTTTTGAAATGCATTCTCTTTCAATCCTTTATCTATTTGTATCCATTCGGTCGTAATCGAATATTGAATCATACCTTCGTGGAAACTAAGAAACTTCAACATAATCCCTGTATTTTTCTCTACAACCATTTCAAATTTCCCTCTTAAATCTTCAGATGTACTTGCAGGCATTTCTATGTTTATTGTCCCTTCTATTTTGTGGCAATCAAGTCCCAGATACTTCGTTTCTTTATAATTCCAATCTTTATATCGGATTAATAAATCAGCAAATTCTGATTGAATACTAGACTTCGCGAATCCCACATATTCATCATCATATCTTTTTTTCTCACCTGATTTTCTCAATAACCTTTCCGTAGGATTTAATTTTAATAGTTCATTGTTTCTTTCTTTCGGGATCCATTTTGTCTCTTTATATGTATACTTCTCGTCATCAAATTCTTTTTTCTTGCCCTCGTTATATATAAGCGTTCGTTTTTTCGATAGTTTATCTTCTTTAGAAGAGATACCTCTTTGCTTTCCTGTATCAATTGCATATTTATATGTTGTAGCGATTCTTGAAGAGCTAGAGTACTCCTCAAATTGTCCTGAAATATTATTAAAATGATCAATTGAATCAAGCATCTTTTGATGAATCTTTTCTTTATCTGGATAATTTACGTTCGACTTTATTTCCTCTTCATTTTCGTAATCAGAAAATGCCTTTTTCTTTACATATTCAAATACTCCACCGTTTTGCGCAAAGCTTTGTATAGAAAACTCAGACATAGATACAATTGAAAGCACTAGAACAGCAACACTTATAACCATCGTATACACTCTGTAATCTTTCTTTTTTACCGGCAGATTATGTAGTGTACCATTAATCTTTTCATTTAATTCTGGCGGCACTATAACATTCTCTTCTTTTATTCTTTTTTTTAATTTCTCATCAAATAATTTTTCATTATCCATCCTTTACACCCCCTCTTCCATCTTTAATCGTTTTTGCAGTTGTTCCCTCGCACGTGACAATCTCGATTTCACTGTTCCTTTTGGTACTTCTAAAAGCTTCGCAATACTATCTTGATTCATATCTTCATAGTAATAAAGAACCGTAACAGCTCTTAGCTCTTCATGTAACGATTGAATCGCATTACACAAATCTATATCTTCATACTGATCACACGCACTCATATTGTAATCATTCTCTTCTGTCACAATTACATTTTTATACGCTCTAATAATATTGTTACATTCATTCATTAAAATTCGAATTAACCAAGTTTGAAAAAACTCTTCTTTTTTTAATTTTTTTATATTCTCATAGGCTTTTAAAATTGTTGTCTGTATCGCATCCTCTATATTTGGCTCATCTCGTAACATAGCCTTTGCAATACGATACATCTTCACTTTTTCTGTATGTATAAGCGCCATAAACGCTTCATGATCACCTTTTTTCGCTAAAGAAACACCCGTTTCTTCTTTTACAATCATTTTATATAAAGGGATTACTTTCACAATTGCTCCTCCTGTTTCATCCTCACTTCAAATTTAACTTTACATGTATTAGACGGATGAGCCTATGAAAAGGTTCAATTTTTCGAATATTTTTGTAAACAAAAAGGTAAATATCCTTTTTAGAATGCTACACAAGAAACATATCAGTTGAAATTTCCAAATGAAAAAAGCCCACTTTCTCAGTGGACTTTCTACTTTACAACGGTAAATCCCTCTTCCTAAACACTACAATCGCTATGATGAAAATACAAAGTGCTCCAGCAGTTAACCCTATACTTACCGGCCATATATTATACGTTCCTTCAGCAATTTCTTTCGGACGAAATAGCGTAAATAATGATATATTTCTCATCCACTCTAACTTATCGCTTAATTTCCCTACCATATCTAATGCGAAAAATAAAATAGTTAAACTTGCTGAATAGCTAAGTGCCTTTCTTTCGTCATTACATATACAAGAAAAGAAAAACGAATACGCACTAACAACTAAAAATATGAGCCCCCCGACTATATTTATCTTCAAAAATAGTTCTTTATTTAAGTTATTATCTTGTAAAAACCATTCTGCCCCTACTATACCCGCTACATACGTAACGGATACAATAATCAATAGTCCCAATATGAGAACAGCAGCTTGCGTGATTGCAATTTGTACTCTAGATACAGGTGTCGCTAATAAATATGCCATCGCTCCTTTATCTACATGCCGTGCCATTAAATGTGTCGCAACTGTAACGCAAAAAATTGTTAATATGATAATAAACAATAGACTATAGTACTCACCAGCTAAAAAATCCATCACATTTTGAATTGGACTTTCCATACCAACAATTTTTTTCACACTATCAGGCATAGCACTTATTAATTCATTTAACCCTTTCGCTGATACCATTGAAGGGAATATCCAAATTAATAACCATAAATAAAGAGCTGCACCAGTTGCGTAACTCAAAATACTTTTTTGTGTCTCTTTCAAACTAGCTAAAAACAATTGCTTATTCATGCTTTACCCCTTCTTTCTTATCGTAATAATGCATAAATAAATGTTCTAAATCCATTGCTCTCGTTTGAAGTGCCGTTACATTATAGTTTGAAAGTGTTTGTAAAACCGTTTGATAGTTTCCTTGTACAATAATCGATGCTTCTCTACCTTTCACCACTTCAAATTGCAAATCACACTTTGTAAGAGACTCAATTTCTTCTTGCGACGATACTGTTACATCTATCACTTGTCGTCTCATGCTTTGTAAATCATGAATATTTTCAACTGTTACAAGGCGCCCATCTTTAATAATCGCTACTCGGTCACATGTACGCTCAATCTCCGTGAATATATGTGAAGACATAAGAATCGTTTTTCCTCTTTGCTTTTCCTCTAATATTAAATCTATAAACACTTGCTGCATAAGTGGATCGAGTCCTGATGTCGGTTCATCTAAAATTAACACTTCCGGATCATGCATAAAAGCAGCAACAATTCCTACTTTTTGCTTCATTCCTTTAGACATTTTTCGAATCGGTGTTTTCACATCGAATTGCAGACGTTCTATTAGTTCATCTCGCCTTTTCGTATCCTTTAACCCGCGCATTCCTTGCATTAACTTTAAAAACTCTAATCCGTTCATTCCTTCAATAAAAGAAATTTCTCCCGGTAAATATCCGACTTGTCTTTGAATTTTCGCTGCTTCATTCCAACAATCTAATCCGAAAATTGATGATTTTCCATCTGTCGGTTTTATAAATCCCATTAAATTACGAATTGTTGTGGATTTCCCGGCACCATTTGGTCCTAAGTAGCCAAAAACTTCTCCTTCTTTTACATCAAAGGTTATATGAAACAAACCTTTTCCATTTGAAAACTGTTTTGTGACATTTTGAACTGAAATCATAATTCCACCTCATTTTTTGAAATATTTAATATATGATATTTCAAAATTATTGTACTCCTCATCTTTCATATTCGCAACAACTTTTTGAAATATTTATATGTCCATATTTCAAAAATATTGTTTTCACCTATATTTTCTTGTATATTTTTATTGAGGTGATTGTATTGAACGGCTTTGAAAAAGTGAAAGAAAAGAAAAAACGTGCCATTAAAGATGCGGCCTTTAAATTATTTTCAGAACGTGGATTTAATGAAGTGAAAATAGAACATATTGCAAAAAAAGCTAACGTTTCTCAAGTTACCATTTATAATCATTTTGGAAGTAAAGATGCGTTATTTAGGGAGCTTATACAAGAATTTATCATATCTGAATTTCAATATTATAAAGAGCTTGCTGAAGAAAAATTACCTTTTCATGATATGATGCAAAAAATGATTGTAAGAAAAATGAATACTGGCGGGTTATTTCAGCCTGATATGTTACTACAAATGATGCAAAGAGATGAAATTCTCCGAGAGTTTATTTATAGTTATCAAAATGAAAAAATACTGCCATGGTATTTAGAAATATTAGAACAAGCACAGCGCAATAATGAAATTAATCCTCATCTTACTAAAGAAATGATGTTACTTTACATTCAAATGTTTACTAAATTAGGTGATGATTTTGGGGCACAGCTTCTTGAAGGAGATCGCGAAAAACATATACAAGATATCGTTACGATGTTCTTTTATGGACTATCCGTCCCAGAAAAATAATTTTTCCTAAAAAACAAATAAAATCACAAAAAAGCCCTTTGGACATTTAAATCTCAAGGGCTTTTTCATGTCAAAAAATGACTAAAACTAACTTTATCTTAAAGAAGTTAAATGCTGCTTTATAGATAATACCTTATTATAGATTAACTCTTTTAGCATAACAGGCTGAATGGAGAGAATCGTTTCACCGAAATTCAGAAAATAACTTGAAATAAACTCAACTTCTTGTTTGTTAAAATAGCCTGTTATACTATAATTCTCATTTTCTTTTTGCATCTTCATGGAAGGATAATTCTCTTTATCAAAAATGTCTTTTCCTTTTTGATTAACAATGACAATAAAATCAGTTGCATCAGGCTTTCTATGAAAATTAGTAAGATAACTTAACAACTCTTCAAGATTTTTGGGATTCGTATTGCTTGTTTCCTCAATAAAAAGAATTTTATCACATCTAATTATTTGAACATGATTTGTCTCAAAGTTAAAGATTTTAGCATACCACTGGCTAAATTTAGATTCAATTCGAATAAATTGGGCGACCAATACTTTCTCCACATCTTTTTTTAAATATGTTAAATTATAAACTCGCTCAGCAAAAATCCCCTGTAAAATTTCTTTTAAGAACGGACTAAAATTACTATGATTTGTTACTTCAAAAGAAAGCGTTCGTTCCATAATTGAAATATTTTTACTCACATTATCAGGTAATACATGTTTAAATTTATTTTCAAGCGCAATACTTTCTATATTAAATGGTTTTGTCTTGTATCCATTTAATGTAAGAATCGAAAAGTATAACGCATACATTTCATCCGCACTAAAATAAATTGGCGATAACACACTATTTTCTATAATTTTATAACTTCCATTTCTACCTAATTCAGAATATATTGGTACACCTATTTCTTCCAATGATTGAATATCTCGTAAAGCTGTACTTTTAGAAATATCATATTTAACCATTAAATCTTTTAAATTAAAATGCCTTTTATTATTTAAGAAAATAAGCATATCATTAATTCGTTCCGTTTTTTTCATATTTCCCTCCCTAAAGGTATCATGTATTGAAACCTTTTTAGTCTATATTATAATTATTAACTAATAAAGGAGTTATATATTTATGACATTAGAAATAGCTATTTTTCTTTCCATGAATGGGCATGCAAAGGAGGCAATTAATTTTTATACACGCAATTTAGAAGCTAAGCAGTTAATGAGTGTTACGTATGAAGAACTAGCCAAAAGAGATCGTTCTTTTAAAATTACAAGTGAAAATAAAGATCATATTGCTCACTCTGTTTTACAAATTGGGAATACAAAGCTAATGATAGCAGAAGATACAATGAATCCTAAGGAACGTTATAACGTTGGAAATAATATGTCACTTTGCATTCAAAGCGCTAATTTAGAAGAAATACAAAGATTTTATAATAATTTAATTTCCGATAAGAACGTGAAGATACTCTCTCCGCTAGAAAAAAATATATTTAGTGAAGCATATGGGATTATTGAAGATCCTTACGGCATACAAATCCAGTTAATGTATGACAAACGACTAAACTAAATAATTTGCCATATTCACATATTCCTAATAAAAAAGACACGAAATTCGTGTCTTTTTTATTTTATAGGAATGACTCTACCCGTTTCACTACTTTCAATTGCTAATTGAATAAGTCGAATAACTTCTAAGCCTTCTTGCGCTGTTACAGGTGGTTTCTCACCATTTACAATACTATCTCTTACACCTTTATAATACATGTCATAACAGCCAACTTCTGTCGGAATACGCTCTAGCTTTTCTTCAGCATCTAAAGTAGCAAAATTCTCTTCAGCGTCTACTCCATAACTGTTATCGCCTGGCTTCATTCCATTTTTTAATTGTTCCTCCTGTGAATCCATACCGTATTTCACGATAGAACCTTTATCTCCATGCAGTGTAAAGTGTGGACCTGCTTGCTTTACGTAACTGCTACTATGTAAAGTGACACGTTTCACACCGTAGTGAAGTATAACATGGAAGTAGTCATCAATTTCTGCACCTGGTCGTTGTTTGATCACATCTGCACTTATCGCATCTGGTTTCCCAAATAATGATAATGCTTGGTCAATTAAATGCGAACCTAAATCATATAGTATACCTGATCCTGGTAAATTCTTTTCTCTCCAGCGATCGCGTACATTAGGACGGAAACGATCAAAATGAGCTTCATATGCGTATATATTTCCTAGTCTATTGTCTTCTAACAATTTCTTTATCGTTAAGAAATCATTATCAAAACGACGATTATGATATACGCTCAATACGACATTATGCTGCTTGGCTAATGCGATAAGTTCTTCCCCTTCTTCAATTGAAACAACAAATGGTTTCTCTACAACAACATGCTTACCGTTTAATATTGCTTCTTTTACATATGGAAAATGAGTTGTATTCGGTGAAGTAATGACCACTAAGTCAATATCAGCCCGCTTCACCAATTCATCAATTGTACTAACGACGTTAGCATTCGGTAATGTTTCTTTTACTATCTCTTCTTTTGAAGATAATACGGCACGAATATCGTATTCTTCTATCGTTTGTAATAATGGGATGTGAAATGTTGTACTAGAAAATCCAAACCCTACAATCCCTACACCTATTTTTTTCATGTTGCCCCTCCAGTTGTCCCGCTATTTGTGGGCAGTAAGACCCCCACTGATTAAAGTTTCACTTTATGAGAACGATTTCATTCAGTTATTATAACAAGATTATTATTATTTACATAATAAATTGCCTAGAAAAAAGCATCTTGCCATTATTCATGGCAAGATGCTTTTTTTATTCCGGTCGTTTTTTCGTCCACGTTTCAATAACTTCACCAGTATCATTAACATCTAGTACTAAACTACCGTTACTATACCGGTCCTTATTTCGATACGCTTTCGGATCAATTTCTTCTACGATATGTTTCTCTGTCTTCATGTAAACTAGTTCATCGTCTCTAACAATTTCAATACCGACAATACGGTATGGATTACGTTTTAACTCTTTGAAAATAACAAGACCTCGCTTCGCCCTCGTTGATTTCTCAATTTCTGATGCTTTTAGGCGTTTTACAGCACCGCGCTGCGTTACGAGAATAAGTTGATCTTTGTCACCATTTAATGGTTTACCAGAAGCAACATAGTCATCTTCTTTTAAATTAATTGCTTTCACACCAGCGGCTCTTACACCGACTGGACTTACTTCATCTTCATGGAAAATAAGTGCATATGCACCGTGTGTAGCAAGAACGATATCACTCGTTCCATCTGTTGCAAATATATCGACAACTTCATCATCTTTTTTCAAGTTTACAGCAACAAACGCTCTGGAGTAACGCTGTACTTTATATTGATTTAATTCCGTCTTCTTAATCATACCATTCTTTGTTACAAATACGATAAATCGCTTTTCTTCCTCAAAGTTCGGTACGACCGTTGCCCAAATAATTGTTTCATCTCGGTCGAGTGAAACGATATTAGCAACGTGCTGACCTAAATCTTTCCAACGAATATCTGGCATTTCGTATACTGGCAGATATATATAGTTTCCTTTATTCGTAAATAAGAGGACTGTCTCTGTCGTATTCGTATCGAATCGTTCAAGTAAGATGTCACCCTCTTTCATACCGAAGTCTTTGCCATTTGAGGCATTATGTGAACGCCATCCAGTACGTTTCACATATCCTTCTTTCGTTACAGTAACGATGACATCTTCTTGTGGGATCATCACTTCTACATCTATTTTAATTTCCTCGATTTGGTCTTCAATAATAGCACGTCGATCATCACTATATGTTTTCTTCACTCTCTTTAAATCTGTTTTAATGACTTGAAGTAATCTTTTTTCACTTTGTAAAATCGACTGTAGTTCTATAATTTTCTTATTAAGCTCATCCGCTTCTTGTTGTAGTGCTGTAATATCTGTATTCGTTAAACGATATAATTGCAAGGATACAATCGCTTCCGCTTGCGCTTCTGTAAAACCAAATTTCGCACTTAAATTATCTTTCGCATTACGCTTATCTTTAGAAGCACGGATTGTTTCGATTACTTGGTCTAAAATCGATAATGCTTTCTTTAAACCTTCTACAATATGTTGACGGTTTTCTGCCTTTCGTAATTCATATTGTGAACGTCTCGTAACAACTTCTTTTTGATGTCCAATATATGCATCCAAAATTTTCGGTAATGTCATAAGTGTTGGACGACGATTATTGATCGCAACCATATTGAAGTTGTATGGAATTTGTAAGTCTGTATTTTTATATAAATAATTTAAAATACCTTCAGAATTTGCTTCTTTTTTTAATTCTACGACAATGCGAAGACCTGTACGGTCAGTCTCATCACGCACTTCAGCAATACCGTCTAATTTTTTATCTAGACGTAGTTCATCCATTTTCTTAACAAGGTTCGCTTTATTCACTTCGTAAGGAATTTCAGTGATTACGATTTGCTGTTTACCACCACCGCGCATCATTTCAACTTCTGCTTTTCCACGAATAATAATTTTACCTTTCCCTGTTTCATACGCCTTTTTAATCCCATCAATCCCTTGAATAATACCGCCAGTTGGGAAATCTGGCCCTTTCATAACTGTTAATAAATCATCAACAGTACTATTCGGTTTATCAATACGCATCATTGTAGCATCAATAACTTCTCCAAGATGATGCGGAGGAATTTCGGTTGCATAACCAGCGGAAATCCCTGTAGATCCGTTCACTAATAAGTTCGGGAACGCTGCTGGTAATACAACTGGTTCTTCACTCGTATCATCAAAGTTTGACACGAATTCCACTGTTTCTTTATCAAGATCACGTAATAACTCAGATGCAATTGGTGATAAGCGGGCTTCTGTATAACGCATTGCCGCTGCTGGATCGCCATCAACACTACCATTATTACCATGCATTTCAACTAAAACATTACGTACTTTCCAAGTTTGGCTTAAACGTACCATCGCCTCATATACAGAGGAATCACCATGCGGATGATAATTACCGATAACGTTACCGACTGTTTTGGCTGATTTACGAAACGCTTTATCATGTACATTACCTTCTACATACATGGAATATAAAATACGTCTTTGTACTGGCTTTAAGCCATCACGTGCATCTGGAAGTGCACGATCTTGAATAATATATTTACTATAACGTGCAAAGCGGTCACCTAACACGTCTTCAAGCGGGAGGTCATGAAACTTCTCTGCTTGCATGTTATTCCACCTCCGTCTCCATAATCATTTCATTTTCTAAAATATTTCCTTCTTCTTGCATACCGAACTGTACATTGCGTTCAATCCATTTACGACGAGGTTCTACTTTATCACCCATTAACGTTGTAACGCGGCGTTCTGCTCTCGCTGCATCATCAATTTTCACACGAATTAACGTACGCGTTTCAGGATTCATTGTCGTTTCCCATAATTGATCCGCATTCATTTCACCAAGTCCTTTGTAGCGCTGTAACATATAGCCTTTCCCAACCTTTTTCGTTACACCATCTAATTCATCATCTGACCATGCGTATTCAATTACTTCACTCTTCCCTTTACCTTTACTCACTTTGTATAAAGGTGGAAGTGCGATAAATACTTTACCAGCTTCGATAAGTGGTTTCATATATCTGTAGAAGAACGTTAGTAACAATACTTGAATGTGAGCTCCATCTGTATCGGCATCAGTCATAATTACCACTTTATCGTAGTTAATATCTTCCACATCGAACTCATTTCCTACGCCGCCGCCAATCGCATAAATAATTGTATTAATCTCTTCATTTTTAAAGATATCAGCAAGCTTTGCTTTTTCTGTATTAATTACTTTACCACGTAACGGTAATACCGCTTGAAAACGACGATCTCGTCCTTGCTTTGCAGAACCACCGGCAGAGTCACCCTCTACTAAATATAATTCATTTTTTTGCGGATTACGTGATTGTGCAGGTGTTAATTTACCACTTAATGTACCTTCTGATTTTTTCTTCTTCTTGCCACTACGTGCTTCTTCTCTCGCTTTACGAGCAGCCTCACGCGCTTGTGCTGCTTTCACTGCTTTTCTCACAAGAAGCGTAGCTACATCCGGATTTTCTTCTAAAAAGTATGCCAAATGCTCAGATACAATAGCATCAATTGAAGAACGCGCTTCACTTGTACCTAGTTTCCCTTTCGTCTGTCCTTCAAACTGAAGTACTTCTTCTGGTACACGTACAGAAACGATAGCTGCTACGCCTTCACGAATATCTGTACCTTCTAAATTTTTATCTTTTTCTTTTAATAGTGAAACTTTACGAGCATACTCATTAAACACACGTGTCATTGCTGTTTTAAACCCAGCTTCGTGTGTTCCACCATCTTTTGTACGTACGTTATTGACAAACGACAGAATGTTTTCTGAGTAACCATCGTTAAATTGAAATGCTAGTTCTGCTTCAATCCCATTTTGTTCACCAGTGAAGTATACAACTGGATGAATGGAATCTTTTTCTTCGTTTAAATATGAAACGAAAGCTTCAATTCCTGTTTCATAGTGAAATACATCTTCTAAATCATTTCGTTCGTCTTTTATTGAAATCTTCATTCCTTTTAATAAGAATGCTGATTCGCGTAATCTTTCACATAATGTTTCATAATTGTAATTTGTTGTACTGAAAATCGTTGTATCTGGTTTAAAGTGCATCGTTGTACCAGATTCTTTCGTTTTCCCAATTTTCTCTAACGTCGTTGCAGGGGTACCACCATTTTCAAAGCGTTGTTCATAAACGTTTCCATCACGCTTAATCGTTACGACTAGCCATTCTGATAATGCGTTTACAACTGATGCCCCAACACCGTGTAAACCACCACTCGTTTTATAGCCGCCTTGACCAAACTTACCACCAGCATGAAGTACAGTTAAAATAACTTCAGGTGTAGGTTTCCCAAGTTTATGCATTCCCGTAGGCATTCCTCGCCCTTTATCAATAACGCTAATACTATTATCTTTATGTATTACGACAGAAATTTCGTCGCCAAATCCCGCTAACGCTTCGTCAACGGAGTTATCTACTATTTCATATACTAAATGATGCAATCCACGGCTATCCGTACTCCCGATATACATACCCGGGCGTTTTCGAACGGCTTCAAGTCCTTCTAACACTTGAATTGCATCTTCATTGTATTGGAACTGATGCTTCGCCAAACTCCTTGCCCCTTTCCTAATCAAATCAGAACATATGTTTCTATTATAGAATAACGCCTCGACTATAGTTTTGGCAAGTTATCTTATCTCTTTTATATACCATTTTCAATAGAAAAATCCTTGTTTTTTCACAAGGATTCCTCTAGGCTACTATTTCAGAAAAATAATCGTTTGTCAACGAGAAATGGATATGTATTCCATGATTACACATTCCAAACCTTTATCATGATCCAAATGATCAATATCCAAAATGGGATAACAAGTAACAATCCCCAAAAACAGCCTTTAAAAAATCTCATGATGAACACCTCGTCCATCGGCCCTTCTTATCTATAACAAGGGCTGAATCAATCTTTCTATCTTTAAAATCTATACTATTTTGTCATCGCATGTTCTACTTTAATACAACGATCCATTATTACGGTATAGTCTTTTTCTTTTAAAAATTTATATGTATCTTCATCTTGTACTCCTAATTGTGCCCAAAAAACATCTGCGTCAATCTCAACAAACTCTTGTGCAACATCCATTAAAAACTCTGAGCGACGAAATACATTTACAATGTCAACGTGTTCTTTAATATCTTTTAGTGAAGAAACGGCCTTTTCTCCAAGCACCTCATCTACTGTTGGGTTTACTGGAATAATGCGATACCCAGCATCTTGCATTGCTTTTGAAACCATGTACGATGTACGTTCTGGTTTATCCGATAATCCAACAACCGCAATCGTTTTGCTTTTCTTTAATACTTCTCCAATTTCCGTACGAGTTGGGTTTTCAATTTTCATAATTAATCCCTCCTATTCCTTTAGTATAGCCGATAAAGAAAGTCTCTTTCAATATGAAAGAGACTTTCTTTTATTCCGATTATTGATTCTTTGTAGCTGAGTTATCTGCTAAAGTAGCTGTTTTCGTCATTTTTTGACCGTTACGATAGAATGTAACTTCTACTTTCTCGCCTACTTTTTTCTTTTCATATAAATATTTACGGAACTGAAGTGAATTTTCTACTTTTTGATCATCTAATGCTACTACAAGATCATATTGCTCTAAACCAGCTTTTTCTGCCGGTGATACTGGATAAATTTTACCTAATACAACACCATTTGTTACTTCTTTTGGTACTTTTAATTGGTTTACTGCATAAGCTTGCACATCTTCTAATGAAACTACACCTACTCCAAGAGCTGGGCGTTTCACTACTCCGTCTTTTTCAAGAGATTCAATAACTGGTTTTGCAACATTAATTGGAATCGCAAAACCAATCCCCTCAACTTCTTGCTGCGCAATTTTACTTGAGTTAATTCCAATTAATTCACCGTTTTGGTTAAATAACGCGCCACCACTATTACCAGGGTTAATCGCTGCATCTGTTTGAATAACTTGTGCTTGCCAATCTGGACGTTTGTCCCCATCAATATCTACTGGAATTTCACGTTCTTTACTACTGATAATACCTTCTGTTACACTGCCGTCAAATCCAAGTGGGTTACCGATTGCAATAGCTTTTTCACCGGCACGAAGTTTACTTGAATCACCTAAAGTTGCAACTTTATTAACTGTAGATCCATCAATCTCTACAACTGCTAAGTCTAACCAAGGATCTTTACCAACTAATTTTGCATCCACTTGCTTTCCGTCACTTAGTTTTACAGCAAGTTTATTTGCACCATCTACTACGTGATTATTCGTTACAATATACGCTTTATTCCCTGCTTTTTTATAAATAACACCTGATCCTGTACCAGCTGTTTGCTCTTGCCCCGTCTGTTGTATCGCAAATGGATCAACACTTTGTTGCATATTAATTACCCCAACTACAACATCCTTTGCACCTTCAACCATACCTGGTAAATCAGTTTCGCCCTTCACTTTATTAACAACAGGCGCTACAGTACCCTCCACTTGTTGATTAGAATTAAATGACGAAACTGCCGCTCCATTATTTTGCATCCACGGCATGTAAGGTGCTGCAAAACTAATCGAAACCGCCCCGACTACAGCTCCCACTAAACCTGTGAAGAAATACCCTTTTTTACTACCTGATTTTTTCAATTCTCTCGTTTCACTATGCTCTTCATTCAAGTTTGGTCCGTCGTAATATCCCATGTTTTATTTCCCCTCTCTGGTGAATTCGTATTTTCAGTATAGCCACGTTTTGTGTCCTTCTTGTGAACTCATCGTGAAATCCAATTAAAAAAATACTCCTATTTATCATTGTAGACAATAAAAGTATTTTTTGTACATTTCCACCTGCAAAGAAGCATATAAATTTGCTATATTCTCAAACTAAAGTGCATAGCAACCTTTATCATTATTCTTCAAACTTGTAACCCACTCGAATGACAGTACCGATATGCTTTGCTTTATCGCCTAGCTTATTTCGTAGTTTTTTAATATGCGTATCAACTGTTCTGTCATCTCCATAATAATCGTATCCCCATAACTGATCTAATAAATGTTGGCGTGACAATACAATTCCTTTGTTCTCCATTAAATAAACAAGAAGTTCGAATTCTTTATGCGTCAATATAATTTCTTCTCCATCTACTAACACAGTTCTAGATAGTCGATTCACTTCTATTCCAGCTAAAGACATAGTATTTTCTTCTGCTACTCCTACTACGCCGTCTGCACGTTTCAATAACGTCTTCGCGCGAGCTACTAACACTTTCGGGCTGAAAGGTTTTGTTACATACTCATCTGCACCTAATTCGAAACCTAGCAATGTATCATCCTCATCCGAACGTGCTGTCAACATTATAATTGGTACTGCTGATTCTTTTCTAATTCGTCTACAAACAGACCATCCATCTATTTCTGGTAACATAATATCTAACATAATTAAATCAATTTCATGCTCTGCAAATAATTCTAACGCTTTTTTTCCGTCTTCTGCTTCGATTACCTCAAAGCCTTCATTACGAAAATAATCACTAACAATTTCACGTAATCTTCTTTCATCTTCAACAAGTAATACTGTTTTATTCATATAATCTATCCCGCCTTTTTACTCTTTCAATCGAATAATACGTTGATTGGAGCTTCCGCGAAATGGAAGTGCTAAATCTCTTTTCTCGATTTCAAATCTTCCATCGACCAAAACATCCCCGTAATGTAACAACTCTATCATATCATTATTTTGAGAACTCTGTATCTCTTCTAACGTATAACCTGTATACATCCATAAATTTTTCTTCAAATCTTTCACAGCTTTTGCTACTTTTTTCACTTCAGCAGCTTGAAAAAATGGATCTCCACCTGAAAATGTTACATCAGTTAATGAATTACTTTCAATCTCTTTCACAATTTCTTCTACTGTCATTTCAGTTCCATTACAAACATTCCACGATTTCGGATTATGGCAACCGAAACAACGATGCAGACAGCCCGCAAAAAACACGACTGTCCGCAATCCTTCTCCATCTACTACACTGTCATGAATGATGTTCATAACTTTCATTTATGCTTCACCCGATCCATCTCTTCACTACGTTTCGCACTATTCCACTTCGACATATCTCCTACAAGATATCCTGTTATACGGCGAATTCTTTCTATACTAGCTTCGTCTTCATTTCCGCAGCTTGGACATTCATTCCCAATAACCCCGTGATAGTTACAGCACTTACAACGATCAACTGGATGATTAATTGAACCGTACCCAACGCCACTCTCTGCCATCGCTTGTACAATTTGCTTTAATGCTTTTTTGTTATGCATAGCTGTCCCGTCTAGCTCAATATACGTAATATGCCCTCCATTGCATAGAGCATGGAACGGCCCTTCTAAACGAATTTTTTTTATCGCTTGAATGTTATAATAAACTGGAATATGGAATGAATTCGTATAATAATTATGATTCGTTATACCGCTAATCACCCCAAATTCTTCTCTATCCTTTTTCACAAACTTACCTGATAACCCTTCCGCAGGAGTTGCAATTACTGAAAAATTCAGTTCATGTTCTTCTGTCGCTTTATCCATTCTATCTCTCATAAAGGAAATGATTTCATACCCGAGTTTCCATGATTCTTCATCTTCTCCATGATGCTTTCCAGTTAAAGCTACTAAGCACTCCGCAAGACCGATAAAACCAAGACTTAACGTCCCTTGCTTTAAAATGGATGCTACAGAATCTTCAGGCTGTAACTTTTCTCCACCGCGCCATACACCTTGTGAATATAAAAATCGAAAATCTCTTGCTCGCTTCGTACATTGATACGCGAATCTCTCTAATAGTTGCTTAATTCCTAAATCTAAGTAATAATTTAACGCTTCAAAAAACGCTTCTTTTGAACCACTAATTAACGCTAATTTCACTAAGTTAATAGACGTAAATGATAAATTGCCTCTTCCAATCGCTGTTTCTTCTCCATGTATGTTAGACATAACACGGGTACGGCATCCCATATAACATACTTCACTTTCTGGTCGTCCGTCATAATGCACGGCATTAAATGGCGCATCTAAAAATGAAAAGTTAGGGAATAATCGTTCAGCCGTTGTCTCTAACGCTAATTCAAATAAATCATAGTTCGGATCACATTCTTCAAAGTTCACACCTTTTTTCATTTTAAAAATTTGAATAGGAAAAATCGGTGTTTCTCCTTTACCAAGACCAGCTTGTGTCGCTTTTAAAAGCTGTCTAACTAGTAATCGCCCCTCTTTTGACGTGTCTGTTCCATAATTAATAGAAATAAACGGTACTTGTCCCCCGCCCCTACTGTGCATACTATTTGAATTATGAATGAAAGCTTCACACGCTTGATACGTATCATTTTCTGTTTCTTTCCATGCAAATTCTTCTCTTTGTTCTTTCGTAAGCGGATATGACTGTAATCGATTTTTATGTCGCTCTACTGTTTTTCTTACATAGGGAGCTAAATCAATATCAAAGAGAGCAAACGATTGACCACCGTGTTGCATATTTTGATTCGCTTGAAAAATAATAGAAGAAAGAGCCAATGCACTTTTTATATCTTGTGGTTGTCTCATATGTCCATGTCCAGTATGAAAGCCGTTAGCAAGCATTTGCGCTAGCGGGATTTGCGAACAAGTCGTCGTTCCTGTCGCATAAAAATCTAAATCATGTGGATATAATATATTTTGATTTATCGCTTTTTTCACTTGATCTGACAATAAATTTTCAACTGCATAATATTTCGCACTCTCAGATGCGAACGTTCCCATTACTCCCATTGGAGAGCGGCCGTCTACATTTGCATTTTCTTGCATTAAATCTTGCTCATTACCGTGGACAATCGTCTCAAATACTTTCATTAATTCTTCTCCACGTACATTTTGTTGTAACATTTATAACCCTCCACCAATATGTTGTTGTCTTTTGATTAAAATGTTACAACATATAGTCTTACTGTTTCTGTGAGAAATGTAACATTCCTGTGAAATTTTTTTCACGAATTAATGAATTTTTCATTTATAAAAAAGAAATGTGCTCTTTACAAATGTATGGTACAATATACGGGAAAAACTCTTTTTACCCTTTATCAACACATTTGAATAAAGGAGACTGAACTTATGGTTACTACATATCTTTTATTTATCGTTGCCTACTTACTTGGATCAATTCCATTTGCACTAGTTGTTGGGAAAATCGGCTATGGAATCGACATTCGTGAGCACGGGAGCGGTAATTTAGGCGGAACAAATACATTCCGCACATTAGGGAAAAAAGCAGGTTTTACCGTTACAATTGCTGACATTTTAAAAGGTACATTAGCAACAGGTCTACCGATGATTTTCGGGCTAGATGTTCACCCACTATGGTTTGGATTAGCAGCTGTTCTTGGACATGTATATCCAATCTTTGCGAAATTCCGTGGGGGTAAAGCCGTTGCAACTTCAGCAGGCGTGTTATTATGCTACTCACCAGTTGTTTTTGCAATATTAGCTGTTGTATTTTTCACCCTTTTATTTACAACAAGATACGTATCACTTTCTTCTATGGTAACAGCTGTTGTGGCTGTTATTGCATCCATTGTTAGCGGGGATAAAATCTTCATTATTGCGATGTGTTTATTAGCAGGTATGGTTATTTATAAACACCGTGCAAATATCGGCCGAATTATAAATAAAACTGAACCGAAAGCAAACTTTTCAAAAAAGCAAAAATAAGATCGTAACCCACATAACGCAAAAAGAAAACGTGAAGCATATTAATAGCGTCTTTTTGCGTTATTTTTTATACTAAAGAAAAAGCAACATAATTTGGAGGAACTATACATGAATCTTTCCGTAACAAAAGAAGCAGCACAATGGTATAAAAACGAATTAAACTTACAATCAGGTGAAACACTACGCCTTTTCGTACAATACGGCGGTTGCAGTACGGTGCAAAAGGGACTTTCTTTAGGTATTCGTAAAGATGATCCTGCACATCCTGCTGTTCAAACTCAAGAAGAAGGTATTAACTTCTTTATTGAAGGCGATGATGAGTGGTTCTTCGATGGACATAATTTATCTGTTACATTTAACGACGGTGATGATTTCCCTCAATTTAATTATGAAAAATAAAAAAAGCGTGGCATCTGCCACGCTTTTTTTATTTTTTCTTAATTTCCTCATATTTCGCATACCACTCAGGATAGAACTTTTTAAATGATACGGGCCTGAATCCTTCTTTTTTCGCACAAATATTCGTCGTACTCGCAGTAATACAAAGGTCTCCATCGCCATTATAAATTTCATATCCATATACAACGCGAAGCGGGCTCACAGTGTCCACCCACGTTTTCACAATTGCCTTTTCACCGTAGCGCATCGCTTTACGATATGAAATTTGCAAGTCTAACACAGGAGAAATAATGCCCTCTTTCTCCATTTCAACATATGAAAATCCTAAATCTTGTATAAGTTTCGTACGGCCTAGTTCAAGCCACACTAAATAATTTGAATGGTAAACAACACCCATTTGATCTGTTTCCGCATAACGGATTTCAACTTCATGTTCTGCTACAAACATATGTATTCGCCTTCTTTCACTTCTGCTACCTTGCATACATTTAATCATAATACAGCGGAATCAAAAATAAAATAAAAACAGTGAATCTTTTACCGAAAGGAGCAAGCATATGATTCAAATTGTAACTGTTCGTAGCGGGGATAGCGTATATAGCTTGGCATCTAAATATGGATCCACACCTGACGAAATAGTAAAGGACAATGGACTCAATCCAGCTGAAACACTCGTTGTTGGTCAGGCGTTGATTGTGAATACAAAAGGGAATAATTATTATGTACAGCCTGGTGATAGCCTGTATCGGATCTCTCAAACATATAACGTTCCTCTCGCTAGTTTAGCTAAAGTGAATAACTTATCTTTAAAATCCATTCTCCATGTCGGACAGCAATTGTATATACCAAAAGGGACAAAAAGATCTGTAGAATCTATCGCATATTTACAACCTTCAACAATACCTATTAAAGAAAGCTTAGTTAATGCTACACGTGCCATTAATCCATTTTTAACATATTTAGCCTACTTTAGTTTCGAAGCAAAAAGAGATGGCACATTAAAAGAACCAACGGAAACAGCTAAAATCGCTACTATTGCAACACAAGGTAAAACGATCCCTATGCTCGTTATTACAAATATCGAAAATGGAAATTTCAGCGCTGATCTAACATCGGTTATTTTACGTGATGCATCAATTCAAAACAAATTTATTACGAACATTTTGCAAACAGCTGAAAAGTACGGGATGCGCGACATTCATTTCGATTTCGAAAATGTGGCACCTGAAGATCGCGAAGCGTATAATCGCTTTTTAAGAAATGTGAAAACACGTTTACCTAACGGATACACACTCAGTACAACACTTGTACCGAAAACGAGCTCCAATCAAAAAGGAAAATTCTTTGAAGCACATGACTATAAAGCCCAAGGGCAAATTGTTGATTTCGTTGTCATTATGACATATGACTGGGGTTGGCAAGGCGGCCCACCGATGGCTATCTCTCCTATCGGTCCAGTAAAAGAAGTACTTCAATACGCCAAATCTCAAATGCCTCCACAAAAAATTATGATGGGGCAAAATTTATACGGATTCGATTGGAAACTACCGTTCAAACAAGGAAATCCACCTGCAAAAGCAATTAGCTCTGTCGCCGCTGTTGCACTAGCTCGTAAATACAATGTTCCTATTCGCTATGACTTCACAGCTCAAGCTCCTCATTTTAATTATTTCGATGAGAATGGTGTACAACACGAAGTTTGGTTTGAAGATTCACGTTCTGTTCAAAGTAAATTCAATTTAATGAAGGAACAAGGTATAGGCGGTATTAGCTATTGGAAGATCGGTTTACCATTTCCACAAAATTGGCGTTTACTCGTTGAAAACTTTACGATTACGAAAAAGGGCTGACTTCCGTCAGCCTTTTTTACATTCTGTTAAGATTCATCTTTTATTTCACTTTTTAATGAATCAATACTTTCTAAACGTCTTTGATTTTTCGCTTCAATGGCAGCACGATCTTTTTCATTAGAAAGTTCCGCTGTTTCTTTTGCTTCATTAAAATTATCAATCGTATTTTGTACCATTTCTTGTAACTTTTCAGCGTTGTCATTTCGATTATCTGGATTTGGCATGTACTTCCCTCCTAATTCTTTATACATACCATCTTAAATTACCTATGTTCCTTCAAATTTATACAAAAAAAGGAGAATGCAATATTCTCCTTTTCTTTAACCGTTATCAACAATCGGTTGTTTGCCCGTTTGGTCTTGCATTTGCTTTCCTTTATTGCCACCAGCTTTTTTTGATTGTGTTCCAATATGATTCGGTGCAAAGTCTTTTGAATTTTTTTTCGGATTACCCATTACTATCGCCTCCTTAACACTAGTATCGTACTAGTGTTAAGAATTATTCAGCTTGCTTAAAAAGTTTCATTTCATAACGTTTTTCAATACGTTCTTCAATGCGATCGATTGCATCACGATCACTTAATAATTGTTGTTTATTTTCATTCACAAGTTCTTCAAACGATTTACGGCGACTTCTTCTCATGCTGTTCACCCTCTCTCCTTTACTTTCTTACTACATAGTATGAGCAAACGAAAAACTCTTTAATCAGATTTGCAAGAAAATTTTATGTTTTAGTACTCCTAAAAAAACTCAGTGTACAATATATTGCACACTGAGTTTTTTATACTAGGATATTTAAATACTCTTTCAACTTCTCATCTGCATTCATTTCATTTTCTTTATACTCACGAAGCGTCTGTAATACAACATCATACTGTTCTACAATATAACTTTCTAATTTCAAAACATCCTCTATGCTATTAAGCATAATTCTCGTATTACCAACTTCATTTTTTAACGCTGGTTCACATTTTAAACTTGTACATATTTCTTTCACATCATCTTCTAATATCTCTGTTAATACGTATTTCTTTCGCCCTTTTACCTTTAATCTCATAACTGGATAAAAAGCTTTTATATCTAAATAACTTCCTACGTTCATACAACGTAGCCATTCTACATTACGTTTATTGCGTACAAGTATTTCTTTCACTGCCTCATATACTACTGTTTCATCCAGTACGACCTTATTTTCTTTTCTCGTCTTTTCTTCTTCAATAGATGCACATTTTTGATAAACAGCCGCACACGTAATACAGTCATCGAAGGCATTATGAGAACTTAGACGAATTCCAAGCATTCGTTTTAACGTTTCAAGTTTATGATTAGGCGCATGCTTCATATATTTCTTCGCTAAAAACACCGTATCAATCACTTTATTTTCAGGCTCAGGTAATCCTAGCATATTTACATTACTTTTCAAAAAACGCATATCAAAAGAAGCATTATGAGCCACAATAACATTTGTATGTAAAAATGCTAAAAATAAAGGTAGTACTTCTTCAATTGTCGGTGCATCTGAAACACGATAATTTGTAATACCTGTTAAACTCGTTATGCGGTCCGGAATTGGACGCTCTGGATTCACATAAGAAACAAATTGATCTACTAATTCATGATTACGATATTTCACTGCTGCGACTTGAATAATTTTATCATTATAAGGGTTAAATCCTGTTGTTTCAAAGTCAATTACAACATAATCTAACGGTAAGGATACATTCCCCACTCCAAATACACTCCTTTATCTCTCAACGTATATTTCTTTTATCATATCACGAAGCTTTCACTACTTGAAAAAGAAAAGGCAGAAATGATTATATTCCATCTCTACCTTTTCACTATTATTTTAATTTAGCAATCCGTTTCTCCATCTCTTTTTGCGTCATCGGTCCAATAAACTTATCTTGAATGACACCTTTTGTATCTATAAAATACGAAGTTGGGATCGTAATTACTTTGTAGGCTGTTGTCACATCAATATTCTTGTCCAATAAAATAGGAAAAGTAATTCCTTTTTCCTTAGCAAAATTACTTACCTTTTCTACCCCCCCACCTTTCTCTGAAGGTGTATAATTTATCGCTAAAATTTCTACGTTTTCTTTATGTTCTTTATAGAAAGCCTCCATATCCGGCATTTCTTGTTGGCAAGGTCCACACCACGTTGCCCAAAAGTTTAAAATCACTTTCTTTCCTTTTAAATCTGATAGCTTTACATTCGTTCCATCTAACTTCGTTAATTCAAAGTCTGGCGCACTCTTCCCTATTTCAATACCATTACTTGCAATCATCTCTTTCATAGCAGCTTCACTTTGTTCTTGCTCCCCTTGTACCACCCGATCGTTTTTACCAAACTGTTCATAAGCTGCATATCCCGCTAAACAAAGTAACACTACAATAATCGTAAGCTTCCGCCACATGTTATATCACCCTAACGTATTTATCTTCTTATAACTTAATTACTCAAATACTATATACCTTATTTTAGCTTATACGGACAAGCTTGGAAATATTCAGAGTCGAAATAATTAGAATATTCTTATTTAAAGTGTAATTTTTTCCTTTTTATCATATAATTAGAAAAACAGATGAAGTGTTGTTTATCTTCTTATGGGCCCATTCACCTTTTTACTTTCGTAGTTATAAATCTACAACAAAGGGGGATTTTTTATGAATTCATTCGAAAAAATAACATTATATATTCTTAGTTTTCTTTTATACCCAATCGGTATTATTACATGGATCATTTCACTCTTTAGTAACGATCTTGAAAAAAAGAAAGTAGGGCGTATTTGTCTTTACATCTCTCTAGTCTCATTCGTCCTTTTCTTAATCCTTGGAATTGCAACTTTCCTTACGACTGCTATTTTTAACGTAGATCTAAATCATTCAGAATCTATCCAATATCAAATAAATGATGTTGAATAAAGATAAGGGCACTGCTCTTATCTTTATTCCATCTCTTTCAAAATGAATGACTATTTATTAATTTTTCAGGACTTCCACACGCAACAATACTTCCTTCTCTCATTATGACAACACGATCCGCTAGTATCACTTTCTCTACATCATGTGTTGCCACAATTCTCGTTACATCTCTTCCTAATCCTTCAATCATATTCCAAACAGTTTCTTGATTACTCGGATCTAACCCCGCAGTCGGTTCATCTAAAATAATAAGATTCGGATTTGAACCAATTGCTCGTAATAATGCAAGACGTTTTCTTTCTCCTCCCGAAAACTCTTCTCCACTTTTATGTAGTACAGTTTGAATCCCCTTAGGTAAATCTCTAATTATCGGCTTCATATTTATAAGTTCAATATTTTTTTCTAACTTGTTTTCTAAATACTCCTCCCCGAAATATATATTCTCTTTTACTGTCGTCCGAAAGAAACGAGGTTCTTGCCACACTGTGGTCATTCGAGCCTTTTGACCATAATAAACAACGCTACCGTTAGATGGTTTATACAAACCTGTCATTAATTTTAAAAGCGTTGTTTTTCCTGCACCACTTTCTCCGACAATGATAACGAATTCACCAGGATTAATTTTCAAATCAATATTATTAATTCTACATTTCTCTTCTTCACTCTCCTGAAATGAAACATTTGTTATCGTCATCCCCATCGCTCTTTCTACATTACTATCTGCCACTCTTTTATCTAAAAAGGAAAAAACTCTATTTGCCGAAGCGACCGCAACTTGTGTCATCATTAATAAATCGCCCACGTAACGGACTGGGAAAAAGAGCATTTCAATTGTAGCTAACACTGCAACAAGTGAACCAACTTCCATTTCCCCCTTCATTATTTTTTGCGCGCCTACAATGAGAACAACGATATATGCTCCTGTTTCAATAACTGTTCCAACCACTCCAATGCAGTGTTGCATCATCGTCTTCTTTACTTCTGTTTTATAAGATTGCGCCGTTACTCCTTTAAATAAGCGAATAGCCCATTTTTCTTTTTGCAAACTACGTAAATCTTGTGCACCTTTTACAAACTGTGAAACCATCTCTACAACACTTGATTGATTTTTTTGAGCAATACTTGCGATATTTCTTACCTTTTTGCCTATAATCATTGGAACAACTACACTTAGAAATAAAAACGGAGTTATACACCAGATGAACTGTGTATCTATATGTTGCAGCGCTATGATCGCACCGATAAATTGCGCAATGGCGTGTATATATTCTATTAATATAGAACCATATAACCTGACCCAGTTCGGAATATCAGATACGACTAAAGTTTCTAACTCTCCTTGTTTGATTTTCTCACTCTCTTCAAACGGTAATAGAAAAAAATGGTGTAATACATCTATACGCTTCTCTCGTAATATTCGCTGACTTGCTTTTGAGCTTACATAATCGAATGAAAGATTGTTTATCCACATCATCAAGCGGCTACCCGCAAACAATGCGATGTACAAATACGCACCTTTTAATTCCCGTTGAATAAGGTTATCTACAATTAGCCCCCATAAATAGTGGACGGGATAAATTTAAAATAGCTGCAAAGGATCCACTACATACAGCTGCTATTACTAATATTTTTTCTTTCTATAACGGTAACAATATTCTTTTATATTCTTTCATGACGTTTCCTCCATTTTTTATAGTAAAAAGAAAGGGATGAAACCACATGGTTTCATCCCTTTCCATAAAATAAGGAAGCTAACAGTTGTTAGCTTCCTTATCGTTCATTTCAATTCAATTATTTAGTTCGACACTTTAGACTCTTCGATTTTCTCACGAAGAACCATTTGTAAGATACCACCGTGACGGTAGTAGTCAATTTCAACTTCACTATCGAAACGAGCTACTACTTCAAATTGTTTTTCATTGCCATCTGCATCAGTTGCAACTACTTTTACAAGATCGCGTGGTCTAACTGTTTTGTCAATTTGAATTTCAAATGACTCGTTACCAACAAGACCTAACGTTTCAGCGCTTTCGCCATCTTTAAATTGAAGTGGTAATACACCCATTAATACTAAGTTACTACGGTGAATACGCTCGAAGCTTTCTGCGATTACTGCTTTAATACCTAATAAGTTTGTACCTTTCGCAGCCCAGTCACGAGAACTTCCCATACCGTAATCTTTACCAGCAACAACTAGAAGGCCTGTGCCATCTTCTTTATATTTCATAGCAGCATCATAGATTGATGTTACTTCACCAGTTGGCCAATATGTTGTATATCCGCCTTCTGTTCCTGGTGCGATTTGATTTTTAATACGGATGTTCGCGAATGTACCACGCATCATTACTTCATGGTTACCACGACGAGAACCGTAAGAGTTAAAGTCAACTGGTTGTACGCCGTTTTCTAGTAAGTAGCGTCCAGCTGGTGTATGCTTACCGATTGAACCTGCTGGTGAAATGTGGTCTGTCGTTACAGAATCGCCAAATTTACCAACTATGCGTAAACCTGATAACGTTTCAACTTCACCTGGCTCTTTAGATAAACCTTCAAAGAATGGTGGGTTTTGAATGTATGTTGAATCATTATCCCAAGTATATAAAGCTTCATTTGAAGTTTGGATTTCATTCCAACGCTCGTTGCTGTTAAATACTTGTGCATATTCTTTTTTGAACAATTCAGATGTAACAACACTTTGAACTACATCTTCAATTTCTTTAGCTGACGGCCAAATATCGTTGAAGTAAACAGCATTGCCATTTGCATCTTTACCGATTTCATCATTTTTCAGGTCAATATCAACAGTACCTGCAAGTGCATATGCCACAACAAGTGGTGGTGATGCTAAATAGTTCGCTTTTACAAGCGGGTGAATACGACCTTCAAAGTTACGGTTACCAGATAAAACAGATGTTACTAGTAAGTCGTTCGCTGCGATTGCTTCTTCTAGTTCGTCTGCTAATGGACCAGAGTTACCGATACAAGTCGTACAGCCGTAACCAACTGTTTGGAAACCTAATTGATCTAAATATGTTGTTAAACCTGATTTATCTAAGTATTCAGTAACAACTTTAGACCCTGGTGCTAATGATGTTTTTACGTACTCAGGTACTACAAGGCCTTTTTCAATTGCTTTCTTAGCAACTAGACCTGCCCCAATTAATACGTATGGATTTGATGTATTTGTACAGCTTGTAATTGCAGCAATTGCAATTGCACCTGTTTTCATCGTTACTTCTTTATCTTCTAATGTAACCTTCACTTCTTTATCGAATTCTTGCTCATTAAATCCAAGTCCTTGTGTTCCAACTGGTGCTAACACAGCTTTGTGGAATGCATCTTTCATATCTGAAAGTGGAATTAAATCTTGTGGGCGTTTCGGTCCAGAAAGGTTAGATTCGATTGTATTTAAATCAATTTCAACAAGATCCGTGTAAATTGGATCTTTGCTGTCTGCTGTATAGAATAAGCCATTTGCTTTACAGTATTCTTCAACAATGCGAATTTGCTCTTCATCTCTACCTGTTAAACGTAAGTATTCCAATGAAATATCGTCGATTGGGAAGAATCCACAAGTTGCGCCGTATTCTGGTGCCATGTTTGAAATTGTTGCACGGTCAGCTAAAGGCATGCTCTTTAGTCCATTACCGAAGAACTCAACGAATTTACCAACTACACCTTTTTGACGTAATACTTGTGTTACCTTTAATGCAACATCAGTTGCTGTAGTACCACTTGGAAGTGTACCAGTTAATTTCACACCGATTACTTCAGGTACTGGGAAGTATGAAGGCTGTCCAAGCATTCCCGCTTCTGCTTCAATACCACCAACGCCCCATCCAAGAACGCCGATACCGTTAATCATTGTTGTATGTGAGTCTGTTCCAACTAATGAATCTGGGTATGCAACTAAGTCACCTTCAGCATTTTTCACCGCGTGAACAACTGGTGCTAAATATTCAAGATTTACTTGGTGTACAATACCTGTAGCTGGTGGAACTGCACGGTAGTTATCGAATGATTTTTGTGCCCAGCTTAAAAATTTATAACGTTCTTCATTACGTTTAAACTCTAAGTCCATGTTGAATGCAAGCGCGTCTGCCGTACCCGCTCTATCAACCTGTACAGAGTGGTCAATTACAAGGTCTACAGTAATTTCAGGATTAATTTTATCAGGATCCCCACCCATGTCTGCCATTGCTTTACGAAGCGAAGCCAAATCAACAACAGCTGGAACACCAGTGAAATCTTGTAAAATTACGCGAGATGGTTTAAATGGAACATCGATATCTTGAACATCTTTCGTTCCCCATTTCGCTAAATTTGTAACATGCTCTTCTGTGATTACACGTCCGTCTACTTGACGAAGTACTGATTCAAGTAAAACTTTCACGGAATATGGTAATTGAGATACGTTGCCAACCCCTGCATTTTCAAGCGCTTTCAAATCATAATAATGATACGTTTTTTCATCTACTTCAAAAGTTGCACGTGATTGAAATGGATTATGTTTGACCATTATGTTTCCCCCCTGTTAAACGTGACTAAGTTGTCTGAATATAAAATGTAGACAAACTTTTCAATACCTTACGATAATATCTTATTACAACTTTCTAAATAAGTAAATAATAAGAAACTTATAGATTATCATAAGTTTTCTTTATCTTTCTAAATTTGAATAGTGTTCATGCTCCTTATGAATACTATTACCATAAAGTAAAGTACTCTTTTAGCACTTTACTTTACGTTCATATACGCTATGAATTGTTCATCATTCAACCAACAAAAATTTTTATAGAGGTGAAAGCAAATGGGTAAACGAAAAGCAAATCATGTTATTCCAGGAATGAATGCTGCTTCTGCACAAGGACAAGGCGCGGGTTTTAGCGAAGAATTTGCAAATGAGCCTTTAACTCCAGCAGAGCGACAAAACAATAAGAAACGTAAAAAGAATCAGTAATGAAAAATCCCAAAAGGTATGCCTTTTGGGATTTTCTCTAATGTTTATAGCGCAGCAATTCTGAAACCTTAACAAATCGATACCCTTGCTTTTTAAGTTCTGGCAAAATTTTTGCTAATGCCTCAACTGTTTGACTACGATTACTTCCTCCATCGTGCAACAGCACAATATCTCCACTTTTAGCATTTTTCAGGACATGATTTACAATGGATTCAACTCCTGGATTTGCCCAATCGCGAGGGTCTTGGTGCCATGACCATAGGACAATTTGATACCCGGCTTCTTTAGCTGTTGTAAATACGGCATCATTAATATATCCACCTGGAGGACGGAATAATAAAGGTTCTTTCACCCATTTTTTAAAATACTTCTTTCCATTTAAAATATCATTTTTTAATTTCTCATCTGATGAGTTACTTGCATACAAATGATCCATCGTATGATTTCCAATTTCATGTCCTTCTTTTAAAACCCGCTTTACTAAATATGGATTACGCTGAACTCGAAATCCAATCATAAAAAAAGTAGCTTCTGCTTTGTATTGACGTAATAAATCTAATATTTGCGGTGTATAAGTTGCATCTGGTCCATCATCAAACGTAATCGCGATAACCTTCTCATTATTAGGTACTTCCCACGTTACATAACCAGTTGGCTCTAACTCTTTTCTTAACAACATTTTAGCTTCCACTTTGTCCACTTGAAATATATGTACTGCACAAATTAAAGAAAAAATTAATAGAATAATTTTTCGTTTCGGCATAGTAACACTAAAAGTAATGAGGTTGTTGAATACACAACAACCTCATTTACTTTTCTAATTGATCTACATTTCGCATAATATTTTGGAGATTATTTTCGTATTGCTCAAGTTGTGGACGTTGTGTTTCCGAAGCTACTTCAAGTGCATTTTGAATTTGTTCATACGCTTCCTGAACCTCTTGACGTAACTCTTTTAAATCATGACCGTAGTTTGGATCATTTTTCACAATATTGTTGAATGAATTTTCTGCTTGTGTAACTCCTTGCTGCGCTGCTTGAAAAGCTTGTTGTTTATCTTTATGATATGGCATTATACTTTCCCCTTTCTGTAATAGTTAGTCCCATTTATCTTTACCCTTTTTTCAAAAAACATTCTCGTATAAATTCGCAAACTTCTCTCATTCTAAAGAGAAAGAGGAGGTGTCACATACAATGGGAAAAAACAATTGTGAATCTAAAGAAAAAAAAGGGCAACCTGAACCATTAAGCGGATCTCATAAAGTAAAAAACCGTAACCATTCACGCCAAAAAAACCATGCGCATCATGATATGTAAAACAAAGCATTCACACTAGCTACCTTTACCACATACAATGTTTATATTTTTCCATTTATTCTTCACCCCTACTTCGTTCATGCATAACATAGTATGAATTGAGATTTTACGGAGGGTGTCTTACATGGGCAAGAAAAAGAAGGATTGTCTTTTTCATGTTGATGGTTTCGAAGAATGGATGGATCAATTTTGTTCCGATTCTTGTAGTAATTTTAGTTTTCCAAATCAAATTCATATTGACCTTTGTGAAACTGAACAAGAATACATTTTGGAAACAGATGTACCAAATGTGACTGAACAAAATGTACTCATTAAAAAGATGGAGACAGGCCTAAATATTTGCATACTTCATAAAAATATTTCTTTACAGCGGCTCATTCCTTTACCCGCTAATATTATTTATAAGAAGATGCTAGCCTGCTCAGAGAATGGATTTTTAGCCATTCATATTTCCAAAAATGAAGTTGCTGATAAGCATGAAAAGAAAGTTCTTTTTTCAAGTTAAGGATTACTATAAATACAAACATGAGCCCCAGTCATTTACTGGGGCTCATGTTATTTCGCTTGCATTTCTATATTAGAATTTCTATCATACCTTTTTTTCAATAAACCTTTTGTAACTAAAAGTACAGGAAATGCTACAGTTGAAAATATAGCTAGCGC
This sequence comes from Bacillus luti, assembly GCF_001884105.1. Classification (GTDB taxonomy): domain Bacteria; phylum Bacillota; class Bacilli; order Bacillales; family Bacillaceae_G; genus Bacillus_A; species Bacillus_A luti. Next base: position 40,294 of record NZ_MACI01000057.1, on the reverse strand, counting down.
TGAAAAGACAATAAATCCATTTTGGTACCCGTAATAATCGAGAAGTACTCCCCCAAACCATGGACCTATTACTGCTCCAATTCCTGAAAATCCCATCGCCCCGAAGTATGTTCCTTTTAGATGCGCAACAGCAATATCATCAATAAATACATCCGTCATTGAAAACATTAAGACTTCTCCAATTGTAAAAATAATTGTACAAATGGTAGCACCTAGCGTAGATTCTGCCATTCCAAACCCAAACAATCCCCCGCTCACAAATAAAGTTCCCACCATAATGGATACTAACGGTGTATACTTCTTGCACATTTGAATAACAGGATATTGAATTACGACTACAACAACCGCATTTAAAGCTAGCATATATGAAAATAATTTCACTCCATCCTGAAATATATGTGCATTTGCAAAATATTGAGATACTGTTGTTGTTAAGTGAGAAAAACCACAATTACTCAAAATAATACCAACTAAAGCGACTAAAAATACAACATCCTTTCGCAATATATGAATTGCATTTAACATTGTAACAGGCTTTTCTGTATTTATTTTCTTTCGTTCCAGTGGATACTTCTTAAATTGGAACGCTAATATACCCGTATATAGAATGTACACTCCAGCTGCTACTAAAAAAGGAATTGTTGATTTTGCGCTTCCAATCTGTAATCCAACAAGTGGACCGATCGCTACCCCAACATTGATTGCACCGTAACGCAAATTATATACGAGTAAACGATACTCTGGTTTCGTTAAATCCGATAATAATGCTCTTGACGTCGGTTCAAAAAAGGACCTACATAATCCATTCAAAGCATTTAGTAAAAAGAAACTCAAAACATGATCTGCAAGTGAAAAACCTATGAATACAAACACCCAAACGATCATGGACCATAGTATAATCATGTTTCGGCCGAATCGATCCGATAAATTCCCTCCGATAAAACTAGCAAACACTCCAACAAGTGCACTCGTTCCGATAATAGCACCCGTCATTCCTGCTGATACGCCTTTAACAGTCGTTAAATAAATTGCTAAAAAAGGAATACTCATTGACGTAGCGAATCTCGCAAATAAAGTCCCTATTATAATTGTCATTCCTAACGGATGAATATTTTGCAACTTCCCCTTCATCTTCAAACCTACTCTCCCTGTTCTTACATAAAAAAAGAAAGCAAAGGTTCTGCTTTCTTTTCCCTTTTTATACTTGAGCTGTCGATACCCGAGCTGTTCTCGTTATATCCATATCTATGCCATATGTAAACTGTAATTCTTTACAAACGTCTTTAATTAAAATTGCGACATTATACTTTTCATTAAATTGTAAAACGATGTTTTCTACTTCTTCATATGTATACTTATATTCCCCTGTAATGACACTTTTTAAATCAAAGCATTCATTTATACAAAGTTGTACAAGTAGCTGGTCATATTTCTCTATTACATCTTCTTTCTTCCACAGTAACTCTTTTACATATAGCCGATCAAACTTCACACTTTCTCGATTACACTCCGTTAAAATCCGGGTCATTTCATTTAATTCTCGATACAATTCAGAAATATTTTTGCTTAAACTAAGCAGTTTATCTACACCGTCTTCATATAGCATATTCATTCCACCCCCGCATTTTCTTTTTCTTATTATAGCAAGAAAATTCTAAAAAAAGTTTCTTTCTTCTGAAATATTAGGAAACTAATTTCAATTGCTTTACAATGAAACTAGTGAACACGAAAGGGGAAAGAAAATTGGAGCAAAAATTATATTACACTGACGCTTATAAAAAAGACTTTACTACTAAAGTTATAAAACAAGATTATGATAAAGACGGTAACTTCTACGTTGTTTTAAACGAAACGGCATTTTATCCGACAGGTGGCGGACAACCGTATGATACTGGCATATTAAATGACATCGATGTAATCAATGTAGAAGAGATAGATGGAGAAATTCGCCACTTCCTTGCAGAACAATTACATACAGAAGAAGTAGAAGGTACAATTAATTGGGAGCGCCGTTTTGATCATATGCAGCAACATGCGGCTCAGCACATTTTATCTGCTGCTTTTTGGGACCACTTTAACATACCTACGATTGGATTCCATCTTGGTAAAGAAACAGTAACAATTGATTTAGAAACAGAAAATCTTCATGCGGAAACGGTTGAAAAAGCTGTACAAATTGCGAACAAAATTGTTTTTGAAAATCATCCAATTCTTATTAAATGGATGAACTTAGAAGAAGCAAAAACTTTACCTCTTCGTAAAGAACCGACTATGACAGAAAATATACGCGTTGTTATGATCGAAAACTTTGATTATAACGGCTGTGGTGGAACGCATCCGAGACATACAGGTGAAGTAGGTCCTATTCAAGTACTTGATTGGGAGCGTAATAAAGGTGGCATCCGCTTAACATTTATCGCTGGTTGGCGCACAATTAAACTAATGGGACAACAGCAACAAATTATGAAGGATGTTTCTAAACAATTAAACAGTAGCGAGATTGATATTCCAGCAAAAGTAGCACAACTTCTTACTTCTCAAAAAGAAAACGAAAAAGCAATGCAAACAATAACTGAACAATTATTATTTGCAGAGGCAAATGAACTACTTCAACAGCCTGCGGAAATACATACTGGCATACTTATTTCTAAAGTATTTACAAATCGTTCTATGCAAGAAATCGCAAAGCTTTCTGCTATCATTACAGAACAACAAGAGCACGCCATTACATACTTCGTCATTGAAAATGATGAGAAACTACAATGCATCCTCGCTTGCGGAAAAACAGTCACGCTCGATATGAATGCTCTTTTAAAAGAGGCACTTCCTACAATTGAAGGAAAAGGTGGCGGAAATAAAAAGAGTGCTCGTGGCGGTGGGAAAGCAATTATGACCGGGGATGAGTTTTTAAATCAACTTGTTTCTTCTTTGCAGTCAGCGGTATAAAACACTTTTAGGAAGGATAGCTAATAGCTGTCCTTCCTCTATAGTTACAGGCCAATATTTTGTTTCAATCCTTGGTAACTCCCTGCATTTTCAAACCCTTCATTTACAAGCTTTATAAAAGTTTCCGAAAAACCATATTGACTTAAATCTTTAATCGGTACCATTTGTACATCTTGAATTGGATTATGATCAAACTCATTAGAAGGTAGCGTAATTTCACCTTCAATCCTTTCAAGCAGAAACGTAATATGTAATAAAGATGGACTAGCATCTGGTTTATCACAAACATAGAGTAGCTTCTTAATTTTAACTTCTAACCCTGTTTCTTCTCTCATTTCTCGAATCATTGCTTCTTCTAACGTTTCACCGTTCTCTACCCTTCCCCCGGGTAAAGACCAATTGCGATTAGCAACCTTTTGCTTTACTAACAAAATCTTTTCATCTTCAATTAAAATTCCCGTAACACGAACTTGCATTACATTTTCCATATGCAATCTCCTCTTCCCGTTATATTTACAAATTAATCCTTCCATAAAAAGAACGTACGTTTTATAATTAAAGAAAATTATGGAAGAAAGAAGTTGTTACATTCATGCGTCCACCTTTAACAAAATCTATATTACTTGAAGATTTCCAAAACTATTATTGGTTAAAAGCAGAACTCCAAACATTTTGTCGTGAGCATGAGTTACCAGCTAGTGGCTCTAAGATCGAAATAACCGAGCGTATCTCACATTATTTAACTACTGGTAAAATATTAAAAAACAGCTCTGGTCAAAAGGCGAGTAAAACTTCTCTCTCTTATAAAGACCTTTCCCCTCAAACGATTATTACTAACAATCACCGCTGTAGCGAAGATGTACGGGCTTTTTTCAAAGAAAAAATTGGAGCAAACTTCCGCTTTACAGTAGCTCTTCAAAAATTTTTTAAAGAGAATGTTGGAAAAACATATGAAGACGCGATAACGTTTTGGTATGAAGAAAATGAACGAAAAAAAGATTCTACATACAAAACAACTATCAGCGCGCAGTTTGAATACAATCGTTTCACTCGCGACTTTTTCGAAGATCCAAATAATAAAGGAAAATCAAAAGCTGATGCTATAGCTGCTTGGAATGAAATAAAAGCAAAGCCTGGTAGCAACGCTTATATTCCTCAAAGAGTAGAAAACTAGTTCCTTTCTAGTCTTCTACTTTCTCAAATAATAGCGCCATCCCTATTCCGCCCCCTATTCCTAATGTCGCAATTCCATATTTCATATGTTCTCGTTTCGCCTGATAAAACAAGCGCGTTACAAGCATAGCCCCAGATGCACCGTACGGATGACCGAGCGCAATTGCACCTCCATTTACATTTAATTTTTCATATGGAATTTGTAACTCCTTTGTACAAGCCACAATTTTTGACGCGAACGCTTCATTTATTTCAAAGTAGTCGATGTCTTCTATTTTTACATTCATTTCGTTTAATAATTTGTTCACCGCAAATATCGGACCAGTTCCCGGAAGATTTGGATCCACTCCAACTACAGCACTATGAACGAAACGAAGTACAGGCTTGTATCCTAATTTTCGGGCTTGTCCCTCTTCCATTGCAAGAACTGCACATGCCCCATCATTTACACCACATGAATTCCCTGCGGTTACTGTACCACTTTGTAAAAACGCAGGCTTTGTTCTTTTAATCATTCTTTCATACTGCATTTCTCGCCTTATAGATTCATCTAATAATCCATTAAAAGACAATATTTCATCATGTATATATCCTTTTTCTAACGCTTGCAGTGTTCGTTTATAACTAAGACAAGCATACTCGTCTTGCATTTCTCGCGTTATGTTATAACGCTTTGCAACATATTCAGCCGCCACTCCCATATTAGGATCACCAGTTGTTTCTGGTGAAAATCGCGCTCTCTTTTGAAAAGGTGATGTACTTGTACTCTCTACTCCTCCTGCAATATAACAATTACCTGCCCCGCCTTGAATGAAATGACATGCGGTGCGAATCGCTTCCAATCCAGCACCACATTGCCGATCAATCGTTACACCAGGAATATGATAACCGAGCCCCGCCTCTAATGTAGACAGCCTTGCAACATTCCCTCCTGGCCCAATGACATTCCCTAATATAACATCGTCTATTTCTCTCTCAATTCCTTTACTTAAAAACGTAAGAAGTGGTGCTGCCAATTGCTGAACTTCATAATCTTTTAACATCCCATTCTTCTTGCCAATAGGTGTTCTTTTCGCCTCTACAATAACCGCTCTATTCATATATTTTCTCCCGGTTTTCAATCATACTTTTTGCTGCAACACGAGCAATCTTCCCGCTATTTGTATACGGGATTTCATCAACAAAATACCATTCTTTCGGTATTTTAAAAGAGGATAATCGTTGTAAGCAAAAATTCTTTAATTGTTGCTTCGTAGCACAGCCTTTTACGATAGCGACAGGTTTTTCACCCCAATAACTATCTTTCACACCAACTACAACAATTTCTTCAACAGCTGGATGAGTATATAACACACTTTCTATTTCCTCTGGATAAATATTGATTCCTCCAAATAAAATCATATTCTTCTCTCTACCAACAATATATATATATCCTTCTTCATCTTGATAACCTACATCTCGCACTGTCATCCAGCCCTCAGTAGTCAACTCCTGGGCTACAACTCCATCTATTATGTATCCCATAAAAAACTGCTCACTTTTCACATAAATAGTTCCTACATCACCTGTCTGCACGATTTCTCCTGCTTCATTACATATTCGAACTTGCACATTGTGACAAGGCTTTCCTACCGAATTTAGCTTTCTGCTCTCTTCATCGACTAATGTTGTTACAAAACTAAGTTCAGATGCACCGTAAAATTCATATCTTTTCGCATAAGGAAATATACTCTTTATTTTTTCTTTCGCTTCAGCTTCCCACTTCGCTCCTGACGAAATAATTTTCATTTCATTTTCTATTACTCTATTTTCTTTATATAAAGATTCAAGCATTGTTGGTACTGTATACATGACCGAAATATTTTCAGTTATTAACTTATCTAACACTTGATTCGGAATAAACTTTCTCATAATATGTACGGTTTGTCCCATATATAATGCACTTATTGCACCGTATAAGAAAAGAGAGTGAACAAACGTCCCAGCTATTAAAATAGAATCTTCCTTTTTCATATGAAAGTCATGTACATTACAATCAAAACTATGAACCCACGATTGTTGTGCACGTAAAAATACCTTTGCCTTCCCAGTCGATCCTGATGTAAATCCCATATAAAAAGGAGCATGTTGTACACTTTCTACAATGTGCTCTGTAGGAAGATAGTTCTCTATTATTTGCTTCCATTTATCAATTTCAATTATCCTTCCTTCTTCATCCGAAATATCATTTAACTTATATCGTTCCGCAATAATCATATCTGGATTACTGATTGCTAGTCTTTCCTTTAGCTCATCCTTTTTCCATTTTATATCTAAGGGCACACACACCCATCCGGCCATAGCGGCACCAGCAAATAGTTGTAAAAACTCGATACTATTTTCTAATACAATTGCTATTGTTTTATTTTTTGATTCTTTTTCATTCAACCAGTTTACTACTTTACATACTGACTCAAACCACTCTTTATATGTTAAAACTCGATTATCTTCCTTTATCGCTATTTTATTTGCTTGTAAAGAGGCATGCTTTTTATATTCTTTTGTAATCCCCATATGAGACGTCCTTTCTTTACAAAATAACAAAAAGAAACACGTAATGAACGTGTTTCTTCTCTTTCTTATCCCGCATTTGTATATTTCCCACTCTTTAGAGCAGGCGTAATAATATGTTTCAATGAACGATGTAATTTCGTTACAAGAACTGCTGCTATAATCGCTTTTATGCAATCACCTGGTAAAAATACAACACTTACTTTCATCGTCTGCCATATAGAAATATCCATTACGAAAGCTTGCACAATGATACCAAATACATAAACTACGAAAATACCACCAATTATATTAATACATAATACTTTTATAATAGAAACTTTACGTAAACGCTCAATTAAATACCCAATGACAAACGCTCCAACAATATAACCAAGTAAATATCCTGCACTTGGCCCAAAAAATACACCAAGGCCACCGCGTCCACCAGCAAGTAATGGTGCTCCCACTCCTACAATAAGCAAGAAAACAAGTTGACTTAATGCACCAAGACGTGATCCTAACAGTCCACCAGCAAGCATAACACCAAGTGATTGTAATGTAATTGGAACTGGTGTAATAGAAAGAGCAATCGGAGGTATTAATCCTAACACTCCCATAATAGCACTAAATAAAGCGACGAAAACTAAGTTTTTTGTATTCATGTTTGCTTCTCCCATTTGTAAACTTAAATTAAAATTTAGATAACATATTACAAGAATTATATTATCTTTCAACCTCCCGTTTGTCAACTTAGTTTTAACGAAAGTTTACAAATGAGGATTCAATTATTTTTCTTTATGCAAATGCTCAAGCTCTTTCCGCAGCGCTTGTTTTAAAAACTTTCCAACAGATGTTTTCGGTATTTCTTCCATAAATACAATATCGTCTGGTAACCACCACTTCGCAAACTGTGGTTTTAAAAACTCATATATTTCTTCTTTTGTTACTGCACTATTTTTCTTTTGAACAACGCAGGCAACTGGTCGCTCTTGCCACTGCGGATGAGGAATTGCAACAACAGCCGCTTCAAATATAGCATCATGTGCCATTAATGCATTTTCAAGATCAACCGAGGAAATCCATTCTCCACCGCTTTTAATAACATCTTTCGTACGGTCAACAATTTTCACGCAACCTTCCTCATCAACCGTAACGACATCTCCTGTATATAACCAACCATCACGAAAACCTTCGACAGTACGCTCATCGTTATAATAGCTTTCAGCGATCCATGGCGCTCGTAAACATAGCTCTCCCATCTCTGTACCGTCCCACTTCACTTCACCATTTGTACCGACTACTTTCATCTCTACACCTGGTACAAGATATCCTTGTTTTGAACGGATTTCTAATTGCTCTTCATACGACAATTCTGTTTCATAACTTTTTAAACGTGCAAGTGTTACGAGCGGGCTCGTTTCAGTCATTCCATATGCATGTATGAAAGGAACATTATGTTTTTGTTCAAATGCTTTAATAACACTTTTCGGCGCAGCTGCACCACCGCATAAAATTCTCGTCATACTAGATAAATCGTAACTATTATTTTCTAACTCTTGTAATACACCGAGCCAAATTGTCGGCACACCTGCAGCTATCGTTACTTTTTCAGATTGGATCATTTCTAATAAAATTTTCGGATTAAACATCGGCCCTGGAAGAACTTGTTTTGATCCAAACCAAGTAGCTGCGAAAGGAAGTCCCCAAGCATTCACATGAAACATCGGTACAATTGCCATCGCCGCATCGCTTTCCGATAAAGCAGCTGTATCAGCTAAACCAAGTGCCATACAGTGTAATACAGTACTTCGATGTGTATATACAACACCTTTTGGGTTTCCTGTAGTCGCTGACGTATAACACATACCAGCAGGTGTGTTTTCATCAATATCTTGTACAAATTGGAAATTTGCGTCGCCTTCTTCTAAAAGTTTCTCATAATGATATACAGGCTGAAGTGTAGTTTTTGGGAGCTCATCTTTATCAGTCATAACAATGTAGGCTTGTACAGTTGATAATTCGGATTGAATACTTTCAACGAGTGGTACGAGATCTTCATCAATAAGTAAAATTCGATCTTCCGCATGCTGAATAATGTATGAAATATGTTGAGGAGATAAACGAATATTAATTGTGTGTAAAACGGAAGCAATACCAGGAATAGCAAAATACGCTTCCACATGTCGATGATGATTCCACGCTAACGTACCTACACGTTCGCCTTCCTTAATCCCAAGCTTTTTTAACGCACTAGAGAGTCTTCTCGTCCTTTCTCCTAGCTGCTTATACGTTAATGTCGTAATGGTATCATGTGTGCGAGAAACGATTTCTTTCTTCGGGAATAACTTTTCTGCTCTTTCCATCATAGAACTAATTGTTAGAGGTACATTCATCATCATATTGGTTACATCCTCCCTTTAAAGCGTTTTCATTTTAATATATTATAACAGACTTCAACAAATATTTACGATATTTTTCAGTATTTTCTGAATTATTTCTTTGGAAATAATTCAGCTCAATAAAAAAAACATGTTTTGAATACACTGATCCGAAACATGTTTTTTATTTTTTATAAACTATCCACCTTTTCTCTTACTTTCTTTTTCAATTTAAAAATAAAACGATTACTATATTCTTTATTTTCTACTAAAATCCGATACGTCTCTAACACTCCTAAAACACGAACAAAAAGATAGAATCCAATAGCAATAAGTACAACACAGTAAGGATAATACTGCACTAGCTCTCCTGAAGTGATTCGTTTTTTCTCAAATAAAAACGGTATTGCCCCTGCTGCTATGAAACAAAATCCAACAACCACCACTGCAGCATATTTCTTTTTTATAGTCGCATATCTTTTTGTCAATTCTTTTAGAAAGTTTTGATCAAATAGTAGTTCTTCTTTTTTCAATACATTGTATCGACTCTCTTCTATCGTTACAGGTACCATCATTGCCCCAATCCCCAGCACTGCAATAATAATGACAAGGAACGTAGACATTGTTGCATTTTCTTTAAATAGTAAATACGGTATTGTAGATAAAATGAGCAAACTAAATCCTAACGCAATATATTTAGAAATTTTTTGTCCATACACTATATAACCTTCTGCCATTTCCTTACTTACGTAATAACCATTTTCCTTTTCATTACTTTGTTCAGCAGTTTCTTTTAATAAGTAATCAAGAGATACTTCGAATACATTTCCAATCATTATTAACTTTTCAGTTTCAGGAAACCCTTGACCATTTTCCCATTTACTAACTGCTTGCCTTGTCGTGTTTAATTTCTCAGCTAACGCTTCTTGAGAAAGTCCCTTTTCCTTTCTTAATTTAAATAATTTTTCACCAAATTCCATATGTGTGTCCCCCTTTGTTTTTCTTACCTAAATTGTATGTAAACATTGCCACTATCTCTATCTTCCTGCGGTTGCGCTTTGTCAACTTACGGTTGCGATTGTGTTATATTGCGGTTTCACCTACGATTTAGCTAGTTTCTTCTATGATTATGACGTTAATAAAACAATCCCTATCAATAACCAATTATAACAATTAAAGGTAATTATTGTTATAAAAAAGACAAAAACTCCCTTATTTATTTAAAGGAGTTTTCAATATGAAATATTCCAAGAGGGGTAATTTTTCTTCCTCATATTGATTTATAATTTTCTCTATACATTTTGGTATGTCGTATAGCGATTGATATGCATCCCACACAGTATATGTTTTCATCTCTTTATCTGAGGCATACTCATATTTATGTAAAATATTACCCTTATTAACTTCCCTAATAAAACCACTTCTCAAGAATCATAACGGCTTCTGCTTAAATTTTTCATAATTTCGTACTTTTAATAAAAGGATATTCCCGCAATCTGTACAAATATAAGCATCTACTGGTGAAGATGTAAACATCGTTTCCTTTTTCCGTATTTGTGCATATCCGACAAACTCACCTTCTCCTATGTTATGAGAACCACAATTAGAGCATGTCTGCACGTCTTTCTGTTTCATGAGAGCACCACCTTTAATCTGTTTCCACTCCCTTCGACAGTTCACTTCCATTTCCCTTCCAAAAAACTTCATATTCTCTTACATTTCAACAGGAATATTAGAACAAACATCGTATATGTACTATGAAATATATTTACTGACGGAGGAATTATATGAGTACAATTATGACGCTCAATACAGCACAAGAAATAGAAAACGCAGAAATAAATATGCTTTCTTCTAGATTAGAGGCACTACAAGCGATAAAAGAAAATCCAATGCAAGTACAAATAGAACAATTCGGAAGTGCCACCGCCTTTTCATCAAAAGTAATTGCTGGTCCTGCTTTTAATACGGTAAAAGGTATTACAAATACAGCTCAGGTAGATGAAATCATCTCTTATTATCAATCACTACAAATCCCTTGTCGTTTTGAAATTACGCCAGCACAAGGTACAGCTGAACTATTTCAATACTTATCTGAAAAAGGTTTTTATCAATCTAGCTTCCATACCGCTTTATATAGTACACCGAGAGAAGATCCGTCCCTTCTTCCTTCTAACATTTCAGTACGCCAACTAAAAGAAAATGAGTTTGATATTTTTGCAGACATATATGTACGTGGGTTTCATATGCCTCCCTTTACTAAAGATGGTGTTCGTCAAAATAACGAAATTCTTTATAATAAACCCGGATGGCATTTTTTCATAGCTGAAATTCAAAACACTCCTGCTAGTATAGGAGTTCTCTATATAAATAAAGGTGTCGCATCATTAGCTGCTTCTGCCACTTTGCCAGAATTTCAGCGTAAAGGCTGTCATACTGCATTAATTCAGAAACGAATAGAAACAGCAATAGCATCAAACTGCCAATTAATAGTTGGACAAGCCATGTTCGGTAGCGGCAGTCAAAATAACATGGAACGTGCCCATATGAAAATTGCTTATACAAAATCAATCTGGACCGCAAAAGACATGTAGTTAACATTCTTTCTCTTCTCATTACAACTTTATACACTTTATGACAATTCCTTTTCAACTCTATTAATAATTTGAATATTCAAACTATATTTGTTACGCTATTACTAGATACATCATTCAACTTGCAATATGAAAAGAGAATTCTAATCAAACTACAAGGAGGAGAAATGTATGACAAAGCATGATCATGGTTTAAAAGAAAAAGTAGAAGGTGCCATTGATAAAGTAAAAGGTGAAGTAAAGGAAGTTGTTGGGAAAGTAACTGACAATAAGAAATTACAAGCCGAAGGAAAATGGGATAAAATCAAAGGCACTGCTAAAGATACTGTCGGTAATGTAAAAGAAAAAGTTCATGAATATAAAGAACATAAAGAGAATAAATAAAAGAACGAGAAAAGAGAATTTGTATTTTATATTTACCCATAAAATCATTTTAAAACGACAAATAGATGCCTCAAGGCATCTATTTGTCTATAAACAACTATTTTAATTCTCTAACCACTCAGCCTTTTCCTTACTAACATATTTCCTTTACTAGAGTAAAAGATTACTTTTACATCTTACTTTGTGAAATTTGGTTTTAGGTCACCTGTATACGGTTCATGCTCAACAAAGATTTTTATATCTTTTCCATTCGCATCTTTCCCTATTCTTGTATACGTAAATTTATCTTTATTTAACTCTGTAAGTTCAAGGACTGCACCATATTTATTATTTCCTAACGATACATGAGCTCTTATTTTATTACCATGTACCACATCAAAGAAACCATAGTCTCCACGACTTTCTCCTGTATTCACATTGAAAAACTCATATTTATTTGTATTTTTATCGTATTTTGCTAGACTGATTAAGTTTGAGTTGTATTTTGTTACATTATTACCCTGTTCGTCTAATACCACCGTTCCGTTCCATAGTGTACTAGATAAAATTTCATCGCCATCAACGTTTGTAACTATTTTTCCCGTCGAGCTCTCTAAATTTTTATCAGGACGCGTAAAAGACAACTCTTTTTCATGATAAGGAACATGTTCAACAAATACTTCTACATCGTTCCCTTTTGTATCTTTCCCCATTCTTTTATATGTAAATTTCTCCTTGTCTAATTGCGTTAATTCAACAACCGCTTGATAATTTTGCGTTTCAGAAATTAACACTCTTTTCTTTCCATCGTTAGTTATAAAAAAAGTACCGATATCATTACGACTCTCTCCTGTATTTGCATTAAAAAATTCATACCTTGCCGTTTTAGCATCATATTTTGCAAGCCCGATGAAATTTTGATTTTCTTTCGTTAAATCATTATGATCTTTGTCATAGACTTTTGTCCCTTGCCAATTTGTTTCACCAAGTATACTAGCCAGTATTTGCCCTTTCGTTTGTTTAGTTTGCTCAGTTTCTTGTATTGCATTGTATAAAAATTGTGCATACTGTTCGCGCGTCACATCCATACTTGGAGCAAATTTCCCTCCTCCTACTCCTTTTGCAATATTATTTGTTTGAACAGCACTAATTGCATTTCTTGCCCACGAATTCGTTGAAACGTCATTAAAAGTGTGATTACCCTTTGCCTTTAAATGAAAAGCATTTGTAAGAACCTGTGCCATTTCTGCACGTGTTAAGGATGCCTTCGGTCTAAAGTTCCCATGCTCGTCACCCGTAAAAACACCCATTTCTGTTAAAGACAAGATTTCCTTTATATAGCTTGTCGACTCTTCGCTTACGTCCCCATACGGGTTCTGATAATTTTTGTTTTCTGTCATATTAAAATAACGATACATTAAAGCTGCAACTTGTTCGCGCGTTACGTTATCTCCAAAACCAAATCTTCCATCATCATAGCCGAAAATGATTTTCTCACCTGTTAATTGCTGAATCGCCTCATATGCCCAGTGATCCTTTGGAACATCTTTGAATACACCAGTATGATTCGTTTGTGGTGTATTCTCTTCTGCTTTCACCTCTCCATTTCCTTCACTTAATAGGCTTCCACCTAAAACCACTGATATGATACATGTTTTTAAAATTGTTTTATTCATAGCTTCCCAATCCTTTCCTTCATTTAACAAAGAACTACCCCACTTTTCTTCCAAAGGAAGATTCTATGTGAGCAATTCATGTTTTAAGTTTTGATTACAGCTAATTGGATATAAATTTTCTATCCCCCGAACTTTGATACAAAGTATATCGCTACCTACATCGTTACATCTCCAAAGTTCCTTTTCGTAGTGTCCATAGCTGCTATATATAGGAATTATAAATAGCAACTATAAATTGCCCATAAATAAATTATTAAAAAAAGATAAAATTAAGATAATATATTTTTAATCTCAATCTTTTTATAAAAAAAACGTTATTCTTTCTCATCTAGCTTGTTAAGAAAGAATAACGTTTTTTAAATTCTAGGATCCCCTTTGGCACAAAAGAAAAGTTTTATTTTATATGGCTAAAAACAACTTCACGGCTCTTTCCAAACAGAACATCGGAAAGAAGCCGCGGCATATACTTATTTTATAATTGGCGAAAGTTTACTTCCCTTCACTCTTCTCTAATACATACAAATCTTCTTCAATATTTGATAATTTTTCAGTTACAAGTTTTCTTGCATCCCCAATTGCTTGATTGTATGCAAAAGGTCCTACTAATTTAATCATTTCTTCTATTAAACGTTCTGCTTGAAAACGCCCAATTTCATCTAAATCTTCTTCAACGAAAAATTGCTGAATTTGTGCTACAAGCTCTTCTTTTTTATCAGTTGGTATTTTTATGTTCATCATCATTCGTTACTCCTCTATATTTAAGATAATACTTTTCTTAACTCTACCATAGAAAAGCGATTTCCTGGACAGGTTTTTGTAACCCCTTCTAACTCCCTATGGCCGAGTATATTTTCTTGCTCTACAGCAAACTGTTTCATAAACATTTTACATAAAGAATATAATGAATTCATTTGCGGGGTAGTTGGATCATATTTATCAAAATTACCCGCCATACATATTCCAATTGTATCCCTATTATTATCTTTCGCATGTGCTCCAATATGTAAACCTCGCCCTTCGACTACAGTTCCATCTTCTTCAATAAAATAATTGTAACCAATCCCGCTCCATCCCCTTACCTTTTGATGAAATTCATGTGTTTTATACACATCCCATCCATCTTCTGATGTATGGTGAATAATAAGCTTATTTACTCTTTCTAACGGAATTAATTCATCTTGAAACGTTAAATTTACACATTTAATTTCCATATGAATTACCTCCTCTTAAAAATCAATCATTATAATTGTTTTATCGTCTGGTCTTATTCTACTTTCTTCTTCTAACTCTTCAATAATTTCTATATATTCGTTTATACTATTCTTTCTTATATATGCAACAGTTTGTTCAATTGACCAATCTGGGTGAAATAGCCCATCTGAACAAATAAAAATCCCGCTCACTTCATCTATATGTAATTCACCATGTTGTAAATAATTCATTGCTTCTTTCATTCCATTTGCGACAGAATAGCCATTTGACATATTTGCAAGATAACGATTGTATTTTAACTGTTCTCGAACATCTTGAAAAACATGTTCTTCTGGTACAGATAAACCTTTTTCACGATCTTCTTCCCTTTTCTTTTTGGCTCGTTTACTAATTCCTTTAACAGTGTCTTTTGTTACTACTTGCATCATTCCATTTCGAAGGATTGCGACAATCATACAGTCCCCTAGCTGCGCATATTCAATTTTCGTACCATCTATTTGAACTGCGGCAATACATGTGCACCACAAATCTTCTTTTTTTGCCGTATCAACCTTATATTCTAGCATCTTGCTTTGTAATACTTCATTTGCTTTCGCAACTGCAACTTGCAAACTATAATTTTCTCGTAATGAAGTAAAATAACTTGCAAATAAATGTGAAGCGATGTATGCTCCATTGTGTCCCTTTTCATCTTGAAAAGGAACGAGTGGTGTTGCCCCGTCGCATACACCATACATCATTTTATCTTCATTACAAAAATAAGAATCCTCACATTCTTGCTTCAACGGACTTTTTTGTTGATATGTTTTTATCTTCACAACTGTATCCCCTTTCAAATGATAAAATACTCAAATTCTTTTGATTAATCTAATTTTCCAAAATAAACTGTTTTCCCCTAAAACTTTCAATATCATATATAATCTTGAAATAATATGAATTTTTTAGTGAAGGACGGGAAAGAAATGGTTAGATTTCTTGGTGTTATTATTGGTTCTATTATTATCGCGATTGCCTTTAATCTTTTCCTTATCCCCCACAAAATTTTAAGTAGTGGAATTGGCGGAATTGCTATTATTTTAGGGATTGTAACTCCTGTGAATACAGGTATTATTAACTTCGTATTAAACTTACCTATCCTTATTTTAGGATACATAGGTCTTGGAAAAAAAGTAATTTTTAACACTGTTATCTCTGTAATTGTATTATCTGTTGCATTATACTATGTTCCAGTAAAAGTCGTAGCAACAGATCCACTTTTATCATCTATCTTCGGAGGTGTCATTGCCGGAGCTGGTATCGGTCTTGTTTTTAATTGCAATGGATCAACTGGTGGATTTGATATTATCGGTATGTTATTATCCCGCAAGCGAGACATTAAACTTGGCGGATTCCTTATTGCTTTAAATGCAGTCGTTGTTGTTATTGCAGGATTCTTCTTCACTTGGGATGTTGCACTTACAAGCTTACTTTCAATTTATGTAACTGGTAAAGTAATCGATGCTGTTCATACAAAACATAGTAAAGTTACACTTATGATTGTAACAAACGAAGCAGAAAAAATGAAACAACACCTTCTTTCAACCGTTGTACGTGGGATTACATTACTCGACGGCGAAGGTGCTTATTCAAGCGAGAAAAAGCGTGTACTTATGACAGTCGTTTCTCGTGAAGAATTAGCAAGTATGAAACTAACAATTTCTGAAATTGACCCAAATGCGTTCGTTAATATTACGGAAACTGTAGAAGTGTTAGGACTTTTCAGAAGAAATTAAAGACTAGGCGGGAATCCACCTAGTCTTTATTTTGCATAAATTCAACCCGATTTCCAAATGGATCAGACACGTAAAATCTAATTACATCTGGCCGTGCATGATCATCAATCAATTCGACACCTCGATCTATCAACATTTGCTTAAATTCATTAATTTCATTCACATAAAAAGCAGGATGTGCCTTTTTAGCTGGTATAAAGTTTTGCTCCACACCAATATGGATTTCTTGATTCCCACACTTAAACCAACATCCACCACGCTTCTTTAATTCTTCTGGCTTCGGAATTTCTTCCATGCCAATTGTATTACCATAAAATTCTCGCGCTTCTTCTTCACATCCTGCAGGTGCAGCAACTTGCACGTGGTCGATTCCTTGAATATAGTTTCTCATTTTCTCTCCCCCTCTTCTATTCTAATGTTATAAGGAAAACAGCCCCCTGTAACTTACAAAAGATTTATAAAACCATATAAGATCCTCTTATTACCACCTTATACTCCTTTTATAAAAAGAAAAAAACAAAATTTATTCTGCAACTTCCATTTTTTATAGAAATACACATTACATCTATATTATAGTTATGAATAGACAAATCTTTTAGATGCTAGTTGTACGGAGGAAATATTATGAGTCGTAAAAAATATTCATCTACACAAAAAAAACGTCCGCCTAATATATCTGGGCGTTTGCGAAACCATATTCAAGATCGTTCTTTAGTAGAAATGTATGCCTCTCTTTTTGAACACAACCCTGATAGTATTATTTCATTGAACTTAGAAGGCGTTATTTTGCATATTAATCCTTCTGCTGAAAGAATACTAGGTTACTCTTCAGAAGAATTAGAGCGAAAAAACATCACCACTATTTTAGAAGCTCATATTTCTGAACAAGTGCCACAATATATAAAAAATACTACAGCTGACAATCAAAAAGAGTATATCATCTCTATTTACCATAAAGACGGCTATTTATTAGATGTTGTAACAAAACTAGTTCCGACTTTTGTTCGCAATCGTCTAACAGGTGTATATGCGATTATGAAGCCCCTTGAAAAATCAGAAAGAATTGAGAAAATGTTAAAAGATAGCGAGAAGCGATTGCGTACATTGATGAATTCAATGCCTGCGTTTGTTATATTCAAAGATCATGAAGGTCGCTGGCTTGAAGCAAATGACTATGCACTTTCTTGCTTCAATTTCCACCATGTACCGTATCACGGAAAAAGGGATAGTGAACTCATTCAATATAATGAAGCGTACCGAGAAGCTTTTTTACACTGTGAAGAAGTAGATGAACTAGCATGGCAACAAAGACAAATTCTTCATGGAGAGGAATTCATTATACATAGAGATGATTTCGACCTCATCTTAAGTATATCAAAAGTTCCACTTTATCATCCCGACGGTTCTCGCAAAGGTCTTATCGTGATGGGCAGGGATGTTACTGAGCTAAAAGAAACTGAGAAGTTATTACGAAAATCAGAAAAACTCGCAGTAGTCGGACAACTGACAGCTGGAATTGCCCATGAAATTCGAAATCCACTCACTTCTCTCAAAGGTTTTTTAACATTGCTACTCCCTGAAATAAATGAGGACAATAAATGGTATGTCGATGTTATGTTAAGTGAGATTTCACAAATGGAATCTATCACGAGTCAATTTATGGCGATGTCGAAACCTCAAGTTTTATCTATACAAACTTGCAACATACAAACTTTAATAGAAGAGGTAGTCACATTCATTTTACCGACTGCCATCATGCATAGCGTCCATATTATTATGGATCATTTTAATCATAAACATGACATTCAATGCGACGGTAATCAATTAAAACAAGTTTTTATTAATGTATTAAAAAACGCAATAGAAGCGATGCCAAATGGCGGAAATATTTTCATTCAAATCAAACCGTTAGACGATAATTTCATCGTAATTCGTATTATTGACGAAGGCTGTGGCATTCCAGAAGATCGCATCTCTCGTTTAGGCGAACCGTTTTATAGTTTAAAAGAAAAAGGTACTGGACTAGGATTGATGATGTGCTACAAAATAATTGAAGAACATCATGGGAAATTACACATTTCAAGTGAAATAAATAAAGGTACTATCGTTGATATTCAATTACCACTTTCTTCATCTCATCTTGCAATCCAGTCTTAACTATAAAAGAAGCATCTGCTAATCGTTAGCAGATGCTTCTTTTATTATTCATAGCTTATAGAATTATTTTATCATACCACTCTTTTGCTTTTTCCACTTCACCCATTGTTAATTGATGCCCTCTATTTTCCCAGTGCATTGTTACATTAGCATTTGCAGTTTCTAATAATGTCTTCAATTCCTCTGACTCAGAAGGTGAACAAATCGGATCATTTGTTCCAGCAGCAATAAATACAGCTTTCTCTGCTAAATCAGGCAATTGCATCCCTCTTCTAGGCACCATCGGATGATGAAGCACAGCACCTTTTAACGCATTTTCATAATGGAACAATAAGCTCGCCGCAATATTTGCTCCATTTGAATAACCGATAGCAACAATGTTGTTTCTATCGAATTCATATTCTTTAGCCGCTTCATCTAAAAATTCATTTAATTCCTTCGTACGGAAAATTAAATCCTCTTCATCAAAAATACCTTCTGCTAATCGGCGGAAGAAACGCGGCATCCCATTCTCTAACACATTTCCACGAACACTTAATACTGAAGCTTCCGGATCAATTATTTCTGCAAGTGGTAATAAATCTAATTCATTACCACCAGTACCATGAAGTAATAACAACACTGGCTTTGACGTATCTTTTCCTTTTTGAAAAACATGTTTCATCATAATCCTTTTCCCCCTTCAATCACTTTAATCTAAATTTCTTACTTCAAACGGTAAAAGCGTTTGTTCAATCTGTTTTCTATGTTGTTCATATTGTTCCGGTAATTTTAATTCCTCGCCCATCGTCTCTAACGATTCGTCATGAGCAAAACCAGGAGGATCTGTTGCAATTTCAAATAAGATTTCCCCGTGTTCTCTAAAATAAATCGCATTGAAATAATTTCGATCTTGTACAGGAGTTACGCCGTATCCAAATCGAGACACATGCTCTTTCCAATCTAGTTGATCAGCATCGTCACTCGCTCTCCAAGCAATATGATGAACTGTACCAACACCCATCTGACCGCGTCCGATTGTTGATAATTTCAAATCAATAATATTTCCAATGTCAGCAGAAGAACGGAATCGTACGAACTCACCTTCTTCTCCAACTTTCTCAAGACCCATTACATGCTCTAATAACTCAGCTGTTTTTTGAGGTTGTGCCGATAAAAGAACAGCGCCACCAAATCCTTTAATTGCTACTTCTGGCGTAACTTCTCCAAAAGTCCAATTATTTAATTCGCCTTCTTCTCTTTCAACTAATTCTATATGCAAACCATGTGGATCATCAAATTCTACATACTGTTCTCCGAAGCGAGTCATCTTCGTATATGGAATATCAAATTTCTCTAATCTATTTTCCCAAAACTCCATTGCCCCTTTTGGTACAACATAAGAAGTGATACCTACTTGACCGTCACCAATTATTCCTTGACGAGCACCTGCCCATGGGAAAAACGTAATAATTGTTCCAGGTTTTCCTCCTTCATTACCAAAATAAAGATGGTACGTACCTGGATCATCAAAATTTACAGTTTGTTTTACTAAACGTAAGCCTAATACACCAGCATAAAAATCTACATTCTCTTGTGGGTGTCCTACAATCGCTGTAATATGATGAATCCCCATTGTTTTCTTTTCCATTTCGTCCACTCCTTTTTTATTTCATTATAAAAATTGCTTTACATTAAAATTCATTATTCATTTTGTCCATACTGCAAAGTAAAATCCGTCATGATAATTTTATCTTTAATTCAAGATATTAATTACAAATTTACATACTAAAATCTAGCCTATTGGAATTATCTCGAATTCGAGATAATTTCTAAAAAATATCCATCAATCTATAATTATACTAAATCTTTATTTATCTCGAACTCAATATTTATTATAAGTTACTTACTTTTCATTGTCAACAAGTTACTTATTTCATTTCAAATAAAAAAGTCATACAAACGTATGACTTTTAACAAGTATATTTATCTCCTATTTACGATAGGGAACAATTCCGACAGCGGAACAATTCTTCCCCTTTCATCCTTAAACACAATATGCTCTCTCGTTAAATGACGCGGACTCTTCACTCCCGCTGCTGCCGCTAATGAAAATAAACTATATCTCATGCTAATAATATAATTCATTACCCGCCATTTCTTCTCGTATGGGTCTAACGCTTTTTGATAGTGCGGATTTGTCGTGGCAACACCTGATGGACACTGTCCGGAATTACATTGAAGCGCCATAATACAACCGCTCGCCATCATAAATCCACGCGCTGAATTTACAGCATCTGCTCCAATCGCTAAAGCAATCGCTACCTTATCAGGGGTAATTAACTTCCCAGAAGCAAACACTTTGAATTTATTACGTACACTATAATGATTTGCTGTATCAATGCATGTAAGTAGCGCTGGAATAAGCGGTAGCCCCATACTATCTGCCATCGATTTATATGTCGCACCTGATCCACCTTCCGAACCGTCAATTGTTATAAAATCCGGATACACATTTAATTCTTTCATTGTTTTAAATAAATCTTCCAAAGGCGCCTGCTGACCAATTACAATTTTCATCCCGACTGGTTTGCCACCTTTTTCTTGCAACTGTTGAATAAAATAAAGGGCATCCGCTGCATTATTTAAAAATGAAAATCGATTCGGTGAATTAATTGTCTCTCCTTCTCGTACATTCCGAACAGAAGCAATTTTCTCATTTACTTTTTGCCCCTCTAAATGACCACCACGTATTTTAGCACCTTGCCCAAATTTTAATTCGAATGCTTTAATATTACTTTCTTTCGCCTTCTCCATAAATTTCTCCATTGAAAAATTACCATCCTCATCACGGTATCCAAATAACCCTGGACCAATTTGTGCAACAATATTCGCACCTGTATGTAAATGTTCTGGAATAACGCCACCTTCACCAGTATTGATCCACGATCCGCCTGCCATTTTCGCTCCAAAGCCGCTCGCTAAAATATAATTTTCGCCTATCGCACCGTAAGAAGTTGCTGATGCTCCAAACATGCCATGTAGTTTCCACGGATATTTGCGGTTTTCGCCGACTATAATTGCATCTTCTTCTTCATACAGCCAAAGATTTGTTGTATCCGCTGTCAACTTTTCTCTTCTTGAAAATAACCCTTCTTTATGAATCACATACTTTTTACCTTCTCGCTCTTGCAATAGATTCACACTTAATTCCTCAGTTAATATCGGAAACAATGTATTAGCAATATAATAGCCAGAAGCTTCAAAATCTCGTTTCGATCCAAAACCGAGTATTTCAGAGCGATACTTCGCTAAAAACATAACACTTTGAAAGTCGTAACGTGAAAAAGGTTTTCCATCCGTATCGTGATCAAACCAATATTGCCGAAATTCTGGTCCTATCTTTTCGAGTAAGTAACGCATTCTTCCTAGGTATGGATGTAATTTCAAAATAGAGTGATGCGTCCGTTTTTTTATAAAAAATGTAATGATAAAGAAGACGATTAAAAGCAACATTAAAAATAGTAATATGCTAATAATAACGAGTAGCGTTTCACTCATCCCGCTTCCCCCTATGAAATCCCATAATAAAAGGAGAACACTCTACGTGTTCTCCTTTTATCTTTATTCACACTAATGTTGCAAGATGCTCTTTCGCGTCATATTCAACTAAACTTTCAGCATGTTTAATTCGATGAACGAAGTCCGGATTTGCAATTAACGGTCTTCCGAATGCAGCTACGTCAATCGTTCCTTCTCGCAGTGCTTCTTCAGCCTCTTTCGGATTTAAATTACCAACACCAACAATCGTACCATCCCAATATTTTCTTACTAATTGATGAAAATTCTTTCCGTCAGCAATCACTTGCGTATAATTCATCGTTGAAGGGTGAATCATCGTTAATCCAATTTCTTTAAACATATTTACGAATGTTTCAATTGCCAGCTCAGGGTTTTCCCACATATAAGTAGGATTATCACCTTTAAAAGCAGAGAAACGAAGAAGTGTTTTATCAGCTCCAACTGCTTCTATTACAGCCTCTGTTACTTCTTTCATAAATGTTAACCTTTGCTTTAAATCACCACCGTATTGATCCATACGCTTATTCGCAACTTCATACGTGAACTGATCAATTAAATAGCCGTGTGCACCGTGAATTTCTACCCCATCAAACCCAGCTTCGATCGCATTTTTCGCAGCTTGTGCGTATTGGCCAATAACTTCTTTTATTTCTTCTAACGTCATTGCTTCTGGTGTATCAAACGGTTTACGAAAACGCGGAACATTTCCTTCTGCGGCGATTGCAGACGGTGCTTGTGGCAATTGCCCACCAATTATTTCATGATGACTCATACGTCCAACATGCCATATTTGAGCGATAATCGTCCCACCTTCTTTATGTACCGCCTCTGTAACAGGTTTCCAAGAATCGACTTGTTCTTGTGTATAAATTCCTGGCACTCCTGGATTTCCTTTCGCTCTCGGACTAATGACAATTCCTTCTGTAATAATTAATCCAACTCCGTCAGCAGCACGTTTTCTATAGTACTCCACTACATCAGCACCAACTGCTCCAGTCTCATTATCTGCGAAACATCTCGTCATCGGTGCCATTGCTATACGATTACGAAGAGACCATGATCCAGTTTGAATCGGATTAAACAACTTCGTTTCTTCAATATTTTCAAAAGATCCCCAAGCGTTTATATTTGTTCCTTCATAAATACTTGCCGCTTTATTATTTGAACTTGTCATTTTTCTTCCCCCTAAAAAATTCTTACTATAAACGCATCATACTTACTTTTAGATAGTAACGTCAATTTATACGCCTTTACCATCAAACATTCGAATATCAAAAAATAGAATGATACAAATAAAAAAAGGTTTCCTAGGCAGGAAACCTTTTTGAGTTGACCATATAAGGCTATCAATTCGGTTATCTCTTTTATATAAATAATATAAACACTTATTATCTCTTCACATATAAAAATATCTTAACGATAGAAGTGAACGTGGTTCAGTATTCTCCTAAAAATAATAACTTATATACCTAAAACAATGAAAGCCCTACCTCTCTTTCATCCTTACGGCTCCTCGTCCGTGCCAGTGTGAATCAGGATTGCAAAAATCAAGTAACTATTTTATCGAAGTATTCAATTAAACTTCGAACATTCATAAATGAAATTAAAAAATAAAAATGGATTTGATTGTAGTAATAACAATAGAGGTTAATGCTCTAAAAGTGGTTTGAAAGAGTTGAATGTCTTTGAAATGATAAATTTTCTATAATTATGTTCCCAAAAAATTCAAGATCTTTTTTGGGATATAATACATTATTTGTAATAAATCTTAACAAAAGCTTTTTATCTGATTTTCTGTGATACCTTCAATTAATCCCAGTTCACTAATCAAAAATTCGTGTGCATTATCTAACATCTTCTTTTCGCTTGCATTAAGTGCTTTTTCTTTCTGTATACGCATTAAATCACGCACAACTTCAGCACCTTCTTGTATTTTACCCGTCTTTATTTTATCAGTGTTCAATTTATATCTTTGTTTCCATGTAAGTAATCTATCTGATTCCCCATGTTGAAAAATATCCATTATGTGCGCTAATGCGGTTATATCCGTAACTGGTCGTATATTTGAATTCAATATTCTCCCTGCTGGAATCATTAGTTCCATATTACTAGCCGACATTTTTATAACATAATACTGTTGTTTTTCTCCTGAGATTTCCTTCTCTTCTATGGCTTTAATAATACCTGCTCCGTGCATTGGATAAACAATGTTATCGCCAATTTGAAACAAATAATCCACCTCCATATATGGTAACCTTCTCAAGCTTAACACATATTTAGTTTTTTAGCAAAATTTTTATTTTATCATAAAATTATTTTTCATGTCAATTCTTTCAAACTAAGAAAATGAATTCGTAAAACATCACTAAAAACCCGAAATCTTATTAATTTTCCCACACGTATATATATTCTAATTTCACCTTCTCTTTTCACATAAAAACACATTACTACATATGAGTAGTAATGTGTTTTTTATATGGAATCAGTAAACATTCCCTATTCATTTCACGCCTATATACTAACCTGCTTACGGACTGTCTCTCTCGCCAAAAGAAAGCTCATAATCACTTGCGCAGCTACTCTACTCGTCATATCCCTAAAATCGAGAGTTGGATCAATCTCTACTATATCCATCCCTTGCACGAGAGGTTCTTTACCAAGGAATTCAATCGCATCTAGTAAAGTTGCGCTATCCATTCCCCCAGGGCCAATTGCTGGACAGCCTGGTGCAAATGCTTGATCTAGTACGTCCATATCAAGAGAAATGTAAATAGAGGTCACGCCTTGCTTTCTTAATACTTCAATACTTTCCGTAATAATATCTTTTATTTCTCGCTCTCGTACATCTTTCATTGTATACACTGTCACGCCATGTTCTTTTGCATATTCATGGTATGCTCGTGCATTTGAAAAATTACGAATTCCGATTTGAATGAGTTGTTCGCCTGTAATGACATCATTTTCTAGTAAACTACGGAACGGTGTACCATTTGATGGACCACCATCATCTAAATTACGTAAATCATGATGAGCATCAAATTGAATAATACCGACCTTTCCTTTACTATTTGCAAACCCCGTTATACTCGGAAAACTAATCGAGTGATCCCCGCCAAGAACGATTGGTATCATGTTCGGGTTTACTTTCGTTACATGACCAACTGTTTTCGCAATTCGGTTATGACTTTCTTTTATATCCGTCACATGCATCGTAATATCCCCGCAATCATACAAGACACTTTCTTTCATATCGTGTTCTTCTGTGATTGCGTACGTGCTATATGCATCTAACATCGCACGAATTGTTTTTGGCGCAAAACTTGCTCCTGAATGACTAATAGATGGTTTAGAAAGGGGTGCTCCAATTAAAGCGGCACCGAATATTTCTACGCCTTCCTCCCAATCTTTAATCATTTCACTCCATTTCGTCACTTCACGATCGATAAACTTTGCGTTTTTCTTTAAATAGTGGCCGTGCTCCACGATTGTTCACCTCTTGTATATGCGATATTACCATTCTTCCATACTGTATTTACATGACTTACGCCGTAATGATACGGTACGTAAGCATAGTTATAAGCATCCCATAAAACTAAATCAGCCTTGCGACCCACTCTAATTTTCCCAGCTACATCACCACGATTAATTGCGTAAGAAGAGTTAACTGTTACAGCATTCCAAACTTCTTCTGGTGTCATTTTCAGCTTTAGCATTGCAATGCTCATAATAAGCTGAATGTTTTCGGTTGGACAGCTACCTGGATTAAAGTCTGTAGCTAACGCAACTGCAACACCTTCGTCGATCATTTTACGACCGCGAGCAAAGCTTTCTTTATTTAAATAGAACGTTGTTCCTGGTAATAAAGTGGCTACTGTATTCGAGTTTGCAAGCATTTCAATTCCTTTATCCGAAGCGCCAACTAAATGATCCGCTGATGCTGCACCAATTTCAGCCGCTGCTTCTGCACCACCAAGAGGGTCAATTTCATCTGCATGAATTTTCACATCAAAGCCAAGCTCTTTCGCCTTTAATAAAAACTCTTTTGACTCTTCGACAGAGAACACACCTGTTTCGCAGAAAATATCAACGAATTCAGCTAATTTCTTCTCTTTCATTTCTGGCAGTAGGTCTAACATCCATTGTAAAAATTCTTTTGATCTACCTTTATACTCTTTCGGAACTGCATGAGCACCTAAAAATGTGGAAACTAAATCCATTGCATGCTCTTTTTGTAATTGTGCAGTTGCCTCTAATTGCTTCCACTCTGTTTCATCATCTAATCCGTAACCACTCTTCGCTTCTACAGTTGTAACTCCGAAAGATAGCATACGGTCTAAATGGAATTTCGCTTTTTGAACAAGTTCTTCTTTCGACGCCTGTTTCGTTGCATTTACAGTTGAAAGAATACCTCCGCCTTGTTCTAAAATTTCTAAGTACGGAACTCCTTGCAATTTTAGTGCAATTTCATTTTCACGAGATCCACCAAATACAAGATGAGTATGCGGATCAACAAGACCAGGAGAAACCATTTTCCCGCCGCAATCAATCACTTCTTTCGCTTGTAATCCTTTCGCTTCTTCCGCTGTTCCAACGAAAGTAATTACGCCGTTTTCAATTCCAACCGCACCGTTTTCGATAACAGGAAGCGTGTTCATCGCTTCCCGTCTTAACAAGCCATCTTCTTGATCCATTGTTAGTAATTGACCGATATTTATTAGTAAAGTGTCCAGCATGTTTTCTCCTCCTTATTTCATCATTGGAATGTTAACGCCTTTTTCTTTCGCAGTTTCCACAGCTAAGTCATATCCTGCATCCACGTGACGAACAACACCCATACCAGGATCAGAAGTTAATACGCGCTCAATACGTTTTGCTGCCGCTTCCGTTCCATCTGCAACGATAACCATTCCAGCGTGAAGTGAATAGCCCATACCAACGCCACCACCGTGGTGAACAGACACCCAGCTCGCACCGTTTACACTATTAATTAATGCGTTTAAAATCGGCCAGTCAGCTACTGCATCACTGCCATCTTTCATCGCTTCTGTTTCACGGTTTGGAGATGCTACTGATCCGCAATCTAAATGGTCACGGCCGATAACAATCGGTGCTGATAATTCACCGTTAGCCACCATCTCATTAATGATGCGTCCAAACTTCGCACGCTCACCATAACCAAGCCAACAAATACGTGATGGAAGACCTTGGAATTCAACTTGCTGACGTGCCATACGAATCCAGTTACATAAATGCTCATTGTCAGCGAATTCACGTAAAATTACCTCGTCTGTTTTATAAATATCTTCTGGGTCACCAGAAAGTGCTACCCAGCGGAATGGTCCTTTTCCTTCACAGAATAATGGACGGATAAATGCTGGAACGAATCCTGGGAAATCGAATGCATTTTTCAAGCCTTCATCGAAAGCAACTTGGCGAATGTTATTTCCGTAATCAAATGTAATTGCGCCTTTTTCTTGCATAGCAAGCATTGCTTCTACATGTTTTGTCATACTTTCTTTTGATAATTGTACGTAACGTTCTGGATCTTCTTCACGAAGTTTTGCCGCTTCTTCTAATGTGTAACCTACTGGAATATAGCCGTTTAATGGATCATGAGCAGATGTTTGATCCGTAACTAAATCTGGCGTAATATTGCGCTTCACTAGCTCTGGTAAAATTTCTGCCGCATTTCCTAATAAGCCAATAGAAATCGGTTCTTTCTTCTCTTTATACTCGTTCGCAACAGTTAACGCTTCTTCTAATGATTCTGTATACATATCACAATATCTTTTTTCAATACGACGATCGATGCTGCGCTTATCAACATCAATAGCAATAACAACACCGCCATTCATCGTTACAGCAAGAGGTTGAGCACCACCCATACCACCTAAACCGGCAGTAAGTGTTAATGTACCTTTTAATGAACCATCGAAATGTTGACGAGCTGCTTCACCAAATGTTTCATATGTTCCTTGTAAAATCCCTTGTGTTCCAATATAAATCCAGCTACCTGCTGTCATTTGCCCGTACATCATAAGACCTTTTTTCTCTAATTCACGGAAGTGATCCCAGTTCGCCCATTTTGGTACTAAGTTTGAGTTCGCTAATAAAACACGTGGTGCATCTTCATGTGATTTAAAAATGGCAACTGGTTTTCCTGATTGAACAAGTAACGTTTCATCACTTTCTAACGTTTTTAGTGAATCTACAATCGCATTGTAGCTTTCCCAGTTACGAGCTGCACGGCCAATTCCACCATATACAACTAATTCTTCTGGTTTTTCAGCAACTTCAGGGTCTAAATTGTTCATTAACATACGAAGTGCAGCTTCTTGAACCCACCCTTTCGTTTGTAACTCTGTACCTCTTGGCGCGCGAATTGTTTGTTGTACTTTTTCCATTTCAATCTCTCCCTTTTCTCATTTTATAGTGCTGCGTTTACATCTAATCTTTCTTTTATCGAATAATTCGTTTTTAACCAATGTGCAATATTTTCAATATCCGTTGAGAATATACGATCATTTGTAATAGATGGCACTTGCTGACGACCTTGGTGGTAGAAGCTCTTCGTCACTGCACTCATGTTTTCAATACCGCGATATTCTGCCGCTTGCATCGCACAAATCATCTCAATAGAAAGAACACGTCTTACATTTTGAATAATTTGATGTGCATGGCGTGAAGCAATTGTTCCCATACTTACATGATCTTCTTGGTTAGCTGACGACGGGATTGAATCAACACTCGCCGGGTGTGCTAACGTTTTATTTTCAGAAACAAGTGACGCTGCAGCGTATTGCATAATCATTGCACCAGACTGAAGTCCTGGTTCTGGACTTAAAAATGGTGGTAAGTCATTTAACTGCGGATTTACTAAGCGTTCAATACGGCGCTCTGAAATATTTGCAAGTTCTGCCATTCCAACTTTTAAGAAGTCCATCGCAAATGCAATCGGTTGGCCGTGGAAGTTACCACCTGAAATCACTTTTTCCCCGCCATCAAAAATAAGTGGATTATCTGTCGCGGCATTCATTTCAATTTCTAATTTTTCTTTCACATAATTTAAAACTTGCCAAGAAGCACCGTGTACTTGCGGGATACAGCGAAGTGAATATGCATCCTGTACACGTAGTTCTCCTTGTTTTGTTGTTAATTTACTATCATGAAGGATGTCACGAATTCTGCTCGCTACTTCCACCTGCTCTTTATAACCACGTGCTTTATGAACATTTTCATCAAATGCATCAATAATGCCTTGTAACCCTTCAATTGTCATAGATGCAATGAATTCGGCTTGATAAGCCGTTGCTTCTGCTTCTATATAAGAAAGAACTCCTTGCGCTGTCATCGCCTGCGTACCATTAATTAACGCCAGACCTTCTTTTGCTTCAAGTTCAATTGGCTCAAGACCTTCTTCTGTAAGAGCAACCATCGCATGAACGCGTTTCCCCTTATAGAACACTTCACCTTCGCCTAATAATACGAGCGCAAGATGAGATAAAGGTGCTAAATCTCCACTTGCACCAAGTGAACCTTGTTGCGGAACGACTGGGTGAATTTTACGGTTTACAAACTCAAGAAGCATATTTACAACGAGCGGTCTAACACCAGATACTCCTTTAAGCATCGTGTTCGCTCGTAAAATTAACATACCGCGTGATACTTCTTCAGGGAATGGATCGCCTATCCCACATGCATGTGACTGAATTAAATTATGCTGAAGTGCCTTTACATCTTCTTTTTGAATTAGCACATCACTAAACTTTCCAAATCCAGTTGTAATACCGTAAACGACTTTTCCGTCTTCTACGATTTTCTCAACTACTTCGCGGCACTCCGCTACCTTTTGCATACTATTTGGACAAGCTATTACACCTTCTCCTTCAAGTAACAACCTCTTCATTTCTTCAACTGTCAATGTATGTCCTGTTAACGTAATCATTCTTTTTTCCTCCTTAAAAAGGCAAAAGGGGACCTTATCTTTTTAAGACAGACTTCTGTCCTAAAAAAGTAAGGCCCCCTTCTAACTAATAGACTATGGGCAAATCATATGTGATTAATTCCTAAACCAATCGCCTCATGCTCAGATCCTTTTACAGGTGCACCAATCGTTCCATATAATGCAACAGCAACCCATTCGCCTTCTTTTTTTCCGTCGTATGGTGTACCGCGCACAATCGCAAAGCGAAGTCCTACTGTACGAAGAACGTCTGCTAACTGAATTTGACCTCTCGTCACTCCGTACAAAGCTTCCATAATTGCATGATAAAGTGCATGTGTTTCTCTGTAAACGTCTGTTTCAATAACTTGGTTGCTTTTAGCCGCTGTTTCCATTGCTGCGACAACCTTTTGCGAATTCATAGAACCCACTTTCCCCGTACAATACTTCCAACCTTTTGGGATAGATAATACAGGGCTTTCATTCTCATCCGCAAGTGCCAACAACATGGCCATACGACCAATTCGATGTGTTCCTTGAAGAAGCATGTGACTCTCTCATTTCTTTTAATTATTTGAATATTTCTTAATTTAAGAATATATGAAAACGGTTAAATCGTCAATAGTTTAAACTCACATTCAAACAATTTTTTCATCTTCTCCATTTGTGTACACAAATGATTTACACAAATTTTTCAGGCATGCTATAGTCTCACTAACAGATGCAAAGGGGCGAGATTTCAATGACGAAGCGAAAAGATATTCATTTTCGAATTGAAGAAAAATTACTTGAAAGGTTTGAATCTGCACTCCATTACGAAGGTTTAAAGAAAACCGACGTATTGACACATGCGATTCAGCAATTTTGCACAAAAGTGGAATGCGAAAAAATGAATGATGTAAAACGCCAATACAATGTAAGTAGCCATTTACAAACACGCATCGATACACATAAACATTGCGAAGAAAAACAAGTGAATTTAGATGAAGTCGTCATAGAACATTTACAACTTCAAGGAGATGAAAAAATATTAGAGGTTGGGTGCGCTAATGGGAATTTTCTTTCCCTATTACAAACTAACGGTCATAAAGGAAGACTAACCGGTTTTGATCAATCGAAAACGATGCTTTCTGAAGCAGCCATAAAGAATAGCATAATTGAATGGAGACTAGGTGACGCTGGTAAACTTCCTTTCGAAGCTAATTGCTACGACTGGATCGTCGCAAGACATATGTTATATCACATGAAAGATGTCGAAAAAACAATTCAAGGATTCCATAAAGTAATTCGTCCTGGTGGCTCACTTTTAGCTACAACAAATTCTAACGTTACATTACCTCGTATAGTTGAAATGTGTAACCGCATGTTAGACGCATTCGATTTGCCGAAAACAACATCATCAGTCACTCCATTTTGTTTAGAAAATGGTAAAGAGATATTACAGTCTGTTTTTCCAAGAGTTGAAGAAGCGGTTATTCATAATGCCCTCGTTTTTTATCATGCTACTCCGATTATAAACTATATTTCTAGCATGTTTCCGTCGCTAAATATACCTGATAATACATATCTTCATGCGGAAATGAAGGAATGGCTAAAAGAAGAAGTAGAAAATGAATTATTACTTCACAACGGTATATGGCGCGATCCAAAAACGTTAGCCATTTATCGATGTCAAAAAGAAAAAAGCTAGCATTCGCTAGCTTTCACACATTTTCAGGTAAAAGCTTCTCCATCATCACATTGCCCTTACCGCCATAAAAATTTGTATTATGTTCGTTCGCTATCCCAAAGTAAGAGGCAATGGCTATTCCGAATGGTACAAATGCATGTCCTTGTGCTGTAATGATATTTGAGTGTTGCACAACTTCTTTATACACAAAATTTTCTACTGGAAAACAATCAAGCTTTTGATAATCTATGGTCACTGTATACGGGATTTCTTTGAATAAGCCTGCTTTTGCTAGCGCATACGGTCCAGCGCAAATAGCAGCTACTAATTTTTCTTGTTCGTGAAATTGACGGACGACTGAAAAGAGTCCTTCTGCATCCTTGATCTGTATCTCATCTCCGCCTGGAATAATAATCCCCTCATATTCTTCCACACGCACTTCCCTTAATTCTATATGTGGTTTCACTTGCAAACCCGTTTCACTTATAACCAATTCTTTTGTTAAACCCGCTGTAATAATTTCAAATTTATTTTTCAGCAATGCTGTTGCTACTGTTATTTCAAACTCCGCAAATGTTGGATATACAAATAAAAGTATCTTTTTCATAGCCCTCTCTCCTTTAACCAATCCATAAAATATACCTCTAAATCGCCCACTGTTAATCTATTAGTGTCCACATAAGTTACCGGAAATTGTTTATACCAATCTTTTTCAGTTTCTACTAATTTAAATTGCTCCGCAAATGTACTTCTGTTTCTTGCTCTATCATTATTTTTTCTATCGTATACATTCTTTTTCGTAACATCTAAATAAAAAATCGCATCCGAACGGCATTCTCTTAATTTATATAATTCATCTTTCAATTCAGTTTCTATATCCCACTCTTCCCCTATAATCGTTGGATAAAAAAGTGTATAAAACTCAATGTCTTCTGGTCCACGATCAAAAATCACAACTGAATCTTTCACATTTTGAAACTCCTTTATTTTTGCTTCCATAAACATTTTTTGATTTAGAATAAACCCTTCTTTTGACTTCATATCCAACTTTAATTGTTTTCGCTTTTCTACAATTGGATAAGGATTTTCATATATAACTGAAATCCCGCATCGCTCTAGCCTTTTAGCCAATGTCGTTTTTCCGCTTGCCATCGGTCCTTGGAGTGAAATTATATATGCCATACCTCTCATTCCCTTGCACTTTAGTACATTTATAATATACAGAATTTTGAAAACTATCAACGAAATATATATCATCTTGTTTCTTATTCTTATGTAACTTATAATAAAAAATAGAGATTATGACGGACGCATCAATAATGTAAGCTTGGAAACCCAAGCTTACATTATTTTTTGCTTTCCCTTTTCTAATAAAAAGAGTATACTAGATTAGAACGTATGTTCTTAATGATTACATACAGTAAGGAGATAGCACAATGGTATACGATACAAAAGCAATTTCTTGGAATGAGTCTTTAAAACAGCTTCAACGCCGCTATACAAATAAACAAGTTGACCGAAAAGAATTTGAAGATATTGAACTGATGGAATTCTTCTGCGATAACGACTACATTTCTTTACCTACACATATAAGCGGCCTATCAACAGCACGTTTTACTTCTTACTCTATTTTCACAACAGAAGATAAAGATCGTAAAGTTGGCACATTAATCATTGAATATGTAGAAGATGATAATAATAATTTATGTGTTGAACAACTATACTTCGTTTAAATGATAACGCTTGGTCAAAATGACCAAGCGTTCTTGCTTTCTATGAATCTCACTGTTTATAATATGAATAAAAGAAAACCGCAATCATTAAGGGGGGATACGCTTGCTCGAAGGGTGGTTCAGTTGGTTTATTGTGCTATGGACTGTTATTTTATTAGGACTTATGTCTATCGGTGGATACTTTATGTTCAGAAAATTCCTAAAACGATTACCGAAAGAAGATGGTATGTCCATTTTAGATTGGGAAGAGCACTATATTAATAAAACGAGGCATTTATGGGATGACGAACAAAAACAATTGTTAGAAGAGCTCGTAAGTCCTGTTCCAGAACTATTTCGCGATGTTGCTAAATCAAAAATTGCTGGCAAAATCGGAGAACTGGCATTACAAGAAAAAGCCTCTCAAATTACACAAGATTTAATTATTAAAGGGTATATTATTGCTACACCGAAACGTGATCATAAATTTTTAGTAAAAAAACTGCAAGAGAAAAAGATTGATTATTCTAACTATAAATCTTTACTTGCAAAGTAACTTCATATTATTTTCGATAAAAAGACAGCGTCAAAAACGCTGTCTTTTTATTTCATACATATACAGTTGTTAAGTTAGTTTCATATCTTTTTCATTATAAAAACCATCTTCTTTTTCCATTTCCTTCTGTAATTTCGTAAAGGAACGGTACATCGCAATTCTCCATGACACAATCATTGCGAACGCGAGCAAGAAGAACATGCCACTAAGTTGTCCTAAATCAAGAGATTGACTTAAGTATGTTTTAAATACAATCCGCACGACAAGTAATCCAATTAATATAAAAACAAATGCTTTTGAACGCTTCAAATAAATCTCTTGTCCTCTAATTTCAAATTTAGATGTTTTAATAAGAAAAATAGAGAAAAATAAACCAACACCAATTGCTTCTAACATTTCTGCTGGAGTTAATCGAAATTCTGGAAAAACATACATTAATGCTCCCGTACTCATAAAAAATGGTGGAAGTATAATTTTTTTCAAGGTTGCAGGTTTCTTAGCTGCTTTTAAACGAATAAACATCGCACCAACAGCCATACAGACAGCAACGATACTTGATAAAACAACTATGTTCATATTTTCTCATCCTTTTTTGTGGCTATATGCAAAATATACTTTCATTATATGCTTTTCCGTTAGTATTTCCAACATTTTCACAGAATAATACTAAAAACCGGTAAAACCACCAAATAAACTTGAGAAATATACAATAATTTTCGTCATCCAATTAAAGTATAAGAAGACACCCATGACAATCATAACGTATCCCCCGATTTTCATGAACTTCATACTATTTCTTTTAATCCAAGACATTTTCGTAATAAAGAATGATAGTACGAAGAATGGGATAGCGAATCCAAGTATGTATGCAATCATATAAATCATTGCAGACTCTGGGTTCGTTGCTGCTAATCCAATTACGGACACTAAAATAGGTCCAGTACAAGGAGTCCATCCTGCGGCAAACGCCAATCCAATTAATACTGATCCAAAATAGCCACTCGGGCGATTCTTAAATGTAAATTTACGGTCTTGCATTAAAAACTTCGGCTTAAACACACCGACGATAATTAAACCGAACACGATGATAAATATACCACCTAACTGTCTAATTAAATCTTTATAATCCGTAAAAATGCCCCCGATAAAGCTTGTACCAAATCCAATCGCAATAAATATAATTGAAAATCCAAGTAAGAAAAACGCTGTATGTATCATACTTCTTTTGCGAAGCATTGCATTTTCTTCTTTCAACTCAGAAACCGACATACCTGTTATGTACGATAAAAATGCCGGATAAAGCGGTAAGCAACACGGGGAAATAAATGATAAGAAACCGGCGCCAAACGCTAAAAAAATACTAATATCTTGCATTGTTCCACTCCTCTCCTTACATATTGTAGCAAAAACAAATAAAAATACTATGAACAATTCGTGAAATCACTTTTCCAACGTGACAATAAGAAAAACTATCCTTTCACACAGTTTCTAAAAAAACGTTTTCATTTCCTTCTATTATAATAGAAACTTTTCACCTAGATTAAGAAACTCCTCTAATTATTATTAACATAACAAAGGTAACGTAGTTTCTCAACTGATTAGCACGTTGCAATTATGTCTACAAACATATTAATAAAAAATATTTTTTAAAATGCTATCTTTATACAATACAATGCCGTTTTTACAATACTTCTATTATTATTAATTTCAAGATTATGCATAAATATCATACTTTTATTATTATTCTATAAAATGTCGCACTTTTCTTTCATTTGACCCCTCATTTTTAATTTTGTATACTTCCCTCTAGTTATATATTTTCGATACGGAACTATTTCATATAGATAGGAGGAATTTTTCATGCTTCGTTATTCTCTATTAGTTTTATTAGGAGCGTGTAGTTATGGAATTTTAGCTATTTTTGTTAAACTTGCGTATGCAGAAGGTTTTTCACTTGGAGAGGTAATTGGCAGCCAATATTTGTTCGGTTGGATTATTTTGCTTACTATTACACTTCTATTTTCTAGACACCGCGTTCCATTAAAACAAGCGTTACTTTTATTCGTTGCAGGAACATCAGCAAGCTTCACTGGAATCTTTTATTATGCTTCATTAAAAACAGTACCAGCATCTATTGCAATTATTCTTTTATTCCAATTCGTTTGGGTCGGAATTATCATTGAGGCCGTAGCAACAAAAACGTTACCTTCAAGAGAAAAAGTAATTTCGGTTATTCTCTTACTTATAGGTACATTCTTATCAAGTGGTTTATTAGAGAAATCAGCAGGTGATTTCGATATGACTGGAATCATTTTAGGTTTATTATCTGCTGTTACGTTTGCAACATATATTTTTGTAAGTGGTAAAGTAGCAGTTGAGGTTCCTTCCTTACCACGTGGTGTACTATTAATGGCTGGTGCTTTAACATTAGTCATGATCGTATTCCCGCCTACATTTATTTTTAACGGTGCTATTTCTCAAGGCCTTTGGAAATACGGATTAGGACTAGGGATATTTAGTATCGTTATCCCGTCTATCGCCTTTACAATCGGAATTCCAAAAATCGGTTCTGGCTTAGCAACTATTCTTGGTGCAGCGGAACTACCAGTTACAACAATCATGTCTGTATTCGTTTTAAAAGAAGCTGTATTATCTTCACAATGGTTCGGTGTATCACTTATTTTAATCGGTATTGCAATCCCGCAAATTGCATATGCAATGCGTGGTCGTTATCAAAAACATCATACACATAAAAAAGTTGCCGCATAAAGCGAAGGCTTTTACAGGATAAAAAAGAGAGGATTTTCATTTGAGAATCCTCTCTTTTATTATTGTATACTTATAGTAAATACTTTATTTAAGAAGGAAGGTATTATAAGTGGCATCAAATCTACAGCAGTTAACTGATCAACTTATTTCTATTCGTAGAAATTTACATGAGAATCCAGAATTATCATACGAAGAATTCGAAACAACGAAAGCCATAAGGAATTGGTTAGAAGAGAAAAACATTACGATTATCAATTCTAGTTTAGAAACGGGCGTTATTGCTGAAATCTCTGGGAATGCTAGCGGCCCAATTATAGCAATCCGTGCTGATATTGATGCCCTTCCTATTCAGGAAGAAACAAATTTATCCTATGCTTCAAAAATCCACGGTAAAATGCACGCTTGTGGGCATGATTTTCATACAGCTGCTATTATAGGTACAGCCTTCTTATTAAAAGAAAGAGAATCTTTCCTAAACGGAACTGTTCGCTTTATATTCCAGCCGGCTGAAGAGAGCAGTAATGGGGCTTGCAAAGTTATTGATGCAGGACATTTACAAAATGTGCAAGCTATTTTCGGCATGCATAATAAACCTGATTTGCCAGTAGGTACAATTGGTATTAAGGATGGCCCACTAATGGCTGGAGTCGATCGATTTGAAATTGAAATCCATGGAGTCGGTACACACGCAGCTGTACCCGATGCTGGCGTAGATCCAATTGTTGCATCCTCTCAAATTGTTATGGCACTACAAACTATTGTAAGCCGAAATATAAGTTCATCTCATAATGCAGTTGTTAGCGTTACAAACATCCATTCAGGAAATACGTGGAACGTTATCCCTGAAAAAGCGACATTAGAAGGTACGGTTCGTACTTTCCAAGCTGAAACACGTGAAAAAATCCCAGCCTTAATGGAACGTATTATTAAGGGCGTTTCTGATGCACTAGGTGTAAAAACAGAATTCCATTTTCATTCAGGTCCTCCTGCCGTTCATAATGATAAAAGTCTTACTCATTTATGTAGGCAAACTGCACAGGAAATGTCACTAGACGTGATTACCCCTACTCCTTCCATGGCTGGCGAAGATTTCTCCTTTTATCAACAACACATACCAGGGGCATTCGTCTTTATGGGAACAAGTGGCACACATGAATGGCACCATCCCTCGTTCACTATCGATGAACAAGCATTGCCAATTAGCGCAAAATATTTCGCTTTATTAGCCGAGAAAGCGCTTAAACAATTAACATAAAGAAAAGCCGTTAAGGATGCACTTAACGGCTTTTTTATTAAGTTAAATCGCGTTTTAAAAATACAGTATAAGAAATACCTAAAAATACGACTAAATAAAGTAGTAGCATACCGGAAGCAAACGGGAATGTTACTCCATCAATAAAACTTCCGCTCTTTGAAATACCGTATAAATTTGTATTTGCTGGCAATAAAAATTTTGCCCATTCATATCTAGATGCTGGAAGTAACGCGATATTTCCTGATAAAGCAAGAAATAGTGAAATACCGATTGCGCCTCCGCTAGATCTTGTTAGCACAGAAATCATAAATGCAAACGCTGCGTACACAATCGTCGGCAGCCACGATAAAATATAATACTTACTTGCTTCTACAAAAATATTTTGTTTTATAATACTGCCATCTTGGAAAATAAACTCACTCCATGCAGGTTGTTGGAATTTATAAATAACAAGTCCACATAAAGCGGAGAAAATCATATTAAATATAAACAATAAAGCTGCAAAGATTACGATTGCTAAAAATTTTGCTGTTAAAATTTTAAATCGACTTGCTGGACGGGTCGTTAAAAATTTATATGTTCCCCAGCTATATTCATTCGCAAAAATTGTACTTGCATAAACAAGGATAAATGGAAGCAAAATTGGAAATACGATAAAACCTGTATCTCTCATGAAAGAAAGTGGAGAACTGCTTGCTGGTGCTGTATCTGTATCTAAATACTTCATTTTAAGCTGATATTCCTTTACAAGCTCGTCCCCTGATCTTTCTGCTAAAATATCTTCTTTTTTCATGCCAAGCTTTTTCTCAATTTCTACAGTTCGTTCTGTATAATCGGCTTTCCAACCTTTTGTTTCCGGCTCTAAATACTTTACCGTAACCCACCCTAATCCGATTATTAATACTGCAATAACTGCAAATGGAATGATTGTTCGCTTTCGCTTAAATATTTTATACAGTTCGTTATACACTAAATTAAACAATATCTTTTCCCCCTGTTAATTCTAAAAATTGCTCTTCTAACGTTTTTCTTTCTTCATATACACGATACACTTGAACATTTTTCTCAAGCAATGTCCGAATAACATTTGGGATTTCTTCATCTTTTACATTAATAAGTAAATCATTACCTTTTATTAAAACATCTTGATCTAGCATTTCTGCCGCTTTATTCGCATCATCTACACGTATACGGATTGTCTCCATCTCTTCACTTTGATTATGCTGAATATTTTGCGTCGCCACATATTCTCCGTGCTGAATAATGATAACTCTGTCACACATTAATTCAACTTCTGAAAGTAAATGACTAGATACAAGAACCGCTTTTCCTTGTTCATGCGCAATTTTCTTTATGTACATACGCATTTCATGTATTCCGCTAGGGTCTAGTCCATTCGTTGGTTCATCTAATATCAATACATCTGGATCATGAATAAGCGCTTGAGCAATTCCTAAACGTTGTCTCATGCCGAGTGAATATGCTTTTACTTTGCGATCGATTACTTGTCCCATCCCTAGTAATTTCACTACTTCATCGATACGTTCTTCTGTCACGTTACCATTCATGCGTCCGAAATATGTTAAATTCTCATAGCCGCTCAAAAACGGATAAAATTCCGGTGTCTCAATTACTGCTCCGATTTTCGAGGCAGTACTTTCAAATTGCTGTTTTACAGATTGACCGTCAATCCACACTTCGCCCTCTGTCATACGAATCATGCCGACCATCATTCTCATTAAAGTCGTTTTTCCAGCACCATTTGGTCCGAGCAAACCAACCACTTCACCTTTTTTAACTTCGAAACTAATATTTTCTACAAGTGTCTTTGAACCGATTCGCTTCGTTAACCGCTCAACCTTTACAATCCCTTGTTCATTTGTCATTCTATACAACCTTTCCTTCCCATTCTTTGTCAGGTCTTTACACTGTAACATGATTATTTTTATGTGTAAAATGAACACTCCCCCACTTAGCAAAGCTTGAAGTGGGGGTTTCTAACGTTTCGACCTAACGGACGATTAACG
>NZ_MACI01000056.1 GCF_001884105.1 Bacillus luti | reverse complement strand
CACCTAACTTCTTTGCTTTCACTGAATTTTGAGGTGGGGGTCTTACTGCCCATTAAAGCGGGATAAATAAAAAACGTAGGGGTGTAAACCCCTACGTTTTTGTTTATTCATATCGTAAACATTCAATTGGATCCAGTTTTGCAGCTTTGTTAGCTGGCAGTAAACCGAATATAATACCAATTAGCATTGAAATACCTACTGCAAGAAGTCCAAGTTCTTTTGAGACAACAAGTGGCCATCCGGCAAAGATTGAGACAATCCAAGCGAAGAAAATACCGAGCATGAATCCGATGAAACCACCGAGTCCTGTCAAAATACAAGATTCAATTAAGAATTGTGTTAATACTTTACCGCGCGTTGCACCAAGCGCTTTACGAATACCAATCTCACGTGTACGTTCTGTTACAGATACAAGCATGATGTTCATTACACCGATACCACCAACAAGTAAGGAGATAGCGGCAATACCACCGAATACCATTTTCATCATACCGATTGATTCGTCTAATTGCTTCGTAAATTCACCCATGTCTTGCGCTTCAAATTTATGCTCAAATTTAGGAGCCTTCATTTCGTTTAAAACAGAAACGGCTTGTTTTTCTACACTTTTACGTTCTGCTGGAGAAACGAGCGTTAATTTTACAGTGTCATACTCAGTTACTCCAGAAATGACCGGGGCATTTTCAAGTGATGTATAACCTTCTGACATAGCCATTCCAAACTCATTTTTTGTTTCGTACACACCGACTACTTTATATGGTTTTCCTTTTATATCTGTGTATAAATTTGATTCCCAACCATTAAATAATTTATTGAAAGCTTCTTCATTTAATATAACAGCAGGAATTGCTTGGTTTAATTCGCTGTCGTTTAATTCACGACCGTGAACTAATTTTATTTTCGAATCT
Organism: Bacillus luti; assembly: GCF_001884105.1. Lineage (GTDB taxonomy): Bacteria > Bacillota > Bacilli > Bacillales > Bacillaceae_G > Bacillus_A > Bacillus_A luti. The sequence goes on along the minus strand of NZ_MACI01000056.1, from coordinate 14,988 downwards.
GTCATGAAGTCGCCTGTTCCACCTTTTAAATCAAGAGAAACATCTTTTGAACCAGCAGATGCTTTCACTTTCATACTTACATCTGGATACACATCTTTAACGCCTGGTACAGTTTGAAGACGGTTTAGCATATCGGCTGTAATTTTGGCGTTGTCTGGTCCATAATCAGGGTTTTTGTAGTAAATCGTTACTTCATTATCTTTTCCTTGGCCTAACTCTTTTTTAAACTTCGCATTTGTACCATCACCCATTGAAATGATAGTAATAATAGCGCTAATACCGATAATAATACCTAACATCGTTAAGATAGAACGCATTTTATGAGCAAAGATAGAGGAAAGGGCCATGCGTATATTTTCACTCGTGTTCAAAATTAACCTCTCCAATCTTGGACGATATTTCCGTCACGAATTACAATTTGACGTGCGGCAGCTTCCCCGATTTCACGATCGTGGGTAATCATAATGATTGTTGAGCCTTGTTTGTTTAACTCGTAAAAGAGGTCCATAATTTGTGTACTTGTTTTCGTATCAAGTGCTCCTGTTGGTTCATCAGCTAAGATGAATTTTGGATTATTTACGATTGCACGTGCGACTGCGACACGTTGTTTTTGTCCACCTGATAATTCGTTCGGTAAGTGAGTAGCACGATCAGCTAAGCCGACTTTCGTTAAAGCGGCTAATGAACGCTCACGTCTTTCTTTTTTATCGACTCCAGCGTAGATAAGAGGTAGCTCTACATTTTGAAGTGCTGTAAGTCTCGGTAATAACATGAAGTTTTGGAATACGAACCCGATCTCTTTATTACGAACGCGTGCAAGTTCTGTCTCAGACATATTTGAAATGTTTTGACCAGCTAGTTCGTATGCACCTGTCGTTGGTTTATCTAAGCAACCGATAATGTTCATTAAAGTTGATTTACCAGAACCAGATGGTCCCATAATAGAAGTAAATTCTCCTTGGTTAAGTGTTACGTCGATTCCGTGTAATATTTGAACGGATTCTGCACCATTTTGGAAGGATTTCGTGATGCCTTTTAAGTTAATCATTCAACGACAACCTCCATACCATCTTTTAAGTCTTTTTCAGGTTTAGAGATAATTTGCTCTCCTTTTTTCACTCCAGTAACTTTTGCTTCGCTATCTGTTTCGAATTCAACAGTAACCGCTTGTTCTTTCGCTTTACCGTCTTTTACAATGAAGACAACATTTTTGTCACCTTTTTTCACGATGCTGCTTTTCGGAACAATCGTACCAGTTGCTTCGCCTGATTTACTTGTTACGTAAACGTGGAAGCCGTTTTGTAACTCTTCACTATTATCTAATGTGACAGTGAATTGATAGTTAGAAACTGTTTTGTTTTCGTCCATACTCTTTAATGGAGTAGAGCCGATTTCTGTTACTTTTCCTGTCCAAGTCTTACCAGCGACCGTTTTTGATGAAACAGTTACTTCTTGCCCAACTTTCATACTAGCAAGCTCATATTCAGAAAGTTGACCTTTTACTTTAAATGGACCAGCGTGACGAAGTGTAATGCCACTCATACCTGTTTTTTCATCAGCAATTTTTACGATATCATCAATTACGCCATCAGCAGGACTTGTTACAGAAAGTGTGTTTACTTTCTCTTTTGCTGCTTTAATCATTTCATCAGATTTTTCAACTTCAAACTTTTTCATTTCAAGTTGTGATTCTAATTGTTGCACTTCGATTTCTGATGCTTTTAATGCTTCCTGAGGAAGGCCTGCATTTTTATCTTTTTGTAATTTTTGTTTCGCTGCATCAATTTGTTTTTGGAACAATGTTACTTCTTTTTGTGCGATTTTCTTTTGCATTTCTGCTTCCGTTACACCTTGCTTAGCAGTAGGATCATTATATTTAAACAGAAGTTGACCTTTTTTCACTTCATCACCTTTTTTTACAGCTAATTCATACGTACCTTTTGTTGGGTCGAATGAAATGGTTTCGATTCCGTTTGGAATGACTTCACCGCCAAATTTTTGTGCGTTTTCAATTTGTTTTTCTGTTACTTTATATCCGCTATATGCCATTGCTACTTCTGAACCGCCTCCAGCAAATGCAAAGTATGATCCAGCTGCAATTCCAATTGCTACTACACTAGTAATTAACACTTTATTTTTCTTCTTCATCTATTTATCACCTTTTCGTTCGTTTTAGTATCTACATTTAGTATAGAAGAGGTGAGGAATCTGACAAATCGTTTTAGCTTACAATAACCTTACAGTTTTGTAAGGTATAAATATGTAGATGTAAGGTAAAGGTTGTCCCAGCTTAAGCAGATGAATTGACTCGTTGTTTTTTCTTACAATAATATTGTATGAAGGAAAGGGGGAAGGAAGATGGAAGCTTATTTTAGTGCGCATCCATTAAAACCATTTATTCCATATTCAAGGCAACACGCCATTATATTATTTATTATGTTGGTAGGGATCATTTTTCTGTATCAATACCAAGATGTACTGCGTCAAAGTGAGTGGAATATAACGGTTCGATATGCGATTGCATTTCTATTTATCGGAAGTGAAATTGGACTTCATATGTGGGAATGGAAAGCTGGTATTTTTGAACTAGCCACTTCATTACCATTTGAGTTATGTACAATTAGCTTATTGTTAGCGTCGATTATGATTGTAACGAAAAGTTATCGCATATATGAGATTGTCTTTTTTACAGGAATTATCGGTGCATCACAAGCTATTTTAACGCCAAACTTGCAATACGCTTTTCCGCATTTTCGCTTTATAGAATTTTTCCTTGCACATGTATTACTCATTTGGGCACCGCTCTTTATGACATGGGTAGAAGGGTATAGACCGACTTTACAATCTATTAAGCGTACGATGATATTTTTAAACATTGTAATTCCAGTCGTTTCATTCGTGAATTATAAAACAGGCGGTAATTATATGTTTTTAGCCCATAAGCCAGAAACTGCTTCATTACTTGATATGCTAGGACCGTATCCTTACTATATTATTTCATTAGAAATTGCAGCGCTTATTGGATGTTTCATTTTGTATATACCGTTTTCCAAAAGTGAAAAGCATGTGCATAAAGAATCGCTAGGATCATAACCTAGTGATTTTTTTGTTGTAAATATTTACAATTCTGAAAATTAAGAATAAAATTAAATGGTAAATTATAGAGAGAGAAGGGAGAAAATGATCAAAAAAGTTTTTTTAAATGGGATGGAAGTGACGATTCAATTTATTATTTCGATTTTGGGTATTATTTGTTTAGGGGCACTGCCGAAATTGTTTTATGGATTTGAGCTGAATGCATCAAAGTACATAAAGAGTTTAAAAGAAGTATTTGCGAACTTAATGGATATCTCTAATTTGCAATATGTGAGAGATAAATTTTTATTTCCACAGTTGTTTGTCCATTATAAAGAAACGATTGTTATTTTTTTGGCCGCTTTTTTCATTTCATTATTTGTAGCATTTTGTATTGTTTATATGATTATGAGTAGTTCACCGCGTATACAACATCGAATTAAATCATTTCTCATCTTCCTAGAATCCATTCCAGACATTCTTCTTATTTTAGGATCACAAATTTTAGTTATATGGTTTTTTAAACAAACAGGTTTTTTACCTTTTCAAATTGCTTCAATCGGAGGCGAGTCGATTAGAGGATTGCCAATATTTTGTTTGAGTATACCGACTACGATTATGTTTGTAAAAATGTTAGTGCTTCGTTTTGAAAATGAGCTAGAAAAAGATTATGTACTATTTGCTAAGGCGAAAGGGCTGGATCGTTTTCATATTTTAAATCGTCATATTTTACGAAATGTGTTGCTTAGTACACTTTTCTTTGCGAAAACGAATGTTTTTTTTATGTTATCCAATTTATATATTATAGAATGGATTTTTAATACGGGTGGTATTTTTATGTTTTTGAAATCGTATGAGGGTATTAGGATTGAGGTTTTCATCGTTAGTGTGCTGCTTATTTATATTCCGATTTTTATTTTATTTAAATTGTTTCATTATCTCATTCCTGCTGCGATGAAGGAGAGATTATAATATGTGGACGTATATAAAACGCGATAAAAGATTTTGGATAAGCATTGGATTTCTTCTCATATTAGTCCTTTTGAGCATCGGAAATACGATATGGAATGATGGACAAATTAAAAAAGTTACACTGCAATATGACGCGGCTGGAAATCCAGAGGTGCCACCGTTTTCACCTTCATTACAATTTTTACTCGGGACAGACCGGAAAGGATATGATCTTTTACATTTAGTCATTGAAGGCGCGAAGTGGACGATTGGTATATCTATTTTAATTGCGGCACTTAGAATGGTAATAGGTGTGTTTTTCGGTGTTGTACTCGGAACATATATAAAAAGAGGCTTTTCGAAGATTGAGGCTTTTTTTGATAGTTTCACAGTTATTCCGACAGTTATGATTGCGTATTTCTTTCTTCAATCTGTTAATCAATTTGGAAGCGGAGAAGAAACATCAACTTTTTTTGAAAGGGCTTCGTTTCAAGTTGTATTACTTGTAATGCTTGCGATGCCAGTTATTGCACTATATGTTGCGAATGAAGTTCGTAAATTGAGAACGGAAGAATTTATTGATGCTGCGCGCATATTAGGCGGATCAAGAAGACACATAGTTATAAAGCATATTTTTCCACATCTCAATATGACGTTTATACTCGTATTTCTTCAACAGTTTACTCAAACCTTGACCATTTTACTTCATTTAGGGTTACTTGAGGTGTTTTTTGGTGGGACGGTCCAGTATGGTGGACCGATTCCAGGGATGAAAGAAATAGATTCTTACACACATGAATGGTCAGGGTTAATTGGGGTATACTTTCGATCTTTAACAGTGCATCCATGGATTCCTCTGGTCCCAATTACATTTTTCGGGCTTACTATTTTTTCAGGAAATATGATTGTAAAAAGTATAGAAGAGGCGATGAGGAAAGTTCGATTAGGGGGAGAGATAAAGAAGATAGATGTAAAAGAGGAACAGTCTGCTGTACAGTCAAAAGAAGAACTGTTTACCTTTAAACATACGATGTGAAAATAAAAAAGAAGCAAGCATAATCAATGCCTGCTTCTTTTTTATTTTGCAGAAACCTCACCTTCAGCTTCCGTTTGCGGAATACAGTATCCGATTAGACCACCGATTATTGCTGGAACGATCCAACCGATTCCTAAGTTGTAAAAAGGAATTGTGTGTACGATATTAGCAATAAATCCTGGTATCATTCCTACATTATCAAGTGCATGAACACAGCTAACAATAAATGCAGCGATCATCGCTCCGATGTAGACAGAAGGTTTTCGTTTCGTATATTTATCAATAAAGGACACGAAAATTAAAATGATTGTAATTGGGTACAAAATAATTAATACAGGTAGTGTAATTTTGATTAGTAAGCTTAATCCTAAGTTTGAAATAACGAAGCTAAAGATACAAACGTATAGTACGAGCTTTTTGTAGGAAACGTTTGTTAGTACTGTTGTGAAGTAGTTGGCGAATGCACTTACAACACCGATTGCTGTGGTTAAGCAAGCAAAGATAATAGCGATGCTTAGTAAAACATTACCGCTTGTCCCAAAGAATTGGTACATAATGACTGCTAATAGCTGACCACCATTTTCGAATTGTCCTAAGTTTCCATTTGAAGCACCGATGTAACCGAGTAAGAAATAAACAATTGTTAAGAATAGGGCAGCAATGCTTCCGCAAATAATGGTATATTTAGCAATCGCTTTTTTCTCTTGTATACCGTTTTGGCGAATCGCATTTACAACAATCGTTGATAATACAAGTGCTCCAATTGCATCTAAAGTTAAAAATCCTTCAAGAAATCCTTTGAAAAATGGGATGTCTTTATAGTCACCGATAGGCTCAGTGAATGATCCTGGTGAAAGAATCGCTTTTGTTGCCATAATTGCAATAATCCCAAGTAAAATTGGCGTTAATATTTTACCGATATGATCTACTAATTTGGATGGGTTTAATGATAAGAAGTAGACGACTGTAAAGAAAATCGCACTAAAGATTAACATAGAATACCATTGATCAGGGAAAAGTGGTGCAATCCCAATTTCGTAAGATACAGATCCAGTTCGTGGAATAACAAATAGTGGGCCGATTGAAAGATAAATGATGATAGCTAATACTGCTGCGAATTTTGGATGGACACGGCTCGCTAAATTATTGAAACTACCACCCGCGAGGGCAACAGCAACGATCGCTAGTAAAGATAAACCGACGTCTGTAATAATAAATCCTGTAATGGAAATCCACATATTTTCTCCCGAAGAAAGACCGAGAAGGGGCGGGAAAATCATATTACCAGCACCGAAGAAAACTGCGAATAGTAATAAACTAATCGAAAGTATTTGCGCTGGTTTTAAAGTTGTACGCATATAAAGAAAAGCCTCCTAATGAGTGTTTTTGTCGAAAATTCAAATAATTTGTCGAGTAACTGTTACTATTTTAAAGGTCTGATGACTAGAAAGCAATAGGGAATTTTGAAAATATTAAAAAATAATGCATTAAATCGAATAAATATACTATTTATATCTTTAATAGGAAGGATTTAACTTTAAACGTAAAAAAACACATATCGCTAGGATACGTGTGTTAAAAATAAATTTTTCGATCGCGTTCTTCTTTTAAAATTTCAACTGCTTCTCGGAAACGTTGTGAATGGACAATTTCTCGTTCACGTAAGAATCGTAAGCTATCATTTATGTCGGGATCGTCAGATAAATCAATTAGCCATTGATAAGTTGCTCTTGCTTTCTCTTCAGCAGCAATATCTTCATATAAATCTGCGATAGGGTCTCCTTTTGCTTGAATATAAGTAGCAGTAAAAGGAACGCCACCTGCATTATGATAAAATAAAGCACTATCGTGATTAGCGTACTGCGCGTCTAATCCAGCAGCTTTCATTTGCTCTGGCGTCGCATCTTTTGTTAACTTATAAATCATTGTCGCAATCATTTCTAAATGTGCGAATTCTTCTGTACCAATGTCGGTTAGTAAGCCGACAACTTTGTCAGGAATTGTATAACGCTGATTTAAGTAGCGAAGCGCAGCAGCTAGTTCGCCGTCCGCACCGCCATATTGTTCAACTAATAATTTGGCGAGTGCTGGATTACAAGTACTCACTTTAACTGGATATTGTAATTTCTTTTCATAAATCCACATAGTTTCTCTCCTTTATATTTGCCATGGCCACGGTCCTTTGCTCCATTCCCATGGGGCGTTAGAATAACTATTTCCAAACTGCTGAAGTGGCCCATATTTTTCTTCAATTTTTTGTTGTAATACTCTTCGTTTATAGGAGAAATCGTTGAATTGATTTATAGCTGCAGTATCGTCAGGGTGCGTATCTAAATAGAGGGTAAGCTCAACTAATACAAAGTCTAGTTCTTGTAGCTCTTCAATCCATCTGTAATATTCATCTGGCAATGTCTGTGTCACGTTTTTATTCACCGTCCTTTTTTGTAAGGATTTTCATAAAAATCATAAAAAGCGGGCCATAAAGTCCCTTTTCTTAAAGCTTCTTTTGGTGGGAATTGGGGTAAGTTAGGTGGTTGAAACCCCATAAATAGGTGTGGGGGAGTTGAGTAATATTTCTTTCCGATTGGAGGACAAGGATCATTTGGACCGTGATAAGGTATGTAAGATTTCATAAATTTATCCATGTTACATGCCTCCTTTATAAATGAAATATTCATTACTACGTATTGTATTCGTACATAATTGTAAATTATGCCTCATATAGAAAACTAAAAGGATCAGGGGGAGTGCGGATGGAAAGTGTTACAACATGTATTGTATTAGAATCTAAAAACTTAAAGGAAACATTATATTTTTATGAAGGAATTCTAGGTTTTAAACCGAGTAAGGAGAGGCCACAAATACGTGTAACGGGTGTTTGGTATGATATTTGTTCAACGAGAATTTGTTTTGTTGTAAACAGAGGATTGGGAGAGTATCGAGAAACTGTTACATCATCAGTGAAGGAACTATTGTTAAAAACTACAAATATCGAGCGGTTAAAGAAAAAGTTAGCGTTTTATCAAATATCATTTGTAGAAGAACGCCGTGGTGAAGAAGTTAGAATAATATTTCTTGATCCAGATGGTTACACACTCCAAGTTACTTCAATAGAGAACACGGAAGAAGGCCTTTTACAGTGTAATAATCTGAATGACAAATGAAAAAAATATTGACAAGCCTAAGCAAATATTTTAATGTGATTGTATAAAATTGTGTATATAAAGGGGAGTAACTTATTACAGTAAAGTCGTCATTACAGGGAGAAACCCTCGGCTTTATTGGCAACGTTTCGTTGTTAGTGAGACCTTTACCAGCAATGGTAAAGGCCCCTTATTGTCTTTTTTAGGACCCTTACCATATTTGGTAGGGTCCTTTTTGTATACAAAGAGAGGAGAAATAAAAATGAAAAAACTTATTAGTAGATTAAGAGTTGTATTTCATGTCCGTCGTTTCGTTCCATTCCTATTTGACTTTTTTACTTCAAAAGAGGTTTCAATAAAGAAGAAAATTTTATCTATTGCTTTTTTAGTTGGTTATGTAGCGATGCCGCTCGATTTCATTCCAGACTTCTTACCGTTCATCGGTATTTTAGATGATATTGGAATTGTGTTATTTATTTTAAATCGAATTGTAAAAATGGCGCCAGTTCAATTACAAGAAAAACATAACGTAAACGTAGGATAGGAGTTGGAGTAGAAAATATGGAGCAAATTATTTTAGATATAATCGAATTTTTAAAGCAGTTTTCTTATTTTGGAGTTGTACTAGCATTAACGTTTGAATTTATTCCAGCAGAAGTAGTTTTGCCCATGGTTGGGTATTGGGTATACGAGGGAGATATGAATTTTTGGCTAGCAGTATTAGCTGGGACGCTTGGCGGAACGACAGGACCGTTAACGTTATATGCCCTCGGTTATTACGGTGGTCGTCCCCTATTAATAAAATACGGGAAATACTTCTTTATTAAAGAAGAACAAATTCAAAAAGCAGATGATTTCTTTGAGAAATATGGACCAGTTGTAGCATTTGTTGGACGCTTTGTACCGGGAGTTCGAACGCTTATTTCTGTTCCATGTGGTATGGCGAAAATGAACATATGGAAATTTAGCATATATACATTTGTAGCAATGTTCCCGTTAACGACTTTATATGTCTATTTTGGAATGAAATTAGGTCCGCATTGGGCAAAGGCTGCGGATGTTGTTGGACAATATATGCTACCGATATTACTAGTCGTAGTTATTGTTGTAGGTGGTATTTTAATCTATAAATTTATGAAAAAAAGAAACAGAACGGAATCTATCTAGTCACATGAATATTTTTTGAAAATAGATGAATAGTACAGGCAAAAGACTCTGGGGGACATACACATATAGGGAATAACAAAGAGAGAGGGGAAAGACTATGGCTTGTGAATGCTCAAGTACAGTATTAACATGTTGCTCAGATAATAGTAGTAACTTTGTACAAGATAAAGTATGTAACCCGTGGTCTAGTGCTGAAGATAGTACATTTACAGTTTACGCAAACAATGTGAATCAAAATATTATTGGGACAGGATATTTAACTTATAATGTTGGTCCTGGGGTGAGTCCTGCGAACCAAATTACGGTGACTGTTTTAGACTCAGGTGGAGGTCCAATCCAAACATTTCTAGTAAATGAAGGTACTAGCATTTCATTTACGTTTCGCCGCTTTAACATCATTCAAATTACAACTCCTGTAACTCCGGTAGGTACGTATCAAGGGGAGTTTTGTATTACAACTAGATATTTAATGTTATAGAGAGGGGAATTAATATGGGTAATTGTAGTACAAATCTTTCATGTTGTGCAAATGGACAAAAAACAATTGTCCAAGATAAGGTGTGTATTGATTGGACAGCTGCTGTAACTGCAGCAATCATTTATGCTGATAATATTTCACAAGATATTTATGCTTCAGGATATTTGAAAGTGGATACTGGAACAGGTCCTGTTACTATTAATTTTTACAGTGGTGGAACAGGAGGAACAATAGTAGAAACAATAACGGTTGCGTCAGGGAGTAGTGCATCCTTTACAGTTCGCAGATTTGATACGGTTACAATTATTGGAACAGCAGCTGCAGAAACAGGAGAATTTTGTATGACGATTCGTTATACTTTATCATAGAATATTGCAATATCTTGATAAGAACCGTGCAAACTATGTATTAGTTTGCACGGTTTTTTTGTGGAATTTTGCAAAGGTAATAGTTGTTTGTTAATCGAATATACTTATAGGCAGTCACGCTTTGATTTACAATAAGTGAGTTGGAAACAGTAGCGACCCTCGATATAAGTAGAAGGATCTGTTGGAATATCTATTATAGAAACAGATTGTAAGTTTGATCCTGTGTATGAAATGGTATTACCGGGTAGAACAGTGAAAGTATTAGTATTATTACTTACTATTTGTACAGTTAAAGCATCTGTACTGTTTTTACTGTTGTATACAGAGATAGTTCCAGATAATGAAATACTCCCATCATCTTTCCAAATAGTTAATGTTGGATAGATTTGTTTTGATTGTCTTTGAGCAACAGAAATAAAATCATTTGAAATGAAAATATTACCCGCAAACTCATTTGTGATGAGTTCAGCATCGCATTGTTCAGGCGGGGGAATAGGAGGAGGACAGGGACAAATAGGTTGACAAATGATAGATAAAGGAGCAAAACATCCGATATTTTTATGGGGTTTCAATGGAATCCCTCCTTTTTCATGAGATTGTTTACTATTATTAAATGTAACAACATGAAGGAAGTTGTTAATAAATGGACAAAAAAATGGAAAATTTAAATAGTTTACTAGGCATAGAAAACTATAGGACTTGTGGATATTGAGAAGTAATAGGTGTCTATGAGACAAAATGGGTTTGTTTCATAGAAATGTGGGATTTCACATTAAAATAACTGTATATTTACAAAAGTGAAACAATTTTTATTTTCACTTTAAACGAAGTTAATATGTGTTCGATACAATAAGCATTGTAATTAATTCATTATATGAGGAGGATTTACGTGGAAAGAACTGCTTTAAGAAAAGTAAAAGGCTTTATTGGAATATTAATGATCTTTGTATTAGCGTTTGTATCATTTCCGTGGAGTACATCAGTCAAAGCAGAAGAGAAAAAGCAAGAAAAGGCAGCGAGTGAGAAGAAGTTAGTTTTTCCAGTTGTAAGTGATGTACATATTAAAAACAGTGGAACAGATGATACGTTTCGTTGGAAAAGAGCGATTGAACAGTTCAATACGCTAGCACCAAAGCAAGATGCATTTGTTATTGTAGGTGATTTCACGGATACAGGATCGGTGCAGCAATATGATCGTTTCATGCAAGTGTACAATGAAAATGCAAAGAAAGATGCTGTGCGAATGAATTCTCTTGGTAACCATGATTATTGGAACGGTTTATCTGTAGAAGGTGCGCAGAAGCGTTTCTTAGAAAAAACAGGGATGGAATCGATTTACTATCATAAAGTCGTAAAAGGGTATCATTTCCTTGTTATGTCGCCAGAGGATGGGACAACTCATGGATATTATTCAGACAAGCAAATTAATTGGTTAAAAGAAGAAATGGCGAAAGCGCAAAAAGATGATCCAGCAAAACCAATTTTCGTATTTTTACATCAACATATTAAAGATACAGTATACGGTAGTCAAGAGTGGGGAACAAAAGATAGTGCAAAAATTAATGAGGTATTAAAACAATACCCACAAGTCATTACGTTTTCAGGTCATTCACATTATCCATTAGATGACCCGAGATCGATTCATCAAAAAGACTTTACATCAGTTGGTACATCTTCAGTAAGTTATATGGAAGTTGAAGGTGGGAAAGTACAAGGGAATATCCCACCAGGAGCTAGTACATTAAGCCAAGGCTTATTAGTAGAAGTAGATGATGAAGAGGTAACGATAAATCGCCGTGATTTCCATACAAATTCTTGGACAGGCGAGCCTTGGAAAATTAAATTACCAGCAAAGAAAGACACATTTACACATGTAGAAGATCGTGATAAAGAAAAGCCATACTTTGCTAAAGATGCAAAGCTTGCTGTATCAAATGTAACAGAAAATGCAGCAACAGTAACATTCCCGCAAGCGTTGGACAACCTTCTTGTTCATTCTTATCGCGTACAAGCAAAGGATAAACAAACAGGCGAGATTAAAAACAAATTATTAGCATTCTCGGAGTTTTACCGTGACCCAGTGCCAAAAGACCTTACGTTTACGCTTGCAGGGTTAGATGGTGGGAAAACATATCTACTTGAAGTTGTTGCAATTGATTCATTTGGCAATGAAAGCACACAGCCATTAACGGCAGAAATTACTACGAAAAAAGATAATATCGATCCGAATGTAAAAGTGCCAAAGGCTGATGTTTTCGATGTGAACTTTGCAGATGGTACATTTAAAGATAATTCACCATTTGTTACAAAAGGTGATGTAAAAGGCAATGTGACTATTGAATATGATAAAGCATTGAAAAAGAATGTAATGAAGTTAAACGGAAAAGCAAATACATTTGGATACCTTCCATTTTCAGCAGCACAAAAAGAAAAAGTAGCAAATACATTTACGTTAGAAACTGTATTTTCAATGAATGAAATTCGTGGCCAAGGTATTTTGCAAAATACAGAGGGCGGAGGAATTGGTTTTGAATCTACAGGAAGTGGATATGTTGAATTATGGGCTCACATTGGCGGCAGTTATAAACGTGTTGGAGTTCAATTAGAAGCAAATAAAACATATCACTTAACAGGAACGTATAACGGAAGTGAAGTAGCTATTTACGTAGATGGTAAAAAAGTAAATAGTCAGCCAGCTACTGGGAAAGTGTATCACCCGAACGTACCATTTGCATTTGGAGCAGACCCTGATAGTAACGGAAATGGTGGTATTCCGTTAAATGGTCAAATTGCGCTTGCGAAATTATATAGCAAAGCGTTAAGTTCTTCAGAAGTATTAGCAGCGTACAATGAGTTTTCTATTCGTACGAAGTTAGAACAAGTAAATGCGCTATTTGAAGAGCTTGTAAAAGTAAAAGAAGTGTTAGCTGGTGTGTATGAATTTGGTGATAAGCCAGGTCAATATTCAAAAGAGGCATTTCAAGAATTAGAGAAAAGCTATAATAATGCGAAGCAAGTGTTTGAAAATATAGCAAGTACTGGGGAACAAATTATTCAAGCGTATAATGAATTAAAAACTGCAAATCAAACATTTGTACAATCTAAAGTAGTAGAACAACCGAAAACACTGAAAGAAAAATTACAAATCAATATTGAATCTGCAAAAGCAGTAGTGAAAAAAGCACAAGCTGCGAATGTAACGGACGGTTCAGTGAAATCATTACATCAAAAAATTACAGTTGCAGAGGCTGTATTAAAAGATGTGAAAGTAAAAGATGCACAGGTAGAAACGATGAATCGTACATTAGAGTATGCGATTTCACTTGTTGAAAAAAGTATGAACAAATAAGAGTGAAGAAAAAGAAGCTTATCATGATAGGCTTCTTTTTTGTTATACTAAAAATAGCATAGAAAAAGGGAGCGAATAAGTTGGAACAGAAAAAGCTAAAAAGAATTCTTGAATATGTATGGATCGCGGTTGTGCTCCTTGTAGGATATTATCTATTAAAAGATAAAAGTATTTGGGTTCTATTTTTAATGACTTTCTTATTAGCGGGTTTAGGCACGTTATTTATTAACTTTTTCTTTGATAGTGTGAATGCATGGAAGAAAAAGAAGGGAACGAAGTAAAGGAGATCTGTATGCAAATGTGGAGCTCGTGTACGATCGGAATAGGCATTCTGAAAAGTTCCACACTAATAGGAAATTGGGCAGATTTTTCATTTTACAATCGTTAATGAAACGCATAAAAATAGCTCGCCAGTTTATAGGCGAGCTATTTTGTTATGCTTTTTTCTTTTCATCATTTGTTTTTTCAGTAGCTAAATGACTATGTTTTCTAGAGTAGAAGAAATAGAAGCATAAGCCGACTATAAGCCAAGCTATAAAGCTAATCCATGTTGTTTTAGACAAATTAATCATTAAATATAAACAGCAAAGAATCGCAACAACTGGTAATACAGGTACGAAAGGTGTACGGAATCCCCGTTTTAAGTCAGGGTGTGTTTTTCGCAAAATAAGGACAGCGCAGCAAACGAATGTGAATGCTGTTAACGTACCGATATTTACTAAATTAGCTAGTAAGTGTAAGTCTAAAAGTCCGGCTAATAAAGCGGCAACAACGCCAGTGATCCACGTATTTAATAAAGGAATTTTCACTCTTTTATTCACACGCGCTAAAGCTTTTGGAAGTAAACCGTCGCGGCTCATCGCATAAGAAACGCGAACTTGTCCATACATAACGACTAAAAGAACGGTTGTCATTCCCGTCATCGCCCCAACAGCGAGTAGTCCTGCAATTGTATCCTCACCAACGAAATGCAGTGCAAATGCAACTGGATCAGACACATCTAATTGTGTATAAGGAACCATACCTGTTAAAACGAAAGATACAATCATGTATAAAACAGTACAAATAAGAAGGGAACCGATAATGCCAATTGGTAAATCACGTTGTGGTTTTTTCGTTTCTTCCGCAGCGGTTGCAATTGCATCAAAACCTAAAAATGCAAAGAATACAGTAGCAGCTCCAGTAATAATACCGTCGTATCCGAATGGAATGAAAGGTGTCCAGTTTTCAGGTTTTACATATTTTGCGCCTGCTACAATAAAGGCGATAATAACTGCTAGCTTGATAAGAACCATAATATTATTAATGCGTGCGCTTTCACGTATACCAAAACTTAATAAACCAGTAATGAGTAGTAAAATACAAACAGCTGGTAAATCAATCAGACCACCTTTTCCGACGCCAGGGGCCGAAGCGATAAT
>NZ_MACI01000055.1 GCF_001884105.1 Bacillus luti | reverse complement strand
AGGCTGCAACTCTTTTTCTTGTGTTAATCCAGTGTACACCTGGCGTATATAAAAGTTTGTGGTGTTGTACATATTCTTAGCATTATGACAAGATTCTTGAAAATAAGAATACATACGATGCCCTTTTTTAATCCAAATTTGAAGAGTTTTATAGTTTGATGGATTTTCCTTTGTCATTTTATTCACCTCCTTGTTAAGGATATTATAGCAAAAACAGAACGTTTGTTTCTGTTTTTCTTGAAAATAAAATATTTCTTTCGATTCACCTCACCACCTTCACTTACGTTTAGAGGTGGGAGTCCTCTCGAAAGGCATGATAGAACAAGAAGAAGAGATTATGGAAATAGTCCAAGATTTAAATAATAAAGATCGTTATATCTTCTTGAAGAGGTATATTGATGGATATTCCATTGATGATATTGCGAAAGAATTAAAAGTAACGGCGGATTATATATACAATCGAATTTCTCGCGGGAAGAAAAAACTTCAAAAACTGTGGAAAGGGAGTGTGTAATATGGATAAAAGATTGTTATCGATGTTAAATGAGCTCCAATATTCAGAGGAAGAAATTACACGTTTAGAAAAAGAGGCGAATGATTCTATAAATATAGATAAATATTATGTGAGAAATGGAGAGTTACTAAAAAAATTAACTTTACAAATGTTAGAAGAATCCATTCGTAACGAATTACAAACTGGTGAAGAAATTGAGAAGGAACTGCTAGTAGACGAAGGATGTATGGTAAATAGTAAAATTATACCTAATATATTATACGTTGGAGCTACTTTTTATTATTATATCGTGTTGACAAATAAGAGAGTGATCATGAAAGGATTAGATTGTTATTTTAAAAAAATAAATGAACATAGTATACCATTAGAGGATATACAATTCATTTCGCAACATAAAAAAATGAAAAATGTCTTTGAGATTAAATATAATAACAATTATATACAATTTGGAAGTGTTGAGTGTGCACGTGAAATTGCAATAATTATGATAGAGTTAAAAAAACGTGGAGTAAAAGTAGGGAAATATACAGATTTAGAAAAAGGTTGGATGATTTTTTTCAGTGTATTTGTAATAGTGATGGGTGGGCTCATAGCTTTACCATATTTAACATAAAACGATAAAAGCGGCATAATAGCCGCTTTTTATCGTTTAGTTAGTTTGTATAATGATTTTGTAGCTTTAAAATACAACACTAATTCCGTTGAATCTATGTGTCATTGTACCATCTATAACAAATGCAAACTGTCAATAAGAAGATAAATACCTGTACAGCTCAAAAGGATATATGTAAATATTTTAAAAACTTGTGGATTAAGCCAATTGAAAATAATTTGACCTATAAACAAACCTAAAAATACAATTGGAATTGCATAAAAACTTGATTTCCAAATTGTTATGTCCGTTCCAGTAAAGAGTATTTGAGTTAGTAAACTAATGAAATATATAAACAGATAAA
>NZ_MACI01000054.1 GCF_001884105.1 Bacillus luti | reverse complement strand
GGGGGGGGGCGGGCATACCGATACTCGTCGTTAAAAGTCCAGATAATCCACCAACTACGAAATCTCTACACGGTGTTGATCTAACTTTAACATTGCATATTAGCAACAATGTTAATAGTAAGAGTAGGATGCTAATTGTTAATTTAAAAGTGTTTATGTTAACGGAAATGAAGATTAAAATTCCAAAAGGTACACCGGCTATACTTCCAAAAATAAACCGTTTCAGTAAAATAAAATCAACGTCCATTCGTATTTTCCAAATGAGTGATATGGAAATAATTAATGATAAAATAATGTTTATTTGTATGGCTTCCTGTGGTAGGAATAGCATTAATAAAAAGGGTGTTGCCATTATAGAAAAGCCAAAACCTGTACTTGCTTGCAAAATAGAAGCCACTAATATAATACATATGAAAATGAATGTGATCCCCAAAATAGCCCTCCTATTTAATTAAACTCAATAACTATTTTAAGTCTAACATTTAAGTGCAAACTTTCACAAACTTATTTGTATTTTAACATAAATATGTAGTTTCTTCTCAAATGATATTTTTAAAAAATTATTGCTGGGCAAGAAATAATGAATGGGATCAAATTAACATAAAAGTTTAATCCTTATGTAATGACGATGTTTGAACTTGTTTTTTCCACTCGCTTAAATACACTTTCTTTTCTGTAGGCAGTCCAACTGGTAATTGTGCAATCAGTTCTAAACTATTTCCATCAGGGTCGTTAAAGTATACGGCGGCATGTGCTAATTCCGGAAAAACAATTGGCTCAATTGGTTCCATTCCAAAGTCTTTTCGTGCTGAAATGCCTTTTTGACTTAGCCAATGTATCGCATGTTCTAAATCATGTAAACTTACTTGAAAGGCGATGTGTCGTAAAGAGGGATGATAATTAACTTTGTATTCTGTGCCTTCCCAAAGGCCGAGCCAACTTTCATTTTCTTTAATCCAAAAGAAAGCAATGTCGTCTCCTCTTTTATACAATTTCAGTCCAAGTGATTCGTAAAAAGGTATAGACACTTCTAAGTTACGGACGGGTAAATGTGCTTCGTAAAGACCTTTAATCATTGTAATCCTCCTAAGTAAAAAACGTTTCTTATTTCATAGTAAACGTTTTTTTATTAGTTGAAATCACAAAAAAGAGGGATATAATTTCATACGAAAGTATGAAAAAACAGCTCAAATATGAGCTGTTTTCATATAGTTTTTAGTTTCTTTGCTGCATGCCTTTAGAGTTGGTGCAAAGGATATGATATGTTAATATCCGTATCCGCCGCCACCACCCCAACAGCTACATCCGATAATGATTAGAAGGATGAATAGTACGATAAGCAAAGCAAATCCACCGCCGAAACCAGCGCAACTTCCACCATAGCTCATGTGTTTTCCTCCTTTTTAGGAAATTCATCTTTATAGTTCATGGACTACTATATACAGTATGTTTTTTGTAGGGGAAAGGAGCCAGTCTCATTTGTAATTAGACAAACGCCTGTAAATTCATTTGGATTGTATTTGTAAGGTGATTTATGCGTGGATATGTGGAGCATCGTTATATAATTTGCAATTTGTTCATAAAAAAATATAAAAAATTGTAAAAAGAACCATTTTTATATTTTTTTATGTGGGAATTTGTACTATAATTTTACAAGTAATATTATGGGAAAAGGGAGTTTTAGTAAAGAGATGGAGATGGGACAATTACAAAATAAAATAGAAAACAAAAAGAAAGAGTTAATTCAACTTGTTGCTAGACATGGATTGGATCATGATAAAGTTTTGTTATTTAGCCGAGATTTAGATATACTAATTAATAAGTTTATGAATGTAAAAGATAAGGTGCATAAATGAAAAATTTATAGTTTTTTATATTAAGATGTTTTGTAAGGAAGGAGAGAACAGTAATTGGAACATTTACAAGAAGAGTTGTATAAACAAATAAAAGAAGAAAAGGGTACGGTTACAATTTTCTTAAAGA
The DNA here is from genome assembly GCF_001884105.1 of Bacillus luti. Taxonomy (GTDB): domain Bacteria; phylum Bacillota; class Bacilli; order Bacillales; family Bacillaceae_G; genus Bacillus_A; species Bacillus_A luti. The sequence continues at coordinate 29,876 of NZ_MACI01000054.1, read as the reverse complement.
GTGGCGTTAGAATAGTAGGAGAAGTTGTTGGGGTAGATAAATTTACAGTTTTAATGTTAGTCGATGGAAAACAACAACTTATTTACAAGCAGGCTGTATCAACAATAATGAAATAAGACACTCGTTTTGAGTGTCTTATTTCATTATCGTTTGCAAGCTTCAACGTCAATGCCGGCAGCTATTAATTTTTTTTCGCCATCTTGTTCAATAATCTTTTGTAATTTAGATAGGAAAGTATCAAAATTCGTATGCTTTGCTACTTGGAATGTCATTTTATGCTCAATTGGTAGCCACGTATCAATATGAGCTTCGTTATGCTGAATTTTCACCTCAAGTTTATCAAGTGCGTTCGCAACTTTTGCTTCGTACGTTTCTTTCGCTTCAAACTCCATCCATAAATCATACAATTCCTCACCGAGAGAACCTGTTAATGTTTGTTTAATATTTAAAATTGCTTCTAGTTCATTTTTTTGTTTTTGTAATTGTAACTCGTGACTATTCATTGTATCAAAGGCTGGAATATCACCTGCTTCAGCTTCGACTAGGTCGTGAATAATAACCATTTTAAGTAATTTTTCAATATTTACTTTTTGATCCAAATAAGGCTCAACTAAAATGGCCATTAGAGACATGCGCCACGTATGTTCTGCTACACTTTCTTGGCGTCCGTTAGAAAGCCAGCTATGCCGCATTTCGTATTTTAGTTTTTCAGCTAGTGCAATGACTTGTAAAATGTTATGTTCCATCGTGATCCTCCTCATATTGGCATACCATAATTCTAATATGGAAATGAAATGTGTCAATTTTATGAGTATATTGCGATAAATAGATGATAGGCGTATAATACATATTATATGTGAAAACGTATTATTAAAATAAAAAAATGTTTTATGAAAATAAAAAAGGGAAGGGCAAGAATATGGGAGACGAAAATCAAATGTTTGCTAGACCACAAAGAAAAAAAAGGAAGTTTGACATTTCTAGCCCAATGGGTATCATAATAGGTTTCGCCATAGTGATAGCGGCAATCATGCTTGGCGGCGGCGGAATAAAAGCGTTTAAAAACTTCTTAGACGTTTCATCTATTTTAATTGTCATAGGGGGAACAACAGCGACGATTGTTGTAGCGTATCGATTTGGAGAAATAAAAAAATATACGAAAAGTATTTTTACTGTTTTACATAGAAGAGAAGAAGATTTAGAACAGTTAACGGATTTGTTTGTTGATTTTTCGAAAAAGTCTAAAAAACACGGTTTGCTTTCTTTAGAAGTTGATGGAGAGCAGGTAGACAATCCGTTTATTCAAAAAGGAATTCAACTCATGTTAAGCGGTTACGATGAAGATGAATTAAAAGAAGTGTTAATGAAAGATGTAGAAACAGAAGTGTACGAATTAAGAAAGGGAGCAACTTTATTAGATAAAATTGGTGATTTTGCCCCAGCCTGGGGGATGATAGGGACTTTAATCGGTCTTATCATTATGCTTCAAAACTTGCAAGATACGTCGCAAATTGGGACAGGGATGGCAGTTGCAATGCTAACGACATTGTATGGATCTATACTTGCGAATATGATTGCAATCCCTCTTGCTGAAAAGGTATATCGTGGAATTGAAGATTTGTATACAGAGAAGAAGTTTGTAATTGAAGCAATTTCAGAATTATATCGTGGGCAAATCCCTTCTAAATTAAAGTTAAAACTGGATACATATGTATACGAATCGAAGACAAAAAAAGTAAAACGAGCAGCCTAATATTTCAAGGAGTGGTATGATGAAAAAACGACCGCAAAAGGGATCGCCTCGTTGGATGACAACTTTTACTGATTTAACGATGTTATTATTAACTTTCTTTGTATTACTAGTTGCTACATCAAAGCAAGATACAGTAAAATTATCAAAGATGCTTGAAAAGTTTAGTGATGCGGAGCAAGTAGATGCAAAAGTAATGGAAAATACAATACCAGATATTTCACATGAAAAAAATGATGAAAAAATGGTCTCAAAGAAGCGAATGGACGACTTGTATAAAAAGTTAAAAGCGTATGTAGATAATAACGGTATTAGTCAAGTGAATGTATACCGAGAGGATACAGGAGTAAGCATCGTTATAGTAGATAATTTAATATTTGACACGGGTGATGCGAGCGTTAAACCAGAAGCAAAAGAGATAATTAGTCAATTAGTCGGATTTTTCCAATCGGTACCAAATCCGATTGTTGTGGAAGGACATACAGATAGTAGACCAATCCATAATGAAAAGTTTCCTTCTAACTGGGAATTATCTTCAGCAAGAGCGGCTAATATGATACATCACTTAATCGAGGTGTATCATGTGGATGATAAAAGATTAGCTGCGGTAGGATATGCAGATACAAAGCCAGTTGTACCAAATGATTCACCGCAAAATTGGGAGAAAAACCGTCGCGTTGTCATTTATATAAAAGAATAGTATATTATTTTAATAATAATATAATAAAAATACAGAAATTCTTTTAAAAAAATATTAAATTTTATCGTTTTATTTTGTATAATGAGTGAGAATGATAAGGTGAAATATTAAGATATTTTTATACATAGAAGGAGAGAATCTAAAAGAATGGCACATAAAATTTTAGTTGTAGACGATGCGATGTTTATGCGAACGATGATTAAAAACTTATTAAAAAGTAATGCTGAATTTGAAGTTATCGGTGAAGCGGAGAATGGGATAGAAGCAATTCAAAAATATAAAGAGCTTCAACCTGACATTGTAACATTAGATATTACTATGCCGGAAATGGACGGACTTGAAGCATTAAAAGAAATTATGAAAATTGATGCAAGTGCAAAAGTTGTTATTTGTTCTGCAATGGGACAACAAGGGATGGTATTAGATGCAATTAAAGGCGGGGCAAAAGACTTTATTGTAAAACCATTCCAAGCGGATCGTGTAATTGAAGCTTTAACAAAAGTAGCAAATAGCTAATATAAAAGGGGTGCCACAAGGAATCAAAACAATGATAGCGGATGGTGTGTGGCCCCCTTTTTTCTCGTTATAAAACATTAAATTGTTATACATGAATGAAATGTTTGTTAGACAGGTAGGGGATTAAAATGCAAACAGATCTATTAAATATATTTTTTGAAGAATCAGAAGAACATTTACAGTCGCTAAATGAAAATGTGCTAATTTTAGAACAGAATCCTGCTGATATGGGTGTAGTCGGAGAAATATTCCGCTCAGCTCATACATTTAAAGGTATGTCTGCAAGTATGGAATTTACAGAAATGGCGGATTTAACGCATAAAATGGAAAATGTGTTAGATGAAATCCGCCATGGGAATATAGTGGTAAATGCAAATATTATTGATGTGATTTTTGAGTGCATTGATAATTTGGAGAAGATGGTTGCAGATGTGCAACAAGGCGGAATGGGTAATATTGATGCTGCATCGACTAAACAAAAATTAGAAGTGCTATTGAATGGTAATGTAGAAGTTTCTGCAGACAACGTGGAGAACAATCGTATAAGTAATAAGAATGTAGTTTCGCATGAAGTGTACATAACTGTTGAACAACAAGCGATTTTAAAAGCAGTACGTGCCATTATGTGTATTGAAGCACTGCAAAATTTAGGTGATATACAAAAAACAGTTCCAAGTATTGAAGAAATCGAGGCGGATGCTTTCGGATTTGAGTTCACAGTATTTATGAATACGGATCGTAGTGTAGAAGAATTGAAACAAGTAGTACTTCATGTTTCTGAAATTGATAAAGTAGAAGTAAAGCAAGGAGAATCCTCGCAGGAAGTAGTTTCGCCAGAAGTCGTTGTACAGGAATTTGTACAAGTAGAAGAAACGGTACAACCTGCTATAGTTACGCAAATGGAAACTCCTATAGAGGCGGTGGTACAACCTGCTATGGTTACGCAGTTGGAAACCCCTATAGAGGAGGTGGCACAACCTGCTAGTGCTACGTCAGCTAAAAGCACAACGAAAACGAAAAATGCTAAAGTGGAGAATCGTTCCATTCGTGTTCAATTAGAGAAAATTGAAAGACTAATGAATATGTTTGAAGAAAGTGTAATTGAGCGTGGGCGCATCGATGAATTGGCACAAACGATTCAAAACAAGGAATTAATTGAGCATTTAAATCGATTAGGTGATATTTCAAAAGATATTCAAAATGTATTACTAAATATGCGTATGGTTCCAATTGAAACTGTTTTTAACCGTTTCCCGCGTATGGTACGTATGTTAGCGAAAGATTTAGGGAAGAAAATTGATTTGCAAATTACAGGTGAAGATACTGAAGTTGATAAAATTGTTATTGATGAAATCGGTGATCCACTTGTTCATTTAATTCGTAATGCGATTGATCATGGTATTGAAACTGTTGAACAACGTCGTGATGCAGGTAAAAATGAAACAGGTACGATTAAATTAGAGGCGTTTCATAGTGGAAATCATGTCGTTATTCAAATTACGGATGATGGAAATGGTATTTATAAAGGGAAAGTATTAGAAAAAGCGATTAAAAATGGCGTTGTAACAGAAGCAGAGGCAAATAAATTAACAGACCGTGAAGTATTTGATTTGATCTTCCAACCAGGATTTAGTACAGCTGAAGTCGTATCAGATCTTTCAGGACGTGGTGTCGGATTAGATGTTGTGAAGCATACAATCCATAGTTTAGGTGGCCATTTGATTATCGATTCTGAGGAAGGAAAAGGAAGTACATTCAGAATTGAACTTCCGTTAACTTTATCCATTATTCAATCGATGCTCGTTCAAACGAATGATAAGCGTTATGCTTTACCTCTTGGAAGTATTGTTGAAGCAATTCGAATTAAGAGAGAAGACATTCAATCCTTACAAGGGAAAGATGTATTAAACTATCGCGATCAAATTATTGAAGTGAAGCATTTAAGTACTGTATTTGGTGAAAAAACAGTAGATGAGGCGTTTGAGTCATATGATAGTCAAATGGTTCCTGTGTTAATTGTTCGTAATACACATCGCAGCTATGGACTTATTGTAAACACAATTATCGGTCAAAGAGAAATAGTCTTAAAGTCATTAGGTGACTTCTTTGCAGAGAGCTCTAACTATTTCTCTGGTGCAACGATTCTTGGTGATGGACGAGTGGTCCTCATTTTAAACCCAGAAGGTTTATAATAGGAATGAAGGAAGGCTCCCCACTTGTATACAATTGGGGAGCTTTTTGGTTCATTACGAATATGAAAAAATGAATCACATTTAATCGGAAAAATATGTATGAAAGATTCGTATAATAAGTTTGTTAAAATATAATAATTGAGAATTTATCCCGCTATTTGCCGGGTAGTAAGACCCAAAGCTCAAAATTCGGAGAGTGCGATGGAGTTAGGCGGAAGATCATGGCCCGATTAGTGTGAGCTAATAATTAATGGGGGATGAAGAAAACCCTACTGATTAAAGTTTCACTTTATATTATTAGATGGAAAAACAGAAATGAGGAGGCGGGGAAAATGCCAGAGCAAAACACACAAGGGGATACAAGTACAATTGTGCTAGAGAAAGAAAAGGTGGATTTAACGTCTCAAGAATGCGATATTCTTGGTGAAATCGCAAATATATCATTCGGTTCAGCTTCGACAGTATTATCAACAATTTTAAATAGACAAGTAAGTATAACTGCTCCTCGTGTAGAGGTAGTAGATTTATATGATACAAGTGATGTTGAAGTTCCTCATGTTGTATTAAATATTCATTTTACAAAAGGCTTAGATATGGAAAATCTACTTGTCCTCCAGCAAAATGTTGCTTTATCCATTGCTGATTTAATGATGATGGGGACAGGTGAAGTGGAAGAAGGAAAAGAACTTGGTGAATTAGAACTAAGTGCTGTACAAGAAGCGATGAATCAAATGATGGGGTTCGCAGCTACATCTATGTCGGAGTTCTTCCAAGACACAGTAGATATGTCTCCACCGACAATTAAAGTTGTAAAGCTATCAGAAGAAATGGAGAAGATCTCCGGGATAAATGGAAGTAACATGATTGTTAAAGTGTCGTTTGATTTAAAAATAGATAATCTTGTAAACTCTAAATTGGTGCAAATTGTTTCAGTTGAACATACGAAACAAATGATAAATAAATTACTGCAATTATCTGGTGAAGTGGAAGAAACAAATGAGTCGGCAGAAATCGTGGAAACTGAGATTGTAGAAGAACATGTTGAAAAAGAGCAGTTAACGCAAGAAGAGAAAGATGTGCTAGGTGAAATTGCGAATATATCAATTGGTTCAGCTTCAACAGTATTATCAACACTTTTAAATCAGCCAGTCACTATTAGCACACCACACGTAGAGGCGATTAATGTTCGTCATTATGATGGGGTACCTGTACCATTCGTCATTTTAAATGTTGATTTTGTTGAAGGATTAAAAAATGAGAACGTATTCGTATTTACGAAAGATGTTGCTTTAACAATGGTAGATTTGATGATGATGGGGACAGGAGAAATTGATCCTGAGAAAGAGCTAAGTGAATTAGAGTTAAGTGGTATTAAAGAAATTATGAATCAAATGATGGGGCATGCGGCAACTGCCATGTCAGAAATGTTTAAAGAAAAAATGGATATGACACCACCAGAAGTTAAATTTGTTACGCTGCGAGAAGAAATGGAATATTTGGGTGAAGCTATGGAAGGGGACGAGCTTGTCCAAATTACATTCAACATTGAAATTGGCGATTTACTTCAATCGAAAATGTATCAAATTTTACCGATTTCAGAGGCGAAAGAAATGGTGAGGCGACTTCTATACCCAATGGTGGAAGGGCAAGAGGAACAGATTGAGGAAGAAATAGAAGAGGAAGACATTGTAGTACCTGTTGTGCAACCTATTGAATTTAAAGAAGTTAAACAAATCGAGCCAGTATATATGGATACATCCATCTTGCAAAATGTAGAAATGAATGTGAAGTTTGTATTTGGAAGTACTGTGAAAACAATTCAAGATATATTAAGTTTACAAGAAAATGAAGCGGTTGTATTGGATGAAGATATTGATGAACCGATTCAAATTTATGTAAACGATGTATTAGTGGCGTATGGTGAACTTGTAAATGTAGATGGATTTTTCGGAGTAAAAGTGACGAAAACGCTGTAAGGCGTTGAAATAGGAGTTTGAACAAGTAGATGAAAAACGTAAAGCTTTTTCTAGTTTGCTGGCTATGCATACATTTGTTATTCCCTTTGCAAATTCAAGCGGAAGAACAAATTGAGCGAGATCAAAATATAAATGAAGTGGACATACAAGAAAAAAACAAGGCAATTCAAGAGCAGACAGAACGAGTGGAAATGAACGAAGTTGAAGAGGAACAAAAAGAAGTAACGAATGAACAAGAAATCGGAAGAAAGATAGAAACAGATCAAGGGATTATTACAGTAAATAAGCAGGAATTGAAGGTTGGCGAAGAATTGCGGATTACTGTGGAACGAAATGAGAAAAGCATTCAAAGTATGAAAGGTATATTGCAAAACAATGGCGAGCAATATGCACAAGAAAGAATGCTATTTTTTGAGTATGAAGAAGAAACGAAGCAATGGATTGCGAACTATAAGATCGAGGTTTTTGATTTGCAAGGTGAATGGCATCTTCAGCTCGTTCAAAGTTATAAAGAAAATGAGAAGGAAGAGCTTATAGAAAATGAAGTGAAAGTCCCGCTTATTCGTATAAATAATGAAGCGCCAACAATAGATAAAGAGTTGCCGAAGTTGCATAAAGTTACTGTTGACGAGGCAAAGGAGAACGTAATTGAACGAAAACAAGGTGATTCTATACGTGTACGAGTGAAGGCAGCAGACATAGAATCAGTTGTGAAAGAAGCCCGCGTTATATTAAAGGGAAAAGACGAACAAGAGATTCCTTTTTTATTAGACTACAACAAGCGTGAAATGGATTGGCAAAAAGTAATTGAAATAACTGCTGATTTGCCAATTGGACCATATAAACTATTTGTGGAAATAATAGATGCGGCAGGTAATAAACTGGTGGTGGAAAGTGAATATATCGTTTCTATTTTTGAGAAAAAAATGGAAGATGGTAAAAAGCCAGAAGAAAAAGAGGATGAAAATACGTTAGAAGAGAAGAACGAAACTGGGGAGCAGGACGATTGGAAAGTAGAAATCCCGCTTCAAGAAGAAAAACTTCCGGTTGTCCAAATTCCGAGGCAAGACGAAGAAGTAAACAGTTTTATAAGAGAGCCGTTAAAAGAGAAAGAAGAAATGAACTACGTGATAAAAGAGCCGTTGAAAGAAAATAAAGAAGTAACGAATGCAAAGGCTCAAAAAGAGAAAAAAGGAAAAAATGACAATCACGATGTCTCGAAAAAGAAAGAAGAGCCAGAAGAGAAGAAACAGGAACAAGGTGAGCAAGGAGTACAAGCATCTAATGTGTTTGCTATCATGTCAGGTTTATTCGTACTGTTTTTAGTTTTAAAGAGTAATAAAGAATGGGGCTAATTATTTCATAGTAGTGGAGGCGCTTAAATGGAAATTAAACGTACAACAATTGAAAATAAGACGCTGCAACCATTAAAACAGCCTAAAGCTATTTCAGAACATGAAATTCAGAAAGAGCGAAAGCGTAGTAACCTAGTGTTTACTGGACAATCTACAATCGTTACGAAAAATAATGAAATAGGAATTTTACTTGCAAGTGTAAGTGATGGAAAGAGTATGAAGGAAATGCTTTTTAAAGAGATGGATACAGTGTTACAACTCTTTAAAAAGCTACATACTTTATCTGGAGAAGGAAAGCAAGCAGAAAAAATATACGAACAAGTAATTAGAAGCCTGCAAGGACTTGTTAAGCAAGCACATATAAAAGAACTTCCTTTGTTAGATGGAACGTATGATTTTGCTGAAGTACAATTATCATTTGGTAGAAAGGTACATATCCCGTTACTAGATGTGAGTGCGCTTATTTCTAGGGTAGAAAGTGATTCTTCAGAAGGAAATATAAATTTAATGGTAACGGTTATTGCTGCTTATATAACGAAATTGTCTAATGAAACCATTTTAATTAGCGGCATGGATCGCATGGGTAAAGATCGAGATGTAAGTGTATGGAGAGCGCTCGCAGAAATGAATATGACGCAACTATCTCAAACATTGAAACAAGCGATGCAAGAACATAAATGGTCAATGACGTTTCTTTTTCTCTTTATATGGATTGTTGCTATTATTTTGATTCGAGTTATATAAAAAGGTCGTCACTTCAATTGTGACGACCTTTTTATATTTTTTCGTAGAAAAATGTATCGAATCGCTGAAGGTTGTAGCGTTCGGGCGTTAAAATTTGTTCTGTACTACCAACAAATAGTACGCCACCTTTTCGTAAAGAACGACTAAACTTTTCATACAGTTTTACTCTCGCTTCTTCTGTAAAGTAAATCATTACATTACGACATACGATTAAATCGTAATTTGTATCGAATGACTGCATTAAGAGGTCGTGTTGTTTGAACGTGACATGTTGCTTAATGCTTTGATGCAATGAATATGTATCATCCTCTTTCGTAAAATGGCGCTCTTTCAAATCGGTAGGTAATTCTTTTAAAGAACGTTCTGTATATTGACCGCGCTTTGCAGTTTCCAATATATGAAAATCAAGATCCGTTGCTTGTATTTCAAAGCGAAATGGAGAAAGATGTTTCGATAAAATTAAAGAGAGTGTGTATGGCTCTTCACCGGCAGCGCAGGCGGCACTCCATATTTTTAATTTCCCGTTATTTTGTTCAAGTAATTTTGGTAGTGCTTTCGTCTCTAACGTTTGCCAGCGTTCTTTATTTCTGAAAAACTCTGAAACGTTAATTGTAATATAGTCAATAAAGCTTAAAAATAAATTTTGATCGGCACGTAAATGGCTAAAAAAATTAATGTAGTTTTCAAAGCCTTTTCTCGTAATAAAAGCATCAATTCTACGGCGCATTCTATCTTGTTTATACGAAGCGATATCCATATTGAATTGTTGCTTAAAACTCGCGATAAAATGATCATAATCTTGTTCAATTATCATATTTACAATGGGCACAATAACGATATTGTGCCTCCCCCTTTACATCATACGAATTTTTTGTTCAAAGCTTTTTTTCATTTGCTTTTCATGTAAACCTGGTAAATCATAAATAACAGCATCAATCCCCGCTTCTTTTGCAATATCAACAGGAATAACTGATGTATGTTTGTCTCCATTATAAAAACAGAGAACTAAATCGGTATCTTCAATAATTTGTTTTACAAAAAACATATAATCTGATCGGTAAATGGAGTCGGTAGGGTGATCAAAAGCAACGTATTCGGCTCCGTGTTTTTTTAAGTAATCAACGACTTCTTGAAATTCATCTGTTACTGCTTGTAACGGTTGTAGTGTGTAAAGGCATAAATTTTGGGCGAGTCTTTCGTTTTCGATGAAAAAACGAAGAACTTCATTTTCAATAGACTTATAACATAATATGTAAATTTTATGCTTATGAGCATAGTCAGTTAAAAACTTTTTAATTTCTTCTTGATCTAATGCTGTTAATTGATTTGAACCACAAAGAAAAATATTCATAGAATTGTGCCACCTCATGCTAAATTGTAACATATCTTCTATAAAAAATAACTGCAAAATATGAGTGTTCAGAGTATAATTATAAATAAATGGATTTTACGATTAACTTTAGGAAGAAATAAAAAAATAAATAGGTGATATATATGCTACGTTCTATCTCGCATAATCCAATTTTATCGCATATACCGCCTGCTACTCAAATGCCGAAAGAAGCAAATGTCAGGACAGGACTTGCATTTTCGGATAATTTGCATGCAGATCCGAAAAAAGATAAATTGTTAGAACAAATGGAAGCGTTTGTCGATAATATTGGAGAAATTAAAGAGAAAATTGAAATGGAATTAACGCTTGATAATGTTATGGAATATAAAAATACGGTGAAATCATTTTTGAATTTTTATGTTGATAATGTATTGCAATATAAAGACGTTATGTCTCGTCATCCGCGTTACGGATATTCACAGAAAATGACGATTGTGAAACAGGCAGAAATGGGATTAAATGAGTTAGAAGATGTTATGAATTTGATTAATACAAAAACAGGACATTTAGAAATGTTAAATCAAATCGGAGAAATCCACGGTTTAATTGTAAATCTAGTCTTGTAAAAGGAGGGAAATTATATGTACATACAATTATATGAAAAGCTCGTGATTATTCAAAAAGCATATGAAAATATTCAAGTACTTGGAGAAAACATATACGAGAATTTAAAACATAAAAATGTAAATGCAGTTCAAAAGTTACAAATAGAGCAATTACAGTACATAGATGGTTTAAAAGGATTATCAAGCTCATTTGAAGAGATGGTTGTTCAGTTTTGTAAAGAACAGGGAGTTGAACCATTTCGTGTGAGTACGTTATTTTCGTATTTTTCTCATGAAGAAATTGAAAAAATAGAAAAATTACAAAAAACATTAGTTGAATTAGAAGAGAATGTAAAAATGATTCTTTTGAAAAATCAATATTACTTAAACGTACTATTAAAAACTACAGAAAGTATTGTGGATTCGGTTTCTGAATATAATTTGGAGAGAAACAATAATTCGCAAATCTTTATGAACGAACTTTTGTAAAGGAGAAGTGAATCGATATGAGATTATCTGATTATAATACACCGCTATCAGGTATGCTAGCGGCCCAAATGGGATTACAAACGACGAAACAAAACTTGTCTAACATTCATACTCCAGGTTATGTACGTCAAGCAGTGAATATTGCCTCTGCTGGAGCGAGTAATGGGCATATGCCGGCACAAAGAATTGGTAACGGTGTACAAACATTAGGTGTTGATCGTATTACGGACGAAGTGAAAACGAAGCAATATAATGATCAATTGTCACAGTTCTCATATTATGCATATATGAATTCTACTTTATCGAGAGTAGAGTCTATGGTAGGTACGACTGGAAAGAATTCGTTATCCAGTTTAATGGACGGGTTCTTCAACGCTTTCCGTGAAGTTGCAAAAAATCCAGAGCAATCAAACTACTATGATACATTAATTGCTGAAACGGGAAAATTCACAAGTCAGGTAAATCGCCTTGCAAAAAACTTAGCTACGGCGGAAATCCAGACGACAGAAGATATTGAAGCGCATGTGAATGAATTTAATCGTCTTGCTGCTAGTTTAGCAGAAGCGAATAAAAAAATTGGGCAAGCTGGCACACAAGTACCGAATCAACTTCTAGACGAACGTGATCGTATCGTTACAGAGATGTCTAAGTATGCCGATATAGAAGTGTCTTATGAATCTATGAATCCTAATATTGTAAGTGTTAGAATGAATGGTGTTTTAACAGTGAATGGACAAGATACATATCCACTTCAATTAAATAAAGAAAAAGAACCAATGTCTGTTGAAATTTATGGTTCGGAAATTCCTTTAACTAGCGGCGCGATTCAATCAGCGATAGATACGAAAGCGAAGATTGCAGGTTATAAGAAAAATCTTGAAGACTTCATGAGTTCAGTGAAAACGCAAGTGAATACAGTGATGGGAAAAGATTTCTTCGTTGGAGATTACGCGCAAGAGATGAAATTAAACCCAGAATTTGCACAAGATGTTTCGAAAATGAAAATATCTGCTGAAACAGCAAATAAACTGGCAGGAATTACAGATGGAAATTATAAAGAGGGGCTTACGTATAAACAAGCATTAGACCAATTCATAGTTGGTGTAGCTTCAGATAAAAGTGCAGTGAATGCCTATCAAAGTATTCATGGTGATTTACTGGATGGTATTCAGCAAGAAAAAATGAGTATCGAAGGCGTGAATATGGAAGAGGAAATGGTAAATTTAATGGCCTTCCAAAAATACTTCGTGGCGAACTCTAAAGCGATTAATACGATGAATGAAGTATTTGATAGTTTGTTTTCAATTATTAGGTAACAGGTAATACAAAGAAGAAAGAAAAAAGCTCTTTCTTTATGTGGGCAGAGGGCGCGGTTAGATAAGGGAATGACCGTACATATCTGCGGTTTCTTCTTTGCGCCAATTCAAATATAGATAAAGGAGAAAATAGGGATGAGAGTATCTACATTTCAAAATGCAAACTGGGCAAAGAATCAGTTAATGGATTTGAATGTGCAGCAGCAATATCATCGAAATCAAGTAACTTCAGGGAAGAAAAACCTTCTTATGAGTGAAGATCCACTAGCAGCAAGTAAATCATTTGCGATTCAACATTCATTGGCAAATATTGAACAAATGCAAAAAGATATAGCAGATTCTAGAAATGTGTTAAGTCAAACTGAAAATACATTACAAGGTATTGTGAAATCTTTAACGAGAGCAGATCAATTAACGATTCAAGCACTAAATGGGACGAATAGTGAAAAAGAATTAAAAGCAATTGGAACAGAAGTTGATCAAATTCTAAAACAAGTCGTTTATTTAGCGAATACGAAAGAGCAAGGTCGCTATCTTTTTGGTGGAGATAGTGCAGAAAAACCACCGTTTGCGGATGATGGTACATACCAAGGTGGCGAAAAAGATGTAATGTGGAAGCTAAATGACGGTTATGAAATTAAAGCATTTCGTAAAGGCGATGATTTACTAACTCCTGTTATTCAAACGTTAGTAAAGATGAAAGATGCTTTGCAGAGCGGCGATCAAAATGCACTACAACCTTTCTTAGAGGAGAATAAGAAAAACTTAGATAGTGTTATTAATCGTACAACAGAAGTGGGAGCGACGATGAACACTGTAGATACGTTCAAGACGATTTTAAGTGAGCAAAACTTAGCGCTTCAAGAAAACCGTAAAGAAATTGAAGATGTTGATTTAGCGGTGGCAATTTCTGATTTAGCATATATTAATGCGACGTACGAAGCGACGCTTAAAGCAATTAGTACGATGAGTAAAACGAGTATTTTAGATTATATGTAAACGATAAGGAGTGAGAAATATGGCAGGAACGTTAACGGGTATTGGCGGTAGACAACAGATCTGGAACCTCGGTAATAATATGATCGATACTTCTAACTTCGTTGAATTAGAAATGAACGCGTTAGCTATGAGAAAAACACCGTATACAAATGAAAAGAACCAGCTTTCACAAGATAAACTATTATACACAAGTTTAAAATCAGAATTTAGTTCTTTCACACAAACCTTTAAAAACTTAGCGGCTTTTAAAGGGAATGAAAAAAAAGTAACGACATCACAAGATGGCTATATAAACGTAAAAGCAGATGGTGGAGCTATTGCAGGAACATTTAATATAAAGATTAATCAGCTTGCACAGCGACATCAAATCGCATCTAATGATATTACTGATATAAATGAGAAGCTTCCAAGAAATGAAACAATAAAACTAGGTGAAAAAGAACTAAAAGTAACAACTGATATGACATATAAAGATTTAATTAATAAAATTAATGATGGGGATTATGGTGTATCAGTATATACACTTGGTAAAAAAATCTTCATGTCCTCTACGAAAGAAGGGGCAACAAATAATATTAAATTAGAAGAAACACCGCCTAATGTACTTACGGATTTGTTTTATTCGAAAGTGGAAGGCTCTACTTCAGAAATGAAATTAAATACGATTAATAAAGCATTAGATGCAATATATAGTATCAATGGTATTGAAGAAAAAAGCGCTAGCAACACAATTGAATCACTTCCTGGTGTGAAGATTGAGCTTTTAAAAGTAACCGATCCGATAGTTGAAAATAAGCCTAGTGGTGACGCGGGTGCAGATACAAAAGCGGTGGATCAAAAAGGCATAGATTTGAAGTTTACAGTTAGTGATTCAAACGTCACAGAAGCAGCGAATTTAATTAAGAAAATGGTAGCTGATTACAATAAAGCTGTAGGTACAGCTGATATTTTTGATGGGAAAAATGGAGCTTTCCAAGGACAAGCAATTATGCAAAGTGTTCGCCAAATGATGAATAACGTCGTGACGTTTTCAAAGGATGGCAACTATTTGTTCACATACGGTATTCAATTAAAACAAGATGGAACAATGCAAGTGGACGATGAAAAATTGACAAAAGCGTTAAAAGATAATCCTGATGCAGCAAAACAGTTCTTCTTTAGTTCAAATGGGATAGGAAAGATGATGGAAGAACCACTTGAAAAGTTATTTGGTGATAAGGGTGTAGTTGGGGAACGTGTGAAAAACATCGATTCGCGTGTAAGTGATTTAGATAAGAAGATTAAAGATATTGAATCACAAAACTTGCAAAAGCAAGATGAAATTGTGAAGAAGTATCAAAAGTTAGAAAGTACATTAGCAGCGCTTGATAGCCAATTAAAAACAATTAAAGCAATGACAAAACAAAAAAGTGATGATTAATGAAAAGCTAAGGAAGTGATTGTATGCAAGCATGGCAACGTTATATGCAAAATGATATTATGACGAGTAATCCAATTAAAAATACAATTTTTATTTATGAAAGATGTATTGTAGAATTTCGTAATTTAGAAGAGCTTTTACATACTTTTAAACTACAAGAAGGTGATGCGCTTCTTGAAAAGTTAGAGCGTATTTTTGAAGAATTAAAGTTGCAATTAAATCCTGAAATTACGAAAGATTTATATGATAGTCTATTTGGCTTATATGATTGGATTAGCATTCAAATTCAAACAATGAAAGTAACACGTGAAGCAAAAGATATCGATACGATTGTGAAAGTATTACAAGATTTAATAGATGGTTACCGCGGAGCACTCGAAAATGAACAATGATATTTATCGAGCATTTGTCGGCTGTTTTAATGAAATCGGTGAATTGCAAGTGTCAGATGAAGAGTTTGCTGAGAAGAGTACAATGTTAAATCGCTGGATGATGACATTGGATGAAGAAACACGCGCACAAGTTGCAGCGGAAGTAAGTCCATTTATTATTAAGGCAGCTCAGCACATTCGAGATAAGCAGAAGATTTTGGAAGAAATGATTATGACAAATGATGGGCGAATGAAAGCTAATTCATTTTACGGTAAATATTAAATATAAAGTATGGAAAAGGGTTCCCTTCTTGAAAGGGAATCCATCCCTTTATTTAGGAGTTCCGCTGATTGAGGTTTCTCTTCATGGCTGTAGTGAAAAAAATAGTAGTTCTCTATAACAATATAAAAATGGATGTTAGTTTGTAGTACATATATCGAAATGAGCCATAGATTACTACGTGTATACAGTTTTTTTCATTCTTTTTTATATTTTTGTATTTTTCTAAAGACAACAATGGAAAAATGGAATAAAATATGTAAGGGTACATAACAGTTAATATTTTAATAAATACATATAAGAAAATAAATAATGAAGTGAAACTTCTATTAGTGGATAATGATGTTCGAAATAGCCAAGTGGAAAAGAAAGGATGTTGAATATGCCAGATTTAGTAAGTGATGTAAGCCACTATATGAATTATTTAGTGACGAAACGAAATGCTGTTTCTAGTAATATTGCAAATGCAAATACACCTGGCTATCAAGCACAAGATGTAACATTTGCTGAACAGATGAATAAAAGTAGTGCATTATATAAAAGTAATCCTTCAGATTTAAAAAGCAATCCAGATTTATATCAAACGAATGAAATGCACTTACCAACAGTAAATATGAAAAATACATATGCAAAGATTCAAACGAAATCAATGCAAATGAATAAAGATGGAAATAGTGTTGATGTATCAACAGAAATGCTAGATTTAATGAAAGCAAATCAATTATACGGTATTTCAATTAACGCGATTAATACGCAATATGCAATTAACCAGGCAGCGCGTGGACGTTAAGAATAGAGGGAGAGGCAACTTATGTTTCAGGCAATTAATGCAAGCGGTTCAGGGCTTACTACAGCACGAAAATGGATGGAAGTTACTTCTAATAATATCGTAAATGCAAATACGACTGCAGCACCAGGAGCAGATTTGTATGAGCGCCGTAGTGTAGTGCTAGAATCAAACAATAGTTTTGCAAATATGTTAAACAGTACTCCTGCAAATGGAGTGAAAATAAAAAGTATTGAAGCAGATAAAGCTGAAAATTTAGTGTATGATCCGACGCATCCGCATGCAAATGAAGAAGGATATGTACGTTATCCGAACATTGATGTGACAGCTGAAATGACGAATGTAATGATTGCTCAAAAAATGTATGAAGCAAATACAAGTGTATTAAATGCGAACAAAAAAATGCTCGATAAAGATTTAGAGATTGGCAGAGGATAAGGGAGAAGACGAGAAATGAAAATTCAACCATTGATACAGACACAGCCATTTGGAGCGATTCAGACAATTGGCGCTTCTAAACCTTCGCAAACATCTGTAGTTGAAGGGAAAAAGTTTATTGATTTATTGGAAGATATGAATCAAACGCAAAACAATGCCCAAACAGCGGTATATGATTTATTAACAAAAGGGGTAGGAGAAACACATGACGTTTTAATTCAGCAAAAAAAAGCTGAATCACAAATGAAAACTGCAGCTCTTGTGCGTGATAATCTTATTGAAAATTATAAGTCGCTAATTAATATGCAAATTTAGGAAAGTGGACGGGTGTGTTTAAATGGAAAAGATAAGAAATGTTTTCCAATCGTTAAAAACGTGGCATAAATTAGTAATTGGTGCTGCACTTTTAGCCATTGTAACAGGAGCACTTTTATACTTCACCTTGCCGGATAAATATGTTGTTGTATATCAAAATTTAAATGATGCAGACAAACAAGAGATTACAGCAGAATTATCGAAGCTAGGTGTTGATTATCAATTAGCAGCCGATGGTTCGATTCGTGTGCAAAAGAATGATGCTCCATGGGTTCGAAAAGAAATGAATGGAATGGGCTTACCGTTTAATTCGAAAAGCGGTGAGGAAATTTTATTAGAAAGCTCGCTCGGTTCAAGTGAGCAAGATAAAAAAATGAAGCAAATTGTCGGTACGAAAAAGCAATTGGAGCAAGATATTGTAAGAAACTTTGCAACAGTTGAAACGGCAAATGTGCAAATTACGTTACCTGAAAAAGAAACGATTTTTGATGAGGAAAAAGCGAAAGGAACAGCGGCAATTACTGTTGGTGTGAAACGTGGACAACTTTTAACAGCTGATCAAGTTGCGGGTATACAGCAAATGATTAGTGCGGCAGTTCCTGGTGTAAAGCCGGAAGAAGTAAGTGTAATAGATAGTAAAAAAGGTGTAATCTCAAAAGGAGCGGATGCAGCGAATGCTAACAGTTCTTCGTCTTATGAAAAAGAAGTTGAGATGCAACATCAAATTGAAGGTAAGTTAAAACAAGATATTGATGCAACGCTAATGACGATGTTTAAACCAAATGAATATAAAGTGAATACGAAAGTTACCGTAAATTATGATGAAGTAACACGTCAGTCAGAAAAATATGGTGATAAAGGTGTACTTCGTAGTAAACAAGAGAAAGAAGAAAGTTCTACTGCCCAAGAAGGTGCAGATGCGAAGCAAGATGCTGGTATTACAGCGAACGGTGAAGTACCAAACTACGGTACGAACAATAATCAAAATGGTAAAATCGTCTACGATAATAAAAACGGTAACAAAATCGAAAACTATGAAATAGATAAAACAGTTGAAACGATTAAGAAACACCCAGAATTGACGAAAACAAATGTTGTAGTATGGGTAGATAATGATACGTTAGTAAAAAGAAGAATCGATATGACAACGTTTAAAGAAGCAATCGGAACAGCAGCAGGACTGCAAGCTGATCCGAACGGAAACTTTACAAATGGACAAGTTAACGTTGTAACAGTTCAATTTGATCAACCAAAAGCAGAAGAGCCGAAAAAACAAGAAGAAAGTGGCTTGAACTGGTGGCTAATCGGTGGAATTACAGGTGGCTTGCTAGCGCTTGTTGGTTTAGTATGGTTCTTCCTAGCGAGACGTAAGAAAAAGAAAGAAGAAGAGGAATATGAAGAATACTTAGTAGAAGATGAAGTTGCAGCAAGTAGTGAAAGTATTATGGAAATTCCTGAAGAAAAAATAGAGCCTGAACCAAAACCTGAACTAGAAAAACCGAAAGAACCAACGTTAGATGAACAAGTGCAAGATGCTACGAAGGAACATGTAGAAGGTACTGCAAAAGTTATTAAAAAATGGTTAAACGGACAGTAAGGGAGGAACAACGATGTTAGATGGAATCTCCTCCAAAGAAAAAGCTGCCATCCTCATTCGTACATTAGATGAAGAGGTGGCAGCAAAAGTCATTGAATATATGACAGCTGAGGAAAAAGAAGTATTACTTCGTGAAATCGCGAAGTTTCGTGTATATAAACCAGAAACATTAGAAAATGTACTAGGGGAGTTCTTATATGAACTAAATGTAAAAGAATTGAATCTAGTCACTCCGGATAAAGAGTATATTCGTCGCATATTTAAAAATATGCCAGAAGACGAACTAGAAAAATTATTGGAAGACCTTTGGTATAACAAAGATAATCCATTTGAATTCTTAAATTCACTAACAGATTTAGAACCACTTCTTACAGTACTTAATGATGAATCACCGCAGACGATTGCGATTATTGCTTCTTATATTAAGCCGCAGCTTGCTTCTCAATTAATTGAGAGATTACCAGATTATAAACGAGTAGAAACAGTAATGGGTATTGCAAAGCTAGAACAAGTAGATGGCGAATTAATTAATCAAATTAGTGAATTATTAAAAGCGAAATTAAATAATATGGCATTTAGTGCAATTAATAAAACAGATGGCTTGAAAACAATTGTGAACATTTTAAATAACGTTTCACGAGGTGTTGAAAAAACAGTCTTTCAAAAGCTGGATGAGATGGACTATGAACTATCTGAAAAAATTAAAGAAAACATGTTTGTCTTTGAAGACTTACTCGGCCTTGAAGATCTTGCGCTTCGCCGTGTATTAGAGGAAATTACAGATAATGGTGTTATCGCAAAAGCACTTAAAATTGCAAAAGAAGAAATTAAAGAGAAACTATTTACATGTATGTCTATGAATCGTAAAGAGATGATTTTAGAAGAATTAGATGGTTTAGGACCACTTAAGATGACAGATGCTGAAAAAGCACAGCAGACGATTACAGGTACAGTGAAAAAGTTAGAGAAAGAAGGAAGAATTATCATTCAAAGAGGTGAAGATGATGTCCTTATTTAAAAACAGAATTCCGAAGAATTCTGTTTCTTTTTCTGAAGAGACGTATGAATTACAATTTCCAAAGCCAGCCTCAGTTCATATAGAGGAAGAAGTGCAAGTTGATCATGTAGAACTTCGTGCGCAGCAAGATGCATTACATGTTGAAATGGGTCAACTAAGGAAAGAGCAGCAAACGTTAGAACGAGAGCAACAGCAGTTGATGCAAGGGAAAGAAGAATTTCAAAAGCACATCCATGAGCAAATGGAACAGATGGAAGCAGCGCGTATTCAGTTTCAAAAAGAACAACAAGAAATAGCGTTTGAATGGACAGAATTACTATGGGATCAATCCTTCCAGTTAGCGGAAAAAATTGTGAATCAAGCGGTAGATTCACGATTACTAGATGTTTTACCAATTTTAACTGGCATTGTTCAAACATTGCCTACTTCATTTGAAAAATTAATCATTACAGTACATCCAGAAACATTTGAACGCATTCAAGAAGAGAAAGAAAATACGAAAGAATATTGGCTTTTGCAATTAGTTGAATGGAAGTATGATTTCTCCTTACAATTTGGTGAATTTGTTCTGGAAGAAGAAAAGGAATTTTTCGAATTTAAATTTGCGCCTATATTTGCGAAACTTCGTCAGAAATGGGAAGAAGAGAAAGTATTTGAGGAGCAAAACGTATGAACAGGCTTTTAATGAATGAGAATGATAAATGGAACACGTTCATTGAAACACCGCTGTATACGAAAGTTGGTAAAGTTCATAGTGTACAAGAGCAGTTTTTCGTAGCGAAAGGGCCGAAAGCGAAGATTGGGGATGTTTGCCTCGTTGGAGAACATAATGTCTTATGCGAAGTAATTGCGATTGAAAAAGAAAATAATATGTTACTCCCATTCGAACAGACTGAAAAAGTATGTTACGGAGATTCGGTCACATTAATTGCTGAAGATGTTGCTGTACCTCGTGGTAATCATTTGCTTGGAAAAGTGTTAAGCGCAAATGGTGAAGTGTTAAATGAGAACGCTGAAAACATACCACTCCAGAAAATAAAATTAGATGCCCCGCCTATACATGCATTTGAGCGTGAAGAAATTACCGATGTATTTGAGACGGGAATTAAATCGATAGATTCTATGCTAACAATTGGAATCGGTCAAAAAATTGGTATTTTCGCTGGATCTGGTGTAGGTAAATCTACTTTACTTGGAATGATTGCGAAAAACGCGAAAGCTGATATTAATGTTATTAGTTTAGTAGGAGAGCGTGGCCGAGAAGTAAAAGACTTTATCCGAAAAGAACTAGGCGAAGAAGGAATGAAAAAAAGTGTCGTAGTTGTAGCAACATCAGATGAAAGCCATCTCATGCAACTTCGCGCCGCTAAGCTTGCAACATCTATTGCTGAATATTTTCGCGACCAAGGCAATAATGTATTACTCATGATGGATTCGGTTACCCGTTTTGCTGATGCCCGCCGAAGTGTTGATATTGCTGTTAAAGAGTTACCGATAGGTGGTAAAACGCTCTTGATGGAAAGTTATATGAAGAAACTGTTAGAACGGTCTGGAAAAACACAAAAAGGATCAATAACAGGTATATATACAGTGCTTGTTGATGGGGACGACTTAAATGGCCCAGTACCAGATTTAGCACGTGGTATTTTAGATGGGCATATCGTATTAAAGCGTGAGCTTGCAACGCTTAGTCATTATCCAGCTATTTCCGTATTAGATTCAGTAAGTAGGATTATGGAAGAAATCGTATCACCGAATCATTGGCAATTTGCAAATGAAATGAGAAAAATCTTATCGATTTATAAAGAAAATGAATTGTATTTCAAATTAGGAACAATTCAAGAAAATGAAGAAAATGCTTATATTTTTGAATGCAAAAATAAAGTAGAAAGTATAAATACGTTTTTAAAACAAGGACGAGCGGATTGTTTTCATTTTGAGGATATTGTCCAAGCAATGCATCATATTGTATAAGACCTCGCGTTTTGGGGTCTTATTTTTGTTTTTTAATATTTCACAGATTTTTTCGTAAAAAAACTATATAATAGAAAAAGAGAGCGTTATAATAGGAAGGGGCTATGAAAATAGGTGGATAAACAGCAGTACGACACGATAAAATTGCAGATGAATCAAGAAAAAGAACATATTTTAAAAGAAGTGTACGAACTAACATCTGAAAAAAGAAAAATAGAGCAAAAAAAAGAATATGATTTGTATGTTGTGAAATCGCGAAGTAAAGTCGTACAAACAAGGCAACCTATCATGGCTGGCATGTTGTCTTCACATACATTTTCGCCTGAGAGAATAGAAGAATGGAATCGGAAAATTAAAAAAACGGAAGGTTTTATTCAAAAAAATGAAAGCCTTTTAGAAAAAATGAAAGAAAAAGAACGTGTTATTGATGAAATGTATCAAGAAGATTGTAAGAAGCTTGCGAAAGCGCAAGAAAAGTTAGAAGAAAAGATGCTTCTTGATTTAAAAATGTGTATAAATAGATGAGGTGGAAGTTGTGTTACAGTTTGTATTACCGGTGAAACAAAGTTTACCTCCGCAAGAAGAAAAAGGTCTTGAAATACAGCCGAAACGTGAAGATTCTACATTTGATCAAACGATGAGAAGTGAAAATAAAACAAGACCGAAAACGGAGAAAGCAAAGAAAGAGGAAGCACCAGAAGAAAAGAAAGAGTATCTTCTAGTAAAAAAGCCGGTGAAGAAGGAAGAACCGCTTATAAAGAAAGAAGAGAAAAAAGAAACAGAACAAATACTGTTAGCTGTATCAGAGCAAATGGTTGCAATTGAGCAATTGCGTGTGCAGCCAGAATTGTTATATCAATACATACAAAAAATACAAGAGTTATATAAAGAATACGGAAATATAAAACTTAACGAATTACCAGCAGCTGAATTACAACAACTACAAGAGCTTCTTTCAAATATGAATATTAAAAATGCCATATGTTTAGAAGATACAATTCAAATGGCATTAGATAAAGTCACGATGCCGGAGCAAACGATGCAAGTATTGAAAGTTGTAGAATCAGAATCTTGTAATATCGCAAAGAAACAAGAAGAGTTTAAAGACTTAGATGCAGATCTTCCGGAATCAGGGAGCGATAATGTAAAGATAGAGTTGCCAGAAGTTGACGCATTAAACGATTCGAGTTCGGCTGGTGCTGAGTTATTAAATAAAGCGACGAGTACGGATCAAATAGGAAAATCAAATGGCGGTGCTGAGAAAGTTTCATTACCTGACTTAGGAAAGAAAATGGAAGCGCAAGTAGAAGCATTGCAAAAATTTGTAGTGAAACAAGAACGTGTTTTATTTCAGTTAAACCCAGAGAAACTAGGGACATTAACTGTATTTATGAAAAAGCATGGCGATCAAATTGATGTTCATGTCGAAATGGAAAAACACGATGCGAAAAAACGTGTTGAAATCATATTTGATGAATTGAGACTGAAGTTAAAAGAAAAAGAAATTAATATTCAAATTAGTTATTCAGATAAAGATGAAAACCGTAAAGAACAGCGAGAACAAGAGCAAAGGCAAAAACAGAAGTTAGCAAGTCCGAAACAGGAGAATCAACAATCAAAAGAATTTGCGGGATTATTGGAGGAATAAAGCGTGCCAACAGTTGGATTAAATACAACGAGTACAAATCATATTCCGTTACAAGCAGGAGCGCAAAGAAGTAATGTCCCTGTTAACGGTGTACAATCGCCAGTAGGGCAAACAAATGGAGTATCAGCAAGTGAACAAAAAACACCTGGTGTAATGGAAAAAGATGATTTTCTAAAATTGTTTTTAGCGAGTTTCCAGCACCAAGATCCATTCAATGCAATGGATATGAATCAAATGATGAATCAGACAGCGCAGTTATCTCTTATGGAACAAGTGCAAAATATGACAAAGGCAGTTGACTCTTTAAGAACGACGATGTATTCGACAGCGCTTGATGGCGGAATGAAGTTTTTAGGGAAGTACGTAAGAGGTGTTGACGGTGACGGTAACAAAGTAACTGGTCAAGTAGAGACAGTTCGCCTTGCAGAAAATAACGAAGTACAGCTCGTTATTGATAATAAAGTGGTATCACTTCGCTTCGTTGAAAGAGTATCTGATAAACCAATTGGAGAAACGAATCCAGAAGATGTAAAGAAAGATAATCAAAAAGTAACTGAAGAAGTAAAAACAACAAATTCATAAGGGAGTGTCCATACAGTATGATTAAAGCGTTATATACAAGTATTTCAGGAATGAATGCAACACAAAATGCATTAAGTGTAACTTCAAATAATATTGCTAATGCACAAACAGTTGGTTATAAAAAACAAAAAGCAATGTTTGATGATTTACTGTACAACAATTCAGTCGGTGCAAAAGGCGATGAAAGATACGCAGGAACGAATCCAAAAAGTATCGGTAACGGTGTGAAAATGAGCGGAACAGTTACGGATTATAGCGATGGTACAATTACGTTAACAGGTGGTAAAACACAAGTAGCAATGGAGGGTAATGGCTTCTTCGTTGTAGGTGATTCAAAAGCTGGGAATATGGAATTTACACGTAAAGGGACATTTACAATATCTTCAGATTACTATATTACGAATACAGAAGGTCAATATGTATTTGCTTATCCAGCAGATCCATCAACTGGTAATGTTGACTTATCTGGTATTCCGGGACCATTGCAAATTCCAATGGGATCAGCAATCGGTGGTATTCGAACGTCAAAAGGAATCGTTGGAGGAAACATTCCAGCTGATGCAAAACATATTACGCAAGAATTACCTGTATACGATGATGCCGGTAATACATGGACAATGCGCATGGAGTTTACGCAAGATGGTGAACATAATTATAAATATACTGTAAAGATGCGTAATGACTCGAAAAAAGAAACAGAGTTTCATGAGGTCCAAGGAGCAGCTGGTAATGTGAAATTCGATGCGGTAGGGAAGCCAGATCCGATCAATCCTGAAGCGGATATTCCATTTAATGGTGGAACAGTTAAAATAGATCTTAGCAAATTAACAAACCATCCGACAGAGAAAACAATAGCAGTAACAAACGTAGACGGTAGACCAGCGGCAACTGTTAAAGATTGCTTTATGGCTGACGGTGGATATGTGATGGTAAAGTACTCTGATGGAAGTATGAAAGCAGCAGGTCAATTAGCTGTTGGGATGTTCCCGAACGAAGGTGGCTTAATGAAAACGGGTAATGGCAACTTTACAGCGACGAATACAACTGGTATTTTAGCACTTGGCGTATCTGGTCAAAATGGTGCAGGAAAAGTACGTGGTGGTGCGCAAGAAGGTGCAAACGTAGACTTATCTGTAGAGTTCGTAGATTTAATGCTATACCAACGTGGCTTCCAAGGAAATGCGAAAGTAATTAAAATCTCAGATGAAGTATTAAATGAAGTTGTAAACTTAATTCGATAATAAATCATAAAGAAAATTTGTAATGAAGTAGAAGGGGTTTTTTATTCGTATGACAAGACAAGAGCGAATTTTACAATTGCCTTTTTTCGAAAATAAACGTGAACTTGCTGAGCAAGTGTTGAAAATGGAACGAGAAGAGCATGTATATTTACCAGATCAATTTGAAATTAAGCAAGTGCCTCCGTATTCATTTGGTGAAAAACAAGCAACGATTGGTCGTATTCACGAATCTTATTTCGTAAGTGTTGGTAGCGAAGGCGTTTGGAAGTATCAACTATTTAAGGATGAGATGAAGTGTCGTGAGTTTTTTGTTACGCTATCAGGGATAACGGATCAGCAAATTGCGTTTTGGTTCAATAACATCGAGTTACTGAAAAGCTCTTAAAAGTCCTTTTTTAGGATTTGAGAGAGAGCCTGTGATATGTGGTAGTGGTTAGTGCCTAATAGAGTCTTGATTGGTGTGTAAGGACAGAGATATGGAGAGCTACTAATGTAGTTGAAGAGGTTGGAAGCTAAGTGTTGGTTGCTTCTTCTTAGCTCTTTGACGATAGGATGTATCCAAGTCTAGAAACGGTGATATAAAACAGGTTAATGTAAGGTTGTAAAATTAGACTGAATTTCTATAAAAGGAGAGGTGAGGAGGATGGCGCAGAATAAGTATCGCGTTACATTCATTTCGCCAGGTGAGATTGAGCAGCGTACTGTAATGGCGGCTAGTAGTTTGCCGGATTTAATTCGTAAAGTAGAGAGTATTATTGCAGATTCAAATGGTTATTTTGTGAATGATAAAAAAAATAATTGCTACTTTAAAGTAATTAAAGAAAATGTTACATTTATTCAATATGAGTTATTATTCTCGGATAAGGAAATTCATATTGAAAAGTTAAAACATATAGCACCGGCAGTATTGAAACAGTTATTTGAAAACATAAATGAACCGGAACTATATGCACTTGCTCTACTTGATGTTGATATAGCAACGAAAGAATACGTGCTAGAAGAAATGGATACAGCGTTAAGAGTAAGGGTAGAAACGGAGCTTTCGAAAAAGTGGGAAGCAATGCCGACAGAAATTGTAGGAGCGCAAGAAGTGTTATTAGAGGCACTTGCATCGTTTATACAAGAATAAGTGTATTTATAAATGAATGAATCGTTCGACTATCTATATTGTAAATATAGGTAGTTGACTTTTCTGTTTTAATAAAGCTTAATAATTAGATATACGGAATTAATGGAAGGGGAGCGACACCTTTATGTCACAAGCACAAAGTATTTTATTAGAAAGCGGAACAAATGAATTAGAGATTGTTACATATACTGTTGGTGAAAACCTATTTAGTATTAATGTAATGAAAGTACGTGAAATCATTAATCCATTCCCTGTTACAACTGTGCCAGAATCTCATCATGCAGTTGAAGGTGTTGTTCAAGTACGCGGTGAAATTTTACCTGTTATTAACTTAGCAACAGCTCTTAATTTAAAATCGACAAAGCCACTAGATCAAACGAAATTTATTATCTCAGAATTAAACCAAATGAAAGTAATTTTCCGCGTTGATGAAGTGCATCGTATTCAACGTATTTCATGGGAACAAATTGATGAACCAGCTTCATTATCTATGGGACTAGAAGAAACGACATCTGGTATTGTAAAACTAGATGGGAAAATTATTTTACTATTAGATTATGAAAAAATTGTTTGTGAAATTAGTGACAGTGGTTATGAAAAGAAAACATTATCTGGTTTAGAGCACAAAACAGATCGTGCTGAAAAGATAATTTATATTGCGGAAGATTCTGCAATGCTTCGTCAAATACTAGAAGAAACATTATCATCAGCTGGATATTCAAAAATGAACTTCTTCAGTAATGGTGCAGAAGCGTTAGCACATATTGAAAAACTAGCAAAAGAGCAAGGTGAAAAAATGTTTGAACATATTCACTTGCTAATTACGGATATTGAAATGCCGAAAATGGATGGACATCATTTAACGAAAGTGATTAAGGATCATGAAGTGATGAATCGTTTACCAGTTGTTATTTTCTCTTCATTAATTACAAATGAATTATTCCATAAAGGTGAAGCAGTTGGGGCGAATGCGCAAGTAAGTAAGCCAGATATTCAAGAGCTAATTGGTTTAGTAGATAAGTTAGTGCTTTAAAAGCTTTTATTTAGCTAGAATAGAGGAACTAGCCATGTGTGGTGGCGGTTAGTGCTTAATAGAGCCCCATGCGATGTGAGAACAGAGATCTGGAGTGGTTGTTAGGTAAGTAGAACAAGAGGGTATTCGAGAGAGGCTTGGAAGAACCGTGTACACCTCTATTCTTTTAGTGGAGAAGGAACTAACCATGTGAGTTTTTGGTTAGTTCCTTTTTAGTATTTTATACGCTACATAGGCAGGAAAATGAAACGTTTTGGGAGTGTTTGTATGGTAGTATTGTGGATTTTGGGTTGGTTTCATCAATAAGTAGTGTGCCTTTTTGTTTAAAAAGGTAAGAGAATATATCTTTGGAGTAGGGTAGTAAGATTTCGTGGTAACGCAAATGTTTTCGGTGAAAATACATTCGAAATACCATATAATATAATTATGTGGATTATTTTTGAAATAGGATTATAACATATATTATTTCAAAAAATTTAGTTTTTCTATTTTATACTTTCTATACATTTTTGTATGTTAATTATTTGACAGATAATTTCGAAATGTTATAATATGGATATGTAAAAATTTCTATTTTCTTGAAAGACATGGGAGTCAGATGAGAATTGTGAAAGGATGAGGGGAAGTGGCACAGAGTATGTATCACCACACAGCAATCAATGTATTAGGTCTTTTGCAAAACATGTCAAATAATGAAATGAACGATATGAAATTAGAAACGGAATTTAAAAAAATAGAGAAACAATTCCGAGTAAAATATGAAGAACTAGTTGATTTATATAATAGAATGGTATTATTTCAAATAGATATAGAAAAAAATGGCGGGATGCGCGCCTATGAAAAATCAGCAGTTACGTGGCTGAAGTCTGAACTAGAGTTACTGTATGAAGTGTATCAATTTAGTCAACGTCACGGTTTAAACATCGCGAATATTTCAAAATACGTTAGTAAAAATGAACTGAATATATTTCCAAAAACAGAAAGTCAATTGCAAAATACGTATTATAAATTAAAAAAGCAGGAAATACCGTTTGAAAATATTGAAAAACAAAAACCGGGGCGAAAACGAAAATATACACCTATAAAAAAAGTGATGGCTGAAACGATAATAGCGAATAAGGAAGAAGTAAAAGAAGTCGCTATAGTGGAAGAGGATGAAAAAAGCCTCGTAACAGTTCTATCCGGAATCGTTGATAATTTTGACACGATTCGTAACAATAGTGAAAAGAAAGAACATGAACTGTATCAGTTTATGGAAGGTATATATAAGCTTTCTAGCATGGCTGCAGAGCGTTCGAAAGACGAGAAGGACGCACGTAGTATAGAAAGTGAATTGCAGTTGCTACAAGCAGAAAATGAGAGGTTACAAAGAGAGAAAGAAGAACTTGTGCAAGATGTTAAAGATATGACGTGTCATGTCATTAACTTCATTACGAGTTCCGACATCGATCAAATTCGTCAACTGCCGAAATTTGTGAAAGACTGCAAAATAGAATTACATAAAATAGGATTATACAACGCACAAGACGGAAACATGAAAATAATGGTCGACCGCAGAGGACAAGTTATGACGGTAACGCCATAAAGTATTGGGTACAAAATAAAAGGGAGATACATAGGGTCTATGTATCTCCCTTTTATTTTTTTGTGGGATTTGGTTTACTTGTGAAACTATACTAAGTGCAAATTCCTCTTTACGCATCAGCATTATTACGAATCGTCACATGCATACGCCACTTGTTCTCAAACACCAACTGTCTAGCTATTCATAATCGAAAAATTCGTATCAATACGCGTTTCTTATAAGTTCACATATGGTCTTAAATCTATTAAATGGCTATGAAAAGAAAGGGGATTTATTCTTATTTTCTGTTTGTGTTTTAACATGAGAGGGGATTGAAATAGGCACCGACCGCATTTAAATACGGCTAGGGCTTCTCTCCAAGCTAAAAAGAAAACTTTTAATCTATCTATATGAACACTCCCCCACTTAGCGAAGCTTGAAGTGGGGGTTTCTAACGTTTCGACCTAACGGACGATTAACGTCAGGGGAGTTAACACATTAGCG
>NZ_MACI01000053.1 GCF_001884105.1 Bacillus luti | reverse complement strand
CAAACAGGACAAACAGGACAAACAGGACAAACAGGACAAACAGGACAAACAGGACAAACAGGACAAACAGGATAAACAGGACAAACAGGACAAACAGGACAAACAGGACAAACAGGACAAACAGGACAAACAGGACAAACAGGACAAACAGGACAAACAGGATAAACAGGATAAACAGGAAAAACACGATAAGCAAACACCATTAGAGCCTACAATAGAAACAAATTCACATAACTTAGATATATGGGATGAAATTTCCTTAAAAGAAATACAAGCTGGCGAGCATACAAGTTTATTTGAAGAAAAAAGCAATTATCAAAATATTAATTTGCTACAAGTAAGCGATGTTCGTTTATATTTGGACAACCAACTACAATTTAGTTCCGTTGATGAGCAAATTTATCATGAAGCGCTTGTGCATCCAATCATGTCTAAAGTCATTGATCCAAAACGTGTCCTCATATTAGGTGGCGGCGATGGTCTTGCCTTACGAGAAGTTTTGAAATATGAAACTGTGCTACATGTAGATCTTGTTGATTTAGACGAGGCGATGATTGATCTAGCTCGTAATGTACCAGAAATCGTATCTTTAAACAAAAACGCATTTTTTGATGAGCGCGTGAATGTGCACATATGTGATGCGAAAGAATTTCTAAATTCTCCCTCCTCCTTATACGATGTAATTATTATTGATTTTCCTGATCCATCAACAGCAGTTTTAAGTACTTTATATACAAGCGAACTTTTTGCTCGTATAGCTACGTTCTTAACAGAAGATGGCGCTTTCGTCTGCCAATCTAATTCACCTGCTGATGCACCTCTTGTATATTGGAGTATCGGTAATACAATTGAAAATGCCGGATTAACTGTAAAAAGTTATCATATCATTGTTCCTTCTTTCGGAACTGACTGGGGATTTCATATTGCTGCTAACTCCTCACATGTACTCAATCAAATTGAACAATTATACGTAGTACCAACTCCTCGAACATTACCTTCTCTTCTTGCTCCTTTATTTCAATTTAAAGAAGAACATTTAGATCACCGTAACAATGCCGTTTTAAATTTAGAATCGGACCTTACCCTACATCATTGCTATCAACAAGAAATGAAATTTTAACTAAGGGGGTACAAACATATGGACTATTCTACATTTGGCCGGCATATAATCGTAGATTTATGGGGAGTGGATTTTTCTCTATTAGATGATATTCAATTTTTAGAGCATCATTTAGTTTCTGCTGCTGATTACTCTGGTGCAAATGTGTTAAACGTAAGCACAAAAAAATTCCAGCCGTATGGCGTTACAGTATTAGTATTGCTATCAGAAAGTCACCTTTCTATTCACACTTATCCGGAGAAAAATTTTGCAGCAATTGATTGCTATACGTGCGGTACAACCGTTGAACCGCAAATAGCAATTGATTATATCGTAAATATATTAAAACCAGAGCGGATGCATATAAAAAGATTAATTCGTGGTGTAGGAGAAATTGTTACTGTCGATTAATTATTGCTCTTACTCATCCGTAAAAAGGAGGATTGTAACTACCATCAGTGGAACGAAAGCTCCACTGATGGTACGCACACATACATAATTCTTTCATTTTAATTGATGATTTAATGTTTCTATTTTTCGTTTCCAATATAGTGTCATCACAAACCATATAATGAAGTACATAACAATAAAACTTCCTATGCAAACAAGAATGGGACCGAAACGATTTGGAACCCAACCAATCCAAATTGCTGTAGGCAAAAATGTCCCTAGTAAAATGATAAAGTGAATACTTGTCTGTTTTAATATACTCCATTCTTCTTTTTCAAAAATA
The DNA here is from genome assembly GCF_001884105.1 of Bacillus luti. Lineage (GTDB taxonomy): Bacteria > Bacillota > Bacilli > Bacillales > Bacillaceae_G > Bacillus_A > Bacillus_A luti. The sequence goes on along the minus strand of NZ_MACI01000053.1, from coordinate 112,905 downwards.
AATGAAGCGAAAGAAAAGATAAGTCCTACTATATTGGCTGTAACTAAATACGTAATTAACGTTTTCATTTCTATTGTTTCTATCCCTTTTACATAACCGATCCATAAAAACAATAGACTATATACCATCGCCATCCCTAATCCAAAAGCAACTTTATTTATAACTCTATCAATCATCTTTTAGCCCCCTCCTATATTTAAAGCCTCTTTAATAAGCGGTACATATTTCCTCGAAACATATTCTTTCATTCCATTAGAAAAGTGAGCACACATACTACCACTAAAAGACATTTCAAAACTTTTTACATGCTCTAAATTCGCAAGTATCGACTTAGAAAATCTGGCAAAACGCTTTCTAGCTAATTGTTCCTCTAATTCATATAAACGAGCCTTCACTTCAAGATTCCCTTTTTTCGTTTTTGCCATAACTTTTCTTTCCTCTGTATAAAACCAATAAATATCATGTAAATGCAACAAATAATATTGTTGATCTAACACACCAACGATTTGACTCGCATTTCCACCTTCTATTATTTTTAAAAGTTGCTGAATTTCTTCCGTTACTTCTTTTGTTTTTATAATTATTTCTGCATCTACTTGTGATGGGTCTAACTCAATGCGAACTTTCATCTATTTCCCACCCCCTTTACACTTTTATTTTTACATAAAATTGAAAATAATAAATGTAATCTTGCGTAAGTGGTCTTTGTTTCGTCATAACAGCATCTTTTCAAAACATAAAAAAACCTTGCATACGCAAGGTTCATTCAGCTGCTGACATCTTCCTATATAATTCTACAAACTCACTCGCTAATTCCTTTACCGTAATTGCATTCATTAAATGATCTTGCGCGTGCACCATCAGAAGAGTAACTTCTGTCTTTTCACCACCAGCTTCCTTCTGTATAAGCTCTGTTTGTACACGGTGCGCCTCTTGCAATTCATGTAAAGCTTCTTGCAACTTCGCCTCAGCTTCCTCGAAGTTTCCACGCTTCGCGCAATCAATTGCTTCCATTGAACAACTTCTTGCATTTCCCCCATGCAAAATTAAATGAAAAGCTTTCGTCTCTATGATATCCATTTTAGTTCTTTACTCCCCCTTTTCTTCCGCCACTTTTTGTTTATCCCATATTTTTAAGAATGGTAAATAAATGAAGAATGCTAGTGCAAAGTTAACGAGCTGCAAAATAACACCTGAAATTTTTCCGCCTGATCCTAAATATCCACTAAAAAGAATCGGTGTAGTCCAAGGAACAGCAGCTCCGCTCGGACGGGCAACTAATCCCCATTCCATCGCAAAGTAAGAAACAATTGTTAACACAACTGGAACTAATATAAATGGAATAAGTAACAGTGGATTCATAACAATCGGCATACCGAAAGTCACCATTTCATTAATATTAAAAATACCAGGTGCAATCGACAAGCGGCCGATACTTTTTAACTGCTGACTTCGCGCAAACAATAACATTCCTACAACTAAAGCTAATGTTGCGCCAGAACCACCCATATAAATCCATAAATCAAAAAATTGTGCGGTAATCGTATTCGGTACGTCTTGACCAGCCTGAAAAGCAATTCGGTTTTGATCCATTAACGACAACCAAACCGGGCTCATTACACCACCAACAATTGCAGCGCCATGAATTCCGCACGCCCAAAGTACATGGACAATAATAACTGCGATTACTGCACCCCCAAGGCTAGCCCCTAGTACACTAAGTGGTTCTTGCAAAAGCTTTCCTACAACATTATGAATACTACCAAAAGTCGTTTGTTCAAAAATCAATCGAATGATCCAAACAACCGTCACAACAATAAAACCCGGAATAAGCGCAGCGAATGAACGCGTTACTGCTGGTGGAACTGTCTCTGGCATTTTTATAATTATCTTTTTTTGTACAATAAATCGATAAATTTCAGTAGATATAATTGCAATAATCATCGCCACAAACAGTCCTTGACTCCCCATTAACGCCGCTGGAATTGCTCCGTCTACAATCACACTTTCCTTCGTGCTTGGTATGATATATGCAACTTGAAATGGCGTTGCGAGCAAAAATGTCACAAGCGACAATGCTCCAGATGCTAAAGCATCCACTTTATAATACTCACCAAGTCTGTAAGCGATTCCAAAAACAGCCACTAAAGACATTATATTAAAAGTAGCACTTACTGGGTACCCTAAAGCTTTCTGCCAGTTCTCTCCAAACAAACCTGCCATAAAATCATTATACCCTGGTATTGGTAAAGCACTAATAATAAGAAAAAAAGATCCAATAATTAAGAATGGCATCGTTAAAATAATTCCGTCACGAATCGCTTGTAAATGCCTCTGCTCTGCAATCCTTCCTGCTACTGGCATTACATATTTCTCTAAAAACTGTATCATCTATCCCACTCTCCTCATGATTTCATCGACAAAGCTGCTTGTAAGATAGCTTCTCCATTACAAAGCCCGTAATGGACAGATTGAATGACATCAACGGGTATTCCTTTCTCTTTACATAATTCTTTCATTTTCGGTAATAAATAACGTACTTGCGGTCCAAGTAAAAGTACATCTGCTTGGTCGATGTGGCTATTCACTTCAGAACCTGATACAGCCCAAATCTTTACCTCTACCCCTCTTGCCTGTGCTGCTTTCTCCATTTTTGTAACAATCAAACTGGAAGACATTCCCGCTGCACAGCAAAGTAAAATATTCATCCCGCTTCACCCCCTTTTTCAAAACCTAAATTATGGTGCAACCCTTGCCACCACTAGGTTACAAATATATATGTCTAGATTTCTAACTGTATGCCGAGCTTAAAAACAAAAATTTCTCGGTTTTCACGCTATTCCACCTATCGGTATTTTCCTAGTAAAGAGGACCCTAACTCGCTATAATGATTCAGTATGATTTTTTTTATAATTGATAGGAGGGTATATTTATGAAGGCATATCGCTTTCCACTTATTTTATTATCTTCTATCCTAATTGGTGGTTTCATTGGTTATTTCATGGGTGCCGATGCAGTTGCTTTAAAGCCGCTTGGTGACATTTTCTTAAACTTAATGTTTACGATTGTTGTACCTTTAGTGTTCTTTAGCATCGCGTCGTCTATTGCTAATATGGATGGATTAAAACGTTTCGGTAAAATTATGTCTAGTATGGCTGGGACTTTCTTATTTACGAGTATTTTAGCTGCTATTTTTATGATTATCATCGTGAAAGTATTCCCGCCAGCACAAGGTGTTGTATTAGAATTAACACAACCTGATAAAGCTGAAAAAGCTGTTAGCGTTGCTGATCAAATCGTTGGCATTCTAACAGTATCTGACTTCTCAAAGTTACTATCTCGTGAAAATATGTTAGCACTTATTTTCTTCTCTATATTAATGGGGATTGCAACTTCAGCAGTTGGTGAAAAAGGAAAACCATTCGCTACATTCCTCCAAGCTGGTGCAGAGATTTCAATGAAAGTCGTATCTTTCATTATGTACTACGCTCCAATCGGACTTGCTGCTTACTTCGCAGCATTAGTTGGTGAATTCGGACCACAACTGCTTGGGACGTACTTCCGAGCTGCAATGGTATACTATCCAGCTTCACTTATTTACTTCTTTGTATTCTTCACATTCTATGCATACCTTGCAGGTCGCAAACAAGGTGTTCAAATATTTTGGAAGAACATGGTCTCTCCTACAGTTACATCACTTGCAACTTGTAGTAGTGCCGCAAGTATTCCGGCGAACTTAGAAGCAACGAAGAAAATGGGTATCTCGTCTGACGTTCGTGAAACAGTTGTCCTTCTTGGGTCTACACTTCATAAAGACGGATCTGTTTTAGGCGGCGTATTAAAGATTGCTTTCTTATTCGGTATTTTCAACATGGAATTTGAAGGGCCAAAAACATTAGCAATCGCACTTGTTGTTTCTCTATTAGTAGGAACAGTAATGGGCGCTATTCCAGGCGGCGGTATGATTGGTGAAATGTTAATCGTTTCTCTATACGGCTTCCCGCCAGAAGCATTGCCAATTATCGCAGCAATTAGTACTATCATCGATCCTCCTGCAACGATGTTAAACGTAACAGCAGATAACGCTTGTGCCGTAATGACAGCTCGCCTTGTAGAAGGTAAGAACTGGATTAAAAATAAATTTGCTTAATAAATAGAAAGAGGATGCTCCTAACAAGCATCCTCTTTTTTGTTGTTAATCCATTCCGCCACAAATTTGTTAAAATCTTCACAAATATTCCACACCTCTCATCCTTACTCCGTACTATAATCATGTATGGAAAAGGAGATGGAGACCATGACACAAAGCGCACCAGAATTTAAAGTTTTGCAAAGCATTGCATTTCTTGCTGTCGTTTTGCAAAGTTCCTTATTATATACAATGAATCAAGGAAATGTCTTACTTGAACAGTCCCTCATTATGGGTATGTTATTTAATCTCGCAAAATTTTCAGCACCTGCATTCATATTTATCGTTGGATTTCATTTAATTCGTCACTATACAAAGCAATTAGTATACAAAGAATATATTTCTGAAAAAGCCACACACTTACTCATTCCTTACTTCTTTTGGTCTATTCTTTACTTATTAACAACAAACGATATGATTACACTACAAAGCGGAATAAAAAGTTTATTACTCGGAACAGCCGCACCTCATCTTTGGTACGTTATTATGATGTTCCAAATTCACTTATTGTTCCCTTTACTTTGCACACTATTTTATTGGTTTCAAAAACGAACAGAAAATAAAAAAGACATATATAAATATATGACCATCTTTGCTTGTCTATATTTCCTCTTAATGTGGTATTCTTCGCACTACATTTTTAATGGAGAGAAACTGACTAGCTCAACCATTTTACATTATACAGATCGGTCCTTCTTCTTCTATTCGTTCTATTTCGTCATGGGAGGAATCGCTGCTGTAGCACTAAAAACTTGGCGTACATTTGTTATGAAACATATCCCGCTGATCACAATATTATTTTTCATCTTATTTTTATTTATCAATTATGAGTTATTTAGTTTTTACGGAGCAAACTCTATCCATTTAACCGTTTCTACTTATTTAAAACCGTCTATGTTTTTATACATTGTCTGTGAAATTATGATACTGTACGTGTTATCTATTACAATTGTACAGCGCCGGGGGTTTTTATATAAAACGTTACGATTCATTGGAAACTACACATATGGCGCTTATTTAGCACATTTTTTCTTCTTGCAACTATGCACACAATTTCTTTCCTTATTCACATTGCAAGAAAATACTATACTATATAGTCTATTACTCTTTGTCTTAACAGCTGTTATATCTATTTCAACAATGGTCATTTGCAGTACACTGCCATTTCATATATGGATTGCAGGTCCTTCGCCTACGACAAGTATGAAATGGGCAAAAATTGCACTTCGAAAAAATCACGAAAAACTATTCAAACCATATATTTGATATAATTATACACATATAAGAAAAGAAAGCAGGAGACATCTATGATTAATCAAATTGGACAAATTATGCTATATGTAAATAACCAAGATGAAACCGTACAATTTTGGACAGAAAAAGTAGGATTCCAAATCATCGCAGAAGAAAATAACGGAAAAGGATTTCGCTGGATTGAAATTGCGCCAGCAAAAGAAGCTGGAACAAGCATCGTCCTTCACGATAAAGCGTTAATTGCAAAAATGCAACCTGAACTAAATCTTAATACCCCTTCGCTTATGTTCTTCTCTAACAACTTAGATCAGCTGTATAAAGATCTTTCTGAGAAAAACGTAACAGTTGGACAAATTGTAGATTTACCTACTGGTAGAGCGTTCAACTTTGCGGATAATGAAAATAATTACTTTGCGGTAATGGAACGAAAATAAAAAAGAAGCTATCCGAAAAAAACGGATAGCTTCTTTCCTTTTAAGAAACTTGTTCTGCATTCGTTTCCCTATGTTGTATATGGCTCGTAATCCAAGCAATTCCACCAGCAACAACGAGATAGCATAACAATATTAAAATTTGCATTTGTAATTGCGACCAATCTCCTAAAGAAATCACATCTTGTAGCCCTCTAAGAGAATGGGACATTGGGAGAAATTGTCCAATTTTGCTAAGAATAGCTATATTTAATTCTCCTGGGAAAGTACCCCCGCTCGTCGCTAATTGCAGGACAAGAAGCGTTACCGCTAAAAATTTTCCAACAAGACCAAACACCGTTACTAACATAAGAATAAACGTCATGAATGTAAAGGAAATAACGATACTTGATAAAACAAAGAGTGGCACACTTGCAACTTCTAATTTCATAACTCCTAGCACAACCACATCCACAAGTAATGCTTGAATAAGTCCAATTAAATATACTAATCCTAATTTATTAATAAAATGTACCGTTCCGCTTACTTTCATATTTTGTCTACGGCCAAGTGGTAAAATATTCGATGCCATAATTCCGCCAACATAAAATGCAAGTGATAAGAAATATGGTGCAATACCTGAACCGTAATTAGGCACGTCAGAAACTGTCGACTTCACTAATTGAACCGGCTCTGAGAACATCGTATTGCGTGCATCATCATTGCGAACATCTGCTATCTTCTCTGCGCCCTCTCCTAATTTCGTAGAAAGTTCTTTCGCACCATCGTCAAGTTTAACAAGTCCGTTCGTTAACTGATCAGCCCCATGATTCAGCTCTGTTCCACCACTCGCAAGGTGATTTATACCTTCTTGCAAGGATGTAAATCCAGTTCCCCATTTCGTAAATCCACTAGCTAAATTCGCAGCACCACCTGCTATCCTTTTCGTTCCAGCAGTAGCTTCATTTAACTTAACTCCGAATGTACTTATACCTTCCTCAACCTTATGCTGACCATCTGCAAGCTTCTGTGCACCTTGTGTCAACTGTTGTTGGCTATTCTTTAAAGCGTTTGTTGCTTGGGCTAATCCATTAGAAGTAGCAATAATCTTTTGAAAAGCAGGATCTTGCTGCACTTCTGGATGACTTTTCACATACTCTTCTAATTGTTGTTTTACACTATTTGCTGCATTGTCCGCTTTCACTTGCCCTTCAGCAAGTTTCTCACTTCCATTCACCCATTCATTTGTACCAGCACTTAATTCACTAACCCCTGATTGTAAAGTTTTTTCACCTTGTGCTAATAACTCCATACCACTATGAAGTGATGTCGCTCCTTGACTTAACTCATTTGCTCCCCCGGTTAAAGCTGATTGGCTAGACGCAAGCTTGTCACTTCCCTCTTTTACTTTCGACGTCCCATCACTTAAACGATGAATACCATCTGCAAGCTGATTTGCCCCATTTCTTGCATCTGTCGTTCCTTCATGTAACTTCCCAGCACCATTACTTGCATCACTCAACCCTTGTGCTACGTCTTGAAACTTTGAAAAGACACCTTCTGTATAAGATTTCGTAATACTATTTGAAATTTTTGTTTTCATATTTTCAACAGCTGTCGTTCCAATTTGCGCCGCTACAAAGTTTTTACCCGGATTTACTTTGTACTGAAGCTGTGCTGGCTCTGGTTTCTCATCCATAAGTGTGCTTACCTTTTTAGAGAAATCCTCTGGAATCGTAACAACCATATAGTACTTATCTTCTTTTAGCCCTTCATCAGCATTTTTTTCTGATACGAAATGAAAAGCCAGCTCCTTATTCTCTTTTAAATTTTTAACAAAATCGTCTCCTGCATGAATTGTTTTTTCATCCATCACAGCACCCTTATCTAAATTCACAACCGCAACAGGTAATTTATCTAATCGTCCGTATGGATCCCAATATCCAGCTAAAAAGAATCCTGAATAAATTAAAGGAACGATTAACAAAAAAATTAAAGCGATACGTCCATGTTTATGGTGCCACATCGCTTTCCAATCTTTAAAGATAAGTTGAATTCCTTTCATGAAACATACTCCTTCTCCTAATTTAACACCATTAGAATGGTTTAACAGATTTACTATACACGTCCATTTTCATACTGTATAATACATCTTTAATTATCAATTCATTCCTTTTGGTCTATAGAAAGGAGAGTCAAAATGGAACTTCTTCAACTAAAATACTTTCAAACAGTTGCACGATTAGAACATATGACAAAAGCCGCTGAAGAATTGCATATCGCACAGCCTTCGCTCAGCAAAACAATTGCTAGACTAGAAAAAGACTTAGGCGTCCCGTTATTCGATCGCCAAGGTCGACAGATTACATTAAACTCTTTCGGAAAAGTATTTTTAAAACGAGTAGAGCGCATTTTTCATGAATTAAGTGAAGGCGAACGAGAAATTAAAGATTTAGCTGACTTACAACAAAGCTCTATTACGCTAGCCGTTTCTATTCCAAGAATATTACCAGAACTACTCGGTTCTTTTTTACTAGAACATCCTAACGTTCGATTCCAACAATTTCTCGCATCTACTCCTTCTATGAAACGACAACTAGATAATATAGAAATTGACTTTTGCATTTCTTCTGTGCCAATTGAAGGCGAGGAGATTATTTGGGAACCACTTATTACAGAAGAAATTTTCTTAGTCGTCCCTTCAGGTCATCGTTTATCAGGACGTGAAAGTATCTATCTGCATGAAGTAAAAGACGAACCGTTTATTAGTATGAACACTGGTTATGGATTTCGGCACTTAACAGATGAATTTTGTAAAGAAGCTGGCTTCACTCCACATATCGCTTTTGAAGTAGATGAACCAACCGTGATTAGCGACCTTATTAAGCAAGGCCTCGGTATCGCTTTTGTCCCAAGTTTAACTTTATTAAAAAACTCTACTTTAGCATTAAATAAGTTACGCATTATTGAACCCAATTGCGAGCGAACTATCGGCTTAAGTTGGTCGAAGAAACGCTACTTATCGAAAACTGCTCAGCAATTTCGTGAATTCGTGATTGACTACTTCTCTAACATTAGGACATGAAATTATATCGACGTTTCGACAAGAAATATTGATTTATCAACGAATTACGACACAAATAGAAGGTGCCCCTCAAAAGGATGGCACCTTCTATTTCTTACTCTTCTCTAATTCTATTTCCGCTAAAAGCGGCAAAACATTATCAAAAATATGCGTATTATTATTTTCACCTGTGACGTATCCACCGTAATATCTACTAAACACATTATCATTTCGGAATGTAGTCATTCGCTCATATAATTCCTTTGCAAAATTTGTATCCCCTGTGTGTAGTACATATAAAATTGTTAGCCCGTAAGCAGCTGGCGATTCATAATTCACCGTTTGTTTTCCCGTTTCTAAATTGTATCGACCGTATAACTTCCCGTCCTCCTGGAACTTCTTCTTTATAAATTCCAAATATGCATCTGATGAAAGACCACCTAAACTACGATGGTAAGCAACGTACGATTGGTCAATAAGATTCACTTCTTTATCGTATGTAAATGTACCATCTTCTTTATACTCTTTTGGGAATGCCCATCCATTTCTCGGATAATCAGCTAAAAACTGAATTACTTCTTGATACTGCTGAGCAGAAACTTTCCCGTACTTTTTCATATAAGAAAATGCGTGCGGATTTATGTAGGATGTTGTGACAAAATTATTTTGTTTACCTGTATCTGCATCATAATAATCAACGTAATAATTACCTTTTTTATTATAACGAAGTACAGCATCACTCAATTGATCTGCAAGGTTTTTATAACGCTCTTCCTTATACATTTCATAAGCACGATATAATTGTTCTATAATACGAAGATCATCTATAAGTGCATTTGTAGCTGACTGCATTTCTCCCTTTTCAGAGATTTTCCATACAACGATGCGATCCTTATGTAAAAAGTTATTTTGAATGACCTTTACTTGTTCATCAAATAACGCTTGGTCGTCTTTATCAAGTGTATATTGTAGCCATAGTCCTGCTGATTCTGATAAAGCTTCACGGCCTTTTGCTTCCCACGTTCCAGCCTTTGTATCTGCTAAACGATATGTAGCAAGCGTCCCATTTTCATTGACCATATGTCTTAAAATAAAATATTCTGTACGGTTTCCTTGTAATGCTGACCAAAATACAATTCCACCTAAAGCGATTAAGAGCATAACTCCAATCCCTATATATAGACGTTTCCGCAATCTTTTCACCTCCCTAATAAGGCTAACCTTAATTTTAACAGAACATACGTCAATTTAAAAAAGACAATCTATTAGATTGTCTCCCGCACTTTATCCCTCATAAGCCTCTTTAGAAGGTCTATATAGCGATTCCACAAGTCGATCATATTCACGACGCGTAATTTCTTTATTGTACAGCTTTAATAATAAATCTCTATGCTCTTTTGAAAATGCCATCTTTTTAATGACTTCAGGATACATAAAACACCCTCTCCATTTCACATAAACTTCTTCATCCCGAAAGCAGAACTTATGTTCGCATAAAAGATTATAAAAGATTCCTAAACAAAAAACAAACAAAATATTATCAAATATTCATTTCTTTTTATTTGAAATATTCAAACATTATATTACCATATTCACTTTTTAAATACATATATATTTTTGGTAGTTTTTTTGAATAAATCTTCCAATTCAATCAGAAAATAATGGCAAAAAAAGAAGAGGAGTTTACATATGGATACCGTAACATTAGCAAGAGCGTTTTTTGGTTCTTCATTAGCATTCCACATTATCTTTGCAACACTTGGTGTCGGGCTTTCATTGATGATTTTCATAAGTGAAATACTCTATCACTGGAAGAAAGATTCCGACTATGCCATTATGGCGAAAAGATGGACGAAGGCATTTGCAATCCTTCTTGGTGTAGCAATTCCAACTGGAACAATTGTTGGTGTGCAAATCTCACTTCTATGGCCTGGTTTCGCCAAAATTGTTGGGCAAGTTATTTCTGTTCCCTTTCAAATTGAGATTTTCGCCTTCTTTTTAGAGGCTTTATTCATGTCTATTTACGTATACGCAGCTGATAAACTACCTCCGTTTATGAGATTAATATCGCTCTTTTTCGTAATGCTTGGTGCCACGGCATCTGCCGTGCTGATTACATCAGCAAATACATGGATGAATACACCCGCAGGCTTTTCAATGGGGCCAGATGGATCAGTTTTTAACGTTGATCCGTGGAAAGCTTTCTTTAATCCAAGCTTTGGCACAAGTGCATTCCACGTTGTTATTACGGCCTATGCGGCCGGGGCAGCTGTCATTGCCTCTATCGCTGGATTTAAACTATTAAAGAAGAATTTGAGTGAACGTGAGATTGCTTATCATAAAAAGGGGCTACTGTTAGGACTTGTTGTTACATTCATCACAGGTGCTACGATGTGGATTTCGGGACATGAATCTGCGATTGCCCTACATAAACACTCACCAGAAAAACTAGCATCTGCTGAAGCTTTATTCGAAACGACATCACACGCTCCGTTATCAATTGGTGGGGTTGTTGATCCGAATACACTTGAACTAAACTATGCACTCGAAATTCCGAACATGCTCAGCTTATTAGTAGGGCTCGATCCTAGTACCGTCGTAAAAGGGCTCAATGAATTCCCACAAGAAACGTGGCCACCATTTTACACACATACACTGTTCAACTTAATGGTCGGCACAGCTGCTTTTACCTTCGCAGTTGCGGCGATTGCTCTCTTATATTGGTACTTTGTTTACCGAAAAAAAGGAGCGGAGTTACCGAAATGGCTTCTTTGGGCAGCTGCCGCATGTGGACCAGTTATGATGCTCGGTATTGAGTTCGGATGGGTTTTCAGCTGTAGCGGTCGTCAGCCATGGACCATTTATGGTATGCAACGTACGATGGACGCTTCTACACGCGCTGATTTCATCGGTCCTTTATTTGTTCTATTCATCATTTTATATATTGGACTCGGTATTTTAACAGTCTTTGTACTACGGACATTCTTTAAGAGACATCCGTTAAAGAATGACTTGCATAACCAAGGAGGCGATTCTCGTGCATGAGGAAAGTATTGCAATCATCATCTTGTGGGCTCTGATTTTTGTTTATAGCATATTAGGATCCATTGATTTTGGAGCTGGTTTTTGGGGCATGGTATACGCGAAACATCCGACGATTGCTGCTAAACTTGCGAATCGATACTTATCACCAACTTGGGAAGTAACCAATACATTTCTCGTCTTTGTCGTTGTCGCTTTTCTCGGTTTCTTTCCGAAGGCTGCCTTTACCCTTGCAACCGTTATGTTCGTGCCAGTTATGCTAATTCTAGTACTCGTTGCAATTCGTAGTACATTTATGGTATTTGCTTATTCACTGCCAAAATACCAACATCTTCTTCGTATTATTTCAGGTATTACAGGGCTTTTAATTCCAGCTCTATTAATTACCGTTCTACCCGTTACAGAAGGTGCTTATATTACAATGTCTGAAGGAAAAGAAGTACTCCTATATGGAAAACTTCTTTCTAGTCCTGTTATTTATTGTTATATGCTCTTCGGACTAACTTCGGAACTATTTCTATCTTCTCTCTTTCTTGCTGATTTTTCGAGAGAACAAGGTTCAGAAGATGCATATAAAATTTATAGAAGAAATGCTATCATACTTGGTCCTGCAACGCTCGTTACAGCTATTATCGCCCTCGTTGTAATGGATCCCGAAACACACTGGCTTATGGAAGGGTTAATCAAGCAATTCCAATGGTTTACCGTTTCTATCGTTTTATTCGTTATCGGGTACTCTTCACTTTGGTGGACAAACAAGAAGTACGACACACTTGGATTTCCTCGCATCGCCGTTTTGGCTGTCGTTGCTCAATATGGATTTGCAAGCTACGCTTACGGCATCGCCCATTTACCGTACATCATTTATCCAGACGTAACTGTATTTACAAGCTTTACGACACCTGAAACATTTTATGCACTGCTTATTCTTTACGCAATTGGGATTGCAATTTTACTCCCAGGATTCATTTTCTTCTGGAATTTATTCTTGAAGGATCGAACTTTTTTAAAGGGAAAATAATATAGCGGGGGAGTCTGTTCCAAGAGGTATTTTGGGGATAGACTCCTCTTGTCATGTTTTATCGGTAAATCGCTGATATATTTTGAGTTACGCCGATATAAAACCCACTTACTATCTGAGTGTCCACCAAACTTATAGACTCCTCTCACAATAGTTATTTCACTATTAATGATACTTGTCCTATAGCTGAAAAAACACATATTCACTTCATTCCATTATATGTCTAGTTCTTCTTATTTTTTGCCGAATATACTATCAATATAACCTTGAGACAAGCTACATTCGTTCAAGGAAAAAATAGAAAGGTAGGCAAAATATGAGTACTGAAATATGGATTACTATTATTGTATTCTTCTTCACGATGATTGTTATCTTTTGGCGACCTCGTGGTTTAAATGAGGCGTGGCCAGCAGCAATTGGTGCTGGTATTATCCTGATTACTGGACTTGTATCAAAACCAGACGTCATGGACATTATAAGTAAAATTGGCGGTGCCTCCATAACAATATTAGCGACCATCGTTATGGCGGTTATATTAGAAAGCTTCGGCTTCTTCCATTGGTCCGCAGCGAAGCTTGCAAATTTAGCAAAGGGATCTGGTCACCGTTTATACTGGTATATTCAATTGCTATGTTTTCTCATGACTCTTTTATTCAATAACGATGGTAGTATTTTAATTACAACTCCAATTTTAATTCTCCTTCTAAAAAATCTTCAATTAAAACCTCATCAACAAATTCCTTATTTATTAAGCGGTGCTTTAATCGCTACGGCATCTAGTGCACCAATCGGTGTAAGTAATATCGTAAACTTAATCGCATTAAATATCGTTAATATGACTCTTTACATGCATACAGCTATGATGTTTGTACCTGCAACACTAGGACTATTGTTTATGTCATGGCTCATGTACACAGTTTTAAAGAAAAAACTTCCGAAAAAATTACCTGTTTCTTCATATGATATTGAAGAGATTTTCTTCACGAAAAACTTCCATCCATTAAAAGGAAAAAATTCTGTTGATACGAAACAAAAACGTACAAAATTTATGTTAAAAGTATTAGGCTTCGTCTTCCTTATGCGCTGTCTTCTATTCGTTGCATCCTTCTTAGCGATTCCAATCGAAATTGTTGCTGTACTCGGTTCACTCGTTCTTCTCATTTGGAGATGGTACTACTTACGAACAAACCCAGTCGATATTTTGAAAAAGACACCGTGGCACATTTTAATTTTCGCTTTCTCTATGTATGTCATTATTTACGGATTTCACAATGTCGGATTAACAGCGGCACTTGTAAATTGGCTCGGACCTGTTGTAAATCAACATCTACTCTATGCAAGCTTTACGATGGGCGGACTTGTATCTATCCTCTCTAACATCTTCAATAATCACCCTGCCCTTATGATTGGTACAATCACATTAACAGAAATGGGACTAGATCCAGTCACATTAAAAACGATTTATCTCGCAAATATCATTGGTAGCGACATCGGTTCACTATTATTACCAATCGGTACGTTAGCTTCTCTCATTTGGATGTATATCCTGAAACAAAACAAAATTAAAGTGAAATGGAAAGACTATTTAAGCGTATCTCTCATCGTTATTCCGCTCACAACAGTCGTCACATTATTCCTCTTATACTACTGGGTACAACTATTCTTCGCCTTATAAAAAATAGAATCCCCCTTTGCTACCGTCTTAGCAAAGGGGGATTCTTCTATAATTAAATTAGGTACTACAGTGTGATCAATCAAGTAAAGAGGTGTAACGTGTTATTGATATAAATGACTACCAGTTTCTTTAAATTCTTGCGCCTTCTCTTTCATACCTTTTTCAATTGCTTCTGTCGTTTCTAAATCATTTTCTTTCGCATATTCACGAATATCATGTGAAATTCTCATACTACAGAACTTCGGTCCACACATCGAACAGAAATGAGCTGTTTTCGCTCCTTCTGCTGGCAACGTTTCATCGTGATATTCCATCGCGCGTTCAGGATCTAAAGATAAATTAAATTGATCGCGCCAACGGAATTCAAAGCGTGCTTTCGAAAGTGCATCATCACGCTGATGAGCCGTTTTGTGCCCTTTCGCAAGATCAGCCGCATGTGCTGCAATTTTGTACGTAATAACCCCCGTGCGAACATCATCTTTATTTGGCAATCCTAAATGTTCTTTCGGTGTTACATAACAAAGCATTGCAGTTCCGAACCAACCAATCATTGCAGCTCCAATTGCCGATGTAATATGGTCATAACCTGGTGCAATATCTGTCGTTAACGGTCCAAGTGTATAGAACGGCGCGCCCTGACAAATATCAAGTTCTTTTTCCATATTCTCTTTAATTAAATGCATTGGTACATGTCCAGGTCCTTCAATCATCACTTGCACATCATGTTTCCAAGCAATTTTCGTTAATTCACCAAGTGTTTCAAGCTCAGAGAATTGTGCTTCGTCATTTGCATCTGCAATCGATCCTGGACGTAATCCATCTCCAAGAGAGAACGAAACATCATACTGTTTCATAATTTCACAAATCTCTTCAAAATGAGTGTATAGGAAGTTTTCTTTATGATGGAATAAACACCACTGCGCCATAATCGAACCACCACGCGAAACGATACCTGTCGTACGCTTTGCAGTAATTGGAATGTAACGAAGTAATACACCAGCATGAATCGTAAAGTAATCCACACCTTGCTCCGCTTGCTCAATTAACGTATCACGATACACTTCCCACGTTAAATCTTCTGCAATTCCATTTACCTTTTCAAGCGCTTGATAAATCGGCACAGTTCCAACTGGTACAGGCGCATTACGAATAATCCACTCACGCGTCGTATGAATGTTTTTACCTGTAGATAAATCCATAATCGTATCTGCACCCCAGCGCGTTGCCCACGTCATCTTCTCTACTTCTTCTGCAATAGAAGAAGATACAGCAGAGTTTCCGATATTTGCATTTACCTTCACGTGGAAATTACGCCCGATAATCATCGGTTCTGCTTCCGGATGATTAATATTCGCTGGTAAAATAGCACGGCCTTCTGCAATTTCCTTACGAACAAACTCAGGCTCTACTCCCTCACGAATTGCAACGTATTCCATCTCAGACGTAATAATGCCATTACGCGCATAATGCATTTGCGTAACATTTGCACCTTGCTTCGCTCTAAGCGGCTGGCGATCCATTTGCGGAAAAACAGGTGTATGTTTCGAAGCCACTTTCACACCGTCATCCTCTGGTTTTACTTCGCGCCCTTCGTATGCTTCTACGTCTCCGCGCTCTACTATCCAAGAGTGACGCGGCGTTGGAATTCCCTTTTCCAGCTCCACTTTATACGCCGGATCCGTATAAGGACCGCTCGTATCATACACACGGACTGGAGGATTCGGGACGCCGTTCGTTTCGCTTTGTTCAATCTCACGCATCGGCACTTTCATGCCTGCGCGTGGTCCATCCACATATACTTTCTTACTCCCTGGTAAACTCGACTTCAATTCAATTTGCTCAGCTGAAACAGATTGTTTCATAACCTTTGTTGCCTCCCCTGTTCGTGACAAGGACGAGATATGGCCAGCGCATGCCAAAATAAAAAGAGCCAGGTCCATAAAAAAATAAGGACCTGGCTCATAAAAGACATCATTATGTAAAGCCGTTAACTTCCCTACGCTGGTACGAGCCAGATCAGGTCCAAAGGGTTAAGAAGATCACGCGCTTCTCTCTCAGCCTACGCATACGTTAGGCACCCCTAGTTTATCACTGATTTAATTTTCAATACTTTCCCATCATACACGATAATCTGAAAAATGCAAAGTTTATTTCTTTTATTATTTATGGAATCATCCACGTTAAATAATATGCCTGCACATACGTCATAATACCAACAAT
The DNA here is from genome assembly GCF_001884105.1 of Bacillus luti. GTDB lineage: Bacteria > Bacillota > Bacilli > Bacillales > Bacillaceae_G > Bacillus_A > Bacillus_A luti. The sequence goes on along the minus strand of NZ_MACI01000053.1, from coordinate 96,030 downwards.
AATTACGAAGAACAAACTATGCTTCACTGTAAAGCGGAATAAATCTGATTCTTTTCCAGCAAGTCCAACTGCCGCACAAGCAATTGCAATCGATTGCGGAGAAATCATTTTCCCTGTTACACCACCCGTTGTATTTGCTGCAACGAGAAGCACTTCAGATACACCGACTTGCTGTGCTGTAATTGCTTGTAAGTTTGAGAACAGTGCGTTCGCTGACGTATCAGATCCTGTTAAGAATACGCCAATCCATCCTAGGAATGGTGAGAAGAACGGGAATAATCCGCCAGTTCCAGCTAGCGCTAACGCTAATGTAGAAGATAAGCCAGAATAGTTTGCGATAAATGCAAATCCTAATACGAATCCGATTGATAGAATTGGCATTTTCAGTTCATTTAACGTTTCTTTAAATGTCACTACTGCATCTTTTGCACTCATTTTCAAAATAAACATGGAAATGATGCAAGCAATTAAAATCGCTGTTCCAGTTGCTGATAATACATCAAGCTTCAAAATCGCCTCATAAGGCGTCGGTTTATTTACAATTGGCTCTGCTTTCATTACTAAATTGTGCAAGCCTGGAATTTCAAACTTAAATACAAGACTTTCTAAAGCGCCACCTGGAGCGAATAACGCCTTAAAGAAACTTTGACTCCAAATAACTACCATAACTGTTAATACGATAAATGGAGACCATGCCTTTACGACTTTTCCTAACGTTAATTTCGGCATCGATGCCGAAGTCGTTGCCGCAGCTACTTCACTATTTGCTTGCCCTGATTGATAGATTTCTTTCGGTTGCCATACTTTTAAGAACAGCGCCAAACTTACTAAACTTACAAGCGCTGATGTAATATCCGGAAGTTCTGGTCCTAAGAATGTCGCTGTAATAAACTGCGTAATTGCAAATGAACTACCCGCTACAAACAGCGCAGGCCACGTTTGCTTTACCCCTTTAAATCCATCCATTAAAAATACGATAAAGAACGGAACAAATAATGATAAGAACGGTAACTGATGTCCAGCCATTTGTCCGATCTTATGTGGATCAATACCCGTTACTTGTCCGGCAACTGTAATTGGGATCCCCATTGCGCCAAACGCTACTGGTGCAGTATTTGCGATTAAACAAAGACCAGCTGCATATAGAGGATTTAAACCAAGACCTGCAAGAAGCGCCGCCGTGATCGCTACCGGTGCCCCAAATCCTGCTGCTCCTTCTAAAAATGCTCCAAATGAAAATCCGATTAAAATAACGAGTAAACGGTGATCATTTGTAATAGATAATACAGATGCACGAATCACATCGAATTGACCTGTTTTCACAGAAATTTTATATAAAAATACCGACATAATGATTATCCAAGCGATTGGCCATAATCCGTATAAGAAACCATATCCGGTTGCTGCCATCGCCATCGTGAACGGCATCTTATAAGCGAACAGCGCTACTAAAATTGTAAGTACAACCGTAATAAATCCTGCCACATACCCCTTCATGCGGAAAACTGCTAAAGCTAAGAAAAAAAAGATAATCGGAATAAGTGCGACCGCCGCCGAAATCCAAATGTTTCCGAACGGATCATAAACTTGTGTCCATGTGTTCATTGTTCTCTCCCCCTAAAGAATCCCCTTTTAAATAGAATAACCTCATCAATAGACTATCAGGTCATCATACCTTTTAGTCTAAAAATAAAAAACGTTCAGGAAAACGTTTTCAATAACTTTCATTTATACTTTAGCACATTATTTTCTTTCAAAAAAGATTTTTTTGAAAATTTTATTATTTCACTAGAAAATCTTACAAAAACGTCACGTTCTTGTAATGTTCATCGATAGGAAGCTCGCAAAAATTATTGCATAATAATAGTATAACAACGGACATTATTTATGAGGTGATATATATGAACGGAAACAAAATATTAGCTGCTTTATCATACTTTAGTGTACTATTTGCCCCTATCTTATTCCCTATTATCGTTTGGATTGTAGGCGATGCTGAAACAAAACCACATGCAAAACGTGCTCTATGGACACACATTATTCCAAGTATCGCTACATTCATCGGCGTAACTATTTTAGGAATTATGGGTATCGGATCGGATCAACCAGACGTAACACTTGGAATCGGAGCAATGATTGTCTTATGTATTTGCGGCATCATTAGCTTATACTACTTCATTTGGAATATCGTGAAAGGTATTAAAGTGCTGAAAGCATAATTTCCTTTTTAAACAAACGTTTGATTAAAAAAAGACACTTGCAATTTGCAAGTGTCTTTTTATCTTCTGCGTTTCTTCTTTTTTCTCATCATTTTCTTTCGGCGCGTATTCACTTTATCCGCTATAATGTGGAGCGTACTCGCTACGACAATTCCCATTACGAACGTTACAAGTTCAACCTCATGTTCCTTCGCAATTTCTATTAAATTCCCGTCAAGTGCGATTACATTTAATAGGAATAAAAACGGAGAAAACACAATTAACATGTATGCGATACGAATTATATCACCAAGTATAATCGTGTGCGTAAAAAAGGAGCGATGCGGCATTATTCTCTTATACGGGTACCAAAATATACGCAAGAATCCCCATTTATTGTACGCATTACTGTACGTATCTAAATCCGGTGTTAAAAATGAAGTGCCCACTAAAAAGCCAATTGCAAAAGTTAATAAAAAATCAAAATCTGTTAATCCATACGAGAAAAGCATAAACAAAACAACCGGCAAGGATATTAAGTTTATTTTCGTATGCGTTCTTCCTGATGGCATAATGCACTTCCTCGCTTACGTTCGCCCTGTCACCATATGACAGTTCTCACCTATTGATCTAATTTCTGATCGATAAATGATGTGTCTATATCCGAACCAAACCATTCTGCCAACTTCATTCGTGCCTTATCTTTCACATCTTCATTGACGTATAACGACGCTTGTAATAGTGCGGCCATTAACGCCCCTAAATCATCCGTATAACCAATTCCAGCAATGAAATCTGGGATGGCATCAATCGGTGCAATAAAATAAGCAAGTGCTCCAATTACAATCATTTTCACTCGTTTCGGAACGTCTCGTCTTTGCAAAACGTAAAACAATAATAAACTTGCATAAATGACTGACTGCCCGGCTTGCTTTGCAACATGTTTTACCTTCTTCCAAAACGCTTCAACTGAAAATTTTTGTTCCATATAAAAGCCTCCTTATTTTTTTAAAAAAATAAGCTACAATATGATATCAGTAAAAGTTCATCAAAATTACACATAATCTACCAATGAATTTTATTGTAACAAACAAAGATAAAAAGAACAAGTGTTCGTTAATTTTTACATACTTTCCTTCATATACTAGGTTTCTAGATAACCACTTACACATATTCATTTCTTATTTCTCAACCATGGAAATTTTCAATTTCACTTAACATTCTGTTCTATTTTTGTTATATTTTCTAGTTGACGAGCATATAAACGAATGTTAAAGTTTTCTCTGGTAGTAGCAAATCACATACAAAAAATGTAAAATGTTATAGTGTTTCTCAGAAATGAATTTTGTTGTATAATACAGAAATGACGTTATGCTTATGAGCAACACAAGAAACTAAAAAAGGGTATGCATAGTTATAGTCGTATATGGGTGAATATAGAACCTCTAATTATGGCCAAGAAAACTATGTGTTTTTTATTTTAACATTTTTCGCTCCAAAATCGACCAAGCCTGATAGAGAAAGGGTGGAAATGAATGAAAGAAACCTTGAAATCACAATTTCAAAATGTGCGCTTCACTTTATTCGTAGCTTTGGCCGTCTGGCTGAAAACCTACATTATTACACGCACAAGCTTTGATTTAAAACTTGAATCTTTCATGCAAGAATTCATTTTATTCATTAGTCCATTAGCAGCATCATTACTGTTTGTGGGCCTTGCATTATTTGCAAAAGGAAAAAAACGTAACTATATAGCACTGGGAATTAATTTTGTCTTAACGTTCATTCTTGTTGGTAACGTAATGTTCTACGGATTCTACAATGACTTCGTTACTTTACCAGTACTAGGACAAACATCTAACTTTGGAAGCTTAGGTTCTAGTGTGAAAGAGTTATTTAACTACAAAATTATCCTTGCATTTGCGGATATTCTTGTATTCTTCGTTCTATTGAAAAAGAAGAAAAACTTTGCACCAACAGAGCGTGTAGCACGTCCGATGCGTTCCCTATACTTCGTATCAACAATTGCTATTTTCTTCGTAAACCTAGGATTTGCAGAAGCTGAGCGTCCAGAACTATTAACACGTTCATTCGACCGCGTTATGCTTGTTAAAAACTTAGGATTATATGTACACCAAGCATACGACCTTGGCTTACAAGCGAAATCTAGTTCACAAAAAGCATTTGCTGACGGTAGTAAATTACAAGAAACAGAAAACTATGTGAAAACAACACAAAGTAAACCAGATCCAAATATGTTCGGTACTGCAAAAGGGAAAAACGTAATTGTTGTCTCTCTTGAGTCATTACAAACATTCTTAATTGGCGCAACAGTTAACGGACAAGAAGTTACACCATTCTTAAACCAATTTACGAAAGAAAGTTATTACTTCGATAACTTCTTCCATCAAACTGGTCAAGGGAAAACATCTGATGCTGAGTTCTTAGTAGATACTTCAATGTACCCACTAGACCGTGGTGCCGTATTCTTCACACACGGTAACAATGAATACACAGCAACTCCAGAAATTTTACGTCAGCAAGGGTACCACACGTCGGTATTCCACGCAAACAACGCAACGTTCTGGAACCGTAACATTATGTATCCGGCACTTGGTTATGATCGTTACTACAACGAGCTTGATTACAAGATTACGCCAGAAACAAAATTAAACTGGGGATTAAAAGATATCGAATACTTCGATCAATCTATCGATATGTTAAAAGAAGTGAAGCAACCATTCTATACTCGCTTCCTTACTTTAACGAATCATTACCCATTCACTTATGATGACAGTACGAAATTAATCGATGAATACAATTCTGGTGATGGCGTATTTGACCGTTACATGGTAACTGCTCGTTATTTAGACGAAGCGATGAAACACTTTATTGAGCGTCTAAAAGCAGAAGGCATTTACGACAACTCTGTTATCGTATTCTACGGTGACCACTACGGTATTTCTGAAAACCATAACCGTGCAATGGCACAGTTCTTAGGAAAAGAAGAAATTACTGCATTTGACCATATGAACTTACAAAAAACACCGATGTTTATTCACGTTCCAGGTCAAAAAGAAGGTAAAACAATTTCAAAACCAACTGGTGAAATTGACATTAAACCAACAATTCTAAACTTACTTGGTGTAGATTCTACGAATCAAATCCAATTCGGTCATGATGTATTCTCACCAGATAATAAAGGTTTCGTTGTTCTTCGTGACGGTAGCTTCGTTACAGATAAGTACATGTACACGAACAGTACATTCTACGACCGTAACACAGGTGAAGTTGTACAATTACCGAAAGAAGAATCTCAACCACTAATTGATCGTGCCCAAAATGAATTGCATATGTCTGACAAGATCATTGAAGGTGACTTACTTCGCTTCTCTGACAGTAACAAGATCAAAACTGGTGAAGTAAAAACCGCTATAAAAGAAGAAAAGAAGAGCGCTGAGTAATCTCAGCCTCTTTTTTTATTTTCCTCCCTCCTCTCCCTTATATTCATTAACTTTAAAATTACATAACCTTTACCAAATATTCACATAGGATTAATGAAACATCTCTATAATAAAATATGTAAACGAGGTTCTACATATTTCTTATCTCTCATCTTCAATAAGATCCCTTAAAGAAATGTGTGAATCGTTTGTTTCTACTTTCTTATAATTGTCTTTCAACATGTTTTGTTTCCATAAACAAAACATTCAATAAGACGATGTCCCTATGAAAGATAGCTACCCTCCTTGTGCAGCATTCCATAAGAATGTTGCTTTTTTTTATTTACAAGCAGGATTCTTATTTCTTATTTTCGAATTTATATATACAAAATGCTATAAATTACCACTATTTTCTTTGCGATTTACCAATACATATACGTCATATGTAAAGAATTACTCACATAAAAATGACTATAGTGATTTTTATTCCGAATGAAAGTTTCATGTTACTTATGTACTTACGAAAGGATGGGACGACAATTGGCATATGAAAGATTTGTACTTTGGAATGATGCAGTTATTGATACAACAAAGCAAAAAACGTACATAGAACTTGAAGAAAGAGGCTTGCAGTTTGGAGATGGTGTCTATGAGGTTATGCGCCTATATAAAGGGAACTTTCATTTATTAGATCCACACATAACAAGATTATATCGCTCCATGGAAGAAATAGAATTATCTCTCCCTTTCTCAAAAGCAGAACTCATCATATTACTTTACAAGCTCATTGAAAGTAATAATTTCCACGAAGATGGAACCATTTATTTGCAAGTATCTCGCGGTGTACAAGCTCGTACCCATGCATTCTCATATGACGCTCCTCCGACAATCTATGCCTATATTACCAAAAAGGAAAGACCAGCTTTATGGATTGAATATGGTGTACGTGCCATATCAGAACCAGATACTCGCTGGCTCCGCTGCGATATTAAATCATTAAATTTATTACCAAATGTACTAGCTGCTACGAAAGCTGAGCGCAAAGGCTGTAAAGAAGCACTATTTGTACGAAATGGTATTGTAACGGAGGGGAGCTGTTCTAATTTCTTTCTAATCAAAAATGGCACTTTGTACACGCATCCAGCCAATCACCTTATTTTAAACGGCATTATTCGTCAATATGTCCTTTCTTTAGCAAAAACCCTTCGCATTCCTGTGCAAGAAGAACTTTTCAGTGTTCGTGACGTTTATCAAGCAGATGAATGCTTTTTTACAGGAACTACAATTGAAATTTTACCGATGACACATCTGGATGGAACAGCGATTCAAGATGGTCAAGTTGGGCCTATCACAAAAATGTTACAAAAATCCTTTTCTCAAAGCTTGTTTCAATCCAACATGTCATCTTCTTAAATCCGAATAATTTCTATCCTGTCTGCATTCAATATATGTATTTAAATGGAAATCAAGGTGTGAAATTCATGCCTTGATTTTTTCTTGTAATCTTTTTGTCATATTCAGATTCCCGCATAAGTCTTGACAGTAATCGACATGCTCTTTAGAATTTTTAACAGTTGGTAAATATTTCTTCACTACATTACAGACAGAAAGGAATCGACAAATTATGAAAAAATACCTTGCCGGTCTTGCGGCAGTGTCTGTAGCAGGAGGAGCAGCACCTACACTTGATAGCGTTCAAGCTGCCCCTGAACAAAATACACAAAAAGCTGCTACACAAACTGTCCAAGCTTCTGCATCAAACAGCTCATCTTATAAGGTAAACGCTAGCGTATTACATGTTCGTGCAGGATCAAGTACTTCTCACGACATCATCTCACGCGTTTATAACGGTCAATCTTTAAATGTGATTGGCGAAGAAAATGGTTGGTTCAAAATTAACCATAATGGACAAACTGGCTTTGTTAGCGGTGAATTTGTATCAAAAAATGGTGCAAACAGTTCCAATGTAAGTACAACAGGTGGAAACAATAAAGTTACTGCTGATGTATTGCGTGTGCGCACAGCTCCTAACACTTCTAGTTCTGTTTCAGGACGTGTATATGAAGGACAAACATTAAACGTGATTGGTCAAGAAAATGGTTGGGTGAAAATCAACCATAATGGACAAGTTGGCTACGTAAGTGGCGAATTCGTATCTGGTGTTTCTTCTAATGCAGGTTCTTCAAACAACAATACGAATAATAACAACCAAGAATCTATAAAACCAGCAAGTGGAAACTATACAGTAAATGTATCTTCTCTTCGTGTTCGTACAGGTCCTAGTACTTCTCATACAACTGTAGGTTCTGTTACAAAAGGACAAGTAGTTCAAGTTGTTGGCGAAGTGCAAGATTGGTTCAAAATCAACTATGCGGGACAAACTGCTTACGTAAGCAAAGACTACGTAACAAAAGGCGGTTCTAACGAAAACGTTGCACAAGGAAACAATCAAGATAACAAACAAGAACAAAACAATAATGTAACCGTTCAAACTGGTGGTACTTACGTTGTTAACGCAACATCTCTACGCGTTCGCACAGGCCCTGCTACTTACCATAGCGTAATTGGTGGCGTATTAAATGGTACGACATTAAACGTAATTGGCTCTGAAGGTAGCTGGTTTAAAGTTAACTATCAAGGAAAAACAGGCTACGTTAGTAGCGAATTCATGAAATTCGTTAAAGGTGGCACTGCTACTCCTGAGCAACCAAAACAACCTGAACAACCTAATCAAGGTGCAATTGGTGACTACTACATTAATGCTTCTGCATTAAACGTACGTAGCGGCGAAGGTACAAATTATAGAATCATAGGCGCACTTCCACAAGGACAGAAGGTTCAAGTAATCTCTGAAAACTCTGGATGGAGTAAAATTAACTACAACGGTCAAACTGGTTACATCGGAACACGTTTCCTATCTAAAACACCAGTTGGTGGCGCAGTAGATAATAAGCCTAACGACAACCAAAATAATAACCAAAATAATAACAACAATAATACAGGCAATAATAGCGGTGACAGTTCTTCCGTACTTGCATACGCAAAATCAATGCAAGGCGTACCATACGTTTGGGGCGGTACTTCTGCTACTGGTGTTGACTGCAGTGGTTACATCTACCACGTATTTAAGAAATTTGGTCATAACATTAGTCGTCAAAGTGTTGCAGGATATTGGAGCAGCCTACAAAAAACTTCAAATCCACAACCAGGTGACTTAATTTACTTCCAAAATACTTATAAATCAGGTCCTTCTCATATGGGTATTTACCTTGGAGGCGGATCCTTTATCCAAGCTGGAGATAAAGGTGTAGCAATCGCTTCGTTAAGTAACTCTTATTGGAAGAGCCATTTCTTAGGATACACGAAAGCACCTTAATTAATAGTTTCAAAGCCTTCTAGATTACTAGAAGGCTTTTTGTTATGCATTCACCTCAGTACTCCCTTTCCGTATCTTCTCTCTATAAAAATAATGCATCTATTTTTCCATTTCATACACCATATTCTGCAAAAATAATCCATAACGTTATCATAATGTATATATTTTTATAAAAAACGTAACCTATTTCATGATGATTCATTTTATATGTGTTTTTTTGAAGAATTTTCTTTTTATTTAAACTTTTCGTTAGACGTTTGACCTCCGATGTCCATTATGATAAGTTACTTAAGATGTTATATTCGCAAAAGTATAGACAACTGGTTTATACACTTTTTTTACTATGAGGAAGGAGCTACACTGCATGAATCTTTTATGGGGAATTGGCGGCGTGATTGGAGTATTAGCAATTGCTTTCTTACTATCTTCCAACCGCAAAGCTATTAATTGGCGCACAATTTTAATCGCGCTAGCATTACAAATGTCATTTTCATTTATCGTACTACGATGGGATGCTGGTAAAGCAGGTCTAAAATACGCTGCTGACGGTGTTCAAGGGTTAATTAATTTTTCTTACGAGGGAATTAAGTTCGTTGCTGGGGATTTAGTCAACGCAAAAGGACCTTGGGGATTTATCTTCGTTATTCAAGCACTACTTCCAATCGTATTTATTAGTTCATTAGTTGCAATCTTATATTATTTCGGTATTATGCAGAAATTTGTTAGTATCGTTGGTGGTGCATTAAGTAAACTTCTTGGAACTTCTAAAGCAGAAAGTTTAAACTCAGTAACAACTGTATTTTTAGGACAAACTGAGGCACCAATCTTAATCAAACCTTACTTAGCACGCTTAACAAACAGTGAATTCTTCACTATTATGGTAAGTGGTATGACAGCTGTTGCCGGCTCCGTTCTTGTCGGTTATGCAGCAATGGGAATTCCGTTAGAACACTTATTAGCAGCAGCAATTATGGCAGCTCCATCAAGTTTATTAATTGCAAAACTAATTATGCCAGAGACAGAACAGGTAGATAATAACGTTGAACTTTCTACAGAACGTGAAGATGCAAACGTTATTGATGCAGCTGCACGCGGTGCATCTGAAGGTATACAACTTGTTATTAACGTAGCAGCAATGTTAATGGCTTTCATCGCATTAATCGCTTTATTAAATGGATTATTAGGATGGGTTGGTTCTTGGTTCGATATTAAACTTAGCCTTGATTTAATCTTTGGTTACTTATTATCACCATTTGCAATCTTAATCGGGGTTTCTCCAGGTGAAGCTATACAAGCAGCTAGCTTTATCGGTCAAAAACTTGCAATCAACGAATTCGTTGCATACGCAAACTTAGGACCACACATGGCAGAGTTCTCTGCAAAAACAAACTTAATTTTAACATTCGCAATCTGTGGTTTCGCAAACTTCTCTTCTATCGCAATTCAATTAGGTGTAACAGGAACGTTAGCTCCTACTCGCCGTAAACAAATTGCAGAATTAGGGATTAAAGCAGTTATCGCTGGTACATTAGCGAACTTCTTAAATGCAGCAGTTGCAGGTATGATGTTCCTATAAATTTTTATGTAAATCCTCCTCTTTTAAAGAGGGGGATTTTTTATATAATATACACACACTCCATATCTAGATGTATAGACATTATGATACAATAATTAGTAAGTCTGTTTATTTTTTCTTGTATTAAAAGGATACTACTCATTCTTGTGCTATTTAAAAGGATTTATAGTCTAATTCTTAATAATTGCACATACTACAAGTGTCCTTGTATGAATTACCTTTAAGGAGGAACGTTTTGTGAAAGATAAGTTCTACAAAATCCTATCTATGTGGATTTTACAAATTGTATTTTATTTTACTACTGTACATGTAACGAAATATGAGCATGCGCTCATTTTTACAATTATATATGTAATTGCAAATGTACTATTCCTATTCTTAGCTGATAAAACAGCATTTGTTTTCTTCATACTCGGAACGATCATTTCCGTGTTCTATTTATTTTATGAAGCATGGCTTCACTTATGGAGTACATCAGACCAATGGGAATATATTATTACCCACTTCCTGATGGCAGCTAACTTCTTCATTGTTTATATATCAACCCACTTATTAAAAAAGGTCATTCACGAAAATAGAAATTTAATTGCACGCGTGAAAGAGTTGGAACAATACATTGGAGAATCGAAACTATTAACAAGACAAGAATTTGAAAGACGACAAGCATTAATAACGACTGCAATGAATCGTCGTAATGAAACAGGCATTATTATTTATTTTGATTTCACTTCCTTTAGTAAGTATACGAAAGAAAGTGTTATGGATCGTGTCGCTTCCCTATTAGTTGAAACCGTACGAACTGACTTTGACCTCGCTGCCGAGTATGACAGCAATACGTTAGTCATCTTATTACAAAATACAAATGATGCCGGTGCAGATATCGTCATGAACCGTCTACAGCCAAAAATGGAGCAATGGCTTGCCAATCAAGCAATTCAAGACATTAAAATGACGCGAGAACACATTGCAACAAAAGGACCGACTGCATTATGATGACACTCGTTATGCTCCTACTATTTATTTTGTTTTGTGTACTTGTCTTTTGGATTAGCATTACATTCTCCATTAAATATGTATTAATCTTTACAGCTTTCCTATTCTCGGGCTTACTCGTTTACTACTCGTTCTTAACAATCGCAGGCTTAGTTCACCGAAATAGTAAACGAAAAGATCGTACACTGGAACATTATCCGAGCGTCGATATTTTAATACCCGCTCATAACGAAGGTGTCGTAATTAAAGATACATTAGAAGCAATGGCAAAGATTGAATATCCAGGAAAACTAACCGTTTATTTATTAAACGATAACTCGCAAGACGAAACACCTGAAATTGGTGATGACTTTGACAAAGCTTATGCTCACATTCGGCACATTCGTGTCCCGGCTGGTGAACCGAAAGGGAAATCACGTGTATTAAACTACGGTCTTAGCATTTCCGATGGTGAATATTTCTGTGTTTATGATGCAGATAATCAACCTGAACCACATGCTCTGCGAATGCTTGTGGAACACGCTGAAACAACCCGGGATGCTGTTGGTGCTGTTGGACACGTTCGGACAGTAAACGAAAAAAGAAACTGGCTAACGCGAATGATTTCACTAGAGTTTCAAATCTTCCAGCTCCTTATGCAGTCTGGACGCTGGCTATTATTCCAAACAGGTTCACTAACAGGAACGAACATGCTTCTACGTCGCTCCGCACTAGAAGAGCTTGGTGGCTATGATCCTTATGCTATTGCAGAAGATGCTGAATTAACATTACGAATTACCCAAAAAGGCTATCTCTTACCAATCGTCCCAGAATCAGTTACATGGGAACAAGAACCTGAGCATTTAAAAATTCTTATTAAACAACGTACACGTTGGCTCCAAGGAAATTTATACATTTTAGAAAAGATGTTTTCTTCCTTAAGTTTCTTTAAAGGAAAACTTCTTGTCCATTCCTTACAGCAAGTTTTAGTGTATGTCGTATTTTGGCTATTCCTAATCATTTCAAACGTTTGGTTTATAATCGGGCTACTTGGGATATTCCAAATTCAATATAGTATTCCGCTGCTATTTATGTGGTACGTCGCATATGTTACATATGTTTCGCAATTATTTAGTGCGCAAAGTGTCGAACGAACCTTTACACCGACTAATATTTTCATTAGTGTCATTATGTACTTTACGTACGCACAGCTCTTTACGTACTTATTTATTCGTAGCTTAATCTTATACTTACGTGCAAAGAGCAAGAAACAAGTCATTGGCTGGGATAAAACAGTTCGATTCAAAAAAGATAAATAATAAAAATAAGCACAGAGCGCCGTAAGCTCTGTGCTTATTTATTGCCGTATAAATTATATATCAGACAATACCCCTTAGCTGAAAGTAATTTCACGTCCATCCCCCAACGAACGATCGACCTTCATTTATATACGAAAAAGTGATTGCTATTTTTGTAGAACCAATTGCTTCTCTTGCTGTTCTTTGCGCGTTTCAGTCTTAGGTTCCGTGCTTTCTTGGACACTACGATGTGCCACACGTTTCAAACAAATATGCTTCCACTTTCTTTCGTAACGTTTCATTATTCTAGATGTCCCCCTTGAATACGCTTTAAAACTATTTGAAATCGCTTACAGGGAATAATATAGCACATATACATAAACGTGACAACACATTTCCGACAATTTTTTGTCAAAAATGTGAATAGAGTTTGTAAAATATCGAACATTGTCGAAATTTATCATTTTTTCTTTGTATAAAAGGCATACTACTTATATAGTGAGGTACTTTATTTCCCTTACTTGCAGTTCGAGTTCCTTCTATATAAAAAAGAGCTGATATAAAATCAGCCCTTTTCCTTCTATTATTTATGTCGCTTCATACGTCCTTCTTTTTGTAACTCTTTAAATAATGCTGCCATCATAAAGAAAATAACAAAGACGAACGGGAATGCCGCAATGATAGCTGCCGTTTGCAATGCTTCTAATCCACCAACATATAATAGGATAGAAGCTAGTGCGGCTAGAACGATACCCCAAACTAATTTAATACGGTTTGGTGGATTCAAACTACCGTGTGTCGTTAACATCCCTAGAACGAATGTCGCAGAATCTGCAGATGTAATAAAGAATGTAGAAATAAGAAGAATAGCTAAAACAGATAAAGCTGATCCAAAGCTTCCCATCTGATCAAACATAGCGAATAATCCTACTTCTGTTCCCATCTCTTTCACTTTCTCAAAGATAGTTGCATCACCAAACAACTCCATATGAATACCAGTTCCGCCAAAAACAGAGAACCAAAGTGCACCAATTACGGTCGGTACGAGTAATACACCGATAACAAACTCACGAATTGTACGGCCTCGTGAAACACGAGCAATAAACGTACCTACGAATGGAGACCATGCAATCCACCATGCCCAATAGAAAATTGTCCATGACTGAATCCATTGATTTCCGCCTTCATCTAATGGACTTAAACGGAAGCTCATGCTTGGCAACTCCTGAATGTAAGAACCAATTGTTGAAGTGAAGTAATTCATAATAAAGTTTGTTGGACCTGCAAACAATACAATAATCATAAGTGCAAATGCCAAAATAATATTCGCATTACTTAAATATTTAATTCCTTTATCAAGACCTGTTTGCGCAGATAACATGAAAAGAACAGTTACGATTGCAATAATAACAAGCTGTGTCGGTAATGAGTTCGGGATAGATGTTAAATAACTAACACCACCTGCAATTTGTTTCGCGCCAAGACCTAATGACGTTGCAACACCAAACACAGTCGCGAAAACAGCTAACACATCAAATGAATGAGCGATACGCCCATGTTCCCCGCCTTTAAATAACGGACCTACTGTCGCACTAATTGTACTTGCTTTTCCTTTTCTAAAAGTAAAGTAAGCAATACACAGCGCTACAAATGCATATAGCCCCCACGGATGTAATCCCCAGTGGAAAAATGAAAAGCGCAGTGCGAGACGCGCACTTTCTTCCGTCGCACCCTCTCCAAACGGAGGTGCGTACAAATGGTTTAATGGTTCAGCAACGCCCCAGAAAACTAAGCCGATACCCATACCAGCGCTAAATAACATAGCAAACCATGTCATATAACTATAATCAGGTTCGTCATCATCTTTACCTAAACGAATAGAACCGTATTTCGAGACAATTAAAAAGATAGACACACCTAAAATAATAGAAACAGAAATAATATAAAACCATCCAAACTTACTAACTAATGCAGTTTGAATTGCGGTTGTTACATTTCCAAGGCTACCTTTTCCAATAATAGATTCGGGAATAATCCCCCAAATTGTAAATGCAATACATAATGTTAATGATACGATGAATGTTTTTGTCAGTTTCCTCATCAAATCCCCCTTCGTAGGTTTCACTTTTATAAATAACATAAATTCCGATAAGTTAAATCGGATAGAAAACTATAACTTTTGCGGTGATTTTCTTTCAACTCTCTTACTTTCACCTTCACCAATTAGAATTCTGATGGACAGCCTTACCTTCCGTATAACCTTTTCACTCTGCAAGAGCTACAAGGTAGAAATACTGCTGTCAAATTGTGCGAGAAAAATGCGGATGGGAATGTATTTTCCCAAAAAAGGATGTGTTACAGATGTAAAAAAGGGTAGTTTTCTTCTTTGCAACCCTTTCTCCTTGTAACAATTATGCGGTTTTTTTGTTAGTATATAGCACATGTTTATAGATTCACAAACGAAATGTTTATGTTTATATAACTATATTACCCATAAAACGGTAAAATACTCAAGGAATGTAATCGTTTAGTAAACATCATGTAACACTCTTGTAATGTTTTTATTTACGCCGAAAAAAATATGTTGCATTAAATATTTTGAATATAACTAGAAACCTAACAATCACATAGAGTGAAAAACGCTTTCCTATATTTTTTGCTATATTACAGGATGTTAACGACTTATTACGAATGGTTTGTAATTGTGTGTTTTCCCGAAATCCGAAAAAATCTGTTGCTATAATGAGGACACGAAAACAAACGCAATGGAGGCTATCATGAAAAAATTAATTGGAATAGCAACAGCAGCAGTTTTTGGTCTTGGGATTTTCACATCATCTGCCAATGCAGAAACTGTTGTAACAACAGACGTACTAAACGTACGCGAAAACCCTACTATGGAATCAAAAGTTGTCGGTAAATTACTAAACGGTAATAAAATAGATGTTCAAAACACAGAAAACGGATGGTCAAAAATCACTTTAGATGGTAAAGACGCATTCGTAAGTACAGAATTTACAAAAAGCATCTACTACGTAACAGCTAACGTATTAAACGTACGTGCTGAAGCGAACACAAACTCAGAAATTCTTGGGACGCTTAAGAAAGACGATATGATCGAAACAACGAACCAAGTACAAAATGAGTGGTTACAATTTGAATATAACGGGAAAACAGCTTATGTTCACGTTCCTTTCTTAACAGGTACAGCACCTGTTATTGAGAAACAAGAACAACCTGCTCCTGCTAAAACTGTAGCACCAGCTAAAGCTCCAGCACCTGCAGCACAAGCAAAACCAGCTGCTAAGCCTGCTGTGAAAGCTGCTGAAACTAGCGAACCTTCTGGTGGTCGTGAGTTAACAGTTGTAGCTACAGCATATACAGCTCACCCAAGCGAAAACGGTGGCACATATGGTGGCCGCGTATTAACTGCAATGGGTCATGACTTAACAGCGAATCCAAATATGAAAATGATTGCTGTTGACCCGAAAGTAATCCCATTAGGATCTAAAGTATGGGTTGAAGGTTATGGAGAAGCTATCGCTGGAGATACTGGCGGTGCAATTAAAGGTAACCGTATCGACATTCTACTTGGATCAGATAGCGCTGCCCAAAAATGGGGACGCAAAACTGTTAAAGTGAAAATTTTAAAATAACCAATGACTGCTACAGCCAGTTCTCTTTGTTGAGAACTGGCTTTTATTTTTTTATAATACATATAAGGAGGTTATACCCATGAATATACAAGCAAAAGTAGACTGGATCGGTACACCAAAACCGTATATATATAAAGATGAAGTCACATATGACGCTACTTCCATTGATTTCTCACTCGCTGGCGATGACAATCGCTATAAATTAATTGTGCTCGGCCATGAAGGAAATACACATTACAAAATTGTCCAATATGGAATCAAACCAGGTTCACAAAAGCCTTTTCCCATCGACATACCATTCGAAGAAAACATGTTACCAATTATAGAACAAATATTACATGATCCATATGTAAAAGCGGTATTACAGAAATCGCGCTCTTAATTACAAAAAAGGATGTTGCTTAGTAGGAAAGTTTAACTAGGCAACATCCTTTTTTGTAATTCAAATTTCATTTTTTCTGTTTTGGTCGTTTTTTGTTTATAATGGTAAAGGAAAGAAATCTGTGTACGGAGGAATATTATGCTGCAACACTCAATTACGAAAGATGAAATTATGATGATTGCGAATGAGTTCGTTCAAGGACTAGATCCACAGCAAACGGCTGATCAGGAACATGTCGCTACAGCTCGGCACCTATATCGTAGTGGTGTTGTCTATAACGTTGACTTTGATGGTTATACACTATCAGGAACTGTAGATGCGGAAGGCAGTGTATATAGCGTTCACATTCCGATTCGTAATGTCTCTGAAAGCTATTGCGATTGCTTCGCACCAACACAATGTGAGCATATGCTAGCTGTATTACTATCTGCAGCGTCTAGTTTCGGGCAAGTAGGGGATGTATTAACTTTATTTAAAAATAATACGAAACCTTCCCTTCCTCCTATTCGAACTGCAAGACAAGTATTGCAATCATCAGCTTTTGAAGAAACGGATTATAAAAGTTGGCAATCGTATTTTGACAAAGAATATGATGCATTTAAAAAAGAACAAGCGCGGCTTACTTATAAACAAATGTATTTTCTTATGAGTATCTTTACGGACTTCTATACGAAACTTGAGCGAAAAGCTCCGCGCGTCATTGCGATACATGAATTATTCCGCCTACACGCGGCACTTTATTGCTTCCAAAAATTATTAGAAGAAATTCAGGCATTTGAAGTAAACAAAACATATTCTTATCATCAGCCTGTTAACGTCGTTCGGTTATTTGTAGATAAAGTAGAATCCATCGTTCGGGACTTACAATCAGAAGCGATTCCTCAAGAAGTGGAATCAATTTTGCAAGAAACAGCTCGTCTCATTCACGAAGTATTCTTCTCAACTGACTCCTATACACAAGAGCGATATTTCATTTATCGTCACGTATGGAGTGAACTCTTAAACAATAAAGAGCAACTGCAAGAGGAAGAAAAACGAATTGATACGAAAATCAATCCACTTTCCAAAGCATTAGCATCTTCTCATCTACTCTTTTTAAATGAAGAAGACCAATTAGCAATGGAGTTACTAAAAAAACAACCTGCTTCTGTTGTAAGTCTGTATTTCTATTGGTTAGAAGAGCTATTAAGTGCCATGCAGTGGGATCGTACGAAAAACTGGCTTTCCTTTACGTACAAACAAGTAAAGGAGACGATACATGAACATGAAAATACAATCTTCATAAAAGATATCGTTCGGTTATTTGTAATCATGTATGAAACATATGCAACACATACAAATGAACAAGCTGGATTCGAAATGATTTTGCAAGAACTCCTGCCGTATAGTTTCGCAAACTATGAACAATACGTACTCGCGAAGAAACAGTATCGTACATGGGCAGAACTTCATCTCTTATATGGATTTGAAGCAATTGAACTATTAAAGGAACCACTGAAAGATATTGAAAAAGAAGCGCCTGAAGCAGCACTTCCTCTTTATCATCTTGCTGCCGTAGAAGCAATTGAAGAGCGAAATCGTAAATCATATAGACGTGCAGTTCGTTACTTAAAGAAATTACGTACATTATATAAACGATTAAAACGTACCGACGAATGGGACGCTTTCATTATTCACATCGCCAATTTACATTCACGTCTGCGTGCACTACAAGAGGAATTACGGAAAGGAAAATTAATCGATGATCAATCAAACTGAAGTAACAATTAGGCTCCAGCACATTAGTCAAGGTTGGTTCCTTTGGGGAGAAGATGACAGCGGTACTCCATTATCCGTAACAAGTTGGAAACGAAATGCATTTACATGGCACTCCACTTCTTTCTACGGTACGTTTCTAAAAGAAGCAACCTTTGAAGGAAAACAAGGTGTTATACTAACAAACGCACAAACATTTGAATACATCGCAAACAAACCAATGAACTCCTTTGCACATATTCAAATGAACGGTCCTATTACAGCTCTTACGAAAGATGCAAATGAATTATGGGATACTTTCACAAGCGGTAGCTTCGTACCCGATATGGAGCGTTGGCCCAAACAGCCATCTTGGAAAGTTCAAAATAGACCAATCGAAGATGACACATTAGCATCTCTATTCTCAGCGGCGGTAAATGAAAGCATATTGCAAGATAACCGTTCAAATGACGGCTGGGAAGATGCAAAAAGGCTATATGAACATTATGACTTTACGAAAAGACAGCTGGAAACAGCACTACATGAAGAAGATTGGCTTCGAAAAATTGGTTATATTGAAGATGATCTTCCGTTTACAGTCGGCCTAAGACTACAAGAACCGCAAGAAGAATTTGAAATGTGGAAGCTTGAGACGGTTGTTACACCAAAGCGCGGAGCTCATCGCATATATGTATATGAAAACATCGAGTCCTTACCGAAAAGATGGCACGATTATGAAGAGCGTGTTACCGAAACACAAGAAGGTTTTAGTAAGCTCGTACCGTGGCTAAAGGAAGATGATACGTTCCGAAATGAACTCTTTGAAACAGAAGCGTGGAACTTCTTAACAGAAGCAAGTAACGAATTACTCGCAGCTGGTATTACGATTTTACTACCATCATGGTGGCAAAATTTAAAAGCTACAAAACCAAAATTACGTGTTCAGCTGAAGCAAAATGCCACGCAAACACAATCTTTCTTCGGCATGAATACACTCGTTAATTTTGACTGGCGTATTTCAACGAACGGCATTGATTTGTCCGAAAGCGAATTTTTCGAACTTGTTGAGCAAAACAAACGGTTATTCAATATAAACGGTCAATGGATGCGACTAGATCCAGCCTTCATTGAAGAAGTAAGAAAACTCATGAGCCGTGCCGATAAATACGGACTAGAAATGAAAGATGTCCTTCAGCAACATCTTTCCAATACAGCTGAAACAGAAATTGTAGAAGAGGATAGCCCATTTACGGATATTGAAATTGAACTAGACGGATATTATGAAGAACTATTCCAAAAGCTCTTACACATTGGCGATATCTCAAAAGTAGATGTCCCTTCTTCACTGAATGCAACACTCCGTCCGTATCAACAACACGGTATTGAGTGGCTATTATATTTGCGAAAACTTGGATTTGGGGCATTATTAGCCGACGATATGGGGCTTGGGAAAAGTATTCAAACAATCACTTACTTACTATATGCAAAAGAAAACAATCTCAAAACAGGCCCTGCATTAATCGTAGCGCCGACATCCGTTCTTGGGAATTGGCAAAAAGAATTTGAGCGTTTTGCGCCGAATTTACGTGTTCAATTACATTACGGAAGTAACCGAGATAAGGGCAATTCATTTGAAGATTTCCTTCAATCGGCAGATGTTGTATTAACTTCTTATGCATTAGCTCAGCTCGATGAGGAAGAACTGACTTCGTTATGCTGGGACGCTGTTATTTTGGATGAAGCACAAAATATTAAGAACCCGCATACGAAACAGTCGAAAGCAGTACGAAACTTGCAGGCGAATCATAAAATCGCTTTAACCGGTACGCCGATGGAAAATCGACTCGCCGAACTTTGGTCCATTTTCGACTTTATTAATCATGGATATCTCGGAAGCTTAGGTCAATTCCAACGCCGCTTCGTCACACCAATTGAAAAAGACCGTGATGAAGGGAAAATCCAACAAGTTCAACGTTTTATCTCACCATTTTTACTGCGCCGAACGAAGAAAGATCAAACGGTCGCATTAAACTTACCGGATAAACTAGAACAGAAAGCTTATTGCCCTCTTACTGGAGAGCAAGCTTCCTTATATGAACAACTTGTTCAAGATACGTTACAAAACGTAGAAGGATTAAGCGGGATTGAGCGCCGTGGATTTATATTACTTATGCTGAACAAGCTAAAACAAATTTGTAACCATCCAGCTCTTTATTTAAAAGAAGAAGAACCACAAAATGTCGTTGAACGCTCTATGAAAACAAAAACGCTAATGGAGCTCATCGAAAATATAAAAGACCAAAATGAAAGTTGCCTCATCTTCACGCAATACATTGGCATGGGGAACATGCTAAAACGTGTGTTAGAAGAAAAGTTCGGTCAGCGCGTCCTCTTCTTAAACGGTAGTGTACCAAAGAAAGAGCGGGATAAAATGATTGAGCAGTTCCAAAACGGAACGTATGATATTTTCATCCTATCATTAAAAGCTGGCGGAACAGGCTTAAACTTAACTGCTGCCAACCATGTTATTCACTATGATCGTTGGTGGAATCCCGCTGTAGAAAATCAAGCAACGGACCGTGCATATCGTATTGGTCAAAAACGATTCGTTCATGTTCATAAACTCATTACTACAGGAACATTAGAAGAGAAAATTGATGAAATGTTAGAACGAAAACAATCATTAAACAACGCTGTCATTACAAGCGATAGTTGGATGACTGAACTATCGACGGACGAATTAAAAGAATTGCTTGGTGTATAAACATAAAAAGGAGCAAATCTCTAAATGAGATTAGCTCCTTTTTCTATGCCAAAACCAATTGCTTATTATAATTCCTGTTAACCCGCCGCACGTATCTAGCAATGAATCTTGCCACATTGGTGTACGATCTCCTGTAAACGATTGATGAATTTCATCAAATGTTGCATACCCCGCAATGAAAAGGAGAGCGTATATAAAGCACCTTTTTCTCGAATAGCCCGATCGATAGAAAGCGTAATACGTCAATGAACCAAGCATAAAGAACACCATAAAATGAGCGCCTTTACGAAGGAAAAACTCAACAAATCCGCCTACACCTTTATTTTCAATACTAACCGGTGTACCTCCGCCATAATCGATAGATACCCATGAAAAATGCTCTTTCACAAATTCAACATTTATATATTGTTCAATATCTGAGCGCATATCCTGCTTTTTATACGGTTGTGCTGAAGAATAGAAAATCAGCCCCATCCATAGTAATACAGGAATCCAAAATAATTTACGATTCATTCTTCCGAAACTCCTCTCCTAGTCTTTTAAGAGTACCAAAAAAAAAATAAAATTTCACGCCCAAACATGACATTTGCACCCTATTTATAAAGTGAAAGGGGGTGATAAACATGGCAGTTGAAACAATCGTAATGGATTTAACACTACGTCTTGTATTAAACAAAGGATTAGATAAGAACGGCAAAACAGTTTTCAAGAACAAACAATTTAAGCATGTAAAAACAAACGCAAACTTAGAGCAAGTACACAACGTAGCACGTGCTCTTGCCTCATTACAAGAATCATCACTTCACGCTGTACAGCTTGTAAGCATATCAGATCTTTCTAGCCTATAGAGTGAAATTTTAATGAGTGGGGGCATCCCCACTCATTATTAACCCGCACCAATCGGACGTTTACGTGATAAATAAAAAGGAGGAAAACACATGCAAGTACTAGAATTAATTTTCGCGAAAGAAAATGGAAAAACAGTTGTTTTTTCTATCGAGAAGCCCATCATCCCCATCGATACACAAGTCGTAGATCAAGTAATGGATACCATTCTTGCCTCATCTGTATTCTCATCAATTGATGAAAATACTCGAAAAAAAGAAGCACGTCTCGTAGAAAGAAATGTCTCTGAAGTTCCAATTACGCTATAAAGTGAAACTTTAATCAGTGGGTTTTTTTTCATCCCCACTGATTATCAGCCCTCACCAATCGGGCATTTACGGGCAGTTGATCTCCACCTAACTTCTTTTCTCCAGCCGAATTTTGAGAGAGGTGTCTTACTGCCCGCAAATAGCGGGATAAATGAAAAAGACGAATCTGCATCATTTTGCAGGTTCGTCTTTTTTCTTCGGCATTTCAATTGGGATAAAGATCTTTGAAACACCAACACAAACATATTTATAGTTTTCTCCGCCTAAATCAAACTCGGTCGTATATGTTGAGAAGAAAATATAATCATTCCGTTTTGTATAATGATCGATTAATAATCCAACTTGTGGCTCAACATACTTTTTCGCCAACTTCTTACTAGCCGATGCTAAATCGCCAAGGAGACCCTCTTCGTTCTCTTTTTGAACTTCATCTAGTTTCTTACTCACATCGTTACGTTTCATAAACTGCTTCGCTGCCCATTCTGTATATTCTCCTTTACTCGGATTGCTATTTGCTAAATATACTAGGAGAACAACAACTAGAGCCATAATAATATACTTTTTCTTCATACTATCTCACCGCCTACTCTTTTCTATTTTCATATATATGTACAAGCGATGCAAATTAGAAAAACTATTACATATTGTATTGTAAACGAACAACCAAAATTTACAATACGAAACAAAAGATTAACATTTAATTTACTTAATTTGTATATAATAATATTAAGAATAATATTTTATAAGGGAGGACTTAGAATTATGTCTAATGATGAAAATGATATTTTTATTTCTAATTCTACAATGATGCTAGAGCCTTGCAAACACCCTTATTATTGCACAACACTTATCGACAGTAGCGGTAATCATATACACTCCAGTCAAACTGCCATCCAACTCATAAAGAAATCTTGTCTAACGAATGTTCACTCTACTTATCAAGGCAGACGTAATGCAGTCCAAACAAATTTTAAATTCAAACAAAACGTCCCAATTCCAATTAATCATAGGGAATATATTTGCGCTTTTCCAACAGAATCTCCTTCTTCTCCAAACTGTATATGGCTATTTTATAACCATATAGATGACATAGAATTTTTCAAAAAGAGCAAGCAAGCTACAATTCATTTTTCAAATGGTACTACTACTACAATACACATCAGTCCCCATAAGTTAAAACAACAAGTATTAAAAGCTGGATACGTACTATCACGTATGAACATGCAAGATTCACTACAATTTAAAAACCTCTTGTTGCATTTACTACCTTAAACTAACAAGTAGAATGGAAAGCAACATCTCTTGCCTTCCATTCTACTTGTTACTATTTATCCTCTTAAACTATCTCGCATTTTCTCCAGTGCTTGCCGATACACCCATCTCACTTGATAATATGTCATTTCTGTCTCTAAAGCGATTTCCCCCATCGTCTTCCCTACAAAAAAGCGTTCAAAAATAATATACTTCTCCTTCTCATTTAATACACTCATCAAATCCTTCGCTCTCATTCCAATATCTTCAGCATGGAAGATATCCTCATACTCTCCTACATATACACACTTTTCTTGTACTGCGAACTCTTTCTTCAACCTTTCTAATATATAACCACGCACCGTTACAACTGCATATGCAGGAAAACTTCCTTTCTCCGCATCAAACCTTTCATAGGCATGCCAAAGACCGATTAAACCACATTGATAATACTCTTCATAATCTTTCCGAATACCTAGCTTCTTTATTTGATTTACAATCATTCCTTCATACAACACAACTGCCTCTTTAAAAGTTGCTGGTTTCACACAGTACCCACTTCTAAAAGGTATACCTCTTTGTTATTCCGCCGGTACCTTCACAATATAAAAATAAAGAAGAGAATTCACTGTGAGTAATTTCAAATACTGCTATCCAAATTTGAAATTACACTAGGCAGAATTTGAAATTCAACTGGTCGTATTTGAAATAGGGGTAAAAATAAAAAAGGTGACTCTCGGGAGAGCCACCTTTTAGTCCAACCATATTATACCGGCAAACCAGGTAAAAACTTTGCCATCAATACAACAATCGCAGCTAAGAATACCGCCTTAATAATGAATAAAACGATAATTGGAATAGCTGCTTTCACTTTACTTAATCCTGCTGTAACTTGTAATCCTAACCAAATTAAAACTAAATTCCATAAATAGAACACTTCAATTGAATTAGCGATTCCATATGCAAGTGAGCCTTTCTCAAATAACGGACCTAAACTTGTATACGCAGTTGGTGCAGCACCTAAAATTAAAGCTATAATACCATTAATGAGTCCACCAATAATAACAATAATATCCGCGTATACAATAATCATTACTATTTTTTTATAAGAAGTATCATTCCCGTAAAACATCATAAACACTTTATAAATAGCTGCAACAACTAATGTTGCAATCATAACACCTACTATTCCCCATATCGTACTAGAAATTAAATTTGATACAAGCGATCCCTGCTCTGCAAGTGCACCACCTAATTTCTTTTGCATTTCAATCATCTCAGGTGATGTATACGTAATATACGAATTTAAACCACCCACTAGTCCTTGTAATAGCGCCACTATGAAGAACATACCCCAAACTTTCTCAGTCGTCTTCATTCTCTCAAACTGTAAACCAGGAGAAGTAATCATTCCGAACAATGATGGCTTCTCGCCGCTAGCTTTTTGCGTATTCACATTAGCTTCCATTATAACGCCTCCTTCTATTTATATAACCCGTTCTAACGGGCGGTTCACTTCCTCACATAGAGGCTACGAACCGCCCACTAGAACGGTAATTTGCAGTAGAGAGCCCCCCTCTCTACTACACTATTACTTACTCATAACGTAATGCTTCAATTGGATCTAATTTCGCAGCTTTATTCGCTGGAATTAATCCGAAAATAATACCAAGTGTCATCGAGAATAATACGCCTCCAACGACAACTTCCCATGAAACGAGTGGTGGCCATTTTGCGAATGTAGAAACGATATATGCTCCGCCATATCCAAGACCAATTCCAATCAAACCACCTAAAAGCGTTAACATAACTGCTTCAATTAAAAACTGTAATAAAATTTTACTACGTGTTGCTCCAAGTGCTTTACGTATTCCAATTTCGCGCGTACGCTCCGTTACAGATACGAGCATAATATTCATAACACCGATACCACCAACGACTAATGAAATACCTGCAATACCGCCGATAATCATCGTCATAATACCAGTTACTTTAGAAACATTTTCTTGGAATTCTTTTAAATTTACCAGTTCATATTTACCTGGAATTTCACTTGGCTTACGACTATTTAATACATCAACAGCTTTTTTCCCCGCTGCTTCTAAGTCATCTACATTTTTAGCTTGAATTGCGATATTTTGAATATCATCTGTTCCGTATAAAACAGGCCATAACGTAAGGGGGATTAACGCTTCTTCCATTTCAAATCCCATAAACTCATTATCAGATTTATATACACCAATAATTTGCATTGGCTGCCCCTTCATCTCAATAATTTGTCCAACTGGGTTTACGTCCTTAAATAATGTTTCCTCTGTTTTTGTACTAATCATCACAACATTATTTGCATGAGTAATATCTGATTCACTTAAAGTACGTCCCTTTACGACCTTTACTTTATTAACCGCAAAATATTCATTATCAAGACCAATAATATTCAGATTTGCTTTTTTATCATTTACATCAAGCACCTCTGAATTCTGGTTTGTCGTAATAACGTGTGAAACATCTTTCACTTGTTTTACTTCCAAAATATCCTCTTCCGTTAACTTCGGTATTTGAAATCCGCCCATAGCAAACTCATCATTAATATCTGCTTTAAATTGAATTGGCATAAGATTATTACCACCAGAACCTGCGAATTTCGACTTCAGCATCGCTTCCCCGCCTTGCCCAATTGCAACGACAGTAATAATCGAACCTACTCCGATAATAATACCGAGCATCGTAAGAGCTGAACGCAGTTTATGAGCTAAAATAGAAGATAGGGCAATTTTTATACTATCTAGTAAACTCATACCGCACACCTTCTATCTTCTGTAATTTTCCCATCTCGCAGTACAATACGGCGGGAAGAATACGCTGCTACTTCCTCTTCATGCGTAACCATAACAATTGTTGTACCTTCTGCATTAAGCTTCGTGAAAATATCCATAACTTGCTCACCAGACTTCGTATCAAGTGCACCAGTCGGCTCGTCGGCCATAATGAACGTTGGATTATTAGCAATTGCTCTTGCAATTGCTACACGCTGCTTCTGTCCACCTGACAATTCGTTTGGTAAATGATGCACGCGGTCCGCTAATCCAACTTTACCTAACGCCTCTAAAGCACGTTTGCGACGCTCTGCTTTCTTCACGCCACCATATACGAGCGGAAGCTCAACATTTTCCACCGCAGAAAGACGCGGAAGCAAATTAAAGTGCTGAAACACAAAACCGATATATTCATTACGAATTAAAGCAAGCCTTGACTCGTCTGCTGTTAAGATATTCACATCATTCAGCATATATTCGCCTTCTGTTGGACGATCTAAACAGCCGATAATATTCATAAGCGTTGATTTACCAGAACCAGACGGTCCCATAATCGAAACGAACTCCCCGCCTTGAATCGTTAAACTAATACCGTGCAAAATCGGCACTGCCAATTTTCCTTGATAATACGTTTTAGCAATATGATTTAACGTAATCATTTCTCTTTCACTTCCATTCCGTCATACACGTTGTCGGAAGGATTTTTAACCACCTTTTGCCCCACTGTTACGCCTTCAGTAATCTCTGTCCAATCTCCATCATTCGAACCTTTTTTCACATTTTGTTTACGAAGCTTACCTTTATCCTCAACATAAACAAATGCATCATCGTCCTTTTCTACAATGCTCTTACTTGGAACAGCGATCATCGTCTTATTCTCTAAATTTACTTGCAATGAAACGTGATAACCTGGAGATAAACCATCTTGACTATCAAGACTTGCTTTATATGTATATTGAGACATATTTTGAGTCGCTTCACCCATACCGCCAGCTTGAGCCATCTCTGCACTCGTTGGGAACTCACTTACCTCTGTAATCTTACCTGTCCACTTCTTCTTATTATTTGCTTTCGCTGTTACAGTAAATGTTTGATCTGGTTGAATTTGTGACTTTTGAAGCTCAGTTAACGTCCCTTGAACTTGGAACGGATCTTTAGACGCCACTTGTAAGAAGGCTTTCCCTTGACCACCTAACGCTTGAGATGAACTTTGCGCCGCATCTTTATCTAACTTTTGAACAACACCAGTAAAATTACTATAAATCGTAAGCTCTTTCTGCTTTTTACTTAACTCTTCTTTCTGCAACTTCCCTTTCTCTTTCTCAAGATCAGTTGTCTTTTGAGCCATCTCTAACTCACTTACTTGCTCTTCCATCGGATCTGTTACTTCTTTCCCAGCTCCGCTATCTTTCGCCTTCTTTATTTCTTTCTTGAGCGAATCAATCTTCTTTTTCCCTTGATCATAACGCATATCAGCCATCTTCTCATCCAGCTCAGCTTGCTTCATTTGAAGATTAATTTCCTCATTATCATAAGAGAATAACTTCGTACCTTTCTCTACCTCTTGCCCTTCTTTCACAACAATCTCTTTCACTTTTCCTTTAGTAGGATCCGCATAGAAACTTTCAATATTCCCCGGCTTCACCTGACCAGAAATTAACTTCGTATTATTTAGCTTACGCTCTGTTACTTTCTCAAAACTTACAGCATCAGCATTTGTTGCTGCGCCCTTCTTCTTGCCTTGCATAATAAAAATATTAACTGCTGCTACAATAACAATTAGTGCAATAACCCCGACAATAATCCATTTCTTCTTCTTGCTTGGAGTACGAACCGTATTTGGTAACATAGTCTCTCTCCTTTTTATAACTTAATAGTTTAATATAAAAATTGTACAAAACTTTCTGAAAACTAATTACATATTATTACATTATTTTTACAAAGTTTTACACATTCATTTATATTGTAACAAAAATTCCAATGATTAGAAATATGACATCCTATCTTTTAAGATAGTTTTAAGGAAAGATTATATTATATGGAAAAAGCCATCCAAAATGATAATTGGATAGCTTTTCGAATAAAACTATTACGCTACTTTAGAACCTTTTCTCTCATGTCCCATTTGAACAATCAGTAAGAATATTGTTGCTAATAAACCACCTGCTAACAGTAATATGAAGCAACCATCCCAGCCAGAACGATCAACAATAATACCAATTGCTGCGTTTGCTATGAAACTTCCTCCAACATAACCGAACAGACCACACATACCAACTGTTGTACCTACTGCAAATTTTGGTACTAATTCCATTGCACTTAAACCAATTAAAAATTGTGGTACATAAATTAAACAACCGATAATAGAAACTGCAATACTCACAACAAGAACATTAGTTGCTTGCCAATATACGATTGTTCCAACAACAACCCCAGCCATACTCATAACACATAATGGCATTCGTTTTCCTTTGAATAATTTATCGCTTAAAAAGCCGACAATTAAAGAACTCGGAATTGCTGCTGCCTCAAATATTGAATACGCTGCATGCGCTTCTGTTTTTGTAAAACCTTTCACTGTTGTTAAGTAAATTGGTACCCAGTTAATAACACCGAAACGAATTAAGTAAACAAATGCATTCGCAATACATAAGAACCAAACAAATTTATTTTTCACTACATATTTCATTAAAATTTCTTTTGGTGACATCTTGTTAGCATTATCTGCTTTTTCAAGATTTTCATAGTCATTACGATATTCATCAATTGGAGGAAGACCTTCAGATTCTGGTGTATCCTTCGCATTAATCCAAACAAGAACTGAAATTACCATAGCGATAATGGCTGGGAAAATAAATACGCCACCTTGCCAATGACTTTCACCAAAAATACCTACACCAATTCCAACGAATGGTGGAACAAGTAATCCACCAACGTTATGTGAAATATTCCAAATACCTGTTTTCGTACCACGTTCTTTCTTTGAAAACCATTTCGTCATAACAATGCTACAAGGTGGTGCTCCCATACCTTGTACAATACCGTTTAGAACAAGTAATGTTAAAATCATCCCAAAGGAAGATGCATAGCCGAAACAAATATTAACAAGACCAGATAAAAATAAACCTACTGCAATAAATCGTTGCGCAAAAGCCTTATCCGATAAATTCCCCATAAAGAATTTACTAAGCCCGTAAACAACAGCCATTACTGCGCCTAATAATCCAATTTGTGTCGTGCTAAATCCAAATTCATCTACTAAATACGTAGTAGATAAATTAAAGTTACTACGAACTAAATAATAAGCAGCGTATCCAACTGAAATCCCGATTAACACACGAATACGTAGTAATCGATATACACGGTCGATCATATTCGCTGGTAATCGCTCAATTGCAGGTGCTGGCTTAAGCCATTTAAACATATATTTTCGTCTCCTTTTCTCACTTCTGAGAGAGACGCTGTCTATTCCATATCTCGATTATTCCACTATTTGATATACTTTGATTCGTTCTTCTAACCGGCTGTCCTTCTATTTCTTTCTCATTCTTCGCAAACATCGTTGGTACACCAAACGAAACTTTTTCTAAAATGTGCCCTGCCTCTTCCGATAAACAATAATCAATAAATAAATCCGCAATAATACCACTCGGCGCACGCTTTAGTTTCGAAATCGCATTAACAGATAATCCTGTTTGCTCAGGTTCGTTACTTACAATAGGAAAGCCTTGTTTTTGAAGCATTCTTTGATCTCCCATAAAATTGATGCCTATCATATATTCACCACTCGCAACAAGTTCTGCTGGTATGTAACCATTAACCGTTACCTCTCCAACTTGCTCTGCCAAGTTCTTAACATATTCCTTCGCTTCCTTTTCACCTAAAGTATCAATAAGTGATTGAAACAACGTATATGCTGTACCTGAAACATTTGGATCGGGCATGACAATCTTTCCCTTATATATTGGATTTAATAACTCTTCCCACCTTGAT
Organism: Bacillus luti; assembly: GCF_001884105.1. Lineage (GTDB taxonomy): Bacteria > Bacillota > Bacilli > Bacillales > Bacillaceae_G > Bacillus_A > Bacillus_A luti. The sequence goes on along the minus strand of NZ_MACI01000053.1, from coordinate 65,417 downwards.
GGATACGAGAGACCGAGCGGTGCTATTTCTTCATTCCACCGCTCTTTATTAATCGCAATCGCCAGTTTCTCCACTTCATAACCGTACCAATAACCGTCTTTATCTTTCACAGTCTTCGGAATACGATTCGCATGCTGGCTCATAACAGGAATAGAAAGGTTCTGTTGCTTCATCATTTGATGTGCATCTACTGTACCACCAATAATAATATCCGCTTTCGGATTTCCAGCTTCCTCTTCCACTCTCCGAAGAAGCTCTTCCGTCGAAAGGCGAATAAATTCATACGTACATCCGCGTGGTTTACAAAATGATGAAAGCAATGCTTCCCCAACTTCCTCGCGGGCTGCCACGTAAGCAACAAGATGACGATCATCCAAAATAGGGAGACCACTTTTATTATATTTAATAGAGGTTGTATCTCGAGAGCAACTAGACATCGCTCCTCCGAATATTAGCAAAAAGAAGAAAAGGGCTATCTTTCTCATGATACATTCTCCTTTACGAGTAAATCTGCTAGGGAGCCCTTCATATACATGACATTCCCGTTATTATCACCGAGATATTGCACAACAAAGTAAGATGGATATACAGAAATCGTAAGTATGTCTTCTCGCTCATTCTTTATACGCTTCCCTGTTTTATAAGCTGTAATATAAGCAATTGGTTCATTCTGTGATTGTAATAATTTCTGTATTTCTCCGTAATCTGTAATTTGCTTTGCGTACCGAATCGAATCAAGTATGTGCGTAAGGTCCATCGCACGTTCTACATCACCTTGGCGGACGACGACATCCTTTGCTGAAGCAAAGAAATCGCTAATACGCTCTGGCGTGTAGTACAGACTTAACAAATACGTTTGAAGTGCTGAAATCATTGGATCCATACCATTCTTTCCGTATACGTTCGCCTCATACTGGAACAAGTCACCTACTGCAAAAGTACGCTTATGTCCATTCAAGTACGTTACTTCTCCAGTAAATACTTGTTCTTGGCTCTTAACATCCCGCGGCTCTATTCGAATTCGGTCAAAGAATGAAACAATCGTATGTAAACGAACTTCATCCGTTACAACAATTTCTCCCCACTTTTCATGCCTTACTCTTACTTCAGTTGGAAGGGATTCATTCACTCTTTGTAAAACGGCTTGTTTGTCATTTACAATTGTAATTCGATTATATATTTGCTTCTCCATCACATAAAACAAAATGAGAGAAACAATCATACAAAGGACAAACATAAGAATTTGAAATGATAGCCTTTTCATTTCTGCCTACCTCCAAGATAAAAAAACGTTGTTTCGAAAATACCGCATAATTGTTTCATAAATGTATCATTTAACCGCTTTCAAGTTTTTTATGTCTTCCATCCGTCTTGGAAGTAAGAATGTAATAAATATTGTAGTCCCTATCTCTTCACTACTCTCAATCTTCATACTTCCGCCTTGCTTATTCATAATCTCCTGACAAATATACAAACCATACCCATTCCCGTAACTAGAAGGCAGTACTTTCCCCACTGGCGATGCACCCCACTCCACAAGCACGGCTTCATCTATACCAATACCATCATCATGAACAAAAATCTTCGCTTCATGCTCATTTACAATTACATTCATGCGTATTTGCGTAGCATCACTATATTTAATCGCATTATCAAGTACATTTAAGAAGATTTGCTTCGTCTTATCAAAATCTGCAACAACATATACATCCGTTAACTCATTTATAACTTCAATTTCAAACTGCTGCAGACGAGGTTTCACAATTGAAACTGCTTCTTCTGCTAATTCCTTTATATTCACAACTGTAGGCGACACTTCAAACGTACTCGTCCCGTACTTTGAAGATTTAAGTAATTCCTCTACAAGTGATAATAACCGCTCACTTTCCACAGCCACATAACGAAGACTCTCCTGCACATCTTCTTTCGCTTGTAACTTCGGAATTAAATCCACATAACCAATAATCGCTGTTAGCGGTGTTTTCAGCTCATGCGTAATACGGTCTAAGAAATCTTTCTGTTTCTCTTTTTCTTCCTTCAATTGCTTAATATGCAGTTCAATTCCATCAGCCATCGCATTAAAGGATGCTGAAAGCTGCGCAATTTCCACATACTCATTTAGTTCAATCTTACTTTTATAATCACCATTCGCAAGCCGCTGGGCCATTTGTCTTAATTGATCAATCGGCTTATGAAGGGACTTTGCCAAACGAATTGCAAAGAAAATACCAGCAGCCACTAAACAAAGAGACGTCATCAAAAACGTCCAACTCACATTTGTTAAAACTTCCTTCTCACCCGTTAACTCATTTATAAAACGAATACTTCCAATGACATCGTTTCCATAATAAACTGGGCTGGAAAACAAAAGAATTGGAGCTGGGTCTCCCTCTTCGAAAACATAAGATTTCTTCCCTTTCAAAGAACTCTCAATATCAATATTCCGATGAAGTAATGCCCCTTTTTGTGTATCTGCAACAACGTCACCGTTCTTCCCAATCATCTGTACACGGACATCCATCCGCTTCGCCAAGTAAGAAGCAATTAAAAGCGAATTCTGACCTAGCGTCTCCACCTCTGCTTCCTTCTCTAAATAATTCATCGTATAAATTTGTGCTTCGACACTTAATTTTTCTAAAGAATCTGCTGCGTTATGATACATATTCTTTTCTAACGTAATATAAACAACCGCGTACAAAAGAACAAGAATCGGGATTAAAAGCCCAACTATCCCAAATACCATATTTCGTTTCAACGACATATCATCACCACTTAACAATCCAGCTTATAGCCAACGCCATAAATTGTTTTAATATACTCCCCGCTCGTACCAAGCTTCTTCCGAAGTCTTTGTACCATAATATCAACCGCTCTCGTATTTCCGATATACTCAAAACCCCAGACTTTCTCAAGCAACTCATCCCTCATAAATACACGCTGTGGATTCAAAACAAACAACTGACATAAATTAAACTCTCGGTACGTTAACTGAATTTCTTGTCCACTAACATGTACTTTTCTTTCCTTAGGACAAATGATTAACTCTCCAGCTCGAATTACCTCGTGACTTACAGTTACCTCTGTCTTCTTCACACGCCTGCTCATATTCTTCACACGAAGAATAAGCTCCGCATAATTGAAAGGCTTCGTCACATAATCATCTGCACCAAGTTGCAGGCCAAGCAATTTATCATTCATCTGACTCTTTGCAGTTAACATGAGTACTGGAATATCCCTATCCTTCTCACGGAACAAACGAAGCAACTCATACCCATCTGTATCTGGAAGCATAACATCTAAAATCAATACATCTGGTCCTTCATTCCATTTCTCTACAGCTTCTCTTCCGTCAGCTGCTGTCAACACTTCATACCCTTCCATCTCTAACTGCATACGAATCAAATTACGAATACTCGACTCATCATCAACTACAAGTATTTTCATCATTTTCCTCCTTCCGTTCTGTATTATAGTACAGTTTAGTATAGCAAAAATCATACAAAAAAAGAGCGAGTATTGTCGAACATATTTTGTCGACGATACTCGCTACTTATTTATTAAACTTATTTCTCATACCCGTTAGGTTTCTTCTGATGCCAATTCCAAGCATGCTCAATGATTGTCTTCACATTTACATACTGTGGATCCCAACCTAACTTCTCTTTCGCTTTCTGAGAAGAAGCAACTAAACGTGCTGGATCTCCCGCACGGCGCGGTGCTACCTCAGCTGGAATTTCATGATTTGTAACTTCACGAACTGCATCCACGATTTCTTTTACACTGAAACCATTACCATTTCCTAAGTTATAGAAATCACTTTCTCCGCCGTTCTGTAGGTCTTTAAGCCCTAAGAAATGAGCCGCTACTAAATCTTCAACGTGAATGTAATCACGGATACAAGTACCATCTGGTGTATTGTAATCATCACCAAACATCATAATCTTCTCACGTTGCCCTAATGCTACTTGCAGCACAAGAGGAATTAAATGCGTCTCTGGACGGTGATCTTCCCCAATAATACCATTTGGAGTCGCCCCAGCCACGTTAAAGTATCTGAAAATCTTATAACGTAAATTAGAAGCTTGGCTATACCAATGAAGCATCTTCTCGATTGCTAACTTCGTTTCTCCATACGTATTCGTTGGATTTGTCATCGTTTCCTCAGTAATAAGATCTACATCTACCTCACCATACGTTGCCGCAGTAGAAGAGAAAATAAACTTATCTACCTTAAACTCATCCATTACCTCTAATAAGCAAAGTGCACCATACACATTGTTATTATAATATTGAAGAGGCTTCTCCATACTAACCCCAACTAAAGAATCAGCCGCGAAATGCATAACAGCCTCAATATTTTCTTGTGTAAAAACATCTCTTAAAAATGCTTTATCACGAAGGTCACCGTTATAAAACTTCGCACCTTCCGTAATCGCATCTTCATGACCTGTTTGTAAGTTATCTACCACTACTACAGATAAACCTTCGTCTACTAATTTTTTCACAGCGTGAGAACCGATGTAGCCAGCTCCACCGCAGATTAAGATTGAATTCATTGTCTTCCTCCTACATACATATATTAGGATTTCTTACTTACTCACTTTCTTATTATAAAAGGTATACGATTGCTCGTATACCTTTTGTGTACCTTTATTACTTAGCAACAAAATAATCCGTTACATATTGTGCCCAAACCTCATGACCTTTAGCACTTGGGAAACCGAACTCTTCTTGTAAGTAAGGTAAAATAGCCTTCGTTGCTGCATCAGGCCAAGCTGTCCAATGATCAACATATGTATAACCATTTTGCGTCGCAAATTGTTTCAATGCTTCAATCGCTTTCGGATAATTCTTCGCACCATACACTGGGTTCGATGGTTGAATCATAATCGTAGCGCCTTTTGCACTAGTAGAAAGTATTTGAACAAACTTTTGTGTATTCACGACAGAGTTTCCATTACCACTTTTCCCATTGTCCGTAATAAATGGTGGCTCAAATAAAATTACATCTGGATTTTCTTTCGCAATCTCTTTATCACGTTTATTCGAGATTAATTCTTCTGTACTCTCACCCTTATATTCCTTAACTGTCACATTCCATAAACCTTTACCATAAGCAGTTTCTAAATTAGCCGTAAACTTAGCTGCCCAAGCATCTTTTTCAGATGAAGAAGCTTCATCACCAACAATAACAAGATTTACTGCCTTTTTATCTGCAGCAGCTTTCTTCAATTTCTCTTTCACTTCATCTGGTAAATTCTTCGCATATGCTTCATTAAAAGATGATTTCGCATCTTGCTTTTTCTCTTCTTTCTTCGCTCCGTTATCTTTCACTTCAGCCTTTGCGTTCGTTACTTCACTCGTCTGTCCTGTCGCATTCGCAACCTTCTTATTCCAGTATAATTTACCGCTCACAATCGAAGCGACAAACAATACAAAAGTCACAAGGACAAGTACTGCTTTCTTATTCATCGATTCACCTCATCTATTAATCTCACAATATATAATACTAATATAAATCTAAGCAAAAATAAACCCAACTCCTTCCAAAGGAGTTGGGTTATTACATATTACTTAGTCAATTCAAGATGCGCTCTTAACTTATTCGTTAAATCTTGTTTCGCTGCATCTGGAACATAGTAATACCAAATCCCATCAGCGGCTTTGTGACCGTCTCCTGGGATTTGGATTTCTTCGCTGTTCTGCAAGCAATCTTTATAATTCTTTTGAATCTCAAACATTTGATCTTGCGTTAAGCTTGTTTTAACGTTTTTCTCAATGGCTTTTAGTACATCATCGTAGTTTGCTAGAGAAGAGACACTAGCACCTTTTTTAATTACTGCTTGGATAACTTGACGTTGGCGCATTTGACGACCGAAGTCACCACGTGGGTCATTATATCTTGCTCTTGTATATTTTAATGCTTCAGCACCATTTAAGTGAATACTTCCTTTTGCAAATTGTAAATCCTCTTGCTTAAAATCTAAATCATTATTAACATCTACACCACCGACCGCATCTACAATGTCTCTAAAACCTTCCATGTTAACTTCAATATAGTGATCGACTGGTACATTTAAAAAGTTTTCTACTGTTTTTACGGACATATCAATCCCACCGAAAGCGTAAGCGTGATTAATTTTGTCTTTCTTTCCTTTACCCACAATTTCTGTGTAAGAATCACGTGGAATACTAGTGATTTTCATTGACTTTGTTTTAGGATTTAGTGTGAATAACATTAAAGAATCTGAACGTCCCTGATCTTCACCACGTTGATCTACACCCATCATTAATATTGAAATGGGCTTTTTATCCGACACATTTACTTTTTCTGAACGTTTATCAGATTTATCGCGATCTAACGGCTTATGAACGGCATCTAATGCATTTGATACATTAGAATATACATAGTATGCATAAGCTCCTCCGGCAATCACAAGAAAACCTATTATACCTAAAACCCAAAATAAAATTTTCTTTTTCATAATTTTTTACCTTCTTTATCAGTATTTATAAATAACGCAATAACTTTATACTACCTTAAGACTGGCTAAAAATAAAAGAGAATTTATTATTCTACAAATGAGACGCAATAGCAGTAATATTTCCTTTTATAACAAATTTTTCAATTATTATCGGTAAAATAAAATGATCTCCCTTTTTAATAGAAAACTCACCATCAATAGTAACCAGCGTACCCTCTCCTTCAATTATACTTACTAATTGAAAGATTCCTCTTTGTTGAAATGATGCTTCCTCCTCAATTTCCCATTTATATACGGAAAAATATACTTCATGCACATATGTTGTAATTAGCGCACCATTTCTTTTCTGGGCTTCTGGCCGAACTTGATAATCTTCGTGTGGGATACTCGCAACCTGAACTGCTTTATCTAAATGTAACTCTCTCTTCTTACCATTTGTATCTAGTCTATCATAATCATATACTCTATATGTAGTATCAGAACTTTGCTGTGTTTCTAGTACTACTGTACCTTCACAAAGAGCATGAATAGTTCCACTCGGTACATAGAAGAAATCACCTGGTTTAATTGAAACCCTACGCAGTAAACTACTCCAGTCGCCTTTTCTAATCATCTCTTCAAACTCTAATTTTGTGTAGGCATTATGCCCATATACCAGCTGAGCATCCTCTTTACAATCAATAATGTACCAACACTCTGCTTTACCAAGTTCACCATTCTCATAAACTTTTGCATATTCATCATTTGGATGTACTTGTACCGATAAATCTTTATTAGCATCTAGTATTTTTGTTAATAACGGAAATTTCTTTGATGGGTATTCTCCAAATAAGTGTTTCTCTTTCTTCCATAATTCGTCAAGGGTTTTCCCCTTGTACGTCCCCCCTACTACAACACTCATACCATTCGGATGAGCTGAAATCCCCCAGCACTCTCCAATTGATTCTGAAGATAAATCATAATTGAAATTTCCTAATGATTTGCCTCCCCAAATCCTTTCTTGAAGAACAGGTTGTAAAAATAACGGTGATTTCATTCTTGTATAAACCCTTCTTTCCTACTAAAAATTACAATACAACAAATTCGAAAATATGAGATACAATACTATGAACCTCATTTTGATATATGGAATCTTGGGTATCCATGTACCTTCTAATATCTATATTCTGTAGTTCTTCCCACGTAATTAAATTACATAAATTATTATCTTTTAAAAATCGGATCGTATTTTGATCCTCACTCATACCTTTTCTATTAATAATTAATAGCGGTTTATTTTGAAGAATTGCTTCGCTAACTGTACCCCAACCTGCTTTTGAAATAATACAATCAGCAGTTGCTACATAGTTTTGTGATTCTGTATAGTTTTCCGGGATTTTGTGCACATTTTTATGCTCAATTTTCATATTATGAGACACGATAAAAACATATCTTTCATCTTTCCAAATTGGAAATTTGGTTATATCTCCTATATCAATTTTCATTCCTAATGGAATAAATATAATTTGTTTTTCACCTGTCGGATTTAACTTCTTTCTTAGTTTCTTTACTTCTAAAGAATTAATTATTCTACTATAAAAATTAAACGAAGATGTATTTAATCTCGCACAACTTTCTTCATTACTTCCAGCTAACTTATAAAAATAATCCATTTTTTTATACATATTTTTAAATACTTGAAGCGAACTATCTGGAACAATATTTTTATAGGCTGTATACCAAGTAAAATTAGAAATCCCTATGGATGGTACTTCCAATTTATCTGCTATTTCAAAAGCAATTGGTGAAATATCGGAAATAATACAATCCACAGAAAAAGCACTTAAAAAATCAATTTCATTTTTAATCTTGTGTGGTAACTTCACACAAAATTGCTCATACGACTGTCCCAATTTTTCTTTATCTAAATCTAACGAATGCTCTTTTAGAATAAAACCAACATCAGTCTCCACATCATGAAAGATAACTCTGTCACCATGCCCAGTTAATGATGCGCGAATAAATTGCAATGCAAATGAGTTACAAACAATAATTTGTACATCTTTTCTCACACTCAACATTTCTCTAATAAGTGCGATACACCTTGTCGCATGCCCAAATCCATATTCCGAAACATAAAAAACAAATGTTTTCATAAATTTATCCTCAAAAAATAACAGCTAGAATACACTAGCTGTTACATAATTACTTGTGCTTGTGACTGATAATAATGTTTTAAAATATCGTCCCACTTTGTATACAGGCGAACGAAATCTGTATCTACTACTTCTTTCCCCGTTTGTACTTCAATAAATTCTAATTCACTCAATGCACGAATAGCATGTTTTTTACCAGCTGGAATATGTACAATATCTCCAGCTTTTACGCGACGAATATGATCTTCTAAAATAAGTTCCCCTTCACCACGAATAATTGTCCACACTTCATTCCTCAGATTATGGTAATGATAAGTAGAGTTCTGGTTTTCTTCTATACAAATTCTTTTCGTTACCATTTCTTCATTTTCATATTTTGCATAATCTAACACTTTAGACCAGCCCCAAATACGTTCTTCGTACATTGGTGGTTGATCAAATGAACCAATTAAATCTTTAATTTTTGGACTAGAAGCTTTATCCGAAACTAAAATACCATCCGGGCTAGCCGCAACAACAACATCTGAAAGACCCACAACTGTTACCGGAACTTCTAATTCATTGACCACATGTGTATTGTGAGAATCCTCACTAATTACGCCTTTACCAATTTGGGTTGTAACCATTTCTTCTGTTAATGTATTCCACGTCCCCAAATCTTTCCAATATCCACTGTAAGGCAAGGCAACAATGTGGTTTGCCTTTTCTACAACTTCATAGTCAAAACTAATTTTTGGTAAATGGCTATAATGTTTAGCCAAATCGTGATATAAAATTGGAAGATTTTTTTCTTCCAAAATATTGATTAGATAACGTAGCTTAAAGGCAAATACGCCACAGTTCCATAAAGCCTTTTGCTCCATTAATGTCACTGCTTTTTCCTCACTTGGTTTTTCTGTAAAACGTGATACATTAAAATGTTCATATGTAGTACCGTCTTCAGTTGGTACAATATACCCATATTTAGAAGATGGGTATGTTGGCTCAACTCCCATAAGAGCTAAATCTGCATCCGAATTTTGTAATGCCACCTCTAAATCTTTTACTCTTTCAAAAAAGCTATCTTCGACGTACGGATCTACTGGTAATACAATAACTGTTTCGTCTAAATTTGTATGTTGTTCAGAAAATAGAAATGCACTAGCAAGAGCAATTGCCGGAAATGTATCTCTACGCTCCGGTTCAACAATTAACGGCACATTCATTCCTAACTGATTATAAATCATCTCCGTTTGTGTTTTTGATGTAGCAATAACTGAAGACTCATTTAAACCAACTGACTCTAATTGTCCCCATACACGTTGCACCATCGATTGCCTTGCACCATCTTCACTCTCTAACACTTTTAAGAATTGCTTAGAACGAGTGTCATTTGATAGTGGCCATAAACGCTTACCTGATCCACCTGATAAAAGAATTAGCTTCAATTTTATCCCTCCTTAATTTAATGAATAGCAAATATTATTTATTCATCTTAATTGTATATGTTTTATTTTTTCTATATGTCTTTAAGAAGCGATAAACATAAACTGGATTATTATATGCATATCTTTTCCATAAGCGCTTCGGCTCACTTATCAAACGAAAACACCACTCTAACCCTAATTTTTGTAAAATTAATGGTGGTCTTTTAATATTGCCTATAATAAATTCAAAAGCTGCTCCTACACCTAACATAGTACCTCTAATTCTATCTTTTTGGTTATACATCCAGATTTCTTGCTTTGGACATCCCAAACTAACAAATGTTAAATCTGCCCCAGAATTATTTATCATTTCTACGATTTTCATCTCTTCATCATCGTTAAGAGGCCTAAATGGTGGCGAATAACTACCTACAATATTTATTCCTTCATATCGCCTTTTCAATTCCTTTTCCAATTGTTCTAATGTTTCCGTTGTTCCACCATATAAAAAAACCTTATAATTTTTCTTAGCTGAAATCTCACATAATCTTAACATCAAATTAGGACCATCAACCCTGTCTTGATTACTATATCCATATAACTTTAACGCCCACACTAAAGGCATACCATCTGGGGTACAAATTCCAGCATTCAATAACACCTTTTCAAACAGCTTATCGTTACTAGCAGTGACAAGAGAATGCGTATTACATACACAAACATAATCATTTGTTTTATTCAAAATCCATTTTTCAATAGCATCTATCGTTTCTTGAAGAGTTAATGCTGTGATATTTGAATTTATAACCCGCCCAAATTCATATTGTTCTTTTCGATTCATTTTTTTTCTCCTTAATTACTTCACTATATATACTCATCAAATAATTAAAATTAACACTTTCTGTGTAATGAGTCCTAAATACATCCGAAACATTTCCCCTCATATTACCATATCCTTCGTAATTTAATGATTTTTGAATAACGGAAGTTATTTCTTCTATATTATTATGTTTAAAATGAAAACCCGTTTCACCATTTATAACAACTTCTTGCAGGGATCCTATTTTACTACATAATACAGGGGTCCCGACTGAATATGCCTCTACAATAGTCATAGGGAAACCTTCGTACCATATTGAGGGGACAATAAGATATTTGGCATTTTTCATGTAAAAAAGTACATCTTTCGAATCTTTTTTACCTAAAAAACAAATATCATCTGCGAAATGTTCCGACTCTAGCATTTTTTTATCTGGCCCATCACCAATGATATATAATTTTGTGCCCTTCTTATTATCTATCTGCTTCCATGCATTCAGTAAATTTCTAATCCCTTTTTCTTCAGAGATTCTCCCCACAAAAAGAATATACTCTTCATCCAAATTCCTATGTATCTGTTCAGAATTTTGCATAAGAAAATTAGGCTTTACTACTATTTTACTTTCCGAAATTCCACCTTGAGTAAACTTTTTCTTTGAAAAGTTTGTAAGAGCTATATATCTATCTACAGTATTTTCCCAAGTTCCAATTATCCTGTTAAATTTAATCATCATTGTAACAGGAAGGGTTTGTGCTCTTGAATCTCTATAGCAACCGTATTTAACAGCATTCCATAATGAGGAATCAAGGCAATTTTCGCAAATCTGATTATTCCTCATTAGCATTGCTGATGGACAAATCAAACGATAATTATGCAGCGTTTGTACAATTGGTATACCTAATTTTTGGCAAGCATAATAGATTGAGGGAGAAAGTAATGGAAAAAAATTGTGTACGTGAACTACATCAGGCTTTATTTCCATTAAATAATTTTTCATTTTTTTATATTCTGTATATGACCATACGGCCTCCACGGCCAATTTCGCTTTACTAAATTTACTTTTTTGTTTAATTTCATCATTATGGACCGAGTATAATTGTACATCTATTCCATATTTTTTTAATAACATCATTTCTTGAGCAACAACGTTATCTTCTCCACCACTTTGTTGATAATAATTATGAATAAATAACACTCGCATAGTAGTTAACCTCTTTTGTAAGATAAAGATTTATACACATCTTCAACTAAATTTTCCCAAACAAAGTCTTCAGCCCTTTTAATCGCCTGCTTAGAATCAGTTCTCAATTTATCCTTATCTTTATAATATTTACTCAAACCTTCACTTAACTCTAAAATTATCTGGTCTTCAGATTTTCCATTTACATTAACAGCCATACCACAATCTTCGTTAATAATTGTTCCAGGTCCTCCAATATCTAGACAGATTACTGGTAACCCATTAGCTAATGCCTCTAATACAACCATTCCCCCAGAATCATGTAAACTAGGAAATAATAGTACATCATACTCTTTATAAACTTCCATAAGTTCTAATCTATCCATTTTCCCTAGCCATTTAATCTGGTCTTTAGATTCTAGTCCTTTCCCTTGACTTTTTAACCAATTTTTATCAGGACCATCACCTATTAATGCAAATATACTATTTTTATTTTGAATTTTCATATTAAAACTATCAAAGGATTTTAAAGCTAAGTGAACACCCTTCCAATAAAGTAAGTTCCCTACATATAATACTCTAAATTGATCAAACTCTTTTCTATTCAAATCAGTGCAAATTTTATCAATCCCAATTGCAAAACCTATTTCTGTTTTTGAATGATATCTTTTTGGTATAACATCTTTAGTTTGCTTCGAGGTTACGATTATTTTATCGGCAGTTTTAAAGGTCATATGCATTAAAGGATTTACCTTTACAGATAACATTGTTAGATTTCTAACGGTATCTTTCAGCTTTCCTTTTAAAGAATATCCTTTTGTTAAGCTTCTAGGTGGTTTTTCTCCTCCCGCAACTGGACCAAACACAAAAGGTTTCCCTAACAACCCTAAGAAACTTGGAAACCTAGTACTTACAAAAGTTATATGATGAATTAAATCAATATCATAATCTTTTATTAACTGCTTACATACTTTATAAATACCTAATTGCCATAATTGGTAGTGAGCATGAACTCCTCTTCCTCCCCTCTTTCTCTTCCAAATTGGAATATCATAATACAAAAAATTCATATTTTTTCTTATCTCTAAATCTATACTCTTTAAATAGTTTTCTATTATTTTTTTATGCATCGGTCTAGTAACTACCCATACCTGATCCCCATTTTTGGCAATTTGATAAACCCAATTCCACCCTACTCCTGGCTCGGATCCAGCCTGAGGTTCACAGGCGTATGCTGATATAAGCACCTTCATTATTATACTCCTTTAATTTAAAATTATATTTTAAATATCAGTTTCTAGCTAAACGTTTAACTCTAAATTTTTTCTATTATTTACTTAAGACAATTTGTAATCTTTTAATAACAAATTAGCTTTTTGTAAAACAGCTATAGCTATAATAGTAATTAAAAATTTATGGTCAACTTGTCCCCCAAAACTTACACCAGTCATGGCAGCTATTGAAATACAAAATACAATAGCTAATAATTCGATATTAATATGCTTTAGCTTCTTATAATTTTTCAATAATAGTATCCACATATAAAGAAATATAATGATTATTAAAATCATTCCCGTATATCCTAAATTAACTAGTACATCTAAAAAGCTATTATGAGCGCTTGTGGGTGCAAAATGAGCTACACGGTAAGCGTCTGGCATAATTACTCTAGAAGAAACGAATCCATGACCTAAAATAGGTTTATTTTGAGAAACTTGTATTGCAGCATTCCATATAGGAAGTCTTTCTGACAAACTAAATAATAAACTTAGATCTTGTCCTCTCATGAAAAAATCTATTAATTTTTCTCTTATAAAAGGAATTATAAGAATTGTAATAACACTTAAGTTAAACATCATTATTAAAACTTTATAGTACTTGCTAACCATTAGGGCTATTACGGTCACTCCTACCGCTATTAAGAGATTTGTCCTACTGACCGTCGAAAATAAGGTGATAAAGCTAAATAAAGTTATCCATGCATACATATATTTTTCACGTAAAATTTTAGTACGTAATGTTCTGAAAAAGGAGATTATAAATACTATCGTCGCAATTGTTCCTAGTGCATTAGGATGTATAAATACCCCTCCTAGTTGAAATTTTGTACCTCCTCCATCACCAAAACCAAAACTCACCAAATTAGGTAGAAACGGAAAAATAATCCATGTAATAAAAATTAAACACGTTAAAATAAAATAATTTAAATTAAGAAACACTCTTAATTCATCCAAATTTCGAATTTTATTACTGACATATGACACTACTATTATTACTACCAATAGCTCTACAGATCTATAAAAAGATAATGTGGGAATCACAGAATAAAATGATGAAATCAAAGCATACAGGGCATAAATTGTCATCATAAATATAATCCCCTTAAACCCTTCCAATATAAGCTTATTTGACTTTATAATATATAATAGACAAACTATAATTGGAATCATCCACATAATGACCCTGATTAAAGATGCGATATCTAGGGGAGTTTCTTCTATTGCATTAACATCCCTTACTCTGAAAGAAAGACAACCGATATAAAATGGAATTACTAACAAATAATCTTTTTTGACTTTTTTAATTAAATCTCTTATTTTATATATAGCTGTACCCGATATACTTAAAGTAAAAACTATAAAAAGTATCATACACAATACTACAGGTAAGATGTACATAATATCAAAATAAGTAAAAGACATTACCAATAAGAAAATAATCACAATACTATAAATAACCAATTGTTTTTTCATTAATTTGTTATTCAAACCATACATAAAATCATCCTAACTATTTTTACGTATAAACTTATATTAATTTTTCGACACATTTAATACACTTAAAAATCCGACTATATTTTGTTAATGAATTTGAAAAAAATCGTTAACAATTTTTTCTTTTTTATTTAGGTATCTAAGATCCAATTAACATTTTCAATATATTTTTTTATGCGTAGCAACACAAAAGTCCACCCAAAGCTACAAAAGTTGATTACTATGCTTCATGAACATACTATTAAATTATAGTTAAACTTCACTAATTTCTATCCTTATTATAGCTTTTATTTTATTACAGATAGTGTCCCCTGCAAAATAAAGCTTAAATACATCGGAAAATTAATTTAACTCTATATCAATTTATTTGTTAGGTCATCTAAACCTACGTTTATAATTATTTAAAATTTAATAAATAAATTTTATTATTTTACTATAAAAACACATCATTGAATACATTCAATGATGTGTTTTTAACTCCTATTGTTTTAATAGTTTTTTATCAAACTAAACTAACACTATACTTCCTATGAAATATTCTGATTAAAATATTCATTTAAACAAGTTCTTATATTTTTATCCGTAGCATCTGCAACTTGTCTGTTTAATTGATTTTCTGTCTCTAAGTTTGTCAAAATTAGTTCACACATTTCTACAAGTTCTTCTGTCGAAAAATTATCCACATTAAAGGTTCTTTGCTTTAATCCAATTAATTCAAAAGTACCAACTGTTTTAGGTTGATATGCTAAACCAATGGTAGGAACCCCCGCACCTATTGCAAATATACAAGAGTGCATTCGTGATCCTATGAATAAGTCAAAATTCCCATACAAATATTTCAATTGTTTTGCTGATAGATCTTCTTCAATAAGTACTGTATTATCTGGATCATCAAGCTTATTAAATAGTTGCTTAGAAACTGCCATATCAGAATCTTCTTTACCCACAACAACTTGTGGCACAATATAAACTTTAGCCTTATATTTTTCCATTAAAATTCTGAGGGCATTCGCTGTACTATTGATGTAACCATCTACCTTTTTTTTCCCTTCCTCTACATCCGAATAAGCCCAATGCCAATCTAGTACAGTGATACCAATTTTTAATCCCTCAATATCTTTTAAAGGATATTTTTCTATTCCCATCGTAAAAGCAACATCTGGCAACTTATTTACACGCTCTGAACTAAATCCAGATTCAATGAGAAATTGATAAGAAAACTCTTCTCTAGGATAAATCATATCCACTTTTTTTAATAATTTACTAGTTAATATCTTATCTATTTTTTTATTAATCGGACCTATAGATTGCGGGAACATTATCACCTTTTTATTGAAAAATTTCCCTAAATATATATGAAATAAATGTTGATATAAACCAATACTAATCGGCCATTTATTAGTTGAGAACAAATAGCCTCCTCCACAGCTGCAAACCATATTTGCATCTAAATATGCCATTATTGATTCATTTTTCTTTATAAAATTCACTGTTTTTAGCTTATCTTTTAACAGCAGATAAAATAACATAATCAACATGCACTTTAGAAGCGATATCACAGCAAAAAACAACTGTAGTATTTTATTATGGTTATGTTTATTATTGATATACCAAATTGGTTTGATAGACGTCACATTGTCATATATTTCATCATAATATTCCTTGTTCTCATTATAGTTTCTAGACATTATTTGTATATGAGCATCGGGATACTTTTCTTTTAATAAATCAATCATGGAAAGTATTATTCCTGCATCTCCTTTATTCTTATAGGAATATGCGTTTGTTATTAAAATCGACTTCAATCTATTCACTTCCTTATTCTAAGATGTTATTTTACTATTTACTGCTTTGAAAAACCTTAATATTAATTATTAACATAATACTCCCTGCTATAATAGTCCATATTGCCATTCCATAAATTTCAAACACCTTAGTTATTGGAATAATTAGACTGACTGATAACACTGCATTGAAAGCATATATATAAAAATTAACTTTATTTTTACCGGTACTATTCAAAAAGATTGTATACATCCTATTAATTGCTGAAATTAAAAATGAAATAGACCATAAACCCATCAAATATAGAACATCGCTATATTGACCTTTGTATAAAAAATCCATTATTTTTTCAGAAAATACAGTTATTACAACCCCATATAGCCCTACACTCACACTAATTATCAATATTAATTTTTTTATGTACTTTTTCAACGCAACTATTCCGTAAGTCTCCAACTTTTTATTAGCCATAGGCATAGCAATATTCTGTATCCCCATAACTAAAACATTTACAGCATTAATAATATTTTGAGTAGCCGCTATCTTTGCTGTACTTGAAATATCTAAGAATATAGTAGCAGCAAATAAATAAGATTGACTCCCTATCCAATAAAATATATTACCGCCCAAAATCCATTTTCCATAATTTAAATTCCATAGAACCCCTGATAAAATTGATTTTAAATTTAATGTTTTCCATTGTTTTCTAATTCCAATCTTATAAATGCATAGAACTATACCTAAAAGATTAGTCACACTCATCATTATATATATCGATAGACTATCTAATCTTCCCATTAAATTCATAATAATAATACTTATCACCAGACAACTATTGATAACAAAATCTATAATAAATACTTCTTTAACCCTAAACCAAAAATATAACAACCTCTTAAAAAACTCTTGAAATTGTATAAAGAAAAAAGCTATACATACTCCTAAAAAAGCTTGAGTAATTTCTGTAGACCCACTATTTTTATACAATATAAAATATATCAAAATTAATATAAACGAGAATAGAAAACCATATAAAATATGGAAACAGAATAAAGATTGTATATACTCTTGCAATTTTTTTTCTTTTAAACTAGACCCTCTTACATTTAAAGGAATTGTAGATAATGCCGTTTGTATCCCATTAATAAATAATAGAACTGATAGAGCTAATACGTATGCTCCATATTCATTTGGAGGTAGAAATCTAGCTAATAAAAAGGCTAACATAAAGTTAGAGGCTGATACTACAGCTTGATCTAAAATTGCGTATATACTGCTAGATTTCTTTTCTAATAAAGCCCTCCACTTTATGAATATGTTATTTATCATTATACTTCTTTAGTTTTTTCATATCTTCATCTACCATCATCTTTACAAGTTCCTCAAAGCTCACTTCTAGTTTCCAGTCCAGTTCTTTTTTTGCTTTTGAACAATCCCCCAATAAAAGATCCACTTCTGCTGGACGTACAAACTTTTCATCAATTACAACATAATCTTTCCAATTTAATCCTACATGAGAGAATGCTATTTCTACTAATTCTTCTACTGTATGCATCTCTCCAGTAGAAATAACATAATCATCTGGTGTATCCTGTTGTAGCATTAACCACATAGCCTTTACATAATCTCCAGCAAATCCCCAATCACGTTTTGCATCTAAATTTCCTAATCTTAATTCATTTGCTAATCCTAATTTAATTTTTGCTACAGCATCTGTTACCTTACGTGTTACAAATTCTTGACCACGTCTTGGAGATTCATGATTAAACAGGATACCTGAACATGCAAACATATCAAAACTTTCACGATAGTTAACGGTAATCCAGTGTCCATATACCTTTGCAACACCATATGGGCTACGAGGGTAAAACGGTGTTGTTTCCTTTTGAGGTGTCTCTACTACTTTACCGAACATTTCAGAGCTTGATGCCTGGTAAAAACGTGCATCCGGCTTCACAATACGAACTGCTTCTAGCATATTTGTTACACCCATAGCTGTAATTTGACCAGTTGCAATCGGTTGTGGCCAAGATGTTGCTACAAATGATTGTGCAGCTAAATTATAAACCTCATCTGGCTGCGCGATTTGAACTGCAGTAACAAGAGAGGCTAAGTCTGTTAAATCTCCATCAATCCACTCTATTTGATTATGAATATGCTCAACATTTTCATAATTGGGTGTACTTGTACGGCGACGAAGTCCAAATACCTTATACCCCTTCTCTAATAAAAGCTCTGCTAAATAAGATCCATCTTGTCCTGTTACGCCTGTAATAAGTGCCTTTTTCATAATATCCTCCAATTATCTCTATTATTATTTTTTTTTGTTATTTTCTTACTAATTCTTTTTCTGTTTGCAAAAACCAATCATATGCTTTCTTTAAACCTTCATCTAAAGAAGTTGTTGCCTTCCATCCTAAAGCATTAATCTTAGTCACATCTACTAATTTTCGGGGCGTACCATCTGGCTTAGAAGTATCAAAACGAAGCTCTCCAGCAAAACCTACTGTAGCTTTTACTTTCTCAGCAAGTTCTTTAATAGATAAATCTTCACCTACACCAATGTTTACAATTTCATTTCCTTCATAGTTATTCATTAAGTATACACAAGCATCTGCCAAATCATCAGAATATAGGAACTCACGTAATGGCGTACCCGTTCCCCAAACTTCTACAAACTCAGCATTATTTTCTTTTGCTTCATGGAATTTACGAATTAACGCTGGTAATACATGTGATGTATGTAAGTCAAAGTTATCATTTTCACCATACAAATTTGTTGGCATTGCTGAAATATACTTTGTACCATATTGACGGTTGTATGATTCACACATTTTAATACCTGCAATTTTGGCAAGTGCATACGGCTCATTCGTTGGCTCTAACTCGCCTGTCAATAAATATTCTTCTTTTAAAGGTTGCGGAGCTAATTTTGGATAAATACAAGTACTACCTAAAAATAGTAACTTCTCTACACCCGAACGATATGCTGAATCAATTACATTCGTTTGAATCATTAAATTATCACGAATAAAGTCCGCCGGATATTGATTATTTGCAACAATTCCGCCTACTTTAGCTGCTGCCAAAAATACATAATCAATTTTTTCTGTCTGGAAAAACTCTTCTACTTGTCTTGGATCACGTAAATCTAATTCTTTACTTGTTTTATATACTAAATTTGTATAGCCTTGTTCTTCTAATTTACGTAAAATAGCTGAACCAACTAATCCACGGTGACCTGCTACATAAATTTTAGAATCTTTTTTCATGACTGTTTAAACCCCTTTTTAAAATGCATTATTTGATCCTAATAATACCTTTATTGTTTTTAATATAATTTTTATATCATAGAAAATATTTCTATTTCTTATGTATTTCAAATCTAATTCTACCATTTCAGCAAATCCAACACTATTTCTTTCTGTAACTTGCCACAATCCTGTACACCCCGGAGTGACAAGTAACCTCTGCTTATCATAGGAGGTATATTCCTTTACTTCTCTTGGAAGTGGCGGACGTGGTCCAACTAAACTCATCTCACCTTTTATAACATTTAATAACTGTGGTAATTCGTCAATGCTTGTTTTACGAATAAATTTACCTATTCTCGTCACACGTGGGTCATCTTTCATTTTAAACATAGCACCCGATACTTCATTATGTTGCAATAAATCTTTTAAACGTTCTTCCGCATCTGTTACCATCGAACGAAATTTATACATTCCGAACTCTTTCCCATCTTTTCCAATACGAACTTGTTTAAAAAAAATAGGGCCTTTCGGATCTTCCAACTTAATTAATATAGTAACAATAATAAAAACAGGTGAAAGCAAAATAACACCACATAACGCACCAAACATATCCATCAAACGCTTCACTAATAAATACAATCCATTTTGATTTACCTCTTCAGCAGCAAGTAATCCTTGTTCCTTTACAGTTCCACTGGTTACTTTCGTTAAGGCCAATGCCCTTCCACCTCACTTTATACGTATACATTTTCTTTTCTTACAAGTTCACTCATATACTTCATCAATTCTTCTTTCAGTTCCCCATGCTGAAGTGCCATTTCAATTGTCGTCTTAATAAATCCAAATTTCTCCCCAACATCGTAACGCGTCCCTTCAAAATCATACGCAAACACACGTTGAATTTCATTTAATCGTTGAATCGCATCTGTCAACTGAATTTCTCCACCAGCACCTGTTTGTTGATTTTCAAGGAACGTAAAAATTTCTGGTGTTAATACGTAACGCCCCATAATTGCTAAATTAGATGGTGCTGTACCTTGAGCTGGCTTTTCTACAAATTGACGCACTTGATAACTACGCTCATTCTGTTCAACCGGATCGATAATACCGTAACGATGTGTTTCATTTTCAGGTACTGTTTGTACACCAATAACAGATGATTGTGTTCCTTCGTATTGATCCATCAATTGACGTAAACAAGGTGTTTCTGCTTGCACAATATCATCACCAAGTAATACCGCAAATGGTTCATTTCCAATGAATTTACGTGCGCACCATACCGCATGCCCTAATCCTTTCGGTTCTTTCTGTCTTATGTAATGAATATTAATTTTTGATGAAGCTTGTACTTTTTCAAGTATTTCATGCTTTCCTTTTTCTAAAAGGTTTTGTTCTAACTCAAAAGAATGATCAAAGTGATCTTCAATCGCACGCTTTCCTTTTCCAGTCACAATAATAATATCTTCAATCCCTGATTCTATCGCTTCTTCTACTATGTATTGAATCGTTGGCTTATCAACAATCGGTAACATTTCTTTCGGCATCGCTTTCGTCGCTGGTAAAAATCTTGTCCCAAGACCAGCTGCTGGAATAATCGCTTTTCTTACTTTTTTCAATTGTAGTCCTCCTATATTGTTTTATTTTCATGTAGCAATAACAAAAACCCTACCTATAAAGTCATTTTTATAACTCCATAGGTAGAGTTTCTATCATAAATAAATGATGGGCATCTAACCCAACCTCACGCCATACTCCCGACGACAAGCGTCTAAGGTAGGTTCGAAATAAAAATTTCTACCCACAGCACGACCGAGTGCCCCCATTGATAACGGTTAGGAGACATCACCAGTTCTCTATTTAAAAAATACCGAACAATTTTTTACGACGAATTTGTTCCGGATCTTCTTTATAAATGACTTTTCCACTAATTAATAAGTACGGATTTTCTTTTAAATCGCTCATCACACTCAATCCAAATTCTTTTCCGATTAATTCGTAGCTTTCTGCTAAATGAAATCCTCTTGATGTCGTATTATGTGCATCTGATGCAATCATATGTGTTAAATTATATTCCACCAGTTGCAGGGAAAACTTTTTAATTTTTTTACCGAATTTCCCTAGTAAGCTACCTGCCGTCACTTGCGTTAATGCACCTTTATTTACAAGGTTATACAACTTATCCGGCCTCTCGATTAACTCAGCGTTACGCTCTGGATGAACGATAATTGGAATCATTCCTTTTACACGTAATTCATATAGTAGTTGCTCCGCATAACGAGGTACATGGTTCGACGGGAATTCAATGAATATATATTTATTCGTTTCATTCAAAGTAACAATTTTACCAGCTTCATAGTCTTCTAGTAAGTCACCATATAATCTGACCTCTTGTCCCGGTAAAATAGTAAGTGGGATATTATGTTGTTGTAGTTCATCATTTAATTGTTTCACTTGATGAATAATCGAAGTACGCTCATTTACATATTTTCCATTTTGATGGTGTGGTGTTGCAACAATTGTATGGATCCCCTCTTGAACAGCTTTTTGTGCCATCGCTAAACTATCTGTTACCGTTTGTGCACCATCGTCGATACCAGGTAAAATGTGACAATGTAAATCAATCACTTATTTCATCCTCCTCTCCCGTAATTATCTTTTTTCCCTTGAATATGAGACTTATCTCATATTCAAGGGAAAAAAGGAGATATGCCCATGTCATATCTCTCTTTTCAATTAGTTCGCACCGTAGTAATAATATAAGCCATGTTCACGTTCACGATCATTTAGAACGGCACCTAACAGTTTACCTTTTGCCGATTGTAATAAACCTTTTGCTTTTACTGCTGCTTCTTTTTCCGTTGCTTCACTACGTACAACGAGAATAGAGGCGTCACATACATTTGCCATAATTTGCGCATCTGTAACAGCTAAAATTGGCGGTAAATCAAAGATTACTAAATCGTACATACTATACGCTTGTGCAAGCAGTTCTTGCATAGATTTCGACCCTAACAATTCCGCTGGATTTGGCGGGATTGGTCCACACGCTAAAAAGTGTAAATTGTCTACCGCTGTCGTTTGTACACATTTTTCTAAACGTTCACTATGTGCTAATACGTTCGTTAATCCGAAAATATTATCTACTTGGAACACTTGATGCATCGCAGGTTTACGCATATCTGCATCAATTAATAGTACTTTCTTCCCTTGTTGCGCAAACACAACTGCCATATTCGATGTTATCGTTGTTTTCCCTTCACTCGGGTTTGCAGATGTTACCATTATCGAATGTAAATTCGTATCAACAGATGCAAATTCAACATTCGTTCGAATGTTACGAAATTGTTCTGAAATAGGTGATTTCGGTTGTTGATGAGCAATTAATTGACGGCGTTGACGATGATTTGTTTTCTTTTTAAATAAACTATTAAGAGCCAATTGTTTGTCCCCTCACTTTTCTTGATGATGGAGCATGCGACTTCACGTTCGTTGTTTCTTCACCCATTCGAGCTACAATACCTAACACTGGTAAGCCAAGTAGCTTTTCTACATCCTCTTCTTTTTTCACTGTGTTATCTAGGTATTCTAATAAGAATGCAAGAACAACAGATGCCATTAGACCAACAGCAAAAGCAATTACTACATTAAACATCGGACGTGGTTTAATCGGTGATTGATTTTCCGCAACTTCTGCTTTCGATAGTACTGTTACGTTATCAACACTCATAATTTTTGCAACTTCACCTTTAAATACATCAGCGGTTGCATTTGCAATATCGCGAGCTAGCTTTGGATCTTTATCCTCAGCTGTTACAGAAATAACCTGTGAATCCTTTTCATTCGCAACATTAATCTTTCCTGTTAACGCTTGTGCTGTCATATTTAAATTTAATTTTTCACTTACTTGATCTAAGATTACTGGACTTTTAATAATAACCTTATATGTATTCGTTAATTGAATATTCGTTTGAACTTCACCAGCTTGGATCATTGCACCTTCTTGTTTCTTCTGGTTAACAAGAATTTGCGTTGAAGATTGATAGATTGGTGTCATGAAGAAGAAGCTAATAATAGCACTTACTATAGCTGCACCAAAGGCGATTACGAGGATCATTGCTAAACGTTTTTTTAAAATGTGAAATAACTCTTTTAAACTAATTGTTTCTTCCATAAGTTCCTCCAACTTTCTAAAATTTGCACATAAGAAAAATTATAACATATAATCTTACATTTTTTTATTTTAGTAATATCTACGTACGATTAGTATTTAAAAACATATATAATCTTACAAAATAATCTTAAATATGACAACACATTCCATCAAATTTCCAAAATTTTATATTATATCATGTTTTTTGCATAATGTAATGCGGAATTTTATAAAAATTCCAAAATAAAAAACAACCAATAAGTATTTCTTATTGGTCACTTTTACTATTTTAGTAATAGCCATATTGCTCTTGTTCTTCTTGTTTATCATTTAAAACGACTCCAAGTATTTTTCCTGATGCTTTGTCTAATATTTGTTTCGTTTTTACGATTTTATCTTTTTCTGTTTTTTCACTGCGTACAACAAGTATGATTCCATCACACTTATTCGCAAGTATTTGTGCATCGGTAACCGCAAGAACTGGTGGTGTATCTATTAAAACAATATCAAACATGTTATATGCTTCTAGTAATACCTCGTCCATTACTCGATTTCCTAACAGTTCCGCTGGGTTTGGTGGTATTGGACCTGATGCCATTACATATACATTCTCTATATCTGTCTTTTGAATGCATTGCATTACATTTGTTTGTCCTGATAATACATTTGTTAGTCCATTTGAAGCATGGGCTGCAAATAGGTCTTGTATGGAGGGCTTACGTAAATCAGCTCCAATGACTAAAACTTTCTTTCCTTGTTGGCCGAAAACAACTGCTAAGTTTGCAACTGTCGTTGTTTTTCCGTCACCTGGATTTGCTGATGTGACCATGATAGAACGAATATGATTATCTACAGATGTAAATTCAATATTTGTACGAATGTTACGGTATTGTTCCGTAATACGTGATTTAGGCTCCTGATGTGTAATTAATTGTCGTATTGGTTTTCTTTTTTTTCTCCCGAACATGTTCTAATCTCCTCTGTTAAAATGCGAAACTCTCCCTATTTCTTTATACTCGATATACACGACGCCTATTCCATTCATGAAGGATATATTACACTCATTCTCCACTTTTTCCCACTGGTAATTCCGTCCAAATATACACGTGCCTCATAATAACCAAAAACATTCCATCTTCCCTTATATGTAAGCATTAATAATATGACAATCGCTTATGTTCTTTTCTTCATTTATCTCACCTTTGAAATAAATTCTAAAGTAATTATATAGGAATATCCATTTATTCACAACTAGTTTTCTGACTAATCTGCATTTTAATATTTCCATCGATATATAACGGAAACAAAAAAATCTCCCTGTATTTTCACAAGGAGACTTTTATACCTTTTATTCCTTCTTATCACCAATTGCAAATGTAATTTCTGCTTCACATGCAACTTCGCCATCTACTGTTGCGATTGCTTTTCCTTTTCCGATTGGACCACGTACGCGTGTCATTTCTACTTCTAGGCGAAGTTGATCACCTGGACGTACTTGTTTTTTGAAACGACAATTATCAATTCCTGCGAAGAAAGCGAGTCTTCCGCGGTTTTCTTCTTTCTTTAATACAGCAACTGCTCCGACTTGTGCTAATGCTTCTACAATAAGTACACCCGGCATAACTGCATAGTCAGGGAAGTGTCCATTAAAGAATTCTTCGTTTGCGGATACATTTTTAATTCCAACCGCTCTTTTCCCTTCATCTACTTCTAATATTTTATCAACAAGTAAGAATGGATAGCGGTGAGGAATGATTTCTTTAATTTGTTCTATATTTAGCATGTAACAATCGCCCCTTTTGTAATATTGGTCTTACCACTTGGACATATTGTTTATTATCCCATTTTGTTTATTGTTTGTCATTATAAAGTGAAACTTTACTTCTATTATAAAAAAATGCATACACTCTATTCCATTAAAATAGTTGCACATTCCTGCAACTGACACGGAGGTAGAAAAGAGTGTATGCCCAAATTAGGGAAAGGCAATATGTATTTGAACATTCTTTGCCTTAATGTCGTATTCGACTCATTATATTATAAACGTTTTCAAATAAGGAAATATTAAATTTAACCATATATATGAATATTTTACCTATTTTCTTCGTTTTTCTTTATTTTCCTTCTATTTTCTCAATAAATCAAAATATAAAAATATAAAAACAAAAAAGAACTAAAGCTATGACACCTTAGTTCTTCTCAATTTAGTCCGCTATTTGCGGGCTATTCATCAGTGGGATTGCCCCATCTGTTATTTCAAAGCACGACGTGGTAATTTATCGATATTCTCTAACATAATACCTGTACCAACGGCAACACATTGCATTGGGTTTTCAGCAATTAATAC
Organism: Bacillus luti; assembly: GCF_001884105.1. Lineage (GTDB taxonomy): Bacteria > Bacillota > Bacilli > Bacillales > Bacillaceae_G > Bacillus_A > Bacillus_A luti. The sequence continues at coordinate 39,081 of NZ_MACI01000053.1, read as the reverse complement.
TGGGACTTTTAGTTCTTCTGCTAGAAGCATGTCGATACCATGTAGTAAAGCTCCACCGCCTGTTAGAATAACACCGCGGTCGATGATGTCCGCAGATAATTCTGGTGGCGTGCGCTCTAGTACACCTTTTGCAGCTTGTACAATGACAGCTGCGTCTTCTTTTAGTGCTTCTGTAATTTCTTCAGAGCATACTGTAATTGTACGTGGTAAGCCTGTTACCATGTCACGTCCACGAATTTCAAGTTCTTCGCTACGTGCACCTGGGAATACTGTACCAACTTTAATTTTAATATTTTCTGAAGTACGTTCTCCAATTAATAGCTTATACTTACGTTTAACGTAGTTTAAGATCTCCATATCAAACTTATCGCCAGCCATTTTGATAGAGGAAGAGGTAACAATATCACCCATAGATAGTACAGCGATATCTGTTGTACCTCCACCAATATCAACAACCATGTTACCGCTTGGTTGGAAGATTTCCATACCAGCACCAACTGCGGCTACTTTTGGTTCTTCTTCTAAAAATACTGTTTTACCGCCTGAACGTTCAGCAGCCTCACGAATTGCTTTTTGTTCTACTGATGTGATGTTCGTTGGGCAACAAATTAAAATGCGAGGTTTTGAAAAGAAGCTCTTTACGTCCAATTTGTTAATGAAATACTTTAACATTGCTTCTGTAATTTCGAAATCTGCGATTACGCCATCTTTAAGTGGACGAATTGCTACAATATTACCAGGCGTACGTCCCACCATACTTCTTGCTTCCTCACCTACTGCTAATACTTTACCTGTATTACGATCAATTGCCACAACAGATGGCTCATTTAATACAATACCCTTACCTTTAACATGAATTAATACGTTAGCCGTACCTAGGTCAATTCCGATATCTCGCGCAAACATTCCCGTCATTTCCTCCTCGATATTCAAAATCAGGTTACACCCGAATTCTTTTACACCTAATTTCTGATTTTATCATAAATTTAACAGAAACGTAATATTCGCAAAAAGAATTCTTCTGAAAAATGTTACGGAATTTGAACGGAATGTTTGCTATCGTACCCTTATTGACGTACAGGCTTTTCTACATCTTCTTTTCTATACTTTTGCTTTGTTGCTTCTCCGCCTCTTAAATGACGAATAGACTTATGATAATCAAGAATTTCTTTCACTTCATTTGCGAGCTCTGGATTAATTTCTGGTAAACGTTCTGTTAAATCTTTATGGACTGTACTCTTTGATACCCCAAATTCCTTTGCAATGACACGCACTGTCTTTCTTGTCTCCACGATATACTTACCAATCTTGATAGTTCTCTCTTTGATGTAATCGTGCACACCACTCGCCTCCCTAAATTGGATGTGAGAAGTGTGAAATGAGCCTCGCTGCATACGACTAAGAAGTAAGTGTGAGTGCTGTTTGTAAGCGTTAAACATTCTTGGATTTATAATGAAATGATTCACGATTTCTCACCTCAAACACTCTCTTTGCTTTGGTTTATACCATTGTATTGCCCGCACTACTGATATATGCTACATGTTCACTATTTTTGCGGACTAAGTTAAGAAAAATTACGTTTTTTTGTGAGAAATACGTTAACAATGACGATTATGGCAAAAAAAATGACACCTTATATGAAAGGTGTCATTCTTCTCGCTCAAATTCTTCTTCTAACAACTGATGGTGGGGAACCTCTTTTTTACCGGCAATATAATAATATAAAGTGAATAAAACAAACAATAAAATAATAGCAATCGACAGAACAAATAAAAATGACACAGTATCCCCTCCTTTTTGTAATATATATTCGAGAATCTCGTCATTTTTCCTTGTTATTGCAACTTTTTTCTCGAAATTGATTATTTTTATATAAAAATGAAAAAATCAGCTCTCCTAATGAGAACTGATTTTTTCACATTCTTATTCTTGTGAAGAAGAACCGTTAGATGATTCTGTAGAACCATTTGTTGATTTTTCTTCTTTCTTCGGCTCTTCTTTTTTGTCACTAGTCGAACCGTTTGTCGATTTTTCTTCTTTTTGAGACTTATCTTCTGTTTTACTTTCTGGTTTCGTGCTTGTTGACTTTTCTTCTTTTTGAGATTTGTCATCAGCTTTTTTGCCAGAAGCATTCGTTGCCTTTGCAGCACCTGCATCAGCTTTAATTTCTGCTACTGATTTATTTAAGTAACGCTCAGGGTTCACAGCTACATTGTCTTTACGTACTTCAAAGTGAACGTGAGAACCTGCCTCTTTATTCATTGCACTTAGACCGGATTTTCCTAATACTTCACCTTGTGCAACTCTTGCACCTTTTTCTACTTTCACACTGCCTAAGCTTTGATAAGATACTGCTACACCATTTCCACTATCAACTGTTACAACATAACCAAGAAGTGAATCTTTTTCAGCTTTCGTTACTGTACCACTTAAAGCAGCTGCTACATTAAATTCTTTTCCATTCTTCGCAGCAATGTCGATTCCTTTATTCGGGGAATATGTGTTGTTATAAAAGACAAGTGCTTTTTCTTGTTCCGCCTCAGTTGCTACGTCTTCATAAAACTTCTTCTGTACGACTACTTCCGCATTCGCGGCAGCTGGCATTTTCACTACTTCTGAAGATTTTGTTACTGGTACTGCTGGATCTTCCGATTGTGTATACGGTGTTGCTTGATCATGGTTCGGAGTCTTCTTTGGATTAGCCCCTTGGAACCATAGTGCAACCATTAAGATTACCGCTGCACAAGCAATGTATAGTGCCGGAAACACCCATCTTTTTTGAAATAAATGTACTACCTTTTGCGACTTTTTATTATTCCTTCCTCGCATTCTATCATCACCTCAGCAATCATTTTGAACAATATTGACGCATCCTATACAACGTATAACTAATTACTTTTCGACAAAATCTGTAAAAATATGTATAAGAATTGTAAAATTTCCGAGGAAATGATAGAAAATAGAAAAAACTGAGCGTTTCGGCTCAGTTTTTAGTCCATTTGTTTCTTTTTATATACGATTAAACATGCAATAATTGAAATAATAAGCCACACTCCAACATTTAGTACGTGCCCACTAATACTACTAAACCCTGCTCCCTCTACTAAGCTGTTAATTGCTTTTGCCATATGAGATGTTGGAAGATACTCAATCATCGTCTTAATTACTTTATTTTCAACCATCGGCTCAAATTGTACAGCTAAATACATCGTCATTAATATCGGCATTCCAATTAGTGATGTTTGCGGTACAGAATCAGCTAATAACCCAATCGTTGTTCCAATTATGATAAATAGAATTGTTCCACTTAAGAAAATAAACCCTAGCAATACGAGATTGCCACTGAATTGATCTAAAATGAATAAGTTCACAATACAAATACAAAGCGTCAAACATGCTGTTAATATACTTTTTCCAAGAAGAACTTCAACAGAAGAAGCTGGTGATAACATTAACACACGTAGTGTATATTTTTCTTTTTCTTCTGCGATTACCATCGATTGAACAAACCCAGCAACAAATATACAGGACATTAAAGTAATAATACCAACTCCTGCACTCCCTTGCCCAAACCTGCTAAATATAAATGCAAATATAATTGGTAAAGATGCCATTAACAGCACTTGTGAATTCGCCTTAAAATCTTGTACTTCTTTTCTAAAAATAGCTGATACACGTCTCATTGAAAATGTCATTATAGTCCCCTCCCAGTAACTTCAATAAAGATATCGCCTAACGTTGGTTCGTGTGAATGAATGGATAGTAATTCTCCTTTTTTCATCCATTCTGAAATACGTTTTGCACCTAATTCATCTTTTTGCACAACTTCTTTTTGTTTATCTTTTAATACGACTTGTATTTGATCTTTCGCGTATTGTAAGCGAAGGTTTTCCGGTGTATCAAGCGCTACAATTTCCCCGCCGCACAAGAAGGCGATGCGGTTACAAAGCGTTTCTGCTTCGTCCATATTGTGCGTCGTTAAGAAAATCGTCGTTCCTTCTTTATTTAAGTCTCTTAAGATTTTATGAATGTTTTGTACGTTTACTGGGTCGAGTGCAGATGTTGGTTCGTCTAAGAAGAGGATATCTGGTTTATGAAGAATTGCTCTTGCTAGTGTAACGCGCTGCTTCATTCCCTTTGATAGTTTCTTTACTAATGTTTTTTTATCATCTAGTAAGTTCACTTGCGCTAGTACTTCATCGATTCGCTCTTTTTTGCAATCGTATAAGTCGCAAAATAATAGTAAGTTATCATAAATGCTAAGTCTTTCGTATAAACCGCTATTGTCTGTTAAAATACCAATTCGTTTATAATCGATGCTGCTTGGTCCTGTAATATCTTTTCCTAGTACCCTTACCGTTCCAACGCTATGAAGTAATTGAGAAGTTAAAATCTTTACTGTTGTCGTTTTTCCAGATCCACTCGGTCCGAGGAATCCAAAAATTTCTCCTTGCTTCACTTCAATATTTACATTTCGAAGTGCTGTTTTTTCGTTGAAACTTTTCATTACATCTTTCATTTCAATTGCCAATGTCATCTCGTCATCCCCTTTGTTTTTTTCTTTTATAGATGAAAGTCGCTTTAGCGCTTTTCGTTTGTTTGTTTCGCTTTTCTTGACTCAATCATATGAAAAACAAAGAGGTTACGCAGTAAAATACCGGTAAAAGGAGTATTTTTACCGGTGAATGAATCATATTTTGAGCTTATTGGAGCGAATTTTATAGCCCAATTACACCTTTTAACTCATCCATTCGTCCTTTCGAAAGCGGAATTGAACTTTTTCTTTCGTCATCCAAAATTAAACTAAAGCTATTACGAGTCCAAGTAATCACTTCTCGTACTCTTTGTAAATTCACAAGGTACGAGCGATGACATCTAAAGAAACCAAAACCTGTTAATCTTACTTCTAGTTCACTTAATGTTAATGCGCATACGAAATCCCCTTCGCGAACATGAACATGTGTTACTCCGTTTTGTGTTTCAATGAAATGAATTTCCATCGGATCAAGTAAAATGATTTTATCGTTCACTTTCGCTGGAATTCTTTCAAGTTTCATTTGCGGAATCATTTGAATAACCTTTTCTTCATCCACCTCTTCAGCTTCCTCTTGTTCGATTTCTATTTTTTTCACACCATCATTGTTTAGTATGTATACATCTTCTGTCAACGAAAGAGCGTCCGATAAGAAAGATGACGTAATAAAGATTGCCTTTCCTTGCTCTTTCATTTTCATAATTGCTTTTCGGATAATAATCGTACTCTCTGTATCTACATTTTGCTCTGGCTCTTCCAAAATAACTAAATCTGGATTATGAATCATAACACGCCCAATATGAAGACGGCGTTTCTCTGAAAATGATAATTTTTCTATTTTAACGTTTAACCTATCTAGGAGACCGACATATTGTACCACTTCTTCTATACTCATATTTGATTCATACAGTCCTATTAAGAATTTAAAGTATTCCTTCACCTTCAAACGATCGTATGCTTCATCTTTTAAAAAACAAAAGCCGATGCGGGAATAATTTTTCTTGCCCATTGCTTCGCCTTCAAATAGCACATTACCAGTTGAAGCTTCTTCCTCGCCAATAATGATGCGATGCAATATTTTAGCTGTATGGTTATTACATTGCAAAACAACACATTGCCCTTCCCCAACCTCAAGCTCAATTGCCGGTAACTGGTTCGTCTTCCCTAATTGTTTCAACTCCAATAACGCCATTCCGTCTCCTCCAAATGTTTTTCTCTCATTATACCAAACAATTAATGGAAAATTATGATATTTTAAACAAAAAAGTAGGTGCCAGGAGACCCTGACACCTACTTCTTCACCATCAATTTTCCTTCATAATCGTTCATCGTCTTTATTTCAACGCCTTTATAATAATGAGCGACGATATCGGTATATTTCTTACCTTCTTGTGCCATGCCGTTCGCTCCATATTGACTCATGCCGACGCCGTGTCCGAAGCCTTTTGTCGTAACAATGATTTTATCTCCATCTTGTTTCCATGTGAAATCAGAAGAACGTAAAGCTAACTTGTCACGCACATCTCTTCCGGTTAACGTTTTACCTTTAAACGCTACATCTTTTACACGTTTTCCTTCTGTACGTTCTTTAATATCGCCAACTTTTCCGTCTGCTAACACCTTCACCCCGAGACGTTTTTGAAAGTCAGCTACGGTGAATGTTTGCTCACTCGTAAATTTTGGAGATGCTTCATCCCACGGACTGTCTACACTCTTTAAGTACGGATAATCATTGCCCCAATAATCAGCTGCATTTTCTGTTCGCCCGTTACTCGTTGAGAAGAACGAAGCTGAAATTGGTTTCCCGTCATACGTTAAAACTTGTCCTGCGGTTTTCGAAACTGCTTCCTCAATTTTCTTCAAATTATTTTCGTAGTTGTTACCCCATTGTTTCTTCAATTCTTCTTTGCTTTTGTACACTTGATCTTTCACCGTATCTGTCACGTCCGCATTGTTTTTCTTTCCTCCACTTAGCATACGCTGCACGACAAATGTTCTCGCTGCTAATGCCTGCGCCTTTAGCGCCTCTATTTCAAAACTGGCATTCATCTCAGAAGCTACTACGCCGGTCACATACTCCTCCATAGGTAATGTTTCTACCTTCTTCTGCTGATCACGATATACAGCAACTTGAACCGCTGTATCCACTTTCCCTGGAGCTGGTATACTTTCTATCGCTGGAGGAGTTTTAGAGGCTGCTTCTTCCCCTACTTTTGCTTTCGCAAATGGAATAACAAGGGCTGCAGGTACAATGATAACGAGCGCTATTAAGAGCGCTACTGTAATAAAAAGTGGCTTTGAAAATTTCATCTTATTCCCCCAATATAAAGTTGGCTTCCTTTCATTCTTATGGAACTACGGAATTTTTTAGAACATACTTGAGGGTATCGGTATAAAGTGAACTTTTAATGCGGTGGAGTTTCGCTGACCACAAATAGCAAAATAAAACTGAAATTTTCTAAATATTTTTACTGGTACGTGCATAAGTATAGAATTTATTGACTATAACAGTAATAAGCCCAAAAAAATAGCCCCTATGTCAAAAGACATAGAGACTATTTCAATTAAGCGTGAAGATCAGAAACTTCTTGTTCTTTCACTTCTTCTACTTTTTCGTTTACACGTTCAATAGTTGCACCTAATGCAGCTAATTTCTTATGGAAATCTACATAACCACGGTCAAGATGCTTTAACTCAGTTACACGAGTGTAACCTTCTGATACTAAACCAGCTAAGATTAACGCTGCAGCTGCACGTAAATCAGTTGCACCTACTTCAGCACCTTGTAAGCTGTTTGGACCGTTCATAATAACAGAACGACCTTCGATTTTAATATCAGCATTCATACGACGGAATTCTTCAACGTGCATAAAGCGGTTTTCGAATACCGTTTCTGTAATCATACTTGTTCCATCAGCTTGTAGTAATAATGCCATCATTTGTGATTGCATGTCTGTTGGGAAACCTGGATGAGGCATAGTTTTAATATCAACCGCTTTTAACTTATCTGGGCCGATAACACGTACACCTTCGTTTTCCTCAATAATTTTAACACCCATTTCTTCCATTTTCGCTGTAATTGAGCGTAAATGTTCAGGTACAGCATTTTCAATTAAGATGTCTCCACCAGTAATTGCTGCTGCAACCATGAATGTTCCCGCTTCAATACGGTCAGGAATAATAGAGTGGTTTGCACCATATAATTTATCTACGCCTTCAATACGGATCGTTCCAGTTCCAGCTCCGCGTACTTTCGCTCCCATCGCATTTAAGAAGTTAGCTAAGTCAACGATTTCTGGTTCTTTCGCTGCGTTTTCAAGGATTGTTGTCCCTTTTGCTAATGTAGCTGCAGACATAATGTTTTCTGTCGCGCCCACGCTTGGGAAGTCTAAATAGATTTTAGCTCCTTTTAGTTCTCCCTCTACGTATGCCTCAACAAAACCATTACCAACCTGTACTTTTGCTCCCATTGCTTCGAAGCCTTTTAAATGTTGATCAATTGGACGTGAACCAATTGCACATCCACCAGGAAGTGCAATACGAGCACGACCGTTACGTGCTAATAATGGTCCCATTACTTGAACAGATGCACGCATTTTACGCACATATTCAAATGGTGCCTCGATGTTTAGTTCTTTAGAAGCATCGATTGTTACTTGGTTATTTTCAAATACGACTTCAGCATTTAAATGACGTAATACCTCATTAATTGTGTATACATCAGACAAAACTGGTACTTCAGATAGTACATTCTTTCCATCACTCGCTAATAGGGCTGCAGCGATTATAGGTAATACAGCATTTTTTGCGCCCTCAACACGCACTGTGCCGTTTAACCGCTTTCCGCCACGGACGATGATCTTTTCCAAATTATTCCCCTCCGTGTCCTTTTTTCAGTATCTATTCACTCAATACTCAGAAGTTATGATCGGTGTGCCAACCACAATTGTATCTTTGTTGTCTGTAGAACGTATTGCTATTTGCACATTTATTTTCTCTCTATTTGTTGAAAGAGCGTCATCCCACTTTTTATTGTATGCGGAGACTGATACAAATGCTCTTTCTTCTATCTGTTCGATCGCTCTTGCTGAAAGATCTTTCAAAACCTGATTGGTTTTATTTTGCAAAACACCTTCAATCTTATCATTCAGTACACCTTGAACACAAGTGTAAATTATAGGTTTTTCACTAAAAATTTTATTCATGTTCTGAACGTACTTCGGGTCCCATTTTGCCCCGCTCACTTCAAAAATAATGAAAGTGTTTTCTTTAGTATTTTCCTTACTCCATGTTACTACTACTCGTTCTTCATATGAAGTAAACTTTTTATAGGATGTAGCTTTATATCCATCTGGAGATTGCTCTAATTCCCATTTTTGAATATTGGTCTTGTCCTTCACATCGTTTAACAACTTTTGAAACGTATGTATATTAGAAATTGTTTTTGTTTCTCGCGCTAACCATGACCATTTCTCTACTTTAGCATCATTTTTCTCTAATGCTGCGATCATGTTCTCCATTTTCTGTTCATCGCTTATCGGTTTCATCTCTCTATATCCAACCAAAAAGAAAATAACACTCAAGGCAACAATAAGAATGGCTTTAAGCTTCAATTTCATCCCCTCCTATCCCCATTGTTAACGGAGATATGAGGTTCTATACACTTACTTTACTAAATACGTTAAACTCTTTGAATAGCCTAAATAATCAAGGAAAAAGTTACTTACAGATGTCCCGATTGCAATTGTAACTAGGATTAGTAGCACCCTCGTCTGCATCACTTTTCCAGGCTTCATTAAACGCTCAATGTGAATGCCTTGCAGGGCCCACCACGTAATGGTAATAAACAATAAATGCGAAACAATGGCAATCAGTGCTTGTTGCCCTAAAAGTTGTGCCAAAAAATCGACCCCTTTTTACTTGGCTACTACTTATACAAAATATAAAAACGATACCATAATAAGTAGGAGCCACACTTGTTCAAATGCAAATAAGCATCTTACATTTTAGATCGTAATTTTCTTTCAAAGAACATATACTTATGTGCATTTTCATTTGTGATTCACACAAAATAAAAAGCGCAGAGTACTGACTCCACACCTTTTATTTTTACTATTGTACCACGTTCCCTAGGAAGAAGAAATCTTTCATTAATGGAAAATATTCATAAAAGAAATTGTATCCAATCATCGGCATAATCCCCAGTATTACAATCAAAATTGCACAAAGGCTCATAACAACTTGTATATTTAACGGTAACCGAATCTTCTCTTCTGTCTCTCCCGTGCGGAAAAACATTTGTTGTAAAATCCGGAAATAATATACGAATGAAACGACCGTCGTCCCCATCATAATAGAAGCTAGTACGTAATGAGCTGGTTCTACATGAAGGGCGCCTAAAAAGATGTTAATTTTCCCGATGAAACCAGCCGTTCCTGGTATCCCGGCTAACGATAAAATAAAAATCGTCATCACTATCGCTGTAAATGGTGACCTTTTATATAATCCAGTGAAAATGGTTATATTTTCTTTGTCGCTTTGTAAGATTAAGCCGTGGATAATGGCAAATGCTCCTATATTCATAAGCATATACGCAAGCATGTAAAACCACATACTATCCATTGTGAATGGCGATAACGCCACAAGCGGAACGAGTAAATACCCTGCATGTGCAATTCCTGAGTAGGCAAATAAACGTTTTACACTGTATTGCTTTAATGCGACTACGTTCCCAACAATCATCGTAATACTTGCCAATACCGCAATGTATATGCTCATATGCCCGTACAAAGATTGTGCATCTCCTTGTATTGAAACATTTGCAAAAACCATAAGGAACAGGCGAATAATAAGGAGAAAACCAGCAATTTTAGAAATCGTTCCGAGGAAAGCAGTAACAGGTGTAGCAGCTCCTTCATATACATCAGGTGCCCACATATGAAATGGCACTGTTGCAATTTTGAATGAGAGCCCAACAAGCAATAATAGAAATGCGAGAGCTAGCAATAAATGAATACCGCTAGTTAGCTCCCCGGTGAATGCTTTTTGCATATCCAACATGTTAGTCGATCCTGTAATACCGTATAAATAACTCATTCCAAAGAGCGTAATTGCTGTTCCAATCCCTCCGTTAATAACATACTTCATTGCCGCTTCATTTGATGCAAGGTTCTTTTTTCGTATTCCTACTAAAATGTATGAAGAAAGTGATAGTAGCTCTAGACCGACGAACAGTGTAATGAAATCAACGCTAGAAGCCATAAACATCGCTCCAAGAAGCGCCATTAAAAATAAGTAATAATACTCTCCCTTATCCTCAATTGGATTCTTCTTGTCATCGCTCATTGCGGTGCACAATATAAGGGCTGCTCCGCCTAATAACAACGTTTTAAATCCTTTTGAAAATCCATCTAACACAAACGATCCATTTAAAATATCTCCCGCTGGTTCACCATATAACGTAATTAATGACACGATTGCTATTAGGACAGCGACGATTGCACCAAGCGCTACATACCTATGGTTCAGCTTAAAAAACAAATCACATATGGAAAGAAGGATGGCGGCTCCGAGAATAATGAATTCTGGCACCATCAAATGCCATGATAAGCTAAGTAACGTATCCATATCCATCCTACTTCACCCCCAATGTTTTCAATGTATTTTGAAGCGGATCCCCTAATATTTCTGGCATTACCCCAATTGCAATAATGCAGAAGATAAGCAATAGGACGGGGACATACTCCCATCCGTGTATATCAGATTTCACTTCCCACTCTTTCTTACCAAATGTCACTTGCAGTGTGGCCCTTAATACGTACACTGCGGTTAAAATAATGCCAAGTACTCCGACCGCCGCAATGACTGGTTTTCCTTGGAATAAACCGAGAAAGGCAAGAAATTCGCTAACGAATCCAGACATCCCTGGCAATCCAAGCGATGCCATTCCTCCTGCTAAGAAGAAGCCGCTAAGTATTGGGACACTTTTTGCTAGTCCACCAAGCGCTGTAATGTCTGATGTTCCGAAACGTTGTTCTATAACACCGAGTAAGAAAAACAGCAAGGCTGCAATTAAACCATGTGATACAACCTGGAATAGCGCCCCTTGTGTACCCGGTGCATTAAGTGCCGCAAGCCCCATTAAAACAATTCCCATATGCGAAATACTAGAGTAGGCAAGTACCTTCCTAAAATCCGTTTGGATGAGTGCTAAAAAAGCACCGTACAATAAATTAATGACTCCTAAAATCGCAAGTAGCGTCGCAAACTCGCGAAAGTATTCCGGGAATAATCCCTGTCCGAAACGGATAATACCGTAAGCCCCAATCTTTAACAAAACGCCCGCATGAAGCATGACCACTGCCGGATGCGCTTCAATATGCACATTGACCATCCAGCGATGCAACGGGAACACGGGTAGTTTAATTGCAAAAGCAACCATTATGGCAATAAATACACCAAGTTGTAAGCTACTTGGGATGATTTGTCCTTCCCCAGCACTTCCGCTCGTTAATATCTCTTTCAGTTCCGCGATATTTGTCGTACCTGTTTTTGCAAACAAAATCGAGAAAACGATGAGTAAAATAGCTGAGCCAATCCCGTTATATATTAAATAACTATATGCAGCTTTCTCACTCGACAATTTCCCCCACTTCCCAATTAATAAGAACATTGGCGGCAACGTAATTTCAAAGAAGATAAAGAACAACATTAAATTTTGAGCAGCGAAGACACCTAGCATCCCTATTTCTAGCATGAGTAATAGCATATAAAATGCTTTCAAATTTCTTTTAATAGAAAAGGCAGCAATTGCTGCAAGCATCGCTAGAAGGGCCGTCAGCACCATCATGACAAGTGATAACCCGTCAATACCGAGTTCATAGTAAATGGAAAACCATCTTTTATCCACTGCCGTAAAATCCCCAAATTTAATCCATTTCACTTTTTCATCAAATAGCGATAAACTCTTTCCAGAAGCATATGTACAAGCGAGGACGATAGCAATTCCAAATGGAAGCGCCGTCCCGAATAAACCGAGCGCTCGTACTGTACGCGATTCTTTTTTCGGTGTTAATACAAGTAAGAGAATTCCTAACAGCGGGGAAAAAATGAAGAACGTTAACAACAAATCATTCATCGTAAATCCCCTCCCGTATAGAGCAAAATAATGACGAGTAATGCGAGCGAAACTGCTGTTACAGTGCCATATACTTGTACATTCCCGTTTTGAAGTTTCGATCCTATGCTGCTCGCACCTTTAACCAAACTTCCAATTAAAACTGCGATTCCTTCTACAACATATACTTCAAACAAGCGAAGCACATGAGCGATTCCTTTCGTAATAGGCAACACCGTAACATTGTATAGTTCATCCACATAATATTTTTCTTTCAGGAGATTATGAAGGAAGGATCCTTCTCCTCCAGCCCAATTTCTTGAGATAGTTTTCTTTCCATATATGACATAAGCAAGAGCAATTCCCGCAAATGAAACGAGAGTCGCAACAACCATAATCCAAACTGGCCCATGTGCTTCTTCCACTTTGAACGCCACATCTTTCGTAAGCCAATCTCCGAGAAACGTCCCAAACCATGGTGTATTTATATATCCCGCTATTATCGCGAGAACGCCGAGAACAATCATCGGATACGTCATAACGCGGGGCGACTCATGCACATCTTCCTTCGCCTTCGCTTCTCCAGTAAAGACAAGGAAGTATAGACGAAACATGTAAAATGCCGTTAAGAATGCCGCAATGACTGCTAATATGAATAAAAAGTAATTGCCATTCATCCAAGTCGCAGCCAAAATTTCATCTTTACTAAAAAACCCAGAAAGGAGTGGAACCCCACTAATTGCAAGTGTCCCTATCAAAAACAGCGCACCCGTTACTTTCATCTTCTTCTGTAAACCGCCCATTTTATTAATGTTTTGCGTATGCACTGCATGAATTACACTTCCTGCCGCCAAGAATAGTAGCGCTTTAAAAAAGGCGTGTGTCGTTAAATGGAAGACACCGGCTACATAACCTGCAGAACCTAGCGCAAGCATCATATATCCAAGCTGGCTAACTGTAGAATAAGCAAGTACTCTCTTTATATCCGTTTGTACAAGGCCGATAGAGGCCGCAAAGATTGCAGTGAAAGCTCCGACGACTGCCACTGTCTGCATCGCTACCGCACTTACCGAAAATAACGGGAACATCGTCGCTACTAAATATACGCCAGCTGCAACCATCGTCGCCGCGTGAATAAGCGCTGAAACAGGCGTCGGTCCTTCCATTGCATCAGGTAGCCACGTATGAAGCGGAAACTGACCTGATTTCCCCATCGCACCGACAAAAATTAATATCGCCGTTATTGTAATCATAGAAGGAGAGAGATCCCCCGTATGAATCGCCCTAAAAATTGCATCATATTCAAAACTACCTGCGTGCCAAAAAATTAAAATCATCCCAATAAATAAACCAACATCGCCAATACGTGTCATAATAAAAGCCTTTTTCGCAGCTGCCTTCGCTTCTTCTTTAAAGAAATAAAAACCGATGAGTAAAAATGAACCAAGGCCCACTAACTCCCAAAATACGTAAAGCTGTAATAAATTCGTCGATATGACGAGCCCTAGCATCGCAAATGTGAAGAGCCCTAAGTACGCATAAAAGGTTGGTAACCTTTCGTCACCTTTCATATAACCTTTCGAATACACATGTACAAGCAAACTTACAAGTGTAACGATAAACAACATTAAAGCTCCTAATGCCGTCACCTCAAAGCCAAATGATATATCTATATCTCCAACTCTAAGCCATACCCACTTATGCTTCACTGGTACTGTCGAAAACCTTTCTATTAATACAAGTACCGCGAATATAAAGGAGAGAAAGATGAAGAAACTACTAAGTACGCTGCTTCCTTCTCTAATTTTCTTCCCGAACATAATAAGTAACAAAAACGAAACAAGCGGGAAAAGCGGTATGAGCCATGCATAATCGATCATTGTTTCCTTCCCCCTTTTCGGTCACAATGCTATCCTTTGAGCGTATCCATTTCATCTACATGAACTGTCGTACGATTACGGTACAAAGCAATTAAAATAGCGAGTCCTACCGCTGCCTCCGCTGCCGCTACAGCCATCGTAAACAACGCGAAAATTTGCCCTGTTAAATTCGGAAACAAACCTAATTTGCTAAACGCCACTAAGTTTAAATTGGCAGCGCCCAGCATTAATTCGATACAAACTAATACGATTACCGTATTTCGCTTCGTTAAAGCTCCAAATAGACCGATGCAAAACAAAATAATCGCAAGTGTTAAATACGCAGAAGCTGGAACACTACTCATTGGAATCCTCCTCTTTCTCATCCTTCTTCGCAAGAATAATTGCGCCAACAAGTGCTACAAGTAAAATAACCGAGGTTAACTCAAATGGAATAATATATTTTGAATAGAGAAGTGTACCGATTTGAAGTGTGTTGTTTTCATGGAGAGGTAAACTTCCTTGTGTGGTGCTTTGATTTGAAAAATCGATACTATTAACAGCGAAATACATAACTGCTCCAAATGCTACAACCGCAAAGAAGATAATCCATTTTCGAAGAGTAAGACGCGATTCATTTTCCGCGTTATGTTTCGTTAACATAATGCCAAAAATCATAATGATTGTGATCGCACCAGAGTAAAGTAAAATTTGTGCAACGCCGATAAATTCGGCTGATAAAAGAAAGTACAAACCTGCAATGCTGAGAAATGTAAGAACGAGAGCTAGCATCATATGCATGACTTTCGTTAAGTTCAACATAAGAACTCCACCGATAATTGCAGACAAGGATAGTATAAAGAATGCTACAAACTCGCCATTCATGCTTTATTCTCCTTCCTGACGTTTTCATCGTTTTCGTCAAGCCACTGCAAATTTTTAAACAAATCATCACGCGAATACTCCGCGAGTTCAAAATTATTTGTCATGACAATTGCCTCTGTCGGACAAACTTCTGTACACAAATCGCAAAGAATACAAATTTCAAAATTAATATCGTACGTATCGATAATTTTCCCTTTCTTCGTAGGATCAGGATGTTTTTTTCCCGTCAATTGAATACAGTCTGTCGGACAAATGTTAGAACATTGATTACAAACAATACATTTTTCTGGATAAAATTTTTGAATCCCCCGAAAACGGTCGGGCAATGGCAACGGCTGATTTGGATAATCGTACGTTACCTTCTTCTTACTCAAATTACTTAATGTATATTTTAATCCTTTAAATAGTCCTTTCATCTCTTGCTGGCACCCCCCTCATAGATTAGAAGAATAACTCCTTAATCAATGCCGTTAAGAAAATATTTGCAAGTGCAATTGGTAATAACACTTTCCAACCAAACTCCATTAACTGGTCACCTCTTATGCGCGGAAACGTGACGCGGAACCAAATTAATAAGAAGACTACACTGCTAAATTTCAAAGCAAACCATACCGATCCCGGGATAAATCCAAGAAACATAACTGGATTCCATCCACCTAAAAAGAGCACTGTAATTAAAGATGCCATTCCGAAGAAATATACGTACTCTGAAAGCATGAAAAACGCCCAGCGAAACCCTGAGTATTCCGTATGATATCCAGAAACAAGTTCCGACTCAGCTTCTGGTAAATCAAACGGCGTCCTATTTAACTCTGCTACCGCCGCGATTAAAAACACGATGAAACCGATTGGCTGCACGAAAATGTACCAAACATTCTCCTGCGCTGCTACGATTTCATTTAAATTTAGACTACCGGTTAACAAAACGATGCCAATTACACTCATTACGAGCGGAATTTCATAAGAAATCATTTGCGCCGCCGCACGCATCCCCCCTAAGAGGGAATATTTATTATTCGACGCCCATCCCCCAGTTACAACACCAATCGTCGTAATGCCGGAAACAGCAATATAATAAAGCAGCCCGACTCCAATATCTGCAAACTGAAATTTATCCGTAAACGGGATAACTGCGAGCACCATAAATGCTGGTGCGAATGCAATGACAGGCGCTAATATAAATAACGGTTTATCTGCTGCTTTCGGAATACTATCTTCTTTCAATAATAGTTTCAAAACATCAGCTACCGTTTGCAGTAGACCGAACCGGCCTCCAACTTGGTTTGGTCCAATCCTCCCTTGCATAAATCCCATCACTTTTCGCTCTGCCAAAATACCGTATGTAACGAAGCCAAGGACTGCAAATAATAGGAGCACCGCTAATCCGAAAAAAATAAAAAAATTCGTCCAGCTTGAAGGTGATTGTAAGAGCGTCTCAATCATTAGCCATCAACCTCCCCAAGTACAATATCAACCCCACCTAAAATCGTAATTAAATTGGCGATATTTTCACCTTTCAATAACTTCGGTAAAATTTGCAAATTATAAAAAGAAGGTCTGCGGAATTTCAAGCGATACGGCTCTTTCTTTCCATCACTAGCAATATAGCAACCAATCTCTCCGCGCGGTGACTCTATACGGACGAACGCTTCCCCTTTAGGAGCCTTAATAATTTTAGGTACTTTCGCCAGTACAGCTCCGTCTTTCGGGAATTGCTGGACTGCTTGCTCGACAATTTTTAACGACTCCTCAATTTCTTCCATTCGGCAAACGTAGCGATCCCAAGCATCCCCCACGCTCCCAACAGGAATATTGAAATCGAAGCGATCATAAATCGAATACGGCTCGTCTTTGCGAAGATCCCAGTTTACTCCGGTGCACCGCAAATTTGCTCCGCTTAAAGAATACGCAATTGCTTCTTCCGCGCTATAAATACCAACGCCCTTCACACGATTCAAGAAAATTTCATTACCGCTAACGAGGTCATGGTAACCTGCCAATTGCTCTCTCATATATGGAATAAACTCTTCCACCTTTTCAATCCAGCCATCCGGCGCATCCCACTTCACACCGCCGACCCTCATATAGTTAAAAGTAAGCCTTGCACCGCATAATTCATTTAATAAATTGATAATCATCTCTCGTTCACGAAACGCATACAAAAACGGACTAACCGCCCCTATATCAAGAAGATTCGTCCCCCACCAAACGAGATGACTCGCAATTCTTCCGAGCTCCATCGCAAGTACTCGCAAGTATTCGGCACGCTCTGGGATTTCAAGCCCCATCATCGTCTCTACAGCATGGCAAATGACGTAATTATTCGTCATGGCCGATAAGTAATCCATTCGATCTGTATAAGGAATAATTTGCGTATACTGTAAGCTCTCAGCAATTTTTTCAGTCCCGCGATGCAAATATCCAATAACCGGCGTAGCTTCTTTAATAATTTCCCCGTCAATCTTAATAACAAGTCTGAACACACCATGTGTACTTGGATGCTGAGGCCCTACATTCAAAAGCATCTCTTCCGTACGAATCATAAGCTACACCTCCACATCATACGGTTCATAATCTTTTCTAAGCGGATATCCAACCCAATCATCAGGCATTAATATGCGTGATAAATTCGGATGCCCCTTAAATACAATACCGAGCAAATCATACGCTTCCCGCTCCGGCCAATCTGCCCCTTTCCAAAGCTTTGTCACCGACTCTACTTGCGGCGCCTCCCGATCCAGCTTTACCTTCACCGCTACTGACTGTTTCTTTCCATATGAAAATAAATGGACATACACTTCCATATGTGTCACAAAATCCGTCGCATGTAGCTCGGACATGTAATCAAAAGCAAGTCCCTCATGGAATCGCAATGACTCCATCACTTCATAATATTTCGCGGAATCCACCACAAGAGTTGGTACATCTTTTGAAAGTTTATTAATGTAGGAATCTACTAATGCACTCTCTCCTACTTTCTCCCTAATAACCTCAACATACTGATTTAAATAAGGCTGATTCATAGAAGGTTCTTCCTGCTTCGGCTCATCTTCTGTCTTACCTTCAGCACCCTTTACCTTCGCCCTTGCCGCTGCTGCCGCTTTTGCCTTTGCTGCTGCAATTGCCTTTGCCTTTTCATCTCCCGAATCGCCATCACCTTGCGAGGATTTTGCCTTCGCTAATGCCGCCGCTTTCGCTTTTGCTGCTGCCACGGCCTTCGCCTTTGCTTTTGCCTTTTCCTCTTCCGTTACTCCTTCGCTTCCCTCTCTTTTCTGCTTCGCTAACGCCGCTGCTTTTGCTTTCGCTTTGGCCTTTTCTTCTTCCGGTACTCCTTCTGTTCCTTCTCTCTTTTGCTTCGCTAGTGCAGCCGCTTTTGCTTTCGCTGCCGCTGCTGCCTTCGCCTTCGCTTTGGCCTTTTCTTCTTCCAGTACTCCTTCTGTTCCTTCTCTCTTTTGCTTCGCTAGTGCAGCCGCTTTTGCTTTTGCTGCCGCTGCTGCCTTCGCCTTTGCTTTTGCCTTTTCTTCTTCCGGTACTTCTTCGCTTCCCTCTCTTTTCTGCTTCGCTAACGCCGCTGCTTTTGCTTTCGCTGCTGCTGCAAGTCGTTTGGCTTCTTCTACAGTCAGTTCGTCATTTTTTGGTAGCGCTTTCTCTTTTTCCTGATTTTCTTCCTCAATTTTACTTATTTCTGCCCCATGTTTCGCAACAAGGCGTTTTCTCGCCTCTTCCTTCGCCCGCCTAGCAGCTTCTTTTTTTAAATCCTCTAACTCTTTATTTGGATCACTCATTTATTCGTCACCTGCTTTCCTGTCTTTGCCTCGTAACGAATTTTTTCTTTTAACTTATTAATTCCATAAATTAAAGCTGCAGGATTTGGTGGGCATCCAGGAATATACACATCAACTGGAACAATTTGATCTACACCTTTCACAACAGCGTACGAATTTACATATGGACCACCAGCTGTCGCACAAGATCCCATCGCAATAACCCATTTCGGTTCAGGCATTTGATCGTATAAGCGCCGAACAATAGGAGCCATCTTCTTCGTTACCGTTCCCGACACAATCATGACATCCGATTGCCTTGGTGAAGTCCGAAAAAATGACCCAAATCGATCTAAATCGTAATGTGATGAACCTACTCCCATCATTTCAATGGCGCAGCATGCCAGTCCAAACGTCATCGGCCATAAAGAATTGCTCCGTGCCCATCCTTTCAACTGTTCCAATGTAGAAAAAAAGATATTTTGTTCTAATTCCGCTCGTTCATTTGGATGTAATTCCTCAAAATTTATAACCATTGTAACACCTTCTTTTTCCAAGCATACGCTAATCCAACTAGCAACATTACTACAAAGATGAGCATTTCAATTAATGCAAATAAACCTAGCTTGTCATACGCAACAGCCCACGGATATAAAAATAAAGTTTCTACATCAAAGATGACAAACAATAAGGCAAAAATATAATAACGAGCATGAAACCGAATATTCGCATCATGAAAAGGCTCAATTCCACTCTCATACGTCGTCGCTTTCGCTGCACTCGGCTTGTTTGGGCGCAACATTCTTCCTAATGTAAGAGCCACTACCGGCAGCAATATGCCTACTAGCAAGAAAATCAAAACGATCATATAACTATTTTCATATACACTTGCCATTGTGAAACCCTCCCCCCTAAATTAAGAACAAGTTCACATAGTAAACAATATGTCCTAGTTGCAGTAATTATTATTTTTAAATTTTTCTAAATAATGCAACTATTTTAATCATTATAGCAAACTTCAAATTCCTATGTCGATATGTTGGGGGCAGAAACAAAAATTATTAAAATCTATTTTTATAACTTGCTATATCTGTGCAAAATAAACATAGAAATTATATATGTCTTTTAGCAATCGTAAAAAAATAAAAAGAAAAGTTTATATGTATATAACAACGTAGGTGATATAAATGAAAAAACAAACACATGTAAGTATTCTTATAAGCATTATATTGTTGTCTATAGTGATTCATTACGTAGCAATGCCTTTTCTATATGAATACTCTTTTCCTTTTCAAATAGTAATCGGAATAAGTACCTTATTAATTGATATTATCGCTTGTAGCTATATACTCTATTTTTCAAATATAAAAAAAGGATTACCTCGTTTATTTTGGATGATATTATCAGTTGGAACTCTTTCTTATTTCATCGGTGATATAGTCGTTGCCTATCAACGTTTAATTTTAAAAGACTTCTATACATTCGTTGATCCGTCCGATTTTTTTTACTTACTTTTTTTAACTAGCTTTGCGCTTGCCTTTCTATACGAAATCATTTACAACCGAGATTTATTAGAAAAGCTTTTTATGATATGTGATATTTGCATTATCGTTACAGCCCAGTTTACTTTAAGTTACTACTTGCTCATTGAACGAACCATTCACGTTTTTACAACATCCTATATCGACATATTTGTTCAACTTACCTATCCAATGGTTGATTTACTCTTTCTTTTAATAGGAATCAATCTTTTATTTAGACCATTATCCTTATTACCAAAAGGGGTTGGTGCACTTCTTGGCAGTGCTTTAATTTTATATGCTACTACGGATGCTATTTATGCTTATATAAAATACTTCACACCAGACTATTCTATGTTTACAGTTACTCCGCTCTATCAAGTTGTCTTAGTACTAGTAGCAATCGCCTGTATTCTCCATACAAAAGAACCTGAAAAACAAGAACAAGTACTATTAACGCCTAAATTTGGTGAATCCATCCGATTATCATTACCTTATATTTCAGTAGTCATGTTGATTGTTTTTATATTGGTCGAAAATGTTTTTGCACCTATTGTAGTAATCGGGCTTATGATCACTTTCACTTTCGTCCTCATACGTCATAGTTTAGTTCGAAAACAAAATAAAATATTATTATTAGCCCAAATGCAATTTAATTTAGAACTTGAGAAACAAATTGAACTACGTACAGAAGATTTAGTTAAACAAAAAAACGAATTATATCATAACCAACAAATGTTTAAATCTTTATACGAGCATCATCCAGATCCAATCTTCACATTAGATTTGTACGGTAATTTTCTCAAAGTGAATAACGCTGGTACTACGTTACTCGGTTATCAAACGAATGAATTATTAAATCAGCCCTATTACTCACTCATATATGAAGAAGATTTAGAAGAAATTATCCATGCCTTTCATCATGTGAAAAAAGGAAGTTCTATTTCTTTAGAAATACGGGCATATCACAAAAACAGAGATATTTACTACTTGCATGTTACGGCCGTTCCCATCTTTTTAAAGGAGCATATTTCTGGGGTTTATTTAATGATTAAAGATATTACGGAAAGTAAACAACAACAGGAACAAATTAATTTCCTAGCATATCACGACACTTTAACTGAGCTTGCAAATCGCCGTTCATTTCATCAATATTTAGAAAAGGCGATTGCACGAGCAAAACTAACAAAAAGGCCTTTTGCGGTTATGTTTCTTGACCTAGACCGCTTTAAAGTAATTAATGACACCCTCGGACACCGGGTAGGAGATCTCCTTTTAATTGCAGTAGCAAGAAGACTTGAACAAATATCGACATCAAATATGAAACTTGCTCGACTAGCTGGGGATGAGTTCACAATCCTCATCGAAAATTATAACAAAAAGCCAGATGTACAAAAAATGGCTGATACGATTGTAGCAGCCATGAACGAACCATTTGAAATCGAAAATCAACATTTACAAATCTCACCGAGCATCGGAATCGCGATATATCCTGAAGCAGGGGAAGATCCTTTGTCCATTTTACAGCATGCTGACATGGCCATGTATGAAACAAAAAACAGAGGGAAAAACGGTAGCTCTCTTTACACGAAAGAACTATATAAAAAAATAGAACGAAAAGCTCGAATTGAAAAAGATTTGCCACTCGCTTTAGTAAATAAAGAGTTCTATCTCGTGTATCAACCACAAATTGATACTACAACGAAAAAAATTATCGGTGCGGAAGCATTAATACGCTGGAAACACCCACTACTAGGCGACATCCCGCCGTGTGAGTTCATTCCTATTGTAGAAGAGACTCCCCAAGTCATCCCGCTTGGACATTGGGTGCTAAAAGAATCATGTTGCCAATTAAGAATGTGGCAAACTCTCGGCTACACAGATTTAAAAATGAGTGTAAATTTATCAGCGAAAGAATTTCGGCAGGATCAATTAATCGAAAACATTTCCCAAATACTACAAGAAGTCAAAGTTAATCCTAAATCCGTAACACTCGAGCTAACTGAGAGAATCGCGATGATTAATGAGCAGGAAACATTATTAAGACTAAAGCAATTGAAAGAATATGGCATTCACACATCTATTGATGACTTCGGTACCGGCTACTCTTCTCTTGCATATTTGTCACTTTTCCCTATCGATACATTAAAAATCCCAAGAGAATTTACACAACTAGCCGACCATCGTCCTGAAGAAAGAGCCATCGTTTCAACCATTCTTTCTCTTGCGAACACTTTAAATCTTTCAGTCGTTGCCGAAGGAATTGAAACAGAAAAACAGCTGAAATTTTTACAAAAAAACAACTGTAAATATATGCAAGGTTACTATTTCAGTAAACCTCTAACAAGTAAGCAATTTATAAGGTTTCTACAAAAAACACCCAGTATGAACAAATAGTTCACTGGGTGTTTTTATCCGCTAGTTGCCGGCAGTAAATAGCAGGGGATGACCCCAGACTACTTACAGTTTCACGTTATATTGTTGGAATTGTTTTCTCATAATATTCTTCTGCAATCTCTTCGTAAAAAGCTGCAGCTGTTGTATAGAAATATGGAATTAACCATAGGAATCCAATCCCCAGTGTAATACAACTTAATATAAACCAGCCAATAAAACTTAAACATAAAAGGAAATACTCCATTTTATGTCCATCCATCATACGACGGCTTTCTGTAATAGCTTGGTTTAATGAATACTCAGGATGATCGTTTATAATAAAATATGTCATCGCATAAGAAAACGATTTAATAATGCCCGGAATAATGAGAAGTAACGTCCATAAAAAAAGATAAAGATTCACTAATAAATATACTAAAAATGATTTTAGAAATCTTTTCCCATCCGTAAACCAAACAAATATATTACCGATGCTAGCTTGTTTTTCACGAATGATATTTAAAGCAAGATAATATCCACCTAAAGTTAACGGCCCACTAACAAAAAATGTGAGAGTGTTTATTATTAGTGAACTTCCTGTTTCTTGCCAATCCAAAATGGAATAAAATCCCCAATCAATACTAAAACTAAAAGCCGTGATAAGGATCGAAATAAGTAATGTTGCTCCAACTGCTAAGCCCCATTTTCCTTCAAGCGAGTCTAGCGCTTCTCCTTTTAAATCACTAATCATAACTTTCCTCCTATACTCAATAATTCTATTAGTATAGCATGTTCCTACTGCAATTCACCTTTTGAAATGTAGCGATAAAAATGTGCTGTCGTTGTACTCATATACGGACTAACCCAAAGAAAACCTATTCCAAGTGTAAGAATTGCTAAAAGTGCCCAACCTATAAAACTCAGCCATAAAAGGAATAAATCTAACTTATGTCCCTTCATAAGATGCTTACTTTCTTTCATTGCCTGTGACACACTGTATTCTGGATTTTCAATCATCACATAGTACGTCAGCGCATAAGAAAAGTACATTACAATCATACCAACAATTGAAATAGCTAATAGTACGAAGAAGGCAATTGTAAACGACAGATTTCCTTCTTCACCTAAGAATATGAATAAACCTGTTAACAACATCGGAATCCATGTACCTGTATATAATAAAATCGCAAGCATTGCCCACATTGTTTTGATCATTCTTTTAAAACCACGGAATCCTTCAAACAAGTAATCTACTTTAGCATCTTCTCGTTTACTAATTTGTAGAAACACATTCGTGTAACCGTATGAGGTAATACCATAAGATGCATTACTCAAAATAATCATTATGCAATAGAAAATCCCAAATGTAATAGCTGCTCCAATTGACATCGTTTCCGCTTCAACTGACCCAGCTAAGCTAACAACTAAGAAAAATATAATAATTCCTGGAATTAAAAGTATAAGCATTGCAGCCATTGAAACAACATAACTTAAAATAAAATATAAAATTGTTGATCCAACACCTAGTCCCCATTTTCCCTTTAAAGAGTGCAATGCTTCTCGTTTCATTTCACCGATCATGTTTTCATCCCCTTTATAAATTGTTGTACATTCTCTACTTATACGAGCATCAATATAATTATACCATTTTTGTAAAATTATCCATAAACTACACAAAAAAATCCGTAAAGGCAAAGCCTTTACGGATTTTTTATTTCATATCAGAAACATTTAAACGGTTCACAGCACGTTGTAATGCCATTTCTGCACGTCTAAAGTCAACATGTGCTTGTTTGTCTTGCATACGTTGCTCAGCACGACGCTTCGCTTCATTTGCACGATGGATATCGATATGGTTTGCTTCTTCAGCAGATGATGATAATACAGTTACTTTATCTGGACGAACTTCGATAAAGCCACCGCTTACTGCTACATAATCAGTGTGTCCACCATTTTTCAGACGAACTGCACTAATTTTTAATGGTGCAACAGTTGGAATGTGACCTGGTAAGATCCCCATTTCCCCACTCTCTGCTTTTACACTTACCATTTCTACTTCTTTTTCGTAAACCGGTCCATCAGGAGTTACAATACTGACTGGAAATGTCTTCATACTTCGTCCCTCCTAAGGCCTTACGCCATCATTTTCTTCGCGTTCTCAATAACTTCTTCAATGCCACCAACTAAACGGAATGCATCTTCTGGAAGGTCATCATATTTTCCTTCTAGAATTTCTTTGAAGCCACTAACTGTATTTTTTACAGGTACATAAGAACCTTTTTGACCCGTAAACTGCTCAGCTACGTGGAAGTTTTGAGATAAGAAGAATTGAATACGACGAGCACGATGTACAACTAACTTATCTTCTTCAGATAACTCATCCATACCTAAGATAGCGATGATATCTTGAAGCTCTTTGTAACGTTGTAAAGTTTGCTGCACTTGACGTGCTACTTCGTAATGCTCTTCTCCTACGATTTCTGGAGAAAGTGCACGAGATGTAGATGCTAATGGATCTACGGCTGGGTAAATACCCATTTGAGTTAAACGACGCTCTAAGTTTGTTGTTGCATCTAAGTGAGCGAACGTTGTAGCTGGTGCTGGGTCAGTATAGTCATCGGCTGGTACATATACCGCTTGGATAGACGTGATAGACCCTTTATTTGTAGATGTAATACGCTCTTGTAATTGACCCATTTCTGTTGCAAGTGTTGGTTGGTAACCTACCGCAGATGGCATACGACCAAGAAGGGCAGATACTTCAGAACCCGCTTGCGTGAAACGGAAGATGTTATCGATGAACAATAGTACGTCTTGTCCTTGCTCATCACGGAAATGTTCAGCCATTGTTAAACCTGTTAATGCAACACGTTGACGTGCTCCAGGTGGCTCGTTCATTTGTCCGAATACCATCGCAGTTTTCTTGATTACGCCAGAATCGCTCATTTCGTGGTATAAGTCATTACCCTCACGAGTACGCTCACCTACACCAGCGAATACAGAGATACCACCGTGCTCTTGTGCGATGTTATTGATTAACTCCTGAATTAATACTGTTTTACCTACACCGGCACCACCGAATAGACCAATTTTACCACCCTTAATGTAAGGAGCAAGTAAGTCTACTACTTTAATACCAGTTTCAAGAATTTCTACTTTAGTAGATAATTCTTCAAATGCAGGTGCTTGACGGTGAATTGGATCACGACGTACATCCGCAGGAACATCACCATCTAAGTCAATTGCATCACCTAATACGTTGAATACACGACCAAGTGTTGCATCACCAACTGGTACAGAGATTGCTTTACCAGTATCTTCTACTTCTGTGCCACGAACAAGTCCATCTGTGGAAGACATCGCAACTGTACGAACTGTGTCATCACCTAAATGAAGTGCAACTTCAAATGTTAGGTTCATGCTTCCGTTTTCGTTGCTTTGTTTTACCGTAAGGGCGTTGTAGATTTCTGGTAGCTTTCCGCCATCAAACTTAACGTCTACAACCGGACCCATGATTTGCGTAACGCGCCCTTTATTCATCGGGTTCCCTCCTAGCTTTCTTTTAATTAGCCAGCTTTCTAAGAGAAGTCGGCTTTTAATTTTTATTAGTTTAGCTTACGCAGCTCTTTTGAACGAACCGCTTCCACCTTTTATTGAATCTAGCTCCTGCGGTTAGAATGTTCGGTGGCTTCGCTTTTTCCTGCGAGGCACAAATCGCCTCTACGTCAAAAGCTCCATCCCCTCTCATTCTGAACGAACCGCCTACGCTTTTTAATACTACTCTAACGCTGCTGCTCCACCAACGATTTCCGTAATTTCTTGCGTAATCGCTGCTTGACGCGCACGGTTGAATGAAAGTGTAAGTGAATCGATAACTTCCATTGCGTTGTCTGTAGCACTCTTCATTGCTGTCATACGCGCTGCGTGTTCACTTGCTTTACCATCTAGTAATGCACCGTACACTAAGCTTTCTGCGTATTGTGGCAATAATACTTTTAAAATTTCTTCTTCAGAAGGTTCGAATTCATAAGCTGTCGTCGGTTTATCAGACGCCACATCAGTAAGCGGTAAAATTTTATTTTCCGTTACTTCTTGTGAAATTTTACTTACGTAATGGTTGTAGTAAATGTACAGCTCATCATAAGCACCATCTGCGAACATCGCAATTGCTCGAGAAGCAAGGTCTTTAATATCAGTAAATGATGGGTGGTCAGATAATCCAACTACTTCATCAATGATGTTAAAGCCGCGACGTTTTAAATAATCACGTCCTAGTCGTCCAAGCACAATAATAGAATATTGGTTTGAATCCATATTATGACGTTCACGAATTACGTTACTAACTGTACGTAATACGTTACTGTTATAACCACCTGCTAGTCCGCGATCAGATGTAATAACGATGTATCCTGTACGCTTTACAGGACGCGCATTTAGCATTGGATGATTAATCCCTTTGCTTCCTTGCGCAATGCTCGCTACTACTTCTTGAATCTTTTCCATATACGGAACGAAAGATTTAGCATTTTGCTCTGCACGGTTTAACTTAGATGCAGATACCATCTCCATCGCTTTCGTAATTTGACTCGTTTTCTTTGTCGAGGTAATCTTCGCTTTTATATCGCGTAAAGATGCCACAGGTTTTCACCACCTTTTTTCCGGAAGTTGGCACGATTAGTAAGAATCCTCTTCCTAATCTACGTTGCAAGATATTCTTGCTCATGATTGAAGGAAAAGAATAGGTGCACCTACTCTTTTCCTTTACATGACCTTTAGCAATCTCAGAGCCCGAGATGCCGTTATATATTATCTAGCTTCGGCGGTTTGTACGAGCCGCTTCGGCTTTTATTTATTACTCAGAAGCTACGAATACTTTTTTAAATCCGTTAATTGCTGCTGCAAATTTGTCGTCATCCGCAAGTTTCTTAGTTGTGCGAATTTCGTTTAATAAGTCAGCTGCATTTGAATCTAACCAAGCATGGAATTCTTCTTCGAAACGAGTGATGTCTACTACTGGAATATCATCTAGGAATCCACGTGTTAAAGCGTAAAGAATGATAACTTGTTTCTCTACACGTAACGGTTTGTGTAATCCTTGTTTTAATACTTCAACAGTACGAGCACCACGGTTTAATTTCGCTTGTGTTGCTTTATCAAGGTCAGAACCGAACTGAGCGAACGCTTCTAACTCACGGTAAGATGCAAGGTCAAGACGAAGTGTACCTGATACTTTACTCATCGCTTTAATCTGAGCAGATCCACCAACACGAGATACAGAAGTACCCGCATCAATCGCTGGACGTACGCCAGAGAAGAATAGGTCAGATTGTAAGAAGATTTGTCCATCCGTAATCGAGATTACGTTTGTTGGGATGTAAGCTGATACGTCCCCTGCTTGTGTTTCGATGAAAGGTAGTGCAGTTAAAGAACCGCCGCCTCTTGCATCACTTAATTTTGCTGCACGCTCTAATAAGCGAGAATGTAAGTAGAATACATCCCCTGGATAAGCTTCACGACCTGGAGGACGACGTAATAGTAATGACAGCTCACGGTAAGCCGCTGCTTGTTTTGATAAGTCATCATATACTACTAATACGTGTTTACCATTGTACATGAACTCTTCACCCATTGTTACACCAGCGTAAGGAGCTAAGTATAATAATGGAGCTGGTTGAGAAGCAGATGCAGTTACAACGATT
Source organism: Bacillus luti (assembly GCF_001884105.1). Lineage (GTDB taxonomy): Bacteria > Bacillota > Bacilli > Bacillales > Bacillaceae_G > Bacillus_A > Bacillus_A luti. The sequence goes on along the minus strand of NZ_MACI01000053.1, from coordinate 10,328 downwards.
GTGTACTCTAATGCACCGTGCTTACGTAGTGTTTCTACTACGTTACGTACAGTTGATTCTTTTTGTCCGATAGCTACATAGATACAAATCATATCTTCATCTTTTTGGTTAATGATTGTATCAAGTGCAACTGCTGTTTTACCTGTTTGACGGTCACCAATGATTAACTCACGTTGACCACGACCAATTGGTACAAGAGCATCGATCGCTTTAATACCTGTTTGAAGTGGCTCATGAACAGATTTACGATCCATTACACCTGGTGCTGGACTTTCGATTGGACGAGTGTTTGTTGTATTGATTGGGCCTAAACCATCAACTGGTTGACCTAATGGGTTTACAACACGACCGATTAGTTCTTTTCCTACTGGTACTTGCATGATGCGACCAGTACGACGAACTTCGTCACCTTCACGGATTTCTGTGTAAGGTCCTAAAATGATAATACCTACGTTGTTTTCCTCTAAGTTTTGTGCTAGTCCCATAACGCCGTTAGAGAACTCTACAAGTTCACCAGCCATAACGTTATCAAGACCATGAGCACGCGCAATACCGTCACCAACTTGGATAACTGTACCAACATCACTAACTTCGATTTCAGACTGATAGTTCTCGATTTGTTGCTTTATCAGTGCGCTAATTTCTTCAGCTCTGATGCTCATGTGCTTCACCCCTATCTATTCTTCATTAATTCACGCTGAATACGTGCTAATTTTCCTTGTAAACTTCCGTCATAAATGCGATTTCCAATGCGTACTTTAATGCCGCCTAGTAAATCTTCATCTACAACATTTTTCACGCGAATAGCATCTTTTCCTGTTCTCTTTGCAAATGCTTCTGCAATGTTAAGCTTCTCTTCCTCTGATAGAAGGCGAGTAGAATATACAGTTGCATCCGCTACGTTACGTTCTTCATTAGCAAGAACAACATATTCATCTGCAATTTCAGGTAAGATATCGATACGCTTGTTATCAATTAAAATATATAACGTATTTAAAATAGATTCAGAAACAGATCCGAATACGTTTGCAAGAAACGTTTTCTTCTGCTCCTTTGAAATGTTCGGTTGCGTTAAAAAGCTATGTAGTTCTCCGTTCTTTACAAAAACGTTTTGTACAAGGCGTAATTCCTCTTCAAACATTTCTAATACGTGTTTTTCTTTTGCAATTTTAAAAAGAGCGACAGCATAACGTTTTGCTACAATCCCATTGCTCATCGCGCTTCTCCTACTTCTTTAATATAATCGCGAATTAACTTCACTTGATCTTCTTCTTTTAATTCTTTTTCAATTACTTTAGAAGCAATTTGAACAGATAAAGAAGCGACTTGTTCTTGTAAAGCAGCAATCGCTTGCTCTTTTTCGCGTTGAATTTCTTGTACAGCAGATGCTTTAATTGATTCTGCTTCTTCTTTCGCAGCAGCAACAATAACATCTTTTTGATCTACAGCTTGTTTTTTCGCTCTTTCGATTAACTCTTGTGCTTCAACACGTGATTGTTTTAACATTTCACGTTGTTCTTCTACTAACTTCTTCGCTTCAGCGTTACTTCTTTCTGCAGCGTCGATTTCATTAGTAACATGCTCTTCACGTTCTTTCATAATTCCCATTAAAGGACCCCACGCAAATTTGCGTAGCATTACTAATAGAAGTAAGAAAATGAACAATGTATAAGCAATCGTTCCAAATGGAACGGCAGCCCCTAATAATAAAGTTGGCACAAGGATTCACTCCCTTCAAAATATCTAAATTGATCATATGAAAAAAAAAGACATACGTTTCGTTCATAAAGCAATGGCGAAGAAAGTTCGGAAAAACACTCTTCGCCATCTATGTAAGGGGAGTCTCCCTTATTTGTTCATTACGATGAAAGCAATAACTACACCGATGATTGGAAGTGCCTCAACTAAAGCAACCCCGATGAACATAATTGTTTGAAGTGCGCCTTTTAATTCTGGTTGACGAGCAACACCTTCGATTGTACGTGATACGATAAGACCGTTACCAATACCTGCACCTAATGCTGATAAACCAATTGCAATTGCAGCTGCGATTACACCTAAACTCATTTAATTTGTCCTCCTTTGTATTATAAAAAAATAAATTTTTTCTTACTTAAATTATATTAATGGTCATGGCTTACTTTATGAGCCATATAAACCATCGTTAACATAACGAAAATAAATGACTGGATTGATCCAACGAATACACTGAATCCCATCCATGCTAACATCGGTACAAGTGCACCTAATGCTCCAAGAACTGATGCTCCGCCTAACTTAGCAAGTAATCCTAATAAGATCTCACCTGCATAAATGTTACCGAATAAACGAAGACCTAACGTTAATGTGTTAGCAAACTCCTCAATAACCTTTAATGGGAATAAGAATTTCATAGGTTGGAAATAACCTTTAACGTATTCTTTCGTACCCTTCATCTTAATTCCATAATAATGGGTGAGGGTAACTACCATCACGGCTAATGTTAATGTAACTGCTGGATCAGACGTTGGTGATCTCCACCATGCAATATGTTCGCCAGCCTCAACTGTTGAATACATGAATGGTAAACCAAGGAAGTTCGATACGATGATAAACATGATAAGCGTAACGCCAAGCGTTAAGAAACGTCCACCCGTTTTCCAGTCCATCGTACTATTGATAATCCCTTTCACGAAGTCAAACACCCATTCCATGAAATTTTGCATTCCTGTTGGGCGAAGAGCTAAGCTGCGAGTTCCGATAACAGCGATTAAGAAAACAATAACTGCTGCTACAGTAACCATCATAACTGATGACAAATCGAACGTTAAACCTAGAAATTCAACTAATTTACCGTGTTCCACTAGTAATTCACCTCTCTTCCCTGCTCTTATACTCTAAATAAAGAAAATCTATGATCATGACAAGGTATCCTGTCAGCAATCCTACACCTAAGCCCCACATCGCAATTAACTCTTGATATTTGGCTGCAAATAAAATTAATAACCCAATCGTGGCGAACCTTGAATATGTACTTACCGCTGTTGCCTTAAACTTCACGTTTTCTCCATTTGTTACGCGATCTAACAGCTTGTCTGTTCTACGTGCAATGATGCGCAAACTAAGAAAACTGAAAATCGTTCCGATAATCAGCCCAAGAAATACATCCTTGTAAGAGGTAAAGCACCATCCTAGCACTAGAAGCGCAAGCAAGTAGTACATATATTTCTTTTGTCTTTGGACAAGTCCATGTACGTCTATCATCATTGCTCTCCCGAATAGTAATGTCGAATGAGTCGAATCATTGCGTATACCCCTGTTCCTAATCCGAGTAATAACCCTATAATAAGAAACAACGGAAACGTTCCAACCTTATTATCAATCCATTGCCCCCCAAAGATTCCAACAAGAATAGAACCGACTAACTGAGCAAGAATTCCTGACATTAAAGCATAAGCTTTTATATGGCTGCGATCGTTTTTTTGCAAGGATTCATCCCTCCAATATGTAACCCTCATTCACGATGTGTTAATAATAACTCATTTTTCTGCATAAATTCTATACAAAATAAAAAGTTTACATTTTCGTCACGGAATAGATGCATTTTTGTCACTGAAAGCCCTACCATCTATCCCCGTTGTTAGCATACAATAGGGTATTAACAGTGTCAACGAGAAATCGTAAAAAATCAAAAAATTTGAGTATTAGTCATTTCCTCCCAAAAATGAAAACGTTCCCCTTCTAAATACTGGTTAGAGATATGCAATTTCTAACAGTTTTCTCTTTATAATAGAAGAAAATGTTCACAACTTTGTCACTATTATATTTTTAAGATATAACGCTTTCCTTCCATAATATAGTGTTCTCTAGACGTAAGACTTCTATATTATATGCGATGTGTATACTACTTATGTTGTATACACGATGTATATTTATCCTCCCCTCCCCCACCTGCTTCGAACAAAAAAAGACGAGCTGGGGAATCTCCCCTTCTCGTCAGTTGTCTTACTTCGTTCCGAATAAACGGTCACCAGCATCACCAAGACCTGGCACTACATATCCGTGATCATTTAATTTCTCATCTAATGCTGCAACATAAATATCCACATCAGGATGCTCTTCTTGTACTACTTTCACGCCTTCTGGAGCAGCTACGATACACATTAATTTAATTTGTTTCGCACCGCGCTTTTTCAGAGAGTTAATTGCTTCAGCTGCAGAACCACCTGTTGCTAGCATCGGATCTAGTACGATGAAGTCACGCTCTTCTACATCCGTTGGAAGTTTCACATAGTATTCTACCGGTTGCAATGTTTCAGGGTCACGATATAAACCAACGTGTCCTACTTTTGCTGCTGGAATTAATTTCAGAATTCCATCAACCATTCCTAAGCCTGCACGTAAAATCGGAATTAAACCAAGTTTTTTACCAGCGATCACTTTTGTTGTCGCTTTGCTTACAGGTGTTTCAATTTCAATGTCTTTAAGTGGAAGATCGCGAGTAATTTCGAAAGCCATTAAACTTGCTACTTCATCCACTAATTCACGAAAATCTTTCGTACCTGTATTCTTATCGCGAATATATGTAATCTTATGTTGAATTAACGGGTGATCAAATACATACAGTTTTCCCATGTGAATCTCTCCTTTAGATGATATTCATGCGTTTACACGCTTTTTTACACTATTTACGATTGTAAAGAAAACGCTACTAATATTCAAGGGCAAATTTGGTAAAATCCTGATTTTACATGAATCTATCTAGTATCTTTACCAATTCTGGGAGCTGTATCCTTCATTATATCGCCAAAATTTATTCATCATTTGTATACATACTTTAAAAACGATATATGTCCAAAAAAAAGACTGCCAAAACAATTACGTCTCAGCAGTCTTTTTCAATCTATTATAGATTTGGATACATTGGGAATTTGCTCGTTAACGCTTCTACACGCTTACGTGCTTCTTCTAATGCAGCTTCATTTTCATGATTTTTTAATGTATAAGCAATAAGTGACGCAATTTCATCCATTTCTTCTAAACCGAAACCACGAGATGTAACTGCTGCTGTACCGATACGTACACCACTTGTTACAAATGGGCTTGCTGTTTCGAATGGAATTGTATTTTTGTTCACTGTAATACCAACTTCATCTAATACGTGCTCTGCTACTTTACCTGTAATTTCTAAGTTACGAACATCAATCAAGATTAGGTGATTATCTGTTCCACCAGATACAAGTGTAAGTCCTTCTTTTTGAAGACCTTCAGCTAAACGGTGTGCATTGTTAATAATGTTTTGTGCATATGTTTTAAAATCATCTTGAAGTGCCTCACCGAACGCAACAGCTTTCGCAGCAATTACATGCATAAGTGGGCCACCTTGAATACCAGGGAAGATTGATTTATCAATTTGTTTTGCAAATTGCTCTTCACATAAAATCATACCACCACGTGGGCCACGTAAAGTTTTATGTGTTGTCGTTGTAACGAAATGTGCATATGGTACTGGGTTTGGATGTAAACCAGCCGCTACTAAACCAGCGATATGAGCCATATCCACCATTAAGTATGCGCCTACTTCATCTGCAATCTCACGGAATCGTTTGAAATCGATAACACGAGGGTATGCACTTGCACCTGCAACGATTAATTTTGGTTTATGTTCTTTCGCTTTTGCTAATACATCATCGTAATTAATACGGTGAGAGTCAGCATCCACGCCATATTCTACGAAATTATATTGTACTCCACTGAAGTTAACAGGGCTTCCGTGTGTTAAGTGACCACCATGAGATAAATTCATACCAAGTACTGTATCGCCTTGCTCTAAAATTGTGAAGTATACTGCCATGTTCGCTTGTGCACCAGAATGCGGTTGAACATTTACGTGCTCTGCGCCGAAAATTTCTTTTACGCGATCACGTGCGATATCTTCTACTACGTCTACGTGTTCACAGCCACCATAGTAACGTTTTCCAGGATATCCTTCAGCATACTTATTCGTTAAAACAGAACCTTGCGCCTCCATTACCGCTTCACTTACGAAGTTTTCTGAAGCAATTAACTCAATCTTTGAACGCTGTCTACCTAGTTCTGCCTCAATTGCAGCAAATACCTTTTCATCTTGACGTTTTAAATGATCCACCAAAATCCCCCTTTTCTGAACGAATTACATCGATTCCCAATAGTTTTTTCTTTTTTATTCAGAAAAAACGAAAATTCAGGTTGTAATTCTTTCGAACCTTCATGTTTTCAACTACATTCTAACATGACTTTCTATATCATAAAAGAAAAAAAAGACCGAAAATCGGTCTTTTCTTTCTTCTATTATGAAGTCAGACAACATACTTTTTATCGTATTTAACGGCAAGTGATAGTTTCTTCCTTCGCCGCGTATACAGCACGTGCTCCACCAATTAGCTTTCCACGCGTTTTCGCCATCGTTACATGCGCACTTCCAATTTCCTTTACACTTGTACGAACTGGAACGGCTACATGCTTTAAATGCATACCGATAAATGTATCGCCAATATCCATTCCAGCATCTGCTTTAATAAATTCAACTACTACCGGATCTTTCAAATTGTGATACGCGTATGTCCCCAATGCACCACCTGCTGATCTAACAGGCGTAACTGTTACAATTTCAAATTGATATTTCATCGCCACATCTCTCTCAACTACTAAAGCACGATTTAAATGCTCACAACATTGAAAAGCCAATTCGATACCTGTTTGCTCTTGAAATTGTTTTAACTCAGAAAAAATCGCTTCTGCCACTTCCATCGTTCCCGATGTTCCAATTCTTTCTCCTAGCACTTCGCTCGTGCTACACCCCACTACAAAAATTTGACCACTTTGTAATGAAGCTTGCTCTTGGAAATCAGAAAACGACATTTGTAGCTGTTCTCTTACCTTTACGATTTCTGTCATTACGCCTCTTCCTTTCACAGGTTGGTTCACCAAATTATATTTCATACTGCTTCTAGTTAGAATCTATTACTTTGTTTCGTATGTTTTAATTTTTCCTACGCGGTTTTCGTGACGGCCACCTTCAAATTCAGTTGTTAACCAAATTTTTGCGATGTCACGTGCTAAACCAGCACCAATTACACGCTCGCCCATTGCTAACATGTTTGTATCATTATGCTCTCTTGTTGCTTTCGCACTGAAAGTATCATGAACTAACGCACAACGGATACCGTTTACTTTGTTTGCTGCAATTGACATACCAATGCCTGTCCCACAAACTAAAATACCACGATCTACTTCACCATTCGCTACCATTTCTGCTGCAGGAAATGCAAAATCAGGGTAATCAACAGAACCAGCTTCACATTCACAACCTAAATCAATATATTCAATATTTAATTCTTCTAATAAACTTACAAGTTCTTTACGGATATTCATACCGCCGTGATCAGATGCTACTACTACTTTCATTTTTACCCCTCCAAAATTTCAATCAATTATCTTCATCGCACACTCCACTACCTGAATGGTATGAAATGCTCTCCAATATCGTATTATACACGAAACATCAACCTTCTGAATGCTTTTTCAATAAAGTTTGTACAAGACCTTCCATCTCTTTTAACGTTTCCTTATAAACAGAAAGAGAGCCTCCAAACGGATCAGAAATATCCTTACTTACGCCTTCTGTTAATCCATATAATGTATAGACTTTCTCTTCATTATTAGGATAATGCCCAAGTACAATTCCCTTATGATTTTCTGTCATTGTTATTACAATATCAGCCCAATCAAGCAACGTTTCATTTATTTGCTTTGAAGCATGATCGATTGAAATCCCTTTTTCAATGAGTGCTTCTTTCGCATAAACCGATGCATCGCTTCCAGGATAGGCGAAAACACCAGCAGATTGCACTTCAAACTTACCTTCTCCATAATGACGAAGTAAAGCCTCAGCCATCGGACTACGGCATGTATTTCCAGTGCAAACAAATAACACTCGTTTCATCCAAACCCACCCCTTATACTGTATCTTTTCCTTTTAATAATAGCTTACATTAGGATAGAACAAAAGAAATGTGAATATACGAAAGGCGTATTTTTCTAAGAAAAATACGCCTTATCCACATATATGTGAAACCCTGTTTCCAAGTGCCCAAAGTATTTTATCATACATAACGCGCGCACTACAAAACAAAATAAGGAATCCATTTCATACGAAACGGATTCCTTCTATACAATAATTATTTCATTGTAACTTTCATTACTTCTGTTGAACCTTTTGTAGCTGTTACGCCTACAGTTGTCTTAATAGACTCAGCTGCATCTGTGTTTGTGATAACGATTGGAGTAATTGTACTTTTCGCTTTTTCACGGATTAATTCTAAGTCGAATGAGATTAATTTATCTCCAGCTTTTACAGCTTGGCCTTCAGAAACGTGAGCTTCGAAACCTTCGCCTTCCATTTTAACAGTTTCTAATCCAACGTGGATTAAGATTTCTGTACCGTTTTTCGCTTTAATTCCAATAGCATGTTTTGTGTGGAATAATTGTACGATTTCACCATCAACTGGAGATACAACAACACCTTCAGTAGGATCAATTGCAACACCATCACCCATCATACGACCAGCGAATACTGGATCTGGTACTTCTTCAATATTTTTCACTGCTCCAGTTAATGGAGCTACAATTGTTTCTTCATTTGTTTTTGAACCAAGACCGAATAATTTTTTAAACATAGGATAGTCCTCCTTATAATTTACCTAAAAGTTTATAGGGCAATCCCTAGTAAAGCTCGGGATACATGTAAGACTTCATACTTCGAATATCATATTGTAAAAACGCTTTCGAAATAAATTACGTCATTACTAATAGACTCTTATTGTAGCGCTTCACAAAATTCCAGTCAATTCTGATTGTCTGAATAACAATAAGAAGTTAACTTCTACTTATATTTTCTCTTTTTTTACCCAACTTGTCTAGAGGTCTTTACTACATTTTATTTTTTGTCGTTAATTTGTAAAATTAATTTCAAACTTTTTTCAAAATCCGCTTGACTAAAGTAAGTAACTATTTTATTATTACTTACATAAGGTAAGTTAATAACTTTTAGGAGGTTTTTGAAATGATGGATATCGGTCTTCTTATTATTCGTCTTATTATAGGTATTACATTCATGGGTCATGGTGCTCAAAAATTATTTGGTTGGTTCGGCGGTTACGGTTTAAAAGGAACAGGTGGCTGGATGGAATCAATCGGTTTACGCCCTGGTGTATTCATGGCATTTATGGCTGGCGCAACTGAATTATTAGGTGGTTTCTTATTCGCATCAGGGATTTTCACTGCAATTGGTTCATTATTTATCGTTGGAACAATGTTAATGGCAATCTTCACTGTTCACGGAAAAAATGGTTACTGGGTAACTCAAAATGGATATGAATATAACTTAATGTTAATCGCTGTCGCTATTGGTGTAGCTTTAATCGGACCTGGCGCATACGTTTTACTATAATTTTTATCTCAATTTCGAGACATTTACCAAAAAAGAGATTACTTCAGGGCAATTGAGGTAATCTCTTTTTTTACACCATCAAAAAAAATATTGTTTCCAGCAGGAGATTCCCATTGATATCTTGTAAACAAACAATAAGTCTTCATATTTAGAAAGGGGATTACAACATGTTATCCATTAATCCAAACGAACAAACCGAAAAAGATAATTACAAATTACTAACAGGAAGTATCATTCCGCGTCCTGTCGCATTCGTTACTTCTGTAACAAAAGACGGTGTATTAAATGGAGCACCATATAGTTATTTCAATATCGTTGCTGCCAATCCACCACTTATTTCAGTTTCTGTACAACGAAAAGCTGGAGAAAGAAAGGACACTTCCCGAAACGCAATTGAAAAAGGGGAATTTGTCGTACATATCTCTGATGAATCTTACGTAGAAGCAATTAACGAAACAGCAGCCAACCTACCTCCTGATGAAAGTGAAATCGAATTAGCAAAACTAACACCGGTCGACAGCGATGTCATTTCAGTACCAGGTGTAAAAGAAGCAAACATTCGAATGGAATGCGTATTAGAACAGGCAATTCCTCTTGGCGGAACAGAAGACGCACCGGCTTGCGACCTACTAATCGGACGCGTCGTTCGTTTCCACGTCGCAGAACACCTATACGAAAACGGCCGCATTCACGCCGAAGGACTAAAACCAATAAGCCGCCTAGCAGGACACAACTACGCAAAACTAGGAGAACAATTTGAATTGGTGAGGCCTATTTAAAAGCGGAAGTGGCTCGTCCAGAATGGGAGGAGGATGGAGCTTCTGACGTAGAGGCGCTTTTTGCCTCGCAGGAAGACGCG
>NZ_MACI01000052.1 GCF_001884105.1 Bacillus luti | reverse complement strand
GGAGTTAGCTCGGCTGTCATAGGACAAATTCGTTAGCTATCAAAAGTAGCGATGAACCGAGAAGCCCCCACTCGGGGTAGGCTCGTAAGAGATACTAAGTGGTGGGTAGTTCACGCATCTTTCTCAACAAATGTGAATACTTTCATTATCCTTTTCACTACAAAGGGTAGTAATTTAGAAGCTAAAAATGCAAGCACGAAAGCAATTGCCCATGTTTTTATCCATGATTTGAGAAATAAAGCTGTATACCCAACATTCATTGAAACCATGACGAAAGAGATAATACTAGATATACCTAAAATCATAAAGATATTAAAAATCACTGGTTCAAATTTTTTATTGATTTTCAAAATTAACACCTATTTTCTATATATGCTTTGCTGTATTTAATTTTACCAACATCTAATCTTACAGTTTGAAATCTAGGTTGTCCAGCTTGTTGTACTTTTCTGCAATATCAACAATTGTTATATAACTACAGAGTAAATAAACGTCTTCATAATATATAATTAATATTTCTGCTTTGGATGATAAGGAGCAGAATTCGATAGGCTGTATGAAGAGAGAAAGGATCCCCTTAAAGGAGATCCTTTTTACATTTTGAAAAAATCTTTCATCATTTTAAGGTCTTTAATTTGTACTGTCACACCTTTAACTTTATCTTTCTTCTCATCTTTAGCAATCGTAATTTGCTCCTTATTATCAACCCACGCAAGAAACTCTTCTTTTGAGTCATCTTTATATGTAATGGTTATAGTAGAATGAGCAGATGCTCTCTTTTTTTGATCTAATGTGATTGTTTTAGGGGTGCCATTTTGAACTGCTGAAACGATAGATTTTATCATTTCTTCATTGTCTGTTTGAGATTTGGAAGTCTCATTTTTACCTGTTCTAAATATTTCAATGTCTGTAATATTTGCTGAGTTTAATTGAATGGTTTGTGTATGTTCTTGCTTAGCTTGTGAAGGTTTATCTGTAGCCGAGGTGCTTGTACAACCAATTAAGGTGAAAGATAGAGCGGTTATTGCGCATATATAAGTGATTTTTTTCATGTTATCCCTCCTTATCATCAATTATAACAATTTTCTGTCAATTTGTGCAGTTATTGTAAGAAAATGGTGAAAATAATATATTACTCTTACAAAATTGTCACATTCATGTAAGGTAATTCAATAGATTAGATACTTTTTCCATGTCATAATAAAGACATAAGAAAGCTAATCAAAACTACAATTTATTAGGAGCGTGTCAGTCATGATTGTAACAACAACGTCTGGAATTCAAGGTAAAGAGATTATTGAGTATATCGATATTGTAAATGGTGAAGCTATTATGGGTGCAAATATTGTCCGCGATTTATTCGCTTCAGTTCGCGATGTTGTCGGTGGTCGTGCTGGTTCTTATGAAAGCAAACTTAAAGAAGCTCGTGATATCGCAATGGATGAAATGAAAGAACTTGCAAAACAAAAAGGTGCGAACGCTATCGTTGGTATTGACGTAGATTACGAAGTAGTTCGTGATGGAATGTTAATGGTTGCTGTAAGTGGTACAGCTGTACGTATATAAGTAAATAAAAAAACAGGCTCACCCCTTGAAGCTTATGCTTTGAGGGGATTTTTTATTTTCAAGTTGTAGAAGTAAAAGGAATGTGCCTTATTCTTTAAGAAAATGAAAGATTTATAAATCGAATAAAAAAGGCTAGGATTGCTCCTAGCGTTCAATAAAAGATATGGCATGGGAATTGTTGATAATAAGCAGATGTGCTTTCTTATTTCAAATGTAGTATATAACGTTTTTATCGGGAAAAGTAAGGAATATAGCAATCTTTATATATGTTTAATAGTAATTCGAACTTTTTGATAAAAAATAAAAACAAATCTTTCAATTGTATTTAAAAACTAGTCAAAAACACTTTCCCTTTTGTTTTTTCAGCAGACTGCACAATATCAACCGCCGTTTTTACATCTGCTAGGTCGTATGTAGAATGTACTTTCATAAAACGTAATTGTTTATTTTCTACTAAGCGAATTAAGTGACGAAACGTTTCTTGCCATTTATATGGTGACACATCTTTATTCCAATGTCGTAAATGAAATATGTTAGCGTGCACCTTTGCTTTCGTGACAATCTCTGCCCAGTTTACTTGTACGCCTGATAGAAGACCGATCGTTAAAAAGTGCCCGTTTGGACGTACACAAAATGCTAATTTATTTCCGTCAGACCCTCCAATAGAATCAATCGCAGCATCGGCCCCGGTCCCATTTGTTAACTTCATAACTGTTTCGTGAAGCGGAGCAGTAGACGTATCGATTACGTAATGAGCGCCAAGCTGAAGTAATTCCTCTGTATGTTTACTATTTCTTGTCACTGCAATGAGTCGGAAATTCAAAATTTGTGATAACTGTGCAAAAAGGTGACCAATAGCGGATCCGCAAGCATTCACTAATAAAACGCTACCCTGTTTTAAGTGTAGTGTTTCTGTACACGTAACCCACGCCGTAAGCGGATTAATGTACATTTGTGCCGCCGTGAAATCATCAATGGAATCAGGAATAGGGACGACAAAATCAGCCGATGTTGTAACGAATTCTTGCCAAGTACCTTCCCCGCGTAAAGGTAAAACGCATGTACCGATAAAGTCTCTAGAAACGCCCGCACCTACATCTTCTACAATACCAACACCTTCATAACCAGGTATGTTAGGTAATGGGATTCTATGTGCATACGCTCCGGTAATCGGAATTAAGTCAGATGGATTAATCGGTCTAACTCGCATACGAACGAGAACTTCATTATCTTTTAATGATTCTATATTTTTATATTCAACTTGCAATACATCTTTTGGGTTGCCAAACTCATGAAATTGAATGTGTTTTCCGTGCAAGATAGATGTTCCCCCTTAGTTTGATTGGATTTATTATAGCATTTTTGGTTTGAGGGGTTAGTTTATTGGAAATGAAATAGGAAGGGCAATATGAAGTGACGGAGTATATGGTATATATCGAATCATTTCGTAAAAGGGGAGGATGAGGTTATGTTGAACAAAAAGGAAGATGGCGAAGTGGTAGTTATTGATATGGTGCAAATAAAATCAGATTTTACAGTGATAGAAAACGAAACACGCTTAATTACTAAGAGACCAAAAGACGCGCAGGAACTACGTAAGATGATTGGGACGCGTACTGCTGGTGGGAGACGATTAGTAGAGTTATATGAAGAAGGTAAATAATGTGTAAAAAATCTCTTGTGAAATAATTTTTATAGGTTTATTTCATAGGAGATTTTTTGAGTACGTTTTATAATGTAAATTATATTCATAGTTGGAAAAAATTAACCGATAAATTATAATTATATACGGATTGTTAATTTAATGTTTTTAGTCAAATATATTAATCATTAGAAGCGTGTTGTTGAAATATGGCATGAAAGTTATTTTATAAAGGATGTGTAAAGGTGAGTTTTATTAATTCTTTTTTTGAGAAGAAATTTGAACATGCTCAAAGCATATTTTTTGATATAAGATTTTTATTTTTCAGTTTCACTCTTATATCATCTTTAGGATTTCTCATCATATATAGCTTTTTGTATGGATATTATTTTAGTGGTAATGAAATTTTTCAAATCTCGAATTTTAATATTATCTCGAATTTACTACCTTTTAGTATACAAACTCTAACAATTACTTCTATATTTTTTATTTGTATTTATTATATAATTTCATCATCAATTCCCTTAATTATTAAAAATAAGGGAAAAAAGGGAGCCGTTTTTATTTTATCAGCTTTAATAATTTTCTTATTAAACTTGTCTATAACAACATTTTTTGCTAATGAAATTACATTTACTAGTATAATAAGTTTTTCTTTAATCTGGATATTTATGATTTTTACAATAGGATCTATAATAGGATTTTTATATGCTATTAATATAGCAGAAAAACATCCGGTTCTTATGATAAGTGCGACTGTGTTTCAGTTTTTGCTGCTAGCCTTTATTGGAAAAGTATTAAGTATTATGAAAGTATTAGAAGAAAGTGTCTATCTGGAATTTACTACCGTATTATTTATTCCATGCCTTTTCATTACATTACTAATATTTCGTCATTATCATAGTAAGAAATGGTTTAATTTTATAGGCTGTTTACCGTTTTCTATTATAATTTCTATGCTATTATCGTTGTGGTTAGAGGGAAACAATATATTATTTCTCTCTAAAAAAGAGATTTTCATTGTGATAGTATCAATTTTACATTTTGCTATTTTGAAAATGGTTAAACACGTACAAAAAAAGATTGAAGAAAAAGTTGAATCTGGTGTTGGTGAAAAAGTTGAAGAAGAAATAGAAGAAAAACAGGAAGAAATTAAGGACAATCCTGCTGGGAATAAGTCGATTTTGTATATGGCAATTTCTAAATGTTACAGTGCCCTTGCTAACAAGGCTAATAATGGAGTGAAGTTAGGAATGGGAATTATATTATTAGGAGTTTTTGTATCATTACCTAGACTTTCTTTATTGTGCGGACAATCAATAAGAATGATAAACCAAGATTATGAAAGGCAAATTGAAATTATTTATGTAAATCAGTCAGGAAAAGAAAATAATTTGGTTGGGAATTATTATATAGAAAATAATTCAACTTTATATATATCTAATCGACGGTGGGATTTAGAGGTTATAAAGCCCGTTAATTATCATATTAAGCCGCTTGATAAGCAAGATAAGCAGAATTAGAATCGTGAAAAGAAGGAGCATTTTGTATGAATAAAAAGAAGCTGTATCAAAAAATGATACAGCTTCTTTCACATACTATATAAAATATAGCTTTAATTATGTTGTAATAACGAAAATGAATTGTTTACCTATTAAGCCGAAGCTTTCTTCATTCTCTCAAGTAAACTAGATAAAATATGCGTACGATACGATTCTAGTTTTTTACCTTCATAAGTACGAATACCTAATTTTTTAAGTTCTTTTACATACCAACCTTTGCTTCCGAAATACATGTAATCGCTCCCCTTCAACTTTGTTTTTGTTTGTTCTGATTGTACTTGGAGGTACAGGTAATATAATGAAGGAAATGAATTTCGCGCGAAAATGGTTAACTTTGTTGCAAAAGACATATATACTAAAGGTAGTATACAACGAGGTGGACAAGACGTGATTATAGAGAAGCACGAAATTCAAATTGACCAAATTACGAGCGGTAAAGTGAATATCTTTACTTTCTATAGAAATAGAAAGCAAATTGATGATCATTTTTTACAATTGCAAGAACCATCGCTTACAGCAAACTACTTCTTCCATTTTCATTTTGATGCAGAGAGCTTGCATCTACTGCAGAAAGAGTTTCCAGGCGTATATCCGTACGAAGGCGGTGAAACAATTCACGACTGGACGGAAAAGATGAAAGCGGAATTGCAACATCAGATCCAAACAGGAAAATGGAATAAACGCGTACGTATCGGTAATCGCATTCTAGATGTGGCGTTTACGTGGTGTGAAGAAGATATAGTAGAGTGAAAAAGAAGCGGATGACGCTTCTTTTTTTTAGCGCTGGAATAAAACGAGCTTACCTGCAGAAGATGTGCAGCGATGTGTTTTTTCGTGCAATCCTTTTTCTTGTAAAATAGATTCACCTTTTGCTTTCGCTTCTTTTTCAGTTGCCGCCTCGAATGATTCGTCTAATGCTTTAGAACCATCTTTTTCAAAGACTGTTAGAACGTATACTCCCATTAAAATTACCTCCAATAATAAAAATCAGAATCTTATAACTATTTTGGCATAAATCACTAGAATATGCAAAGAAATATATGACATTGCGTGTTACAATAAGGTGAAACTTTAATCATCGGGAATATTTTTATTCCCGATGATTATTAGTTTTCAACTATTTTAATCTTGATAAAATGAAACTTTTGAAATACAGAAAGGATCGTTATTTGTGAAACAAGTAAAGTTTATACATGCGGCTGATTTGCATTTGGATAGTCCGTTTAAAGGGATGGAGATGAATGTTGCGCAGTCTGTTTGGGAAAGAATGAAGCAAAGTACGTTTGAATCATTTGAGCGTATTGTTGATAAAGCGATTCAAGAGCGCGTTGATTTCGTATTACTAGCCGGGGATTTGTATGATGCGGAGACGAGAAGTTTGCGTGCGCAAGTGTTTGTGCGTGAGCAAATGAAGAGACTTTCGCAGTACGATATCCCTGTTTTTATTATTCACGGTAACCACGACCATTTAGGGGGAAGTTGGGCTGCAATTGAGTTTCCGGAAAATGTTCATGTGTTTACGGAGCCTTATGTAGAAGAGAAATCGTTTTATAAAAATGGTGAGTTGGTAGCTTCTATTTACGGGTTTAGTTATTTGCAGCAAGCGGTAACGGATAATATGACAGCGCAGTATACGAAAATGAGTGATGCGCCTTTTCATATTGGCATGCTTCACGGAAGTGTGGAAGGAGATGCAGAGCATAATCGCTATGCACCGTTTCAAATTCGTGAGCTGAAAGAAAAGCAGTTTGATTATTGGGCTCTTGGCCATATACATAAACGTGAAATTTTATCAGAAGAGCCGTATATTATTTATCCAGGTAATATACAAGGGCGTCATCGTAAGGAAACAGGCGAGAAGGGCGCGTACCTTATTGAACTTACGAAACAAGGATCACAATGTTCATTTTTCCATACGGCAGATGTTGTATGGGATGAGATTGAAGTGAGTATCGATGGACTGGAAACAGTTGATGATCTTATGACGGCAGTGTCAACAGCGATGAATGAATGCCGAAGAGAAGAGGAAGGGACACTTTTAACTGCCGTATTTACAGGACAGGGCCCACTTTCTCCTTATTTGCGTGATGAAAAGCGCGTGGAAGAAATTTTTCATATTTTAGCAGCTGGCGAAGAGCGAAAAGATTTCGTATATGCGATGAAGTGGAAAAATGAGACGGTTTCGTTTGCGGAAATCGAGCGTTTGAAAGAAGAAAATCATTTCGTCGGTAGTGTGCTGAAGGAGTTAGAAGCTTTTACAAATATGGACGGAGTATTGCGCACCATTTGGATATCTCCTATAGCACGTAATAGTATTGAATCTTTTACAGAAGAAGAGAAGAAAGAGATTCAAAAGGAAGCGGAAAATATTATTTTAGAGCAATTATTCCAGCAAGAGAGGGATAAGAAATGAGAATGGAAAAACTCCATATTTATGGGTACGGAAAATTAGAAAATGTGGAAATGGATCTTTCATTGCTGACTGTTTTATACGGTGAAAATGAAGCGGGGAAATCGACAATTCGCTCGTTTATGAAAAGTATTTTGTTCGGTTTTCCGACGAGAGGACAGCGCCGTTATGAGCCGAAAGAAGGCGGGAAGTATGGCGGTGCGGTCACTGTACAAACAGAGAAGTACGGCCGTTTGAAAATTGAACGATTGCCGAAAACAGCAGCTGGCGAGGTAACCGTTTATTTTGAAGACGGGAAAACGGGCGGCGAAGATATTTTACACGATATATTAAGCGGCATGAATGAAAGCTTATTTGACTCTGTCTTTTCATTTGATATGCATGGCCTGCAAAATATTCATCAGCTCGGAGAAGCAGATATCGGTAATTATTTATTTTCTGCAAGCGCAGTCGGAAGTGATGCGTTATTGCAACTCGATAAAACGCTAGAGAAAGAAATGGATCAGCGCTTTAAGCCGAGTGGTCGTAAGCCAGAAATTAACGTGTCACTGCAAGAGATGAAGAAGCTGGAAGAGAAGATGAAAGAGTGGCAAGGGAAAATTGGCACGTATGAAAAACAGGTCGAGCAGTTAAAAGAAAGTGAAGAGAAACTTGCTTCTGTTCGTGCAGAAAAAGAGTTAGCTGAAAAGCGAAAGCAAGACTATGAAATATTAGGAGCGCTTGAACCGCTCGTTATTGAAAAGCGTGCGCATGAGAAAGTGTTAGAAAACGAAAATGGGCAGTTTCCTGTAAACGGGACGGCGCGTTATGAAGCGATTAAGGCGAAGATGGAGCCGCTTCAGTTGCAAGTTGATTCGCTTCAAAAAAAGATTGAAACAGTGCAATCAGAAATTGATTCCACAGAAATAGATGAAGAGTTTTTACGAAAAGAAAGTTACGTAGAAGAACTTCGTATGCAGCATATGTCTTATGAAAATGCACGCCAAGAAATGCGTGATATGAGCGGGAATGTTGCGAATATAAAAGAAGAAATTGCAGAGCTAGAGCAGCAAATTGGTGCTACTTTTGAAAAGGAAACGGTTCTTTCGTTTGATATGAGTTTGGCGACGAAAGAGTTAATGACGCAAACGGTGCAAAAGGCGCGCGAGTTAGAAACGCAAAAAGCACAGCTTGATGATCATTTCAAAGTAGCGCAAGAGCAATTAGAAGAACAAGAAGAAAATATAAGACAGATTCAGAAACAAATGTTAGCGGATGAAGAGCGAAATACGTTAGGTGAGAAAGAGAAGTCGTTCCAAGATGCGGCGTTTATCGGTATGGGCGCCGAGAGAATAAAGCGTAAGTATGAGGAAAAAGCAGGAGCGGCTATGCAAAAGAAAAAGCAGTGGCAAAGAGTTTGTCTTCTGTTACTTCTTATTAACACGCTTGTTTTATTCACGAGTTTATTTATTGATAACCGCCCGCTTTTGTTTATTAGTGTCATTGTTTTTGTAGGGATTGTCCTTGCGCTCGTTTTATATAAAGATCCGGCCAGTGGATTACAAGAAGAACTCCTTACTCTTGAGCAAAGTGCTGGCGGGAGACAAAGTGAAGAAGCGATGTCTGTGCGCTATCAGTTAGAAAAGGATGAAGAAATTCGTAAGCTATTTGAGCGTGAGTCGTATAAGTTACAGCAAATGGAACGTGCTTATGATAAAGTCGTTTCATCGTATGAGGAATGGGAGAGAGAGACGTTCCGCATCAGCGAACAAGTAGATGCATATAAAACGCGCTATATGTTCCCAGATTTTTATACGTATGCGCACATATTGCCGGCGTTTGAGCGTATTGAAAAAATGCAGCAATTATATCGTGAATTAGAGAAGAAAGGCGCGCGAAAATCTTCATTATATGAAATGATTTCGCAATTTGAACATAAACTAGAAACTGTTATCGGTAGCGCGGAGTATAGTAAACTGCATGAGGCGCAAAGTCGTATGCAAATTGAGAAAGAGAAGCGCCAAACTTGTAAGCAGCTGAAAGAGAAGCTAGCGGAATGGCAAGAAGAATATGAGTTCATGCAAGACCAATTGAAACAACTGTTAGTAGAACGAGATAGTTTATGGCATATTGCAGAGGCTACAGATGAAGAAATGTTTTTAGAAGCAGGTAAACTGGCAGAAAAACGTGAAGATGCTGAGAAACAAGTAGGGCGTTTATTACCGCAAATTGATCTGTTAGAACAACGTTTAACGAGTTTATCATTAGCTGAACATTATGAGGCTGACGGTTATGAAGAAAAATTAAAGCGAGAAATGACAATCGTACAAAACTGTCTTACAGGGGAGAAAGAACTGACAGAGCGTATTGCGAAACATCGTATGGAAATTGCGAATTTAGAAGAAGGCAGTACGTACGGTGATTTACTGCACGAATGGGAAATGAAAAAAGCGCAAGTGCGTGAACAAGTGAAGAAGTGGGCTGCTTATGCGGCCGCAAAGACAGTGTTAACGAAAACGAAGCAATATTATCACGAAGTACATTTGCCGCGTATTTTACAAAAATCAGAAGAGTATTTCGTTTATTTAACGGGCGGACGATATAGTAAAATCTTTTCACCGTCAGAGGCAGAACCGTTCATTGTGGAACGTAACGACGGCATGCGTTTTTACAGTCATGAACTAAGCCAAGCGACAGCAGAGCAGTTATATTTATCGCTGAGATTTGCACTCGCGAAAACATTTGAGCATGATTATCCATTTATTATTGACGATAGTTTCGTACACTTTGATGCGGTAAGGACGAATCGAACGATTGAACTCATAAAAGAAATTGCGAAAGATAGACAAGTCATCTTCTTTACATGTCATGCACATTTACTCGCGTATTTTACAGAAAAACAGATTATAAAATTAACGCGTAAGCGTAAAGAAAATGAGTTGTAGTGTGCTATACTAAAAGTAACTGATTTGGTGGAGGAATTCGAATGAAAAAGAAAATTGCAGAATATGAAGTTGGTGAACAAGTCGATGTTTTCTTGTTAATTAAAACAGCGACGAAAGGTCTTGCAAGTAATGGAAAGCCGTTTTTAACAGTAATCTTACAAGATCCAAGTGGAGATATTGAAGCGAAGCTATGGGATGTATCACCAGAAGTTGAGAAACAATATGTAGCAGAAACAATCGTTAAAGTAGCTGGAGATATTCTAAACTACAAAGGACGTATTCAATTACGCGTGAAACAAATCCGTGTTGCGAATGAAAATGAAGTAACAGACATCTCGGACTTCGTAGAAAAAGCACCAGTGAAAAAAGAAGATATGGTTGAAAAGATTACGCAATACATATTTGAAATGAGAAATCCGAACATTCAACGTCTAACAAGACATTTATTAAATAAGCATCAAAACGAGTTTTTAGAATATCCAGCAGCGACGAAAAATCATCACGAGTTCGTATCTGGACTAGCTTATCACGTAGTGTCGATGTTAGATTTAGCGAAAGCAATTGCAACTCTATACCCATCGTTAGATAAAGACTTACTATATGCAGGCGTGATTTTACACGACCTTGGTAAAGTATTCGAACTATCTGGCCCAATTTCTACAACGTATACGTTAGAAGGAAATTTACTTGGCCACATTTCGATCATGGTGAACGAAATTGGGAAAGCGGCAGAGGAACTACAAATCGATGCAGAAGAAGTATTAATTCTTCAACACATCGTTCTGTCTCACCACGGAAAAGCAGAGTGGGGTAGCCCAAAACCACCTTTAGTAAAAGAAGCAGAAATTCTGCACTACATCGACAACTTAGATGCAAAAATGAACATGATGGACCGCGCATTAGGACGCACAAAACCAGGCGAATACACAGAACGTGTCTTTGCGCTTGATAATCGTTCGTTCTATAAACCGTCGTTCCATAATTAATAGTGTGAATAAAGTGGCCTCATTAAGTGTTAGTAAGCTTAGTGGGGCTTTTTTACATTTCGCTTTTCAAAATATTGTTCTTTAATTATTTTTAACTTGCCTTCGTTTTCTGTTAGTTCAAATATAAATAACGCCTTTTCCATGTTATTAGCAATATCTTCTTCGTTGGAATGTTTAAGTTTCAATAAATTCCAAGCTTTCCCATAGTATAGTTCACCCAACATGTAGAAAGTATTTAGATTAATAGCAAATTTGATGCCCATCTCATGGTATTTTATTGCCTCTTCATGTTGATGTTCATGGCCTAAAATTTTTGCTAAATTAAAAATGATTTTTAATTTAATTTCTTTATCTTTAGGAAAATCTAGCTTATTAAAATGAGTTAAACATTTTTTTAAGATAGTAATGCTTTTTTCGTATTCTTTGTTGTCCCAATGAAATATAGCCATTGTCTGCATCATATCTATTTCTCTTTCAGATAAAAAATCAGAATTAGTTACAGTTAGTTTTAAGGCATTGTTTAAAAGTTTTAAAGCAGTTTTTGTTGATTTATTTACATGAAATCTAGCAATTGCTTCATGCCATATGAGAAATTGTTTATCTTCTTTTGATTGGAAATTATTCTCGTTTTTTTCTTGTTCCACTATTTCATAAAGTTCTTTATATTGTTTTTGTTTTGTGCAATCTCTCATTACATATTTTACATTTTCTACGTATTTTAATTTCTTATTTTGAGTTAGTGCAAATATATAATTCGGATCAATACCAAGCTTTTCAGATAATTGATATAATAATATGCTAGATGGATAAATAATACCTTTTTCTATTTTACTAATTTGACTTTGTGAACATATTCCATGACATAACTCGGATTGTGATATATTTTTTTTTATTCTAAGTTCTTTAATAGTGATACCCAAATTATAAAACTCCATGTTGCCTCCTAATATGTAACACTTTATGAGTATAAGAATAATTTCTAACCTTTAATGTAATGTAAAATTAGTATGGTTGCAATTATTAATTATTTTGATATGAATAATTTTGAATGCACCTATGTTATAAATAAAATGTTACTGAAAAAAGTTAGAAGTGGTTATTTGAAGAAATTAATAATATCGTGTTTATTGGCTACATTCCTTTTAAATATTGTAGGATGTTCTAATAATGTTGGTACACTAAGGGATAAGTCTAAAACTTCATCATCTGTGAAGTCTACACACATCAACAAAGCCTGGTACAAACATATGCAATGGGATTAAAAAAAATTGAAATGATTGGTGCTACAGGTTATAGGGGAAGTTGAATAAGTGATCGAAGCTGAAAAAATTTTACAGTAGTTACATAATAAAAGAATCCTTCCATAACAGGTAGGATTCTTTTTGTTTATCCCGCTTTAATGGGCAGTAAGACCTCCACCTCAAAATTCAGCGAAAGCAAAGAAGTTAGGTG
>NZ_MACI01000051.1 GCF_001884105.1 Bacillus luti | reverse complement strand
CATAAAAGTCCGATTGGTGAAGGCTAATAATCAGTGGGGGATGAAGAAAACCCCACTGATTAAAGTTTCACTTTATAAAATCTTTAGTTGAACAAGTAAATTAGAAGCCTTTAATAGGTAAGTAATTGTTTTACAAAAGAACCATTCACTACTCTAAAATGTTATGTAATAAAAAAATATCTTGAATTCGAGATTTTATTCTTGCTTTTTAATCACTTGAGGTGTAAAGTGATAGTAACGAAAGCGATTGAGCCGTATGAAAAACATATACTCAGTTGCTTTCGATTAAAAAACAAAGTAACTTATTCAGTAAAAACTAAGATGAATTTACAAAAACATAATTAAGAATAAATTGAAACGCTAAAAACCATATTAGTTGTGGGAAATGTTATTTTTTAGTTGTCACTTGACTAGTAAAATGAAACGGAGGAATATAAAATGTATGAAATTAAAGGGCACCATCACATTTCAATGGTTACGAAAAACGCAAATGAAAATAATCATTTTTATAAAAACGTACTTGGTTTACGTCGTGTGAAAATGACAGTAAACCAAGATGATCCGTCAATGTATCACTTATTTTACGGAGATAAAACAGGAAGTCCGGGTACAGAATTATCATTTTTTGAAATACCTTTAGTAGGAAAAACATACCGCGGTACAAATGCGATTACTCGAATTGGATTACTTGTCCCTTCAGAGGAAAGCTTACATTACTGGAAAGAACGGTTTGAGAAATTTGATGTGAAACATAGTGAGATGACAACATATGCAAATCGTCCTGCTTTGCAATTTGAGGATGCTGAAGGTCTTCGCTTAGTATTACTTGTTTCAAACGGAGAAAAAGTAGAGCACTGGGAAACTTGGGAGAAATCAGAAGTTCCTGCAAAGCATCAAATTCAAGGAATGGGTTCTGTGGAAATGACAGTTCGTAGACTGGATAAAATGGCGAGTACACTTACAGAAATGTTTGGGTATACAGAGGTTAGCCGAAATGACGAAGAAGCAATTTTCCAGTCTATTAAAGGAGAAGCTTTTGGAGAAATCGTTGTGAAATATTTAGATGGTCCTACTGAAAAGCCAGGCCGCGGTAGTATTCACCACCTAGCAATTCGTGTGAAAAATGATGCAGAGCTTGCTTATTGGGAAGAACAGGTGATACAAAGAGGCTTCCAGTCTTCAGGAATCATCGACCGTTTCTATTTTAAAAGCTTATATTTCCGTGAATCAAACGGAATCCTATTTGAAATTGCGACAGACGGACCAGGATTTACAGTTGATGGAGATGTAGAACATTTAGGAGAAAAACTTGATTTACCGCCGTTCTTAGAAGATCAGCGCGCAGAAATTGAAGCGAATTTAGCACCTATTGAAGAGAAGTAATAGAAGAGAAAATATAACTTGAGAAACCATTGGAGGAATATAAAATGAACCAATTAAAAGGAATTCACCACGTTACAGCGATTACAAGTAGTGCAGAAAAGAACTATGAATTTTTCACTCACGTTTTAGGAATGCGTTTAGTTAAAAAAACAGTAAACCAAGATGATATTCAAACGTACCATTTATTCTTTGCAGATGATAAAGGTAGTGCGGGAACAGATATGACATTCTTTGACTTCCCAGGTATTCCGAAAGGCGTACACGGTACAAATGAAATTTCAAAAACTTCATTCCGTGTTCCAACTGATGCAGCATTAGCATATTGGGTGAAGCGTTTTGATCGTCTTGAAGTGGAACATACAGGCATTAAAGAGCAATTCGGTAAGAAAACTCTTTCTTTCGTTGACTTTGATGACCAACACTATCAATTAATTTCAGATGAGCTTGATAAAGGAATCGAATCAGGTACACCGTGGCAAAACGGGCCAGTTCCATTAGAATATGCAATTACTGGTTTAGGACCTGTATTTATCCGCATTGCGAACTTTAGCTTCTTTAAAGAAGTATTAGAGAAAGTTCTATTATTTAAAGAGATTGCGCAAGAAGGAGAATTCTATTTATTTGAAGTGAACGAAGGTGGAAACGGTGCTTCTGTCATTGTAGAACATAATACGGTACTTCCAGAAGCACGACAAGGTTTCGGTACAGTGCATCATGCAGCATTCCGTGTAGAAAATCGCGCTGTATTAGAAGAATGGATTGAAAGAATCGGTAGCGTAGGACTTCCTTCATCTGGCTATGTAGACCGTCACTTCTTCGAGTCATTATATGCACGAGTTGCGCCGCAAATTTTATTTGAATTTGCAACAGATGGCCCAGGGTTTATGGGAGATGAGCCATACGAAACACTTGGAGAAAAATTATCGTTACCTCCGTTCCTGGAGCCAAAACGTGAAGAAATCGAAAAATTAGTTCGTCCAATTGATACAGTGAGAAGCACGAAAGAATTTATTAAAGAGTAAAAATAGAGATAGTAAGTAGGAGAGCAAGTAGTTTTAGCGGAGTGCTGGAACTGCTTGCTTTTTATTTTATCCCGCTTTAATGGGCAGTAAGACCCCGACCTCAAAATTCAGCGAAAGTAAAGAAGTTAGGTGGGGGATCAACTGCCCATAAAAGTCCGATTGGTTCAACTAATAATCAGTGGGGGATGAAGAAAACCCCCACTGATTAAAGTTTCACTTTATCCCATGTAGAGAAAATAATTGACTTACTTTAAATATGTAACTATAATGGTTACAAAATAACCATTAATAATAGAAGTAAGTAATATTTTTTTAATATAATTGTAACCGATATAGTTACAATTAAAATTAATCATAAAATAACCAAAAAATGTAAAAACTTTAAATAGCAATTTGAGAAAGGAGACGGAAATTTGAAACGGTTTAAGTTTTATATGATTAGCGGTATTGTGCTCGTGTTACTTGTAGTATGTAACTTCGTTGATAAGCCAATTGCGAAGGTTGGAGAAGTGAAAGATACTGTTATGATGAAGCTACATACGAAAGAGAGTATGGCGCAAATTGATGGGCAGACAATTTATTTTAAGCAAATTGGTGAGGGGAAACCGCCTTTACTTATGCTTCATGGGTTTGGTGGTTCTTCAGATGGATTTAGCGATATTTATCCGGAGCTTGCAAGAGACCATACGATTATTGCGGTTGATATTTTAGGATTTGGGCGTTCATCTAAGCCAGTTGATTTTCAGTATTCGTTTCCTGCGCAAGTGAATTTATATTATAAGTTAATGAAGAAGCTCGGATACGATCAGTTTGCGGTGCTCGGTCATTCGATGGGCGGAGAGATGTCCCTGAATTTAGCGTATTTATATCCAGACGCGGTGACGCATCTCATTTTAGCGGATTCTACAGGGATAGAGTCTTTCCAGCAAAAAGAAAGTAATGCAGTGCCGCCGCTATCAACGGATTTACAAACGGTAACAGAGATTACGGATTATAATAAAGATGCGGTGAAAAATAGCCGCGATGATAAAGAGCATTATGATCAGCTTACGAAAATGAGAGAGCGCCGCATTGCGATGGAAGCAGATAAAATTAAGGTGCCGACTTTAATTATATGGGGACGACACGATAAGAGCGTTTCTTGGGAAAACGGTGAGTTGTACCACGAGTTATTTGCAAATAGTACATTTCATATTATTGAAAAAGGATACCACGCGCCGTTTCGTCAGGAACCAATCGAGTTTATGGAATATGTACAAGCATT
>NZ_MACI01000050.1 GCF_001884105.1 Bacillus luti | reverse complement strand
CCCCACCTAAATTCTTTGCTTTCGCTGAATTTTGAGGTGGGGGTCTTACTGCCCATTAAAGCGGGATAAAAAATTAAGCATAAATCCACTTCTTTCCTCATACAGTGAAACTAATAAGGCTTGTCTAAGGAAAGGAATGAAGTGATTTGGAAACTTTACCATGGTGGGTTTATCTTGTAATTGTTGGGATTGTACTAAGTGGATACATGGTTTTATATACTTCGAAAAAAGAGCAAGATATGGATAATGAGTTTATTGAAAAAGAAGGCGAAGTATATATGAAGCGTTTAGAAGAAGAGCGCGAGAAACGTAATCAGAGTAGTGATAAGGATTCGGTATTGCTTTAATAGAAATTTTGAGTGGCTATCATCTAGTAGAAGTTTACATCTAAGGTGGTAGCCTTTTTTCTTTTTTGGGAGCATGTATACGAAATTCATCATGAACTTTAATTGATGGTATTTATATATTTTTTTCCTCATAAGAATGGAACTAGTGTGGTATTTACTGGGGGGGGATTAACAATGCATAGGGATGAAACTACATTACATCCTGATACGGGTGTTACGTCTGTAATGTTTGTTGAGCGTTCATTAAATGAAATTCGTTTTTGGTCTAGAATCATGAAGGAGCATTCTTTTTTTCTTCGCTTGGGATTTAGGTGCGAGGATACCCAACTAATCGAAGAGGCTAATCAATTTTATCGATTGTTTGAACATATCGAACAAATAGCGTATTCCTATACAAATGAAACAGATCCTGAGCAAATAAAAAGATTTAATTCAGAAGTACAACAAGCCGCAACTAATATTTGGGGATTTAAACGAAAAATTTTAGGGTTGATTCTCACATGTAAATTGCCAGGACAAAATAATTTTCCACTGTTAGTTGACCATACAAGTAGGGAGGCTGATTATTTTAGAAAACGTTTACTGGAATTAAATGAAGGAAAATTAGATGCTCTTCCTGATGCTATTATTAAAGAAAATGTTTTCTTTTTACGGATTATGGCAGACCATGCTAAATTTATTGGTCATCTTCTTGATCCATCGGAAAGAAAGCTTGTAGATACAGCACGGAATTTCAGCAATGATTTTGATGAATTGATGTATCAAGCAATTGACTTAGAATCTATGAAGCCACAATCCCAAACGGTCCCTCTTTTAGATCAATTTTTAGATCAAAATCGTGTGTCGGTTACATCTCTTCGGGACTTTAAGAAAACAGCACGTGATTTAATTGAACAATGCAAAATAAAGAGTATCATTCATCCATTATTAGCAGATCATGTTTTCCGTGAAGCTGATAGATTTCTTGAAATAATTGATATGTTTGATACTCATCTTACAAATATTCAATCACAACCTAGATATTAGAAGATAAGGAAAGATACTATTTTACTTAAGTTGAGAAGTTAACAATTTATTGTTAGCTTCTTTTCTTTGTGATTAAAATTTTCTTTTCGTTTAGTAAATTTCCCTTTAAAGATAAATCCCTTTGACCAAATATGTAATTCTTTGTAAAATGATATATGGAAAGATTATGAATATACAGGAAATCTATGGGGGTAGATTCTAATAAATTATTCTTGGAAAATTTATTAGTTAAGTATGTTAACTTGTTGCACTAAATTTTACAAATAAAGGGGTATTAGTAATCATGAAAGCAAAGAAATTAGTAAGTTTAGCGTTACCAGTTATGTTATTGAGCGGTTGTATTACAATTGAAACTGATGGTAAGAAAGCTGAACCAAAGAAAGAAGAAACGCAAAAGGTAGAGAAAGAGAATAAAGCTACTGAAAAAGAGAGTAAGTCAACTGATAGCAAGAAAGAGGATAGCTTATCTGTAGCGAAAGGTGAAGGTACAAATAGTAGTTCATCAAGTAGTCAACAAAGCTCTTCTTCAAATTCTTCAACTGGTAAGGTAACTGGTTCAGATGTTGAAAGGTATAAGGCAGATATCATAAACAGTGCTACTCAAATTGAAGATACGATGAAATTAATTGAAGGAATAGCAGATTCAGACGTAAAAACATACAAACAAAAGAAAAGTGAAGTACAACTGAGTTTAGGTGGAGCGAAGGCAACCGCAACGAAACTGAAGAACCTACAAGCGCCTCCTGAGTTACAGGGAGAACAGGCGAAGATAAAACAATCGATGGAACTGTATGCGGATTGTTTTCAACTTCTCTTTGATGCATTGGACCAAGAAGACGAGAGTAAAATGCATCAAGCAGTAAGCAAAGCGCAAGAAGGTTCAAAACTGTTTGAGGAAGCAGCGAAAAGTATCGGTAGTAAGACCAACTAAGAATAAATTACTTAAAGGGGTATGAGGTATGAAAGTGAAGAAACTAATAGCTACTGCAATTCCAGTTGCCTTATTATTAAGTGGCTGTGTTACAGTAAAAGATTCGGCAAGTAAAGAGGAAAAGACAGAAGAAACAAGCAAATCTAAGGCTGCTGAAACGAAAGAAAAATCAACTAATTCGAAAGAAGAAAGTAAAGATGTTCAAAAGGTTCGAGTTTTAGATGAAGATTATGCACAATATTTATTAGACATTGAACAGGATATGTTAAGACGATTTGATTACTATGATGCTTCTGTAAGAGATTTGAGAAATGGAAGTAAATCAAAAGCTGAGGTATTAGATAGTATTAAAGACATCTATAAAGTATTTGATAAGATAGAAAAGATTTACGCACCGTCAAAACATAAAGAAGACCAAAAAGAGATTGAAAGAGCGACGAGTAAACTAAGAGAGACATTTGGTGAAATAGAGAAGTTATTCAGCGATAAAGGATTCAGCTTAGAGACTGATAAGGAAATCTTAAATAAAGCAAATACAAAACTAGAGGAAGCAAAACGTATTTGGAAGCCTACATTCGATAAGTTAAGATCTGAAATAAAAGGTGATACAGCCACAGAAAAATCTACTAGTACAACAAGTAATTCTACACAGGCAAACCCAACTACTGATAGTCAGGCTCAAACAGATAAAAGCCAAGCTAAAACAGGGGTATTTGTAGGTACAGTTGGTACAAGTGAAGAGTTAGGAATTAGTTATAGTAACATGGAGAAGAACATTAAAGATGGTACTGAGATTATTGGTAATTGGGGTATTGATTACGGTAGTGGTATAAAAACTACGTTAGTACTAAAAGGTGATAAAACATTTGAGTCCTATGCGAATGGTTCTTATCCGAATAAAGATAACTATTTAACAGGAACATATGCGGTAGATGTTCCCTCATTCCAGTTATCTTTAAAAGTAACAAAAGCAGTTAAAGACGGTCAAGAAGTAAAGCTAACAAATGATAGTATCATGTATAAATTACAAAACTATGATGGAAACACATTACAAATTTATCATATGGATGATAACGTTCGTATTCGGTATGCAAAACAATAAGTAATTGGCAAAAAACCTGTAATAAATTTTACAGGTTTTTTTTGTTAGTTTTAATTCTATTTCTTCATTATCTTTCCAGGCGCTATCCATACCAGCATAAGGTGAGAAATGAACAAAATGATTTTCTTTCTGGAGAATGCGAAGAAGGAATAGCGTATTTTTATGTCGCATCCTATCTTTAATAGTATCGGTTTTTTGTATTATTGTTCGGGAAATTATTATAGAAGAAAAATATATGAAACCTACATCGCACAGCATATGAAATAGCGCCATTTTAAGCTGTAACGCACAAGTTGCACAGGACACGCAACGACAACTCGCTTTACTCTTCATCAGTTATTTGCCCATACTAGACGTAGAGAGGTGATAAACACAGTATGATTTTTAGTGAACGCTTAAAACAAGAAAGAGAAAAACGAAATTGGTCGCAAAGTGATTTGGCTGAAAAAATTCATGTAAGTAGGCAATCCGTTTCGAAATGGGAGACGGGAAAGAACTATCCGAGCATTGAAATTATTATTCATTTAAGCGATCTGTTCGGTATTACGATTGATGAGCTGTTAAGGAGTGATGAAGAGTTGACGCAGAAAGTAATTGAGGATAGTAAACAATTAGCGCATCCAAAATGGAAGGTGTTTTTCGATAGTTTATTCATGCTTGGCGTATTTTTGTTTATTACAAAAATCGTTGTATGGATGTTAAATAAGTTTGCCGGAGCGAGCATTACAATTGTAGCGGATGCGCCATATGTAATGAATTTTTTACCCCTCATATTAATGGTCATAGGTGGTATGGGATCTGATAAGTTGAAGAAAATATATAGATAGAGGAAATAATTCCCCGCACTAGCTGTTCTTTCTACTCAAATTGTGTACTATAAAGGATAGGATGACATAAAGAAGGGGAAATTTAGAATGGAATTTCATGAACAAAAGATTTTGCCGGCAGTGAGGCAAATTAAAGATTTGGAAAAGCTATTACATAGTTCGTATGAGTATATCGTTATTTTAGATATTCATGTTGGTCAATTGAAGAGTGTCGTGTCACTTGCGAAGCAGCATGGTAAAAAGGTGTTTTTACATGTTGATTTGATCCATGGATTACAAAGTGATGGGCATGCAACGGAGTTTTTATGCCAAGAATATAAACCGTACGGGTTATTATCGACAAAGGCGAGTGTAATTATGAAGGCGAAGCAAAAGGGTGTTGTCTCAATTCAACGCATCTTTTTAATTGATTCTAGCGCGATGGAAAAGAGCTGTAATTTGCTAGAAAAGACGAAGCCGGATTATATAGAGGTGCTTCCTGGTGCGCTAACAGATGTGATTGCTGAAGTGAAAGAGCGTACTGGTGTCCCGATTTTAGCGGGTGGTTTTATTCGTACTGTAGAAGATGTGGAAAGAGCTTTAAATGCTGGTGCGACAGCAATTACGACATCGAAGAAAGAACTATGGAAACATTACCAAAAAAAGTGACGAAAATGTGAAAAAATTCTGTTGACACCGCTTTCACGAGAGGTTAACATTATAGACAAGTTAATAAACGTGACGGAGAAAAGAAGAGATCCACATTTCATTGTTTCTATATAAATTTATATAGAAGCGTGCAAAGCTGTGGATCTTTTTCTTTTGAAAAAAACGAATGGCCATTCATTTTACCTCTATCACTTTTGAAAGCGTTTAAATTGATTGTGGAGGGATACTATGTCAGCATTTTTAGGAGAGTTAATAGGGACTGCATTGTTAATCTTACTTGGTGGCGGTGTTTGTGCTGGTGTAAGTTTAAAGAAGTCATTTGCGAAAGATTCTGGTTGGATTGTCATTACAATGGGCTGGGGCTTAGCAGTAGCGGTTGCAGCGTACGCAGTTGGATCAATTAGTGGGGCACATTTGAATCCAGCTTTAACGATAGGGTTAGCGTTTAAGGGAGCGTTCCCATGGAGTGACGTACCAATGTACATCGCAGCACAAATGATTGGGGCAATTATCGGGGCAGTTCTTGTATATTTACATTACTTACCACACTGGAAAGAAACAGAAGATCCAGGAACAAAATTAGGTGTATTTGCAACAGGTCCAGCAATTCCGAACACATTTGCAAACCTTTTAAGTGAAATGATTGGAACATTCGTTTTAGTATTTGGTATATTAGCAATTGGTGCAAATAAATTTGCAGATGGATTAAATCCATTTATCGTAGGTTTCTTAATTGTAAGTATTGGTTTA
Organism: Bacillus luti; assembly: GCF_001884105.1. Classification (GTDB taxonomy): domain Bacteria; phylum Bacillota; class Bacilli; order Bacillales; family Bacillaceae_G; genus Bacillus_A; species Bacillus_A luti. Next base: position 29,099 of record NZ_MACI01000050.1, on the reverse strand, counting down.
TCATTAGGTGGAACGACAGGATATGCAATTAACCCGGCTCGTGATTTAGGTCCGCGTATTGCACACTTCTTCCTTCCAATTGCAGGAAAAGGCGGTTCAAACTGGAAGTATGCATGGATTCCAGTAGTAGGTCCGATTTTAGGTGGATCACTTGCAGGTTTATTCCATCAAGTTGTATTTGAAGGAAAACAAAATTCAGCACTTATTTATGTGATTATTGCAACTGTGATTGTACTAGCAATCTCTTATATGACAAGTAAAAAAAGCGGAAACACTACAAATAGTAGAAAAGTAGCATAAGGGGGAAACCGATATGAAAAAATATATTCTTTCATTAGACCAAGGAACAACAAGCTCACGCGCAATTCTTTTCAATAAAAAAGGTGAAATTGTTCATTCAGCTCAAAAAGAGTTTACGCAACATTTTCCAAAGCCAGGTTGGGTAGAGCATAACGCGCAAGAAATTTGGGGATCTATTTTAGCAGTTATCGCAACTTGCTTAAGCGAAGCAGATGTAAAACCAGAACAAATCGCTGGTATCGGTATTACGAACCAACGTGAAACAGCGGTTGTATGGGATAAAGAGACTGGCAAACCAATTTACAACGCAATCGTATGGCAATCTCGCCAAACAGTTGAAATTTGTGATGAGTTAAAAGAAAAAGGTTATAGCGAAACGGTTCGCGAAAAAACAGGTCTTTTAATTGATGCATACTTCTCTGGTACGAAAGTAAAATGGATTTTAGATAACGTTGAAGGTGCAAGAGAAAAAGCAGAAAACGGCGAGTTATTATTCGGAACAATTGATACGTGGCTTGTATGGAAATTATCTGGTGGTAAAGCACACGTAACAGATTACTCAAATGCATCACGTACATTAATGTTTAACATTCACGACTTACAGTGGGATGATGAGCTTCTAGACATGTTAACAGTACCAAAGAGCATGCTTCCAGAAGTACGCCCATCATCTGAAATATATGGGGAAACAATTGATTATCACTTCTTCGGTCAAAATGTACCGATTGCAGGTGTAGCTGGTGACCAACAAGCGGCATTATTTGGACAAGCTTGTTTCGGTGAAGGTATGGCGAAGAACACTTACGGAACTGGTTGCTTCATGTTAATGAACACAGGTGAAAAAGCAGTTGCTTCTGAGCACGGCCTATTAACAACAATTGCATGGGGAATAGATGGTAAAGTAAACTATGCATTAGAAGGAAGTATTTTCGTAGCAGGTTCTGCAATTCAGTGGTTACGTGACGGAATGCGCATGTTTAAAGATGCGAGTGAGAGTGAAGTATATGCTTCACGCGTTGCATCAACTGAAGGTGTATACGTTGTACCAGCATTCGTTGGATTAGGTACACCTTACTGGGATAGTGAAGTACGCGGCGCGATGTTTGGTGTAACGCGTGGTACGACGAAAGAGCACTTCATTCGTGCAACACTAGAATCTTTAGCTTACCAAACGAAAGATGTATTATGTGCGATGGAAGCAGATTCAGGTATTGAATTAAACACGTTACGCGTTGATGGCGGAGCAGTTAAAAATAACTTCTTAATGAAGTTCCAAAGTGATATTTTAGACGTTCCTGTAGAGCGTCCAGTGATCAATGAAACAACGGCTCTAGGTGCAGCATACTTAGCTGGTCTTGCGGTTGGATATTGGAAAAACCAAGATGAAATTAAAGAGCAGTGGCATATGGACAAACGCTTTGAACCAACGATGGAAGCGGCAACAAGCGAAGAGCTATATGCTGGATGGAAAAAAGCAATTGAAGCAACAAAAGCTTTCAAATAATCATAAACAGTGTTATAATGGTGACAAGTTAATAATTCGGTAGGAGATTTGGAGAGACCACAACGCGCTATAGAGGCGAAATCTATAGCGGAGTTTGTGGTCTCTTTTTTCGTTATCAAAGGGAGGAATTACCATGAAATTTTCAAGTAAACAACGTAAAGACGTATTAAACGGAGTAAATAAACAAGAGTTAGATGTGATCGTAATTGGTGGAGGTATTACTGGTTCTGGTATTGCATTAGATGGGGCAACACGCGGATTATCTACAATTGTTTTTGAAATGCAGGACTTTGCAGCAGGTACATCAAGTCGTTCAACGAAGCTTGTACACGGTGGTCTACGTTATTTAAAACAGCTTGAAGTGAAAATGGTAGCAGAGGTGGGGAAAGAGCGTGCGATCGTATATGAGAACGGTCCCCATGTAACAACACCAGAGTGGATGTTACTTCCGTTCCATACAGGCGGTACGTTCGGATCATTCAGTACATCAATTGGTCTTCGTGTATACGACTTCTTAGCAGGCGTAAAACGAAGCGAGCGCAGAAAAATGTTTAACCGTGAAGAAACGTTAAACAAAGAGCCTCTTGTAAAACAAGATGGATTAAAAGGCGGCGGTTACTACGTAGAATATCGTACAGACGATGCTCGTCTTACAATTGAAGTAATGAAAGAAGCAATTGAGCATGGCGCAAAAGCTGTTAACTACGCAAAAGTAGACAGTTTCTTATATAAAGATGGAAAAGTATGTGGTGTACGTGTAATCGATTTACTAGACGGAGAAGTATATGAAGTTTACGGTAAGAAAATTGTAAACGCAGCTGGTCCTTGGGTAGATACACTTCGTGAAAAAGATAATTCGAAAAAAGGGAAAGTACTTCAATTATCAAAAGGTGTTCACTTAGTAATTGACCAAAAACGTTTCCCATTAGGTCAAGCGATTTACTTCGATACACCAGATAAACGTATGGTGTTCGCGATTCCACGCGGCGGGAAAACATACGTAGGTACAACAGATACGTTCTATGATAAAGACGCAGCTGTACCGCACATGACAACAGAAGATCGCACATACATCATTAATGCGATTAACTACATGTTCCCAAGCGTGAAAATTACGGAGAAAGACGTTGAATCAAGCTGGGCTGGTGTACGTCCGTTAATTTACGAAGAAGGTAAAAATGCATCTGAAATTTCTCGTAAAGACGAAATTTGGACTTCTGAATCTGGCTTAATTACAATCGCAGGTGGTAAATTAACAGGATACCGCAAAATGGCTGAAATGGTAGTAGACTACGTAACGAACTTACTACAAAAAGAAGGTCATAGTGCATATCCGAAGAGCGACACGAAACATATGCCAATCTCTGGTGGACATGTAAGTGGTTCACACGGATTCCCAGCATTCGTTGCGAAAAAAGCTGGCGAAGGTACGAAATACGGTTTAACAGCAGCACAAGCGGAAGAATTCGCGAAATTCTATGGCTCTAACGTTGACGTACTGTTCGACTTAGCGAAAAAGCATAAAAACGAAGCGAAAGAATACAACATGCCGCTTGACGTTCTAATCCCGCTTGTATACGCAATGGATTACGAAATGACAGCAAAACCAGTTGACTTCTTCGTACGCCGCAGAGGCGCTGTATTCTTCAACATCCACTGGGTATACGAGTGGAAAGAAGCAGTAATCAACTACATGGCTGCGAAACTAGGCTGGAGCAAAGAAGAGCAAATGAAATACACAGCTGAACTAGAAAAAGCATTAACAGACGCTGTAATTCCTATCGATCAACAAGAGCAAGCAGCTGCGTTAGCATAAAAGAGAAAACCACCTGAAGGGGAGCCTTTAGGTGGTTTTTTTGTGCGTTATGTATAGAATTTTAAATGCTACACTTGTATTTTATAACCTAAAAACCTAATATTTAGGTTATCGAGATAAGTGTAATAAAAAATAAGATACCAATATGAGGTGTAGCATGAAAAAATTAATTACGTATGACCCTGAAATCCAGATGGCATATCTTTATATAATTCCATTTACTTCACATATTGAGATTGAATCGACTGAAGAATTGGAAGAAAATCCAAAACTGAATGTAGATATAGATCAATTGGACCGTATAGTAGGGATTGAGTTTTTTGGAGAAAATGCTCGTAAATTAAAAGCATTAACAAACTTGAGTAAAATATATATAAAGAAAACTTCAAATAAGAACAACTACATATACTCATTTCGGGTTTCTCGAGACAATCATTTGCAAAAAGTAGTATTTCATCATGTTATATTTTATTTTTCAGATAATCAGTATGAAGACTTTGTTGGCTTCGATATTATCAAGCCATCTTTGTATGGTTATGACATATTAGATTCTTTAAGCGAGTGTTAGGAAGAAGGAGGACCTTGATTAAATGGGTTCTTTTTTATTTGCGGAGGAAGTGTTTTATAAAAAAAGTTATTGCCGACCGTATTTTTTATGAATGCATAAAACTTTTCCATACAGTGCGTCGTCTAATATATGGGAAGGAGGAAACGATGTGGATGAATTAACGATAGAAGCGTTTGAAATAGAAGATAAGGAGGACCTTATCGACGAAATCATGAACAAGTATGGACAAGAAGTCCTACAGCTTGTGTATTCATATGTGAATAACAAAGAGGTTGCGGAGGATTTAACGCAAGATATATTTGTGAAATGCTATAAATCTCTTCATACATATAAAGGGAATTCGAATGTGAAAACGTGGTTATGGAGAATTGCGATTAATCATTGTAAGGACTATTTAAAAAGTTGGTATAACAAAAAAGTTATCGTTACAGAGGATGACTTTACGTATATGGAGAGTCAAAAAGAAAGTGTGGAACAAACAGTTATTCAAAATGCAGAGGATAGTCGGCTAGCTTCTGCAGTAATGAATTTACCGATAAAATATCGAGAAGTGATTTATCTATTTTATTATGAAGAGCTATCAATTAAAGAGATTGCGATTGTAATAGAAGTGAAGGAAAATACGATAAAAACGAGACTGAAAAAAGCGAAGGAACTTTTGAAGAAAGGATTGGAGGAATAATCAAATGGAAGATCGATTAAAAGGTTTGCGAAAATCAATGGAGAACACGACTTTTAAACATTTGAGTTTTTCTGATCAGCACCGGAAGCGGGTACGTGAAAAAATCAATCAATCGTCCGAAAAGGAAGAAGATATCCTTTTAGCAGTGTTGCAACTTCTTATGAATGAAAAAACAGGTTATGAATTGATGCAGTTACTGCGTGGGAGAGGGATTCAAAAATTTGAAGGTGATGAAGGGTCTCTATACACTTTATTACATCGTCTAGAGCAGAATCGCTTTATCCAATCTAGCTGGGATCACGAAGGAGCTAAATATTATCAATTAAATGATAAAGGAAATAAGATGCTGCGAAAGGCAGAGAAGAATGCTACGAAGGCACGAATTATATTAAAAGGATTAGTACAGGAGTGAAAAAAATTGAACAAAAAAGGGGAGCAGTTTTTAAAAGAAGTTACGAACCATATTAAATCAAAAGAAGCGAAGGACTTAGTAGCAACTGAACTAAATTTTCACTTAAAACAGGCGAAGAATATGTGGATAGAAAAAGGTTTAAGTGAGGAAGTTGCTGAAAATAAGGCTGTTGAACAAATGGGAAGTCCGATCAAACTTGGCCGGGAGCTGAATAAACTTCATAAGCCAAAAGTTGATTGGTTCCTTATTAGTTTATTAGTGATTGCGATGGGATTAGGGTTTTTGCCAATAGTAGCTCTGGGGCATACGAATGATTTACTAATGAATAAAGTGGTATTTGTTATTCTTGGTGTTGTAATAGCTATTGGGATGATGCTATTTGATTATAGGAAGTTAGAGAGACTCGGGTGGCTGTTTTATACAATTGGCGTACTCACTTTGTTACTGCCAAAGCATTTTTCAAATGCTTCCATGAATGGAGAAGCGTTCATAAAAATTGATCCCGTTGCCACTGGATGTTTAATGGCAGTACCATTCTTTCTATTAGCCTGGGCTTCTTTTTTTAATAACGGTAGGTTAAAGATTAGGCATCTTCTAATTTTATATTTATTTTCTTTATATTTATTTTTAACCATATCGGTTCTTTCGCCAATTATTATCTATATCACGATGGTATTCGTGATGCTTTGGTGGAGTAAGTTAGGGAAGAAAAAGGCATTGATTATTACTGTTGTAACAATTTGTTTATTTACTCTCGTTGGTTTATTCTCAATAAAAGAATATCAAGTAGATAGAATTTTAGGTTATTTAAATCCTGGACATGATGCAGGTGGCGCAGGGTTTATGTATATACGTTTAAAAGAGGTAATGTCTTCAACAGGTTGGTTTGGCGCATCTGAAAATATAAAGCCAATCCCTGCTGCCCATACTGATTTTGTATTTGCAAGTTTGACTTATTATTATGGATATGTGCTTGCACTGGTCCTTGTCTTAATTCTTTCTCTTTTTGTAGTAAGGTTAGTGGTCATATCTTATAAAATAAATGATTCGTACGGTAAATTACTTCTCGTTGGTGGGATGACCCTTTTTGTATTCCAGTTCATTTATAATGTTGGAATGATAGTAGGCTTATTGCCCATTGCTTCTATATCACTACCATTTATTAGTTATGGATTAACACCAACTGTATTTCATGCACTTTTAATGGGAATCGTACTAAGTGTATATCGACGTAAAGATATTCCAACGAGAAAGTCAGCTTAAAAAACAAACCACCCATTTCCTATATTATTTAGGGGATAGGTGGTTTTATCCCGCTTTAATGGGCAGTAAGACCCCCACCTCAAAATTCAGCGAAAGCAAAGAAGTTAGGTTGGGGGATCAACTGCCCATAAAAGTCCGATTGGTGAAGGCTAATAATCAGTGGGGGATAAAGAAAACCCCCACTGATTAAAGTTTCACTTTATTTGCACACTTAACAAGTTTTTTCGTTGTCAACTTCTCCGCATGAATCAGGAATTTGCTTATCTTTTATTAATTGTAATAGAAGTTCAAAAAACTGCTCACGCTGCTCTAATGTGAGATTTTGCAAAATATCGTTTGCGACTTTGTCTTGGAATGCGAGCGCCTGCTCCATATTGGATTGCGCGCGTTCAGTAAGTTGAATTAACGTAGCTCGGCGATCAGTTGGGTCGGGTATACGAATTAGGAGCTTGTCTTGTTCGAGTGCATCGACAAAATCGGTAACTGTACGTGCTTTGACACCTAATTTAGCAGCTAATGCATTCATTCGAATGGGGCCATTTTCAGAAACGGTAGATAGAACACGTAGCCTTGGCCCTGTTAGATGATAAGGTGTGTCAAGAGCTGACAATTGAGATTGAAATTCTCTTTGAACATAGTTGGTGGATTGCATTAATATATGGATGATATCTATTGCAGCTGGATAATTTGATTTCATGAATGGGATGACCTCCTCATTATTTTGTAGTTCATTTTTGCACGTTTCATAAATATATTGTATATTATTAGTGAGTATCCTCTCTATATTATAAACAATTAGTGAGTAACCTCATTATATCGCATGCTCATAATGTGTAATAGCGAGATAATTACTATTATAACTGATGCTGGGGTCTATAGAAAACGATAATAGAGTGAGGTGTATTGATGTAAGGAATTTCAAATCGTTTCAGTATTCAATAGCAATACCCTAAAAAAACATATGTAACGGAGGATTGTACATGACTATTGTAGCACTAGTACTTCAATGTTTATTAATTTTTGCATTTTTCTTTTCGAGTGTGAGTAAAATTACGGGAGCAAAGATGCAAGTAGAAGCTTTCACTCATTTAGGTTTACCTCAATGGTTCAGAATTGCGACCGGTTGGATCGCTTTAGCAGGGGTGGCTGGACTGATTTTTGGTTTCTGGAATGAGATCGTATTAGTTTTAGCAGCATTATGGATTGCTTGTATTATGTTAGGAGCTGTATTGTCGCATATTCGTGTTAAAGATCCAATCGGAAAAATAATGCCAGCAGCCGTACTTATGATTTTAGCGCTAATTCTTGCGGTCGTTCATTCTTCAGCAGTAACAGAACTGCTGTAAAATAAATTGTAGTTTAGTAGATTTGAATGAATTACGATGAAATGATATCCTCATTATAATTAAATAGTGAGGATATTCATTATGTTGATACTCATTTAATTTTGTATAGATTATGGGGAAGAGAAAAGGAGGTCTACAAGATGTTAGATAAATCATCACAAAATGCGGATAAGTTGCTAGGAGTTTTAGTCGTTACGCTAATATTTTCGGTTATGAACGGTACGATGTTTAATGTAGCTCTTCCTGAGATAGGGAAAGAATTTAACCTTGTTCCTTCAGAGGTTAGCTGGATTATGACTAGTTATATGGTCGTTTACGCCGTCGGTTCTATCGTAATGGGAAAACTAGCGGATAAATATCGGCTAAAGGATTTGTTAACGTATGGATTACTTATTTTCGCTTTAGGTTCCTTACTTGGTCTACTTGCTACTGAGTATTGGGTTATTATTTTGGGGCGTGTCATTCAAGCGGCGGGGGCTTCGGTTCTTCCAGCGACAGCGATGATTATTCCCGTCAGGTACTTTGCGCCAGAGAAAAGGGGCCGTGCCCTTGGAACTTCAGCAGTTGGTTTAGCACTTGGTAATGCGTTAGGACCAGTTGCGGCAGGATTAATCACAAGCTTTGGAAATTGGAGACTTATGTTTGTTCTTTCTTTACTACCGCTTCTGACACTTCCTTTCTTTAGGAAGTATTTAGACAATGCGAAAGGGAAAGCGGGTAGTATTGATGTTCTTGGCGGAGGGCTATTAGCTATATCGGTCACGTTCCTCTTGCTTGCTATTACGCAGATGCAAGTGCTGTTATTCCTTGGAGGATTTGTTATGTTAGCATTCTTCATTCTGCGGATTAAAAAAGCTAAAGAACCTTTTATTAAACCGACTTTGTTTAAAAATAAGAACTTTTCGATTGGGTTACTCCTTGCTTTTATGACGACAGCGATGAGCTTTAGCATGACATTCATGACGCCGCAATTTCTATCGGCAGTAAATGGATTAACTCCTTCAAATATTGGCTTTGTTTTAGTTCCAGCTGCAATTGCCTCGGCAATCCTGGGAAGAAAGGGAGGAAGGTTAGCTGATACTCGGGGCAACTTTGCACTCGTTTTTATTGCCTCAGTATTCATATTCCTTGCTTTCTCATTATTATCCACTTTTATTGGGTTATCAGCTTTTATCATTGCATTGATTTTAATTTTTGGAAATGTAGGACAGACCTTTATGCAAATTTCGATGTCTAATACGATTTCACAAACACTATCAAAGGAAGAGACAGGTGTTGGAATGGGTTTACTGTCGATGATTAATTTCATATCTGGCGCGATGGCTATGAGTGTAGTAGGGAAATTGCTGGATAATGGTTTTACTTCGCTACAATTGAATCCTTTTATTGCAAATCAAGCTGCAAATATGTATAGTAATATCTTCGGCGTGATGTCATTGTTGATCCTACTTGTAGTTGTGCTGTATCGCCTTCAATTTGGCATGGGTGCTTCTACGTTAAATATGACTAACAAAGGTAGTAAGAATTTATAAAGAATACGAGGAGGTTTATGTATGAATGCTCAAACTGCGTCTGTTTCTTCGCAGTCAAAGGAATTTGACAATGTGAAAAGACTCCCAATTTTAATATCGATGATCATTGGGGCGTTTTTTACCATTTTGAATGAAACATTATTGAACGTTGCTTTTCCACAATTGATGATTGAGTTGAATGTAACACCATCGACTCTCCAATGGCTTTCAACAGGGTACATGCTTGTAGTTGCTGTACTAATTCCAGCTTCTGCTTTATTAGTACAATGGTTTACAACAAGACAAGTATTCATAGGTGCGATGGTAGTCTTTACTTTCGGTACATTTGTAAGTGCGATTGCACCTGGATTTTCTATACTATTGGTGGGTCGCTTGTTACAAGCGGCAGGTACGGGATTAATGATGCCCGTATTAATGAATACGATTCTTCTTCTATATCCTCCTGAAAAGAGAGGAGCGGCAATGGGGAGTATTGGGCTTGTGATCATGTTCGCTCCTGCCATTGGACCGACACTTTCAGGTATCATTTTGGAAACATGGAATTGGAGATGGCTATTTTATATCGTTCTTCCATTCGCAATTTTTTCTATCGTTTTCGCGTTTATTTATTTAAAAAATGTCTCAGAGCCTACTAAACCAAAGGTAGATGTGTTATCTATTCTTTTATCTACAATTGGATTTGGCGGGATTGTTTATGGATTTAGTAGCTCAGGTGAAGGCTGGGATAGTTTCCAAGTATATGGCATAATCCTAATTGGTCTTGTAGCAATTCTATTCTTCGTATTGCGTCAATTGAAATTGAAAGAGCCATTACTAGATCTTAGTGCATTTAAATATCCGATGTTTACGCTAACGACAATTTTATTGACGATCATGATGATGACGATGTTCTCGACGATGACGTTACTACCATTTCTATTCCAAGGTGCTTTAGGCTTAACGGTCTATGCAACTGGTCTTATCATGCTTCCAGGTAGCTTGTTGAATGGTCTGCTTTCCCCAGTTTCAGGGAAGCTCTTTGATAAATTTGGCCCAAGAGCGCTCATTATTCCTGGTACGATATTATTAGCAGGTGTGATGTGGTTCTTTACACAAGTAACGGCAGACACGTCTAAAATAACTTTCATCCTATTACATGTCACTATGATGGTATCTATTTCAATGATTATGATGCCAGCGCAAACGAACGGTTTGAACCAACTTCCGAAGCGATTTTATCCTCACGGAACAGCTATTTTGAATACTCTATCACAAGTAGCGGGTGCGGTAGGAGTTGCTTTCTTTATTAGCGTTATGACTTCCGGACAAAAGAAATATTTAGATGCATCTTCAAATCCAACTGACCCGGCTCAATTGACTGAAGCAATGGTTTCAGGCGTGCATAATGCTTTTACGATTGGATTTGGTTTGGCACTACTTGCGGTCGTTGTAGCTTTGTTTATAAAACGTTCGCAGACCTTGGAAGATTAAGGTACGAGATTACTTTCTTTATTTTAAAAAATGAATAGCGTAATTCTAGAGGTGTGAACCAGTCTGTTAAGGACTGGTTCTTTTTTGCGTCTTCAAGGTATAAATCCTGCATAAAAAAGAAACACCTTGATTCATATCAAGGTGTTGTAATAAGCTCAAAACTCTCTGAATCAGCCCCAAGTATAAAAGGACTAATTTCGCCAACGCTATAAAGTTGTAACTCATGCATTGCACGTGTACAAGCAGTGTAGAATAATCTACGAACACTCTCATCACTGTACACATTTTTAGAAGCATCGTAAATAATAACAGCATCAAATTCGATACCCTTCGCTAAATAAGCAGGGATGATAACGACGCCTTGCTCATACTCGGCGGAGGTGCTCTTCACAAGTTTAATATCTTCAATGCTACCGAGTGCCTCGTAAGCAGCGGCGCTTTCAGCTGCAGATTTACATATAATTGCGATCGTATTGTGCTGCTCTGTTTGTAGTTCAGCAACTTTAGCAGTAATATGCTCATGAAGTTCGCTGTAATCAGCTACTTTCGTTACTGTAGGCTTCTCACCGTCACGTTCAAATGCGTTAATTTTCTTTCCTTCTGGTACGAGATTTCGTGTGAATTCAATAATCGGTTTTGTTGAGCGATAGCTACGAGTTAAGTTAATGCCGTTCGTTTCGTCTGGTCCGTATAAATTCGTAAGTGTATCGAAATTCACCGTTTCACTCGCATGAGCAAATATCGCTTGGTTAAAGTCTCCGAGTACCGTCATTTTTGCGGCAGGGAAGAGACGTTTTAAAAATTCGAATTGAAACGGAGAATAATCTTGCGCTTCATCTACGAGTACGTGTTTAATCGATCTGTTCGTTTGGAAGCCTTCAATTAACTCTTTTAAAAGTAAAAATGGAGTCGCATCTTCGTAATATAGCTTTCCTTCATCAAGCATGTTCACCGTTAGTGAGCAAATGTCGTCCCATTCTTTCGGCTTTTCGCCAACCAATGATGCATCTGTGAAGAGCTGTTTATATATGCCCGTGAAATTGATGAAACGTAGTGTTTGAACGCCTTTACGAAGTGGCTTCAATTTTTTACGAACAATCATACGCCCAAGTACTTTCGTTTCTTTCTCGAAATCATTAAAGGAGTTGTCGTCAAACTCGCCCTTTTTCTGCAAGTATTTATAAGCCTTTTGATATTCATCTTTACTAAGTAGTTCAATTTCTTCTTCTACCCAAGGCTTTTTCAGTTCTGCTTTTTCAAGTGCATCTATTTGCTTATTTAGCCAATCCGTTAACTTCTCGATTCGGCTATGGAAGCGGAGGGAGGAATCGGTATTATAAAATTGTTCCGTGATTTCTTTAGCAGAGGCGATCAGTTTTCCTCTAAATTTCATTCCTCTAAATAGCATGCCTGAAGATTCAAGAGATTGTCTGTACGTTCTAATCATCTCGAAAAATTGAGTAGATGCTTTAAAGCGAATGCTTGCATTTCTAGTTTTATAGGCAGGGCTATTCGTTTCAGTTAGCATATATTCTAATTGCTCGTATGGATCTTCCACGTCAAATGACTTACTTAGTCTATGATTTAAATATTCTTGGAATGTAACTTGCTGCATATTCTCTTCGCCAAGTTCAGGTAGTACGTTAGACACGTAACTGTTGAACATAGAGTTAGGGGAGAAGAGAATGATTTGATCTGCTTTTAACCATTCGCGATATTTGTATAGTAAATAGGCGATTCGCTGCAGTGCAGCTGACGTTTTACCACTACCAGCAGCTCCTTGCACGATCAGTAGTCGACCTTCATCGTGACGAATAATTTCATTTTGCTCGCGCTGGATCGTCGCAACGATGCTTTGCATATGTTTGTTCGTACCTTTTCCGAGCGCTTGTTGCAGGATTTCATCGCCAATTGTAAGGCTCGTATCGAACATAGAATCAATCTCGCCATTTTGAATAATGTATTGTAATTTTTTCTCCACAGTTCCGTTAATGACACCGCCTGGCGTACTATATTTTGCCGGTCCTGGTGGATAGTCATAGTAGACGCTTGAAATAGGTGCGCGCCAATCGTATATAAGAAAGTTTTCGCCGCTTGCATCAGTAAGGGTAGCGACACCGATATAAATTTTCTCAGCCGCAGGTTCGCCTTCTTCTGTAAAATCAATGCGTCCGAAGTAAGGTGCTTTCTGCATACGTCTTAGTGCGGCAAGTCGATTAAAAGTGTGCTTATGTGTAATTTGTGTTACAGCAAGTGATTGAGCTTGTTGTCTTAAGTTGATAACTGTTTCAAGATAATCATCAAAAGTATCAGTATTCACTTTCACGTCATCCCAAAAGTGTTTGCGGATGTTGATTACTTCCGCCCGGCGTCTGCCAGTTTCGTTTTCCAGCTTATCAATTTGTTTCGCAATCGTTTCGATTACGGTATCCAATCGTTTTTGCTCTAGATCAAGTTTTTTGTTCATACGCTAAGCACTCCTTTAAAAGTGAAAAATAGAGGTTGACTGAAAATAGATTTTGTTGTACAATTAAGATACGGATAAATACATTCTTTTATTTTTAATGAATGCGTTTCTGTACTAATTTAACATAGTTTTTGAATTTAATCAATGATAATGAGATAAACCTTGGTTCCGCGCTATGTGGATCGAGGTTTTTTTGTGTTTTTCTTTAAGGAAGAATTGCAATTTTATCGAGGAGAATGTAAGTAAAGCAAAGAAGAGAATGAGGAATAGGGGGATACTGATGGAAAAACATTTTAAGGAATCACATCGTTTTTGTTCTCGTAATAGAAACAGCTTAGAAAAGGATGTTATATGCGGTTGTTTTTATTGTTTGGAAATTTTCAATCCAGAAAAAATTACAGAGTGGTGGGATGATGATAACACAGCCGTTTGTCCTCATTGCGGGATTGACTCTATTATAGGAGAAAGTTCTGGATTGAAAATCACAGAAAATTTTTTAGGCGAAATGCATAAGAGATGGTTTTAGTTAAACGAATGGCAAAAGCAACTTCCGTTAACGAAGATTATGTAATTATATATAAGTGACTAAGACTTTACATTACCAACATGAAGAATTAAAAGGGCTATAAAAAGCGGATATGCTCCATTATTATCTCGAAAAGAGGGCATACAAAAAAGCTCGGGCTAAGCCCAAGCTTTTCAATTCATTATTTCTTTTCTTCTTTTTTAGCGTCAGCTTTCTTCTCTTCGAAAAGATCTTTTAAATCTTTATCGTCAACTTTGATGTCAGCTTTTTTGATTTCTTTCGTCATAAGATCGTTCATGAATTCGCCATCTTGTTTTTTCTTCGCAACTAATTCTTTTTTGATGTCAGCTTTAGATTGCTCGAATGATTTTTCTGGCTCTTTAATGTCTGTTACTTTAATGATGTGGTAACCGAATTGTGATTTTACAGGTTCGCTTACTTCATCTTTTTTCAGCTTGTAAGCAGCATCTTCGAATTCTTTAACCATTTTACCTGGTCCGAAGAATCCTAAGTCTCCGCCTTTTTCTTTTGAACCAGTATCTTCAGAGTATTGTTTCGCTAACTCTTCGAAAGATTTACCTTGTCCAAGTTCTTCTTTAACCTTCTTCGCAGTCGCTTCATCTTTTACAAGAATGTGGCTTGCTTTAATTTCAGGTTTGTAGTTTTCTTTTAGTTCTTTATCAGTGATTGTTTTCTCGATAGCTTTTTCTTGAGCTAATTCAGCACGAACACCATTTTTTAACGTTTCTTCTTTAAGACCTTGTTGTTTTAATAGTGTATCGAATTGATCACCGACTTGCTTTTTCATTTCATCGTACTTTTTGTCTACTTCTTTGTCATCAACTTTGTAGTTTTTAATAAGTACTTTCTCCATAACCATGCTTTGTAAGACTTGGCTACCACCTTTTTGCTTCATTTCGTTGTAGAACTCTTCTTTTGTAATGTCACCAGCTTTAGATGTAACAATTTTGTCTGATGATGATGATGTTCCACATGCTGATAAGGCAATTACACTTGTTGCGGCTAAGGCAAGCATCGCTTTCTTCATTCGATAAACACTCCTACTATTATGTATTTTTAATTTATCCTACACCGATGAATTTTAGTTCATAAGAGCCCGATTAAGTCTCACTGATACTTTTGCTTCTTATACTGGTAAAGCGCGCTTAACAGGGCTTACCGAGGCTGAGGATAAAGTTAAGATGCGTGTCATTTATTTCATAGTATAAGCAATATGTACAGAATTTAATATATCATATTTCGACTCGATTTCATATTGATAAAGAAAAATTAACCATATCGTGTCAGATTTTGAAAGTGTGCCATATTGGGCATATGCCGCATATACAGAATAGAGGAGGAGATGGGGATGAATTCTCAACTTATTTTATTACTTGTACTGTTTATTTTATTGGTTATAGTAGGTATAATTTGCTTATAGAGGAAAAAAATGAGGAAGGGGCTTTCCTTCCTCACTTTCCATGAAATATAATTTCTATATAACTAGAAATTAATAAAATTGTTATACATACATTAATAACCCGAAAGACACCGGGTTGGCGGCTCGCAGCTATTTGTTTTCGTTCACACAGTGTATGTGTCATGAAATTCGTGTAAAATATAACAAGAAGTGCGAATGCGACAAAAACAACTGTTATAAGTGTCATGAGGCGAGACCTCCTTTTGGCTAAAATACATATATATATTGTATCACACGATATTTTGTTCGTGTTACAAAATTCAGAAATAGAAGACTTTGTGTTAGAAAGTGAGGGAGAAAATGGACGTTGTTAGAAGATTAGAACAAGCTGAATACTACGTAGACCTACTATTTAAAATGATTGATGAAGAAAAGTGTCCATTTTATTCTTTGATCATAAAGAAAAAAGCTCGTAAAAAAGATATTGAACGTATACTACAACTTTGTGAAATACTGAACGAACAATACGTAGTGGAGAAAGCAGAAGGGCTTTTATTGTTCGATGCGCTGTTAGATCAATTTGAAAAAGCGCTTCCACATCAGCTCGAAGTACACGAAACTGCGGAAGCGCTAGCAAAACAAGGTTTATTTAAGCCACTTATGAATGAATTCCTAAGCATGATTGCGAAAAAATAAATAAATAGATTACTTCTTAACTAACTTCTGATCGGATTCCATAAAGTTCTCATCAATATCTTCTAATGATTTCTCAAAAATATCGATAAATTCTTGTCCGTAAATATTACGCAGGATTGCAATCAGTTCGATATTTTCTGGGAATTTCCCGTAAAAATTACGAAGTGCAAGAGCCCCATTAAACACGGAATTATTTTCGGGATTATACTCCTCCATTAAGCGAAGTAGTAATTCTTCCCCTTTGTCTGTAATTTCAATGTACGTATTTCGTTTATCATCTTCTTTTTTCGAGAATACAAGATAGCCGCGTTCTTCCAGCTTTTTCGAGAAGTTAAACGCCGTTGATACGTGCATAACTCCAAACTTAGCAATCTCAGAAATAGAAGCCCCTTTTAAATGATAAGCAATTGATAAAATGTGATGCTCATTAATGTTTAAATCGTAAGGTTTAATCCACTGTTGCCAATCTTTCTCTACACATTTCCATAACGCTTTCGATAATTGAGCAATGCGTTGGCTGAAAATCATCGCTTCTTTTACCGAGTAATCTTTTTCTCCACTTTTCATTTACTCACCCACTTTAACATTCTTTTTCATTACTATCTATTATGCCAGTAAAATAAAAATTAATAAAGTCTTTTTGTGAGAATTGTGAAAATTTTTTAACAAAATGACATTCTATACAAATCATGCATAACTATGGAAGCGGTTTATGAGTCAAGAATACATGTGTTGTCTGTACATGTTAAGTGATAACATATATTGTAAATGCATAAAAACACGGCATATCTGTGTGATATGCCGTGTTAAGGTCAATTTATCTAAAAAATATTTGTTATATGCAAAAAACTAAGCAGGAATCTGTTTACGCTTTTTCTGGAACAGCTTCTTGTAGTTTCTCAATTGACTTTTGGATGTCTAAAATTTCTTTCTCAATATGGCGCTTGTTTTGAGAAATATCTTGTTTCCAGTTAGAAAGCGTGTCTTGCATATCGTCTTTTAATTCTTGAAATACTTCTTTACCTTCTGAAGCCGTTTCAACGATTTGACGCTTTAATAATTTTGTATCAGCTGTAATATCAGCTAAAGTCTTTTTAATATCAGTTCCTTTTTCTTTCAGCTTACCGCGCATGTCTTTACCAGAAGAAGGAGTTGAGAAAAGAACGGCTAGTCCAGCAACAGCTCCGCCGCAAATAACACCTGTAATAAAGGATTTAGCTTTTGACATAAAAGGAGACCTCCTTATTTTTTGTTCGTATTCATGATGTGAAAAAGTATGAATATCTTTCTTATATGTGCTAGGCACAAACAATCATCCCCGAGCATTTGTGAAGAAACAAGTCATGCTAATGTGTAATCATTTTGGGGAATAGACTTGTTATGTATTACGTCTTCTTATAGTGTCACTATTTCACACTATTTGCAATTGTGCTTGCGATGTTTTGTAAATTTTCCATAGTGTATTCATTTTGATGTGATTTCCAAACAGCACCGAAACCATCGTTTTCACCGTAGCGTGGAATTAAATGAAGGTGGAAGTGGAACACAGTTTGTCCAGCTTTTTCACCGTTATTGTTAAGTAGGTTAAAGCCAACTGGATTAAACTCTGCTTTCATTGCATTTGCGATTTTTGGAACGACAGCAAAAATGTGTGATGCGATTTCTGGCGTTAACGCAAATATGTCTTGTTTGTGAACTTTTGGAATAACAAGTGTATGTCCTTTTGTTACTTGACTAATATCTAAAAATGCAAGTACATGCTCATCTTCGTATACTTTTGAGCAAGGGATTTGCCCGTCAATAATTTTACAAAAAATACAATTATCCGCTGTATGATTCATCAATATCATCCTTTCAAGTAGCCTTAGCCGTATTTTACCATAATTACATAATAGAACAAACACGAAAAACAGGAAGCTGACTCAGCTTCCTGTTTTCTGAAGATGGATTGAAAAAGCATTATCGTAATTTACGTTTCGCAGACACCCCATTTAATTTAAGAAATGCACGGTAAATCGGCTAAAGTTTCTGCCGTAGACACCCCATTTTCAAGTGAAATGAATTGCAATCTTTTATAAAAGGAAATTGTTTATTTTTTAAAACAGTATATGCTCTTTCGGAGACACCCCGTTTCTAAAATGAAACAAATAATCTGGTTATGTGTAAATTTCTTTGTCCAACATGGACACCCCTTTTCATGATGACTTCACTATGTTGTTATACTCATCAATTGGTGGTTGCTTTTTCAATGTGTTCCTTCTTCCTTAATTATGATGTCCGCTTTCGTAAAAATATATGCGAAGAAATTTAAATTTTTTTTAAGACATCGATACTATGTAGTACAGTGCCATTTTTGGTAAGATGAATATAGAACGAATATAAATGAAGAAAGTGGTGTCGTATGAGCGAGTTATTGCGTGTAGAAAATGTTACAGGAGGATATACGAAACGACCTGTACTAAAAGATGTTTCGTTCTCTGTTAATAAAGGCGAACTTGTCGGCTTAATCGGTTTAAATGGAGCTGGTAAAAGTACGACGATTAAACATATTATCGGTTTAATGGAACCGAAAAAAGGAACTGTCACAATTAATGGGAAAACAATTCGTGATGATATGACAGCGTACCGTTCTAGTTTCTCCTTCATTCCAGAAACACCGGTATTATATGATGAATTAACGTTAGAAGAGCATTTGAAGTTAACAGCGATGGCGTACGGCGTTGATGAAAAGCAATATGAAGAACGTGTAGGGCAACTATTGCAAGAGTTTCGTATGAAAAATCGTTTAAAATGGTTTCCATCTCATTTCTCAAAAGGGATGAAACAAAAAGTAATGATTATGAGTGCGTTTTTAGTGGAGCCATCTCTTTACATCGTAGACGAACCGTTCGTTGGGCTTGATCCGTTAGCGATCCAATCGCTTCTTCAAATGATGGATCAAATGAAAAAGAGCGGCGCAGGTATTTTAATGAGTACACACATTTTAGCGACGGCAGAGCGTTATTGTGATTCGTTCATTATTCTGCATCAAGGTGAAGTAAGAGCGAAGGGAACATTATCTGAACTGCAATCTGACTTTAATATGCCTGGTGCAACATTAGATGATATTTACATTGCATTAACGAAGGAAGAAGATTATGAATAGCACAGCATTATGGAAAGAACGATTTCGTCACTTTCTAAAAGAAGTTCGTACATATAGTAAATACGTATTTAATGATCATTTGAAATTTATTTTTGTTTTCATCATCGGTGCAGGAGCGTATTATTACCAGCAATGGTTACAAACGTTAACACCTTCGTTCCCAACTGCGCTCGTGATGGCAGTATTAATTGGACTCGTTTTAACGGCTGGATCGATTCAAACGTTATTGAAAGAAGCAGACCTCGTTTACTTACTGCCAGTTGAAGAAAAGTTAAAGCCTTACTTCACAAAGGCATTTCTCTTTACGTTTATGATTCAGTTATACATAATCGCAATTGTAGCGGCAGCGCTTGCTCCGTTATATTTCCAGCAAATGAAACAAACAGGTGCTGGCTACATATGGCTCGTACTTGCGTTTGTCATTGTAAAAGCGTGGAATTTATTCGTAGCGTGGGAAAAATCATTTTTAACAGATCAAAATGTGCAAAGGGCCGATTGGTTCATTCGTTTCATTTTAAACGGATTATTTGTTTATTTCCTTGTAGAACGTACTTCCGTTATGTTTATTGGTGGAATCGTCCTGCTCATGGTGTTATACCTTGTGATCCTGCATCAAATGGTGAAGGGAAAGCCGCTGAACTGGGAGTATTTAATTTCTGAAGAAGGTAAGAAGATGATGCTGCTGTACCGCATTGCGAATATGTTCATCGATGTACCAGCATTAAAAGAACGAGTATCCCGTAGAAAATGGCTTGATTTCATTCTTTCGATAATCGGCGAAAAGCGTACATATTTATACTTATATACGAGAACGTTTTTACGCTCGGGCAACTATTTTGGTTTATATGTTCGTTTGCTTGCTCTTGGCGGAGTTATTCTGTACTTCATTCCGTTTTTATATGGGCGATTTATCGTAAGCCTAATCTTCCTATACTTAATCGGTTATCAGCTATTAACTTTATGGAAACATCACCGCATGAAAGTTTGGCTTGATTTGTATCCAGTAAGGGGAGAAGAGAAGAAGAAAGATTTTCTTACTTTATTAAATGCAATCCTCGTTACTGGTAGCATTATCTTTACAATTGTATTTCTACTAGCGACAAAAGATTTCATGATGACGGGAATTTTACTAATCGTAAGCATAGTATTTAGTATCGGTTTCGTTTATCAATACGGTGCAAAACGCATCGAGCGCTTAAATTGAAAGGAATGAACCTATGATTACATATGAAGAAAAGGTTATAAAAGAATTGGAGCAGTGGAAAGCTACATTCATGAAAGATTCTTCTATGATGACACGGTTCTCTAAAAAAGTGCAGGTGAAAGTGCAACAACTAGTGCCCGCGAAAGTGCAAAAGGTACTAACAGAAACGATTCGGATGATGGTGCAAACAATTAGTGCTGGATCAAACTTCATAAAACCGAAGCTAAAAGAAACAAACTGGTCACTGCAAAGACGTGACGATGAAGTCCGTAAAAAAATAGATGAATACAAAAAAATAGCTGCAGCAGAAGGAGCAGGGACGGGCGCTGGTGGTATTCTTCTCGGCCTTGCTGACTTTCCGCTTTTACTTACGATTAAAATTAAATTTTTATTCGATGCTGCAACATTGTATGGATTTGATACGAGTAACAAAGAAGAACGACTTTTTATCCTTCACGTTTTCCAGCTTGCCTTTTCAAGTGATGATCACCGAAAAGAAATATGGAAAGTGATTGAAACGTGGGATACAGAAGAGGAAAATCATATGGACTGGGAAAAGTTCCAAACAGAGTACCGAGACTATATTGATTTAGCGAAGATGCTTCAGCTCGTCCCAGTAATCGGTGCCCCGGTCGGTGCGTATGCGAACTATCAATTATTGCAACGACTTGGAGAAGTGACGATGAATTGTTATCGAATGCGATTGTTGAATAGAAATTAATTTGCTGTATAAAAAAGAAGGGATCCTAAATTACACATTTAGGATCCCTTCTTTTATTTTATTCCGCTATTTGTAAGCCGTAAAACCGCGCTGATTAAAGTTTCAATTTATTACCAATAATATACAGATAAAGTAGATGTGGTTAGAAAGTTACTTGAGCTTACTTTACTGTATTTAGGGGTGCAAAATATGAAAGTATCAATATTTATCACGTGTGTGGCAGATGTTTTTTATCCAGAAGTCGGAAGAGATGTCGTCGAAATTCTTGAGGATTTAGGGTGTGAAGTTGATTTTCCAAAAACGCAAACTTGTTGCGGACAACCTGCTTATAATAGCGGGTATGTGAAAGAAACAAAAACAGCTGCAAAACATATGATTGAAGCCTTTGCTAGTTCAGAATATGTTGTAGCACCGTCGGGGTCTTGCGCGATGATGGTTCACGAGTTTTCTAGTTTATTTTCTGAAAGTGAAGCAGACTGGCAGAAAAAAGCTACTGAACTTGCTGATAAAACATACGAATTCACACAATTTCTCGTTGAAGTATTAGGGAAAGAAGATTTAGGTGCGGAGCTTCATAAAAAAGCAACGGTGCATACGTCTTGTCATATGAGCCGATTAATGGGGATTAAAGAACCACCGCAAAAATTATTAAAATGTGTAAAGGGACTGGAAGTGGTTTCACTGCCGCATAATTATGATTGCTGCGGATTTGGAGGGACATTCTCAGTAAAGATGCCAGAAATCTCTGAAGAAATGGTTGAGGAAAAAGTAAAACATATTATGGAAACCGGTGCGGAAGTGTTAATTGGAATGGATTGTAGCTGCTTAATGAATATAAAAGGACGTTTAACACGTAATGGTTATCCAATTGATGTAAAACATATTGCTCAAGTATTAAATGAAGATCGAAAATAAGAGGGGGATATAGAGATGGGAATGAAAATTGGGAATGATCCCTTTCATAAGCGTACGAAAACAGGCATTGGCGATCCATTTATGCGGCAAGCTGTTCGGAAAGCGCAAGATGGTCTTAGAGGTAAGAAGTTAAAAGCTACTGAGAGTCTTGGAAACTGGGAAGAATGGCGAGCTTTAGGAGAAGAAATTCGAAAGCATACATTAGAAAACCTAGACTATTATTTATATCAATTGAGTGAAAATATTGAGAAAAACGGTGGTTCTGTTTATTTTGCAAAGACTGCAGAAGATGCAAGGGAATATGTAAAAGAGATTGTAAAAAAGAAAAATGCAAAAAAAATCGTGAAATCAAAATCGATGGTAACGGAAGAGATTAGTTTAAATGAAGCAATTGAAGAAGCGGGAGCGGAAGTGTTAGAAACAGACCTTGCTGAATTTATTCTACAAGTAAACGATCACGATCCGCCGTCACATATTGTTGTTCCGTGCCTTCATAAAGATAAAGAACACATTTGTGAAATATTTAAAACAAAGTTAAATTACACGGGAACATCTGACCCTACGGAAATGGCGAGGTTTGTACGAGCGTATTTGCGTGATGATTTTTTTGCAGCGGATATAGGGGTGACGGGATGTAACTTTGCTGTTGCAGAGTCTGGATCCATTTCTATCGTAGCAAACGAAGGAAATGCAAGACTTACGACGACACTTCCGAAAACGTTAATTACAGTGATGGGGATGGAACGTATTGTTCCGACATGGGAAGAGCTTGATGTGTTAGTAACACTTCTATGCCGAAGTTCTGTAGGACAAAAATTAACAAGTTATATTACAGGGTTAACTGAGCCGGGCGGGACAGATGGACCGGAGGAGTTTCATTTAGTCATTGTTGATAATGGCCGTTCTGATATTGTAGGAACAGAATTCCAAAGTGTCCTTCAGTGCATTCGTTGCGCCGCATGTATTAACGTGTGTCCTGTATACCGGCATATTGGTGGACATGCATACGGGTCTATTTATCCAGGGCCAATTGGAGCTGTGTTGACACCGCTTTTAGGGGGATATGATGAATATAAGGATTTACCTTATGCGTCTAGCCTTTGTGGTGCTTGTACAGAAGCGTGCCCAGTGAAAATCCCGTTACACGACTTGTTAATTAAACATCGGAGCCGCATTGTACAAGAAAAATACTCACCTGTAGCTTGGAACGTTGCTATGAAAGGTTTTGAAAAAGCGGTGAGGAGTCCTAAATTATTTTCTTTTGCTGCGAAGAGTGCTCCGTATGCATTAAAACCTCTTGCAAAAGGCGATAAAATCGAGCACGGCATTGGGCCGTTAAAAGCATGGACGGAAGCGAGAGATTTTCCAGTTCCGAAAAAACAACCGTTCCGAGAGTGGTTTGAAAAACGCGTAAAGGAGAACGATGATGGCCATCCAAAATCGTGAGGAATTTTTGCTCCAATTATCAGAAAAGCTTGGTAGGAAACGTCCAGAAGCAGTGAAAAAACCGAAATGGTCTGTTTCACCGCAGTGGAATGTGTTCGAAGGACTTTCGCAAGATGAACTTGTCTTACAGTTAATGGAACACTGCGAAGTGATTCATACGGAAGTAAAGCGAACAACAAAGGAAAAGCTTGTTGAAACATTGGGGTCTTTTATACAAGAATGGAATATCAAATCTGCGATGTGTGCGAATGATGAGCGCTTTAATGAATATGGTCTTACTCCATTTTTCAAAAATGAAGGCACAACACAATTTCGTACGTGGGGATTAGATCATAAAGAAGAGGACGTAGCATTTGCGAAAGCTGCTGACCTTGGTATTACGTTCAGTGATATGACTTTGGCAGAATCAGGAACCGTTGTACTATTTAATGACGGGTTAAAAGGAAGGCATGTGAGTCTTCTTCCAGAATCGTATATTGCAATCGTTCCTAAAAGTACGATTGTACCAAGATTAACCCAAGCTACAAAACTGATTCATGACCAAAATACATCAGGAGAAAACCTGCCAGCTTGTGTGAATTTCGTTTCTGGTCCGTCAAATAGCGCTGATATTGAAATGAACCTTGTCGTAGGTGTACACGGGCCAATTAGAACAGCTTATATTATTGTGGATGATCAATAATGAAACAAATATGATGTATAAGAATGCTGAAAATAGAAAGCACTAGCTATTACACATAACTAGTGCTTTCTATTTTGTGTGCCCGGATAATCTTGGACCTACTTAAATGATGTTTTTTAGAAGCCAACCCCACTATAGCTAGCTCCAACTATAATCAATACGATAAAGAGTACAATGATGAATGGAAATCCACTCTTACCAGTTTGTCCATCTTCACCGCCACCAGTGCCGCCGCTACCACCTTTACCACCAAGTCCCATATAAATGTCCTCCTTATTGCTATATGTTGTTTTACTTTATACTTTTCTAGATTTATCAAGAAGTTCCTTGCAAATCATTCCGTTTCATTTTACAATTTACTTACCGACCGGTAAGTAAAAATAAGTGAGGTACAGTATGACAAAGAATTTACAAACATCGCAAAACATTGTAGAAGCTTCATTTAAACTTATGGCAGAACACGGCATTGAGAAGATGAGCCTTTCCATGATTGCGAAAGAGGTAGGTATTTCAAAACCGGCTATTTATTATCATTTTCCTTCTAAAGAAGCGTTAGTGGATTTTTTATTTGAAGAGGTTTTTTCTGGATATCAATTTGTGGGTTACTTCGATAAAGACCAATATACAAAAGAAAACTTTGCAGAGAAGTTAATCGCAGATGGTTTACAAATGTTGTCTGAGTATAAAGGCCAAGAAGGTATATTACGCGTTATAAATGAATTTATCGTAAGTGCGACGCGAAATGAAAAGTATCAGAAACGTTTATTTGAAATACAAGAGGAGTTTTTAAATGGATTCCACGATTTATTGAAGAAAGGTGTGGAACTTGATGTTGTGTCACAAGATGCAACAGAAGAAAATGCTCATACGTTAGCGCTCGTTATTGATAACATGAGTAATTACATATTAATAGGCTTCGATTTAAAGTATAAAGAAATTTGGATTCAAAATGTGAAAAACGTAATGAAGGGGGAATAAAGTTGAAAATGCAAAAAAACTGGTGGCTCGGTTTTCTTGGCTTTGTTGGAGTGTATAAAATTCCAGGAATGATTGAAGCTTTTCAAGCGGATGGAAGTTGGATGAAGTTAATAGGGTTTATTTGGCTACTTTGGTTCGGCTATTTTATTCCAGAGAAGAAAGATAAAGAAGAATAAATACTAATTTTCTGTAAAGTTATGTAAAATATAATTTGAGAGTATTCATATATTAGATTACTAGATTTGGAGTGGTTACATGGATCCATTGAAAAATGAAATTCACCCTGACATGATCAAGGTGTGGAAAGTTCGTGCTGTAATTGAAGAAGGGATCGGTATTCTTGTCATTTTAGCTTACCTTTTCCTCATGATAAAGTTTGATTGGTGGGCGTGGATTTTGTATGTGATGATTGGGCTAACAGTTGTGTTCGCACCATTTTCATACTTCCTATTCCCGAAACTACGTCAGCGCTATTATAGCTATCAACTAAACGAAGAAGAACTTGAAATTCAGCACGGTCTTTTCGTCGTAAAGCGCGTATTAGTACCGATGATTCGTGTGCAGCACGTTACGATTGAACAAGGGCCAATTATGAGAAAATATGGTTTAGCAGAATTACATATTTCAACAGCAGCAACTTCTCATAGTATCCCAGGTTTAACGATGTATGAAGCAGAAATGTTAAAAACGAAAATCGCAGAATTAGCGAAAGTGAGTGATGAGGATGTATAAGAGGCAGCATCCGATCACGATGTTATTAGAATTAAAAATAACAGACTTTATACCACTCATTATTTTCATGTTTAGCTTAAACGGAAAATTCCCGTTTTGGTATTTAATTCCCGCTGGATTTGGTTTACTTACCATCTTTTCAGCGTTTGAAAAATGGTATTACACAACATATTGGGTTGAAAATAACGTATTACATGTGAAACAGGGGCTCTTTGTGAAGAAGGAGAGCTACTTAAATAAAGAACGTGTGCAAACAATTAATACAAGTTCTAACGTGTTATATCAAATGCTTGGCTTAAAGAAAATTCAAATCGAAACAGCTGGTGGGGGCGACGATGCAGAAGTTAGCTTAGCTGGTATTACAGTAGAAGAGGCAACAGAGCTTATTACTTTGCTAAATGAGCCAACTCCAGAAGTGAAAGCAGAAGAAACGTTAGACGAAGCAGTAGAAAATACAGAAGAAAAACAAATCGTTACAGAAGAGAAACAATCGACAGAATATAAATTAACTTGGAAAGAAATTTTATTAGCATCTGTTACATCTGGTCAGTTTGGACTATTATTCTCATTAATCTTTTTCGTATATCATCAAGTAGATGAGTACATTCCGAAATGGATAGAGAATGGCGTAAAGTCGTATGTAATGGACCACGATATATATGGCTTGATTTTCATGATAGCCATTTTGATCGTCCTTTCATGGATTATATCGACAATCGGTTATGCGCTAAAACATGGAGATTTCACAGTGAATCGAAGAAATGATGAGGTCCGCATTTCACAAGGATTACTTGAGAAAAAAGAACTCGTCCTAAAATTGCACCGTATTCAAGGTATTACGATAAAAGAAAGTATTTTACGTCAGCCATTCGGTTATTGCGCTGTGCAAGTAGAAGTCATTCAAAGTAAAGGACTGGGTGACGAAAAAGAAAAAGTTACACTGCATCCTATCATTCGAAAAGATCGTGTACAACAGTTACTCGCACATTTACAATTACCATACGAACTGAATACAAACATTATTTCATTACCAAAATCAGCATTGCGTCGTTACTTAATTGATAGTTTTATATTCTTCGCAATGCTAGCAATCCCGCTTATTGGAATAAGTATATACTCTGAAAAGCACTTCATCATGTGGGCATTAATTCCACTTGCGATCCTCATCTTTATACTGGGATACGCAACATTTAAAACAAATGGTTACGGTGTAAACGGAGAGCAAATTACGCTTGTATATCGCAGTCTCGGAAAATATACAGGGCTTGTTAGAAGAAGACACGTCCAATCAATGGAAAAGACACAATCCTATTTCCAGCGCCGTGCAAGTTTATGTACGTATAAGTTCTCTAATGCATCATCGAATTATAAATTAGAGCATACGAGAGTAGAAGATGCGGAGAGAATGCAGGGTTGGTATAAGAAGAGAATAAGTGAGAATTAATTTGAAAAGGCTTGCCTATTATGAAAGGTAAGCCTTTTTTGTTATAGAGAAATGAGGGGTTTACATTTGGACTAGTTTTTTCTTGGTTTCATTTATGTGTGAATACAAATACAGCGCGCATGTATCAATACGTATTAAAAAAGGTAGTGGGCTTCTATTTCAGGTAATTTTGTGGAGTTTTTGATATAAATGGTATAATAATATAGAACTATTTTTTAGGAGGTTATATATGATAAGTCAATTGAAAAGAGAAGCACTGGATGCATTAAAGGGAAAATGGGGATTAGCGGTAGGGGCGACCTTATTACTTGGAATCCTCATTGGAGCTGCTAATATGCTATTCACAGGTATTTTCTCGATATTTTGGGGTTGGGAAGAAGCAAGGGAGTCGCTTACAGTAAGTATTATTGCAATGCTTATTATCGGTCCATTAACAGTAGGTGCTTATTACCTTGTTTTACATGTAATCCGTAGGGATAATGCTAGTATTGGTTATTTATTTAGATGGTTTAGTGACGGAAGTAAATTTATGAAGGCATTTTTAACATATTTACTAATGTATGTATACTTGATTCTATGGACATTACTTCTTATTATTCCGGGAATTATTAAATCATTTTCTTATGCTATGACGTACTTTATTTTGAATGATCATCCAGAATACACAGCGAATCAAGCAATTACTGAAAGTCGCCGTATGATGAATGGACATAAAATGGATTACTTCTTACTATGCTTAAGCTTCATTGGCTGGTTCATTTTAAGTATTCTTACTATAGGAATCGGTTTCTTATGGTTAGCGCCTTATTTCTACTCGACATCAGCAGCGTTTTATGAAGAGATTTCAAAAGAATATTATAAAAAAGAAGGTACTACTTTCTAATAAAACATGTAAACCATCTGTTTCCTATATTTTTTAGGGGATAGGTGGTTTCTTTTTGAGGACTTTACCTAATAAATAGCTATAATTATGTTGAGTAAAAATAAAAGGAGTAAAGTAATGAAATATACTTGTCCATGCTGCGGATATGAAACATTAGAAGAAGAACCACCAGGTACATATGAAATTTGCAGCATATGTTATTGGGAAGATGATAAGGTACAGTTTAACGATCCTGACTTCGAAGGCGGGGCAAATGAAGCCTATGTGTATGTGAAGTAAAAAAATAAGAACCGCTCTTAATTAATTCAGCGGATCTTGTTTTATTTTATTACTATTCAAAAGACCTATTTTGTTTTTTCGGGATTTTTCATAAAATATATTTTCCTTTTTAATCGATATTATTATATTACAAACACTTGTAATAATTAAAACACCTGCATTGTGCAATACAAGGTTGTAGCTGTACCACTGTAACATAAAAGTTGCAAGTGCTGCTATTTCCATGAATATCGGTAGCCGTACAAGTTACGGTAGTGGTCCCCACATTAAAAAAGGAGCCGGATGGTGGGTAGCAAGTCACCGAAACTACACCACAGTTGGCGCTTGCAGTAGGTGCAAAGTTGACTATAGGTTCTACCTGACAAGGTGCAATAGCTACAGTAATGTCGGCAGGACAATTGATGGTCGGTGGTTCGGTGTCATTTACTGTAACGGTAAATGAACACGTAGCTGTATTTCCCGATGCGTCCGTGGCTGTACAAGTCACAGGAGTGGTTCCTACAGAGAAGAAGGATCCAGAAGCTGGCGAACAGGAAAAAGTTACACCTGGACAGTTATCTGTAACCGTAGGTTGAAATGTAACAATAGCACCGCATTTACCAGGATCATTTGCTTTTGTAATATTGTTAGGGCATTGGATTTTTGGTGGTTCGGTATCATTTACTGTG
>NZ_MACI01000049.1 GCF_001884105.1 Bacillus luti | reverse complement strand
TTCACCAGGATCATTTGCTTTTGTAATATTGTTAGGGCATTGGATTTTTGGTGGTTCAGTATCGTTTACTGTGACGGTAAATGAACATGTAGCTGTATTTCCCGATGCGTCCGTGGCTGTACAAGTCACAGGAGTGGTTCCTACAGGGAAGAGGGATCCAGAAGCTGGCGAACAGGAAAAAGTTACACCTGGACAGTTATCTGTAACCGTAGGTTGAAATGTAACAATAGCACCGCATTCACCAGGATCATTTGCTTTTGTAATATTGTTAGGGCATTGGATTTTTGGTGGTTCAGTATCGTTTACTGTAACCGTAAAAGAGCATTCTTCAGTTCCTCCACAAATGTCAGTAGCAGTGCAAGTGACAGTGGTTTCACCCACTGGAAATAGGGATCCAGAAGCAGGGCTGCAGCTAAAAGTCACTCCAGGACAGCTAGTACTTACAGTTGGCGGTGGATAGTTCACTATCGCCCCACAAACACCCGGGTCATTATCCTGAGTGATATTACCAGGACAGCTGATGGATGGGATCCGTTCAAGATCACTGATGTTGCCAAAGATATCTTGACTGTTGTTGCTCCGAGTGTCAGTCCATACTGAGATTAACTTTTCCGGTTCCGGCAAAGCTGGGGGAATAAAGGCCGAAAAGATATAATCGCCTATAAATGCGCACGGATTACCAAAGGAAGGATCGGCGTTAGGGTTAAAAGAAACGTCTGTTATCCGTGTATTTGTAAATGTGGCTCCACCATTAGTCGAAACTGCTAAAAAAACATCTAGAAGAGAAGAAGATTCCCGGTTTGTATAGTAAATCACGGTTACGGTGCCACTACATGGGGAAACCGCTACAAACGGGAAAAAATTTTGGGTATTCTCAGGACTATTATCAACACGTATTGGGGCTGACCATGTGGCTCCGCCATTATCGGAGAAAGACAAAAGGATATGAGCATTTGTTGGGTCGTTAGCCTGCCATACAGCATACACCCTCGCAAAGTTTGCAGAGCCAAAACATTCTGATCTATCTACCGCGAGAAAAGCAAAGGTAGGTACACGGAATGCCCAGGTAGGGACCGCTGGAGTTAGAGGATCAGGAACTCGAATAATAGCACTGACATTAACAGTGGGACCGAATGTTACCCCGCCATCATCTGATCGGCGAATTCGAAACGTGGCGTTAGTGAAATCTCCCTCAATCCAAGCAACATATACTTCCCCATTCGGACCTACTTGAACATTTGATCCTTGTACAAAGGGGGTAGGTGCTCCTGCAATTACCCCTGAGATTGCAACTGGTGCCAGCCATGTTAATCCACCATCTACAGATCTTTGAAGTAAAATTTGTGAGGTTTGTGGACTATTAGCAAACCTCGTATAGCTAATATAGGCATTCCCTACAAACGGACTTGTTGGTGTCTTGTCGAATGCAAGATATTCTTTATCATCTAAGAAATTGTTATTTATTCCAGAAACATTAATGGCATTAGAAAAAGTTGCTCCATCGTCAACTGACCGATAAACAATAATGGATGCCCTATCTACTGTTTCTGAAACCGGTTGAACAGCGATACCAGCTAATAACCACCTATTGTTTAGATCGGCGTCTATGATTGGGTCGCTAGTATTTCTAAATCCTGCTGGTACTGGCAGAAAATTAGTCGTGAATGTGGTACCTCCATTAGTGGATCGATATAATCCAAATTGAGGAAACCCACTTGGAAGCGTATAAGCGTGAGAAGCAGCAATGATTGACAATGGATTATTTGGATTGACCCCCACAGTAGGCTCGTTTTCAGGATCTCCATTTAATGTTGAGATTCGAAAATCTGTTGAGTCCACTTGCTGTATTGATATGGATGAATTATCTATATTTTCTCTATGTCCATCATTTTGTTTTATAATTTGTTGTCTTTGTGGTGTACTCGATTTCTTAGTTGGACTTTCTTCTAACATAAAGTACTCACCTTCTTATTGTTTTTAATCAAGCTATTCCAAATATTAGACGAGCTTACTGTAGAATATGAATTTCCCAAAAATACGGTTTGGACAAACTCACATTTATTTAAAATCCCCCACCGAAGCTTTGGAATAATATTTGATCAAATTGATCCTGATAACCTTGATAAACGAGCAAAAAAAGAGCGTGTTTTGAAAAAGAAAAACAATTTCCTATACGTTAAGGAAGCGGCTGTTTATAAATTGCATCTTTAATTAATGATTTGCGTCATAATGGCACTGAGAGCGATGCGTACTAGAAGGGGTACAATGAAGTTTTTTGAGTAGACGAAATATAAAAAAGTGCTAACAAGTTTGCAAACGAACTTGCTAACACTTATACGAAATGCTCATAAAAACAGTCTTAATATCAAGTATATAAAAAACTAGCTTTATTTTTATATTTGATGCGTAAAGTTATGAAAGTATAAAATCATTGCTATAAAAGGTGAATTATAACAGTAGCATAATCTAGAATAGATTCATGAATCACTTAAAACTTATATATTGCGATAATAAGTGTATAGGATTATAATTAACATTTATTGGTTTTTGATTGTGGTATTTCTTGTGAAATGAATCACAAGAAATAGAGGGACTATAATTTAGTTTAACCAGGAGAAGGAGAACAGATAGAAATATGAAGATTATAAAAATCGCAACAACAGGGATGATTGCAGTAGGATTTCTTGCTATGCCTTCAAGCTCTTTAGCTGAAATCGATTCTGTGCAATACACAGTAAAAGAGGAACGTGTTCCTGTGCAACAAAATCAGTTGAAGAATGAATTTGAGGCGGAAACTACGAAAGAACAAACAAAACAGGAGAACGCCATGCAGCAAGAGCAACCAGTAGCGGTGCAAGCAGCTCCAAGTAGTTTCCCGGATGTTCCTGGTTGGGTAAAGCCATCAGTAGACTATCTTATAAATAAAAATGTATTGTCAGGCATGCCTGATGGCACGTTTTCACCAAATTTAGAGATAGATAGAGGGGCAGCCGCAACAATGATGGCCAAAATATTGAATCTTCCTGTCGATCAATCGGCAAAGCCTTCTTTTCATGACTCACAAAAGCATTGGGCGGCTCCGTACATTGCAGCTATAGAAAAAGTGGGTGTTATAAAAGGAGAAGGGGCCGGGAAGTTTAACCCTACTGGAAAGCTAACGAGAGGTGCAATGGCTGCTATGTTAGTCAATGCATACAAATTACAAGAGAAAGTGACAGAGAATCCTCCAACAGTATTTAAAGATTTAAAGGAACATTGGAGCGAGAAACATGTAAACATCTTGGTTGAGTTAGGTATTTCAAGTGGGTATGGTGATGACAATTGGAAGCCTGATCAAACGATTACTCGTGCGGAAGCGGTAAGTTTAATTGCACAAACAGATACTTCAAAAGATAAAGAGTTCAAACGTAAACAAATTCATATGCAAAAACCTTTCTTCGCTTATCATGGTGCATCATTATCTTCAGGTATTGCTTTTGAATCTGCCCCACAAGATGTAAAAGTGTATGAAGAAAGAGAAGATAGGTGGGTGAAAATCCATACGTATCAAGGGTTCAAATGGATTTTACTAAACGAAAAAAAGGTTCATATTAATAGAGACTTTTTCACTTATGATTATCCAGCGGACGGAGCGAATGTACTTGTAAAGTATGCAGCGCAAACTGTGACAGTAGTTGAAGAAAGAGGTACGTGGTTGCGTATAAGAACGGGTGCAGGTCTACAATGGATGAATACGAATGAATCTAGAACAGTAATTGATAACTTAAAAACGATCCAAAATAATCAACAGGTTATTTTAGTTACAACAAACGGGTATAATACGAATCAAGCTCAAGTTCGTACATTTGAAAATTCAAATGGGAAATGGAGAGAGCAAAAGAATATAAGAGGATATATCGGAAAGAAAGGTTTTGCAGTTGAGATGAGTGAAAGTGGAATGAGTTCGCCAAGAGGAAAATACACCATTGGTTCCGCTTTCGGTAGACAAGGGAATCCTGGTACGAAACTTCCCTTTATCAATCTAACACCAAATCATGTCTGGGTAGATGATTCTACATCCCCATACTATAATACGCTGCAAGAAAAGCCTGTAAGAGGTAGATGGAAATCAGCTGAAAATATGTATATCCCAGCGTATGATTATGGATTCGTAATTAATTATAATACGGAATCACGCACACCGTACAAAGGAAGCGCAATTTTCTTCCATGTCTCTACTTCATGGACAGAAGGGTGTACAGGTGTAGATAAACAAAATGTTATTGATATTTTAAGATGGATTGATCCAGGGAAAAATCCTGTTATTATTCAAACACCTGAAAATGAACTGATGAACTATTAATTTGATACTCTAAAAAATTTTTAAGTCTACTTTAATTAGTAGACTTTTTTAGTATGAAATTCTTGTTTCGTTGGTGCGATTCCATGCCCATAGAGCTAACCAAATGGACTGCTCCTAAAATAATAAAAATGAGTTTTATTAATAGAAAAGACATGGGATTTTCCTTTTTAGAGACAACTAATTATTAATTTGATAATAAAGCTGACTCCTTTTATGTAGTTATTTAAAAAACATTATAGTCTCTAGAGATGTGAATAGAGGTTTTGAATTGATTTAAGGTTGATGGAACAAAATAAAACGAATTGAGCAAAAAAACTTGCAAAACTAAAAGGGGAGTTGTATATTAATTGACGTATCAAATATTGATATATCAATTAATGTTTTGAAAAGAAAGAAGAGGGAGTTTTATCCCGCTTTAATGGGCAGTAAGACCCCCACCTCAAAATTCAGCGAAAGCAGAGAATTTAGGTGGGGGTCGGGCTGCCCATAAAAGTCCGATTGGTGCAGGCTAATAATCAGTGGGGGATGAAGAAAACCCCCACTGATTAAAGTTTCACTTTATATAAGCTACAAAGTTAAAACAAAGATAGTATAAATTTGATATTAGGGGATAGAGGGGGAGAATGGTGTGGAAATAATCGCAGCTATTTTAGTCGGGATCGTAGCATTAGAACATTTGTTTATTATGATTCTCGAAATGTTTTTTATTAATTCGAAAGTGGCAAAACGTGCTTTTAAATTACCGGAGCATTTAGAAGGAGATCGAAACGTAGCCATTATGTTTGCAAACCAAGGTTTATATAATGGATTTTTAGCCGTTGGTCTCATTTGGGGACTTATACTTGGGCTCAATTCAATTGGCTATATGGTTCAATTATTCTTTGTAATGTGTGTGGTAGTAGCAGCTCTTTTCGGCGGTTTCACATCCAATAAATCAATTATTGTGAAACAAGGACTTCCAGCTATATTAGCGTTGATTGCCCTTTTAATTGTGATATAGAACCAAAGCATTTTAATAAAAGAACTCATTTTTGAAAAATACGCTATTCTTCCTGTAGGCTCATAGGAAAGAATAGCGTATTTTTTCATTTTTAGGGGGAGTTAGCTTGATAACGATGTGGTGTGATTGTTATGAAAAATGCTTATTACACTAAGGACTGGAACTATATTAAAACCTAAAAATGTAGATAGAGGAAAAATAATGTAAAAAAACTATTGTATGTTTAAAAACCTTATGTTACATTTGTGTTACAGAAAAGTTACAAACTGTGACTTATGTTACGGTTTGTTTTCTGTTGTTTTTCGGTATGTTACGGATTGCGGTTCGTATTCTAACTAAAAATGATTTTTTATGTGTATAAAAGTGTGTGTAGTAAAGAGCCTGGTGAGAGCTTTACGCGCATTATTAAAATTCCTTTCTGTCTGAAAAGAAGAAGAAAACCAACTACCAACTATTTAGGAGTTTTACATAATGATAGCAAATGAAGTGTACTTCCTTTCCCGCACACAAAGTACATACTTCCTTTCAGTCTAATTGCTACACAGACTTTTATACATATGAAATTATTGTTTTAGGGGATATATAGGAGGAGAAAAAAATGAAAAAATTATTAACAGTAATGGGACTTACATTTTTAATGTTAGCTGGATGTAGTAATGGGAATTATGAAAAAGCAATGGATGAGGGAAATACCGCACTAACGAATAAAGAATATAAAACAGCCTTGTCATCATTTGAAAAAGCACTAGATGAGAAAAAAGATGATTCAGATGTAAAAGTGCTTGTAGAACAAACGAAAGCAATGATTGAAGCAGTGAAGCTAAAAGAAGAAACAAAGGTAGAAGAATCTGTTAAATCATTTGAAAAAGTAGAAAGCGTGAAGAATGGTAGCACTACGCTTGTAAAACAAGCAAAGGAAGAAAGAACAGCGTTACTAACTATTTTAGAAACAAAAAAGAAATATAGTGAACAACTGGTGAAAAGTGAAGAGTTAATCGGCAAGAAAAATTATGCAGAAGCGAAAGAGTTATTAACGAAGCTAGTTTCAGAAACAAAAGATAACAAGAGCCTTGAAGAATATAATAAAAAAGCCGCAGGATTAATCACGAAAATTGGTGAAGAAGAAAAAAATGCAAAGAATGAAACAGTAGCAACGAAAACAGAAAAAACGAATACAGCACCGGCTCAAAAGGTAGCGACAGAGAATAATAAAAAGGTAGAAGCAGATAAGACTCAAAAAGTAGCGACAGAAAATAATAAAAAAGTAGAAGCAGATAAAACTCAAAACGTAACGGCAGAAAATAATAAAAAAGTAGAAGCAGATAAGACTCAAAACGTAACGACAGAAAATAATAAAAAGGTAGAGACAGGAAAAACTCAAGATGATTTTACTTTTGAGAAAGCTAAAGCATATATCAAAAATGAATATAAAGAAGAATATAATTACACGTTAGAAGATACGAAAGTAGAGAATGGAAAGAAATATTATCAAATTAGAGTGCGTACGACATATAAAATAGAAGGCGCAGCTGGATCAGGATTTACGGGCGTATTCAAAGTATTTGAAGACGGTACAATTATTGAAATGCACTAAATTGCTAAAAAGGTATCCTCAAAGTAGGTGAGGATACCTTTTTTTGCATAAAAAAAGCATCTAGCAAAAGTACTAGATGCAAATAAAAACACAAGGGAAGACAAAATTCTTCCCTTTTCCCGTATGTAATTATATCAAAAAATTTATAAAAAACTAGCTTTATTTTTTATATACTGGATGTGTGAAGTTAGGAAAGTATAAGATTACACTATTTTTGTAGTGTTTTGTTGAAAAAAGGAGTTGTATATATGATTAATTTTAAACCAGAAAATTTAAATCACTTATTAAAAATAATGCTCATAAGTGCGAATAAGTCTTATGATGCGATTAAAGATTATGAGTTTACGGGAGAAGCGGTAGTATTCCGTGTAGACTTCGAATATATTGATGTTTCTCTTATGGTTATAGATATGTTAGGAAGGTCTGCTTCTAAATTTAACATTTTGCCATTTGCTAAACCAGATACGAATGAAATAGATTACATTCAGTTTCAAGTGTATGCGATTAATGAAGGGAATTTTAAAGAAGTGCTTGATACGATGTAGAAAACTATAAATTTACAAAAATGTATATACCGCCTAATATATAATTAGTAAATTCATATAATTGGAGTGATGAGATGCAGCCGTTAGAAAGGGAGATTCATGCTAATATGCTGAAAGTGTGGCGAATTCACGCTTTAATTGGGGCAGCAGTCATACTAGCAGTCGTAATTGCGTATTTCTTTTTTATGATCAATTTTAACTGGTGGGGCTGGTTGTTTGGATTGTTAGTAACCGGAGCTATTACATTTATCCCACTTGATTATTTCGTATTTCCAAATTTACGTCAGCGCTATTATAGTTACAGATTAAATGAAGAAGAGATTGAAATTCAAAAAGGAATGTTCGTTGTAAAACGCGTACTTATCCCGATGATTCGCGTGCAGCACGTTACAATCGAACAAGGACCGATTATGAGAAAGTATAATTTAGCAGAATTACATATTTCAACAGCAGCAACTTCTCATAGTATTCCAGGTTTAACGAAAGAAGAGGCAGAACAGCTGAAAAGACAAATTGGAGAACTTGCGAAAGTGAGTGATCAGGATGTATAAGAGGCAACATCCGATCACAATATTGTTAGGTATTCGAATTGCGGGCTTGTTACCTTTTATTTTGCTTGTTTTATTTCGATCAGATGGTGAAGTGAAACCTTGGTATTTCTTACATCTTGTTCTTTTGGCTGTATTATTTATTATGGCTATTTTCTCAGCTATAAAATGGTATTTTAAAGTGTACTGGGTCGAAAATAATATTGTACATATTAAACACGGTGTTTTTGTGAAGAAAGAAAGTTACTTAAATAAAGAGCGTGTGCAAAATATTAGTACATCTTCTAACATCATCTATCAGGTGCTTGGACTGACAAAGTTAAATATCGAAGTAGCGGGCGGCGGTACTGAACCAGAAGTGATGTTAGCGGGTATTAGAGAAGATGAAGCGAAGGAACTCATTGCTTTATTACATAAAGAAAGAAGCGTTGTGACTGAAGAGACGCCTGCGGCAGAAGAAAGTCAGACGGTATATCAGTTAACAACGAAAGAAATTTTAGTTGCATCCGTTACATCTGGTAGATTCGGATTAGTATTTTCTGGACTACTTCTTATTTACACAGAGTTTAATCAATTTCTACCAGAATGGCTTATCAGTAAAGTGGAAGCGTATGTGATGGATAACGGTGTATATGAATTAATCGTTATGGCTGCGATTTTAATGGCGGTTTCGTGGGTCATTTCAACAGCCGGCTATGCGTTAAAATATGCGAACTTTAAAATTGAGCGAAACGGAAATGAAATTCGCATCGTGCAAGGGTTATTTGATAAGAAAGAGTTTGTTTTAAAATTACATCGCATTCAAGCGATTACTGTGAAAGAAGGAATTCTTCGGCAGCCATTTGGTTATTGCTCTGTCGAAGTAGAAGTCATTCAAAGTATAGAGGCGGCGGGAAATGAAGTAATGTTACATCCTTTTATGAAGAAAAAAGATGTACAGCAGTTACTTACGTATTTGCAGTTGCCATATGAAATGGAAGAGGAAATTGTCCATTTACCGAAGGCTGCATTGCGCCGTTATGTAATAATGGGCTGGATTACAAGTGCTGTGCTCGCTGTGCCGATTACCGGTGCGAGTATATATTTTAAACAACATATCGCATTGTTCACTCTGATACCACTATGTATCATATTTACGTTACTTGCATACGCTCGGTATACAAGTAGTGGTTATATGATACGAGACAATCAGCTAGTCACGGTATACCGAGGTCTTGCGAAATATACAGGTATCATGCGTAGAAGGCATGTTCAAGCAG
>NZ_MACI01000048.1 GCF_001884105.1 Bacillus luti | reverse complement strand
TAATCAATCGTATTTTCAAAAGAAAGACGAATTATGTACAGCTGCCGTATCAGTGGCGGGGCAAGGTTATGAAGTGAAGCATATGCGTAAAGAAGATGCACTTCGTATATATAATTGGTACAAAGAAAAAGGAAACACCAGTGTTTAATGGTGTTTCCTTTTTGTGTGTCGTCATTTGTCGATAAGTCGATATATTCAAAAAATCGCCGATATAAGTTCACATACCGCGGTCTCTGAACTCCTAAAATTAAACTAACACATCAAAAGTAGTCACAAAAGATGGACGAGAGAAAATACTCTTTTGCTGTTCCGCATGTGGATGCGCTGGAGCTTGTCCTTCTGCTTGTGCAGGGCGTTTTTTATGAGCATTTTCGAATGAACGTGATTCTGTCCAGTCTTTAAAGTTTTGCTCTGTTTCCCACATCGTTAAGATGACATATGTATCGTTACTTAATGGGCGTAGAACGCGGATTGCTTGGAATCCTGGTTCGTTTTCGATAAGGCCTGCGCGGTTTTTAAAACGGTTTTCAAATACTGGGCGACCTTCGTCTGTTACAGAAATGTTGTTACAAACGATATAGCCAGGTTGTCCGTTGAATTCACCAACAGCGTCTAGTACGTCATATTGAAGTGATCCTTCTACAGATTCTTCAGTATTTTCTTTATAAAACATATTTTTCTCATCGTTTTTTGCAGTGAAATGTGATTGTTCTAGAGGTGTTTCGTATGAAATAATAGCCTTCATTGTAATGCCCCCTTAATAGTTTGTTTCTATTATATCAATTCTCTAAAAAAACTTCGAAGATTATATACATAAAGATACTTCTTTTTCAAATAATAAATGTACCATCATTTGGAAAGAAGGACGATGTATGAAGAAAGTAAAGTGGACTTTATTAGGAGGCGTCGCAACGGTGGTAGTAGCGATTGTACTCTATAAACTTATCGTGTTAGCTGGTGGCTATATGATGGATGAAAAGCAGCTCGTTTTCCACTCTTCATCACGTATCGTTGACCAGAAAGGAAAAGAAATTACGAAATTATACGTAGAAAATAGAGAACTCGTACCAGTCGAGCAAATTCCGAAATATGTACAGCAGGCGTTCGTTGCGGTGGAAGATTCTCGTTTTTATGAGCATCAAGGAATTGATTATCCATCTATATTTCGGGCTCTTTATAAAGATACGTTAGCTGGTGAAAAGGTAGAGGGCGGTAGTACCATTACGCAGCAACTTGCTAAAAACGTCTTTTTAACTCGTGAAAAAACATTTACGCGCAAATTGAAGGAAGTCGCAATTTCCCTTCAACTAGAGCAAAAATATACGAAGCAACAAATTCTTGAAATGTATATGAATCATATTTATTTTGGACATGGGGCTTACGGTATTCAAGCTGCAGCGAAGTTGTATTTTAATAAAAATGTAGAAGATTTAACGGTAGAAGAAGGGGCAATGCTTGCAGGTCTTCCGAAAGCACCGAACGGATATTCACCGTACTTATCTCCGGAGAAGAGTAAGGAGCGCCGTGATCTCGTATTGTCACTTATGCATAAACAAGGCTATTTAACGGCAGAAGAGAGCGTACGTTATCAAGGGAAGACAATTGCTCTATATAAAAACTTAGATGAGAATGAGCTCGCATATATGCCATATATTGATATGGTCATAGATGAAGCAGCTCGTTTATACGGATTGTCTCATCAAGAAGTGCTTCGCGGTGGATATACGTTTGTCGTACCGATGGATGAAAAGATTCAAAAGGTAGCGTATAACCAGTTTCAAGATGCGAGAAATTTCCCTGGTAAAGAAGAAGGGGCGCAAGGTGCATTTTTATTAATGGATAATCGTACGGGCGGAATTAAAGCGGCAATTGGCGGAAGAAAGTATGTGCCAAGAGGGTTTAATCGTGTT
This sequence comes from Bacillus luti, assembly GCF_001884105.1. Lineage (GTDB taxonomy): Bacteria > Bacillota > Bacilli > Bacillales > Bacillaceae_G > Bacillus_A > Bacillus_A luti. The sequence goes on along the minus strand of NZ_MACI01000048.1, from coordinate 14,459 downwards.
TTTGCAAAAAGGCAGCCCGGTTCTGTTTTAAAACCACTAATCGTTTATGCACCAGCACTCGAAACGAAAAAGTATAATCCATATTCTTTATTAACGAATGAGAGAAGTTCTTTCGAAGGATATGAACCTCGAAACTATAATCATGAGTATACGAAAGAAATGACGATGTACGATGCGATGTTAGAGTCAGCAAACGTACCAGCGGTTTCTTTATTAAATGAGTTAGGGGTAGAAGAAGGAAAGCAATATTTAGAGAAAGGAAATGTTCATATTGCAGACGCTGGTTTAAGTACAGCGCTTGGCGGATTAAAAAACGGTGTTTCACCATTTGATCTTGTGAAAATGTATCGTGCATTTTTAGCAAATGGCGATATTATTGAGCCGCACGTGATTGATAAAGTGTTAAATAGACACGGCGCAGTCATTGGGGAATCGCCAAAAGTAGAAACAAATATATTCTCAAAGCAAACGGCATGGTATATGACAAAAATGTTAGAAGGGGTCGTGAAGGAAGGGACAGCGAAAGCGGGTGTGTATAAAGGAGCGTTAGCTGGCAAAACGGGTACTACTTCTTTGGCAAATGACGACAACGGAGCAAGAGATATGTGGTTCGTTGGGTATACACCAAATTTAGTAGGCGCTGTTTGGATTGGTTATGACCGCACAGATAAAGATCATCAGCTGCAAGGGGAAAGTGCATCTGCGACGAAATTGTTTAAGAAAATTTTAACGAAGGCAAATGTAGAACAGAAAGAGAAATTTATGAAACCAGAAGGTGTGGAAACAATCGGTGCTCCGATTCGGTTACATCGGATTGAAAATGTAAAAATGAAGTTATCGTTTAGTCCTTTCGGTTTATTTAAAACGAAATTAAGTTGGACACCTCTTCCAGATGAAAGAATTATGTATCGAATTTACAGAGTGGAAAACGGAATTCATACGCATGTAGGTACTGTAACAGGTGCTGGAGAATATGAGGAAAAGTTTGTTAACATCTTTTCAAAACCGAGCTTTTACGTTGTGCCATATAACACACAAACGAATCGTGAAGGAGAAAAGTCAAAAGTAGCTAAACCATAGTTTTTCTCTGTGTTATAATAAGAATGTTGTGAAAATAGTAAGCGTTTTTAAGGATGTTTGTGTCAATTTCATGAACAACGTACATAATATTATGCATTTTGTTTTTACAAGCTGTATAGTAAAAAAAGATAAATATCGGGATAGAACGTATTTAGAGCAAAAGCATTGGCAAGGAAGGGAGCAAGGGTCTTGGTAAGAACTATAAATGAGACATTTTTAAAAGCATGTAGGGGGGAACGTACAGAGTATGTACCAGCATGGTATATGCGTCAAGCAGGTCGTTCGCAGCCGGAATATAGAAAGATAAAAGAAAAGTATTCTTTATTTGAAATTACACATAATCCAGAGTTATGTGCTTACGTTACAAAGTTACCAGTTGATCAATATAACGTAGACGCAGCAATTCTGTATAAAGATATTATGTCACCACTACCTGCAATTGGTGTGGACGTTGAAATTAAATCAGGTATTGGTCCAGTTATCGATAATCCAATCCGTTCTTTACAAGACGTAGAAAAACTAGGGGAAATCAATCCAGAAGATGACGTACCTTACATATTAGATACGATTCGTTTATTAACGACAGAAATGCTAGACGTACCGTTAATCGGTTTTTCAGGAGCTCCATTTACACTAGCGAGCTATATGATCGAAGGTGGTCCTTCTCGTAACTACCATAATACGAAAGCGTTCATGTATGCAGAGCCAAAAGCTTGGTTCGCTTTAATGGATAAGCTGGCAGATATGGTTATTACATATTTAAAAGCGCAAATTAATGCAGGTGCAAAAGCAGTTCAAATTTTCGATTCTTGGGTTGGAACAGTAAATGTAGCAGATTACCGCGTATTTATTAAACCAGCAATGGAGCGTATTTTCGCTGAGGTTCGCCCGCTGGGTGTTCCTATGATTATGCACGGCGTTGGCGCTGCACACTTAGTGAATGAATGGCATGACTTACCGCTTGATGTAGTCGGTTTAGACTGGCGCTTACCGATTGAAGAAGCACGCGCACGCGGCGTTCATAAGGCGGTACAAGGAAATATGGACCCTTCGTTCTTACTTGCACCATGGTCTGTTATTGAAGAACATGTAAAAGGTATTTTAGATCAAGGGATGAAAGAGCCAGGTTATATCTTTAACTTAGGTCACGGTGTATTCCCAGAAGTAAATCCAGATACATTAAAACGTTTAACTACATTTATTCATGAATACTCTAAAGGGCAGTTAGCGAAGTAAAGGAGCATTGCTGTATGAAAAAGAAAATTGGTTTGCTTGTAATGGCATACGGAACGCCATATAAAGAAGAAGATATTGAACGTTACTATACACATATTCGCAGAGGAAGAAAGCCAAGTCCTGAAATGCTAGAAGATTTAACAGAGCGTTACCGTGCAATTGGTGGCATTTCTCCTTTAGCTACTATTACATTAGAGCAAGCTAAGAAGTTAGAAAAGCGTCTAAATGAAGTGCAAGATGAAGTAGAGTACTGCATGTATCTTGGCTTAAAACATATTGAACCGTTTATTGAAGATGCAGTGAAAGATATGCATAACGACGGTATACAAGATGCAATTGCACTTGTTCTTGCGCCGCACTATTCTACATTTAGCGTGAAATCATACGTTGGACGAGCACAAGAAGAAGCTGAGAAACTTGGAAACTTAACAATTCATGGCATCGACAGCTGGTATAAAGAACCGAAATTCATCCAGTACTGGGTTGATGCAGTGAAAGGTATATATAACGGTATGTCAGAAGCAGAGCGTGAAAAAGCAGTATTAATCGTATCTGCTCACAGCTTACCAGAGAAAATTATCGCAATGGGCGATCCATATCCAGATCAATTAAATGAAACAGCTGATTATATTGCACGCGGCGCTGAAGTAGCAAACTATGCAGTAGGTTGGCAAAGTGCTGGAAACACACCAGATCCTTGGATCGGTCCAGATGTACAAGATTTAACGAGAGAACTAAATGAAAAGTATGGATACAGTTCATTCGTATATGCACCAGTTGGATTTGTTGCGGAACATTTAGAAGTTTTATATGACAACGACTTTGAGTGTAAGGTTGTAACGGATGAAATTGGCGCGAAATATTATCGTCCAGAAATGCCAAACGCATCGGACGCATTTATTGATTGCTTAACAGATGTTGTAGTAAAGAAAAAAGAATCTGTATTGTAAAAAGAAAGGGGGAGCCTGCTTGAGGAAAAAAGTTGTGATCATCGGCGGTGGTATAACAGGATTAACAACAATGTATCACTTACAAAAAGAAATCCATGAAAAGAACTTGCCGATTGATACATTACTTATAGAAGCGTCTGGTAGACTGGGCGGGAAAATTCAAACCGTTCGAAAAGATGGATTTACAATTGAACGCGGACCAGATTCTTTCTTAGCAAGAAAAGAGAGTGCAGCTAAATTAGTGAAAGAATTAGGGCTTGGTGATGAACTTGTAAATAATAAGGCCGGTCAATCATTTGTTCTCGTAAATAATCGGTTACATAAAATGCCGATCGGAGCAATGATGGGAATTCCAACGCAAATTACTCCGTTTCTATTTTCAGGCTTGTTCTCCCCGATTGGTAAATTAAGAGCTGGTTTTGATCTGTTAATGCCTAGATCAAAACCAGTATCTGACCAATCACTCGGGCAGTTTTTCAGACATCGCCTCGGAAACGAAGTGGTTGAAAACTTAATAGAACCATTATTATCTGGTATTTATGCAGGGGATATTGATGAAATGAGCTTAATGTCTACATTCCCGCAAATATATCAAATAGAGCAAAAACATCGTAGTATTTCGCTTGGCATGCGTACACTCGCTCCGAAAGAAGAGAAAGCGGAGCCGAAAAAGGGAATCTTCCAAACGGTTACAACTGGTTTAGAATCTATAGTAGAATCTCTTGAAGTAAAGATTCACGAAGGTACGGTAATGAAGGGAACACGCATTGAAAAAGTTGCAAAACAAGGTGATGGTTATACAATCACTCTGAGTAACGGCAAAGAAATCGAAGCAGATGCGATCGTTATGGCAGCTTCTCATAAAGTATTGCCATCTATGTTTGCCCAGTACAAGCAGTTCCGTTTCTTCCGTAACATTCCTTCTACATCAGTTGCAAATGTGGCACTTGCTTTCCCGAAATTAGCCATTCAGCGTGATATTGATGGAACGGGATTTGTCGTATCGCGAAATAGTGACTTCTCCATTACGGCATGTACATGGTCACATAAAAAATGGCCGCATACAACGCCAGAAGAGAAGGTGCTTCTCCGTTGCTACGTTGGACGCCCTGGTGATGAAGCAATTGTAGAACAAACTGATGAGGAAATCGTCCAGCTCGTCTTAGAGGACTTACAAAAGACAATGGACATTACAATGGATCCGGATTTCACAATTGTGAGTCGCTGGAAAGAAGCGATGCCCCAATATACAGTAGGTCATAACGAGCGAATGAAGAAACTCACAACATTTATGGAGAAAGAGTTGCCAGGTATATACTTGGCAGGTAGTTCTTACGCTGGTTCTGGTCTGCCGGACTGTATTGATCAAGGTGAGAAAGCCGCAAAGCGTGTACTATCTCATTTGGAGAAAGTAACGAATACGGAATTAATCGCACAATAAAGAGAAACGCCTTCAATCGTATTGAAGGCGTTTCTTTTATTATATAAAACACTTATTCGCCAATAAACATATATAAGTTATTTGGCTTTATAACGGCATCACCAGCATAAATAACCCATTCTGTTAAGTCATCAAAATCTAAATGATAAGAATTTCCTTCACTCATATCTTCTATAAAATATGGTTCATTAATGAGTATTCCTTCAATAAGGTCTTCTGTAATATGTTGCATTTCAAACCACATATGTTCGCTTTTACCCTCTTCATAGGAAACACCAAACTTAGCGAGGAAACGAAAACCTTCATTTGATTGCTCAATTTGAAAAATGTTGCTGAAATACCCGAAAGTATTTTTGGCATTGTAAGCCATACGAGCCGTTTCACTATTTGTTTTATAAAACATGAGCCCTGTAGCTTCCTCGTGTTCTTTGAAAAAGCTTTCGATACATTCTTCTGAAGTATTAAATTTGAATAAGAGAACGGATGGAGATTGATGGTATTCATCTCGGTCATCCATCCCGCCTAAGAATGTGTTTTGTGCATCTATTGGTTGTAGCTTCACTTCTTCATCCTCTATTGAAGATAATTGATCCATACTCGTTTTATGCCCAATATAAGATAATCCTTTTTCCCACGGAACGGCTACTGTATGTATAGAACCCTGCTGACTATGCGCGATAACGATAGGCTCATTCATAGGGACTTGTCCATTCTCAACGGCATTATTAGCAAATGTTTGAAAGAGGTCACCAATGCCGTAGTAGGAAGAAATGCAATTTGGAATAATTAATTCTATTTCTGTTACGCCCGCTCTTAAAAGGCCGTGTGTATGAAACCAATATTGCGCAGGCTCGCCTTCTTTATCGTCTTCATAAACGGAATGAATAACGTATAAGTCAGGAATGTCAGGTAATAATTCATTTTCAACGTGATATTCAATATAGCTTCTAGATATTACCTTCATTGCTGCACTTGAATCAATTACAAATAACAAATCTGGGGCGAGGTTCCATAAAAATTGTAGCTGCTGGAAAAAGCAGTCCAGCACATCGCCTACAAATAGTGTGCGAGTGAAAATTTCAGTACCGAAAGCCGCATCTTCAAAATTACGATCTACGATTGTAGAATCTTGTCTATTGTACATTTTATATTCTTCTGGGTCATTCGCCTCATCAATATGCAGTTCATACGGTATGACTTTTTCGTCTATATGTAACTCAACAATAAGGCTTGTCTCATCATTGTAAACAATTTTTAACTCATCAACTTTAGTAGCGATATTCTCTAGTCGCTGTTTTAACTGCTCAATTGTAATTCTAGTTGGTATAACAGCAATCATATCTGAAAAATGACGTTCTAATGTTCCATTCATAGCTGCGCGGTATGTTTCTGTTTGCACTTCCATCCAATCACTCCTATTCAAATGAATCCATTTTACATGCCAATGAAATTTCGATATTTTCTGTTTTCTCTCTAACATTATAGAGTGCATTCATAGAGGCTGTAAAATTATTATTTTGTATTATAGTTTGAAAACGAGTAAATTAGATTAATTTTTTGTAAAACTTGTCGAAACATAGTTCTATATAACGAATCATTTGATATGATAGACATGTTGAGAAAATATGAAATAGGGAGAGGGAATGGCTGTGAAGAAATTGTTAAGTATCTTTTTATCACTCGTGCTATTGCTTTCATTTACTGGAACTTTAGCACAAGCAGAAGAAACTACTTCTATGTCAGTAGAAAAAGCAATTCAAGTATTTAAGCAGCAAGGGAAAACGAAAGGGATAGTCGAAGGATATATCGTTGGATATACACAAAGTCCTTCTAAGTACACGAAGGATCCGGCTAAGTTTGACGACACAAATGTGGCAATTGCCGATTCGCCAAATGAAACGAATCCAGACAAAATCATGCCTGTTCAGTTGCCAAAAGGTGATGTGAGAGCGGCAGTAAACGTGAAAGATCATCCTGAAAATATCGGGAAGAAAGTTAGTTTAACAGGGACGCTTGAATTATATTTTAGTAGCCCAGGTTTAAAATCAGTAACGGCTCATAAGTTTCAAGGAGAAGGACAAAACCGTGTTAGCGATGTAGTGGCTTCACCGAATGGGGGAGAAGTTGCGAAAGGAACAGCAGTAACATTAACAACGAACACAGAAGGAGCAACAATCTACTACACGTTAGATGGTTCTAATCCTACAAATAAAAGTGTTCGTTATAACGGACAAATTATAGTGAATGAAAACAGTGTAGTGAAAGCAATTGCTGAAAAAGAAGGACTTACTTCTTCAGCAGTTTCAACATTTTCATTTATTATCGTAAACAATGAACCGGTTCGTATTCATGATATTCAAGGGAAATCACACATTTCTCCTTACAATGGGAAGAAAGTATACAGTGTGGAAGGCGTTGTAACAGCACTTGATAAAAATGGTTTTTATATAGAAGACAATCAACCAGATAATGACCCAGCTACGTCAGAAGGTATTTACGTATACAAAAAAGATGCGAATGTAGCAGTAGGAGATCTTATTCAAGTTGATGGAGAAGTAGAAGAATATGTTGGACCTGGATATGCAGAAAGGTTTGAAACAGACTTAACAACGACTGAAATTAAGGCGAGCCGCGTTGCTGTAATCGCAAAAGATCAATCTTTACCAGCACCGGTTGTAGTTGGAGAAAACGGTGTGAAAATACCTGACCAAATTATCGATAATGATGCATTCGGTTTATTTGATCCAAATGAAGATGCAATTGACTTTTATGAAAGTGTAGAAGGTATGCGCGTTACGATGCCAACACCAAAAATTATTGCTCCTCAGAAAAACGGGAATTTATATGTAACAGTACAAAATGGCGGTGAAAAAGTCGTAACGAAATATGGCACACCTCTTTTAGATGAAAATCAATTAAACCCAGAGCGTCTTTCTGTAAAAGTACCTCGTGATTATGTAGCGAAAGTAGGAGATACGTTCACGGGAGATATAACAGGGGTAGTCGGATATGATTATGGTGCGTTCCGTATTGCGCCAATAACGGAATTACCAGCTGTAGTAGACGGTGGATTTAAGCAAGTAGGGGCGAATATTCAGCCGCGTCTTGATAAATTAACAGTTGCTACATATAACATTGAAAACTTCTCGGCGAATAAAAAAGAAACAACAGATGAAAAAGTAAAAGCGTTAGCGTATTCTATTAAATACAATTTAAAAATGCCAGATATTATCGGTGTAGAGGAAATGCAAGATAATAACGGATCGATTAATGACGGTACAACAGATGCTTCATTAAGCGCAAAACGTATCATTGATGCAGTGCTAGAAATTCGTGGTCCGAAGTATGAGTATGTAGAAATTGCTCCAAACAACAATCTAGACGGAGGAGCACCAGGGGCTAACATTCGCGTCGGTTTCTTCTATAACCCATCACGCGTGAAATTAGCAGCTGTACCGAAGTTACTAGATAAAAATGTTGTTCGTATTGGAGACGAAAATCCATTATTTGAAAGTACACGTAAACCGTTAGCGGCAGAATTCACGTTCCAAGGGCAAAACATGGTTGTCGTTGCAAATCACTTAAACTCAAAAATAGGAGATGCAACGCCATTTGGAAAAGTGCAGCCGCTCGTATTAAAGAGTGAGGAAAAACGAGTTCAGTTAGCACAAGAAGTCAATCATTTCGTACAAGGTATTCAGAAAAAGAATGCAAATGCACCAGTTGTTGTGTTAGGGGATATGAACGATTTTGAGTTCGCTAAACCATTAAAAACGTTAGAAGGAACAAACTTAAAAAATATGTTAAACACAGTGCCGAAAGAGAACCGCTACACGTATATTCATGAAGGAAATGCACAAGTGTTAGATCATATTTTAGTAACAAACAACATCGCACCGCACACAATTGTAGACCCAGTACACTTAAACTCAAACATTATGAAGGAACATGGACGTGTAAGTGACCACGACCCAGTACTTGCTCAAATTGATTTGAAGAAGGCTTCTTAAATAGTTGAGAAAGAACGCTTAGAGATATACTGAGCGTTCTTTTTCTGCAAAATCATGTTAAAATTAATTAAATATTCAGTTTTATGGAAGGGGTTAAAGATGCAAGCACGACTAAATGGAAAAGTAATGAACCAGCTTGCGATTTTTTTTAGTACGCTCGTCATGCTTCAATTTGTGGCGGAGATAACAGGGCTTACACAAAATTTAGATATTACGTATAACTTAATCAATACAGCGGTGTCCTATGTAACGTTTAGTTTGGCGGTTATCTTCACTTTAATAGGCGCAAGAGGAGAATTAAGTAAATATGCTATTATTTCATTATGTTTAGTTGTAGGTATTAAAGCGATTTACTTTACGACGGTCGTTATTTTATGGGGATTGGCAGGTACGCCGTAAAGGAGAGGTTGATTATATGAGTATCGAAAATATACGAGTGATACATGTAAATGATAATAAGAGCGTAATTCTCTAAGTTAACTCAGGGAATTACGCTCTTATTCGTTCAATGATTTAGTCTGAAATTACTTGAAACGCTTTTCTACACCGATCTCTTTTTTGCAGTCTTCTTTTATATTTTTTTCTATCCCGCTTTACTCCTTGTATATACATAAGTAGGCTAACGAAAAGGAAGAAAGCACACTGAGTCATTAAAATATATGGTGACATGCCTTGCAATGGTTGTTTCGGATCATATAAATGAAAAGGTGCTCCGCCTATTGAAGGAAGTATTGTATTTAGCAGGACGTACGGAATGGAGGCGGCTGCGAATGGAAAGAGAATTGCCATATAGTCTTTTTGTGACCATACAGATGCAGCAAGTCCTAAAAGGGCCATTAAACCTGCAAATAAAAAATTAATTCCGATATATACAGCGATGTAAGTGAGAGGCTCATTGAAATATAGGTTTGCGAACATTCCATCAGCATTTATGATGCCTGAACCAATCTTAGGTGTTCCGTCTGGAATGGTTAATTTACAAAATAATAACGATAAGATGAATGGAAGCGTATAAAGAAATCCTCCGCAAAAAAACGTAACGATATATTTCGCTACTGAATAAGGAAATATAGAAATCCCCTTACTCACAAACGGTTTAAAACCATCTGACTTATCCGAATTGTAACTTGTACTAAAGGGGAAACTCGCAATAACTGGCATTAATAATAAATAAACATCCATTTCATTGTCGCGAAATCCAATCCATTTTAAATCTGTTGATATAGGACCATTCGCTGCGTCTCCTAAATAACGAATTACATAATAATAGTGATAAATACAAATAAGAACGAATCCACTAAGCATCATAATTAAAGAAATACGACTACAAAAAGCTTGCTTTATATTTAAACGAAGCGCACGCATCATGACTAAAAAAGCCTCCACTATTTTGATAAACTTGTCTATTTTCTATATTACTATTAAATGTAAAGATTTTCTTGTTTTTTTATTTGATTATTTGAAAAAAGGGAAATTTGTTGTTGAGAAGTAAGGTTTATATATATCTAGAACACCTTTTCCTTTTCTCTTTTCTTCTGATACACTATGTACAGTATCATATAACTTGACTGGAATTGTTTATACTGGAAATAATAAAAAAGAGAACTTGTATAGAATGTAAGCGTGTGGTAATATCAAAGATGTACTGATTGACTATATTATCCAATTGGTCATTTTTGGAGGTGATGATGTGGCGATAGATCGAAAACGTTCTATTATTGAAGCTGCAACAAAGTCTTTTTCAGCGTTCGGTTATAAAGCAACAACGATGGATCAAGTAGCGAAGTTAGCGAATGTAGGAAAAGGAACGATTTATACTTTTTTCAAAAATAAAGAAGAGCTATTTGGCGAAATTATTTCTAATTTAATTACAGAAATGAAGCAAGTTGCAAAAGATGCAATTCGTTCAGATGTTTCATTTTTTGAAAATGTACATAGAGCATTATATAGCATCTTAGAATTTAGAAAAGAACATCAGCTCATGATTAAATTAATTCAAGAAGAGCGTGATATGGGAACGAAGGAAGTACAAGAAGTGATGCAACAAGTAGATGTGGAAATCGTTTCTGTCATTCAATCGTATTTAGAAATTGCGATTGATAAAGGTGAAATTAGCAAATGTGATCCAGAAATTACAGCATTTATTATGCTTCGCTTATACGTATCGCTTATTTTTGATTGGGAAAAAAATCATGAACCGTTAGAAAAAGAAAAGATCGCAGAATTATTTGAACTTTATTTATTAAAAGGATTGTCAAATTAAGATAATCCTTTTATTATTATAAAAAATGACCATTTGAACAAAGTGGTCATATATTTGATTTAAGGGGGGATAATAGAAATATTACTTTCAAATTGAGGAAAAGTTGCATAGTATAAATTCGGGGATAAGGCATATGTATGAACGAGTACAGCCTTTTTATTTGGGTGAAAATGACCAGAAGTTAATTTTGGTCATTTTAAAAAAGGGGGAAACATTATGAGAGGGTATAAGTTATTTCGTAAAGAATTTGCTGAAATTATAAAAAGTAAAAAAATATTAATTCCAATTATCGCGGTTTTGTTTGTACCGATTTTATATGCAGGAATGTTTTTATGGGCTTTTTGGGATCCGTATAAACAGTTAGATGATTTACCGGTTGCGGTAGTCAACTTAGATAAAGGGGCAGTATTTGATGGGAAACCGATTGAAGTCGGAAAAGGACTCGTTGATAACTTAAAAGATAATAAAAGTTTTAAATGGGAGTTTGTGAGCGAAAAAGAAGCGAAAAAAGGAATGGAAGATAGAAAGTATTACATGTTAGTACGTATTCCAGATGACTTCTCAAGTAACGCTACAACGCTGTTAAAAGACGATCCGAAACCATTAAACTTAGAATACATTCCAAACGAAAGCTTAAACTTCTTATCTTCACAAATTGGCGGAACAGCCATTGAAAAAATGAAAGGTGAAGTAGCAAGTACGTTAACGAAAACATATGCAGAGAAAATGTTTGATTCCATGAAAGACGTCTCAAAAGGATTAGCAGATGGGGCGGATGGGGCAAATAAGTTACACGACGGATCTAGTGAATTGTATGATGGATCGGGGAAAGTGACAGAAGGGCTCCATACACTTCAAGGGAAGTCTGGGGAGATGAAAGATGGGGTTCAAAAGTTAGCTGATGGATCTAGTAAATTACAAGATGGGTCAGGAAAAGTAACAGCAGGTTTAAATACGTTAAGTAATAAAACAGGTGAGATGCAGACAGGTATCGGGAAGTTACAAGATGGGTCTCAGAAAGTAACAGCGGGCTTGAATACATTAGTAAATAAATCAGGTGAATTAAAAACAGGAACGAATGAATTAGCAGCTGGTATGGAACAGCTTGTTGGAGGACAAAGTCAATTAGAGGAAGGTTCTCAAAAAATCAAAAATGGTTTGCAAGAGTTAGATAGCAAAGTGAAAAGTTCTGCTGCAGGTTTAGAGGAAATGCAGGCGAAAGTTCCTACCATATTAAATAAAGTAAATGAGAAAATAGATGGAGCTGAAAAAAACGTAAATCAGTTAAATGAATTTACTCAATCAACAGCAGGAGATGCAAAAAATGCAACGCAAGATGTAGCTAATTTACAAAAGCAAATTGAGAGTTTACCAAAAGAATATCAAGAGCAGTTACAACCGTATATTACAAATGCGGCAAAAAGTACAGCGACAGTTCAACAAAAAGTTGCTGTAGTATCGGGTGGAACAAAGCAACTAAACGAAGAAGTAAAACAACTAAAAGGTGAAATAAATCAAAAGACGAGTGAAATGCAAAACAAATTACCGCATTCAGGAGTGGTTACCACTTTAACGAAGGGCATTGAAAAATTAACGAATGCGCAAAACGAATTTGTAAGTAAGTTTCATGTATTTGGTGAAGGATTAAATAATGCCAAAGTAGGTGTAGATAAATTAAATAACGGGTCAGGTCAATTAATTGATGGCGTAACGAAATTAGCGGATGGCTCAGGCCAAGTAACAGGCGGTTTAGGTACATTATCCGCAGGAGCAAATCAAATGTCAGGAGGAATAACGCAATTAGCAGACGGTTCAAGCCAAGTAACGACAGGCATAGGCACTTTAAATGGTGGTCTAAATAAAATATCAACTGGTTCAACCCAGCTAATCGACGGAGTAAGTAAACTAGCAGACGGATCAGGAAAAGTGACAGATGGACTCGTGAAAGTAAACGATGGTTCAGGTGAACTCGCTGAGAAACTTGGTGAAGGGGCAGAAAAAACAGGTGAAGTAAAAGGAACAGCTAAAACGTATGATATGTTTGCAAGCCCTGTAAAAGTGAAGACGGAGAAAATGGCGGAAGTGCCAAACTACGGAACTGGATTTACGCCGTATTTCTTATCACTTGGTTTATTCGTTGGGGCATTACTATTATCTATCGTATACCCGTTACGTGATACAGTCGGTGTTCCAAAATCCGGATTTAGCTGGTTTATTAGCAAGTTTGGCGTATTACTATCAGTCGGCATTATTCAAGCAATAGTAGCAGATGTCATTTTATTGTTCGGATTAGGTGTAGAAGTACAAAGTATTCCGTATTTCATACTCTTTAGCATCGTTACAAGCTTAGCGTTTATCGCATTAATTCAATGTTTAGTAACAGCATTCGGTGATGCAGGACGTTTCATCGCCATCATCACATTAATTATACAGCTTACAACGAGTGCGGGAACATTCCCGCTAGAATTAATTCCGAAATTTTTACAACCATTTCATGCTTGGTTACCAATGACATACTCTGTATCAGGATTGAAAGCAGTCGTATCAAGTGGAGACTTTAACTTCATGTGGCAAAACATTGGAATACTCATGATCTTTATCGTTGTATTATCAATTGGAACAATAGCTTCATTAACTTGGATGCACAAACGACAATTTAAAAATATTGCTGAAAATCAATCGGTTGAAGTATAAATAAAAAAGCACCTAAATGGTGCTTTTTATGTATCTAATTATAGTAGGAGTTTACCCGCCGTACTTGAGCTGTAGTTCTTTATTGTTCTTCAGTACATTTTCGAACTTTTCCTCATATCCCTTTGGAAAGAGAACGCCTAAACCGTACGAATGTGTAAATTCTAGATGAGGGTGCTGTGCTTTTAAAGTATCCCATAATATATATACACCAAATCCATTTTCTAAAACGGCTGTATCATGAAATAAAACAATACCGTTCTTTTTAAGCTTTGGTAACCATGTAGTATAATCGTGTGCGACCGCCTCAAATGTATGAAACCCATCGATATGTAATAAATCGATGCTTTCATCTTCAAATTGATCTAAAGCATTATCAAATGTAGAACGAATCGTCTTTCCGATTCCTGAATAACACGTATTCAGCACATGTGTTACAGTTTCGAATACATTTTCTCCGTAGTAACCACCGTGTGGATCTCCTTGCCAAGTATCAATTGCGGTACATTGTGTGGAAAGCTTTTCGTCTTTTACGGCCTGACAAAAACTATAGAAAGAGGAACCGTAATATGTTCCGAGTTCTACTATTTTTTGAGGTTTGAAAAATGTAACGAGATCATATGCAAATTTGTTGTGACCAGTCCATGGCGAAGAAGTTCTAACAGATGGAGCGACTTGGTCCACCTCAAATATAGGATCATAATAAATCCATCGCATTCATATTCCTCCTTGAATTTTAATTCATTCCTTTCAATATATGTGAAAGATAATCGGATAGAACATATCGC
>NZ_MACI01000047.1 GCF_001884105.1 Bacillus luti | reverse complement strand
GGGGATCAACTGCCCATAAAAGTCCGATTGGTGAAGGCTAATAATCAGTGGGGGATGAAGAAAACCCCCACTAATTAAAGTTTCACTTTATGTGGAAATGCCTTTTGATTTACATTAGAAGAGAAGGGGAGAGTAAAAAAGGATTACAAATATTTGAATAGAATCATATATAAAGAGGAGGGGCTATGAGAAGACATTTTAACTATTATTTCATACTGTATCCATGCATCTATTTCTTAGTTCTCACACTATCACCTATCCTGTTTCGTAAAGAAGAATATACAAGTGTAAACGATACGTTAGCATTTCTTGCATTCTACTATTTCCTTATAAGCATAGGTTATGCGCTGGATCTTTTCAGTGAAAAAGAAAAGGAAAAGGATAAATAATAAGGAGGAGCAAAATGACAGAAAGCGAAATGAAATTCAGAGATACGACCATTCGTAACTTTTTCGATAAAGAAGACCGCTTAAAATCGATTCCAGGTCAAAAGAAGAAAAAATTAGTATTGTTAGAGCATTTAGTTAGCAAATTAAATGCAGAGAATCAATATACGGAAAAAGAAATGAATACATTCATCAAACAATATCATGAGGACTTTTGTACAATTAGACGCGAGTTTATCGTGCACGGATTTATGGATCGAGAGGATAATATGTACCAAATAAACGGGAGAGAAGTTTGGACGAAGTGGGAGGAGTTAAAATAATGAATCAGCGGGCAATCCCTATGTTATTTATTCATCTTTGTAGTAAAAAGTACGAGGTGATTCAGTGATACGATTAGCAAAAGAGGTTGATGCGGAATCCATTATGGAGATTAGAAAAGAAATTATATTATCGGAAAGTACTACAAAGTTTTTTATAGTGTCTCCAAATCAATTACAAAATGATATTGGTGCAGAAAGAGAAAAAATACGGAAAAGCAATGAAAAAGGTAATCTTTACATAGTTTATGAAGTTGATAGTAAGGTAGTTGGCTTTTTACTTTTCAATCGATATGAACTAGAACGTTTACGACATGCGGGCACAATGGGAATGGGGATTAGAGAGGCGTACTGTAATCAAGGCATTGGTACGAAGCTAATTGAATTTCTTATTAGTTGGGCTAAAGAGCAGAAAGGTTTAGAGAAAATTTGCTTAGGCGTAGTTTCTATTAATGATAGGGCGATTAAGGTGTATAAACGTATGGGATTTGTAGAGGAAGGAAGACAAAGAAAGCAAATTAAATATGAAGATGGATCATATGGAGATGACGTATTGATGGGGTTTTATATTGAATAAAAAAGAGAAGTCTTCGGTTAGTAGCAAGGTAACATGCTTGGATACGGGATTTTATGAGTAGTCATATAGTAAGTGAATATTTTAGTGAAGAAACTGCCAATATTGGCAGTCTCTTTTTAGTGGAAAGGTTTACGCTTAGCAAACCTTTAGTTCCAGTCGATCTTTCTGACGAAGATGATGTGCAAAATGCATAGAAATAAGTTGGAACCATTCTGCTGCATTTAAGTAACCAAGCCCGGGATGTTCGACTTTACAATCATCTGCGATAGAAGGGAGTGTTGGTTCCGTATTTTTTACAATTGTAATTAATTCTAGAAATTGCTTCTGCACTTCTTCTTTGTTAGCTGGGTTTTCAGGTGTATATCCTGAATGACCAGGTACTTTTATTTGTATATCCGGGAAAGCACCAAGTTTATATACTTTTTCACCCATATCTGTTTTTGTGTTAGTTATTGATGGTGTTTCAGTTTTACATTGTGTGATTGCATTTAATTGCATGTATGTGGAGGCAATTAAATGATTATACATTTGACCGAGAGACCATTCCCCACTAGAAGGCTTCATCCTAAATTGTTCTATAGAGTACTTTTCTAATTCCCCTATGTAGTACGTTGCTAACTCTTCAAAATTCTTCATATCACTAACTCCTTTTTATGAAAATGTATTTGTTACTATCTACTATAAAGAAGTAATGCTGACAACATTATGTCAGTAGTGAAATGCAACAATTAAAGTTGCAACATTTTTTTTGCTTCATCACGGATTTTCTCAGAAAGAATTTTTGGTTCAAGTACTTGCACTTGGCTTCCCCAGCTTAATACCCATTGAAATACTTCGTCTATGTTTCTTGATTTCAAAAAGACGTGAAAACCATTGTCTCTATGCTCATATGAATCTATAAAAAAATATCGTGATTCAATAATTTTATGTGCAATATGAGATGGAAACAATAAATGGATTGTAACAGTACGATTGCTTTCGGGCTTATAGTTTTGTAAAGAAAAGTCTTTTGGTTTCGTAAAGAATTCTTGCTCTTGCTGTAACGTATCCATACGATCTAAACGAAAATTACGTATTTGTTTTCGAAGTAAACAATGAGCAACGATGTACCAAATTCCTGAAATATTGACTAAGCCGTAAGGATGAACGGTCCGTTTTATTTTTGTAGTTTCTCTTGGTTTACGATAAGAAAAAGAGATAGCCTGTTCTTTTTGGATAGATTCTTGCAACAGGATAAGTTCGGTTTCAAGTTTTTCTTGTTCAGATTGTTTGTGTGAAAATATAGGAGAAAGGAAACGGAAAGTTTCTCGTAATTCTAGGGCTTTCTTTTGTTGATCAGCAGGGAGGACAATTTCAAGTTTCTCTTTTGCTGATTGCGCATGTATAGAAAAAGAAGAGGTGAAAGTTTTCTCGATATAATCACCGCCTAATAAAAGAGTAACAGCCTCTTCAGGCGTAAGTTGAATGGGTGGTAAGAAATAACCATCCATTAATGAATAACCGTGGCCAGGCATGGCGAAAAGTGGGACGCCAGATTCACTAAGTGCATCCATATCTCGATAAATTGTTCTTATACTTGTCTCAAATTTTTCAGCTAAGCTTTGTGCTGTAACAGTTTGTTTTCTTTGTAATTCAATTAATATAGCTAATAAACGATCCGTCCGATTCATGAAATATCTCCCTTTATCTTTTATAAATATGCCTACTGTATACTTCTAAAAGCAGTATAAATTCCCCTCCCATTAACATACTTTTCCCTATGTATAATATTAATATAGTAAAATCATAACAACCTATATTGCAGTTTCCAATAATATACTATATAATCAGATTAAGAAAACGTTTTCATGCAAAGGGGGAGAATTTCGTGTCGACTATCGAGGACGTGGCGAAATTAGCGGGGTTATCAAGGACAACGGTTTCTAGGGTGATTAATAATCATCCATATGTTTCAGATGAGAAGAAAAAAAGGGTTCAATTAGCAATGAAGCATTTAGGATTCGTTCCTAATTCTGCGGCGAGAAGACTTCGTAAACAAAAGACGGAAACAATTGCGGTGCTAGTTCCAAGGATTACAAATCCTTTCTTCAGTCGATTTATTGAAGCAATCGAGATTGCTGCTTCTGAACATAAATATAAACTGATTATTTGTCAAACAAGATATTTACCGGAAAAAGAGATGGAGTATTTACAATTATTATCTACGAAACAAGTAGATGGGATTATTCTATGTTCACTAGAAAATCCGTGGGAAGATGTAGAGCCATACTTACAACACGGTCCAATCGTGTTATGTAATGAATATATTGAGGAAGCAAATGTTCCAACAGTGAAGTTTGATCATGCGCAAGGAGCATACATAGCTGCTAAGCATGTGTTAGAACAAGGGTATCGTAATCTTATTTTTTGCCGTGGTAACGAAACCAAAGTTGTTAGCCAACAGCGAAAAATGGGCTTTTTGCGTGCGATTACTGAAAAGAGTAGAGAAGTGGAAGCGATCGATTTTCTTGAAAACGCTTTCTCTTGGGATGATGGAAAGAGGATATTCCATGAAGTATTAAAGGACAAAAAAAATCCTACCGCGATTTTGGCAGGAGGCGACGAGGTAGCAGCTGGAATTATTTCAGAGGCGAAACGCCATGACTGGAGCATTCCAGATGATCTCGCTGTTATCGGTTTTGATAATCAAATTTTAGCACAGATTACAGAACCAGGTATTACGACAATTGAACAGCCAATCGATGAGATGGCTCGAAAAGTTGTCGACCTGATGATGGATAAAATCCATACGAAAAATTATAGGAAAAAAGAATTGTATGAGTTTGAACTGGAGCTCTTGGTGAAAGGTTCAACGATGAAGGATACGATGTTATTAGCCTAGTAGACTATGTCTGCTAGGTTTTTTTCTGTTCACAAATTACTATTCTTCGTGAACGCAATCGTCACATTTGTTATGGTATGCTTCGTGCTGCTCATCAATTTCTTTCCCGCAGTGCGCACAAGTTTTCGTCGGTAAATTCCTGAAAAACTCCATTGGTTGATCGATCATGTCAATCCCTCCATTTCCATTTCTTACTATCATTGTATTAGTACAAAAAACAAAAGTCAACAACTGTTTTATAACAAATTGAAAATTAATGAAAAAGTTTAGGAAATGGATTATAGTTAACAATGTAGGATGTAAGTAAAAACTGCATGGCTACTCGGTTTTAGAAAGGAAGGATACATATGAAAATGACTGTTGTCGGCTTTTGGGGCGGCTTTCCAGAAGCGGGAGAAGCAACGTCGGGGTATTTGTTTGAACACGATGGTTTTCGTTTACTTGTCGACTGTGGTAGTGGTGTACTAGCACAGATTCAAAAATATATAACGCCATCTGATATAGATGCAGTTGTACTGTCGCACTATCATCACGATCATGTTGCAGACATTGGGGTATTGCAATATGCGAGATTAATTACGAGTGCCACAAAAGGACAACTACCGGAGTTACCAATATACGGTCATACGTTTGATGAGAATGGATTCCAATCTTTAACGCATGAACCACACACGAAAGGAATCGCGTACAACCCAGAAGAAACACTGCAAGTTGGACCGTTCTCTATTTCATTTTTAAAAACTGTTCATCCTGTTACATGCTTTGCGATGCGTATTACAGCTGGTGATGATATCGTAGTATACAGCGCTGATTCTAGTTATATTCCTGAATTCATTCCATTCACAAAAGATGCGGATCTTTTCATTTGTGAGTGTAATATGTATGCACATCAAGAAGCGGCAAAAGCAGGGCATATGAATAGTACAGAAGTAGCAAGTATTGCGAAAGATGCAAACGTAAAGGAACTTTTACTAACGCACTTACCGCATACAGGCAACCCATCTGATTTAGTAACAGAAGCAAAACAAATTTTCAGTGGTCATATTACGCTAGCGCATAGTGGCTACGTATGGAACTCATGAGGTGATACGATGTTATTTATTGATAATAAAGGGATTACAGATCCTAGAATAAACTTAGCAATTGAAGAATACTGTGTAAAAAACTTAGATATTAACGAAACATATTTACTGTTCTACATTAACGAACCTTCGATTATCATTGGTAAAAACCAAAACACAGTAGAAGAAATTAATGCAGATTACGTAAAAGAAAAGGGTATTCATGTCGTTCGTCGTTTATCCGGCGGAGGCGCAGTATATCACGATTTAGGAAACTTAAACTTCAGCTTTATTACGAAAGATGATGGAGATAGTTTCAGCAACTTCAAAAAATTCACAGAACCTGTAACGAAAGCGCTTGGTAAATTAGGCGTAAATGCAGAACTAAGTGGTCGTAACGACATTTTAGCTGAAGGTAGAAAAATTTCAGGTAACGCGCAGTTCTCAACGAAAGGTCGTATGTTCAGTCACGGTACGTTACTATTTGACTCTGAAATCGATCACGTTGTATCAGCATTAAAAGTAAAAATGGATAAGATTCAATCAAAAGGAATTAAATCAATTCGTAGCCGCGTTGCGAATATTACAGAATTCCTAAACGAAAAAATGACGACAGAAGAGTTTAGACAACTTCTTCTAGAAACAATTTTCGAAGGGGAAACAGAAATTCCAACGTACGAATTAACAGAAGAGGATTGGAAAGAAATCCACAAACTTTCTGAAGAGCGCTACCAAAATTGGGACTGGAACTACGGAAAATCTCCGAAGTTCAACT
Source organism: Bacillus luti (assembly GCF_001884105.1). Lineage (GTDB taxonomy): Bacteria > Bacillota > Bacilli > Bacillales > Bacillaceae_G > Bacillus_A > Bacillus_A luti. Next base: position 105,820 of record NZ_MACI01000047.1, on the reverse strand, counting down.
TACAACATTCACACCGCTTCACAGTTGGACAAGTTGACGTTCGTCTAGAAGTGAAAAAAGGAACAGTAACAGAATGCAAAATTTACGGTGACTTCTTCGGCTCACTAGATGTTCATGACATTGAAGAGCGTCTAACAGGCGTACAATTCGATAAAGATGCATTCACTACAGCTTTAGAAGGCGTAGATATCGCACGTTACTTCGGTAATATTACAACAGAAGATTTCTTACATTTATTCTTCTAACAATGAGGGAGGCTGTCATAACTGGCAGCCTCTTTCTTTTTGCGTGGATTGTCATGTTTTGTCGGTAAGTCGATATATTTGAAAAATCGCCGATATAATTTCATGTATCACAAAACATCTATTTCCAAGACATCTGCCCCTCATAAAGGAATATATATATTTAAAAGGAGGCGGATCGATATGAAAAGGGTAATGTACGTTGTATTATTGCTCAGCTTCGTCATCGGAATGACAGCGTGTAACAGTGAATTGCCCTCAAGTCGTACAATTTTATCTATCGGAAAACCAGCGGGAGATCATGTCATATATTATACGAATACAGATAACAGGCAAAAGATACAGGATATACAAGACATATTCCAAAATAAGAGATGGAAAAGAAATGAAACGTTCAGCACTGTGAATAAAACGCCAGATGTTGTTTTATCGATAAATGAAGACTACAAAGGATTACCAACATTATATGTTACGGTGTTCTTTCATGAAGATGGAGCGGACGTTATGAATTTGTACGGGGAGTATACGAGCTTAAATAAAGAAGAAGTTGAAAGACTTAGAGAAAAGATATCCTAAAATGATTTTAGGGATCGTTTCATAAATTACTTGCAAACAAAATTCCCTTATCCTTCCAAAGTAAACTAAGAGGAGGTGACTCATGTATATGCAGTTAATGGAATATCACTTGCCACTTTAATTTTCTTTTAATATAATTAATTTAGAATTTTTAAATATTCTAAATTTTATAAAGGTGGGGTTTGTGTGAATCTCGTTCAATCTTTGGCTGAAACGGCAAAAAAGAAGGGGGATAAACCGGCTTATGTTTTTATGGATCAGTCGGTCTCGTATGACCAATTAAACAAAATGGTCACGAGGTTTTCTAGCAATTTAGCAAAAATGGGCATTGGAAAAGGGGACAATGTCGCATTAGTTGTTGGGAATTCACCACATTTTTTGGTCGGTTTATATGGAACAATGAAAGCGGGAGCAACTGTCATTCCAGTTAATCCAATTTATACAGCAGACGAAATACATTACATTTTACAAAATGGAGATGTAAAAACAATCATCGTACTCGACGTCCTTCTACCTGTTATACAATCTCTTACAACAAGACTTCCTTCATTAGAAAATATCATCATATGCGAAACCTCATCAGATTTTAACCATACAGAAACCGAAAAAATGAAAACGTTTACTAGTTTTGTAGGAACTGGAGATACAACTTACGAAGGTCCTGAACTAGATGAAGAAGATGTAGCGGTTATCCTATACACGTCAGGCACAACTGGAAAACCGAAAGGCGCTATGTTAACAAATAAGAATTTATATAGTAATGCGAGCGATGTGGCGTCGTATTTACAATATACGGCTGATGACCGCGTCGTTGCGGCACTGCCGATGTTCCACGTGTTCTGTTTAACAGTTGCGGTAAACGCACCGATTGTGAACGGAGCAACGATTTTAATGTTACCAAAGTTTAGTCCGAAAGAAGTATTCCGTATTTGTCGTACGTATGAGCCAACAATTTTTGCTGGCGTACCGACGATGTACAATTACTTATATTTATTTGAAGAAGCGAGCGCAGAAGATGTGAAGACACTTCGCCTTTGTATTTCAGGTGGTGCGTCAATGCCTGTTGCGCTTCTGCAAAACTTTGAAAAACGTTTTGACGTAATTGTTTCAGAAGGATATGGTTTATCAGAAGCATCACCAGTTACTTGTTTCAATCCGTTAGATCGTCCTCGTAAACCAGGGTCAATTGGCACAAATATTTGGCATGTAGAAAATAAAATTGTAAATGAACTTGGGGAAGAAGTACCAGTCGGTGCAGTCGGTGAATTAATCGTTCGCGGACCTAACGTGATGAAAGGTTACTATAATGCGCCAGAAGATACAGCTGCGACATTAAAAGACGGCTGGCTATATACAGGTGACTTAGCGAAAATGGATGAAGAAGGTTACTTCTATATCGTTGACCGCAAAAAAGACATCGTCCTAGTTGGCGGTTATAACGTATATCCGCGTGAAGTAGAAGAAGTATTGTACACGCACGAATCTGTAGCGGAAGTTGTCGTAATTGGCGTACCGGACGAAAACTTAGGAGAAGCAGTACGAGCTTACGTCGTTCTGAAGCAAACGAGCGTAACAGAAGAAGAGCTCATGCATTACTGCACGTTACATTTAGCGAAATATAAAGTACCAATGAGTATTGAATTTTTAGCAGAATTGCCGAAGAATACGACAGGTAAATTACTGCGAAGAGCATTACGAGAAAAAGCGGTACAAGTGTAAAAATAGAGGCGACCACCGTGATGAAGGTGGTTGCCTTCATATTTTTTAGCATTGGTTAAGCTATGATGCCATATATTTAAACCGTAATATGACTAGTAAGGAGGAGATATACGTGGAGCAAAAGGAATTACGTTTGCGGCGAGTCCAATATCTTATTTGTGACATTATGGATGAAATGAATGCTGAAAATGAAAAGAAAAACTTAGAAACATTGCAGAAAGTAATTGACCAGCTCTCAGGTGCAATTGGAGATTTAGTAGATCCATCTGGCACGTACTCGATTGATTATTTAGAAAGAAAAGTCCATACAGCGCACTACTTATTATTTAAAAATGATCGTAAAGCATATTTATGTAACAAATAAACATTCATCGTATAACGGGATGTTTATTATTTTTAACACTTATTGATAATAGTTATCAATAAGGAAGTGAGTGGAACGTGTTGAAGTCGATTAATGGATTTGCTAATAATAAAGCCCGGAATAAAAGCCTTGCTACATACTTGTAGTAAGGCTCTTTACAGTTGTCTTATTCGGGAAAATTATTCATTAGAAGTAGCATCAATCGCTTGAATAGCAAGCTCCAACGATGTAATCCTTCTTTCTAAAAGAGTTCTTTGAGGACTACCAACCTTTGACTTAACATAAGCCTTTTCAATGGATGGAAGCAAACCAGTAAGAACAGTACGAGCTTCTGCTAAATCGCCCTGATTGTAAGGATGAGGCTTTTGATTCCAAACACTCTCTAGCATTGCTAAGCCAATGCTAGCTGCCTTGAGGCGTTTCTTTACTAAAGTAGCATTGGCACCTTTCTGAGTCATTTGTGAAAAGGCACTCTCGAGTTTACGGATTGTTGACTGTAAGGATTTTATAGATTCCTCTTTATGTACATCTGATACGTTTTCCATATTAGTACTATCCTTTCTTCTTTTTTAAATGGTGTTGTTTACTACTTGATTAAATTGTTAAGAATAGCGTGTTACTTGCAATATTTTAACATAAATAGAGAACTTTCTTTGAAGGGGCGTTTAATCCGTACTTCTCAGTTTTATATTCATTTAGAAACTATTCGAGTTCATTTACGAAAAAATTCCACTGCCCTGTTTTTATTACCGAATAATTCTATAGGTACAGAGGTGTAGGATGCATTATATAATTTTTTCATCATATTCCTCATAAGGTAGTTTTAACAAGGTGATGGTTATTTTTCATTGTGATATTCTTCTAAAGTAATACCTTTCTCGTATATCTCTGTTGCAATGTCACCTACGTATCGAATATGCCATGGTTCATATGAATAACCTGTAATGTGCTCTTTTCCTTTTAAATAACGTATAATAAAGCCAGCACGATGAGCATTGTTTTTAAGCCATTTTCCTTCAATCGTATTCGCGAATTGAGTTTCTAGTGTATTATTGACGCTACTCGCAGAAACATCCATCGTTAACCCTGTTTGATGTTCGCTATGACCTGGCTTTGCAGAAATTTTATCAGCTTGGACTTGACCTTGTTTCGCTACATGTCGTCTATAAACAGTTTTTTGATATTGTTCAGAACGAAATCCGGATATAGCATGTAATACGATTCCATCTTGTTTCGCTAAGGCAAATAATTTTTCCAAAGCGATAGCAGCTTCACTTCGTAAATGACTTTTTTCTTGAATCCCGTCAAATGCAAATGTCACCTTAGGTACAACTAAATCGTCAGGTCTATAATTACTTGGAAGTTTCCTATTTTTATTAACTACTACATCCACAGTATCGGGGGATGCAATAGTTACAGATCCATCATTATTTTGTATATCGTCTTTACCTTTAGCAATGTCAGTGATGCTATGTAAAAAAATATATATACATAGGAAGAGAAGAATAGCTCCGCCTATGAACATACCTATTAATTTTCTAATCATTTTATTTACTCCTTATAGCGATTCATTTTAAAATTCACATCGTATTGTGATGAAGCTAACTAGTGAATTGTTTTTGCATTTCTATATTATTTCGTATTAGTCATTTATTTTAATTTAAAGATTAATGCTACCAATTTAAAAAAGTTGAGCTGATTTTATTAAATCCATATGAAAATATTTTTTTGTTTCTATAAATCTCTTAGTATCTTCGCTAGTTTCCATAACAACAGAAATCAGCCTGTTTTGCTGTACCTGTAAAATAATATTTTCCTTCATCATTGTTACTAGCAAAGTGTATATTTCAGGTTTTGTTGCAAAGTTTCTGAAGACATAAAGAGAGGCGGAATAGTGTCATAGAACCAGATTTTTATTATTACATTGCAATAGTAAATAAACTATCTAATAACCTTACGTAGAGGTGACAATCTTGTAAGGTTTCATAAGTAGAAAATGAATGTAAAAAAGCATTTGTTTGTTATGGGGTATAATAAAGCCACAAAACATGAAGTATTGGCTGTTTAAATCGTGAAGCTAATCCAATTGAGGTGTTAGATGCAAATCTAACAATTAGAGGTCTTTACTATGATAAACAAAGTGCTTAATATTTACGTTTAACGTGCATAACAAGATATAATAGAAGAAATCAATAAGGAGGTTCGCTGTGAAGAATCGTCGTTATTTCAATATATTTACTATGTTACTTGTATACACACTACTTATGTTTTACATTGGCTGGAACGGTTGGGTTTGGCTTAGTACCGTGTTTGGCTGGGAGTCTTGGGGATATTACGCTTTCGTAGTCGCATTTATTTCATATGCGTACATTCTTGTGCAAGTGTTTAAGTTCCTTCCATTCCTACGAACGATTGGTTCGATTTGGTTTGCGGTCATCCAATACGCGCTTATATTGTTGCCACTTGCTGATATTACAGTTTTCCTTTTACAGTTTGGGGTGGAGAAAGAGGCGGCAATTATTTGGACAGGGGCGGCTGTGTTAGCTGCATTTATCTTTATCTTTGCGTATGGAGTATTCAACGCATATAGCCCGGTAGTAAGAAAATATGAAGTACATATACCGAAAAAAGTAGAAGGGCATAAAAGTTTACGCATTGCGATGGCTTCTGATATGCATTTTGGTAAACTGTCTGGTGTTTCGCATTTAAAGAGACTTGTTCGTCATGTAAATGAAATGAAGCCAGATATTATTTTACTGCCTGGTGATATTATCGATGACCACCCAGGTGTATTCATTCAAAAAAACATGGGGCACATTATGAAACAAATGAAAGCTCCATTAGGCGTATACGGCGTATTAGGAAATCACGAATATTACGGAAGAGCGGTTCCTGAATTCTTGCAGGAGATGGATAAGATTGATATTCGTATTCTTTTAGATGAAGTGATCACAATTGAAGATGAGTTTTATCTCGTTGGAAGAAGAGATAAAACTGAGCGAGATCGTCAAAGTTTTGAGAAGCTTATGAGTACGGTAGATAAATCGATGCCTGTTATCGCAATGGATCACCAGCCATTTGAATTGAAACAAGCAGCGGATGCGGGTGTAGATTTATTATTATCCGGTCACACGCACCGCGGACAAATGGCACCAAATCATATTGTAACGAGAAGAATGTACGAATTAGATTGGGGATATGCACAAAAAGGTGCATTCCACGCCATTGTTTCTTCAGGTTTTGGATTTTGGGGACCACCGCTTAGACTTGGAAGTAGGTCAGAGATTGTGCAGGTGGAGGTTACGTTTGAATAGGATTATATATAAAAGGACTATACATGATTACTATGTATAGTTCTTTTTATTTTTTAGTTCGCAATCGCGCCCTTTACTTGAATATAATCTCAATTAGTTGTAGTGGATGTGCATTAATTAGTCCATGTACAATAATAATTGCCCATACCTTGCGATAACGTGTCCACAAATATCCAAGGAATAGACCTACGATACCATGGTTCACAATAACCGTAGCTGTATCAATATCCCAATGACCAGAGCCGTGTAATGCGATATGCCAGCTCGCTCATAATAATGATGTAAGAAGAATAGCCGGCCAAGTACCTAGTAATAATTCCAAACGTGTTTGCAGCCAGACCCTATAAAAATCTCTTCAAGTACACTATTTATAAGAAACCCTACGAGTAAAATCGTGGGTTCCATTCTCGCTGAAACAAATTGTAACTGCGCATATAGTTTTTTACTTTTTGCATCTAATTTCTTAAATTTATGTGATCAAGATACTATAAATGCACCTTTATCGTCTCAGTAATCTTATGTTTTACTATTTTTTAGTTTTTTGAAACGACGATTGAGATATTAAATAGCTGAACTCGGAGAACTAACAGATGCGATTTTAATTCGTTACATAAAAGAGAGTTTGTGAAATACTAGTTGTGCAGAAAGTGTTAAATATTGTAAAATAAAATGGTACCAATAAAACTAATTGGGTACCAAAGGTTTAGGGGGCGGATTATGAAACAAAGAATATTAACAGAAACAATTTATCAAATTCAAACGAAGGGATTTACATTTACAATTAGTGACTTGGCAAAACAATTAGCTGTGAGTAAGAGGACAATCTATGAACACTACTCTTCAAAAGATGAGATAGTAGATGAAGTTATTCTCAATGTTATAGAAAGTATTCAAGAAAAGGAAAAAAATATCGCTGAAGATGATACGTTACAAACAGTTGAAAAAATAAGAAGTATTTTAATTTGTATTCCACAACAATTTAAATTCATGGATGCACGTTTATTAGCAGAACTAAAAAAACACCATTATAATCAATGGTTGAAATTAGATCGATTTTTACGTGAAGGTTGGTCTACTGTAATACGGTTAATAGAGGAGGGAATGAGGGAAGGGAGTATTAGACAAATTCAAGTTCCGTTTTTTATTGAAGTATATTTAGGAGCACTGAATCGCATATATGATCCTATGTTTATTGAAAAGAGTGATTATACATTAGGAAGTATGCTTGAATCAATTATGGACATGTTGTTGTATGGGATTTCCAATTCGAAATAGAAGGTGGGAGAATAATGCAGTGGATTTATTTATGCTTCGCAATTTTATTTGAAGTAGCTGGTACAACTGCGATGAAACTATCTGATGGATTAACGAAACTTGTCCCAAGTATTCTTATTTTTGTATTTTATGTAGTAAGTTTTTCATTTCTTTCATTCGCATTAAAGGGGATGGAGATGTCCGTTGCATATGCAGTTTGGTCAGGTATGGGAATTGTAACGATTACAATAATTGGTTTTGTGTATTTTGGAGAAAGTATCAATGTAATTAAGATACTAGCGATTCTTTTTATTTTAATTGGAGTTGTAATCTTAAATTTTAATAGTGCAGCACATGAACAGAAGAAAAAAGAAGTAGTGGAGGAGCGTGTACATTGAACCGTTTAAAATATTTTTTCCTTATTACTGATATTGGGTTCGTTATGTATTGGTTCATAACAATTTTTCATATGATTCCACAAGAATATTTGTTTAAAGATTATCAAAATCCTATTTTAGTGGCATGGAATTGGTCTTTTCTACCTTTAGATTTATTAATCTCGTTGACGGGATTTTTAAGTTTGTATTTGCACTTTAAACAAAATCCTATTTGGAGCCATTTTGCGTTCGTATCATTAATTTTAACTTTTTGTTCAGGGTTACAAGCTCTAGCATTTTGGACAATCCGTTTAGATTTCGATATTTCTTGGTGGATTCCTAATTTATATTTATTAGTCTATCCATGTTTCTATTTAAAAATTATTTGGAGAGAGTGTGGCTGGCATGAGATAAGAGAGAAGAAAATTCAATAGATATAATCGGAGTGGAAGAAAAAAGGAACTCGCCATCAAGTTAAGAAGTACATTGTTCCTAAAAATAAAAAAACGAACTGAATTCCCATGGACAACTATGAAGAGATAAAATTTTCTTTTTGGGATACTTTAATATCTTAGCTTGATAGAAATGAAAGTCCCCATATTTTTCAATAAAAAAAGCCTCCACATAAGAAGTACTCAATAAAAACAAATGAATTAAAACAAATAACAGACATGTATAATATACAACATTTAAAAAGTATCGAAATATTCAGGATTATCATTTGTGTTGATGTCGATTTTATAAAAGAGGTACGATTATAAAACGCGGTTGAAATAAAGGGGGATTATAAGTGCTTATATCAGATGTACTATACGGAGAATTTGAAATAGATCAAGTGTTAGAAGAGTTGATTGTAAGTAAGCCTGTGCAAAGATTGAAAGGTATTCATCAAAACGGAGCGAGTTACTTAATGAACGAGAAGTGGAATGTAACGCGTTTGGATCATTCAGTTGGTACTATGTTGTTAATTAAAAAACTTGGTGGTTCAGTAGAAGAACAAATTGCGGGTTTACTGCATGACGTATCGCATACTGCTTTTTCTCATGTGATTGATTACGTTTTTGATAACGACAATGAAAGTTATCATGAAGAGATATTTAGCTCGGTTGTGAAAAACTCAGAAATTCCAGCGATTCTTGCGAAGCATGGTTATAACTATGAAGATATTTTGTTAGATGATTCGAAGTGGACGTTACTCGAAAGGTCCGCGCCAGAATTATGTGCAGACCGAGTGGATTATACGTTACGAGATATGTATACATACGGATATATTTCTTTGGAAGAGGTTCATAGCTTTTTAGAGGATGTCATCGAAGTGGACGGGAAAATGGTGCTTCAAAATATCGAAATTGCAGAATGGTTTACAAAAACGTATTACAAAGAGGTAATTGATTTCTTTATGAAGCCAATGAATATATACGGAAATGATATGTTAGCGAAAACGTTAAAGTTGGCTCTTCATAAAAAGGTCATTCATGCAGACGATTTCCTTCTTGAAGATGACGAGCTTATAGTGAAATTACAGCGATGTAACGATCCAGAAGTGGAAGATTTATTACGGAAAATCCATCCAAATGTAGCAGTAAAAGAAGATAGAAACGATTATGATTTGTATCAGAAAAATAAAGTACGCCTTATTGATCCGCCGGTATGTCGCGCCGGGGAAGTTGTTCCATCGTCTGTCGTGTCAGAAAACATAAGACAGATGAGTGATACAGCTTATGAAAAAGCGGTGAGAGGGACGTATGTGAAAGTGATTTCGGATTAATGGAAAGGAAAAGGTGTCATCAATTATGATGACACCTTTTCGCTGTTAATAATCAAACCAATTCCAAACCTCAATATCTCCAAGAGTCGCATAACGAACGTGAGGCGAGTTTTGTAATTTTAATAACTCTTTCGACGGTCCGGTAATGACGATCCCGTATACTTTTACACCGTTCTCTTTTACATACTCATAACGCTTATCTAAGTTCAGCTCTTTTTCAGGAGTCCAAGTAGTTTTACTTACAGTTTTTTTATGCTCAGAAAGAATGCGCATCATTTCGATTACTTCATCTTCTTTTGTCTTCGGTCGTTCTGCTTCACTATCAGGGAGGTTTACATGTTCTGGAAATCCGATAACCTCTCCGCCATGTAGGATGAAATCTTCCTCATCTATTCTCTCTTGTCCTGTGTCTAAAGCGTACCATACAGGAGTTGGTGGCATTTCTTGTGCTTCAAATATGCTATATAGTATGGATTCTAGTTCTTTTAACGTATATGGTTTGTCAAAAGATATCGCTACTTCAGCAACGGTTCCCTCATGTACTTTTGCAAGTGTATCCCACACTTTTTTAGATGGTTCTTTCAAATGATCACCTTGCTTTATTTTCGGATGGACAAAGGAAAGTTTAGAGTAATTCAATTTGTTTGCCCAAGATTTATTTGTAGCAGTTACAGACGATAAGAAGCTTTTCGTTGTTACTGTACCGAATTCAACTTCTTTTTTGCCGACAGTTTTAACTAAATTCATTTCATTTTCTGTACGGAAAAAGGGTTTGATTTTTGTACTGCCTCCAGTGGAACGACTATTTGGAATTGTTGCTTCTAGTGCGAGTGCTGGAATCTCATTTACTTCAGCTAACTTTTTCATATTATTGAAGTAAAGAGAAGACGAAAAATGATCGGCAAAATAGATTGCTATACAAACCGCAAGGACAAAACTAACAGTTTGCCAACGCTGTTTCCACTTTATTTTCCAAAACGGGACATTAAGATTTTGTGGTGGTAGTCTTTTCTTGATCGGCTCACTCTTCGTAAGCAATTCATCCAAATACACTTCACATTCCTCACAAGTTTCTATATGACTTTCTAATTCTTCTTGTTCATCACGTGTGAGTGTTCCTTTTTCATATTTTTCCCATAGTTTTTTAAATGCTGCACAACCCATCTGTATCACTCCTCTATGTTTCTTGCTTCTTTCCGTCCGCGGTGTAATTCAATTTTCACTTTCGCTAATGAGAGACCGGTCATTTCTGCTATTTCTTTATACGAGAATCCGTAGTAATCTCGTAGTAGTAGGACATTTCGTCTTTTAAGGGGAAGAGAAGATAAACTATCTAACCAACTAGCAATCTCATGTTTTACGAAATATTCATGTTCTGTACTTGGCACGTTTGGTAAATGGAATTCTTCCACTTTTGTTGTTTTATATTTTTTCTCTTTTCGATACCAATCGATAAAGGCGTTGTAGGCAATTGTAAATAACCACGGCCTAATTTCTTCACCTTTGTAATAATCAATATGGACGAGCATGCGATAAAAGGTTTCCTGCATGAGATCTTCCGCACAGTGAGAATCTCCGGTTAGGGAGAGAAGATAGCGAAATAAATCATGCATATGATCTGAATAAATATCTTCTAATGATTGGTTGCGTTTCACTAATTTCCCTCCCTTCATACATAACAACGAAATACATATAAAAAAGTTACATTTGTTTTTAAAATTATAGTAAAAAACGTCAAGAATTGGATTGCGTTCTCTTTTATCATAATACATATAAGGCGGGTGAACAGAGATGGAAAGCTATGAAACACAAATTCAAAGGTCAATTGATTATATTGAGGAAGATGTAATGGAAAAACAGACGTTGCGTAATTTAGCTCGCATTGCAGGTTTTTCTGAGTCGCATTTTCATCGTGTATTTCAGGCGTTAGTAGGTGATACAGTAATGGAGTATGTTCGAAAGAGGAGGTTAGCCCGGGCAGCTTATCAAATTTCTCATACGGATGAAAAAGTTATTGATATCGCGTTTGAGCATGGCTTTCAATCTCATGAAACGTTCACGAGAGCCTTTAAAAAATTATTTCAAATGACACCGAGTGAATATCGAAAACAAGAAATCGAAACACCGATGTATTACAGCGTGAATGTAAAGCAAAGAAAATTAAATCCGTATTTAGGGGGCATACAAATGGAATATCGTATTGTAAATAAACCAGAATTTTTAGTGGCGGGTTATGAACTGAAGACGACAAGTAAAGAAGGGAAAAACCATCAAGACATTCCAGTATTTTGGCAAGAATATTTACAAAAAGATCTTGGAACAACGATTCCGAATCGTAAAGATACGAGCCAATGGGTAGAGCTTGGATTATGTACAGATTTTAATTTAGAAACAGGAGACTTCACTTATATTATCGGAATGGAAGTTACAGACTTTGAAAATGTACCAAATGAAGTTGCAAAGCGTACTTTCCCAGCAGCAACATATGCTGTATTTACAACACCGAAAGTTCCTCATGAAGAAATGGTATCGTCTATTCACCAAACGTGGAATGCAGTATTCTCAGAATGGTTCCCGCATTCAGGCTATGAACATTGCGGCGTGACAGAGTTTGAACTGTACGATGAGCGTTGCCACGAAGATAAGAGTGAGTTTGCACAAGTAGAGCTTTGGATACCGGTGAAGAAAAAATAATAGGGTAAGAGCGAATCATTGGGAGATGGTTCGCTTTTTCATAAAGGGGGAAATGGAAAGATGTTCAAAAAACTAGAATGTGTATCTATACATACGAAGGATATAGAAAGATCAGTTTCTTTCTATAAAGAAATGGGAATGGAGCAAAACTGGGTTATAGAAAGAGAATTAGAAGAAGGGGCTATTTGGACATTAATAGGATTGAAATTTTCAGATGAGAAAAGTTCGGAGTTAGTAATAAGCAATCATCCGGATATTAATTTTATGGAAGTCGAAGTATTAGTAGAAGATGTGCAACAAACGTATGAAAGTTTAAAAGATAATAAAGATGTAAAATGGATTCGTGAACCATTTCCAACAGAATCAGGACACGTTGCGGTAATGGAAGCGCCTGATGAGAATGTGTTTGTGTTAGTAGGGAAATAGCTGAAATATGGAGTGACCTTTCATAGTGAGTTATGAAAGGTTATTTTGTATGGTAAGGAGAGGGGATTGTTATAGTCGGTTTTTGTCGGTAAATCGATATAAATGGAGTTACATCGATATAACTTAAAAATCCAGAATATAATTTCATGTACTGCCGAACTCCCCAAAAAAAGAAAAGGCACAACACAGCGCCTCTTCTATGAACGAAACGGAAATACAAGAATAATCGTCGTTCCTTTTCCAATTTCACTTTCAACGGAGATTGTCCCGTTATGAGCATGAACGAGCTGTTTTGTAATAGCGAGTCCAAGTCCAGTTCCGATGTTGCTTTCTTCCGTATTTGTTCCCCTGTAATATCTTTCAAATAGAAGTTCTTTCGTTTTTTCATCCATGCCTTTTCCGTTATCCGAAATAGATAGTGTAAAGAAATTTTCGTTTTGTGAAAGGTTTACGATTACATTCGTCGTCTCATTATTATGTTTTATAGCGTTTGCGAGTAAGTTTTCGATAATACGCTGGAACCATTTTTCTTCAATAAAATATTGAATTTTGTTTGAGCTTGGTACGAATTCAATATTTTGATTTTGAAGTGTCGGATTATTAATGAATTGTAATAATACTTTTTGGACGAATTGATTCATTTCAATATTTACGTGCTGCGCAGGAAGACTGTTATTTTTTAATTGATACGTTAAGCTTAAGTCATCAATTAATGTCGTCATATATTGAGATTTCTCTTTCATAACGCTGCCGAATTGTTGAATGTCGCGATCAGTCCAGTTGTACTGCTGTGATTCTAGTAATAATGCGTAGCCATATATAGAGCTAAGTGGCGTTTTTAAATCATGTGTGAGACCGGTAATCCATTCTTCACGTGTTTGCTGCAGTACTTGCCTCATTGCATCATTTTTTTTAAGTGTAATAGAAAGATGCTCTAGTGAATTTGTAACATCACTAAATAAGCGGAATGACCATTTTTCTTTACCGGATCGCCGGAACCTGACAGGTTTCCCTTTTTTACTAACAGGTTCTTCGTACTTTCCACCAGCTATATTCTTAAGCCAGCGCATCGCATGCAATAACGGTTTTCCAAATTTATTACCGTACCAAATAGAAAGAATGACTAAATAAACAAATACGATAAGCAGGATTAATCCGCATCCGATTAGAAACTTTTTAGCAAATACATCTTCTATTTCATCATCTGGGTAGTAGTGCTCGTTTTTGGCAGTTACAACGAGAAGAAGACCGCTATTTGCATCGTAAAAGCTAGACGTGTTTTCTTTATGATTCCACGGTTCTTTTGCGTTAAGAGCAGCTTGTATGGCAGAAAACGTTTTTTTCTTTCCATTTGGATAGGAGAATACTTCTTCGCCGCCACTATTAAAGATTTGAAGCGTTGCTTTTTCTTTAGAAAGTAACTGTTTTTCTTCTTCTGTTAATGTGAATGTATCCGTAGATACAGAAGGGTGCTCTTTCTGGAGTGATTTCAGTACTCCATTGCTTTTTAACGTACCGCCGTAAATAACAAGTACGTTTTTTTCTTCTAATTCAATTTCCCAATATGTAAATGTATAAGGGCTTTCTATATGATTCTGTATATATGAGAATAATGATACTTTCGTATAAGATGTTGGTACGTCACTAGGCGTATTAAAGTGATAGAGAACTTTTCCGTTTTCCGCCACAATTTGAATCCAATCATTTTTCTCTTTAATTAAGTCTTTTACTTCAGTTTTTAACGAAATATCGCCATCTTCTGAAGAGATATATCTTGAAATCATAAAATTATCAGAATCTGGAATGTTCGGTTCGTATGAAGTACTCGTAACAAGAAAAATTAAATAAGTGAAAGCAGCTACTACAGCTATCAATAGTGTAACCAAAACAAATACGTGTTGCAGGATAAACTGGATAATAAGTCGTTTATTAAAGTTCATATCGTCACCCTACTTTGTAATGAACTTATAGCCAAGTCCGCGCACAGTTTTTATATATTCTGGTTTACTTGGGTCTTGTTCAATTTTTTCACGTAGTTTTCGAATGTGGACCATAACGGTATTGTCATCGCCATTGTAGGCAGGTGCTCCCCAAACTTTTTCGTATATTTCTTCCTTCGAAAATACATAGTTCGGATTCTCGCAAAAGAAGAGTAATAGCTGAAATAGCTGGGCGGAACATTCGACAACATGTCCACCTACTGTAAGTTCTGCGGAATATCGATCAATTTCAAATCTGCCAAATGAACTGGAGTGTGCTTTTTGTTCGTGTGGTACTGCTTGCTTCATATGTCTACGGAGTTGTGCTTTTATACGTGCTACTACTTCTAGTGGATTAAATGGCTTCGTAATATAATCATCTGCACCGTATGAAAAACCACATATTTTATCTAAATCGGATGCTTTCGCTGATAAGAAGAAAATTGGACAATCTGTTTGTTGGCGAATGATTGGACAAATATCAAAACCAGATTGTCCAGGAAGCATGACATCTAAAATGATTAAATCGTAGTTGTGTTGCCCAGTGAGAGATAAAGCCATTTCCGCTGAAGTAGCAGTTGTAATATGAGAAAAACCTTCTTTTTCAAGAATGGTAGTTAGTAGTTGTAATATTGCTGTTTCGTCATCAACGAGTAAAATATTTGCTTCATACATAAGAATCCCTCCTAATTTCCTCGAATATCATACCATCATTTTGTAACTTATGGAATTTTTAAGGAAATTTTAAGGTTTTCTTTCACAAAAAATTAAGAATCAAATGATATGATAAAAGTAACATAGGGGAGGAGATGAGTGTGAATCCGTTTCAAATGATGCGAGCTAGATATTTTTTAATTGTATTTGCACTATTAACTTTAGTAGCGAGAAGTAGTGGGGAATTGCTAGAAAGTACATTTCATATACAAAATTCTTCTTTCATAAATATTTTTATATTCTATATCCTTCCGATTACATGGATTTTTTATGAGTATAGAAAACACCGTGTTTCATTTGCATGTTTTATTAATAAAAATGAAACATTTAACTTGGTGCAAGTTTTTTACATAACGATTATATTATGCATGTTCAGTTACGGTTATCTCATTTTGTACATGTACAGCTTTGCATGGATTACACCAGATTTTATTATGAACGCTTTGCATGAACCAATTGTAGATAGTGCCGGGGGATATGTATATCAATTTATTATGGTCGTATTTATCGCACCAATTATTGGGGAGTTTGTATTTCGCGGATTTTTACTGCAGCGCTTTGCTGCAAAATGGGGAACGAGTATAGCGATGATTGCAGTCGCATTTTTATTTGCAATGTTACATGTCGATTTCCTCGGTGCGGCCTTATTTAGCATCGTATTATCCATTGTATATATTCGTACGAAAAGCTTACTCATGCCAATTGCGATCCATATGTTAAACAATGCATTTGTAATCGGTGCTTCGTTTCTAGTAAGTAGGGAAAAAATCATGAGTTTTGCAGATTTCTCAAACTACACGACGTTTTTCCCGGGACTTATAATTTTTATAACGGGATTAAATTTAGTACTCATCTTTTTATTTGTTAACCGCAAATATTGGAGTAAAGAAGTTCCAGTTATATATGGAGAGCAGGCAAAGAGTTTTTCAGATGTAGTGGGGGATAAATGAAATGAAGAAGACGATTGAAAAAATATTGAAAGACATTATAGATGCTACGTCTCTTACAGATATGTGTGATAAAAGCGTGTGTCATTGGGTGCAACCTGTAGTAGATACGATTGTGTTTCCAGAGTATTACTTATTTTCTAGTACTCATTTAAAAGAAAATATTATTTCTCTTCTTATTGTGTTAGGGGTTTTACTAATATTTGGTTTAATTGTAGAAGAAATGATGAAGCGCATCTTCAAAAAAAATGAAGAGAAGTATATGTGGGTTCATACAGTATTCGAGAAAGTAATAGTGGCTTTCCTTTTGTTTTATAGTATGAAAACAATCATTTACGTTATAGCTTTGAAACATCATTAATTCGAAATTTGAAAGGAATGTATAAAATTACATGAATGAAACGATATCATCAAATAAGTTTTTTTATTTGATTTTACTTAGTATAGTGCTAATAACGACAGGAAATGTTATTCTTCGCTGGGAAGAAGCTTACTTTTTCATGTATTTAGCGCTCCATTTATTAGGGATTTTATGTATAAGTGGCGGAATAGTTACTGAAAAAAAGAGTGAAGAAAGTATTAACTATATGTGTGTGATCGGTCTTATTTTACTTTTAGCTGTGCAAGGTATTATGAAATATAGTTCTTTTTCTTTACATGATTTTAGTTTGTTAATAGATGTTCTACCTTAAGAAGAGCACTTGTTTTAATAAGTATGCGGGTGTGTTTCTAACTGAATAGAGTGTATACAGGTAGGCGAAACTCTTCTTATGTAGAAGAGTTTTTTTATGTCATTAGCTTGTTCTAATTTAGCATGTACGAACTTACAATAATAATAGACAGGCAGCATAGAGGAGGGAATAGCGTGAGGAAAGTTATTGGGTGGTCGCTTTTTTTGTACGTTGGATTTGCGTTACTTATATATTGGTATTTATTTGGATGGAATCATGAACTCATTCCGGAGATGTATAAAGGAACGAGTGCAGATCCAGAAACTTTTATGAATGCAAGAGAGCTTACGCTAAGCCAAGATTATTCGCGCGTGAAAAATTTACTGTACTTTTTAGCGACGCCTCTTGAATGGATTATTTTATTATTTGTTCTTGTGCTCGGTGTTTCAAGAAAGTTTGAGAAATGGTCGAAGGAAACGACGAAAATAAGTGTCTTACAAGTTGCGATTTATTTCTTTTACTTATCATTACTTACTACAGTTCTTGCTCTGCCGATGCAATGGATTAGCCGTAAAGTATCCGTTGATTACGGCATTTCAACGCAAAGTACACAAAGCTGGATAAAAGATCATGTTATCGGTTTTTGGGAGAGTTATGCGACGATGTTAA
The DNA here is from genome assembly GCF_001884105.1 of Bacillus luti. Taxonomy (GTDB): domain Bacteria; phylum Bacillota; class Bacilli; order Bacillales; family Bacillaceae_G; genus Bacillus_A; species Bacillus_A luti. The sequence continues at coordinate 88,106 of NZ_MACI01000047.1, read as the reverse complement.
TCGTAGTTACGGTTCTTCTATGGCTTATTCGTAAATTCCCGAAGAGATGGTGGGTAGCAGGGTGGGCACTATCTGTTCCGTTTACAATCTTTTTAACATTCATACAGCCTGTCGTTATTGATCCACTGTATAACGACTTCTCGACGCTGAAAAATAAAGAATTAGAAACGAAAATTTTAGCGATAGCAGACAAAGCTGACATTCCTGCTAAACATGTATATGAAGTAAATATGTCGAAAAAAACGAATGCGTTAAATGCATACGTAACAGGAATTGGCCCTAACGCCCGCATTGTAATGTGGGATACAACGCTTAAGCAATTAAAAGATAAAGAGATTTTATTTATAATGGCCCATGAAATGGGGCATTATGTTATGAAACATATATATTGGGGCGTTGCGAGTTATGTGTTGCTATCGTTTATAGGTATGTATCTCATTAGTCGTATTATAAATATGTGTATTCGAAAATGGGGAGATACGCTGCAAATTTCAAAAGTGGCATGTTTCTCAATTTTACCTTTATTTTTCTTAATTTCTTCTGTACTATCCTTCGCGTCACAACCAGCAACAAACTATGTTTCACGTATAGAAGAACGCGCGGCGGATCAATATGCTTTAAATATGACGAAGGACGGGAAATCTGGTGTGAAAACATTTCAATATTTATCAAAAACAAGCTTAAGCCAAGTGAATCCACCTGCGTTAGTGAAATTTTTCTTATATACACACCCACCAATTTTTGAAAGAATTCATACGTTTGAACAATATGAAAAAACGAAGAAGCAGTAGTGTACTGCTTCTTTTTATTATGGCATATTCGAGTTTTGGAAAATTATAGTGTATAATAAAAAGAATATTCAGTGAAATGTTTAGGAGGTTAATATTTTGTTTCATTCAAAATCAATGCCGGCTATCAAAATGATTCTTTCGATGTCTATTTTCGGATCGATTGGATTTTTTTCTGTCCAAACGGGTTTACCATCGTTTGAATTAGTATTCGTTCGTTGTATTTGTGCTACTTTATTTTTAACGTTATGTTGGTTCGTAACAGGACAATATAAAAATGAAAAATGGAATAAAAAAGAGATCGTGCAAATATTAGCGTGCGGCGTATTTCTCGTTTTTAACTGGGTATTTCTATTTAAAGCGTTTGAAGTTATGTCAATTACCATTGCGATTTCTGTCTACCATCTTGCTCCAATTATCGTATTAATGATTGGGAGTATCGTATTTAAAGAGAAGTTAACAATATTTGCGGTCATGTCGATTGCTATCTGTTTCTTCGGTACAGTTTTAGTAGCTGGAGTAGATGGAAGTGTGTCGCTCGAGAAACTCATGTCATCTGGAATGGTATGGGCACTACTTGCGGCGTTATTCTATGCTTTTACTACTTTACTAGGGAAAGGAATCAAGCATACGAGCGCATATGCAATGACATTTTTACAAACATTTTTAGGCATTTTTTTATTGCTACCATTCGTAGATTTCGGGAAATTTCAAGGATTAACAGAGATGAACTGGATGATGATTACAGCGACAGGGCTTATACATACTGGGTTTGTATATTATTTATTTTTTGACAGTTTAAGAGATTTATCGACGAGACTCATTTCTGTACTCGTATTTTTAGACCCTGCTGTTGCAATACTATTAGACACAGTCTTTACCGGATTTAGACCGACTAGCATGCAAGTAGTAGGTATTGTTCTTATATTCGTAGGGATGGCACTAACGTTTCGCAAGGGAACAGAGAAGGATCTATCGGTGAATACGAGCGCAACATAATTCACTTTTTTCGCTTTTTGTGTCGATAAAGTGAAATTTAAAAATGCAAAGGAGTTCACAAAGAGATTGTAGAATATTTTATTATATAACACCTAAGATGTGACAACTTCCTTTTGAAAAAGAAAGAAGGAGGTATAAAGCAAAAAGGTAGTCAAAATGTTTCTTCTAGAAGATTGGCATTTTATCTTACATTCACCATCAATTTAGTACTCCTGAAACAATGAAGTTCAATGCTTCGTATTATCAATTATTTTTCTATTTAATATAAATAGAAATAGGGAGAGAGGACAATGAAGAAAAAAATATTGGGTGTAATGATGATTGCGACAATGGTAGGAGGTATATTTGCAGGACCGAATGTGGCGCCTGTAAAAGCGGAAGAGTATCCGGAAATGATTGTATTTGATGATGTTCCATACGGATTTTGGGCATATGATGCTATTTTAGATTTAGCTTATAATAAAATTATAGTTGGGTATGGAAATGGAAAGTATGGTGTTAACGATCTTACAACACGTGAACAAGTGGCAGGCGTTATTTACAAAACTCTTGAAATGAAAGACGAAGGAGCAGTAGCGAATCCATACAAAGATATTTCTGAAAGTTCTACTAGTTTCAAGAAGGAAATTTTAGCGTTAACAAAACGTGGTGTTTTTAAAGGTGATACAAACGGAAACTTTAGACCGAAAGCACCCATTTCTCGAGCTGAAATGGCAGTAGTACTTCAAAAGGCATATACTTTCGAAGCGAAACAAAAGCATACATTTAAAGATGTACCGAAAGGACATTGGGCAGAAGAGGCAATTAGTGCACTGCAATCTAATCAAGTTGTTACAGGAACTGGAAACGGTATGTATGAATTAAATTCCTTTGTACCGAGAGCACAATATGCACAGTTTATAAACAATGCGATTATTAATTATCATTTGAAAGAGGACTGGAAATAGAGTGAAATAGGAAAGCACAAATAGAAATATTTGTGCTTTTTTGTTTGTTTAAAAAGGAATAATTATCCGTTAATATGTATGTTTATTGTTGTACATAAGCTTGATAATCAACCTCATAAAAAAGAAATGATGTGTAATATGATTCACAAAAATGTCACGAATTTTGTCGGAAAATATATTGTTGCTATACCGTTTTTTCTGTATATTTTTTAAAAAAACATATACATATTGGGGAGATAATTTCATGAGCAAAAAATTATTAAAAACAGCTACAGCATTAACAATTATGGGTGGGGTGTTATTCTCAGCAGAGAGTAATTATGTAAAAGCGGAAAGTGCACCGCTACAAAATACAAATACAATTGTATTTAAAGATGTACCAGAAGGACATTGGTCATATGAAGCGATTCATAGTTTAGCGGCAAATGAAATTATCTTTGGATATGGAAATGACATATTTGGTTTTGGGGATGATGTAACACGTGAGCAAGTGGCAGCTTTAATTTATCGTGTGTTTGATATAGAAGAACAAGATGAATATGAAAACCCATATGAAGATATCGATGAAAACTCGACAAACTTTATCGAGGAAATATTGGCTTTAACGGAACTGGAAATTTTCATGGGAGACGAGCATGGAAACTTTAGACCGAAGGCGACGTTAACGCGTGCAGAAATGGCGCAAGTTCTTACGAATGCTTTTGACTTACAGGCAAAGGGACCTCATACGTTTAATGATGTTGCAGCAGATTCATGGGCAAAGAACGCAATTAGTGCAATCCAAACAAATGATATTACAGCGGGAATCGGAGAAAATAAATTTGGCCCGTCTATGAAAGTAACAAGAGAACAATACGCACAGTTTTTATATAAAACAATGTTGCAGAATGTGGAAGAAGCAGAGCAACAATAAAGTTTAATGAATGAAAGTAGAATAATACAAAAAGGTCATTGTTGTATAACAGCGGCCTTTTTTGTATGGGATAAAGCGCGGAATCATCGCGTTTTGGAAAAAAATGAAATGAATTTTCAAAAAAAACTTCCTTTTCTGAAGATTTGTTATATAATATAAAACATGAAATCAAATCTGTTATAAAACAGTTTAAGAAGGGGATGCTAATATGTCGACGCAAACTTCACGGGTTACACTCGTAGGAGAAATGTTACCAGCGTACAACGAAATATTGACACCTGAGGCGCTTAAGTTTTTAAAGAAACTGCATGAAAATTTTAATGAGCGCCGCATAGAACTTTTACAAAAGCGTGTAGAGAAACAAAAACGAATTGATGCAGGAAAATTTCCGAAGTTTTTAGAAGAAACAAAGCACATTCGTGAATCGGATTGGACAATTGCCAAGCTGCCAAAAGATTTAGAGGATCGCCGCGTAGAGATTACTGGACCGGTAGATAGAAAGATGGTTATTAACGCCTTGAATTCAGGAGCGCATCTTTTTATGGCGGATTTTGAAGATTCGAATTCACCAACTTGGGAAAATGCGGTGGAAGGCCAACTGAACTTACGAGATGCAGTAAAGGGAACGATTTCATATAAGAATGATAAAGGAAAAGAATATAGATTAAATGATAAAACAGCAGTACTTATCGTACGTCCAAGAGGATGGCATTTAGAAGAAAAACATATGAAAGTTGACGGACAAAATATGTCTGGTAGCTTAGTAGATTTCGGACTGTATTTTTTCCATAATGCGAAAGCTCTTTTAGCAAAAGGGAGCGGCCCATATTTCTACTTACCGAAAATGGAAAGTCATTTGGAAGCAAGGTTGTGGAATGATGTATTCGTGTTTGCTCAAACATACATCGGGATTCCAAATGGAACAATTAAAGCGACGGTGTTACTGGAAACGATTCACGCTTCGTTTGAAATGGATGAAATTTTGTATGAGTTAAAAGATCATTCTGCTGGATTAAACTGCGGACGTTGGGATTATATTTTCAGCTTTTTAAAGGCTTTCCGGAATCATAATGCATTTTTACTACCAGATAGAGCGCAAGTCACGATGACGGCGCCGTTTATGCGCACGTATTCGTTGAAAGTAATTCAAACATGTCATCGCCGTAATGCACCGGCTATTGGAGGGATGGCAGCACAAATTCCGATTAAAAATAGTCCGGAAGCAAATGAAGCTGCTTTTGAAAAGGTGCGTGCTGATAAGGAGCGCGAAGCTTTAGACGGTCATGACGGGACTTGGGTTGCCCACCCGGGACTTGTACCAGTCGCGATGGAAATATTTAATCACATTATGAAAACACCGAATCAAATTTTTAGAAAACGTGAAGAAATACATGTTACAGAAAAAGATTTATTAGAAGTGCCGGTGGGAACGATTACAGAAGAGGGTCTTCGTACGAATATTAGTGTAGGTATTCAATATATTGCATCTTGGTTAAGCGGACGGGGAGCAGCACCAATTTATAACTTAATGGAAGATGCGGCAACAGCGGAAATTTCAAGAGCACAAGTGTGGCAATGGATTCGTCATGAAGGCGGAAAGTTACATGATGGCCGTAATATTACGCTTGCATTAATGGAAGAATTGAAAGAAGAAGAATTAGCAAAAATAGAAAGAGAGATTGGTAAGGAAGCCTTTAAGAAAGGGAGATTCAGAGAGGCAACAACGTTATTTACAAATCTCGTTCGGAATGATGAATTCGTACCATTTTTAACATTACCGGGTTATGAAATTTTATAAAACGAAAAGGGGATGGAACATATGAAAAACGAAAGAATCGAGAAATTACAAGAAAGCTGGGAATTAGATAAGCGGTGGAAAGGGATCACACGTCCATATTCAGCAGAGGATGTAATTCGTCTGCGCGGATCGATTGATATTGAGCATACATTAGCGCGCCGCGGTGCAGAAAAGCTTTGGGAGTCACTTCATAAGGAAGATTATATTAACGCACTTGGCGCACTAACAGGAAACCAAGCGATGCAACAAGTAAAAGCAGGGTTAAAAGCAATTTATTTAAGCGGTTGGCAAGTAGCAGCTGATGCAAACCTTTCTGGACATATGTATCCAGACCAAAGTTTATATCCAGCGAACAGCGTACCTGCTGTAGTAAAACGAATTAATCAAACGCTTCAACGTGCGGATCAAATTCAGCATATGGAAGGAAGCGGAGATACAGATTATTTTGTACCAATCGTTGCAGATGCAGAAGCTGGATTTGGCGGACAATTAAACGTATTTGAACTTATGAAAGGTATGATTGAAGCGGGTGCATCAGGCGTACACTTTGAAGATCAATTATCTTCAGAGAAAAAATGTGGTCATTTAGGCGGAAAAGTATTACTACCGACGCAAACAGCGGTGCGCAATTTAATTTCCGCACGCCTTGCGGCAGACGTAATGGGCGTGCCAACAATTATCGTTGCAAGAACAGATGCGGATGCGGCAGATTTAATTACGAGTGATATCGACCCAGTTGATAAAGAGTTTATTACAGGAGAAAGAACACCAGAAGGGTTTTACCGTACGAAAGCAGGTCTTGATCAAGCAATTGCACGTGGTTTAGCATATGCTCCTTATGCAGATCTCGTTTGGTGCGAAACGTCTGAACCAAATTTAGAAGATGCGAAACGATTTGCGGACGCAATTCATAAGGAGCATCCAGGAAAGCTACTTGCTTACAACTGTTCACCTTCATTTAACTGGAAACAAAAATTAGATGAAAAAACAATTGCGAGCTTCCAAAAAGAAATCGCGTCTTACGGTTATAAGTTCCAGTTCGTAACACTAGCTGGATTCCACTCATTAAACTATGGCATGTTTGAATTAGCACGTGGCTATAAAGAGCGCGGCATGGCAGCGTACTCTGAGTTACAACAAGCAGAATTTGCGGCTGAAAAACACGGTTACTCTGCAACGCGTCATCAACGCGAAGTAGGAACAGGTTACTTTGATGAAGTAGCACAAGTCATTACAGGCGGTACGTCATCAACGACAGCATTAAAAGGATCTACAGAAGAGGCGCAGTTTACGAAATAAAAGGAAGGGGCACCTTTTGAAGGGTGCCCCTTGTTATTTTATGAACGATTTGAGAGTAAATGAAATGATACCAATGATCCGGCAAAAAAGATACTATGATCAAATCCACTCTTTCTCATGCTCACGAATAAACTTCATATCTTTTTCATAATGCTCTAAATGTCCTTCATCTATCATTCTTTGGAAATTCACGTCGCCTTCTTGTGCTTTTCGTTTCATATATGTACATAATCCTTCTAACCGTAGTAACACCATTCCTACATAATCTTCATCCATGCTTTTACCGTAGGATTGAGCAAACAATTTCACTCTTTCTTTTATGCGGCTGGCATGTTGCGATGAGTCATAATGAACGGCGTCTCCGGACTCTGTATAATATACTCTACTTAAAGGCACGCAAGTATAAAGCGTATAAGCGATGTCCCAAAGTCTTGGTCCAGGGGCAGCAACATCAAAATCAATAATGCCCACTGGTTTCTCGTCATTAAAAATAATATTATATATGGCAAAATCATTGTGGCATAAAACTTCAATGTTATTTGGCGTATGATCCATCGGTTTCCACTCATCCGATAACGGAAAGTCACTTACCGCATCATGGTAAAGACGAAGCATCTTTGCTATTTCTTTTAAAGTATCATTAGATTGCATATATTCTTTTAAAGGATAATTCCCAGCTTCTCCTTCAATAAAGGATAAAATCTCTCTATCTTTTTCATCTATCCCTAAAAACTTCGGTGCATAATGAAAACCTTTGTTTTCTAAATGATGTAATAACGTATGGATTTTTGCGCTGCCTTGCTTTAATTCGCGCCGAACAGTATTTTCAGAACGATATACGTTAGAGACGTTTCCCCCTGTTAGCTTTTCTTCTTTCTCATAGTTTGGCATATAATCCCCTCCATTTAACTATTGTGAAATTATATTTTAACACCTTAGAATAAGGAATGTAATCGTATTCAAATAATGTGTTTGTTCCTGTTCAAATAAGATATTTATAATTATATACGCGACTTAATTTGTCAGTTATTTTCAAAAAAGATTGTACATTTTATTTTAAGTGTGCTATGATGATGTCAGTTGAATAGTTAAATTAAGCAATCCATATGTTATCAAGTGCTGAAAACGAACGAGAAAAAGTATGTGAGAACTAGTTTATGTTTCGTATTTGATAATGTGTGGATTCTTTTTTTAGACAGGAAGACTAAAAAATTAAAAATTTGTATTTTCTTAGGAGGAAATAATCATGGCAGTAACAGGACAAGTAAAATGGTTTAACAACGAAAAAGGCTTCGGTTTCATCGAAGTTCCAGGCGAAAACGACGTATTCGTACACTTCTCTGCAATCGAAACTGAAGGTTTCAAATCTCTAGAAGAAGGTCAAAAAGTTAGCTTCGAAATCGAAGAAGGTAACCGTGGACCTCAAGCTAAAAACGTAATCAAACTATAATTTATAGTTGATGATGGAAAAAAGGATGGCTCATGCCATCCTTTTTTTGTTGTTGAAATATATGAGCACATTGATTATATTGGGGGGAGAAGGCGGGGGATATATATGATAGAGAAGTATACAAGTGAAGTAATACTAGATGTCCGTATAGGTAACAAAGAGGACTTAAAACATACGATTGAAGAGATAAAGGCGTACGCGAAAACGTATGAACATGATAAAGTGACGTTAATTGATTTGAAGAAATCTCATTCGAATATTTAATCTTAATATCAATATATAATGCTATTTCGAATTTTGAAGGGATACAGAGAATCTTGGAAGAAAATATAAATATGAAGAAGAAAAAATAGTAGGTTTTTTTGAGGATGAAGAAGAGTAAATATAAAGGTAGTAGAGATGTAAAAGGCGTTCCATGAAGGAAGGTCTTTTACTATATTTTCATGTGCTATACATGTAGATTTCTGAAACGTTTTGTAAAGAACGATCCGGCAAAAAGAAAGTGAATATAATACTATTTGATTTGTCCATGTATCTGTTCACTTTTGAATATTTATGAGTTTTATACTACCCTCATTACTGTTGCATCTGTCTATGTAATATGCGAACCGTTCATAAAAATCATGAACAAAACAGAGAATCTTACATATTGTAAAGATAGGTTGAAAATGCATACTACATCATTTTGTATCCTAATATGTAACTAAGCAAGCGTATGTAATTTTGAAAAAGAGGTGAGGAGTTGACGAATATTGTACTTTCGATTCTAATTCCTTCTGTTCCAGAACGGATGACTCATTTAAAGCAAATGCTTGATACATTATATGAACAAGCTAAAGATAAACCTGTAGAAATACTTGTATTGCTCGAAAATAAAAAGAGAACGACTGGAGAAAAGCGTAATATTCTTATTGAACAAGCGCAAGGTGAATACGTTGCTTTTGTAGATGATGATGATCGAGTAGAGCCGAATTATATTGATACGCTATGTACTACTATTGCTTCAAATGCTACAGCTGATTGTATCGTGTTCGATGTTTTAGTAAATTTCAATAATCTTTTCAGTAAAGTTACTAAATTCGGAAAAGAACTCGAGCATACAGAAGATGAAAATTTTTATTATAGAAAACCGAATCATATAATGTGTTATGCAAAACGAATTGCCGTACAACATAAATTTTTAAATGTAAGTTATGGGGAAGATGATGAATGGGGTGCTAGAGTATCACAAGATATTGTGAATCAAGTGAAAATTCCAGCTACATTATATCATTATGATTATGTGCCAAAGCCACCAACTTGGTATACGTGAATGCAATCTATATAAGCCCTCTTTAAAAATGTATTATGTGTAAATTTATTTGAATGCAAAGCATAGTAATGTATTAAATATTTATAAAGTAATGATATGAAAAATATAAGTAGGGTTTATATAGATGAGAACGATTAAAGGAGTGATATGATGTTTGTAAAGCCAATCCAAGTTACAAAGAATGATGTACACTTCAATGTGATTTCTAATCCACAGACAATATGGATCTGGAATGACATGAACCGAGGGAAATGGGAAGAAGAAACATTTAAGATTTTTGATAGATTTTTAAGTCCCGCACACTCATATTTAGATATAGGAGCTTGGATCGGTCCAACTGTATTATACGGTGCACATAGAGCTAAACGTGTGTATGGAATGGAGCCAGATCCTATCGCTTTTCAGGAGCTGCTAGCAAATTGTGCATTAAATCATTCTATTGCTTCAAAGATTACCCCTATTAATGCGGCTATAGCTGAAGAATCTGGCGATATTAACCTATACATGAGACATACATTTGGAGATTCTACTTCTAGTCTGGTTCCAACTATTTCAGATCACTCTTGCAAAGTGCGAGCTCTTACAATATACGATTTAATAAATAATAATAACATACAAGATATAAACTTTATTAAAATGGATATTGAGGGCGGGGAGTATACTCTTATTCCGCAATTGCAGGAATTTTTAACATCGCATAAACCAACTCTATATTTGTCACTACACCCAAAATTCTTACATGAACATCTTCATTTTGTATCAATTGAAGATAAAACCTCTCCTACGATTCAAACTGAAAAATTGCTTGATAGTCTACAGAGTTACAAAAATATATATGATATTTCTGGTAATCGTGTCAATCGTGATCATATTCACACCATTACGAATACCGGAGAATTTGTATTTACGGATGAAAATTGGTAAGTATAAATGATACATTCATTTCCTTATGTAGAATCCTCTTTTTATATGAATTAATTATTTATTATTACTATATTATCATTAATAAATTTATAATGTGTTTAATAAATGATAAACCTTTGTAAATAATCGTAGATTGTAAGGTGTTTCCCTTTTTTTAGTGCTAACATTATACATGCAGCTGCTAGTATAAATAGAAAATAAAAAGGGAGATAGTAGAGTATGGAAAATAAAGTAGAACGCTATGTCGAAAATTATGTTGTAAATAAAAATACGATGGCCTTACTTCCTGTTATCCTTAGTGAAAAGAAAATTGTTACGCGAGTTGTCGAAATAGAAGATTCTTTTTTCGTATTTCAAAAGCCTCTAGATATTATAGAAAGAAGTTGCCGCAAGCATGGTTCTAGTTTCTTAGGCAGAAAAGAAGGAACGAAAGAGTTAACTCATATTACACATAAAGCACCGATTGCGATTAGTCCGACGGATCAACTTTATTTTTTCCCTACCTATTCTTATTCTAGAAAAGAGTGCGCGTGGTTATCTCATTTTTATATTGAAAGTAATAAAGAATTAAAAGATGGAAATCTTATTATTAGATTTATAAATGGCTTTGCTGTGAAGCTAGAAATATCAAAAACTAGTTTTGAAAATCAACAAAATCGTACAGCGAAATTGCGTACAGAGTATGAAGATCGTCGGAAGAAACAAGGGAGTCCTTGTTTTAAAGAGGTTGATCAAAGAGATGGATTAACGTTAAGACCAGCTTATGAGAAAGTGTATGTTGTTAGAGAAGAGGATATATGAGAGGAAAAGGATGGGGAGACTCATCCTTTTTGATTTCATTATATATACCGTCTACGCTGTAAGATTCATAAATAAAACGAGAGAAATGTACAAACTTTTTGTTCTCGGAGGGCTAAAGAGAATATAGAATTACAATATAATGGTAATTATCCTATATATTTAATATAGTGTGAACATACATCATATTTTTTCCATGCTGTATAAAAAGGAGATGGTATGCTGAAAAGGACCATGTTATTTTGGGTGCAATATATTCTTGCTTTGCCTATATTTTTTATTACATTTATGTTTACAAGTTTCACTGGTAGTCAGTTGATGATAGATGCTGATAAACGAAATTTTGTTTTCACACCTCAAAATGCAACTGATTATAGTCAAATTAGTGAAATTGATAAATTGCTATTTGCTTTTTCAATTCAACCGTTTGTCACTATAGTATGTTTTCTGTCAATCGTGTATGTACTAACACTTATTGTCTTTCAAATTATTGAATGTAAGAAGCAAAGAAAGATATTACATAGCCTGCAATATATGATTCTTATACCAATGTTTCTTTACTTGTGGTTAGGAACAATGAATTTTTCCGCAGTTAATTTAACGTGGATAGATAATTGGAAAGATTACCTCATCTTCACTCCTGCAACTATAACGAATGAAGAAGATATATATATGATTGATAAGTTTCTATACAAATTTCGAATGTTACCTATTCCGAGTACAGTATTAATACTATCTTTCTTATATATGTTAATACTCATCGTAATTGACAGTGTACGCTTGCTAAAAAAAATGCTTGTAAGAACTAGCAAATAGATGATTGTTTGAAGGGAAAATAATGATCCATCGCTACTTATATGGAAAAGACTAATTATTACTTTTAGTATTCTCTTTTTTCTCATCAAACGTAACCATTAAGTTATAATCGGACACGTTATTTAAATTAACTTCACATCCTGTCGAATATTGATAGATTATCATAGCATAATAATGAAGGAATTCTAATGAAAGGTATGGAAAGTTTAATAAATACATCTCCATATGTCGTATCTACCATTTCCTCTTTCATTTCCGCAGTGATACAGTAGAGGTAGTAATAGAGTAAAGGGGTAAAGTGTAGAATGGATTTTCAGTCGATCAAAGAGTATTTTTCACCAGAAAATATGGATCATATTGTGGAAAGTTATAAAGCGTTCGGACCACTTCTTGGTATTGGTTTACCGATGATAGAAGCGCTAATTCCAGCATTACCACTTATTGTGTTTGTACTAGCGAATGCTGTTGCATTTGGATTTTGGCTCGGTTTTCTATATTCATGGCTTGGCTCAGTAATAGGTGCCATGCTTGTCTTTTTCATTATCCGTCATTTTGGACGCAGTCGTTTCTTCTCTTTTGTAAATAAGCATGAGAGAGTGCGAAAGGCAATGGGGTGGATTGAAAGAAAAGGATTCGCACCGATTTTCGTCATATTTTGTTTTCCGTTTACACCGTCTGCGCTTATAAACGTTGTCGCTGGTTTATCTCGCATTAGCGTAAAACAGTTTGGACTTGCACTCGCATTCGGAAAGCTTGTGATGATTTTTATTTTAACGTATATCGGTCATGATTTAATGTCATTTATTCATAATCCGGTGAAATCAGTAATTGTAGCAATTAGTATTTTTATTTTATGGTATGTCGGTAAAAAAATTGAAGTAAGGTTAGAACTACATTAAGAATAGTCTTCTTTGTCCCGCATTAACGGGCAGTAAAACTCCCACGAAAAAATTCGGCTCAAGCAAAGAAGTTAGGTGGGGGATGAACAAAACCCCCCACCGATTAAGTTTCACTTTATAAAGGCAAGCTTCATTATTAAAGGGTAAGGGGAGAAGCGGATGAAGAAAACTTTGAAAAAAGAAGGCATAGAGTGGATACGAACAATTTTAATTGGTGTATTATTAGCTGTATTTTTTCGAACGTTTTTCTTTTCAACGTACGTTGTAGAGGGGAAGTCAATGATGCCGACATTGCAAGATGGCAATATGCTCGTTGTCAATAAGGTGAGTTATCAAGTAGGGGACTTAAACAGATTCGATGTTGTTGTGTTTCATGCGAATAAAAAAGAGGACTATGTAAAACGAATTATCGGTTTACCTGGGGATCATATCGAATATAAGCATGATAAACTTTACATAAATGGACAATTCGTGGATGAGCCTTATTTAGAAACATTTAAGAAAGAGATAAATGGACGGCAACTAACAGGCGATTTTAAACTAGAAGAGTTAACGAAAGAAAAGTCTGTACCGCCCGGTTATATTTTTGTAATTGGTGATAATCGACTTGGCAGTTGGGATAGTAGACACTTCGGATTTGTGAAAGCTGATACAGTTGTCGGTAAAGTTGATTTACGATATTGGCCAATTAAAGAGGTACAAATGAATTTTTCAAAAGGTTGATATAATGAAGTAGAAGTATAGAAAAGACAAACAACTCCGTTTGTCTTTTTTCGTGTACTATAATACAATTATAGTAGCAAACTAACGTTCGTTATGTAAGTGAAAGGTGGGGTTACATGTCACTTCGATTTGTGATTGGTAGAGCGGGAAGTGGAAAAAGTACACTTTGTTTACACGAAGTACAGGAAGAGTTAAAGCAGCGCCCGAGAGGGAAAACAATATTATATCTTGTGCCAGAACAGATGACATTCCAAACGCAGCAGGCGTTAATTGGAAGCGAGGATGTAAGAGGTTCTATTCGGGCACAAGTTTTTAGTTTTTCACGATTAGCGTGGAAAGTGTTGCAAGAAGTTGGCGGAGCGAGCCGTCTTCATATTGATGAAGCGGGCGTACATATGTTACTTCGTAAAATTGTAGAGTCGCGTAAAGATGGACTATCAGTGTTCCAAAAAGCAGCGGAGCAAAATGGTTTCTTTGAACATCTTGGTAGTATGATTGCAGAGTTTAAACGGTATAATGTGACGCCATCTAACGTATATGAAATGTGGCAACAACTAGATGCGCATAGTAGCAGTGCAGAACAAAAGTTATTAGCGAATAAAGTATATGATTTACAACTATTATACGATGATTTTGAACGTGCTTTAATTGGAAAGTATTTAGATTCAGAAGACTATCTGCAATTACTCGTGGAAAAACTTCCGCAGTCTGAATATGTAAATGGCGCTGAAATTTATATAGATGGATTTCATTCGTTTTCCCCGCAAGAGCTAGAAATTTTAAGAAAGCTCATGATGTGCGGAGCGAGAGTCACAATTACGTTGACGATAGATGAAAAAACGTTAGCGCAGCCAGTAAATGAACTAGATCTATTTTATGAGACGACGTTAACATATGAAAAAATAAAGCAAGTAGCACGTGAAGAGAAAATAGAAATTGAAAAAACAATTCCACTTATGGAACAGCCTCGTTTTCATTCTCCGGCATTAGCTCATTTAGAAACGCATTATGAAGCTCGTCCAAATGAAAAGTTTCATGGTGAAGCAAGCGTAACAATTAGTACAGCAGCGAATTTACGAGCTGAAGTAGAAGGAGTTGCTCGTGAAATTCGTAAACTTGTCGCGGATGAACAGTATCGTTACCGAGATATTGCAGTCCTTCTTCGTAACGGAGAAAGTTATTACGATGTAATGCGAACGTTATTTACGGATTATAATATTCCGCATTTCATCGATGAAAAACGCCCGATGTCACATCATCCATTAGTAGAATGCATTCGTTCTGCACTCGAGATTATTAGCGGGAATTGGCGCTATGACGCAGTGTTTCGCTGCGTTAAAACGGAGCTTTTATATCCGCTAGACGTAAGAAAAGAAGCGATGCGCGAAGAGATGGATGAGTTTGAGAATTACTGCCTAGCGTACGGTGTACAAGGGAAGCGATGGATTTCTGAGGATCCGTGGATGTATCGCCGCTATCGTTCACTTGACGATACAAGCGGAATGATAACTGACAGTGAACGTGAAATGGAAGAGAAAATAAACAGGCTGCGTGACGTTGTAAGAACGCCTGTTATTCGCATGCAAAAAAGGTTAAAGCGTGCGGGAACTGTTATGCAAATGTGCGAAGCCGTTTACTTATTTTTAGAAGAACTTGATGTTCCGAAGAAGTTAGAGGAATTACGTATACGTGCAGAAGAGAGTGGAGATTTCTTATTTGCGACAGACCATGAGCAAGTTTGGGAAGAAGTAATGAGCCTTCTTGATACGTTTGTAGAGATGCTCGGTGAAGAGAAAATGTCACTTTCTATGTTTACGGACGTTATGTCGACAGGTCTTGAAGCACTTCAATTCGCTAACATTCCGCCGTCATTAGACCAAGTATTAGTTGCTAATATTGATCACTCCAGGTTATCAAACGTGAAAGCAACATTCATTATCGGCGTAAATGAAGGCGTCATACCAGCAGCACCGATGGATGAAGGAATGCTTTCTGATGAGGAAAGAGAAGTTCTTGGCGCGGCAGGAATTGAATTAGCGCCAACGACGAGACAAACTTTATTAGAAGAACAGTTCGTTATGTACCAAATGGTAACGAGAGCGACTGAGAAATTATACATTTCATGTCCACTTGCAGATGAAGAAGGAAAGACGTTACTTGCGTCTAGCTTTATTAAGAAAATAAAAAGAATGTTCCCAGATGTAAAAGACTCGTTCATTACGAATGACGTAAACGACTTATCGCGTTCAGAACAAATTTCATACGTAGCAACACCAGAAGTAACGTTATCTTACGTTATGCAGCAATTGCAAACGTGGAAGCGATACGGATTTGAAGGGAATTTAGACTTTTGGTGGGACGTATATAACTTCTACGTAACTTCAGATGAATGGAAACAAAAAAGTAGCCGCGTGCTATCAAGTTTGTTTTACCGAAATCGTGCGCAGAAACTAAGTACAGCTGTAAGTAGAGATTTATATGGAGATACAATTAAGGGAAGTGTCTCTCGTATGGAACTATTTAACCGTTGTGCGTACGCTCATTTTGCGCAGCATGGTTTATCGCTAAGAGAGCGTGATATTTTCAAACTTGATGCGCCAGATATCGGTGAGTTATTCCATGCGGCACTAAAGAAAATTGCGGACAAGTTATTACGTGAAAATCGCACTTGGGCGGATTTATCAATAAAAGAGTGTGAGCATCTTTCTGTTTTAGTAATAGAAGAAATCGCCCCGTTATTACAAAGGCAAATTTTATTAAGTTCGAACCGTCATTTCTATTTAAAACAAAAACTACAACAAATCATTTTCCGTACATCAATCATTCTTCGTGAGCATGCGAAGTCGAGCGGGTTTGTACCAGTTGACCTAGAAGTGCCGTTCGGTATGGGCGGTACAGGATCGCTTCCGCCAATGGAATTTGCGTTGCCAAATGGTGTGAAGATGGAAGTTGTCGGCCGTATTGACCGTGTTGATAAGGCGGAAGATGAAAGTGGTACGTTCCTACGTATTATTGATTATAAATCAAGTGCAAAAGCGCTAGACTTAACGGAAGTGTATTATGGATTAGCACTTCAAATGTTAACGTATTTAGATGTTGTTACTTCAAATGCACAGACGTGGATGAAAAAAGGCCATGCAGCATCACCAGCTGGTGTACTGTATTTCCATATTCATAATCCAATCGTTGAGATGAAAGGTGACGCAACGGAAGCAGAAATTGAAAAAGAAATTTTAAAGAAATTTAAAATGAAAGGACTCGTACTAGGAGATGCTGACGTTGTCCGTTTAATGGATAACAAACTTTCAACAGGAAGCTCAGATATTATTTCCGCTGGTTTGAAAAAAGACGGTAGCTTTAGTGCGCGTTCTAGCATTGCAAGTGAGCAAGAGTTTAACGTACTTCAAAAATACGTACACCATACGTTTGAAAACATCGGAAAAGACATTACAGAAGGTGTTATCGATATTGCTCCTTATAAAATGGGGAATAAAGCGGCATGTACGTTCTGTAACTTCAAATCTGTTTGTCAGTTTGATGAGTCACTTGAAGATAATCAGTTCCGTGCGTTAAAAGATATGAAAGATAGTGAAGCGATGGAGAAAATAAGAGAGGAGGTTGGCGGAGAATGATAGAAAATTGGCCTAAAAAACCAGAAGGTAGTCAATGGACAGATGATCAGTGGAAAGCCGTTGTAGCGAACGGGCGTGATATTTTAGTCGCAGCAGCAGCTGGATCAGGTAAAACAGCAGTATTAGTTGAACGTATTATTAAAAAGATTATAAACGAAGAAAATCCAGTCGATGTCGACCGCCTGCTCGTTGTAACATTTACGAATGCAGCGGCGCAAGAGATGAAAAACAGAATCGGAGAAGCATTAGAAAAAGTATTAATTGATGAACCAGGTTCGCAGCACGTAAGAAAGCAGCTGAGCCTATTAAATAAAGCTTCCATTTCAACGATTCACTCATTTTGTTTACAAGTAATTAGAGGATATTACTACATGCTTGATGTAGATCCTCGTTTCCGCATTGCGAATCAAACAGAAAATGAACTGTTAAAAGAAGAAGTGCTAGATGACATATTAGAAGAAGAGTATGGAATTGAAGATAATACGATATTCTTTGAACTTGTTGATCGTTATACGAGTGACCGTAGTGATGATGACTTACAGCGTATGATTTTAGCACTTCATACAGAATCAAGAGCGCATCCAAATCCCGAGAAATGGCTTGATAAATTAGTAGAAGCATACGACGTCGAAGGAAAGACCATTGAAGATTTAGTGTACGCTTCTTACTTATTAGAAGATGTGAAGTTCCAGCTTGAAACAGCGGAACAGCATATTCGTAAAGCGACGGAACTCGCAATGCTTCCTGACGGTCCAGCGCCTCGCGTTGAAACTCTGCAAGCAGACGTAGCTTTACTTGGAACGTTATCATCCGCTGCTCGTGAATCGTGGACAAGTGTGTATGAAGCGATGCAAAACGTATCGTGGCAAACGTTAAAACGTATTAAGAAAAGTGATTATAACGAAGATATTGTCAAACAAGTAGACTCTCTTCGTAATAAAGCGAAAGATGAAGTGAAGAAATTACAAGAAGAGCTATTTAGCCGCAAACCTGAAAGCTTTTTACGAGATTTTCAAGATATGCATCCTGTATTAGAAAAACTCGTACAGCTTGTAAAAGTATTTACAGAGCGTTTCCAAGCGATGAAGCGAGATAAAGGAATGGTCGATTTCACAGATTTAGAGCATTTCTGTTTACAAATTTTAAGCGAGCAAAGTGAAAACGGTGAAATGAAGCCATCAGCTGTAGCGCTTCAATATCGTAATAAATTTGCTGAAGTGTTAGTCGATGAATATCAAGATACGAACTTCGTACAGGAATCGATTATTAAATTTGTAACGAAAGATTCTGAGAGTGAAGGAAACTTGTTCATGGTTGGCGACGTGAAGCAGTCGATTTATCGTTTCCGACTAGCAGAACCAGGCTTATTCCTAGGAAAGTATAAACGCTTTACGCAAGAAGGATTAGGCGGCGGAATGAAGATAGACTTAGCGAAAAATTTCCGTAGTCGTCATGAAGTGCTAGCAGGAACGAACTTCATCTTCAAACAAATTATGGGCGAAGAAGTTGGGGAAATCGATTACGATGCTGACGCTGAATTAAAGCTAGGTGCTAGCTATCCAATAGGTGAAGATGTAGCGGCTGAACTATTATGCATTCAGCAAACAGAAGAAGAAGTGATAGATGGAGAAGAAGGTGCAGAAGTCGAAAAGGCACAGCTTGAAGCTCGTCTTATAGCACAGCGTATTAAGGCGATGGTCGATTCAGGTTATGAAGTGTATGACCGTAAAAATGATAGTATGCGCCCGGTACAATACCGTGATTTCGTTATTTTACTTCGCTCCATGCCGTGGGCGCCGCAAATTATGGAAGAGTTAAAGCTGCAAGGAATTCCAGTATATGCAGACCTTGCGACTGGTTATTTTGAAGCGACAGAAGTAAATATTATGATGAACGTATTCCGCGTTATTGATAATCCGATGCAAGATATTCCGCTTGCAGCTGTACTTCGTTCACCGATCGTGGGACTAAATGATGAAGAACTTGCGACGCTTCGTGCTCATGGGAAAAAAGGGTCATTTTATGAAGTAATGAGCTCGTTCTTAAA
Source organism: Bacillus luti (assembly GCF_001884105.1). Classification (GTDB taxonomy): domain Bacteria; phylum Bacillota; class Bacilli; order Bacillales; family Bacillaceae_G; genus Bacillus_A; species Bacillus_A luti. Next base: position 68,761 of record NZ_MACI01000047.1, on the reverse strand, counting down.
AGGAGCACCGCTTGAAGAAGAGCAAGAACTACATGATAAATTAGAGTGGTTCTATAACTTACTGCAAGGATGGCGTGAATTTGCGCGTCAACAATCCCTTTCTGATTTAATTTGGAAAGTGTACGGTGAGACAGGTTATTACGACTTCGTTGGTGGTTTACCAGCAGGAAAGCAAAGACAAGCAAACTTACGCGTACTATATGACCGCGCAAGACAATATGAAGCAACATCATTTAGAGGATTATTCCGCTTCTTACGTTTTATTGAACGTATTTTAGAACGCGGTGATGATATGGGTACGGCAAGAGCTCTCGGTGAACAAGAAGACGTCGTTCGTATTATGACGATTCATAAAAGTAAAGGACTTGAGTTCCCAGTCGTATTTGTAGCTGGACTTGGCCGTCGTTTTAATACACAAGATTTAATGAAACGCTTCTTACTCCATAAAGATTTCGGTTTCGGTTCACAATTTATCGATCCGCGTAAACGTATTAAATATACGACATTATCACAACTTGCGATTAAGCGTAAAATGAAAATGGAATTAATTGCGGAAGAAATGCGCGTATTATACGTAGCATTAACGCGTGCGAAAGAGAAGTTAATTTTAATCGGAACGGTTAAGGATGCAAATAAAGAAATGGAAAAATGGCTTGATGCGAGAGAGCATAGTGAATGGTTATTACCAGATCATATACGTGCCGGAGCGTCTTGTTATTTAGACTGGATTGCCCCTTCATTATATAGGCATCGTGATAGTGAAATGCTTCTTGAATTAGGGCAAGGAAATATTCCAGGTGAAATTTATGAGTATGATACGAACTGGAAAGTGGAGGTTGTTGACGGTAACACGTTACTTGCGCCAGAACCAGTTCAAGAAGAGAAACAAGAATTATTAGAAGCACTTCGTGAGAAAAAGGCTGTTCCGTTAGAAAGTGAACGAAAAGAAGAAGTGTATGACAGATTACTGTGGAAGTACGGATATGAGGAAGCAACCTCTCACCGTGCGAAGCAATCTGTTACAGAAATAAAAAGAAACTATCAATCAGAAGATGGTAGTGATAACGCCTTTATTAAAAAACTACGTGCACCAATTAAAACGCGTCCTCGTTTCATGGAGAAAAAAGGATTAACGTACGCAGAGCGCGGAACAGCAGTCCATGCCGTTATGCAGCATGTAGATTTGAAGAAACCGATTACGGCCGAAACGCTACAAGAACAAATCGCAGCAATGGTAAATAAGGAATTATTAACATTCGAGCAGGCAGAAGAAATAGCAATTGAAAAAGTAATTTCATTCTTTGACAGTGACTTAGGTAAAAGGGTATTAGCAGCAAAAAGTGTAGAGCGTGAAGTACCATTTACGATGATGCTTGCAGCAGAAGAAGCATATCAAGATTGGCAAGGAAAGAGCGAAGAAGCAATCCTTGTCCAAGGAGTTATTGACTGCATGATTGAAGAGGAAGACGGCATTACGTTAATCGACTTTAAAACGGATACGATTGAAGGAAAGTTCCCAGGCGGATTCGATCAAGCGAAACCAATTTTAGAGGATCGATATAAAGTGCAGCTTTCGTTATATGCAAAAGCACTCGAGAAAAGCTTACAACATCCTGTGAAAGAGAAATGCTTATACTTCTTTGATGGGAATCATGTTGTGCATATTGAGGAATAAAGAGCAGAAAGGGACTATAAAACATGACAACGTTAAGAACTTGTGAACAAGGACACGAGTACTATAAAAGTAGCGATTGTCCAACTTGCCCAACCTGTGAGAAAGAGAGTGCGCCGAAAGAAGGTTTTCTCTCTCTTCTTTCAGCACCAGCAAGAAGGGCACTAGAACATCATGGAATTCACACTGTAGAAGAACTCTCAAAGTATAGTGAGAAAGAAATTTTAAAACTGCATGGTATGGGACCTGCGTCTTTGCCGAAGTTTAGAAAGGCTTTGGAGGAGAGCGGGTTATCATTTAAATAAAAAGAGTATTATATAACTTCCTTAGTCCTTATAAAAAGCTTCCCGCTACATTCTTTTTAAAACGGGACGCAAAAGAGAAGAGTAGTGCAAAGACTACTCTTCTTTTTTCTCTTCTTTTTCAATTTCGGTTACAGATTTCTCAGGATCTTTTATAAGTTTCCCAAGTTCTCCAGAACGTCCAAAATCATCTTCAAAATTCTCTGTAGTACTAATATGGGCTATAAACCATAATTTTTCATCTTTATTTATATAACCTTTCAATTTAGGAACACCCATTGGACTTACACTGTGCTCCTTAAATGTAATCGTTTTTACATCCTTAATATTATAATGTATATACTTTTCTACTCTTGCTTCTTGTACTTTCCAAAACTTTTCTTCCTGTTCTTTTTGTTTTAAGTATTCCATAGTAAAATACCCTCCTGCTATAATACAAATAATAAATGTAAAAATTACCAATTTGTTTTTCATAGGATATCCCCTTGAAGTTGAATATAGTTAAAATATACCATGGAATGAGTTGGAACATAATTTGCTGCACTGAATATTTATTGTTTACTTAGTGATAAAGCAAAAATAGGGTAGATGAAGGTGTCGTGGAAAATAAGGTCGTAGATTATACACGTAAAAAAGATACTGTAGGACGCAAAAGAGAAGAGTAGTGTAAAGACTACTCTTCTCTTTTCTCTTCTTTTGCAATTTCGGTTAAAGATTTTGCTGGTTTTTTTATCATTTCATCTAATTCTCCAGAACATGTAAAATCATCTTCAAAATTTTCTGTAGTACTAATATAAGCTATAAAATCTAATTTTTCATCATTGTTTATATAACCTTTTAATCTAGGAACACCCATTGGACTTACACTGTGCTCCTTAAATGTAATCGTTTTTACATCCTTAATATTATAATGTATATACTTTTCTACTCTTGCTTCTTGTACTTTCCAAAACTTTTCTTCCTGTTCTTTTTGTTTTAAGTATTCCATAGTAAAATACCCTCCTGCTATAATACAAATAATAAATGTAAAAATTACCAATTTGTTTTTCATAGGATATCCCCTTGAAGTTGAATATAGTTAAAATATACCATGAAATGGGTTGAAACATATGAATGAATTTAAAAAGAATCCTATTGCGACAGATGAAGATTATTTTAAACTCTCGGATCATGTTTATGATGACGAAGTCTTAAAAAAGGGAGCAAAAATAACAGGATTTAATGGTCAAGAATGGAAAGTTATAGAAACAATAGATGCAGATAAAGAGAAAATAAAAAACGGATTGCAAGCAATCGCTGTAGTACCTGCAGAAGAATATAAACCAAATAAAAAACATTATGAAAATATCATCTATTCATTCCGTGGAACAGAGTTTGGGAAATTTGATGGAGACTTATCTACAGACACATTTCAGATTTCAGCTGGGATGAAAAAAAACTTAGGTATGGTAGATGGAAAGGTACAAAATCTACCTACATCATTTGATAGTGCGCTAGAGTTTGTAGATAAAGTGAATAAAAAATATGAACCAACTTCTGTTCACACTACTGGACACAGTAAAGGGGCCGCAGAAGCTCAATATGTAGCAGCAGAGAGAAATTTTTATACAACAACATTTGCTGCACCGAATATTTATCGCTTACTTAGTGATAAAGCAAAAAAACGGGTAGATGAAGGTATCATGGAAAATAAGGCTGTAGATTATACACATAAAAAAGATGCTGTAGGAAATTTTGAACAGTTCGGGGCACCTACGATTGGTAAACAATTTACAACAAAAAGTAATGGGGTAGATAGGGTCCTTGCGGTGTTATTTATGGGAGAACATCCTATGAAGACCTTTAAAGACATGTTCGGCAAAAATGGTAGTGTCCGATTAGAGTTAGAGCCTGATGAAATTATTAAACATGCAAGAGAATTTCAGCGGTTAAGCGATGTATTATCTACTGTAATTAGAAATATAGAGGAGTTTCAACAAAAAGAAGCAGAGAGAATATCAGAATTAAAAAGAAAATTAAAATATGAAACACAACCAGGTGGAAAATATCATCTTTTAGCAGAATATGAAATAGACGATGCTATTCGAGAAGTCGCAAAAACAACTCAAAGTGGTCAAGAATATTTTTATAATGTACAACTTGCAGAAGAATTAATACATAATTTAAAAAAGAAACAAAGAGAATTTCAACAGTTTGGGGAAGAAATTATCTATGCAGCTAATTCATTAAGAGACAAAGATGGTCAATTAAATAAAAATTTCAAAGGATTAGTAAGGTGAGGGGTGCAAAATGAATTTCATTGAAGAAATAAGAAAAATAGAAAATCAAATTGCTAATACAACAGGGGACTTAGCTAATCAAGTTATTGATGAATTACAAGCTGCTAAAAAACAAATCGAAAGACAAATGGAACGTGTAATGCTAAAAACAGAGGTAGACCTGAAAGCATTAGATATTATAAAGGAGGACAACCATACTTTACAAAAAAATATTAGGGAGTTTCACGTTCTGCAAACCAGTATCCGTAATATAGCATCAAAATTAGAGGGGAGTTTTGAAAGTAAAACAGGTACTGCAATACAAGAAGTATTAAAAAAACATGAAAAAGAAACATCCCATAACCTCTTAGATAAATATATTCATCTATCAAATAGTTGTGGGAAAAGGTGAAGGATTTCTTTCAAGCATCCTGGTTCAGTGTTTAGCAGATTTTTTAAGATATTAGTAAAAATGGGGAAAAGCGCGGCGGTACCAGAGGCCAACGGAGCAACTTCTAATGGCTTCATAAAATATGAACCAAGGGAATTTCTATTTGAGTATGCCAAAAATACAGCGGTTTATTCAAAGGTTGTAAAAAAACGTCTCCGATACCTTTGGCATCGGAGACGTTTTTTACTGTCTATCCATAGAGATAGTGCGAAGTGGTCTCTCTTTTTTACGCTGTTCCAATCTGGTCTTGATCCGCCACATCAGAATCAAACGTATTTGTTGCACTAACGCCGCTAAACGTATTCACGACAAATCCAACATTGGAAGCGCCAGATCCATTATAAGCTTTCGTATTTTCTTTCGGAGATACGTTATAGAAATCCCCTAAATTGAAAGAGCCATTACTGTTTTGAACGACAAGATTTCCAACAACAGAGGGCATACCATCCACCTACTTTTCTAAGCTTTTTAATTACTATATGAATTACTGAGCGGAAGGTTCATCCGTAATATATTGGCGGATTTGCATAATACGAGAGTTATTAAAACCGTAATCAACATTTCCGATTTGAAAGCAACCAGAATTTAAAAGTGTTCGCAATTCAACGTTATTTACTTCAAGAAAAGGGCATTCATTTACAATATTTAATTTTACATCGGTCGTTCGCGTTGGAATTGTGATGTGCTCATCTGTAAAGATTTCAAAGGCATCGAAGCGACCTTCACCTTTTATATAACAAGGAATTTCTCGGTGGACGGCAAGAGCTCTACTTTTTAATTCCATTTGATTGGCATCCCCAACTTGAAATACGGCAGTAATCCCTAAAGAAATAATCGAAACATTTTGGACAACTGATACATGATGTAACATAAGTTTTCAGTCTCCTTAACCTGGAGTAGGGGGGACATCTGTTACTAATGGTACAAATGGCCCCTCGGTAACAGTTTCAAATGGTGTATCAAGAATAGAAGATAGAATGAGGAGGTTGGCATCTCCAATTAAAAAGAGTGCGGACGAAGATACACCATTCATTTTAATCTGTCCGACTTTTAACTCGCGATTTACAACATTAACATTCATACATACTTACTCCTTTCGGAAATTTCCCGGTATGTGTTGAATAAAAGATAGGAAGGCTTTGTCGATGTCATGTTTCATAGCTTGAAGGATGATATCTCGTAAATAATCTGGATTTGTTGAAGCCTCTTCATAAGATTGAGCTTGTGATAAATAATAAGGAAGTCTATGTTCCATCTGTTTTTTTATGTCATCCACCATCATTTGTCGATACATTTCATCAAGTGGTGTTCTCTCTTCTTGTTCAAAATGGAGAATACGATTATATGCTTCTTCATCTAAGTATCGATGCATTTCCTGGAGGATACCTTGATAAAAGTCTGGGTTTGTTTCGGTTTCAGGATTTACCTTCAATGTTTCTGTATCCACTTGAAAATCCTCAATTTGTTGTCCTTTTGTTGAAAATGGATTTAAACCAATGTTTAACGTACCATTTAAGTTTTCTACTTTTAATTGATCGAATTTGTATTCCACTTTTCCTATAGAAGAGGAGGGACGACTTTTTAATTCAGTAAGCTCTTCTTGTAGTAGGCGGACTTGTTCTTCTAGGGTAAGGATAGTTGCTTGCTGCATTTGGAGAGCTTGTTGAAGTTGGTGTAAGTAAGTATATATATCTTGATTCATTTTGTGAAACCTCCTTTTCAATAGGGAGGGTAAATATATTCCTGCTATATATTTATGACAAGGATGCCTTAAGAAGAACTAGTTGATGGTTTGATAGAAATAATTTGTCCTTTCGCCTGTAATGGGCGAAGAGGTTCTGTAAATCCGCCAGAATTTGAAAATTTAGATAGAGCCTTAATACTTCCGGCAGTGCCAATTTGGAATACAGAAGAAGTTGTAATGCTATCAATCTTAATGCTGTTGATGATGATACTTTGGTTTACATAAAAATTCAATGTAATCGCCCCCTTTAAGTTGAACCAATGATTGCTTGATCGATTACATCTGAATCGTTGACAGTCGTTGAACTTTGATAATTGTAGACAGAAACATTATCCCCAACATTAAAGGAACCGGCCCCAGCGAAAGCACGTGAATAACTAATGGGCCTAATCGCAAATACATCTCCAATATGAAAAATCCCACTCGATCCAATATTAACGATACGAATATGTCCAACCATAGCCGGCATACAAAACACCCTTCGTTTTAAAATTTTCTTTTCTATTATTGTATGGGCGTTTTTAATAAAATGTGTACTTTTTTGAAATAAAAGAAACACATCCGATATTACGAATGTGTTTCGAACATTTGAGTTTGCGTGTAATCTGTGTGCATGTGCCAAATGACATTTAAGAGCCTGTCCAATTCTTGGCTACAATTTACTGTTTTTTGAGAAGTCATTCCGTAGCGTTCAGCAAAATAGATCATTTTTTCACGTTTTTTTTCGATAGCTTGCTCAAACATTGAAATCGGCTCCATCTCTCAATAAATTTTATGTATATATGTAGTACATATTATACAAAAATTCCATAAAAAAGAAACACTTTCGCTAAAAAAAGTATAATTTCTACATTTTATGTCAAATAGTTGCTGAGTAACGAATAGGATGCGAGAAGAATATTGTAAAAATTAGCGTGCATGAGAAGGTTTTTTTCTTACGGATGCGAATACAATTAAAGGGTATGAGTTTTAGGATGGAGAGTGGAAATATTGCGTTTTGTAACGGCGAAGAAAGAAGAAAAGGTATTCGTAGGTATTGTGGATGAGGAAGAAGAGAAGGTATTGCATTTAAGGGAAGCGCAAAGGCAAAAAGGGGAAAAGGTTACAATCCCGATTACAATGTTAGAATGTATTGAAAGAGGGAATGAATGCTTTGAGAAGGTATGTGAAATTGTAAATTGGGCAAAAGAGAACGGGGAAGCGGCGTATTATCCGTTAACAGAGGTGAAAATATTAGCACCGATTCCAAGGCCGAGAAAGAATATTCTGTGCGTTGGAAAAAACTATCGTGAGCATGCGATGGAAATGGGCGGAGTAGAGTCTATTCCAGAAAATATAATGATCTTTACGAAAGCACCAACAACAGTTATTGGCATGAATGAGCAAATTAATGGTCACCCTCACGCAACGGATGAACTAGACTATGAAGGCGAACTAGCTATCATTATTGGCAAGCGAGGGAAACAAATAAAAAAAGAAAAAGCGCTTGAGCATGTTTTTGGTTATACGGTTATAAATGATGTAACTGCTCGAGACATTCAAAGGAAGCATAAACAGTTTTTCCTTGGGAAAAGCTTCGATACGTTTTGTCCGATGGGACCGTATTTAATTCATAAATCTATGGTTAGAACGCCAAACGCATTACACATTGAAACAGTAGTGAATGGAGAAGTAAGGCAACAGTCAAACACAAATAAAATGATTTTTTCAGTAGAAGAAATTATTTCAACGATAAGTAAAGGGATGACATTAGAACCAGGCGATATTATCGCAACAGGAACGCCGGCAGGTGTAGGAAAAGGCTTTACACCACCGAAATTTTTACATGCAGGTGATGAAGTGGTCATTACAGTAGAAGGAATTGGTACTTTGCGAAATATAGTGAAATGAAGAAAGGGCTATCTTATTAAAAGATAGCTCTTTTTTATGGCCTTGGATTATTAAAAAAATCTAAAATAGCGAAAATATATAATCCGATAAGTGCTAATGTACAAATCCCGATTAGCATAACGGCAATAGAACTTCTTTCACGACCAAATCCGATAACTGTAAGGAAAACGGCAGCCCAAAATGAGGCTTTAAGTAATGTAAATGTATGGGGATTTGAATAGTGACTGAGTAATGTTGTGGATAATAGGAATCCGATGAATGTAATGGAAATAAGAATGGTAGCTAAATAGTTAATATGTTTCCCGTATTTTAATAGCACACAGTTCCTCCTCCTTTTTAAGAAAATTGAATATTCAATCTTATTTTAAGGTAAATGATTAGAGAAAGGAAGAGGTTGTCCCAACGTGTAGGACAACCTCTCTATCATTACGATAATACAGCTTTAATTTTTTGGAATGCCCACTCTAAATCTTCTTCAGAGATTACTAGAGGTGGTGCGATACGAATTACATTTTCATGTGTTTCTTTACATAATAGACCAGCAGCTTTTAGTTGTTCACAGTAAGGACGAGCTGGCTCGTTTAATTCAATACCGATGAATAAACCTTTACCGCGAACTTCAGTGATCATTGGGTTATCAATTTCTTTTAATTGCCCAACTAATTTTTCTCCTAATTGAAGAGAACGCTCTGTTAATTTTTCTTCTTCTAATACTTCAAGAGCTGCGATAGACACAGCACATGCAAGTGGATTACCACCGAATGTAGAACCGTGAGAACCTGGCTCGAATACGCCTAAAATGTCGCGGTTTGCTGCTACGCAAGAAATTGGGAACACACCGCCGCCAAGTGCTTTACCAAGTATGTACATGTCAGGAGTTACATTGTCCCAGTCGCAAGCAAATACTTTACCAGTACGGCCTAAGCCTGTTTGGATTTCATCTGCTACGAATAAAACGTTTTCTTTTTTACATACTTCAAAAGCTTCTTTTAAGTAACCAGCTGGTGGGATGTTAATTCCTGCTTCACCTTGAATTGGCTCTAAAATGAATGCTGCTGTGTTTGGTGTAATTGCAGCTTTTAATGCTTCTAAATCACCGTAAGGAATTACAATGATGCCAGGAAGCATTGGACCGAATCCACGCTTGTACTCTTCGTTTGAAGACATAGAAACAGAGCCCATCGTACGTCCGTGGAAGTTATCTTCACAAACGATGATTTCAGCGCGGTTTGCTTCTACTTTCTTCACATCATAAGCCCAGCGGCGAACTGTTTTAATTGCAGTTTCAACAGCTTCAGCACCTGTGTTCATAGGAAGTACCATTTCTTTATTAGTTAGTTTCGCAACTTTTTCGTACCAAGGACCTAATTGATCACTATGGAAAGCACGAGAAGTTAACGTAACACGGTTAGCTTGTTCGATTAGAGCGTTAATAATTTTTGGATGGCGATGACCTTGGTTTACTGCAGAATATGCACTTAATAAGTCCATATAGCGGTTTCCTTCAGGGTCTTCTACCCAAACACCTTCTGCTTTAGAAATAACGATTGGAAGTGGGTGGTAGTTATTTGCTCCGTATGTGTCTGTAAGTTCGATAATATCCTTAGTTTGAATCATGATTGTTCCCCCTTTTGTTATTACAAGAAGTTTGTAAATACTCTAAATATTATAGCATTTAAATGTAAAAAAGCGAAACATTTCCTGAAAATAAATGAACATGTTATCATATAGAGTGAAAAAGTGTGAAAAGAGGAGGTAAGGAATACGATGGTACATATGCATATTACAGCATGGGCGTTAGGTTTAATTTTATTCTTTGTGGCGTATTCACTTTATTCGGCAGGAAGAAAAGGTAAAGGTGTACATATGGGGCTTCGCCTAATGTATATACTCATTATTGTGACAGGTTTCATGTTGTACATGAGTATTGTGAAGACAGCAACAGGTAGCATGCACATGTGGTACGGCATGAAAATGTTAGCTGGTATTTTAGTAATTGGCGGCATGGAAATGGTTCTTGTAAAAATGAGCAAAAACAAACCAACAGGGGCGGTTTGGGGCTTATTTATTGTCGCGTTAGTAGCAGTAATTTATTTAGGACTAAAATTACCGATTGGCTGGTACGTGTTCAAATAAAAATAAAACCACCTTTTGATCTCAAGTATTTGGGAGATAAGGTGGTTTTTATTTTTATGTCGCATCGATATGCAACTCTTCTCCATTTACTTTCGTAAAACGGAACGTGTTTTTATTTGAAGTAGCGTGACGGACGAAATGGTGCTGCAGTGCACAAATCATCTCTTCGTTATCGAATAAAAGAATGTTTACTCCTTCGCATGCTTCCTCTTTTGGTAAGAAGGATAAATAATTATGACAATACATGCAATCATATAAAGAGTAGTGAAGGGATTGTAATGATTCAGTTAATAATGTAAAGACAGAATCAGGTAATTCCTCAAGCCATTCATTATAGCTAAGAAGTAATTTTTTTCGAATGCGTATCATTTCACCGTTTTGCAAATGGTGCTGCTCATTGGCGATTTGTAATATATCTTGTTCGTAGAAACGGGCAGGTAGCCAATTGTTGTTATACAAAATTTCAAACCCATCTTCAGCAATGTCTTCTAATAAAAAAGCTTCTTCATTTTCGTCATCAAAGAACACCCATTCATTATTTATACATTCTACATTACCGACTGTATGAGCGCGGGGTTGGTTATATAAAATATGTTTACGTTGTATCATACATGATTTCTCCTTTATTGAAAGTAGTTATTCTTGTTATAGACAGTTCCTGCATTCTTTATAACTAGACACATCTAGACATAGGTGGGCATACAATAAAACACGTTTTACTGAGTGAGAATGCTATTCCATATGTGGATAGTAGGTTATCGTCAAGTTTGTCATTTTTTTGATCCGCACTCACAGGGTGGGGATTGCTGCTCGTTTAGGAAAAGAAATAAGATGGAAGGATGATTCATATGTGCGGGATTACAGGATGGGTGGATTATAAACGCTCATTAGAAGGAGAAAGAGACGTCGTTACAAAGATGGCTGAAACGTTAGCGAAGCGGGGTCCGGATGATAATAAAGTTTGGATTAAAGGAAATGTTGCATTTGGGCATAAGCGGTTAATCGTTGTGGACCCTGAGGGCGGTAAACAGCCGATGACTTGTTTAAAAGATGAAACGAATTATGCTATTTGCTACAACGGCGAATTATATAATACAGAAGACATTCGAAAGGAATTGTTAAGAAGAGGATATACGTTCAAAGGTCACTCTGATACGGAAGTACTATTAGCTTCTTATATTGAATGGAAAGAAGAATGTGTCGATCATTTAAACGGTATATATGCCTTTGCAGTATGGGATGAGCAGAAAGAGCAAGTGTTTATTGCAAGAGATCGTTTAGGCGTAAAACCGCTATTTTATAAATATGATAGCGGACGATTATTATTTGGATCTGAGCTAAAAGCGATATTGGCGCATCCAGATGTAAAAGCGGAAGTAACGCTAGAAGGATTATCAGAAATATTTGGTCTCGGACCATCTAGAACACCTGGTCACGGTATTTATGCTGGTATAAAAGAATTACGTCCAGGTCATGCGATGACATTTTCAAAGAATGGTTTATGTATATGGAGATATTGGAATGTTGAAAGTAAAAAACATGAAGATTCTTTTGAAGAAACGGTAGAGAAAACGCGTTTTTTATTGCAAGATGCCATTACAAGACAGCTCGTTTCTGACGTACCGTTATGCACTTTTTTATCGGGTGGCGTAGATTCGAGTGCGATTACAGCAATTGCTGCAAGAGAATACGAAAGATCAGGAAAAGGACAATTACACACGTATTCTATTGATTACGAAGATAATGACAAGTATTTTAAAGCAAATGCATTTCAGCCGAATTCAGATGCACCATTTATTAATTTAATGACGGAGACATTTGAAACAATTCATCATCGTTGCGTCATTTCGAATGAACAACTAGCAGAGTATTTAACGGAAGCAGTACTCGTTCGTGATTTGCCTGGTATGGCAGATATCGATTCTTCATTGTTATGGTTTTGCCGCGAAATTAAACAAGATTTTGTCGTCGGTTTATCTGGGGAATGTGCAGATGAAATATTTGGTGGTTATCCGTGGTTTTATAGAGAAGATGATTTACAATCGAGTGCATTTCCGTGGATGCGTTCTACAGAAGCACGTGAACAATTGCTAAAGAAAGAATGGAGAAATAAATTAAATTTACAACAATATGTACAGCAGCGCTATGAAGAATCCATTCAAGAAGTTCCGATTTTAGAGGGAGAAAGCCCAATTGAAGCAAAGAGACGACAATTATTTTATTTAAATATGGTATGGTTTATGACAACGTTATTAGATAGAAAAGACCGTATGAGTATGGGCGCAAGCTTAGAAGTACGTGTTCCATTTGCGGATCACCGACTTGTCGAATATGCGTGGAATATTCCTTGGGAAATGAAAATGTATAAAAACCGCGAAAAAGGTCTATTGCGTAAAGCGCTAGAAGGATTACTTCCAAATGATATATTGTATAGAAAGAAAAGTCCGTATCCGAAAACGCATAATCCACACTATACAAAAGCAGTAACAGTATGGTTACAAGGTTTATTAACGGATAAAGGCTCAATTTTACACGAACTATTTGATAAAGAACAGCTGAGTGGATTGATCGAGTCTGGTGGTATTGCATTTCAAAAACCTTGGTTTGGTCAATTAATGACTGGGCCTCAGCTTTTAGCTCATTTAGCGCAACTTCATGTGTGGTTTAAAGAGTATGGAGTGAATATTAAAGAATAATAAGAGGCGGCTTGCATGTTGTGTAAGCCGCCTTTTTTCTATTTTACTTGAATATAAACATATCTATTGTACTTTCCATCATCTGTTGTTGCAGTTAAGACAACGCGTCCTGGTTTTAAAGCTTTTGCATGAGTCGTATCATTTTGTTTTTCTAGGGCAATGATACTCACGTCACTACTTTTCCAAACTATCTTTTTATTTGTTGCATTTTCAGGAAGAACAGAGGCGGACACAAGTTTTTCATCCCCTTGCTTAAGCTCAAAGAATCGTTCATCTACTTTGATACCTGTAACAGGCACGTGATTTGGTTCAACAGTTACTTGACAGGTTGCTACATATTCGCCAGTAGCAGTTGTTGCTGTGATAGTTGTAGTACCAGTTTGTACAGCATGGATAATTGCCTTTTCGTCCGCTGTTTGTATTGTTGCTACGCTTGGATTATCGCTTTTCCAAATTAACTTTTTATTTGTAACGTTTGGGGTGATCTTGGCAACAAGTTCAAAGGTTTCTCTTTCTTTTAAAGAGTGTTTTGATTTATTAAGTGTAAGGCTAGTAGGGAACGTTTCAAGTAATTTCTCAGGTGTTTTTGCATCCCAAGTCATAGGTTTATTCGAGCGTAGTGCCTGTGCTACAACTGCCGCTGTATCCATATTTGTCATAGGAGTTGTAATAGATGATTTTGCGAGAATTCCAGGGCCACTTGCTGCCCAGAAAATTGTCTTTTCTTCAGGAGATTCTCCGCCATGTCCGTAGCCTTTTCCTCCATGGTCCGTTGTCATAATAATGAGGCTATCTTCCAATAAACCAGCGTCACGAATTGCATCTAATACAATCCCTACATTTTTATCTGTTTTTTCAATTTGTTGCATATATGCGGGGCTGCCGTAGCCTTTAGAATGACCAGCTCCATCAATATCATCAAAATGAATGAATGTGATCGCAGTATCTTTTCCTTCTGTTTTGATGTAATTTGAGATCTTTGGTGCTAATTGGTCATCCGGAACAGACTCTAAGTGAGCGCCTACAGATTGTTCGATAATCCCCTTGTTAATTGGACTCCATCCAGCGAATGAGGCCGTTTTTGCGTATGGTCGTTCTTGTTTTAGTACTTTCATAAAGGATGGGTAAGGCGAGATTTCAGGGAATACTACTGACCCTGCGATTGTATTATCAAGCTTTGTTTTATCAGGTGTTACACCGTGTATGATTCCACCCCAGTTTTGAGCGCTAATCGTTGGTGAAAGAGCTTGCGCATTATAAGTGCTGGCACCATTAGCGATAAAATTTTTAATATTAGGGGCAGTAGCATCTTTAACAGCGATACCGGCTCCATCTAACCCGATAATAAAGACATGTTTGTATGGGTAGTTTGTAGATTGTTTTAGCCGCTCTTGAAGAGGAAGCATGTCCTTTTCGTCAATTTTTCCATCTTCATTTAAATCTGCATGCTTAATTTCATCCCAGTTTTGACTATTTATATTTGATCCGGTGTATTGTTTTATAAAGTTTAAATCGTCTTGTTGAAGTAAACCATCACGTGTTATATCTAATGAATTTCCAACAGTTAGTTCTGTAGTAGCGGCTTTTTTTCCATCTTCAGAAATGGCTTGAATTGTCGTTTTCCCAATGTCTTTTCCAATTACTTTGACTCTTCCATCTGTCGCTTCAATATCTGCGATGTTTTTATCACTACTTGTCCAAGTTACTTTTTTATTTGTTGCATCAGAAGGTTGGACGTTGGCTTGTAAATAGGTGTAACCATCAATATTTAAATGCAGGGTTGGTTGATCAATGGAAATGTCAGTAACAGCGATTGGTGGAGCGGATTGATACATCTTTTGAACATCTGCAGCTGTTACTGCTGTTTTTAGGATAGTTACTTCATCTAGTGCTGCATCAAAGTTGTTTCCAAATAAAGTTCCTTTACCATCAACTCCAATTTTTGTTGTGTAATTTGTATCGATTGTACCTTTCATTTTACTAATATCAATTTGTTGTTCTAGCTTTCCGTCTTTATAAATAGTTGCATATCCATCGCGGTCATGAGAAATCGTAATATGATGCCAAACGTTATCAGCGATATTTGGAATAGAGGCATCTATACGAGAGCTACCAGAAGTTTTGAAATTCCAAAGGAGAGCCTTGTCCTTTAACCCGATAAACCACCCTAAGTTTCCACCGCTATTCCAATCTTTATTTGAAATGATAGCTGGATCAGCATTTACCCCGGAAGATTTTACCCAAAAGGCTATTGTGAAATCTGTACTTGCTCCAAATTTTAATTGCGAAGTATCGCCTAAGTCGATATAAGAAGCGGTTTTCTGTGAGGTTGATTTAAACTTGAGAGCTTTATTTATGCGTCCGTCTGTAAATGAAGGATTACCATTTTTATACGAAATGATGTGATTGGACGCAGAACTATCATCTAGATTTTCCTCGAACGAAAGTTTCATAATCTCGTCAGTGAGGCTTTCTTGTTGCGTTTGTATTGTTGGAGTGGTTGCTGCTAAAACGTTAAATGGAAGTGCTGTAGATAGGATCGTACTCATGGAAAGTGTAGAAATTAATGCTGCTTTTTTAATAAAGGGTTGTTTCATTTTAAATCCTCCTTATAGGCTTTTTTAATTAGAATTCGACGGAATTCTGTTTCTTTTTCCAAGATAAATAGTAAAGTGCAAACTTTGAGGAATGATAACCGGAATATTGAGATTTTTTTAAGGTGTTGTGAAGTTCCACAATTATATAAGAAGACAAGAGACAAATAATATTAAATAAATTGTCAAATAAAATTCAAAATCATCTTATAAATAATATTTAATTAGAATTATTATTTTGACGTACTCATTATTGCTTGTTATAATTGGAAACAAATGTTCTTGAAAAAGATTCTCATTTATGAAATTGAGGTGTTATATAGATGGCAAAGAAAAAAATAGGTTTACTCGTAATGGCGTATGGAACACCAGAGTCATTAGATGATGTAGAGGCGTATTATACGCATATTCGTCATGGTCGTAAACCATCTGAAGAAGCGCTCCAAGATTTAGTCGGGCGTTATAAAGCGATTGGAGGAATTTCGCCGCTTGCAAAAATTACGAAAGAGCAAGCGCATAAATTAACAGATTCAATGAATAACATATTTAAAGGGTATGAATTTACGTGTTATTTAGGTTTAAAACATATTGCTCCATTTATAGAAGATGCAGTAGAAGAAATGAAGAGAGATGGGATTGAGCAGGCAATTAGTATAGTATTGGCGCCGCATTATTCAACTTTTAGCATTAAAGCGTATAATGACCGTGCAATTCGTCTTTCGGAGGAAATAGGTGGGCCTGCTATTGAACCGATTGAACAATGGTACGACGAACCGAAGTTTATTTCATATTGGGCAGACCAAATAAAAGAAACATTTACAAAAATTGAAGATAAAGAGAAAGCGGTCGTAATTTTTTCAGCGCATAGTTTACCAGAAAAAATTATTGCAGCAGGTGATCCTTATGTCGAGCAATTACAGCATACAGCGGATTTAATTGCAGAGGCTGCAAATATCCAAAACTATACAATCGGTTGGCAAAGTGCTGGGAATACGCCTGATCCGTGGATTGGACCTGATGTGCAAGATTTAACGAAAGATTTATATGAAGAGCATGGCTATGAATCTTTCATATATTGTCCAGTTGGTTTTGTTGCGGAGCATTTAGAAGTTTTATATGACAACGATTATGAATGCAAGGTTGTAACGGATGAAATAAATGCAGCGTATTTTAGACCGAATATGCCGAATGCACAACCTACATTTATTGATTGCTTAGCTGCAATTGTTTCCAAAAAAATGAAGGAAATAGTTGACAAAGATTTAGTTTTGAATAATAATTAATTTATAATAATTTTAAATAAATAATAATTACTATGAAAGAAAGAGGAGGCTCCCCCTAGATGAATCCAAATAATCGCTTAACAACAAACCAAGGTGCTCCAGTTGGAGACAACCAAAATTCTCGTACAGCTGGTCGCCGTGGACCGGTATTGCTAGAAGACTATCATTTAGTAGAAAAACTTGCACACTTTGATCGCGAACGTATTCCAGAGCGCGTGGTGCATGCACGTGGCGCAGGTGCTCACGGTGTATTCGTAACGAAAAACAGCATGAAGCAATATACGAAAGCAGCATTTTTACAAGATGAAGGAACTGAAACGCCTGTATTTGTTCGTTTTTCAACGGTTATTCATGGTCAAGGTTCTCCAGAAACAGCGCGTGATCCACGTGGGTTCGCTGTTAAATTTTATACAGAAGAAGGAAACTATGATATCGTAGGTAATCATTTACCAGTTTTCTTCATACGTGATGCAATTAAATTCCCGGACATGGTGCATTCTTTAAAACCAGCGCCTGATACAAATGTGCAAACGCCAGATCGTTACTGGGATTTCATGACGTTAACGCCAGAGTCTACACATATGATGACGTGGGTATTTTCTGATTACGGTACACCAGCAAATTATCGCGAAATGGAAGGTTTCGGTGTCCATTCATTCAAATGGATTAATGCAGAAGGTAAAATTGTTTACATTAAATATCACTGGAAACCACAGCAAGGCGTACGTAATTTAAATGCAAAAGAAGTGCAAGAAGTACAAGGGAAAGACTTCAACCACGCAACTCGTGACTTATTCGATGCGATTGAAAAAGGGAACTATCCAAAATGGGATTTACACGTACAAGTGATGCAGTTAGATGAAACGGATTCTTTAGATTTTGATCCGTTAGATCCAACGAAAGTGTGGCCAGAAGATCGCTTCCCGTTAATTGAAGTAGGAACAATGACGTTAAATCGTAACCCGAAAAACTTCTTCGCAGAAGTAGAGCAAGCGGCGTTTACGCCAAGTGCAACTGTAAATGGTATTGAACCATCTGAAGATAAATTATTACAGGGTCGTTTATTCTCTTACCCAGATACACAGCGTTACCGTCTTGGTGCAAACTATTTACAAATTCCTGTAAACTGCCCGTATGCAGCTGTTCGTAACCAACAGCGTGATGGGGCAATGCAAATCGATCAAAACCCATCTACAATTAACTACGAACCGAGCCGTCATACGGAAAATCCGGTTGAAGACAAAGCTTACCGTGATTCAACTATGAAAGTAGAAGGCTACGTATCTCGTGAAAAAATTGAGAAACCAAATGACTTCAAACAAGCGGGTGAGCGTTACCGTTCATTCTCTAAAGAAGAGCAAGATAACTTAATTGCAAACTTAACAAATGACCTAAAAGACGTAAATGAGCGCACGAAATTATTAGCTGTTTGTAACTTCTTCCGTGCAGATCAAGAGTACGGTATGCGTTTAGCGCAATCATTAAATGTTGATATTACGCAATATGTAGGAAATGCTCCGAAATAAATAGAAAAAGACGACCGGTCTTCGGTCGTCTTTTTGTGTGTAAAATAAGTTTTGCATATAAGGGTTGTATGGAATGGGTATTGCTATTTTTTCATTTCGGTACAAATGTTAACTACGGCTTTTGTTATTGTTTGTGCTGATGATTCTATAAATGTAAACTTGCAAATACTCCTGCGTGATCAGATGGCCAAAGTCCTGTGTTTGTTCTGTTTTTCTGCGATTCTCCAACTAATTCTGCTTCAATTGGTTCCCAGCCGTTTTTAAATAAAATATAGTCGATTCTTTGATTCAACAAAGAAACCGCATTTAATAGATCGGGACCCTGTTCAGCGGTAAGCCCTAATCCTTTACCTACTGTATTCCATGCATCTTTAAATCCTGCAGTAATAAAAAGATTATTAGTACTGCTATTAGGAGGGGAATTCAAATCTCCCGTAATAATTACTGGTAAAGGTGTGTTTGCAGGTCCTTGAAGAATTTCAAGTGCTTGGGCATTCCGTATGGCTTCAACAGAGGGATCCAAACGTGTATTTATCATCCTGAAGATTTGCCCGTCAATCTTAACATCTATAGAAGACCATCCTCGGAGTATTGTGAAAGGTTGTCCTGCTAAGGGGATAGTTAGATTTGTTTGGAAGTTAGCTTCCTGTTTTCCTGTTATGTCTAATTTATGATTTTTATGAATTAAGATTGCGTCCCTTTCTAGAAATTGAACTAAATTTCCATTGCTATCTGGAAGTTCTCCCTTTGCATTATTATTAAGAGCTGCAACTTCATATTTTAAACCTTGTTCTTCTAATGCTTCTAATAATATATTTATAAAGTCATAGGTTATGGTTCCGAAAGTTGGAATAACTAGCTTTATCAGCACGGCTTCTTGTAGGCCGAGAAGATCGGGTTTTTCCGAAGCGATAGCTTTAGCGATTGCCTTGGCACGAACGGGGAAGTTGGTCGCAAGAAATTGTCTAAAGACTTGTGTTACGACTTCGGGAATTAGTTTTGGAGGTGCAGCGAATAATGGTGTAACATTAAAACCTTGATAAATATTCCATGTCAGAAACGTACTATTTGAGTTTGATTCTGGTGAGAAGGAGATGCAATGCTTAAACATATGTTCATACTTTTCTATCTGATTTTGAAATCGATATGGGTTGTCACATTGTTTGTGAGACATAATTCATCAATCACTTCCTTTAGCTTGTTTACTATAAGATATGTATGTGTATCTCTTTAGTTTGGGGGGATGCCATGTTTAGAAGAGTATATCTTATTAATGTGAAGTTGATAGAAATTGTCATTATACGTAGTAAATACAAAGGCTAATTCTATATCCGGAAAGGATTAAATTTTTCTTTCTTTTGCAAGTTTTATGCGAATATACATACTTACTTTATTACGTATGTTTTACCTAAATTGTTCTTATTCCCTGTATCAAAA
Organism: Bacillus luti; assembly: GCF_001884105.1. Taxonomy (GTDB): domain Bacteria; phylum Bacillota; class Bacilli; order Bacillales; family Bacillaceae_G; genus Bacillus_A; species Bacillus_A luti. The sequence continues at coordinate 48,772 of NZ_MACI01000047.1, read as the reverse complement.
TTGCATAGCTATTATCTATCATTTAGTCTCAAATATTTTTTGTTGATGAACAGTCGATATATCAAAAAATAGCTAATATATTCATATGTATACCAACTGGAGTGTGGTAATAAGTGCGATAAAAAGAGATGCAATCTACTAACGATAGATTGCATCTCTTTTTTTAGTTCACTCGCTCAGTATACTCGTAAGCTTTCTCGCCGTGCATTGAAATATCAAGTCCCATATGTTCTTCGTGCTCATCTACCCGGACAGGGAGGAAGAAGTTAATGGCTTTAATAATGGCGTACGTCATGATGATGGTAAATGCATATGTTGCTCCGATTGCTACAAGTTGTTTAAACAGTAAAGCGGTATTTCCGTAAAACAATCCGTTCGCACCATCGCCGTTTACAGTAGTAGTTGCGAATAGTCCTGTTGCAATCCCGCCCCAAGTTCCGCCGATGCCGTGGCATCCGAAAGCATCGAGTGTATCGTCATATCCGAATTTTGTTTTTAAGAAGAAAACAGCGCCGAAACATAATACGCCGCCAATTGCCCCGATAAGAAGAGCGGAAAAGGGTGTAACAAATCCACAAGCTGGCGTAATAGCAACTAGACCCGAAACAACTCCGCAAGCAGCTCCCATCGCAGTTGGCTTTGATTGGAAGAACCATTCAGATAGCATCCAAGTTAGGGCAGAGGCAGCAGCGGCTATATTTGTATTAATAAATGCGGTTAAAGCTACGTCGTTTAAGGATAATGCACTCCCGACGTTAAAGCCGAACCAGCCGAACCAAAGTAGCCCAGCGCCTAGCATTGTAAATGGTAAATGGTGAGGTGAAGTACCATTTATGTTTTTTCGTTTTCCAAGGAATATAGCTAATACAAGGCCGGCAACACCAGAAGTGATATGAACGACGTTACCACCAGCGAAATCTAGCGCGCCGAGTTCTCTTAGCCATCCGCCAACGCCCCATACCCAATGAGCGACAGGATTGTAAACGAGTGTTGTCCATAGAAGGATAAAAATAAGAAAGGCAGAAAATCGCATTCTTTCGGCGAATGCACCTGAAATTAGAGCGGGAGTTAAAATGGCGAACATAAGTTGAAACATCATAAATAAATTGTGAGGAATAGTAGATGAGTAGTCTGGATTTGGTGCGTAGGTAACTCCGTTTAAACCGAACCAATCGAGATTGCCGATAAGGCCATGCCAATCTGGTCCGAATGATAAAGAATAACCGATTACAACCCATTGAATCGAAACGATAGCCATTGCGCTATAACTATGCATTGTTGTGCTCAGTACATTTTTACTACGAACCATGCCTCCGTAAAAAAGTGCTAATCCTGGTGTCATCAACATGACCATTACGGTCGTCACAAACATAAAAACCGTATCTCCTGTATTCATTTTCTCTCCTCCTGTGATGTTAGAAAAAATAACATCGATTTGTTATGTTTCATATCATATTCGAAATAAAAAGAAAAATCAACTAAAAATTCAGAAAACTTTATTCTTCATGTTAGATTTTCTAACATGAAGAATTTTCGGAGTAATGAAATCAACGTATGCGCTTCGTCTAGATAATTGGTATAATATTCTTACAATTAAAAAACTTGGGGGATGCGTGTGGGAAAAATATGGACTAGGAAACTATTCATTTGCTTTTGTTTAGCTGTCGTTTTATTTGTACCAATACATACTTTCGCAGAAGAAAAAAGAGAATGGCGAGATGAAGTCATATATTCCATTACGATCGATCGTTTTAATAATGGAGAGCCGAAAAATGACAAACGGTTAGACGTTGGTAATTTAGAAGGATATCAGGGTGGAGATATAAGAGGAATTATAAAAAGACTAGATTACATAAAAGAAATGGGATTTACCACTGTTATGCTTTCTCCGCTATTTGAAAGTGGAAAGTACGATGGATTAGACGTACGAAATTTTCAAATAGTAAATGAACATTACGGAACGGAAAATGATGTGAAAGAGCTTGTAACAAAAGCTCATGAAAAAGGAATGAAAGTTGTATTTCAATTTCCGTTTGGAGAAAATGAACAACAAGTAATTGATTCGATGAAATGGTGGATAAAAGAAGTTGATTTAGATGGAAGTTATGTGATACATAGTGAGAAAAAGCCGCATTCCTTTTGGGTTGACGTGCAGAAAGATATGCAAGCGATAAAGAAAGATTTTCGTATTATGACAAAGGAAGATAATGAATATAACAAAAAAATAGTAGAATCGTTTTCCAAGGCGGATGTATCGGTAAAATCGTTATATGCAGTGAGCAAAAAAGAAGGAGAATTTGTTACATTTTTAGATAATCAAGAAACAAAAAGATTTGCACGTATTGCAAAAGAAAATATGTATTACCCGCCGTCTCGTTTAAAACTAGCGCTCACGTACTTATTCACATCGCCAGGGATACCGAATTTTTATTATGGGACTGAAATCGCATTAGATGGAGGGGATGTTCCGGATAATAGAAGGTTAATGGATTTTAAATCAGATGAAAAGTTTATGCAGCACATAACAAAGCTGGGTGAACTTAGGCAAATGAGACCATCTTTACGCCGTGGCACGTTTGAACTTCTATACGATAAAGGTGGAATGAGCATATTTAAACGAAAGTATAAAGATGAGGTAACGTTAGTAGCGATTAACAATACGAAAGAGACGCAAAAAGTTCCTCTTCATGCAAATTTGATTGGAGAAAAAAAGGAATTACGTGGCCTATTGGAAGATGAAATTATAAGGGAAGAAAACGGACAATTTTATCTCGTTTTAAAGCGAGAAGAATCAAATGTATATAAAGTTAGTGGAGAAACAGGTGTGAATTGGTTATTTATTTCCTTAATCGTCGGTGTAAACATAGTATTCATTGCATTTTTAATTGCGGTTAAAAGGAAACGGAAATGAGTAACTCTTTTCTTTAGTAGTTCGTCTGCAGTTTAAGAAGAGGTGAGATATTTGCAGAAAAAGAAGTGGTTCGCTCTATGGTTTTGTCTTCTTATCGCATTCGTAAGTTTGTATTTGTGGGACAACGGCGGCGAAGGGGAATTTGTTCGATGGGGTGATAGTGTTCATTCTGTTGATACGGCAGTCCTTAAGAGAAATAATATTCAATACAAAATCGAAAACGATAAAGTGTATATTCCGGAAAAATCATTTGATAAAGCAATATATTGCTGCTCATAAAAAGAAAACTCCTCTAATTAAGAGGAGTTTTCTTTTTATCGGTAGTTAATGAACTGTACGTCGATTGGTAAATCAGCACTACGAACAGCTGCGATTACTGCTTGTAAGTCATCACGGCTTTTCGCTGTTACACGTACTTGATCATCTTGTACTTGTGTTTTTACTTTTAATTTCATTTCTTTAATGATGTTGTTAATTTTTTTCGCGTTATCTTTATCGATACCTTGTTGAAGTGTTGCGCGTTGACGAACAGTGTTACCAGTCGCAGCTTCAACTTTTCCGTAATCTAAGTTCTTAATTGGAACGTTACGTTTTACAAGTTTAGAAATTAGAACGTCTTTTACTTGGTCTAATTTGAACTCGTCGTCAGAAGTTAAAACGAGTACTTCTTTTTCTAATTTAATATCACTTTTACTTCCTTTAAAGTCATAGCGATTTTGGATTTCCTTTAATGCGATGTTAATTGCGTTTGTTACTTCAGGTAATTCTACTTTCGAAACGATGTCAAAAGAACTATCTTTTGCCATAGTTAGCACCTCCAAATAAATTTCTAATCTTTTTATGTACTGTACATACTAAAGTATAGCTGAAAACGAGCCTAGACTTAAGTGTTTTCATACTTATATTTATGTAACCTCATTTTATTATAGTGAATTTTGGGCAGTTGGACAAATAAAGGAAAAATCGTGTTATAATTAACTTTTGTTTGGAATGATAAAAAGATAAAAAGTTAAAAGTTAATTTTATATATAGAGAAGGGAATTAAAAAAATATGTATTTACAATTAGGATCGATTGAACAGGTAACTGTTTTACGCGAAACGGAAATCGGATATATGGTTGGGAATGAAGAAGAAGAAATCTTCCTACATAAAAACGAATTAGCTGGAGAAATTGAAGAAGGCGATACGATTGATGTATTCTTATATCTGGATCATCAAAATCGTATTTCAGCGACAATGAAGGAGCCAATCATTACAACGTATGATTGGAACTGGGTAAAGGTTGTAGAAGTTATTCCTAGTTTAGGTGTGTTTGTTGATATTGGTGTATCAAAAGATATACTAATTCCAGCTGATGAGTTTCCGATTTATATGCCAGTATGGCCAGAAGTAGGAGACGAATTATATTGTACGTTAAAATTAACGAATCGTGATCGTCTTATCGCTCTTCCGGCAAGAGACAGCGATATGCAAGAAATTATCGTAGATGCGACGCCATCTATGCGTAATAAAAACGTAAATGGACGTGTTTATCGTTCACTTCAAGTTGGTTCATTCATACTAACTGATGAGCATTTCCGTGCTTTCTTACACCATACTGAAAGAAAAGAACAAGTCCGTATCGGTGAGCGTGTAACGGGCCGTATTATTGACGTGAAAGATGACGGTACAATTAATATTTCACTTCTTCCTCGTAAAGAAGAAGGAATGGAAGATGATGCAGCAGTAATTTATGAATATATGGAAGAACGAGGCGGAGCAATGCCGTTTTGGGATAAGAGTTACCCAGAAGACATTAAAGAACGTTTCAATATGAGTAAAGCTGCATTTAAGCGTGCGCTTGGTAAGTTGATGAAAGAAGAAAAGGTTTACCAAGAAGAAGGCTGGACATACTTCAAGAAGTAAATTGAATAAAAAGCACCGCCTTACTTTTTGTAAAAATAAGGCGGTGCTTTTTTAGTTCTCTGGCTCTGATACAAGTGTAAATGTATCTTTTAAGTCGCTATCATTTATTTTAATATTTGCCTTTTTCAATTCATCTTGTAACAATTTTTGACTGAATGTAGGGTCAGCAATGCGCTCTTCTTCTAAGTTTTTGCGAATAGAGTCTTTTACTTCATTGTAAGGCTTTAAATCTTTTTTATCAGTTAATTTTATAATGTGATAACCGTTCGAAGATTTAACTGGATTGCTAATTTGTCCGACCTTTAGTTTGTAGGCAGCTGTTTCGAATTCAGGTGTCATTGTGCCTGATGCGAAGTATCCGAGGTCTCCGCCTTTCTCTTTTGATAGTAGATCTTGTGATTCTTGTTTTGCTAATTCTTCAAATGAAGCACCAGCGTCTAGTTTTTTCTTTATTTCTTTCGCTTCATTTTCGTCACTTACTAAAATGTGACTCGCTTTAATATCTGGCTTATAGTGGTCTTTCACATCTTTTTCTGTGACGCTTTTCTTAACCGCTTCATTCATAGCAAGTTTGAACTTAATTTGATTTTTGAAATCAGCTTCATCTTTTAAACGGTTGTTTTCTAGTACTGTTTTGAACTGATCTCCATATTGATTTTTCACTTTGTTTACTTCTTTATCTACATCATCGTCAGATACTTTATATTTTTTGGTGATAACGTCTTGTGCCATCATTTCATATAGCATGTCTTTTCCATAACGATCTTTTAATTGCTTTTCGAAGTCGCTCTTCGTGATGGTTGAGTCTGTTGCTGAAGCGACTGTAGCCGAGCCATTTTTTTGTCCACAAGCAGATAGCATTAATATACTTATTAGTGCAGTAATAATGAAAATATGTTTCCCTCTCATGCTAACACCTCATCCGAATATGTTATCGCTATTGTAGAATATAGAAGTGAACATGAAGTGAATTTTTAATGTTTTTCCCCTGTAAAATGTAAAAAAGTACATCAACAATTATGTTGATGTACAATGGGATCAAAGGTGATCGGTCTTTTTAGAATAAGTACGCTTACCTTGCTGAATATTTTTTTGTTCTTGTTCATTTTTTTGTGCGCGCTTTGCATTATTATCGCGTGCTTTTTTGTCGTTATCACTCGTATGTGGCATATGTATCAACTCCATTTCTAAACGTTGTACGTTTATCATTTCCTTTTTCGTAAAGACTATGTATAGCGGTGCATTCATGAATAATAAAGGTGGATTGGAAATGGATTTGAAGTTAAATTATACCGAACTTATAAAGAAGTTAATCGTTGTAATCGTCGCAGGTTTATTAAATGCAATTGGGATGAATTTATTTTTAACACCAGCGAAAGTGTACGCGAGTGGCTTTGCTGGATTGTCTCAATTATTATCGCAAATATTAGGTGACTTTTTATCTATTCATATATCTACAGGCGTGTTGTTTAGTTTATTTAATATTCCTGTCGTTATTTTAGCGTGGAAAAAGGTTGGGAAGGCTTTTACGTTTTTTAGTTTTCTTTGCGTAATATTTATGACATTATTTCTAGAAATTATCCCAGTTCGAGCGGTCTCAAATGATATCATCTTGAATGCGATTTTTGGCGGGATTATTTCAGCGATTGGGGTAGGGATTGCTTTAAAGTGGGGTGCTTCTACAGGTGGTTTAGATATTATCGCCATGATTTTATCAAAAATAAAAGATAAACCTGTTGGCACATATTTTTTCTTTTTTAATGCAATTATCATTATCGCTGCTGGCTATGTGTATGGATGGGAAAAAGCGTTATATACTTTGTTGACTTTGTATGTGTCAACGAGAATTATTGATGGGATTCATACGCGTCATGTGAAAATTACAGCGTTAATTGTTACGAAGAATGGTGCAGATGTACGAAAGGCGATTCATTCACGCTTGGTGAGAGGGATTACAACGATACCTGCAACAGGCGCTTATACAAATGAAAATAAAGAAATGTTAATGATTGTTATTACTCGTTATGAGTTATATGAATTAGAGAGAGTTATTAAACAAGTGGACCCAGGTGCATTTACAAATGTACTGCAAACGGTCGGGGTGTTTGGATTGTTTCGAAAAGATTAAAGAGGACCAAAGCTGGTCCTCTTTTTTAGTGCAAGTTCGTAATGTTTTGCAATTGCTCTTGCATTTCGCGTAGCTGAGCCTTTTCAGCAGTGGAAGAGTTTGCATAAGCGGATTGCAAAGCGTTTTTTGCTCTATATACGAGATCTTGTTGTTCAGTGCCGCTTGAACAAGAAACGGCGCTTACAACAGCGTCTCTAGCTTGTTGGAATAGTAAGTTACCCATTTAAACCCCTCCAAAAGAAGAGTTGCTTCTCGCTTTTTCTGCCTCAGCTAATGTACCTCTGTACGGGAATCTGGCATCGTGCTTCATAATAGAATCGGCTCCTTGTTGGATAAAACGTTTTGATTTGTTCTTTTTACCCATTCGAAAAACCCCCTTTATTTAGCTGAAAACAATCGACGCGCTGATTTGTGCGTCTAATAATAGTATGAACATTTGGCGAGAAACTATAAGCAGGGAATTTTTAGATTACAGCCCAAGAACCTCTTCTAAATATAGCGCAATCCCATCTTCTTCGTTCGTTAACGTCGTATGATTAGCGAGTGTTTTTAATTCAGGGATGGCATTTCCCATTGCAATGCCGTGACCAGCAAATTCAATCATTTCAAAGTCGTTATCTTCGTCACCGAAAGCGATAATTCGCTCTTTTGGGATGTTGTAATGAGTGGAAATCTTTTGTAATCCGACCGCCTTATTTAATCCGCTTTTCACAATCTCAATAATTGGCCAAGGTGCGCCCCATTTTCTATGGTCGATTACTTCAGCATGCATATCAGTTAAATGTTGACGAATTGCAGTGGAATGCTCGTCATGTGCGTCAATTAACAAGCAAGTTGGATGATCATTTAAAGTATTTAATAAGTCTCCTGTGAAAATCTTTGGAGAACCGAATTCGAAAATATGTTTTTTATCTTCATCAATTTCACGAACATACACATCATCCATTACTTCAGCGTATATATTTTTCACGCCAAAATCAAAGCAAGCTCGGACAATTTCTTGCGCCGTTGCTAATTCAAGAGGAGAGTGATGTGTTCCCCAGTTTGCATCAAGGGGATGGTGTACGTAAGCGCCGTTAAAGTTTACGATAGGTGTGTTCAGGCCAAGTTCTTTATAGTAATCATAACTAGCGCGGAATGGACGCCCTGTTGAAATAACAACGATATGTCCTTGTTCCTTTGCTTTTGCAATTGTATGTTTCGTTCGAGTCGAAATTATTTTGTTGTCTGTTAATAAAGTACCGTCTAAGTCTAAAGCGATTAAATGTTGTTTGTTCATAATTTCACCTCTTATAATAATTTTTTTGTTTTTATCTGTATTTCCGTTTTTAATATGCAGAAATAAGAGGTTAGACTGGGTGAGACCACCATAGATGGAAATTTCACTATATATCCATCTTACGTCTCAAGGTGCTGTGGTGTCTACTATTTATCGTTGGAAATTAAGAAAAGTCAACATCTTTTTGGAAAGTTCAAACAATGTTTCTTTCATTATGGACAAATTGTGAAAAGGGTTACATTACTCGTATGATGAAGCTTATAATGAACATGTAATCTTCTCGTATATGTTTGACTCTCCTTTGAAACTAGCCTAGAGTAGGTTGGTTTCTTTTTTTTTTCTACAAAGTAGGAAAGAAATCCCTGCTTCCATTTGTGTCATTCATATATATGTACAAGAATGAGATGTAGTACTTGTTTCCTAAACATGACAGAAAAGCTTTCTTTTAAAATGGATATACTAATGAGGCAAAGACGTCATGGAAGGAGAATGAAAATGGGACAAAATCGTAGGTTTCGTTCTGGACAAAAAGCGCCAAATGATGGCATTTACGTAGAAATTGGTGAAACAGGAAGTATGGTGAAAGATCCGCAAATGGTGAAACTAACTGCCGGTGAAAAATTCCCAGATAACACGAATCATAACCGTCAGTGGACATATAAAAGAAAACCGTAACAGAAGCCGCAATCATTATTGCGGCTTTTTTTCGTTACACATTATAATTTCATTTACCGAACCATTTTGAACAATATAATGAATGTTCCTGTTTTCTTTTTCAGATAATAAGTTTGAAAATACATAAGCAAATTTATTGTATAAAAAAGTCAGTTGGCGTATAATCAAATCAAAGGTCAAAGAAAGTCAAACTTTTGGAGGGCTGTAAAGATGGACTTAAATCAAATGACAACAAAAACACAAGAGGCGATTATGAGTGCCCAATCTTTAGCGGTATCTCATCATCACCAAGAGGTGGATACTGTTCATCTATTACTTGCATTATTAGAGGAGCAAGATGGATTAGCAGTACGTATATTTCAAAAAATGAATGTTGATATAGAAGCATTAAAGCAAGGAATAGAAAGCTTAATTAAAAAGAAACCTTCTGTAACGGGAAGCGGAGCAGAAGCTGGGAAATTGTATATAACAAGCACTCTGCAACAACTGCTTGTAAGAGCGGAGAAGGAAGCAGAAAAACTGCAAGATGATTACATTTCAGTCGAACATGTATTGCTTGCTTTTGCTGAAGAAAAAGGCGATATCAATCAATTATTTACAAGATTTCATATTACGAAAGATAATTTATTACAGTCTTTAATGACAGTTCGGGGGAATCAAAGAGTGACTAGTCAAAATCCAGAGGCAACTTATGAAGCGTTAGAAAAATATGGCCGTGATTTAGTGGCAGAAGTAAGAGCGGGGAAAATTGATCCTGTAATCGGCCGGGATAGTGAAATTCGCCGTGTTATCCGCATTCTTTCACGTAAAACGAAAAACAATCCTGTTTTAATTGGTGAACCAGGTGTTGGTAAAACAGCAATCGTTGAAGGGTTAGCGCAGCGTATTGTGAAAAAGGATGTACCAGAAGGATTAAAAGATAGAACGATTTTTGCATTAGATATGAGCGCGCTCGTAGCTGGTGCGAAATTCCGTGGTGAGTTTGAAGAGCGTCTGCAAGCTGTATTGAATGAAATTAAAAAGAGTGAAGGGCGCATTTTACTATTCATCGATGAACTTCATACAATCGTTGGCGCTGGTAAAACAGAAGGAGCGATGGATGCAGGGAATATGTTAAAACCGATGCTTGCGCGTGGTGAACTGCATTGTATCGGGGCAACGACGCTCGATGAATATCGTAAATATATTGAGAAAGATCCAGCCCTAGAAAGACGTTTCCAACAAGTATTAGCAGAAGAACCAACTGTTGAAGATACCATTTCAATTTTACGTGGATTAAAAGAGCGTTTTGAAATTTATCACGGTGTAAATATTCATGACCGCGCGATTGTAGCAGCATCCGTTTTATCAGATCGATATATTTCAGATCGATTCTTACCAGATAAAGCGATTGACCTTGTTGATGAAGCGTGCGCAACAATTCGTACGGAAATTGATTCTATGCCAACAGAATTAGATGAAGTAACGCGCCGCATTATGCAGTTAGAAATTGAGGAAGCAGCTCTTGGAAAAGAAACAGACCGTGGTAGCCAAGAACGTCTAAAAACGTTGCAACGTGAATTATCGGATTTAAAAGAAGTTGCAAGTGGCATGAGAGCGAAATGGGAGAAAGAAAAAGAAGATATTCACAAAGTTCGTGACTTACGCGAACATTTAGAGCGCCTGCGCCGAGAGTTAGAAGAAGCAGAAGGGAATTACGATTTAAATAAAGCAGCTGAACTTCGTCACGGGAAAATTCCTGCGATTGAAAAAGAGTTGAAAGAAGCAGAAGAAATGGGCGCACATAATAAACAAGAAAATCGTTTATTACGTGAGGAAGTAAGTGAAGAAGAGATTGCAGATATTGTTTCACGCTGGACGGGTATTCCTGTCGCAAAACTTGTTGAAGGTGAACGTGAGAAATTATTACGCCTAGAGCAAATTTTATCAGAGCGTGTCATCGGACAAGAAGAAGCGGTAAGCCTAGTATCAGACGCAGTTCTTCGTGCTCGCGCTGGTATTAAAGATCCGAACCGTCCGATTGGTTCTTTCATCTTCTTAGGACCAACAGGTGTTGGTAAAACAGAGCTTGCGAAAACGTTAGCGCAGTCTTTATTTGATAGTGAAGAGCAAATGATTCGTATCGATATGTCCGAGTACATGGAGAAACATGCCGTGTCCCGCTTAATTGGTGCACCTCCTGGATATGTAGGATATGAAGAAGGTGGTCAATTAACAGAAGCAGTAAGACGTAAACCATATTCCGTTATTTTGTTAGATGAAATTGAAAAAGCACATCCAGAAGTATTCAACATTTTATTACAAATGTTAGACGATGGCCGCATTACAGATTCACAGGGCCGTACAGTAGACTTTAAAAACACAGTTATTATTATGACTTCAAATATTGGATCTGCTCACTTATTAGAAGGTTTAGAAGAAGATGGTTCGATTAAAGAAGAATCAAGAGAGCTTGTAATGGGACAATTAAGAGGACATTTCCGACCAGAATTTTTAAACCGTGTCGATGAAATTATTTTATTCAAACCTCTTACAGCGAATGAAATTAAAGGTATTGTTGATAAAATTGTAAAAGAATTACAAGGTCGTTTAGCCGACCGTCACATTACAGTAGAATTAACAGATTCCGCGAAAGAATTCGTTGTAGAAGCTGGATTTGATCCGATGTACGGAGCTCGTCCATTAAAACGATATGTACAACGTCAAGTGGAAACGAAACTAGCACGAGAATTAATTGCAGGAACGATTACTGACAATAGTCACGTAGTTGTTGATGTTGAAAATAACGAGTTAGTCGTTCATGTGAAATAAAAATAAAAAAGAGTTCGGATAAAATCCGGACTCTTTTTTAGTGTTGTTCTACTGGCTCGTTTGGAATTGCAGCTGAAATCGCTAGTACTAATACCGCAAGAACAACTGAGAAAATAGACGCTTGGTTAAAATCGTATGTACCGCCAGTCATAGAGCCGATTACATAGCTCATCATATGTACAAGCAAGAACGACCAAATTAATGCCCAAATGAAACGCATATTTTACACCTCTATTCGTTCAATCTGTCCTTATTGTAACACAATTGAAAAAAGAATATAGAAAAATATTTGTAGATTTTTCAACGCAAATTTGCATTCTGTTCATACAGTATAAAAGAGTGGTTTTATACGTTTAGAAAATAAGGCGGGGGAAAAATGAGTATTACGGAACGTTTTTTTTACTTAGAAAAAGAACCATGTGTCATTTATTTGCCGGAGAAGCCAAATGGATTTTCTGTTATGCTTCTTGGTGATTACAACTACTTTATTGAGAATGGTACAAGTTTATGGACACAGCATGCGGGAAGATCTTACTTTTTACATGGTCTTATTGAAGAAGGCTACACGGTATTTTCCTCTAATTTATATGGAAGGCATTGGGGAAACGATCAATCTGTTCGTCTCGCAAAACGCTTGTATGATGTTGTGTTGAGAAAAGAGACATTGAATGCGAAAATGCATATTATGGCCGATGGGATGGGTGCGCTTGTAGCCCTTGAGATGATGAATAAATATCCTGAGTGTATACGCTCTGTCGTTATGTTAAATCCGTGTCTAGATTTACCAGAATATGTGGGGTTTGAGAAAGAGCATAAGTTTTTTTACAAAAGATTAGTGAAAGAATTAAGTTTGGCGTATGATTCCAAAGAAGAAGAATTAGAATCAAAAATAAATAAGAAATCATTTACGCTTCTTCCGTCTTGTGTACCTGTTAAAATTTTCGTATCAACACAAGAGAAGAGAGGAAGAAAACAATTGTTACGTAAATATGAGAAAATGAGACAATTTAATCAATGCGATACTTCTGTCTTATTCCATCTGCAAGATGTGAAATATAAAATGGTTAGGCAAACAACTGATTTCTTTAAAAAATATGAAGAAGAACTGTGAAGCTCCCATATACATAAATGAGGAGCTATTTGTTTCAAGGGGAAAGGGTTGGTGGTATGGAACGCGTGCTTATTGTAGGTGCACTTACGTTTGTAGGTTATCACCTTGTGAATAAAATGATCGCAGAAGAAGTAGAAGTGTATGGTCTTGATTTTGATGAATTCGATAGTATGACAAAAATTAATGAAGAGAAGTTATTGTTAATTGGGCGAAATGCGTTATTGACGTACTATTCCATAAGAGATGAGGATGGATGGAGATCAGTAGAGGGAGAGAATTTCGACACCGTATACTTTTGCTTGTACGAACCGAATCAGCAAAGCGGATTTCGGAATGAAAGGGTCATATTACAATATTTAAAGCGAATTATAAAAATGTGTGATGAGCAGAAAGTAAAGTTAAATTTAATTTCTTCTATTGAAGTAGGAAGCCAAGAGGAATCCGAAAATAAACGTCTATTTTCGAAAGTGGAAGAAGGATTGAAAAAAGGAAATTTACAATATAGTGTATTTCGAGTTCCTACATTATATGGACCGTGGCAACCATCTTTTATGATGTATCATCAGCTCATTTTATCGGAGCTGGATGAGAAAGAGTGCCATTGTACGAGTGAGGAAAAAGGGAGCGATCTACTTTACGTTGAAGATGTATGTGAATACTTATGGGAAAATGGAGCAAACGGGGAGCATGTTGGTATATACAATTTACTTAGTGGAAAAAAGTCGTTATGGGAAAAAGGTATGAGCCTTTTACGTGCAGATGATAAAGTGAATAAAAATAGTAAGGGAGAAAGAGATGAAGCGGCCGAGGATATTTCAATTAAAAGAAATACCCCGTTAGAATACGGTTTAAATAAGCAATTGGCCCACATGAAAAAATATAAAGAGTTATACGAAGGGTAGCGCGCATGTTACACTATTGTATGTGAAAGTTTTATTGGAGAGGAAGAATAGAATATGAACGAAAAAAGCATGCAATTTTTACAAATCGCAATGAAGCATTTACCAGAAGCAAAGGCAATTTTAGATTCTAATGGAATTGCGCTTGATATGGAGAAAGCACAACCAGTGTTAGAGTTATTGATGAAAGTAATGAACGAAGCATATGAGCTTGGAAAAGCGGATAAAGAATAAAGAATAAAATCCTTCTTTTGGATGGGAGAGAGGCTCGGACCGTGAGTAGAAGCGGTTCGGGTTTTTTATATTTTAAGCGAAATAGGGAGAGGTATGTTTCTGTTTCTTTTACTGAAGAATAAAGAGAATAATACGCTACCTTTATGTTTTGGCTGAAATATATTCTAGACAAAAATACATTTATGTTTTAAAATTAGTACCAAGTCATAATAATTGATATAAAACGGAGGGCTGCGATGTGAACGTGGGCATTTTAGGGATCGGAAGATATGTGCCAGAAAAAGTAGTCACAAATCACGATTTAGAGAAAATAATGGAAACATCCGATGAATGGATTCGTACGAGAACGGGAATTGCAGAAAGACGCATTGCCGATGATACAATAGATACTTCATATATGGCGGTAGAGGCTTCTAAGAAAGCACTTGAAGACGCTGGGGTTAGTGGAGAGGATATCGATCTTATTTTAGTAGCGACAGTAACGCCAGATCGTGCTTTTCCAGCAGTGGCTTGTGTGATTCAAGAAGCAATTGGAGCAAAACATGCAGCTGCAATGGATTTAAGTGCAGCATGTGCTGGTTTTATGTACGGAATGATTACAGCGCAGCAATTTATTCAAACGGGAACTTATAAAAATGTATTAGTAGTTGGTAGTGATAAGCTATCTAAAATTGTAGACTGGAATGATCGAAATACAGCAGTACTATTTGGAGATGGAGCCGGTGCTATCGTAATGGGAGCTGTTTCAGAAGGAAGAGGCGTTCTATCTTTCGAATTAGGAGCAGACGGAAGTGGCGGTAAGCATCTTTATCAAGATGAGTATGTTATGATGAATGGCAGAGAAGTCTTTAAATTTGCCGTTCGTCAACTTGGTGATTCTTGTCTTCGCGTTTTAGATAAAGCTGGTCTTACGAAAGAAGATGTGGATTTCTTAGTACCGCATCAAGCGAACATTCGTATTATGGAATCTGCAAGAGAGAGATTAAATTTACCACAAGAAAAAATGAGTATGACAATTGAGAAGTTCGGTAATACATCAGCTTCTTCAATTCCGATTGCAATGGTAGAGGAATTGCAAAACGGACGTATTCAAGACGGTGATTTAATTATACTTGTTGGTTTTGGCGGCGGATTAACATGGGGAGCAGTCGCTCTTCGTTGGGGTAAATAAGGACTGAGAGAAAAAAAGGAGTGTATTTTGTATGGAAAAAAAGAGGGTCGTAATTACAGGACTAGGAGCTGTTACACCGGTCGGTACAGATGTTGAAACAGCATGGGAAAACATTAAAAAGGGTGTATCTGGAATCGGACGACTTACAAGAATTGATCCGGAACTATTTCCAGCAAAAGTAGCAGCAGAAATTAACGACTTTGAAGTCGAGAAATATATTGATAAAAAAGAAGCGCGCCGTATGGATCGCTTTACACAATATGCAGTAGCAGCAGCGAAAATGGCAGTTGCAGATGCAAAGCTTGAGATTACAGAAGAAAACGGACCTCGAATTGGTGTATGGATTGGTTCTGGTATTGGCGGTATGGAAACATACGAAGAACAATTTAAGATTTTTACTGAGAAAGGCCCGCGCCGCGTGAGCCCATTCTTCGTACCGATGATGATTCCAGATATGGCAGCAGGTCAAGTATCGATCGCAACAGGGGCGAAGGGAATCAATACTTGTTCTGTAACAGCTTGTGCATCTGGCGCAAACTCAATTGGTGATGCATTTAAAGCGATTCAGCGCGGTGATGCTGACGCAATGATTACAGGCGGAGCAGAGGCGCCGTTAACAAGTATGGCATTCGCAGGATTCAGTTCAGCGAAAGCTTTAACATTTAATGAAGATCCAGCAACAGCTTGCCGTCCATTCGATAAAAACCGTAGTGGTTTCGTAATGGGTGAAGGTTCAGGTATTTTAATTCTTGAAGAATTAGAGCACGCATTAGCTCGAGGCGCTCGCATTTACGCGGAAATCGCTGGCTACGGTGCAACTGGTGATGCATTCCATATTACAATGCCTGCCCCTGGCGGTGAAGGCGGAGTACGTGCGATGCGTCAAGCTTTGGCAGATGCAGGTCTACAGCCAGAAGATATTGACTACATTAATGCGCACGGTACAAGTACAGATGCGAATGAAAAGTATGAAACGATGGCAATTAAAGAAACGTTCGGTGAGCACGCGTATAAAGTAGCAATCAGCTCAACGAAATCAATGACAGGTCACTTATTAGGAGCAGCTGGTGCTGTTGAAGCGATCTTCTCTATTAAATCAATTACAGACGGAGTAATTCCTCCAACGATTAACTATGAAACACCAGATCCAGAATGTGACTTAGATTACGTACCGAATAATGCGAGACATCAAGAAGTAAACGCAGTATTAAGTAACTCATTAGGATTCGGCGGTCATAATGCAGTATTAGTATTTAAATCGTATAAATAATAGATGAAATAAGGTGTTTTTTCGTAACAAACTACGAAAAAACACCTTATTTATTTTTACGTCTTTTTCCCTTTTTGCATATACATAAGAAAAAGGAGGGATAAAGATGGGGGTTGTTGAAACAGCTGAGTGGCTACATCTATATTACGGACGACCAGAAAAACTATGTGAAAAATTTACGAAGTATATCCCGTTACCGAAAGAAAGATTGTATCGCTTTTTAATTTCCAAAGGTATGTATCGCCCGGTCATGCGAGGAGAACGAGAAATTAAAGAGTTAGAGAAAAAGGAAATCTGGAAAGAGTTAAGTATGGAGTATGATAAATTAAAAAAATGGTTAAACGGTCCAGATATCCCTATCTTTATTTTATTATCAGATTCCTATAACCGAACTGTACAAGAAGAATATAACGGGAAAGCGGGGCTTTCTATGCGCCACGTTATTTTCTTGTTCGTATGTGGGCGGAATTCTTTAGAAGAGTTAAAAGCGTTATTGGCACATGAATATCACCATATATGCAGGTTACATCAAATTGAAAAGAAAGAAACAGAGTATACATTACTTGATACGATGATTATGGAAGGGTTAGCTGAGCAGGCAGTAACGGAAAGGTATACAGAAAAAAATAATGCACCGTGGACGACGTACCTTTCAAAAGAAGAAGCACTTTATTATTGGAGGAACGTTGTACACGAAAGAATAACGATAAAACGAGGAACAAGGGAGCATGATATCTTATTAAATGGTCTTCATTCTTATCCGAAAATGCTTGGTTATGCGCTTGGCTTTCATATTGTAAAAGATTGTGTAGCATTGGAAGAAGATACACTATCTTTATTATCTATAGATGCGAAAGAAATATTGGGTAAAGCAAATACGTTTCATGTTCCATAAAAAACAGGGGCTATATCTCCTGTTTTTTTTTAATATTATAGAAGAAAAAATAATAACTAGAATATATTTCCTTAAGTGGAATAAAGTTAAGCAAAAATGAACATAATGATTGGTACAAACAGTAGTGAAGTGAGGGGTAGAGAATGTTATATCTACATGATGTATGGGTAAATTGGTTTGAAGGTGAAGAAAATGGGTATAACGTTTGTCATTTTTACGAATGGCGGAAAGATGATACGATTGAACTATTAGATCAAGTGCCATTATTAAAAGTAGATTCCACATTATATCATTACATCGAGAACGAATTGTTAGAGCTTCCACAAAAGTTATTGGAAGACGTACATCATAAGGCTTATATTCGTAAAAATCACGAACGTTTGCAACAGGAATATTGTTTTGTAGTTACAGATGGAAAAGGAATTATTGCGATTGATTCAATTGGCTACAATGTGCCAATTCGAAAAAGCAGACTTATACCTCGCCAAGAGCAGATGGTATATGAGATGGTAGAAAACGTACAAGCAGAAAAGTATGAGTTCCAAGTAGAAGAAACAGAAAAAGAGCATCATATTTTATCGCCATCTCCTTTTATTATGAATGGTTTGACTCGTAAAGAAAGACAGTTAAAACAATTATTATTTATGGCGTTAGATCAATTACATACAACGAAAAATACAGCTGAAATTCGCTATTGGTACACAGAGTGGGATCCATCAGAATATGGAACAGTTCAACATATGGAATTTGAAGATATTTGGGCTAGATTATATGATGAAGCGAAATCAGGCTGGTCTGAGAAGCATGAACAATTATGCGAGCGCCTTGTAAAAGGACAGCCATTTTTTGAAAAGTTATGGGAAATGGAAAATGAGCAGAAGGTAAATTAAAAAAACCGCCAATTGGCGGTTTTTTTAATTTGTAGAAATCTAGCTCCGGCAGCAAGCTCTTCGTGTCTAAGAACCTTCCGCATAAGAAGACAAAAAGCGTCTTCTATGCGAAAGAACCTTAGTCGTCAGGGCTAAACAGTCGCTTCCGCTTTATATAAAATCTAGCTCCAGCGGCAAGAATGTTCGGTGGCTTCGCGCCTTCCTGCGAGGCAAAAAACGCCTCTACGTCAGGAGCTCCATCCCCCGCACATTCTAAGCGAGCCGCTTCCGCTTTATATGTTACCTACGTTTTCTACTTAATCCCATTGCGTTTTCTACTTTGCGTAGTTGTTTGAATGCGACGCGGTTTGCTTTTTCGGCACCTTTGTCTAGAATTTCGTCTAGTTCTGGTGAGTTGATTAGTTCGTTATATTTGTCTTGGATTGGGCGAATTGCTTCTACGACTACTTGAGCTAAGTCGCCTTTGAAATCACCGTATCCTTTTCCTTCATACATTGTTTCAATTTCTTCAACTGTTTTTCCAGAGAATGAAGAGTAAATTGTTAATAAGTTAGAGATACCAGGTTTGTTTTCTTTATCAAATTTCACGATACCTTCAGAATCAGTTACAGCACTTTTAATTTTCTTTTCGATTGTTTTTGGCTCATCAAGCATGCTAATCATTGATTTTGGATTTGGATCAGATTTACTCATTTTTTTCGTTGGCTCTGTTAATGACATAACGCGAGCTCCTACTTTTGGAATGCGAATTTCAGGCATTGTGAAGATTTCACGGTAACGTTTGTTGAAACGCTCTGCTAAGTCGCGTGTTAATTCAATATGTTGCTTTTGGTCGTCACCAACTGGTACGATTTCTGTGTTATAAAGTAAAATATCAGCAGCCATTAATGGTGGATACGTAAGTAATCCAGCTGGAACTGAATCTCTACCTGATGCTTTATCTTTATATTGCGTCATACGCTCTAATTCTCCAACGTAAGCAACAGATTGCATGATCCAGCCTAGCTGAGCGTGTGCTGGTACTTCTGACTGTACAAATAAAGTAGCTTTTTCAGGATCGATGCCGCATGCTACATAAAGTGCAGCAAGACTGCGGATGTTTTTACGAAGTTGTACGGGATCTTGAGGTACTGTAATAGCATGTTGGTTTACAATACAGAAATAACAGTCGTGTTCGTTTTGAAGCTCTGTAAATTGCTTCATTGCTCCTAAATAGTTTCCAAGTGTAATCGTTCCACTCGGTTGAATACCAGAAAAGATAACTGACATAAGTAATTCCTCCTAAAATTGAATGCGTGATTGGGAAGAGAAGGCAAACAAAAAAGCCCATTCATCCCAAAAATGATAGGGACGAATGGACCGCGGTACCACCCTAATTATTTCACTACTGTGAAATCTCTTTAATCCATAATAACGTTTGGATATAACGCCAAAGCCTACTACTTTCGGTTCGGTTTGGTGCTCAAAAGCCCATTCCACATTGTACAATTACTTGTTCACACCAACCACAAGCTCTCTGAAATTGCCTCAATATGTACTCTTCTTTATCATCGCATACATATAAATTTATTTATTGTTACTTGAGCTCTTTTAATATGAAAGAACTAAAGTTTTATAACAAAATGTTTTGCTGATAATTATATCATATGGGATAGTGTTTGCAAACTACATCAAAATAGTAAAGCTAATGAGAGTCGAGAACACCCCAAGTACGATACCTGTGATACATATAGGATACGTCCATTTGAATGAATATGTTTTATAAATACGTTCTTTCTTATTAACAGGTTCCTCTGCTTCCTCAATTAAAGAGTCTATTTTTTTGTTCGTACCAAATACTTTTTGGAAGGCGTAAAGAGTTACATTAAAAAATCCATTTTGAAATATGTATAAAAAACCACCAACCAGAATAAAAAATAGTGCGATATAAAACGAGATATTGACAAAGTTCAACAAAAATTGAGATGAAATGAGGAATGCGCCAATACTAGAAGCAATTATCGCTATAAAAATTAGTATACAAGTATGAAAAAAAACTTTATTCAAAATATTCCCCTCCGTCAAAATATTACTAGAATTATTATACTATAAAAGCTATAATAAGTACTAGAATTAATTTTTTGAAAATTATACGCAATTAAAGGTCTGATTTCAAGATGATGGTAGCAATGTTAACGTATACCTTTACAGAAAAATAAAAATATAAACATTTTATTAAAAATTTTAACAAAAAAACAAAAAACTATATTCACAATCGTCGTATTATATGTATAATGAAAATTGTAGAAACTTGGAGATTATTCTTTCAATTCTACTTTTTAACAAGTGAGGGTACAGGAAGTGCAATTAGGGGAGGCAACACAACATGAAGAAAAAGATACCGTTATTACTTGCATCAACTTTAACTGCAAGTATGTTGCTTGGCGCGTGTAGCTACCAAAAAGATGACGCAAAAGCAAAAGGGAAAGAGAACGCTACTAGTAGTAGTAACGGAAAACAGATTCTTAATTTAACAGAGTTATCTGAAATTCCGTCAATGGATGCATCATTAGCATCTGATTCTTCATCTTCTACAGCTTTAAATAATACGATGGAAGGTTTGTATCGTACGGGCAAAGATCAAAAGAGAATGCCTGGAGTTGCTGAAGATGTTGAAAAGCTAGATGATGGGAAGAAATACATATTTAAGTTAAGAAAAGATGCGAAATGGTCGAATGGGGAACCTGTAACAGCTAAAGACTTTGTGTATTCATGGAAAAGAGCAGTAAATCCAGAGACAAAAGCGACGTATTCGTACATTATGTTTGATATTAAAAATGCAGAGAAGATTCATAAAAAAGAATTACCTGCTGACCAATTAGGTGTAAAAGCGATTGATGATTATACATTAGAAGTGGAATTAGACAACCCTGTTCCTTACTTTATTGATTTAACAGTTTATCCAGTGTTTTACCCACTAAATGAAAACTTTGTAAAAGCACAAGGTGATAAGTTCGGTTTAGAGGCAAATACAACACTATATAACGGGCCATTCGTAATGAGTGATTGGAAACATGAACAAAGTTTCCAATTCAAGAAGAACCCTTCGTATTGGGATAATAAAACGGTTAAAATCGAAGAGATCAATTTTAATATTGTAAAAAATACAGCAACTGATGTAAATTTATATGAGACAAACGCGATTGATCGTGCGGCTTTAACGTCGGAATTTGTTGATAAATTTAGACAGAGTCCAGAGTTCCAAACAAGAAAAGAAGCAGGGGTTGCTTACTTAAGATTTAATCAAAGTAATCAGTACTTAAGTAATAAAAACTTAAGAAAAGCAATTTCAATGTCATTTGACCGTGATAACATTGCAAAAGTTATTTTAAATAACGGTGCAATTGGAGCTTACGGATTTGTTGGAAAAGATTTCGCTGAAGGCCCGAATAAAAAAGATTTCCGAGCTGAAAATGGAAAGTTAGTTGAAACAAATCCAAAAGAAGCGAAGAAGCTTTGGGAAACAGCGAAGAAAGAGCTTGGCACTGATAAAATTGAACTAGAATTCTTAAACTTTGATAATGAAGATGCTAAAAAAGTTGGTGAATTCTTAAAAGGTGAGATGGAAAAGAACTTACCTGGTTTAACGATTAAAATGAAACAGCAGCCATTCGCACAAAAAAATAAATTAGAAGATTCTCAGCAATATGATATTGCGTTTGGTATTTGGGGACCAGATTTCCCAGATCCAATCTCATATTTAGATATGTTTGTTACGAATGGTTCTCAAAATAAAACAGGATATGCTAATCCGAAATATGATGAGTTAATTCTGAAAGCTAAAACAGATACAAAAGATTTACAAGCTCGCTGGAACAACCTTTTAGAAGTAGAGAAAATGCTAATTAAAGAGGATGCGGTTATCGCTCCGATCTTCCAAAAAGGTTCAGCGTATGTAGTAAAAGGTGCTGTAAAAGATATTATCCCAATCAACTATGGTGGTAAATTAACTTACAAATGGGCATCTGTTGAACAAAAATAATCTTTTTTTCCATCGTTTACAGGGGTATATGCCTATGATGGGCATATGCTCTTATTTTAAAAAAATAAAAGTAAGAATATTTTAAACTATCTTATTGCTTTTGAGAAAAACGGGGAGGTGCTTGACTATGGGACGTTATGTATTAAAACGTTTCGTGTACATGGCTTTGACATTATTTTTAATTACTACACTGACTTTCTTTTTGATGAAATTACTTCCGGGTTCTCCGCTTAAAAACCAGGAGAAGCTATCACCGGCACAAAAAGAAATCATTCTTGAAAAATACGGATTGAATGATCCAGTACCAGTTCAATATGCACGTTACTTAGGTAACTTAGCACAAGGTGATTTAGGGGTATCATTCCAATATGATAACCGTCCAGTAACAGACATGATTGTGGATCGTATTGGACCATCCGCACAACTTGGTTTACAAGCGATTATATTAGGAACATTTATCGGATTAATTTTAGGTATTGTTGCTGCACTTCGTAATAATACGTGGGTGGATTATAGTGCCACAGTTATTTCGGTACTCGGAATGTCAGTACCATCATTCGTATTCGCCGCATTACTGCAGTATTTCGTAGGGGTAAAACTTGGTTGGTTCCCAGTAGCCTTCTGGAAAGGACCAGAGTTTACTGTAATGCCTACAATTGCATTATCAATGGGAGTTATCGCAACAATCGCACGTTTCTCTCGTGCAGAATTAATTGAAGTTATGCAGTCTGACTATATTTTAACAGCGAAAGCAAAAGGGATTAGCCAAGGCGTTATCATTGTAAAACACGCACTTCGTAACGCGTTAATTCCAGTTGTAACAATTTTAGGACCGATGGTTGCTGCGTTAATTACAGGGACACTTGTTATCGAGCAAATTTATGCTGTACCTGGACTTGGGGAACAATTCGTTAAATCGATTACTTTAAATGACTATACAGTTATTATGGGAACTACGATTTTCTATAGTGCAATCTTCATTTTAGTTATTTTCATTGTCGATATTTTATACGGAATTATTGATCCTCGTATTCGTTTAGCGGGAGGGAAAAAATGATGAAAGATGTACAAAAATTATCTCCAGATCTATTTCAACAAGCAAATCAAAATAATGTTGATAATGAAGTCATTGCCCGTCCAAGCTTAACGTTTTGGCAAGATGTAAGAAGACGTTTGTTCCAACATAAAGGTGCGATGCTTGGTCTTGTATTACTAGTTATCATCACACTATTAGCGATTTTCGGACCTGTGGTAAGTAAACACTCGTATAAAGAGCAAGATTTAGGTCGTGCGAAATTACCACCGAAAATTCCAGTTATTGAAAATGTTCATTGGTTACCATTTGACGGTACAGATCAATATGGTGTTGACCAATATGCAAAACGTGATATTAAAGAGTACTTCTGGTTTGGTACAGATGACCTTGGCCGTGACTTATGGACAAGAACATGGGAAGGTACACGCGTATCATTATATATCGCTCTTTTAGCAGCAGCAATTGACTTAGTAATTGGGGTTGCATACGGAGGAGTTTCAGCATTCTATGGCGGTAGAGTAGATAATATTATGCAACGTATTATGGAGATTATTAACGGTATTCCATACTTAATCATCGTAATTTTAATGGTAATCATTATGGGATCTGGTATTTGGTCGATTACACTCGCAATGGCGATTACAGGTTGGATAGGGATGTCGCGGATTGTTCGTGGACAAATCTTAAAGTTAAAAAACCAAGAGTATGTATTAGCGTCTCGTACATTAGGTGCAACAAATACACAATTAATTGTGAAACACTTAATTCCAAACGTTATGGGACCAATTATCGTAATGACAATGTTTACAATTCCATCAGCGGTGTTTGGTGAGGCATTCTTAAGCTTCATCGGTTTAGGAATTCAGCCACCATTCGCATCACTTGGTTCTCTTGTAAACGATGGATATAAGTCAATTCAAACGTATCCACACATGATGTTCATCCCTGCGGTTGTCATCAGTATGTTAATTCTAGCATTTAACTTAATGGCAGATGGATTACGCGATGCGTTAGATCCAAAAATGCGTAAGTAAACAAGGAGGGAGAAGTAAAAATGAAAACATTGTTAGAGGTAAAAGATTTACAAGTCTCCTTTGATACACATGCAGGTGAAGTACAAGCAGTGCGCGGAGTTACTTTTGATTTGAAAAAAGGGGAAACATTAGCGATTGTAGGAGAGTCTGGTTCTGGGAAATCAGTTACTTCTAAAGCGCTAATGGGATTAATCCCAAATCCTCCAGGACGTATTAAAAATGGAGAGATTGTATTTGATGGTCGTGATTTAACGAAATTAACGGAAAAAGAAATGCAGCAAGTACGCGGTAAAGATATCGCAATGATTTTCCAAGATCCTATGACATCATTAAATCCAACAATGACAATTGGGAATCAAATTATGGAAGGTCTTATTAAACACCAAGGGATGAGTAGAGCAGACGCACGTAAAGTTGCGTTAGAATTAATCGACCTTGTAGGTATTCCAAATCCAGAAGCACGTTTAAAACAATATCCTCACCAATTCTCAGGTGGTATGAGACAGCGTGTAGTTATTGCGATGGCGTTAGCTTGTAACCCGAAATTATTAATTGCCGATGAGCCGACAACGGCGCTAGACGTTACGATTCAGGCGCAAATTTTAGAGCTTATGAAAGACATTCAGCAAAAGACAGAAGCAGCAATCATTTTCATTACGCATGACTTAGGTGTAGTAGCAAACGTTGCTGACCGAGTTGCAGTTATGTACGCTGGTAAAGTTGTTGAAATTGGAACTGTAGATGAAATTTTCTATAATCCGAAACATCCATACACTTGGGGCTTAATTGCATCTATGCCAAGCTTAGATGGATCAGAGGAAGAATTATACGCAATCCCTGGAACGCCTCCAGACTTATTAAAACCGCCAAAGGGAGATGCTTTTGCACCACGTAACCCACAGGCGCTGAAAATTGATTTTGAAATGGAACCACCGTTATTTAAAGTAAGTGATACACACTATGCGGCAACTTGGTTACTTCATGAGCAAGCTCCAGAAGTGAAACCGCCGGCGGTCGTTGAAAAACGCATTCTTCAAATGAAAGCAGGTGAACAACATGACTAAACAACGTGAGAAATTAATTGAAGTGAAAAATGTACAACAACACTTTGACGTGAGTGGTGGTGTTGTCAAAGCGGTTAATGATATTTCATTTGACATTTATCGCGGTGAAACATTTGGACTTGTAGGAGAATCTGGTTGTGGTAAATCAACAACTGGAAGAACGATCATTCGTTTATATGATGCAACTGCTGGTGAAGTGTTGTTCGATGGTGAAAATGTACATGGTAAAAAATCACGTGCAGAACTGAAGAAATTCAACCGTAAAATGCAAATGATTTTCCAAGATCCATATGCATCATTAAACCCTCGTATGACAGTAGGGGACATTATTGCAGAAGGTATTGATATTCACGGACTAGCAAAAAGCAAAAAAGAGCGTATGGATCGTGTTCATGAACTGTTAAACACAGTTGGTTTAAATAAAGAACACGCAAACCGTTTCCCGCATGAGTTCTCGGGTGGACAACGTCAACGTATCGGTATTGCTCGAGCACTTGCTGTAGAACCTGAGTTTATCATTGCCGATGAGCCAATCTCAGCACTTGACGTATCGATTCAGGCGCAAGTTGTAAACTTACTGAAACAGTTACAAAAAGAAAAAGGTTTAACATACTTATTCATTGCCCATGATTTATCGATGGTAAAATACATTAGTGACCGCATCGGTGTAATGTACCGTGGTCAAATCGTTGAGTTAACAACAAGTGATGAGTTATATGCGAATCCAATTCATCCATATACAAAATCACTACTATCAGCAATTCCGCTTCCAGATCCAGATTATGAGCGCAATCGTAAACGTATCGTATACGATCCATCTCAACATGATTATGGTAGTGAAGCACCAACAATGCGCGAAATTCGCCCAGGACATTTCGTATTATGTTCTGAAGCGGAGTACAAGAAATATAAAGAAATCTATCAATAAGAAAAAGAGCCATTCTTCTGTTATGGAAGAATGGCTCTTTTTTTGTTAGAAAGAGATGAAGAGAGTAAGTGTCAAAAAGAAACAAGATAACCTAACATATATTTTAAAAAATCAAGTGGATCATAAAATATCGGATATGATTTCTAATAAGAACATTGACGAATTGAAGATAGAAATTGAAAAGTATAATTAAATAAAAGCTGTTTCAACAATTTGTTGGAACAGCTTTTTCTATTATTTAAAGAATCTACAATATAAATTTCATTTACAAATGAATGCATCTCGATCAAAGGAGTGCTACTGCGCATGAACAGAAACACTCTCATCTTGCTCTTCTGGTTTCACAAGCGCATAACTTTCCCACGCTCTACTTCTCCAGCGGAAGAACATAATAATGGCGCGGGTCCATTCATCGATAGCAATCGCTAGCCAAATACCAACTAGCCCCATGTCTAAATAGAAGACGAAGAAATATCCGAGCGGTAAACTCATTAATACCATAGAGAATGCACCGATTAAAACAGGATATTTTGCATCACCAGCTGCACGAAGTGAGTTAATGATGACGATGTTCATTGTACGTCCTGTTTCCAGTAGTACACTTAGTAAAAGAACTGACGCACCTAATGAAATAATGTGCGGGTTATCTGTAAACAGTCCCATTAATTGTGTGCGGAATGTAATCACGAGGATGACCATACATAAAGTTACGCCAATTGCCCATCTTACGCTTTTCCATACGCGTTCATATGCTTCATCTTTTTCGCCGCCACCAACAAGGCGGCCGATAATAATTGCAGTTCCCATACCGATCGCAATTGCGAATAAATAAGTGAACATCGAGATGTTAGTAGCGTATTGTCTAGCTGCTAATGATTCCGTTCCTAAATATGTTGCATAATATAGGAAGACAATTTGGCAAGCTTGATACATAACTTGTTCGAATGCCGATGGAATGCCGATTTTTAAAATTTTCCCGACGTATTCTTTTGATAAGGTGAAGTAATATTGTAATTTCACACGGTATTCCATAACGCGGTACAGTAACCAGAAGAAAACAATAAGTGCGATAAGTCGGCTGACAGCAGAAGAAATGGCTGCCCCTTGCACACCGAGCTCTGGGAAACCGAATTTCCCGAAAATGAGTACGTAGTTTCCGGCAATATGAATAATATTCATCCCAAGTGAAATAAACATCGCTTGCTTTGTGAAACCGTGTACGCGGATAATTGCAGCTAATGAGTTAATAATAGCTTGAAGGAAGATAGCTCCCCCGACGATAGATAAATAGTTTTGTGCATACGTTAATACGTCGCCTTGTAAGTTCATTGCCATCATCATATGTTTCGAAAATAAAAGAAAACCAGCGCTTATAACGAGCCCGACTACTAAATTTAATGTAACGGCTAATGCTGATATTTTAGATGCTTCCATAAAGCGTTTGGAACCGAGGTATTGAGATACAACGATAGCTGCGCCGTTCCCGATGACTTCTAGTACCAAAATAGCGATATGGAGATATTGATTTGCTGCACCAACCCCAGATACAGCATCGTCTGATAATGCACTTAACATGAAAGTATCAGCGATCCCCATCAACATAAAAAGAAAAACTTCTAGAAAAATAGGCCATGTTAATAAGAATAAACTTAATTTCTCTGCCGGCCTGTTTTTGGAGTGAGTTGCTGTCATGTCCGTCCCCTCTTTACCGATATCTATTTTTAGCAAAGTGTATCGTAACATACTTTCTTATCCTTTGCACTCATTTTAACCTACATATTTTTAATATGAAGGGAGCGCTATTTTATGTTAAAAAGTGAAGGATAATTATACAGAAAATATAATAGGATATAAAATTCGTTTTTCTCTGATAATTTAGAAAAATATAAAAATAGTTATTTTTTGCACTTTAGTATGGATAAACGGCAGTATGAAACGTTTACAAAGAGTTATTTTTTAACAGAAAATTTTAATAAAATAGAAATATAAATATACAAAAAATATATTTGTGTGTATAATATGAATTGTTAGAACATATATATATTTCTTTTTGTTTGAAAATGAAAGGGCTAACATTTTTGTGGAGGGTGGAAATATGAAAAAAAAGATGCCGGTTTTTGTATTATCAACGGTAGCAATGAGCATGATTTTAGGGGCATGTAGTTATGACAAGGAAGAGCCGCAAGCGAACGCAAAAGGGGATAGCGGGAAGAGCGGTACAAAGCAAGTTATAAACTTAATTGAGACACAAGAAATTCCAACGATGGATCCAGCTTTATCAGCTGATGCGGTTTCTTCGAAAGTAATGAACAATACAATGGAAGGTTTATATCGTCTTGGAAAAGATGATAAGTTAGTTCCAGGTGTAGCGAAAGAATTCCAAAAATCCGAAGATGGTAAAAAATATACATTTAAATTACGTGAAGATGCAAAATGGTCAAATGGTGAACCTGTAACTGCGAAAGATTTCGTGTATGCATGGCAAAGAGCAATTAATCCAGATACAGCAGCGAAATCAGCATACATTATGTATGACATAAAAAATGCAGAGAAAATTAACAAAAAAGAGATGAGTCCAGATCAATTAGGCGTAAAAGCAATTGATGATCATACATTAGAAGTGGAATTAGACAACTCGATTCCGTATTTTGTAGATTTAATGGTCTATCCAATCTTCTATCCTGTGAATGAAAAGTTTGTGAAAGAGCAAGGTACGAAGTTTGCTTTAGAAGCAAATACAACGCTTTATAATGGACCATTTACATTAAGTGAGTGGCAACATGAACGAAGCTTTAAAATGACAAAGAGTTCATCCTATTGGGACAATAAAGAAGTGAAACTTGAAGAAGTAAACTTTAATATTGTAAAAGATACTGCTACGCCAATTAACTTATATGAAACAAATGCAATCGACCGAGCGACGTTATTAGCGGAATTCATCGATAAATATAAAGGCAAACCTGATTTCAAAACAGTAGAAGATACATCTGTATTCTTCCTTCGTTTAAATCAGAAAGATCCAGCTTTAGCAAATAAAAATATTCGTAAAGCGATTTCACTTGCTTTTGACCGTAAACCATTCGTTGATACACTATTAAATAACGGTTCTAAGCCAGCAACGGGATTAATTCCTGATAACTTTATTAAAGGACCAGATAAAAAAGATTTCCGTGCTGAAAATGGGGATATTGTAAAACCAAATGTGAAAGAAGCGAAGAAATATTGGGAAGCTGGTTTAAAAGAGCTTGGCAAAAATGAAATTGAATTAGAGTTATTAAATGAAGATGTTGAATTATCGAAGAAAACTGGTGAATATTTAAAAGGTGAGCTAGAAAAGAATTTACCAGGTTTAACAGTGAAAATTAAACAACAACCATTCGCACAAAAACTAAAATTAGAAGATGCGGGCGATTATGTAATGTCATTCTCTGGATGGAGTGCAGACTTCCCAGATCCAATTACATATCTTGATATGTTTGTAACTGATGGATCACAAAATAAAATGAAGTACTCTAATCCGAAATATGATGAAATTATCATGAAAGCGAAAAAAGATGGTAGCGATGTAAATGCTCGTTGGAAAAACCTACTTGAAGCAGAGAAAATGTTACTTGATGACGCTGCAATTGTTCCAGTATATCAACGTGGTAGAGCGTATTTACAAAGAGAAACAATTAAAGATATGTACAACCATAAATATGGTGGCGATGTAAGTTTCAAATGGGCATCAGTAGGAAAATAACAAAAAAGCAGGTGATTACCTGCTTTTTTTTTAATACGTGCGTTTTTTATAGATACCTTTTCCACCAACTTGGTTCCAGCCAGATTGTACATCCAAACTTTTGTTAACAAACTTCATTTTTTCTTTTCCGCCAAAGAGTTTTTCTCCGATGCTATTTGTAATGACTCCAATCAATGCTGTTATTCCGATGATGAGGGCAGCGACGGTGGCAAAATCAATAAAAAAAGCAATCATTTTCAAATTCCCCCTTGCCTGTCTGTATTTTTATTGTATGAGATAAGGGGAGAAAAAGAAAGAAATGTCAGAAAAATATTTAAATTGCTTTAGAAATCATCTAGACAGGGGGAAGAATATTTGTTAAAATAAGAACAAATGTTCCTTTTGTTTTTACCTGTATGTCTTACATTTTTTAATTGAATTATCAGGAAAAAGTAAGAAAACGTTCTCTTTTTCATAGGAAAGAGTATGGGGATATAACTATATATCATATGAACAATCTATGGAAAGCGAGTGTTAAAAAGGGTTGAATGTCCTTGTTAAAGGACAGTTTAAGTGAGTGTAATCATGTTACATAGCAGTGAAATACACGGAAGAGTTTTCTCAACTAACAGGAAATTTACTGTATATTTCTTGTAAAATCTATTGTATAATGATTATAGAAGTTACTTATTAAAAGTAATTGTTGTTTATTAAAAGTTGTTGCTTACATGAAATGCGATTTTTGCACTTTTCAATAAGACAAGTTATCGCGAAAAATTGCTGAAATTAGAAATTTAAACTGTAATTAGTACAGAATTTGTACTCTTTAAGGAGAGTGAGCTTTGTATGGTAACATTATATAGTTCTCCAAGCTGTACGTCTTGTAGAAAGGCGAAATTATGGCTAGAGGAAAATCATATTCCTTATACAGAACGTAATATTTTCTCAGATCCATTAACGATTGAGGAAATTAAAGAGATTTTACGTATGACAGAAAGCGGAACGGATGAGATTATTTCTACTCGTTCGAAAGTTTTCCAAGAATTAAATGTAAACTTAGAGTCTTTACCACTTCAAGATTTATATAAGATGATTCGTGACTATCCAGGGATTTTACGTCGTCCAATTATGATCGACGAAAAACGCCTTCAAGTAGGTTACAATGAAGACGAAATCCGCCGTTTCTTACCACGTACAGTAAGAACGTTCCAATTACGTGAAGCACAGCGTCTTGTAAATTAATTATAATAATATGAAAACCTTCTACCTATTATATAGTAGAAGGTTTTTTTTAATGTTTCACATTCCGTAATCGAACTTGTTGAACGATAATACCGATGCATAGAACAGTGAAAATGAATAGGTAAGGAATGCTCGTGGTGAAACCTGGATTGTTATGAAAGAAAGTTGCAAGTCTATCTTCGTGTGTAACCATTTTTCCTGCTGTATAGGAAAGAATTGCTGCGCCGCAATAAATGAGGAATGGAAAGCGTTCCATAAGTATTAAAATAAGTTTGCTGCCCCAAATGATAATCGGTATAGAAATGAACAAGCCGATTATGACGAGTAAAAACCTCCCGTGAGCTGCACCTGCAATGGCGATAACATTATCAAACCCCATAACGATATCTGCGAATACAATTGTACGCACAGCTTGGAATAAAGTTGTTTTTCCTTGAATAGAAGAAAGGTCGTTGCTATTATCAGTTAATAAATTGACTGCAATTAATGTAAGTAAAATCCCGCCAGTAAGCTGTAGAAATGGAATGTCAAGTAAGTAGACAGCTAGTATGGTAAGGAGAATTCGTAGTACAATTGCTAAAATAGTACCGATCAAAATGGCTTTATTTCGTTTAGGTTCAGGTAAATTTCGGCTAGCTAATGCGATGACAATTGCGTTATCGCCACCTAATACAACATCGATACCGACAATCATTAGTACAGATGTTAAAAACTCTAAGTCCATTCGTCTGCCTCCATTTATGATGTTTTAATAAGCGAACTATATGTATGTGATGAAGAAGGTTTCCTGTATCTTGGGGACTAAAAAATCTTCTGTAAAGGAAGTTTCACTTTATTACAGTGTACGGGGGAATGTGGAAATGTATGTCCAAATTTTTTGTGAGTAAGAAATCGCTATAATGATATATTCGTGTAGATGATCGAATGAAGATAGGCATATAACTATTTTTGTAAAATAAATCGATTTTATTTCCATTCTGGAGAATCTTATCATAAAATGAGAGTACAAGAATCTATTGATTTGTCATATGAGTGGGGAATCCCTTCATAACAATTCTAAGCAGGAAGGGAGAGTTGTATTTTGGAAATTGAAAGAATTAATGACCATACGATGAAATTTTTTATTACGTACGTTGATATAGAGGACAGAGGGTTTAATCGTGAAGAAATTTGGTACGACCGCGAACGAAGTGAAGAGCTCTTTTGGGAGATGATGGACGAAGCTCGTGATCATGACGATTTCTTTATTGATGGACCGCTATGGATTCAAGTGCAAGCAGTCGATAAAGGGATTGAAGTACTTGTAACGAAAGCAGAGCTGTCAAAGGATGGGCAAAAGCTGGAGCTGCCAATAGGGGTAGATAAAATTATAGACATTCCTCTAGATGAAGGGATCGAATCATTATTCCAGCAAGAATTAGTGGAAGAGGTAGAGGAACAAACAGGAACAAACTTTAATGAAGATGGTACGTTTGGCTTTTTAATTAAGTTTAATGATTTTGAAGATGTTATTTCATTAAGCCACCGTCTTATCTTTGAGGATATAAAAGATGAGCTGTATTCGTTTGAGGACCGCTATTATGTATATGTGGAATTCGATGAAGTGCTACATGATGAAGAGGAAATTGATCGTATTCTAAGTATTATTTTAGAATATGGAGAAGAATCTACTTTAACAATTCATCGTGTAGGTGAGTATGGGAAACAAATTGTGAAAGAGCATGCGCTTGAAACAATTCGCAATAATTTTCCTGCTAAAACGTAGGCCGATTTCTGTAGTATGAAATCGGCTTTTTATATGAAGAATAGGAAAGCTTTCTTCGTAAGGAGGTAAGAGATGAAAAATACGTTAAAGTTGATTTTCTTTGTTCTACTATTGTTCGCGTTATTTGTTTCGTTGCGTATGTTTATTGATGTAGCATTTTATTCGGATGTAATTGGGATAAAAGATGTTTCGATTTTAGGTATTATTAGTATTTTATTTACGGTATCTGCATTTTTAATTGGCTGCGTTATTTTCTTAGAGAACCGTCACCCATCTAAAACACTTACATGGCTCATTGTGTTAGGTATTTTTCCGGTATTTGGATTCTTCGCTTATTTATTATTTGGACAGAACTTTCGGAGAAAAAGAATGTTCCAGAAGAAGGCCTTACTCGATGAACAGGCGTTTTTACAATATAAGGGACATGAAGATTATGAAGAGCGAATTTTGCGTGATCATAAGCATCAGGAGTTGTTATTTCGTTTAGCGGATCGATTAGGTGCTTTAAATATTTCATTCCAAACTGAAACGAGAACATTAACAAATGGAGATGAAACGTTTCAGGCTATTTTAGACGGATTGAAACGAGCGAAACATCATATTCATATGGAATATTACATTGTACGTGATGATAAGCTAGGAACAGAAATTAAAGATATTTTAATACAGAAATCAAAAGAAGGCGTTGTCGTGCGTTTTTTATATGATGCGGTTGGCAGTTTTAAGTTATCGAAATCGTATATTGAAGAATTAAACGATGCAGGTGTAGAAATGATTCCGTTCTTCCCTGTGCGCTTTCCGATTTTAAACGATAAAATTAATTATCGAAACCACCGGAAAATCGTTATTATTGATGGGAATGAAGGGTTTGTAGGTGGACTAAATATTGGTGATGAATATTTAGGGAAGGATAAATATTTCGGTTTTTGGCGAGATACACATTTATATTTACGTGGTGAAGCTGTTCAAAGCTTGCAACTTATTTTCCTTCAAGATTGGTTTTATATGACTGGTGAGGCTGTGTTAGCCCCTGAATATTTACAAGCGACAGCAGTAGAAGGAGAAAATTGGGGAGGAGTGCAACTCGTTGCAGGTGGACCAGATAATAAATGGGAAACGATTAAACATTTGTATTTTGCAATGATTGCTTCTGCTCGGAAATCCATTTGGATTGCAACGCCGTATTTCATTCCGGATGATGATATTTTATCAGCACTAAAGGTAGCGGCACTTGCTGGTATTGATGTTCGTTTACTCATGCCGAGTAAACCTGATAAGCGCACTGTCTTTTATGCATCAAGATCATATTTCCCAGAGCTTTTAGATGCAGGAGTAAAGATATATGAATATGAAAAAGGTTTTCTTCATAGTAAAGTGGTCATCGTCGATTCTGATTTAGCTTCGATTGGAACAGCAAATATGGATATGAGAAGTTTTCATTTGAATTTTGAGGTGAATGCCTTTTTATATGATACAGATAGCATTCGAAAACTCGTTCAAGACTTTAAAGAAGATATAGAAGAATCAAGTGAAATTCATGTCGATCGTTTTCATAAAAGACGTCTCCATAGAAGGATTGTGGAATCGACGTACCGGTTATTATCACCGTTGTTATAGAAAGAGATGTCCGAAATTTGGACATCTCTTTTTTAAAGGAATTTGTAACAAATTGTAGAATATAAGGAGCTGAAAGGGTGTGATTCAAATGTTTATCGCTAAAAGAGAAAATGGGGAGAAAATTCATCTACTCTATAATCGTGATGAAGAGCTTTTACAACGTATGCGCAAAATGGAACGCTTCTTTTGCATAGCTTGCGGAAAGGAAGTGCGAATGAAATTAGGGACACAAAAAAGTTGGCATTTTGCCCATAAGAAAGTTGATTCGTGCCTTGCCTTTTATGAAGTAGAATCTATATATCATATGAATGGTAAAGAATTGTTATATAGATGGTTGAAACGTCAAAAGTTTCATGTGAATATAGAGCATTACCTTCCAGAAATTCAGCAAAGGCCAGATGTTTTCGTAGAGAGAGCAGGTAGAAAAGTTGCGATTGAATATCAATGTGCGAATCTTTCCGTAGAGCAGCTTTCGAAACGAACATACTCGTATTGGCAAGCTGGCATCCAGGTCATCTGGATTATTGGTGGAAATCAATTAAAAAAGCAATCTGCATATTTGATGAAATTCTCCTCACTTCTGGCTTTCTCCTTACAATCTTATCCTCAGCCACTTCTTATTTTCTTCTGTCCGAAGCAAAAATCATTTATGAAATGCGCATTTATCACTCCGTTTTCTACAAATGTCTCTTTCTCGCATACTATTTATTTACCAAGCGATACGACTACTATTGACATGCTTTTTTCCTCTGTTCCTTTCGAAAAAGAAAAATTAGAGCAAGAGTGGAAGAAAAGGAAGAGCTATTTTCGGCAAAATGCTCTGCCAATTTGGACTTATAATTATAAGTCATTACTACACCTCTTATATCAATTAAAATGCCCTCCAGCGAGCTTTCCTTCTGAAATTGGTGTTCCGCTTCCGTCTGCATTTGCTTTTCAAACGAATCCATTTATATGGCAAGCTGTTCTATATATGAAGTGTATAGGGCAACTTGTAGTAGGGGATTGTATTTCCCTGGGGTATGTGTGTAGTTATGTGAAGAAGTATTCGAAAAGACGCCTACTTCCCTATTTTTCGCGGCACATATGGAAAGAGGCAGTTACCGAATATATGACCTTTTTATGTTATGTAGGTGTCTTGCATAAAGTGGGAACTTATACGTACGAGAAAACAAGGGATGTAGTTACGTTGCACACAGAGGAAGATATTAGGAAGCATGATGAAATATGTTTAGCGTATGCCCTATCTTTATTTGAGGCAAAGTTCAACATGAGAGATGGAAAAGGGGATATAATAAAGGGGGATTGTGAAGGAATTACATAGCAAAAAAACGAATTGTACTTAAGTAGAGATATTTAAAGGAGGGCTTTAAGAATGTCTGAACAAAACAAAGCAAAAACATTACCAGATCGCAATGAGATTGAAGAAGCAAATACGTGGCGATTAGAAGATATTTTCCAAACAGATGCAGAATGGGAAAAGGAATTCCAAGCTATTAAAGAGTTATTACCGAAGTTAACTGAATTTAAAGGTAAGCTTGGTGACTCTGCGGACAACTTACTTGAGGCACTGCAATATGAAGATGAGATTTCAATGCGATTAGGTAAGCTATATACATATGCTCATATGCGTTACGATCAAGATACGACAAACTCTGTATATCAAGCATTAAATGATCGTGCGACAAATTTATACTCACAAGTATCTAGTAGTACAGCTTATATCGTGCCTGAAATTTTAACGATTTCAGAAGATACACTGCAAACATTCTTGAAAGAAAATAGAGATTTAAGTGTATATGAACATGCATTAGAAGAAATTACACGTCAACGCCCGCACGTATTATCTGAAGCGGAAGAAGCTTTACTAGCGGAAGCGTCTGAAGTGATGAGTGCATCAAGTAATACATTCGGTATGTTGAATAATGCGGATTTAAAATTCCCATCTATTAAAGGTGAGGATGGAGAAGAAATAGAAATTACGCATGGCCGTTACATTCAGTTTTTAGAAAGTGATGATCGTCGTGTCCGTGAAGATGCATTCAAAGCTGTTTATGAAACGTACGGGAAATTTAAGAACACATTCTCAAGTACGTTAAGCGGTGCAGTGAAACGTAATAATTTCAATGCACGCGTTCGTAAATATGATTCTGCTCGCCAAGCTGCATTAAGTAATAATAATATTCCGGAAGCAGTATACGATCAACTCGTTGAAACAGTAAATGACAACTTACATCTATTACATCGTTACATTGATATTCGTAAACGAGCATTAGGACTTGATGAGCTCCATATGTACGATTTATATACACCGCTCGTACCAGAAGTGAAAATGAACGTGAAATATGAAGAAGCGCAAAACCTGTTATTAAAATCTTTAAACGTACTTGGTGATGAGTATGTTGAAATTTTGAAAGAAGCATATGAAAATCGTTGGGTAGATGTGTACGAGAATAAAGGAAAGCGAAGCGGAGCATATTCATCTGGTGCATACGGGACAAATCCGTATATTTTAATGAACTGGCATGATAATGTAAATAATTTATTTACACTTGCTCATGAGTTTGGTCATTCTGTGCATAGTTACTATACAAGAAAGACACAGCCGCACGTATATGGGGATTATTCAATCTTCGTTGCAGAGGTAGCATCAACTTGTAATGAAGCGCTTCTAAATGATTATTTATTAAAAACGACAGAAGATAAGAAAGAGCGTCTATACTTATTAAATCATTACTTAGAAGGATTCCGTGGTACTGTATTCCGTCAAACGATGTTCGCAGAGTTTGAGCATATTATTCATAAGAAAGTACAAGAAGGACATGCTGTTACGCCAGACATGTTAACGGAAATCTACTACGATTTAAATAAGAAATACTTCGGTGACGCGTTAGTAATCGATGAAGAAATTGGCTTAGAGTGGTCTCGTATTCCGCACTTCTACTACAACTATTACGTATATCAATACGCAACAGGATTTAGTGCGGCAACAGCTTTATCGAAACAAATTTTAGAAGAAGGGCAACCAGCAGTAGAACGTTACATTAACGAGTTCTTAAAGGCAGGAAGCTCGGATTACCCAATTGAAGTGCTGAAAAGAGCAGGAGTAGATATGGCGTCTCCAGAACCTGTAAAAGAAGCACTACAAGTATTCGAAGAAAAATTAAATGAATTAGAAGCGTTATTATTTGAAGAGAAGTAATAGAAAAGACGAGGGATTTATCCTCGTCTTTTTATTTGGAAAACAATTTGTCGATATTTGTCGAAAGAATAAGGTGAATTTCCTTGTTTTTTCTAAATTAGAGGACAGCTTTACAGTTGATTTTTGAAATTAAAACCCTTTAAATCGTTTTCTATGATTGAAATAGGAAAGAGCGATGACGATGATTCCAAATAAAAGAGGCAAAGCAATAATTTTAGGAAAAGCTTGTAGTAGAGAGAGAATATACAAGAAAAAAGAAACGAGGACACATAAAAAAATGAGTAACATATAGGATTTTTTAATGAAAAACACCTCCTAAAGAGCTTTTATATAGCTTATTCAAAAATGAAAACGTTTAGAATGTGACAAAAGTGTGAAATTCGACAAAAGGGGTTGTCATCTGACGTCGAATCTTGTAATATAATAAGCGTGAACGAATTCACATACAAACATATACCCCTTTGTTTGAACGTGAAAATTTCTCCCATCCCCTTTAATATTTTTATAAGCCGTAAAGAAAAAGACCTGGTGTTTACACCAGGTCTTTTTCTATTGCTATCCATTTCCAATACCGTTCGCATTTTACCTCAATCATTTGTACTTTTCGTTTCAGTTGCAATTTTTTTAGTTCGCGCTCGATTTCTTGCTGCGGGCAGTCATATATAAATGCTACTTCTTTTGAAGAGATAAATTGTGTTGCTTCTAATAATACTTCTAGAGGTGGTAACGGTTCTGGTTCAATTTCACATTTTACGAGCTCTTTCAATAATTGTACGTATACGTCATAGGAATAAGTTCCAGCAATTTTAATACCTTCTTCATCTGAATTCGCATGAAAAAAGACGAGGGAAGGTATTTCTGTAATATGCATTTCATTCGTGAATTTTAAATCACACTGGAAAGCTTTTTTTGCGCTAGCAGAATGTAGGTCTTTTTTAAATTCTTCTACATCAATGTCGCTATCTTTCGCACATGCAAGTAATAATTCGCAGTCAGGGTTTGATACATTTTTAAGGAAAATGTATTCTTGGAGTTTTCGCAAAAACTTCGAACCTGCTTTTCGGCCCTGTAACTCGGCTGCCTTAATTGCCATCGAAACTAAATATGGTGTTGATGATGCTTCTTGCATATGTACCTTTCCATCACATGAAAAACCTTGTAAACTTGTTGTCTTTTCCCACACAAATCGAATATTAGCAGGTTTATTCCATTTGTGTGAGGAAGCGTTCGTTCCATCCACTTTTCCTGTTACGATATGACGAATAGAGAAGTATTTCCCGTATTCAAGCCATAGTTTAATAATAAAGGGCTCAATTTCCCAGCAATCTTTACAAAGTGGATCAATAAATAAATATGCTTCTACAGACTTATGCTCACATGCGGAAGGAGATGGCATATTTATATGCTTTGCTTCCTGCTTATCCATTACACTTCACCTGTTTCGTTTGGAGTATTAACCATATGCTGAGCAGTTAATGCTAAACGTTCAAAAACAAACTCTCTTATATGACCGTGCACTCCTGTATCATCCATTGCTTGCTCCATACATGATAGCCAAGCCTCTGCTCGTTTTGGAGTAATCTCAAACGGAAGATGGCGTGCTCTTAACATAGGATGACCGTGTTCTTCAGTGTACAAATTAGGACCACCTAAATATTGTGTTAAAAATTGTTTTTGCTTCCTAGCGGTTTCTGTTAAATCATCTGGGAAGATGGGAGATAAGTCAGGGTGTTTACTGACATAGGAATAAAATGTGTCTACTAATATTGCAATGCATTGTTCACCGCCAATTGCTTCAAATGGTGTCATCGGTTGCTTGCTCATCCTTTATAAACTCCTTTTTCCATGAAATGTATATCTATTGTAGCAATGGAATGTTAGGGAGGGCAAATAAATAGCCTACTAAACATTCGTTGCGTATTCTCCATGTTGCTAATCAATCATGTTCTTTTTGTAAGTGAGAGGAATCCACTAGTAGAACGTATTCACTAGTGGAATTTTCACTTTAGCGTGCTTTGTTTTGTTTGGCAAGGAAAAAGCGTTTTACTTTGTTATTTGTATGACGGATTGGTATGTTATGTTGCGTTAATAAACGAATAAATGCAGCTTTTCCTGTTTCTTCATCTTGCACTTCAAATTCAATTTCATAATCATCGTGATTGTAATAGAAACTATGATCAAAGACAAGTGTTCCGCCTTCAAATAATGTTTCAGCTCTTTCTGTTGTTAAACTACCCATATAAGTTAAAGCAGAAACAGGAATTTGTAATTTGTGT
Source organism: Bacillus luti (assembly GCF_001884105.1). Classification (GTDB taxonomy): domain Bacteria; phylum Bacillota; class Bacilli; order Bacillales; family Bacillaceae_G; genus Bacillus_A; species Bacillus_A luti. Next base: position 8,686 of record NZ_MACI01000047.1, on the reverse strand, counting down.
AGTTGATCTACTACAGCGCCTTGAATAATTGTATTTGTTTCCATCATCAATCTTGCTTCATCTGCTGTTACGACTTGATGCGTTTCTAACAAGCCGACTTCTGCAGGTTGTTTCAACGTTAATGTATAAGTTTCCCCTTTATGACGAATACGAAGTGCAGAGCCAGCTTCTTTTAATGAGAAGCCCGGTGTTTCAAAGTAGTGATTCACTTGTTTTGTAAATACCTCAATAGAGAATAATTTACATAATGTATCGAATTCTTCTTCTGTAACAATATTTTTAAATTCAATTTCAATTTCTTGTGTCATTGTATATGCTCCTTTTGAAAAATAATTCTTTACACATTATCGCTTTTTCGCAAATTTGGTTCAATGTTTTATTTGTTTGCGTTCATGTTATGATACAATAATACTGTTAAGTAAGACAGGAAGTTGAGATGGAGGAGTTAGAGCATGCAAAATAAAATCCAAGTTAAGAGCGTAGAAAAGAGAGAGAATGCTCTTATTTTTTGTGCGGAAAATACTGAAATAGAGGTAAAGGAGTTAAGTGCACGTAATCACGTACTTGTAGACTCAGACAATTTATCATTTTTATATATCTTAGAAAACGAATCATCGTTCATTTATGTAAGTATTCCGCATACATGCTGGGAAGCGCTGCATGAAGCGATGAATAAAGATACAGCAATGTTTATTCAAGTGAATGGTGTTGAAATGGAATTAGAAGCATTAAAAGAAGAAGTAGAATATTTAGTTGAAAATATTGAAGGTAATGCAAATTACGGAGAAGAATTAGTAACTGCTGTAGAAAAAGTATTTCTATAAGCAAATGGATTGATTTTGGTGGTGGTTGAAGTGAATCGAAATTGGGAAGAATTTTTAGCACCTTACCATCAAGCGGTGGCAGAGCTGAAAGTGAAACTAAAAGGAATGCGTACACAGTTTGCGATGTTGACGGAGCATTCCCCAATTGAGTTTGTAACTGGACGAGTGAAATCAGTTGCGAGTATTATCGATAAAGCGGAAAAAAGAAATGTACCGTTAGATCGGTTGAGAGAAGATATGCAGGATATTGCTGGTCTTAGAATGATGTGTCAATTCGTGGATGAGATTAAGCCTGTTGTAGAATATCTTAGAAAACGAAATGACTTTGAAATCGTGGAAGAACGTGATTATGTCACGCAAAAGAAAGATAGCGGTTATCGCTCTTATCACGTTGTCATTAGTTACCCTGTTCAAACGATACAGGGGGAACAAAAAGTATTGGTAGAAATCCAAATACGCACGCTAGCAATGAACTTTTGGGCAACAATTGAGCATTCTTTAAATTATAAATATAGTGGGCGTTTTCCTGAAGATATTAAAATACGCTTACAACGTGCAGCAGAAGCAGCGTTTTTATTAGATGAAGAAATGTCTTCTATTCGTCTTGAAATTCAAGAAGCACAGAAGATTTTTTCAAGAAAGCAAGAAGCGAAAGATTCCGAATCATAAACTAAAGGGTGTTGGGCGATGAAATTTACAATTATGTCAAAGGGAGATCAATCATCAGATACATTAGCAAGTACGATGAAAGAGTATTTGCTAGATTTTGGATTTATAATGGATGAAAAGGAACCCGATATTGTAATTTCTGTTGGGGGGGATGGAACGCTTTTATATGCGTTTCATCGCTATTATAATCGATTGGATGAAACAGCATTTGTTGGTGTACATACAGGGCATTTAGGTTTCTATGCAGATTGGTTACCGACAGAAGTAGAGAAATTAGTAATTGCAATTGCGAAAACACCATTCCAAGTGGTGGAATATCCACTTTTAGAAGTGATTATTCGCTATGTGAATGGTAGTAAAGAGTCACAGTATTTGGCGATGAATGAAGCGACTGTAAAAAGTGCGGAAGGTACATTAGTAACAGAAGTAGAAATACGCGGAGAGTATTTTGAAACGTTCCGCGGCGATGGTCTTTGTATTTCTACTCCTTCAGGAAGTACCGCCTATAATAAAGCGCTTGGCGGAGCAATTATTCACCCTTCTATTGAAGCGATTCAAATTGCAGAAATGGCATCTATTAACAACCGTGTGTTTCGTACTGTAGGCTCGCCACTCGTATTGCCGAAGCATCATACATGTGTGTTGAAACCGGCTGCAGGAATGAACTTACAAATTACGGTGGATCATTTAACGATGGTTCATCAAGATGTGAAATCAATCCAGTATCGCGTTGCAAACGAGAAAGTGCGGTTTGTTCGTTTTCGTCCGTTCCCGTTCTGGAAACGAGTTCGTGACTCGTTTGTTGCAGATAAATAGAAAGGGTTTATATATTTGAACAGATTTACGTTGAAATGGGATATAGGGCCGGCTGAAGAAGGAATTTTAGTTAGGGAATTTTTAAAAACGAAAGAGATTTCTAAAGCCGCTTTAACGGATATAAAGTTTCATGGCGGAGCAATTGAAGTAAATGGTCAACATACGAGCGTTCGTCATCAGTTACAAGCTGGTGAAGAGTTGCGTGTCTTTTTTCCAGTGGAGGAAAGAAGCGAAGGGATGATTGCAGAAGATATCCCGTTAAGCATTGTATATGAAGACGAAGCAGTTCTTGTCATTAATAAAGAGGCGAACATGTCAACGATTCCGTCTAGAGAACATCCGACAGGAAGTGTTGCCAATGCGCTTTTATCTCATTATGATAAGCAGCATGTTGCAAGTACGGTGCACATCGTAACAAGATTAGATCGTGATACTTCAGGGCTTATGCTTATTGCAAAAAATCGTTTTGTGCATCATCTTTTATCGAAACAGCATCAACAAAAAGCTGTGAGACGAACGTATGAAGCAGTCGTTCATGGAGAAATGATAGAACGAGCAGGAACGATTGATGCACCGATTGGACGAAAATCGGATAGCATTATTGAGCGAACAGTTTGTGAGAATGGACAGAGGGCAGTTACTCACTTTAGAGTGATTGATAGCGCCTACCATAAGACGCATGTATCGCTTGAACTTGAAACAGGAAGAACGCATCAAATTCGTGTACATATGGCGTATATGGGACATCCATTACTTGGCGATAGCTTATATGGAGGAAGAAGGGATGAAATGAAACGACAAGCACTTCACAGTACATCGTTGACGTTTTATCATCCTATTTTAGAAAAGGAAATGTCGTTTACTACGACGATTCCACTCGATATGAAAGAGCTATTAAAACATATTTAAAAAGGGAACAAAAATTCTTATGCAATGAAGAATTTTGTTCCCTTTTTCTTAACGGAATAATATTAAAATTTGATTATCACCCGTACGCTTTATAACGAAAAAACCACTTTCGGCTTTTGTAGCGATGCCATCATCATTTGGACGACAAAATCCATGAGTGTCGCAAGTCCCATCATCACGTACTAACATTTGTCCAATTAATCCGACAGGAATCCACTCGGCACGATCCTTTCTTGCTATATATTTGCAAGCTGGGTCCCAGTTTGTATTTAAGAGTGGCTGTATTTCTTGTGTTGCCGTCTTTGTATATTTCCGTCTTCCGAAGTTATCCGTTTCGTAGCGTTTTTTCCAGTTTAAAGCACCGCTATTTCCGATGATAGCGGGCGTAGCGCTAGATACGCCTAGTAGGAATGAATCGTTTGAAGTAGCGATCCGAATTTTTTCTTCGTTACTAAATGTAACGAAATAACCAACATCAATTGGCTTGTTGTCCTCTGTTTCAAACATTTGTGCAAAATCTGTTCCGCTTGCGTTGTAAGAAGCGCCTTCAATGTACATTTCTCCATTATGAGCAAGCCATTTTGCACCTATATTATGGTCAGTGTCGTTTGTGCCATTTGCAATGAACCAAGAATAAGATTCTTCTGCCGCGCCGAAGCGCCCCATAATATGGCTACCTGCAAATTGAGCTGTTGATGTATGCATACCTTCCGCATGAGAAGAGAATCCGTTAGCGATAGTTGCGGTTCCTTCTGCATGTGCTGCTTCGCCTAAAGCAATCGTATGTTTACCTTCTGCGTGAGAGTAAGAACCACCTGCCGTCGTTTCACTTCCTTCACTATGCGAACTATGTCCAGTTGCTTTTGTTTTTGATCCTTCTGCATGAGAAAAAGGACCTATTGTGTGTGTAAGAAGTCCTTCTGCATGTGAAGCTGTACCCTCTGCATGAGAGTGAAGCCCCTCTGCATGTGCATACCTGCTCCCTTTTTTTACTTTTGTATTTTCAGGTGCAGGGGCTTGAATGATGATCGTTTTTTCCGTTTGTACATTATTTTGGGGGGCTAATGCTTCTTTTATTTTTTTCACTTGATTTATAATAGCTGCTGGAATTTCTGGTTCCGCTTTTTTATTTATTGCTACGGGGATATTTTCCTCCGTATTTTTCTCTGTTTGCTCAGCATGTATTACCTGTTCATCATGAGTAGAGAGAGAATTATTTTTTTGCTGCATCTTCGTTTTTCTATTATCGATTATGCGGCCCATTACAGCGTTTTCTAAAGAGACATATTTTGTTCTTGCTTTGCTTTTTTTTGATGACTTTTTTTCTTCGAGTTCTTCTAAAGCTGCAGCTCGAATGCTGCACCAGTTGTTAATTCCATACATGGGCAGATATAAAGGTGGGCATTTTCTTTTTTGTTTAGAAGATTTTTTCTTCATTCTGTCACCTCCTGCGACATTATATGTAGGATAATTAAAAAAAGATGCACTTTATTGCATCTTTTTTTAATTACTTTATTTAGTTTTTAGATGAGATACACTTCAAAATACGGTAATCCGCCGTAATTTATGGATTGTACGAAGTAAGGAGAGTTATGAAATTGGACGGAATTTCTCAGCGACAAAAGGCAAGGTAGAAGGAACGGAAACAGTCTCCATTTCGGGATAACGTAGTCCAGTGAGCTGACCACCAAATACAACGCCAGTATCGATATTGACTGTATGATTTACAAAACGAGGTTCTTTTACTGGTGTATGTCCATATATAATCCAAGTTTGTCCTTTATATTCTTGCGCCCAATCGCGACGGACAGGTGAGCCGTCAGCATGCTTTTCTCCAGTAATATCGCCATATAATACAAATGTTTGTACTTTTTTATCTTGTCGTCCTATGTAATCTTGCCGAATCCCAGCGTGACATACGATTACTCTTTTTTCATCTAATATGTGGTAGAAAGGCGATTGTTCATAAAGAGTGATGAACTTTTCTTTTATAATGTTTTGCTTATGAGAAGGTAATGCTTCATATTCAGCAACAGTTGTTTCGAGCCCATGAGCGATTGTTACATTACGCCCAAGAAAGAAACGGTATAGTTTATTGCAGTGATTGCCAGGAGCGTAATAAGCCTCTTTTTGATTTATGACAAGTTCCCATACAATTTCAATCATACGTAATGAATGGGGACCACGGTCTGTAATATCACCAACGAATGCAAGCTGACGTTGATCAGGGTGAACCGGCAGGCCGCTATTCCAGTTATATCCTAGTTTCGTTGTTAAATTTTGAAACTCTTGGAAGCAGCCGTGAATATCACCTATAATGTCATATTTCATATTTAAACCTCCAGCCTATTTTTCATTAGTATAACTAAAAAGGGATAGAGATAAAAATATACCGTTTTTGTGTGATTCATTTAAACATAAAGATTTTCGTTCTTGAGCGAACATTTAAAATAAATCCAATGGCAATCATGTATGTAAGTAGCGAACTTCCTCCGTAGCTCATAAGAGGTAATGTGATTCCTGTAATAGGGAGTAATCCAATTGTCATTCCGATGTTTTGGAAGACTTGGAAAGTAAACATGCCGATTGTACCAGCGCAAATGTAACTACCGAAAGGGTCATTGCTTTCTATAGCGATATGAATCATTCGGAAAATGAGTAAGAAAAAAAGTGAAATAATGACACTTGCGCCTAAAAAGCCAAATTGTTCAGCGACATTCGTGAAAATAAAATCTGTGTGTGGTTCTGGAAAATATACTTGTCCATTTTCCCAACCTTTTCCTTGCATTTCTCCTGATCCAGCAGCTAAAAATGCTTGTCTTAATTGATAGCCTTGCGCATCATATTCGTAAGGAGCTAACCAGCCGTAGAATCGGTTTAATTGATATTCTTGTAGGATATGTTCTTTGAAGAATTCCGTATGAGCAAAATAAATATATGTTAGGGCAGAACCAGCAGCACAACTCACAGATGTTAATCCGAAAATGAAACGCCATCGTATACCAGACACTAATATCATTGCTGCGAGCATCGCTGAAATGACCATCGTATTTCCTAAATCAGGTTCTTTTGCAATAAGGAGTAGTGGTGGCAAACTCGTTGCAAATATTTTTCCAAGCAATATAAAATCTTCGCGTGTTGTTCGGAAAAAATATTTTTCATTATGATCCGCTATAATTCGTCCAATGACGATAATTAAAAACAATTTCATAATCTCAGACGGCTGTAAATTTCCGATGCCTGGAAGCCTGTACCAAGCGGTAGCGCCTTTAATTGTAACAGCACCTGGGACTTGAAGTTCTAGCCCAATTAGCAGTACCATTGCAAAGCTATACAAATACCAAGCAATTTTTTGATAACGATCGAAATCGATAATCATAATAACACCAATGGCTATAAATCCAATGAAGTACCATTGGATTTGCTTTAGTACAAAATTTACGTTTTGTAAAAATGGTGGTAAAGAGGTTTGCGCACTTGCAATAGCAAAACAACTAACAGTCCCAATGGCAAATAAAATGAGTAGTAATACGTAGTCTATTTGATATTGAGAATTTGAATCTTTCAATGTATGTATTCCTTTCTATCGCCTAGTAAGTATATGGATGAAGTCATCATAAAAATAATATGCAAGCAGACTGTTCATACATTTATTCCACTATTTGTGGGAAGTCATACATCACGAGAAAGGAATACATCCTTCTTCATGATGTGCTATCTTGTATGCAGTTCTTTTGTAATTATATTTAAACAATGGGAAAGGCGTATATGTGTATTGGCAGTTGAAATGAGGTTTGGATAGAGTGTATAAAATTTGACCGCATCTTCATACCATTTGTAAGCTTTTAACAGACTCGTTCTATAATGACTGCTATCTTGTAAGAAACCATATTTTTTGGAAGTTAAAACGAGATGTGAAAAATCTTCACAACCTTCAAGGGATTTGTGATGTACTTGCTGTCCGGTATGAAGGCAGAATGAACTTAAAGGTTCAGTGATATAAATTGCGTGGCCTTTTGAAAGTAAACTTATCCAAGAGGCCATATCAACACTACAACTTGTAATTTATACCATTTAAAGTACCAAAGGATTCTTTTAATAGGCGTTTTCGAAAGAGTAAAGTCGTAGGTTCGCCGATAATGTTGTGTCCCAGTATAAGCATATGGTTTCCAAAATCTTTACCATTTAGTAGAGTATCTTCATCATGTAATCTTTTCATGGAGAGATGTTGTTCTATTATCTCTCCATTATCATTAATCCAAGTGCGATATGATGTGATAAGTGCGAGATTTTGATCTAAGTCTTGGTGGAAATAAAACATCATTTTTTTGATTGTATGTAAGGGGATTCCTAAAATGCCTGCTGTTATGAGTGAGAGTGAATAATAGGTAGGAATAGAATCTCCTGCAGTTTAAAATCCCTCTTATCCTTTTCTCCAATACACACCAAATACATCGATTTTTGTAATAGGAGCTGTTAAGTTTTGTTGATTTCTAAAATCCGTCACGGCCTCTGCGCAAGGTGGTAGACCGTAATCATCGATGATATCACGAACAACGGTTTCTATTGCCTCGTGTAATTGATTCATACGTTCTCGACCCATATCATACTGTGTGCAGCTCGTGGCCAGTCTATGCCATCTTGACGCTTACGTTTTAGAATATTTGGTTTGCAATTTTTAAGTTATGGTTTTCAGCATATTGTTTAATGAATAAAGGGGGGACTGTAACTGGTGCATATGGAAGTTCTTTAGAAATGTGTAACGAGGCGGGTAAATATGGCTCATACTATAACCATACTTCAAATAAAATTGTCTTCTTTAGCAATTTGAAATAAATCTGAACAGCAGATTTATTTTCCACATTTGTGCCTCCCGCGAAATGTCATACAACAATATGATTATGTAGGTAGTGAAAGTTTCATGATTGAATTCATAATTGAAAAAGCAGTAAAATTGATATCAATTTTACTGCTAAGTAAAAAGTTAAGCGATTTTTTCAATAATAATGGATGCACTTGTACCAGGAGCTAATAATAACCCAATTCCCGTAACAACCGCTTCAACTAGTGATGGCGTTGTGGTAATTTGTGTGATGGCTTGGATAACGATAGGCGCTCCAAGTGAAATTAAGCTTGTGCCTGCACCTGGTACATTAGAGCCGTTCACTTGAATTGCAAGGCTACCTAATACACTTACTGCTGCAGTATATGCAATAACAGTAATTTTATAGAATCCCGTTTCACTAATTACGAAAGTATCGGGATCCATTTGAGAAATTGCTGTACCAAACTGTGATCCCACCGTGTTAAACGGTACGAGTTGATTAATTCCAATAGCTAAAGAAACTGTAGCAGAATTAAATGCATACAATCCTGCTGGTAAACCTAATCCAGAAGGTCCAGTTGTCCCGGTAGCTCCAGTATCGCCAGTCGGTCCAGTTGTCCCGGTAGCTCCAGTATCGCCAGTC
>NZ_MACI01000046.1 GCF_001884105.1 Bacillus luti | reverse complement strand
CATGGTATATTTTAACTATATTCAACTTCAAGGGGATATCCTATGAAAAACAAATTGGTAATTTTTACATTTATTATTTGTATTATAGCAGGAGGGTATTTTACTATGGAATACTTAAAACAAAAAGAACAGGAAGAAAAGTTTTGGAAAGTACAAGAAGCAAGAGTAGAAAAGTATATACATTATAATATTAAGGATGTAAAAACGATTACATTTAAGGAGCACAGTGTAAGTCCAATGGGTGTTCCTA
>NZ_MACI01000045.1 GCF_001884105.1 Bacillus luti | reverse complement strand
GGCGGGAAGGTGTACGTTAAAGCCTTGTAGTAAAGATTGTAAGTAACCAGACCAACCGACAGCTACGGCTGCGACTGCCAGTAAATATTCGAGCATTAAACACCAACCAACGATGAAGGCAACGACTTCTCCGACTGTCATGTATGCGTAAGTATACACACTTCCTGAGACAGGTATAGAAGAAGCAAATTCAGCATAACAAAAGGCTACGCAAGCACAAGTAAATGCAGCAATGAGGAATGAAAGCATAATACCAGGACCAGAATGTTTTGCTGCGACAATACCTGTTAATACAAAAATTCCTGTTCCAATTACGGCGCCAATTCCTAAAAAGGTTAAATCTAGTGCCGTTAATGTCCGATCTAGTTGCCGTGGTGATTCAGTACTAAGCGCTTTTTTTCGTAATAATGACTTCACTTTGGACTCTCCCCCCGTTTTTTCATTTCCATAACCGCGAATATGGTATGAGCCCACTAAAAAAGAGTATGTAAGGAAATGGAGGTACAGTTATGGTATGTAGTTTTTGAAATTGCTGGATTAATCTTATTATAATTCAGAATATTTTGTCAAATAAAAATATGACAAATAAAAAGCGGATGAATAGGAGAAACTACTTGCAGGAATAAGACGGGGGTTACCAATCTACTTCGGATGGAGAAAACCCACTGATTAAAGTTAAAGTAGGAGCAGATGCTATGTTATTTTATTTTGAACTTGTCGTCATTTTACTTTGTACGAAATTGGCTGGTGACATTAGCGTAAGACTCGGTCAGCCTTCTGTACTTGGTAAGTTAATTGTCGGTATTATTATTGGACCAGCTGTACTCGGTATTATAAATAGTTCTGAACTGATTGATGAACTGAGTGAGATTGGTGTTTTACTCCTTATGTTTATGGCTGGACTTGAAACAGATTTAGAAGAGTTAAATCGGAATTTGAAATCATCATTTGCAGTAGCGGCTGGTGGAATTATTTTTCCTTTCATCGGTGGATATGTAACGGGGTTGCTATTTGGATTAATACAATCTCATGCAATTTTTTTAGGGCTATTACTTTGCGCAACATCGGTTAGTATTACAGTGCAAACGTTACGTGATTTAGGAAAAATGAATACGAGAGAAAGTACAACGATTTTAGGTGCTGCCGTATTTGATGATGTCATTGTCGTTATTTTATTAGCGTTTGTTATGAGTTTTTTAGGCACGCAAGATGTGAATATAACACTTGTTATCGCAAAGAAACTTATTTTCTTTGTAAGTATTGTTTTTATCGCATGGAAAGTTGTTCCGTGGATTATGAAAATGCTTGTCCCACTTCGTGTATCAGAAGCATTAATTAGTGCGGCACTTATTATTTGTTTCTCTTTTTCGTATTACAGTGAAATGATGGGGATTGCAGGTATTATTGGAGCATTTGCAGCAGGGATTGCGATTTCTCAAACGGAGTATAAGCATGAAGTAGAACATAAGATTGAACCGATTGCTTATGCGATATTTGTGCCGGTGTTCTTCGTAAGTATCGGAATGGAAATTACATTTCAAGGCATTGGAAGTCAACTTTGGTTCATTATTATTATGACGCTTATTGCGATTTTCACAAAGTTAATCGGATCAGGTTTAGGCGCAAGATTAACAGGGTTCAATCTTCAATCTTCTATTAGTATTGGTGCGGGAATGGTATCACGCGGAGAAGTAGCGCTTATCATCGCAGCAAATGGACTTACGGCGAATTTATTGGCGAAAGAAAATTTCACAGCGATTGTCATTGTTGTTATATTAACGACGATTATTACGCCGCCACTTTTGAAGAAATATTTTGTATAGAGAAGAAGGGCTTATCTGAAGTAGGTAAGCTCTTTTTTTATTGTAAAAAGCAATGGTCATATGGCATGAAAGGTTTGTAAGTATGATAAAATCTATGTATGTGATGACAAGGAGAAGAAAGTGTGAAAATTACGAAGTGGAGGTTAAATAGTGAAAGCTTCAACATTACTATTTAAAATTGAAAGTAATATGGATCAATTTTCACCAGCTGAAAAGAAGGTTGCCATGTACATAATGGAGAATGCAGAGATTGTTCCGAACTTAACGACGAAAGAAGTGTCAACGAATGCAGGCGCAAGTGAGGCGAGTGTTGTTCGCTTTTGTAAGTCGATTGGAATAGGAAGCTTTAAGGCATTTAAAATCGCGCTCGTTCGTGAATTAACGATTGCTGATTATAATATTAACGATTTTTCAGTGATGAATACGGAAGATGGACCGTACGACTTGTTTAATAAGGTTACATATGTGAATAAAGCGGCAATTGAGGCGAGCGTTACTGCTATTGATAAGAAGGAACTGGAGAAAGCAGCGGACCTTATTGTAAATGCGGATAAAATTATATTTTACGGAGTAGGTGGATCAGCTACTCCGGCGATGGACGGGGCTTATAAATTTACGAGGCTCGGATTTACAGCGATGATGCTATCTGATTTTCACATGATGTTGCCACTTGTGACGAATTTAAAAGAAGGCGATATATTTGTGGCGATTTCAACATCGGGTCGTACGAAAGATGTACTTGAGATGGCGCAATATGCGAAGAGACAAGGTGCAACAGTTATTGCAATTACAAAGCTCGATCAATCATCACCGTTATATAAAGAGGCAGACATTCGTCTTTGTATGCCAGATGTAGAGCAAGATCACCGTATTGCGAGTATTGCTTCAAGAATGACACAACTGAATATGATTGATGCTTTATATGTAATTACTTTCAACCGAATTGGTAATAATGTATTGGATCAATTTATGGAGACAAGAGAAGAAGCAGTACGGTTACGGAAGTTAAAATGAAAAGATGGGGAAACCCATCTTTTTTTGCATACTGACATAAAGTGAAACTTTAATAAGTGGGGGTTTTGTTCATCCCCCAACGATCTTCTTTGCTTTCGCTGAATTTGAGGTGGGGGTCTTACTGCCTGTTAAAGTGGGATAAATTCGTCATGAAAAGAAATTAAATTTCATAAAATAATAAAGTAATATTGATTTTAAATTTCTTGAAGTTATAATGAAAGTATGAAATTAAATTTCAAAGTGGGTGGTAATATGTTAGAAAATTTATCGACAGAACACCGTAATGAAAAGACGATGAATTTAGATGAGATGAGTATAAAAGAAGTTCTGCAAAGTATGAATGAAGAAGATCGAACTGTTTCGTTAGCAGTTGAAAAAGAGATAGAACAGATTGAAAAAGTTGTGCAGACTGTTATTAAATCTTTCGAAGAAGAGGGCCGATTAATTTACATTGGGGCTGGTACAAGTGGCCGTTTAGGTATTTTAGATGCAGTGGAATGCCCACCGACATTTGGCACAGATGATAAAATGGTGCAAGGATTTATAGCTGGTGGATTGAAAGCGTTTACTAAAGCGGTAGAAGGTGCCGAGGACCGCGAAGAGTTAGCAGAAGAAGATTTAAAAAGTATTGGATTAAACGAGAAAGATACTGTGATTGGAATTGCAGCAAGTGGCCGAACTCCTTATGTAATTGGCGGATTGAAATACGCGCATAGCGTGGGAGCGAGCACGGCGAGTATTTCTTGTAATAAAAATGCTGAAATAAGTAAATATGCAAAACTAAATGTGGAAGTAGAAACAGGCGCAGAAATTTTAACAGGCTCAACGCGTTTGAAGGCTGGTACAGCGCAAAAATTAGTACTCAATATGATTTCAACAGCATCTATGATTGGTGTTGGGAAAGTATATAAAAATTTAATGGTAGATGTTCAATCTACAAACGAAAAGTTAGTAGAACGATCAAAACGAATTATTGTAGAAGCAACAGGTGCTAGTTATGAAGTAGCGGCAGATTACTATGAAAAAGCAGAACGTAACGTGAAAGCTGCGATTGTTATGGTGCTACTGCAGTGTGAGTATGGGGAAGCACTGGAGAAACTAAAAGAAGCAAAAGGGTTTGTGAAGAAGGCGTTATAAAATAATAGGGAGGGGGATTCTATTATGAAGAAAGAAGAGAGAATGGCCAAAGAAATTTCAGAGCAACTTGGGGGAGTAAAAAATATTCGTGGCATTGCTCATTGTATGACGAGGCTACGATTAACGCTTCATGATGAAAGTAAAGTGAATATGGACCTTTTGAAAAAGGTTGAAGGCGTTATGGGGGTTATTGAAGATGAGACGCTTCAAGTTGTCGTTGGTCCAGGGACAGTAAATAAAGTAGCAGCTGAGATGGAAGGTTTAACGGGACTGCGAATTGGTGAGGTGGCAGATCATCACCTTGAAGACCTTGGGCAAGAGATGAAGTCAGAGATTAAAAAGAAAAATAATACACCAGTGAAAAACTTTTTACGAAAAATAGGAAGCATTTTCATTCCGTTAATTCCGGGTCTTGTTGCGTCAGGTATTATAAACGGGGTTGCTAACTTTGCGAAAAACGCAGGTGCTGATCCGAATGCAACGTGGCTACAAATGTTACTACTTATTGGTGGCGGTATCTTCACATTCTTAGGCATTTTAGTCGGTTGGAATACAGCGAAAGAGTTTGGCGGGACTCCAGTTCTTGGGGCAATTGCTGGTATTTTAATTTTTAACCCGGCGATGGCGAACGTAAAGTTATTTGGTGAAGCGCTCGTACCCGGACGGGGCGGATTGTTTGCAGTTATTTTTGCAGCGTGGCTTATGGTTGTCGTGGAAAGACAAGTTCGAAAAGCTGTACCGAATGCAGTTGATATTATTGTGACACCACTCATTACTGTATTAGTAGTAAGTATCGTAACGATGTTAGCAATTCAGCCAGTTGCAGGTTTCTTATCGGAAGGAATTACTAGCGGAATTAATGGTATTTTAAATATTGGAGGAGCGTTTGCTGGAGCAGTGCTTGCCGGAACCTTTTTACCTCTCGTTATGGTCGGACTACATCACGGTTTAACACCAATTCATATGGAATTTATTAATCAAACGCATGTGACACCTTTATTACCAGTACTTGCAATGGCTGGTGCTGGGCAAGTAGGCGCAGCCATTGCGATTTTTGTAAAAACAAAAAACAAACGACTGCGTAACGTAATTAAAGGTGCATTACCAGTTGGATTTTTAGGAATTGGCGAACCGTTATTATACGGGGTTACATTACCACTTGGGAAACCGTTTCTTACAGCTTGTTTAGGTGCGGCTGTCGGTGGTGCATTCCAAGCAGTTATGCAAACAGCCGCGCTCGGAATTGGCGTATCAGGATTATCATTAATTCCGTTAATTGCTGATAATAAATATTTATTATATTTCCTTGGATTAGTCGTTGCATATACTTTCGGATTCATCTTTACGTACTTCTTCGGATTTAAAGAAGAAATGGCAGAAAACATATAGAGAAAGGGATTCCTTTCTCTTTTTCTATTCATAGAAAGGGAGATTCATATGCTAGGAGTATCAATTTATCTTTCAAAAGAGCGAGTAAAGAAACAAGAAGAATGGCTAAAAGTAGCGAAGGAAAACGGGTTTTTATCTATTTTTACATCACTTCATATACCAGAAGATGATCCAAATACGTATAAAGAGTTAATTCAAATACTTGGGAAGCAGGCTCTTGAAAATGAAATGGAATTAATGGTCGATGTTTCTCCAAAATCGTTACACCATTTAGGAATGACGTATGAAAATGTGGAAGAGTTAGTAGAGTGGGGCATTACTGGCTTACGAATGGACTATGGCATCACGCCGAAAGAAATCGCACGCGTATCCCATACAATGAAAGTAGCCTTAAATGCGAGTACGATTACAGATTCATTTTGGAAAGAGTTACTTGCGGAAGATATACGAGTAGAGAATGTAGAAGCGTGGCATAATTTTTACCCGCGCCCAGAGACAGGACTAGCAAAGTCCTTCTTGCAAAAGCAAAATCAATATTTACATGAGTGCGGAATAAAAACGATGGCATTTGTTACAGGGGATGGGGAGAAACGGGGCCCGTTATATGAAGGCTTACCAACGTTAGAAAAGCACCGCAATATGCGCCCGCTTGAAGCGTATTTAGAACTTTTACAGGATTGTGGTGTCGATAAGGTGTTAATCGGGGATATAAGCGGAAGTCTAGAAAGTGTACAAGAGATAGCGAGTGCGAGTAGAGGGGTTATTCCGCTACGCTACAAATCACTTATAACTGATAAAGAAGTATTAAAACTGGTAGAGCAAGTGCATACGAATCGATTAGATCCAGCGCGTGATGTCATTCGCTCTGTAGAATCAAGAGAAGGAAATAAAGTTGTGCTACAGCCGATGCATACAATTGCAAGAAAGAAAGGCAGCATTACAATTGATAATGAATTGTACGGTAGATACGCTGGGGAGATGCAAATTGTTGTACATGATTTAGCTGTAGATGAGAAGGTGAATGTTGTTGGAATGGTTATAGAAGAAGATGTGTCTTTATTGCCGTATGTTAGTGCTGGAAAAATGTTTCAACTTTTTCTGTGCGATAGAGTAAAAGCTTGAATTAGCGCTATTTTGTAAGAAAACATTATTCGTAAAACGGATAATGTTTTTTGTTTTCTTTAAAAAGTATTTGACGAATGAAATGAAATACCGTATTGTTTTGACTTGTGAATAAAAGTTTGTCATAACAAAACAAAAAGGAGAGTTCAAAATGAATCAATACATTGGTAATCTAATTATTCGTTTCGTGTTAGGAGTGACGTTCTTTGCGCACGGTTTAGCGAAGTTTCAATCAGGTATCGATAACGTAGCAGGATGGTTCACAAGCATCGGCTTACCAGGTGGTCTTGCATACGGCGTAGCGACAGTTGAATTAGTTGGTGGTATATTATTAATTATCGGTTTAGGTGTACGATATGTAGGATTATTATTTGCACTTATTTTAGCTGGAGCTATCGTAAAGGTAAATGGAGCAGCAGGTTTATTAGGAGATGGAAAGAATCCAGGATATGAATTAGATCTTGCATTACTGGCAATGGGTGCGTATTTATTCGTTGTAAAAGCAGAAGGATATGTAGATCGTTTCTTAAAAGAGAAAGTAATGAAAACGAAGTAAACTTATTTATAAATTATTGACTTGAATCATTATTGTAACTATAATGATTACAACTTGTAGATTAAGAATAAAACAATTTAAATATTTTTTTACACATGATGTAACGTTATTGGTTACATCATGTGTAAAAAATAAATAAAATGGGAGGAAGTAACATGCCTAAATCAAATTTAGAAATTATTCGAAGTACATATGAAGGATCAGCTTCTTCGAATGCAAAACATTTAGCAGAAGCCCTCTCTGAAAAAGTAGAATGGACAGAGGCAGAAGGATTCCCATACGGTGGAACTTATATAGGTATAGAAGCAATAATGAAAAATGTATTTAGCAGATTAGGATCAGAATGGGATGATTATAAAGCGAGAGTAAATATGTACCATGAAGTAAACGGAAAAGATGTAATTATTGCTGAAGGTGTTTATTCAGGAATTTATAAAGAAACGGGAAAATCATTTGAAGCAGATTTCGTTCACGTATGGAATCTTGAAAATAGAAAAATAGTAAAATTTAAGCAATATGTGGATAGTTATATTGTACGAGAAGCAATGAAGGTTTAAAATGAAATAAGGAAACAAATGGAATCGTTCGTGTGCAGGCGATTCCATTTGTTTATGTGATTATTAGGGGAATGGGGAATACATAATATGAAAAAATGGATTATAGGGACAATTACAATGATTGTAATTGCGATAGGAGCTATATTCGGTGTTACTAAAGCTATTAATTATATAGAAGAAGAGGAGAAGAGTCTTAAAACACAAAAAGCAATGGGGCAACAGGAGAAGAAAGGTGAGGAAGAGAAGCCACAAGTTAGTGAAGATGAAATTATTTCTACCATGCATAGGATGGTACATCAAAAAGTGAAATCCTCTGAAAAATGGGGGTTTATTGAAATGACAAATAAGGAAATTCGTAGTGCGAAGGCCGCGGTAGAAAGCAGTACAAATTTTAAACATAAGTCAAAGCTACTTACCACTTTAGAGCGCTGGGAGGCAGGGGATTTTTCACAAACGGTTGAGGAGCATAACTTTTTGTGGGAAATTCAAGGTGGTGATACTGGAAAGGCAACAGAACGTTTATCGCCAGAAGAAGAAAAGCAGTATGTGAAAGAAATGAAACGTAAATAAAAACATCGCCACTAGGGTGGCGATGTTTTTTGATTAAGAATGTTTTCGCAGTAAAGCTCTAGTCGGCTGAACAGCAACAGTTTTGAAATGAGAAAATAAATAACATCCTGTCACGACGATCATTGTCCCTAAAATTTGTATCCATGTTAGTTCTTCACCGATGAAAAAGAATGCTAAGATTGCTGTAAAAATCGGATTGAAGTTTAGAAAAATCCCTGACGTTGTCGCTCCTAATTTTTGTACGCCAATATTCCAAAACACCATACAAAGAACTGTGGAAATGAGTCCTGTATATAAAAGTGATGTTATGAAAGAAGTATTTATATTTGTAACAGTGAAGCTCCCTATGTTAAATGGCAGTAATAAAATAACGCCGAAAATACCAGAATATAATGTCGCCATAAGTGGCGTCGTTGTTTTTGTTGCCCATTTACTGCAAACAGAATAGATTCCCCAAATACAAACTGCCGCAATCATCCATAAATCTCCGCTATTAAAATGTAGTGAAAATAAAAGTGAGAAATCACCTTTTAGAAGTACGAGAATAACGCCAAAGAATGAAAGAATCATAGATAAAATTTGAAGTGTATTTACTTTTTCTTTTAAAAATAATACTGAAAATAGTGCAATTGAAATTGCGTTCAATGTAGAAATAAGCCCTACATTCGTTGCGGATGTTTTTTCTAAAGCTAAAAATTGAAAGATGTTAAAAAGAGCAACCCCTGAAATTCCCATCAATATTAACGGAAGTATGGCAGCACGAGGCGGGATGATTTTCTTTTCTTTAAACCAAACCATTGGTAATAAACAAACGATTGCAATTATCCATCTTAAACTAGTAAGTGTCATCGGAGACGCATGATCAACGAGTGATTTCCCAACGACAAAATTTCCTCCCCATAATAAGCTCGTTAGTAATAGTAAAAAGACATAAAAATAAGGCATGTTAAAATCCCCTTTGTTGTAATCAATATGAATTGTAAATAATTTTAGCATTTTTCTTTATTGTGTAATATATTCTTTTGTATAATGATAAAAACTCGATAAAATGTTTAGTTGAAAATGATTTTAATGAAAAAATGTTCAGTTTCATAGAGAGTGTAAGGTGTTTTTCCGAATAATCATCGGTAAGGAAAAAGGGGGAATTGTAATGGAGTCGTCTGTTATTAAAGTGCTAGACAATTTAGATGTACAAATTTTAGATATATTGCAGAAGGAGTCACAAGTAAGTAATGTCGAGCTAGCACGCCGCGTTAATTTATCACCAGCTGCGATGCATGCAAGGATAAAAAGGTTAGATGGAGAAGGTTTTATTGATAAGCAAGTAGCCATTTTAAATCAAGAAAAGCTTGGTTTTGATTTGTTATGCTTCATTTTTATGAGTACGAATATTCATCAATCGGATAAACTGGAAGTGCTGGAGAAAGAATTAGAATCGATGCCGGAAGTGTTAGAATGTCACTGTTTAACAGGAGAGTACGATTATTTATTAAAGGTTGCAAATCGTGATCGTAAAGAGCTGGAGCAGTTTATTAGAAAGCTGAATAAGCTTGGTATTACACGTATACAGACGAGTTTAGCACTGCGTGAAATTAAATATTCAACGGTATTACCGATACGAAGTGAGGAACCAAGCAGTGATTAGACTGCTTGGTTTTTTGTTTGTATAAAGTGATTGACGAGGAGAAAAGAGAGATGTATTATTATATAAAATTATGAATTAAAATTCATTTAAAGTTATAAATATTAATATTGGGGGCAAGGGGATAGAATATGAAAATCTTTAATGCGGTTACGAGTGATGTGAAAGAAATTTATAATCTCATTGAAACTTACGCAAAAGAGGGAGTTGTTTTACCGCGTTCTCTGTTGTCTCTCTATCAATATTTGCAATGTTTATATGTTATGAAAGAAGACGGAGAAATTGTTGGAGTTGCTGGATTGCATGTATTAGGAGAAGATCTTGCAGAAGTACGATCTTTAGTCGTTTCGCATACATATGCAGGAAAAGGAATCGGGCGTATGTTAGTGAACCATGTAATAAATGAGGCAGCGAAAATAAAAGTGAGTAGAGTCATTTCTTTAACGTATGAAACGGAATTTTTTCAAAAATGCGGGTTTGATTTTGTGAATAGAGATGCATTGCCAGAGAAAGTATGGATTGATTGCAGACATTGTCCAAAGGTTGATTATTGTGATGAAGTGGCGATGGTTCGGTATGTTGGATGAAAAATTTATATAGATGCCCACTATTATTTACATAATAGTGGGCATCTATATTTCAATAAGAAATGAGATGGTATTAAGAATTTGAATTCGTTTGTCTCACGGCAAAATTATAAAGTGGATCTTTAAGTTCAAAGTTATACGTAAAACCGTCGACAATTCCTACAACTTTATCGTTATCATAAAGGTCGAGCATAAATTGTGCCATTTGTTTTGCAGTGTGGAATTTCGGTACAACATTATCGTATTGGAACTCATCAATATCAAATGAGCGTTTCGCAAATTCTGTTTCAGTTGCAGCAGGAGCTAAAACTTTTGCTTGCAGTTTCGCGCCTTGTTGTTTCAGTTCGTGGGACAGTCCTTCTGTAAATGCACTTACATAAAATTTCGTAGCACAGTACGTAACAGCGTCAGCAACAATTGTGTAGCCACCGCCCGATGAAACGTTAATAAGCTGGGTTCCATCAACCGTTGAATAATCTCGAACGAAAAGAGAAGAGAGTATAGTTAGTGCTTCTATATTTACATGTAACATCGTCTCTATTTTATTTAAATTTTGTTCAGCAATTGAGGCGAAATTACCAAAGCCTGCGTTGTTAATCCACGTTTCAATTTGAAAACTTTTGAGACTTTCATACAGCTTATAAACTTCTTCAGTGACGGATAAATCAGTTCTTCGAATGACAACATCCAACTCTGGATGCATTTCGTTAATTTTCAATTTTAATTCTTCTAATTCTTCTTGTCTTCGAGCTACAAGTATTAAGTTTTTTCCGCGAGATGCAAAGGCTAAAGCTGATTCATAGCCGATTCCTGAACTAGCACCAGTAATCACAGTATATTTCATATAAAATCCCCCTAAATTCAAATTAATTATTATGGTTAGATTTTATTTGTTAGAGTATACTCTAAGTCAAATGTTTTTTATAAATTTGATAAGGCCGTAAAATATATGAGGGTAAGCATATGGAGGGAGTTAGAGTATGTACACAATTAGTGAGGTAGCTAAATTATTAGGAGTGAGCACGCATACACTACGTTATTATGAAAAGGAAAATATATTAATTACAAATCGCGATACAAATGGGAATCGAATTTATGAAGAATCACATATAAAGTGGTTGCAGTTTGTAATGAAATTAAAACAAACACAAATGCCGATAGCGAAAATAAGAGAATACGCTAGATTATATACAGAAGGGGAGCATACAGCCGAAGCACGTTTACAGCTCCTAGAGGATCATAGGAAATCTATTCAGATTCAAAGAGAAACCTTAGAAGTTACAGAGAAGATGCTCGAGCATAAAATTAGCACATATAAAGGATTATTGGAAAATAAATAGATTAAAAAATCCTTCGTTCCTTGTTATGTGATGAAAAAAGGATTTCATCATAGTGTGTGGAGAAATTAAAAAGAGCAGCTAGCAAAAGCTAACTGCTCGATAAATTGGATTTGAAAATTTAGTATGTATATTTTTATAGTTGAATAAGTGATTGTTATTTTTATTAAACTGGGTCCAAAAGGAATATTATAGTAGATAAACCGCGATTTCTGGCATATAAGTTTATAAACAAAGAAGAGCCTGATATGGCTCTCAGGCTCTTCCCTCAATAGCAAAGAGTAAGTCTTTTAATTACTCTTCTCCTACATAATACATAATACGTATTTGAATGTGTAGAGCAATAAATTCCAATATAATTATCCGAATATAGTGTTTAAAATGAATTCTAGATATTTTAAATAAGGAATTAAATTACAAATGTTGATTTACCGCATAATAGACACTCGTTTATATAAAGAGATGATTAATAAAGTGATATTGCAATAATAAAATATGCAATATTGCATATTGAATTATAAAACAAATAAGTGAAGGTGGTAATTGAATACAAGTGCTATTTTGGATCAAGTGAACATGCGATTGAATGGGATTATGAAAGATGAAAATTAAAAAGAGCAGCTAGCAAAAGCTAACTGCTCTATTCAAGGGATCTCTCCAAGGGGGAATGGAGAAAATAATCTGTTACTCTTATTATTAACAGATTATTGAGAAATATACAGGCGGAAATGAAATTTTTCCTAAACATATTTCGTAGTATGTATTTGTCCATATTCATTATGAAAATCTACTGTTGACACGTTGTGAAGTATTCATATACAATACCTATGAATGACATTCAGTCATTTTTCGGAAGACTGCTGATAAGATATTTTTGGATGCATGCAAGAAGATGAGAATTCATTGATCGAGGATGTTAAAAGTAAATCAAATAATTTTTGAATGTAGTCAGCGTTGGAACAGAATAAATATAACGATAAAAGAGGTTGATAGCTGTTTTTATATAGTAGTGATGAAAGAGTATATTTTTTTAAAATAAAAATGACTGATAGTCAGTCATAAGAGGTGAGAGGTATGAAAAATAAAGCTTGGTTATATGTCATATTAACATGTATCTTTGAAATTTTTTGGGTGTTTGGCTTTAATACGGCCGATATTTGGTGGCATTGGGTTATTATTTTAGGAGTTATCGCTGTTGATTTTCACTTCCTTTCTAAAGCGTGTGAACATCTTGCGACAGGGACTGTATATGCTGTGTTCGCCGGAGCTGGTACGGTAGGTACTTTCTTAATGGATGTATTCCTGTTTGGCGGAAGTTTCAGTTTAGGAAAATTATTCTTTATCGTGATGGTTGTAGCTGGCGTTATCGGTTTAAAGCTAGCTGATAATAAAGAAGAAACGATGGAAGGAGCTGCTTAAAGATGGGTTGGTTTTTCGTATTTTGTGCTGCAATTAGTGAAATAGTCGGTGTGATCGGTCTTAAAATGTATAGTAAAGACAAGACGTTAGCAAATGGAGCGATTTATATAGGTGGTTTTGCAACTTCCTTCGCATTCTTATACACATCTTTCTTGTTTTTACAAGTAAGTGTCGCGTATGCGGTTTGGATTGGTATTGGAACAGCCGGTGCCGTTTTGTTAAATATGTTCTTGTTTGGTGAATCGAAAAGTAAGGCACGTATTATTAGTGTGGCTCTTATTGTATGTGGTGTGACAGGATTAAAGGCTCTGTCGTAAAGATATACTGTATCTCCTAACAAGTCGTTAGGAGATTTTTGTTATAAAAAGTGCACCATAATTGACAGTACAGCTAGTTATTTTATAAAATGAGTGACAGTCATTCAATATGTGTGTGAAAGGGTTTAGATGATGAATAAAAAAGAAAAAATTGTCTATGCAGCTATTGAAGTGTTTCAGGAAAAGGGCGTTGAAAAAACGAAGATTTCTGATATCGTGAAATTGGCTGGCATTGCACAAGGAACTTTCTATTTATATTTTCCTTCTAAGTTATCTGTTATGCCTGCAATAGCAGAAGTGATGGTTGAAAAGATGATACTTGCAGTAAAGGAAAAAGTGCAGAACGATGCACCTTTTTCAAGTAAAGTGACGCAAGTAATAGATGCGGTATTTAACTTCATAGCTGAATATCGTGAAATACAAGCCTTAATGTATGCGGGTCTTGCATCTACTGAACATATAAAAGAATGGGAAGCTGTGTATGAGCCTCTTTATATGTGGTTAAGTGAATTTTTAAGTGAGGCGAAAGAAGCTGGTGAAATTCGTGATTCGGTTCATGCAGAGCGAACAGCGAAGTTATTTATCGCCCTTGTTGAATCAGCAGCGGAACAAGTGTATTTATATGATCATAAAGATGATGAGCAAGTCGAGCTACAAAAGGCAGAAGTACTAGATTTTTTAACACATGCACTACATATAAAGAAATAGTGGGATGAACCTGTCTGAAAAGGTAGGTTCATTTTTGAGGAAAACTGAATGATAGTCATTCACCTAATGCGTATGTATGTGTGGAAAGATAGAGTGAAATTCTAACGAGTAAGGGCATCTTCACTCATGATTAGCCCACAAATAGAAGGATAAAGAAAAAGCTTCTTGGGCATTATTTTTTGATAGGAATTTACGGGAAGAGGTGTTAAAAAGTGAAGAAACCGATAAAAGAACAAAAGATGGTATTGATCATTCTTTTGAGTAATATATTTATCGCTTTTTTAGGGATTGGATTAATCATTCCGGTTATGCCGTCCTTTATGAATGATATGGGTTTAACAGGGAAGACGATGGGATATCTCGTTGCAGTGTTTGCAATGGCTCAGCTTATTGCTTCACCTATTACAGGCCGATGGGTTGACCTTTACGGTAGGAAGAAAATGATAATCATTGGATTATTTATTTTTGGTGTTTCAGAGCTTCTGTTTGGATTAGGAAAAGATGTATGGATGCTCTATGCAGCGAGGGTGTTAGGCGGAATTAGTGCTGCGTTTATTATGCCTGGTGTTACGGCATATGTTGCGGATATTACATCTATGCAGGAACGTCCAAAGGCGATGGGATATTTATCTGCGGCTATTAGTACTGGATTTATTATAGGACCTGGAATCGGTGGGTTTATTGCAGAATACGGTATACGTGTGCCGTTCTTCGTAGCAGCAGCAATTGCTTTTATAGCATGTGTAATTTCTATCTTTATTTTAAAAGAACCGTTAACAAAAGCAGAGCTTGCAGAGATTTCTGCTAATACGAAAGAATCAAGTTTTATTGGTGACTTAAAGAAATCATTACATCCAATGTATGCAATTGCATTTATTATCGTATTTGTACTCGCATTCGGATTATCAGCGTATGAAACTGTGTTTAGCCTGTTTTCTGATCATAAGTTTGGTTTTACACCGAAAGATATTGCGGCAATTATTACAATTAGTTCCATCTTTGGGGTAGTTGTGCAAGTATTTATGTTTGGAAAATTAGTAGACATATTTGGCGAAAAAGTATTAATTCAAATATGTTTAATTGTAGGAGCAGTGTTAGCGTTCGTATCAACTGTAGTCTTTAATTATTGGATTGTACTTCTCGTTACTTGCTTCATTTTCTTAGCATTCGATTTACTTCGTCCCGCTTTAACGACGTTTTTATCAAAAGCAGCTGGAAAAGAGCAAGGATTCGTTGCTGGTATGAACTCGACGTATACGAGTTTAGGAAATATCGCAGGACCAGCGATGGGCGGAATATTATTTGATATGAATATTCATTATCCATATGCATTTTCAGGAGTTGTTTTAATAGTTGGTCTCGGCATTACATTTATGTGGAGAGAGAAGCAGCTAGCTGAAAGTTTTGCGAAGTAATAAAACCCCTTACGACGGTAAGGGGTTTTTGTTTTATAAACTTAATCCAAACCGTTTTAATTCAATAAAAATCCCCTCTAATTGTTTTCCTTTATCCGTTAATGTGTACTCTACACGAGGCGGAACTTCTGGATATACTTTTCTCGTTATAATGCCTTGAGATTCTAATTCTTTTAGTCGAAGCGATAATGTTTTTGGACTAATCCCGTCCATTGATTTCTGCAAATCATTAAAGCGTAATGTTCCTTCGATAAGAAGATCACGAATAATTAAAAACGTCCATTTTGTACGAATTACATCAAGCGTTTTAGCGATAGGACAAGGTATGCCAGGTAAACCTTTCGTTAATTCAACTGGATCTATATTGTTCATGGAACTAGCCTCCATAAAATTTTTTTGAATGAATTTGCTTTATAGTATCACAAAACTATACTTTTAGTAACTATATGAAAAAAATATCACTACTTCCATAAAGGAAGTTAGTGCATATACAATAGCAATACGAAATATAAAGGGTTTGTATGAGGGGGAGGTGATTTTCATGGGGATAAAAAAGTTGTTTGGGTTCCTTAGTTTGTTTGTTATTTGTATCGTACTTGTAGCATGCGGCGGGGAGCAAAAAACTGAAGTCCAGCTATTAAAAGAAATGCCACAGCCAAAAGCAATGACAATTGATCCTTCGATCAGTAAAAAGGAAGCGACCGAAATGGTTCATGCCGCGCAGCGTTTTTATACATTTTGGGATACAGGTAAAGAGGAGCTTATTCCGCAGACTGTTGCTGAAAATTTTTTCGATAATACATTGCCGAAAGGGCGACCACAAGGCACGGAAGGATTAAAGTTTGCGGTACAAAATTTTCGTAAAGTTGTGCCTGATATACATTGCGAGATTGAAGATTTATTAGTCGTTGGAGATAAAGTAACAGCTCGTCTTTCTTTTACAGGAACGCATAATGATAAGGAAATCAATTTTTTTGCAATTGATATTTTACATGTGAAAGATGGAAAGATCATGGAAGACTGGCATTTGGAAGATAATCTTACGTTGAAACAGCAACTGGGGTTAATAAGCGAGGAATAGATTAGGGGAGAGAAAAACGATGAAAAATATATTTATTATAAATGGACATGAAAAATACGGTACAAAGGAAGGACGATTAAATAAAACGTTAGTGGATCATATGGTAACAGTATTAAGTGAGAATCATCATGTGAAAACAACAACGATTCAAGATGGCTACAATATAAAAGAAGAACAAGAGAAGTTTTTATGGGCGGATGTTGTAATTTATCAAACACCGATTTACTGGTTTAGTGTACCGGGCTTATTTAAAACGTATATGGATGAAGTATATGAATACGGTTTGTTCTTTAAAGGTGCTGATGAATATGGAACAGGTGGTTTATTAAAAGAGAAGAAATATATGTTTTCTACAACTTGGAATGCACCTGAGAAAGCATTTGGAGATAAGACGAAGTTCTTTGAAGGAGAAAGTTTAGAATCAGTGCTTAGTCATTTACATCGCGTGCAAAAGTTTCTCGGTATGAGTCCGCTAAAGAGTTTTGCTTGTTATGATGTGGTGAAGAATCCAAATATTGAGCAATATTTATTGAACTTGAAAGATCACTTAGATGGAGTAATTAAATAATAGTTTGGATCTGTATGTGAAGAAGGTACTACTAAGGATGTAGTACCTTCTCTTTCATGAAATACGTTGAAAATCTTTACTTATACAGGACTGTTTTAGTTTTTTTGATTTGATTAAATGTTTCATATCAGAGATATTATCGTATGAAAGCTGAGTATGATAATAGTTAATGTACTCAAGTAATGCAAAAATATAAATAAATAGAGTGAATGATAGCCCGCCTAAAGGTAAGTGGGGATACCAAATTACAAAATCAATAGTAAACGTAATAAATCCCGTGATAATTAATGCTATATTTATCTTTTTAAGTACTTTTAAATATTGAATCAACCTAATAGGCGTAACAGATGTTTTCTCTTTTTTTAGTCGTTTCCACTTTACGTACCAGTAAATTGTTCCTTGTAATAAGATAAACTCTAAAAGAAGAAATGAGACCCAAAAAGAATACAGGGAATATAAATGTAACGTAGGATAAGCATAATTAAGTAAGTAACTTGTGAAAATAAAAGTAATGACTGAAAATAACTCACCTGTGTATAGATAGGAAAGTCTTTTTTCTAGGGTGCGTTTCATGGTTTCTCTCCTTTTATAATGACTCACATTTTAAGACCTGGATGGCTGTATCCATAACTTCGCAAAATTCGCCCAACCGAATGAATCAATTGTTACGTTTTTCAAAGAAGAAGGATATGTTTTTCTTTTTAAAACGTGATAGTTAAATAAAATGATGTGTTCTCCTTGTAAAAACTCTTCAATCTCATACATGAGCTCATAACGCTTTTCTTTATTTTCTTCTAGTAAAAATGTATCTAGCAAACAGTTAATTTGTTTTTCATAGTGTGGGTCCATGAACCGGCTTACGAAGCAACTTTTATTTTTAAATACATTTAAGAATGCAATTTCATGATCGGTAGCAAACACTTCTCCCATTAAAATAATATCGGCATGTTGATCGATAGTACGATTCATATAATCGGAAACGAGAAATGGGTGGAGTTCTACTTGTATACCTAAACTTTCACAACGCTCTTTTAGGAAATCTGCATCATTTGCACTATCTTTAAATGCGAAGAAATAAATATGTATCGTCTCTCCATTATAGGTGCTCTTTTTCAAATATTCTTTCGCCTTTTTTAAAGAGGAAGATCTCTTCTTGGCTTGGCGACTTTTTTCAGGAAAAAAGCTCGAAGCAGCAATTGTTCGTCTGCCTTCTATGTTACTAAGTATCGTTTCAACATCATATATTTCTCTCCAAGCTTTACGAAAATAAATGTCGTGATGCGGACCAAATTTTGTAAAGTTGAACCCAGCATAAACGCAGCCTATTTCTTCTATTTGTATGTCGTGTCTGTCATCTTCCTCTTCATTTGGCAGCTCATAGTCAGAATCTACTTGCACATGATCAGGAATACCCCAAAATTCAATACGGTCTAATAATGCACGCTCTTTAAAATAATGGGTGAATGCTTCGAGTACGATATTATCTTCAGAGTAATGAGCAAGTTTGAAAGGTCCCGTTCCGATGTAATGATGATTTTGAATACTCGCATCATGCGGCAAAATTGCGAGCTGCATGGAACTTACATAGTGTAAGAAAAATAAATTGGGCTTTGCTAAATGGAATCGAATTTGAAGTGGTGATGGTGTTTCAATTTGAACAATCTCTTCTGTTAACCATTCGAAAGGAGAGTGAACTTGCTTTAATCTTTCAAATGAAAATTGAACATCTTTAGAAGTTAAAACTGTTTCGTTATGAAAATGTATATCTTTTCGTAAATAGAACGTCCATGTAAGCCCGTCTTCACTTAATTCCCACGTATGTGCAATGTGCGGTTCCATTTTTTCGGTAATATCGTTATAAACGACTAATGTATCAAAAATTTGACTCGTAAGATGGCTCTCTGTTGTAACAGCTGCAAAAGCGGGATCCAGCGGCATTACTTTTCTTGATATTGGAATTTTTAAAATGTCGTACATATCATTTGAAGGTTCATAGCCAAAATGATGATGGAGTTTACCTTCAATGTTCTTATGAAGTGTAGGAGGCAAGGGCTCCTTTAAAAGAAGAAAGACATCCTTTAATTTTTCTTGTGCTAATAGTTCATCTGTATGGGATTCAACGGCTTCTATGAAACTATGTACAAATATAATTTCTGTTTTATTCCCACGACCTCGCCCTGGAGTCCAGTGAATTAATTGTTCTTCACTCATTTTCTTTAATAAAATTTTTACGTTTTTCGTACTGCAATATAAAATATCCGCTAATTCTTGTAAGCTATTTCGTATATGTTGTTGATCTTGTGCATGTAATCTTAAACGAATGTAATAGTCCATAATCTTCATGCGTATACACTTCCTTCTTTCATAAAAGGGGAAACTCTTTAGAATATTCTAACCTTTTTCTTCCTCTTTTTCAAAGTAAAATAAGTAAGCATAAGGAGGGGGAAACAATGGGATTTTGGAGTATGCATCGAAATATAAAAATTAGAATTATAACTTCGTTTTTAACACGTACTGTGTCCACAATGATTTTTCCATTTATGGCGATTTATTTTTCAATCAAGTTAGGTAGTGCGCTTGCGGGTGCTTTATTGCTAATCAATGTGTTAGCTTCATTAATTATTGGTTTATATGGTGGGTATGTTGGGGATCGGCTCGGTCGTAAAAAGGTGATGATTATTGGACAAAGTATACAAGTCGTTTCCATTGCTTGTATGGGGATTGCAAACTCAGATTATATAGATTCCCCGTGGTTAACATTTGTGTTTATGTTAGTGAATAGTTTAGGATCTGGACTTATGAACCCAGCGACAGAGGCAATGTTAATTGATGTGAGTACACCTGAAAATCGAAAAGTGATGTACAGCATTAATTACTGGGCTATTAATTTATCGATTGCGATTGGAGCGATATTTGGCGGATTACTATTTGAGAACTATAGATTACAACTGTTTATCGTGTTAACGCTTGTTGCCGTTATTACTTTATATGTGATGGCTGTATATATGGAAGAAGTGTATGTAGCACGAAAAACAGTAGAAAAGAAAAATGTGTTAAAAGATATGGCAGATAGTTATAAAGTTGTGATGAAAGATAGGGCGTTTTTAATTTTTTGTTTGGCAAGTATATGTACATTATCGTTAGAGTTTCAAATTAATAATTATTTAGGCGTTCGCTTGCAGAAGGAATTTGAAACGGTTCACTTTTTCTTCGGTAATGGTTTCACGTTTGATTTAACAGGTATTCGCATGCTGAGCTGGATTTCTGCTGAGAATACAATTTTAGTTGTGTTATGTTCAGCGCTTCTTATTAAAATGCTGAAAAGCTTCAACGATTTGAAAATATTATATGTAGGCTTATTCATTTATACGATTGGATTTACAATACTCGGAACGAGCAATAGTTTATGGATTTTATTAATGGCAGGGCTTTTCCAAACGGTAGGCGAGATGATGTATGTGCCAGT
Organism: Bacillus luti; assembly: GCF_001884105.1. Taxonomy (GTDB): domain Bacteria; phylum Bacillota; class Bacilli; order Bacillales; family Bacillaceae_G; genus Bacillus_A; species Bacillus_A luti. The sequence continues at coordinate 28,362 of NZ_MACI01000045.1, read as the reverse complement.
GCGTCAATCTATTATGGCAGATATGGTGCCAAACGAGGCGAGAGGTTCTTATATGGCGATTAACGGGATGGTCTTTCAATTTGCAAAAATGAATGGAGCATTAGGTGTTATGCTAGGTTCATTTCTTGCATCTTGGGGTATGAGTGCTCTGTACTTTATCGTTGGTATGAGCAGTATTTTATTATTTATGAAGGCGATAGAGAAAGAGAAGTATCAGGATGAACGGAATGTTTCTCAGATTGGATAAATTATATAAAAAGCGAACGAACTAGGATCGTTTTTTATATAATTATTAAAACGGATCAACGTCAGCTAAATTTGGGGTGGTGCTCGGTTGTAGTAAAAGGTTTTTTAATGTTCCTACTTCAGAAAGCGCGACCAATATGTAGCCACTAATAAGTACAATAAGTCCGACGACGCGTAATGTTTGTAAGGTCACTTCACGCTTATTTGTTGCTGCTGAACTTTGGGACGTTGAAGGTGGAGTGTTGTTCATAGTAGGGCTCCCATCTTTTTTTATTTGTATGTGTGAAATCATTGTTTAACGTATGGAGTGGAATTGTATAGTCATTTTCACTATATGAGAAGTGCCTATAAATAGTGATAAGAAATTTTAGGACGCGAAAAGAGGCTGTTGTATACAGCCTCTTTTGCGTTAAAATGAGGAAATCCGTTTTTTTGTTTTTGGTACAATAATAAATTTGATCCAGAGTAACCCGGCAATCATAATGATAAGACTATGTAGAATTTGTCCTGTAGAAACAAGTATAACAACTGAAAATACAGCTAATTGAATGACTAGCAATATGAAAATTAAGTGAAGAAATTGCTTCATTCGTTTCTCAGTACCAATCGGATATAATGCTACAATAATATTTCCCGAAAAATATTTCCACAGAGAGCGAAGCTGCATAGAAATCATATATAGGACGATATAAGCGATAGCACCTTTTACATATATATTCGGAACAAAATATAAGGCGAAAGCACCGATTAGCCCTAAGCGAGTATATATACCGAAATAATCATTTCCGCGTAAAAATGCTAGTGTATGTAAATAGAAGAAAGTTGCTCGTTTTTTATGTAATAAAGGTTCAATCCAATTCGTAAGCCATTTTCTGCTGTTTACTTGTTTTTTTAGTTGCGGTACATCGGTGAAGATGCTCGCAAATTGATAAAAGCGTATGTCCATTTTTTCTTCTTGCTCGATTATGTAGTCCCACGGTATTCGTTTTGTAGGTTGTTTTTTCGTATATAGAAATAGGAAAGCGAGAAGTAAAAGTAATCCACCTAACACGATTACATTTGCTGTATAAAACAGCATGTAAATAATGAGTGCGTTACAAATAAGACGAGTGATAAGCCATATGCTTTTTTCGTGACTATCACGCCATATCCAATGTGTGTACATATTCCAAGCTTTCGTGATCATTAAAACGATAAAGACTGTACATAAGAAAGGTACAGTTAATTGCAATGCTTGCATAGCAAGTGGAACGAGAATAAGGAACGTAAATAATAATGGGAACAGCTGAATGATGTAATTATATAGAAGAGACTTTTTGAAATAAGAAGTTAATTTCTCTTCTAATGCTAATAAATAAACTGCGTCTGGTTTTTGAATAAATGTACGTATGGGGCATCTCGATATAACCCCGGTTAGGACGATTGTAATGAGCAATAAGGATACTCCTTTAGAAGGAGCAGTCTTAAGAAACTTTGCGTAATAGTAAGCACCTATACAGGAGACGAAGATGAAGCTATATAGTAAACCGTTAATCATACGTGCAAAGTATGTAATGATATTTTGAATATGTTGTTGGAAGCGACTGCTCCATAGTGATTCGATTGACATGTTTTTCACCTCTTTGTTCTATTATATATGTTTTACAAAAGAAAAAACGAGCAAATTGCGTTATGCAACTTGCTCGTTTTTCTTTTCGTTATTTTTTTTCTGATCACGATTCATTAATGGATAGAAGGCAAAACCGATTACGAATAAACCAATTCCGAGAAGGAACGTTTTAATATCGGATGCACCCGTTTTAATAACCCATAGTGCGTAACAAAGTGCGATAACTGCGACTATACCATCTGTAATTCTTGCCCGCATTTCATTTTTATACGTTTCACCAGTTGCAACTAGTTTTAACTGGAAGATTGGCGAAACGAGATATGGAATGAGATAAGCTAAAGTCGAGACGGTAATAACGAATGTATAAGCTTCCGCAATGGTTCCTGATAATGTTGAGAATAAGAACACTTGCGACATAATGTTTGTTAGTCGTAATGAGTAAATTGGACTTCCTTTTTTATTTGTTTTTGCAAAGAAGGAAGGGAAGAAACCTTCTTTTGCTGCTTGATAAGGCACTTCTGAGCTTAATAAAATCCAGCCTAAGATAGAACCGAATAGGGAAGTAAGAGCAAGTAATGCCATCAGTTTCCCGCCGCCATGACCCATTGCAGCATTTAATGCATCCGCTAATGGACGTTCAGAAGCTTGTAATTTATCAACGTGAAGCACACCCATTGTTAAAATCGTAATTCCTAAGTAAATGGCAACTGTAATTAGTAATCCTGCAACTGTTGCACGTTTTACTGTTTTTGGAGAAGTAGCACGATTTGATAAAAGAACGGCTGATTCAATGCCGATAAATGCCCAAAGTGTTGTAAGAGCGGCTAAGTTTACTTGTGAAAGAAGGCCGTGTGATACACCTGATTTATCGACCATCGGTGTGTACCATTGTCCAAACTTAGAAGCTTCAAATGCGAATAAAGTAACGACGATGAATAAAAGGAATCCAGTTACTTTCGTTGTTGTTGCTAAGAAGTTTAGTTTTCCAGCTCCGCTTACACCGTTTGTTAATATAATATGAGTTCCCCATAGTAAGATGGAACAAATAGTAAATGTAATTAGTTTTCCGACTTCTATGTTGAAAGAACCGATTGAAAATAGTAGTCGTGTATCTTTCATGATCGGGAAGAAGAGTGATAAATATCCCGCAAAAGATGTAATAATGGCAACGTTACTTGCCCAGTTTGCAACCCAATATCCCCATACCATACTGAAACCAGCCATTTTTTTCTTTTTTGGTGATGAGAATAAAGCATATGCATGACTTTGTGGTCCTGTCGTTAAGTCAGGACGACGAATTGCTAAATTACCGAAAACAAGAGCTAGCATTAAAACACCAAACCCTGTTGTTAACCAAGCTAAAGTGACACCGAGAGGGCTTGCTGTTTGTGCTAACGTACTTGGCACCATGAAAATCCCAGCGCCAACCATGTTACCGACAACGAAAGCTGTTAGTACCCAAAAGCCCCATTTTTTTTGTTGCATAGAAAATACCTCCAAAGTTAGTATAACCAAGTCAAGCGAGGAGATATGTATGTCTTCTTAGTAGAGAAGAGAAGTCCCAAACAAAACAAAAAAAGCACGTAATTTGCCGCTACATGCTTTCTATCTTATAAGAAACCCACGACATACCTCTCGATAGCTCTCCACAAACGAAACGTTTGTGACAGTTCTGCACTTATTAAATGCAGACCCAGCAAGCGTGCATGGTGGACACGACTTACTTCGGCAACCATTCCTTTCTCATTTCTTCATCAATGCCACTACATCTCCTGAAATGATACTCTTAATGATTGCAACCTCTACCTCACCGAGATACGAATGAGGATTTAAATATTAAATTAACGTATTTAAGAGTAACAAATGAATTTTTATACGTCAATGGATATAGTAATAATCAGATTATAGAGAAGAGTTTGTGATTAAAAGGGAGAGGGATTATTATGTAATATCGAATTTTCATAATATAATAAATATTATGAGGGCTAGAAGATTGAGAAGGGGATGAAGTATATGTCTACAGGTCATAAAAATTCCGTAATAGGTGTGCTAGATTCGGGAGTTGGGGGATTAACAGTTGTGAGTGAAATTATAAGACAATTGCCTAAAGAGAGCATTTATTATATTGGTGATAATAAGCGTTGTCCGTATGGACCAAGAAGTGTAGAGGAGGTACAATCTTTCATATTTGAAATGGTTGAATTCCTCAAACAGTTTCCGTTAAAAGCTCTAGTTGTAGCATGTAATACTGGTGCAGCAGCTGCATTGACTGCGCTGCAAGAAGCACTGTCCATTCCGGTTATTGGCGTTATACATCCAGGAGCAAGAGCGGCAATTAAAGTGACAAAGAAAGGGAGAATCGGAGTAATTGGAACTGTAGGTACGATCCAGTCTAATATGTATGAAAAAGCATTACACGAGCTTGATACATATTTGGAAGTGCATAGTCACGCGTGTCCGACTTTAGCTACAGTTGTAGAAAATCAATTAGAAGATATAGCATATGTAACGCAGCAAGTGAAACAAGCTTTACTGCCATTAACGAAAGAAGATATAGATACGTTAATTCTCGGATGTACGCATTATCCACTTTTAGAGTCTTATATTAAAGAGGAACTAGGAGAGGGTGTAACGATTATTAGTTCTGCAGAAGAAACAGCGATAGAGTTAAGCACAATCTTACAGCACAAAGGAATCCTGTCTGACAATTTGAATCCGAAGCATCGTTTTTTTACAACAGGCTCTGTTTCTTCATTTGAACATATTGCTGAGAGATGGCTAGGGTATCAAATTTCTGTAGAATATGTGAATTTACCTATGGAGAAACAACTCGTGAACTAAATTGTATAAAAAGAAGCTGATCTAAAACTAGATCAGCTTCTACATATAAGATTAAACTAAGTTTAATACAGTTACTTTTTCACGTGTCATAGACTCAAGGCTCTTACGAATACCTTGTGCGCCCATACCTGAACCTTTTACACCGATGAATGGAAAGTGGTCAGGGCCGCGCTCTGTTCGTCCGTTAATTTGAACAGAACCAGTTTCGATTTTGTTAGCAATTGCAAATGCTTTGTTAATGTCTTTTGTGAAGACACTTGCTTGCAAGCCGAACTCTGATTTGTTAGCAATTTCAATTGCTTGCTCATCTGAAGAAACACGGATGATTGGAAGGATTGGGCCAAATGGCTCTTCCCAAGCAACTTTCATTTCTTCTGTTACGTGGTCGATTAATGTTGGGTAAATTAAGTTACGCTCACGTTTGTTACCGATAACGATTGTAGCACCTTTTTCTATAGCATCGTCAACTAAACCTTGAACGAAGTCAGCAGATTTGTCGTCGATTAATGGAACGATTGTGCTGTCTTGTTCTGGAGATCCAACCGATAATTTAGCAACTTGCTCTTGTAATAAGCCAACAAGCTCGTCCGCTACGTTTTCGTGTACAAGTACACGTTTAATAGCTGTACAACGTTGACCAGAGTAAGAGAATGCACCGCTTACGATGTGGTTTGCAGCATCTTGTAAGTCAGCATCTTCACGAACGATACCAGGGTCTTTACCACCAAGTTCTAATACAAGTGGAATCATTGCAGCTTTTTTCGCTAAATGTTTACCTGTGTTTGTACCACCTGTGAACGATACCATATTGATGCCAGCATGCTCTACTAAGTAGTCACCAATTACAGAACCGCGTCCTGTAGCTACGTTTACAAGACCTTTTGGAAGGCCAGCTTTATGAAGTGCTTCAACCATTTTAATACCGCTAATTGCACCTTGAGTTGCAGGTTTGAAAATAACAGCGTTACCCATAATTAATGCTGGTGCAAGTTTTGCAGCAGATAAGTTTACTGGGTAGTTAAATGGTGCGATTGCTAATACAACACCGAGTGGTGCACGTTGGATAATCGCAAGTTTAGATTTTGTACCGCCCGGGAAGCTATCGCCCATCATGCTTTCTCCGTGCATATGTAAAGCTTCTTCGATAGTATAACGAATGAAGTCAGCTGTACGAACAACTTCTTTCTTCGCATCTTTATATCCTTTACCGACTTCCTTCATAATGATATCGGCAATTTCATCTTGCATATTTACGAGCTCATCAGCCCATTTATATAAATATTTTGCGCGATCTTGTAGAGAAGCTTCTGCCCATGATTTTTGAGCTTCTTTTGCAGATGCAATTGCTTCATCTACTTCTCCGCGAGTAATTGCTTGTACTTGTCCAATTACTTCGTGTAAGTATGGAGATGGAATTTCAATTGTTTCTCCTGAAGAGCTTTCTCTCCATTCTCCGTTTAAATAAAATTTGTACGTATTGCTAGTTGTCATGATTAGTCCTCCTAAAATAGCAACTTGTAAGAGTGAGTATAAGGTGATTGTAGGGGGTTTGAGAATATTTTTCAAATGAAATGTTTGTGAAAACGATTTCTTATTCTTTTTTTATTTTGTATGCCCTTTCTTACAGAACATTCTTTTATTTTAAACTGTTTTTTTATGTCATGAACCATCTTCATTTTTTGTGATTTTCGCGTATTTTATTTTATGTGTAAAAAAATAATTGACAGAATACTCAATAAAGTTGTAAGATTATAAATGGAAAATAAATGAAAGGGGTGTGCGTAATGATTGTAATCGTAAATGTAGTGAGTTTAGCTCTGTTAAATGGCAGAAAACATTCATATCATTACGCAACCCGTGCGGACATATAAGGCATCTTTGTCTTATAAAAAGCGTACGTTGCGTATATCGTAACGTACGCTTTTATGCATTTTTGTGCATATCGTCAAGCGACGGTATGCTTTTTTTTGTTTATTTTCCACGCGTTACTAAATAAAATTTTGGAAGGTGGAAAAATGTGATGAGACTGTATGGCTTACGAAATGTAAATGTGATGGGTTTAGATAGTGGATAACGCAATGAGAGGCAAACGAGAACGAGAAGGGAGAGGTTACATTGTTGTCAGTATTACTAAAGTTAAAATGGTTTTTTAGGGAGCATTGGAAGAGATATAGTATCGCCATTGGGGCTCTTTTAATTGTGAATATAGTTGAAGTCATTCCCCCGAAAGTGTTAGGGGTTACGATAGATAATATAAAAACAGGAACGTTATCGAACGAAGCAATTATACAGTCTATTCTTATTTTAATAGGAGTTACGATAGTTGGATATGGCCTCACTTTCGTTTGGCAACATCAATTGTTTGGTGGTGCATTCGTACTTGAAAAAACAATGCGTTCTAAATTTATGGGGCATTTACTTAAGATGTCACCGACGTTTTATCAAAAAAATCGTACTGGCGATTTAATGGCGAGAGCGACAAATGATTTGAAAGCAATCGCTATGACAGCTGGTTTTGGTATATTAACGCTCGTAGATTCAAGTTTATATATGCTTACGATTGTCTTTATGATGGGGTTTACAATCAGTTGGGAGCTTACATTTGCGGCACTTATACCGCTTCCGATTATGGCATATGCAATGAATATATATGGGAAGAAATTGCACGAAAGATTTACAGTTGCGCAAGATGCGTTCGGTGATATGAACGATAAAGTACTGGAATCGATTGCCGGCGTGCGCGTTATTCGTGCGTATGTGCAAGAGAACGCAGATCAGGAAAGGTTTCATCATTTAGGAGATGATGTCTACGAAAAAAATATGAAGGTAGCAAGAATCGATGCATTATTCCAACCAACTGTGAAAATGCTTGTTGGGCTTAGTTATTTAATCGGTTTAGTGTATGGTGCGTATCTTGTATTTCAATCAAAGGTGACACTTGGTGAACTTGTTTCATTTAACGTGTATTTAGGGATGATGATTTGGCCGATGTTTGCAATTGGTGAATTAATCAATGTTATGCAAAGAGGAAATGCGTCGCTCGACCGTGTGAATGAAACATTAGCGTATGAACCGGATGTTAAGGATCCGAAAAATCCAAAGCTTGTACAAGAGCCGGATTATATTCAGTTTGATGACGTTACCTTTTCATATCCTTCATCAACTGAAACAAATTTAAAGAAGGTTTCGTTTACATTAAAACAAGGAGAAACGCTTGGAGTGGTTGGGAAAACAGGAAGCGGAAAAACGACGCTCGTACGTCAGCTTCTTCGTCAATATCCACTTGGAGATGGGGATATTGCAGTCTCTGATGTGACATTAGATAAAATGACGAATGAAAATGTACTCGGGTGGATTGGATATGTACCGCAGGAACATATTTTATTCTCAAAAACAGCGAGAGAAAATATTTTATTCGGGAATAGGGAAGCGACGGAACAAGAACTACAGAAGGCGATTGAAATTGCAGCGTTCAAAAAGGATTTAGAGTTTTTACCAGAAGGATTAGAAACGCTCGTTGGAGAGAAAGGTGTTTCTTTATCAGGAGGGCAAAAACAAAGGATTTCGATTGCGCGAGCTGTGATTCAAAATCCAGAAATTTTAATTTTAGATGATTCTTTATCAGCTGTTGATGCTCGTACGGAAGCAGCCATTATTGAAAATATAAGAACGGAAAGAAGCGGAAAGACGACGATTATTACGACGCACCGTTTATCTGCAGTGCAGCATGCGGATTGGATTCTCGTTATGGATGAAGGTGGAGTAATGGAAGAGGGTACGCATGATCAGCTTCTTCGAAATAATGGCTGGTATGCTGAGCAATTTGAAAGACAACAAGGGGAAAGTGAAAGTGCGGATAGTGGGGTGAAAATATGAGCGTCTCAAAACGATTGTTTCAATATGCGATGAAAGTGAAAGGGACGATTTTTGCAGCGATGCTAATGTTATTTATTTTCGTCATCGCAGAGCTTGCCGGTCCTTTCGTCGCTAAAACGATGATTGACGATCATATCGTTGGGATAGAGAAACCTTGGTATGAAACAGAAAAGAGTGAAGAGGCTGTTTCGTATAATGGTGCTTTTTATAAGCGAAGTGATCGTTTTGAAAAAGGTGAGACAAAAGGAAAAGAAGTGCGCGTGATGCAAGTCGGTTTTCAATATTACTTTGTACCAAATAAAGTGAATATTGAAGGAGCACGTACTGTAAAAGGTGATATGATTACCGTTAAAAACGATAAGGCAGTGCAGGTGTATAAAGCGAAAGCATTAACGAAGGAAGAAGTGTTTGCGTTTTATAAGCCAGAAATAAACCGTCTATTATTACTTGGTGGTGGCTATTTTGCTTTACTAGTAGTCGTATCATTGTTTGCATATGGAAAACAGTTCTTCTTGCAGAAAGCAGCGAACAAAATTATTCAAATTATGAGGGAAGACGTCTTCTCTCATATTCAAACGTTGCCGATTCGGTACTTTGATCATTTACCGGCGGGGAAAATTGTTTCGCGCGTAACGAATGATACAGAGGCCATTCGTGATTTGTATGTAACGGTGTTGGCCACATTCGTTTCGAGTATTATTTACATTATCGGGATTTTTGCAGCGCTATTTTTACTCGATGTGAAGCTTGCGTCGTTATGTTTATTAATTATCCCGATTTTAATTGTTTGGGCGATTCTTTATAGGAAGTATGCGTCCGTCTATAATCATAAAATGCGTTCCCGTCTATCTGATATTAACGGAACAGTGAATGAATCGATTCAAGGTATGCCAATTATTCAAGCGTTCCGTCAAGAGCATGAAACGAAAAAAGAGTTTGAAGAATTAAATGGCGATTACTTTAAATATCAAAATAAAATTTTAAATTTAAATGCAGCAACTTCGCATAACTTAGTGTCTGTATTAAGAAATATTGCTTTCACAGGTGTGATTTGGTATTTCGGCGGTGCGTCATTAAGTGCTACAGGTATTATTTCACTTGGGGTACTATATGCGTTCGTCGATTATTTAACGAGACTGTTTTCGCCAATTACGAATATGGTGAATCAGCTTGCGAACTTGGAACAAGCGCGCGTTGCATCCGAGCGTGTTTTTGAATTGTTAGAGGAAAAGGGAGAGGCAGTAGAAGAAGAACGTATGTCTCGTTTACAAGGAAATGTGAAGTTTGATAATGTGTCGTTTTCTTATAATGGAAAAGATGAAGTGTTAAAAAACATTTCATTTGAAGCGAAACAAGGGGAGACGGTTGCACTTGTCGGTCATACAGGATCGGGGAAAAGTTCGATTATGAATGTACTCTTTCAGTTTTATGAATTTGAAAAAGGGAAGCTTACGATTGATGGACACGATATAAAAGAGATGCCAAAACAAGCTATTCGTGAGCATATGGGGATTGTATTACAAGATCCATTTTTATTTAGCGGAACCGTTGCATCTAATGTAAGTTTAGAGAACGAAAAAATTTCAAACGAGCGTATCGTAAAAGCATTGCGTGATGTTGGTGCTGAGAAATTTGCAAACAATATAAATGAAGAAATTACAGAAAAGGGTAGTACGCTTTCCACTGGAGAGCGTCAGCTTATATCGTTTGCTAGGGCTCTCGCTTTTGACCCAGCCATTTTAATTTTAGATGAAGCAACGTCTAGTATTGATACAGAAACAGAGGCGATGATTCAACAAGCGCTGGAAGTTGTGAAAAAAGGAAGGACGACATTTATTATCGCGCACCGTCTTTCAACAATTAAAAGCGCAGATCAAATTATTGTACTCGATAGAGGAACAATATTGGAAAAAGGTTCTCATGATGAACTAATGAAAAAGCGCGGGCGTTATTATGATATGTATAAAACGCAAATGGAAGGCAATCAAAGTGCTTAATAGAGAAGAACTTGCGATTTTCGCAAGTTCTTTTTGTATTGATGAACATATCGGTTCTTCTATAAATTACAATCGGTTAAACAAGAAGTATTATTTTACCTTTCCTACAATAAATGCTATATTAAAAAATGTTACTTATTTTTTGTATGTAGCGTTATTTTTCCATTTTGTTTGATTATGAAGAAAAAGGATAAACTAAATAAGAACATTTTCATTGAAAAATTGTTCAAGATTGCATACAATCAATATAGTTTTTAAATTCCTATCAGAATACTTGGAGGATTACCATCATGAAAAAATTATTTTCAGTGCTTGCAGTAACTACATTAGCGATCGGGATTGTAGCTGGCTGCGGTAAAGAAGAGAAAAAAGATACAGCTAGTCAAGACGCATTACAAAAGATTAAACAAAGTGGAGAACTTGTAATTGGGACAGAAGGTACATACCCACCGTTCACATTCCATGATTCAAGCAATAAATTAACTGGATTTGATGTTGAATTAGCAGAAGAAGTTGCAAAACGTTTAGGTGTAAAACCTGTATTTAAAGAAACGCAATGGGATAGCTTACTTGCAGGATTAGATGCGAAACGTTTCGATATGGTTGCAAACGAAGTTGGTATTCGTGAAGACCGTCAAAAGAAATATGATTTCTCTAAACCATACGTTTCATCTTCAGCGGTATTAGTTATTGCAAAAGATAAAGATAAACCTGCTACATTTGCTGATGTGAAAGGTTTAAAAGGAGCGCAATCTTTAACAAGTAACTATGCAGATATCGCGAAGAAAAACGGTGCGAATATTGAGAATGTAGAAGGCTTTAGCCAAGCGGCAGAATTATTAAATACGGGTCGCGTTGATTTCACAATTAATGACAAATTATCAGTATTAAACTATTTAGAAACGAAAAAAGATGCAAAAATTAAAATTGTAGATACAGAAAAAGAAGCTTCACAAAGTGGATTCTTATTCCGTAAAGGTAGCGATAAGCTTGTACAAGAAGTAGATAAAGCGTTAGAAGAGATGAAAAAAGATGGTACGTACGACAAAATAGCGAAAAAATGGTTCGGTGAAAATGTATCTAAGTAGTGCGTTGGTTTCAGATCGACTGTCTACTTGGATAGATATTATGCAGTCTTCCTTCATGCCTATGCTGAAGGAAGCTGTTTTTACAACAATTCCATTAACGCTTATTACGTTTATTATCGGGATTATACTTGCGACGTTAACAGCACTTGCACGTATTTCAGGTAGTCGTATTTTACAATGGATTGCTCGTATCTATGTATCTATCATTCGCGGAACACCACTTCTTGTACAATTATTTATTATTTTCTATGGTCTTCCAACTCTTAATATTGAGGTTGAGCCGTATACAGCAGCAGTTATTGGATTTTCATTAAACGTTGGTGCGTATGCATCAGAAATTATTCGTGCTTCGATCCTTTCTATTCCGAAAGGACAGTGGGAAGCAGCTTACACAATTGGGATGACATACCCGCAAGCATTAAAACGCGTTATTTTACCACAAGCAACGCGCGTATCTATTCCGCCGCTTTCGAATACATTTATTAGCTTAGTGAAAGATACTTCATTAGCATCATTAATTTTAGTAACAGAAATGTTCCGAAAAGCACAGGAAATTGCGGCAATGAATTACGAATTTTTAATTGTTTATTTTGAAGCAGGTCTTATTTATTGGGTTATTTGTTTCTTATTATCAATCGTACAACAGATGTTAGAAAAACGTTCAGAACGCTACACGTTAAAATAATCCTTTCACAAAAGGAGTTTTTGTTTTTATGATTTCAATTCAGCACTTACAAAAAAGTTTTGGAGATAATACCGTACTAAAACATATAGATTTAACAGTTGAGAAGGGCGAAGTTGTCGTTATTATTGGGCCGTCTGGATCTGGTAAAACGACGTTCTTACGTTGTTTAAACGTACTAGAAACACCGAATGCGGGTACGATTCGTATTGGCGGGGAATCACTAGACTTCTCGAAAAAAGTAACGAAAAAAGATATTGTAAATCTTCGTACGCAAACAGGAATGGTGTTCCAACATCATAACTTATTCCCGCATTTAACAGCACTTCAAAATGTAATGGAAGGGCTCGTTACAGTGAAAAAGATGGGGAAAGAAGAAGCGAAGAAAAAAGCAAACTATTTCCTTGAAAAAGTTGGTCTTGCGGATAAAGTAGACTTATATCCATTCCAATTATCAGGTGGACAACAACAGCGCGTTGGAATTGCTCGCGCGCTTGCGATGGAGCCGGAAGTGTTACTATTTGATGAGCCAACATCAGCGCTTGATCCTGAGCTAGTTCAAGAAGTTTTAAAGGTTATGAAAGAGCTTGCTAAAGAGGGTATGACGATGGTCATTGTAACGCACGAAATGCGTTTTGCTCATCAAATTGCGAACCGTGTTATTTTCATGGATGGCGGTGTCGTTGTCGAACAAGGGACACCAGAAGATGTATTTACAAATCCGAAAGAAGAACGCACGAAAAAGTTCTTACAAATGTTGCAGTAAATAAGGAAGGTCTCAAGGCATATGCCTTGAGACCTTTTTGCCATATATATTTATTTTTGGAATCCGCCAAGGCTTTGTTCAGCCATTGCAACTAGACGTTTTGTAATTTCTCCACCAACAGAACCGTTAGCGCGAGCCGTAGAATCTGCTCCTAATTGTACACCAAATTCTTGAGCGATTTCGTACTTCATTTGATCGATTGCAGCTGTTGCTCCTGGTACTACTAATTGATTGTAAGAACTTTGGTTTGCCATAGGAATATATCCTCCTTAGAGTATAAAAGTTTTTTTGGTTGGACTAGCTGGAGTTGAACCAGATTATCGCCCCGGTTGGCGCTAATCCATCGGTAATTAAGTTTGTACTCATAGTATGGATGTTACCTAGAAAGATATACGAAATAATAATTTGTAAATTTTGTAAAAAAATATTAGCGATTTCGTAAATTATGAAATAAGAGTAATCGTTGTATTTTTAAGAAAGAAGGCTAAACTAAGAGCGATATGAGATAGGTTTTTCTCGTTGTAACCCGCTATTTTTTAGCTAATCATTAGCTTCTTATTTATGATGTATGAAAGTGAGATAAATTGCAGCTTCGTAAAATGAAAAATAAATCGGCAACAACTTCATAGTCCTGTTTTAACTAGTGGTGCATGGTTAGATGGTCTCTTCTATTTAAAGAGAAAAGGTTGTACAAGTTTTTAAACGATAACGTATGGAGGAATCATGATGGGAATTTGCCCGCTTTGCAATGCATTAGAATCACAAACATATTCTTGTCAAAATTGCCAAGGTATACTCCAAGATTATGGGAAGGCTGTAGATTACATAGACGATTATAGCGCGTATATGGATCAAGAATTATTAAGTGCAGTGGATGGTTTAACACATAATCATTCACAAGAATATTGCAATCATATTTTTTATTGCGGTGTGTGTCATGTGGAAACAGACGTTGCAGTAAAACTCGTGTAAACAAAAACTTCCACCTTATCATTTAGGTGGAAGTTTTTGTTTTTGTATTTGTGAGTGAATCATAGGAGAAGGAATATTTCCAGTGTTAGGAGCAGACTTGGATTGTATGTGAGACGTTTTTTCTTTCGAATCACGCAAAGAATGTTCAGTTAAGTAGATGGCATATTCGTAAAATAATTGGCGAGTCAATTCACTCTGCTCTTTTAACTTTTTATCTTGGAATACAGTTCGCCCTGGTTTAGAATTTGCTTCAAATAGCCACGGATTTTCCTGTGTGTCTAAACCGATATCAAAACCGATTTCGCCAATGTTTCCGGTTACTTGCTCATCCAGTGCATAACTGATTTGCAAGGCTGTTTGTTTTAATTTGTTTTCAATTTGAACTTGTTTCGTTGAATCCGGAAAAAGCTCTTGCAGTAATTTTGTGTCACCGCCGCTATTTACATGAGTCGTTAAGCTACCTTTCCCAGCGATTTTGGCGACGATGGCACTGACGACCCAATTACCGAAATGATTTTTATTTGTATGAATACGGAAATCAACAGGTTGCCCGTCAAAGCGGAGTAAAGAAATACCTTGCTGTACGATAAATTTTTTTAAATCATGTCCTTTTAATACATGGTTCAGAAGTGTTTCCAATGATTGATACTTTCTTAGTTTATTTTCTTCATTCTCGCGATAACGACAGTAGTAGCAATTTTCTGTTTGAGAGTAAAATAGCTGATGAATATTTCTTCCGAAGCTACCGTGTATCGGTTTCATGTAAATGGATTTATACGTACCGAGAAATCGTTCTACTTGTTCGAAGTGTTGAAATGCTTCTGTGTTTGGTAATAAGGGCATGATTGACTCGTCTTTCATAAGAAGTTGATGAACTTCCCATTTGTTGAAAAATCCTGGGTTAAACCACGGAATAGCGTAGTCATGTTCTAATTTTCTTTTTGCTCTGACGATTGGTTTATAATTTTCTGCTTGGCGATTTGGTAATCGATCATAAATGACATTTGGTAAAGGGACTTTGTTCTTTCGCCATGTTCCTTCTTGAAAGAAATACCCTTCAATTGTTTCTTCTTCCCAGTGTATATGTTGAACGCCAAAGACGAATACGAATGGTCGTAACGTGAAGGGTGGTGTTAGTAACTCACTGAGAGACGTTGACCGGTTTCCTAAAGGAGTAGGTGAGTCATCGTTGAAGCCCGTTGTGAAAATGCCGATTAATGGTCCGAAAATAATGGTTTGATTTTGTGTAAAGGCATGAATGGTAGTGGACTCAGGGAGTAAAAGTTTTTCGGCAATATGTTTTCCAATCATAATTTCGCGAGTAAAAGAATAATGAATTTTTACATCTTCACTTGCAACATGACGTATGCCGAAGGATAGGGATGTAATAGGTGGTGTAATAGAAAAAACGTAAGGTAAAGTAATACTATTTGGATATTCATCTGAAATATTTAATGTATATATGTGCTCTTTCAAAATAAGGTTGCCTCCTTTCATTATGGTGTAAAGCGGCTAAACTTTAGTGGTCCATGAAAGATTTTTTCAGCTAATGCATCACTATGACGAATGTAGCGTTCATAAGGGGGAATTGTGTTTACATACATAAGCCAAATAGCTCCTTTTTGATCCATAATAGTGGAAAGTTCTAGTTCGAATAAGGAAGTATAAGAGTGGTCCAATGTTTGAAACACTTCATTGATAATGTCATGTAAAGCGTCTTGTAATAGTTGAACGCCAGTACTAGATAGTACATATTTAATTTTTGAAAATGAATGCAGTGAGGAATCATCTGTTGCTGAAAGTAAAAATTGATTCGGAAATGAGCTCGTTTGTATAAATTGACCGATAACGTTCCAAGTATGTTCTTTACTTTTTTGCAAAATAGTTCGAATGTGGAGCGGGTATGTTAATTGATTTGGTGGTTGCAGCATCGTATGTGTGATGTAACGTGCTGAATGTACGTTAGATTTGTACCAACATATAAATTCATCTGTCCGCTTGATTTGATTAGAGGTATGGTATGTTTCATGTATTGTATCGATATAAAATGTTTTATTTTTATAAGCGACCCGGTACAAACTTTCATTGGAATGTGCATTAGTAGGGCGTATAATAATATCCTTTGTTTTTAATAATAGTTTGAAAATGTTTTGTATCGTTGCTATTTCGAATTTTGGTATATAAGGAGATAACTTTTTATTAGTGAGAAACAAATCATGTAGTTCACTTAAGTCAATGAGTGTGTTATTTAAAAAGGTAGTTGTAGGGCGGTTGTGTAACGATTGAATAATTGGTTTTGCTTTTTCAAAGTCTGTTTCCTCATGAAAAGAATAACGATCATATATATAAGAAGGAATCGGGAATGTTTGCTCTTTCCATTTTCCTGTATCTGTATCATAAATAAGACCAGAAACAAGGTCTGTTTTAGGATCAATACTAAATGGCGTAAACTGGGCAACGACATTATGATAAAGCCGAGCGCGTTTCGCGATTTCGGTGTAATACGTTTGCTCATAATGAATTGGAGAAGTTAAAAGACCAAGAACCAACGAAATCACTCCTTTACAAACATTTGCATAATAGGCGAAGCTATATATTGCAAATACGTTTTTATACCATTATACTTTTGTCCATATGATGATATGCTATAGTTTTGGAGAAGCGAAAGGTTGATTATAATGAATATATGGTTAAGTATGTTAACGACGACAGGGCTCGGAGCAATTATTGGAGGATTTACAAATCATTTAGCGATAAAAATGTTATTTCGTCCTCATCGTCCTATTTATATCGGGAAGTTTCAAGTCCCATTTACGCCAGGGTTAATTCCGAAGCGCCGAGATGAGCTTGCTGTTCAATTAGGAAAAATGGTTGTCGAGCATTTGTTAACGCCCGAAGGAATCGGAAAAAAGCTAACAAATGAAGAATTTCAAAAAAGTTTAATTCAATGGACACAAGTAGAAGTGGATAAAGTAATGACGAATGGACAGTCACTGCGACATATGTTAGAAAAATGGAATGTAGCGCATGTAGAAGAAGAGGCAACAGAAAAAATCGAACGTGTGATTACAGAAAAAATAGAGGCATTTTTAGCAGAGTATTATACATATACATGGGAACAAGCTTTACCTCATTCTGTCCATGAAAAAGTCGAGCGTGTGATTCCGAATATTTCGGCGTTTATTTTAAAGCGAGGAATTAGTTTTTTTGAAAGTGAAGAAGGGAAAGCACGTCTTTCAAAAATGATTGATGATTTCTTCGCTTCTCGCGGAACGCTACTTAACTTAGTCGGGATGTTTTTAGGAAATGTAAGTGTAGTAGATCGTGTGCAGCCAGAAGTCATTAAGTTTTTAGGACAAGATGGCACGAAGCAAATTTTAATTGACGTACTGCAAAAAGAGTGGGAAAAGTTAAAAGGAAGAGATGTTAAAGAAGTAGAAGTATTTGTAGAGAAAGAAATGATTGTAAGCTCCGTGCTGTCAGCTGTTAAAGTAGAAGAAACAGTAAGTAAATTTTTAAGTCAGTCTGTTCAGCAAGTATGTGAGCCGGTTCGAGAAACAATACTTGAAAAAGTGGTTCCAAGCATAGTAACGGAAGGCTTGAAGTGGGGAACAGAAAATGTAGAGAGCATACTAAACAATCTACACCTTGCGGAAATTGTTCAGCAAGAAGTATCTACATTTTCAACAGAGAGACTAGAAGATCTAGTTCTGTCCATTACAAAAAATGAACTGAAAATGATTACGTATTTAGGAGCATTATTAGGTGGAATGATCGGACTTGTGCAAGGATTGTTACTGTTGTTTCTTAAGTAATAAAGATGAGTACATAGAAATAAAAGTGAAATTTCTTCACATCTCTTGCATAGTTTGATATGGTAAGAAGAGGTGCGTATGAAAACGTACTTAAAAGGCAGTGCGCATGACAAGTGCTAGCCTTCTAAAGGAGGAAAAATAAAATGACAAAAAACATTCATGATGTTGCATATGAATTACAAAAAGCAATCGCTGAAAACGAAGACTTCAAAACGTTAAAAGAAAGCTACGCAGCAGTTCAAGCTGATGCAGCTTCAAAGAACTTATTCGATGAGTTCCGTACAATGCAACTTAGCCTACAACAAAAAATGATGCAAGGTCAAGAAATCACTGAAGAAGACAACCAACAAGCACAAGAAGTTGTAGTTCGCATTCAACAAGATGCTAAAATCACAAAATTAATGGAAACTGAGCAACGTCTAAACGTTGTAGTTGGCGACATTAATAAAATTATCATGAAGCCACTTGAAGAATTATATAACGCGCAACAACAAGCGTAATAGTGGAAGATGCCCCTTGGATGGGGCGTCTTTTTTATTTAGGGCATTTGATATTTGTATAGAACGTTATTTTTTGAAATACTCAGTCTCAATGTTCTTTTCTTTCAAAAACTTTTCAATTTCTTCTTGCTTCCTACCATTAACTTTCTCAAAGTGTTTTGTAAAAGAAAAATCAGTCTTGAATAAGTTACCATCTTCAGCGAGTTTGTCTAGTTCTTGCTCTAGTTCTACTGAAAGTGCCGTAGATGATGAAATATATTCATGAATTTCCTTCGAAGGCTGTTTGTAATCATTAGGAATCGTATTGTTACTAATAAAATTATGGAAGTTCGCATCGTTTTGTTGCGCTAAATCTATTAGTTTTTGTAATTTCTCTCGGTCGGATTTAGTAACCTTCTCGTCAGACATAGCTGACGAAAGTGTAACGATGTTTTCGTATAACTCTCCGCTATAATCTAAATAAGTTTTTATATTTCGTTTCATCTCGTCTTCATTAATAGTTTCATTGTTTTTTGAGGAAGTGAATATAGTTTCCGGAATTTTAACCGTAATATCTTTAATAGATTGTACATCGTTTTCTTCCTTAGGTTGTATACTGTTTGAACAAGCTGATAGAAATACAATAGTGAGTAACATAATTGGGTATAAAATATACTTTTTCATATTAATCTCCTTATTATCTTTGTAAAATAGCAATATTCCATTTCAGATACTTTACTAAAAGTGCATATAGATGTTTTACCATTTGATAACATATGACGGATATCAGTAAACCGACGCAAAAAGCGATGAACACATTATAAACATCGGAATAACTAATTTGATGAAACCCTTTAAAGAATCCTAATCCTATTAATAAAATAGGTGAAATAATTAATATTGGAGTGGCAATGATCAGTGCTAGTAGAATCGGTAATAAAAAGAGTAGTACGAAAAAGGCGATAATGATAAAGGCAAAGTTTAAAACACTTAAGCTCATAACAGAAAATAGTGCGGTTATCATATTTTTAAAGCTTCGTTTACTGTCAGCATTGCTTATTGTATAGGAAACATTAAGTTCTTTAGCGATCGTTTTAGGGTTTCCTAGTTTTTTAGAAATTTCTTCTTCAGATTTTCCATCTTGTTTACCACTAATAAAATGAGTTTCGTACTCTGAGATAATATCCTCCTTTTCTAAATTAGGCATATTCCGTAAGGAGGAACTAAGTTGGCTTAAAAATTCACTTTTGTTCATTACAATCACTTTCCTTTATAAAATGATGAATTACAGCTGAGAATCCTCTCTTTTTTGAAAGGGCGATATACTAATCATGAATGTTATTCCAATTAATGGGTATTCCAATATTTACAAATATATCATTTGCTAGTATTCTTTGCAAGGTACTGTGATTTTTTTTATACTGTGATGAAATGGAAGTTTTTTGTGTATTTTTAGAGGAGATATAAAAAATTATTCTAGGATAAATAAAGGGTTGTAAGCGTATTCCTTGATACTTGTCAAAAAACTGTCAAATTCATATCGTTGGAAAAATAATGCATTTGTAATATAATGATAAACAATACTTCACCACGTTAATTAACTAGGTGAAGTTAAAAATCTTTATTACACACATTATGAAATAAAGGGTGATTAGTTTGAGTACAGGTGTAAAAGCAAACGACGTGAAGACAAAAACAAAAGGAGCAGATCTTGTTGTTGATTGTTTAATTAAACAAGGTGTTACACATGTTTTCGGTATTCCAGGGGCGAAGATTGACTCTGTATTTGATGTACTGCAAGAAAGAGGACCAGAGTTAATTGTTTGTCGTCATGAACAAAACGCAGCATTTATGGCAGCTGCGATTGGTAGATTAACAGGGAAACCGGGCGTATGTCTTGTAACTTCAGGACCAGGGACATCAAATTTAGCGACAGGTCTTGTTACTGCGAATGCGGAGAGTGATCCCGTTGTTGCTTTAGCTGGTGCAGTTCCACGTACAGATCGATTAAAACGTACGCACCAATCTATGGATAATGCTGCACTATTCGAACCAATCACAAAATATAGCGTAGAAGTAGAGCATCCTGATAATGTGCCAGAAGCATTATCAAATGCATTCCGAAGTGCGACTTCTACAAATCCAGGCGCTACTTTAGTAAGTCTGCCGCAAGATGTTATGACTGCGGAAACGACTGTAGGGTCTATCGGTGCGCTTTCTAAGCCACAGCTTGGAATCGCTCCCACACATGATATTACATATGTAGTAGACAAAATAAAATCAGCGAAATTACCAGTTATTTTACTTGGTATGAGAGCAAGCACAAATGAAGTAACGAAAGCTGTTCGTGAATTAATTGCGGATACAGAACTTCCTGTCGTTGAAACATATCAAGCAGCTGGTGCCATTTCACGTGAGTTAGAAGATCATTTCTTTGGCCGCGTTGGATTATTCCGTAACCAACCAGGTGATATTTTACTAGAAGAAGCAGACCTTGTTATTTCTATCGGTTATGACCCAATTGAGTATGATCCGAAATTCTGGAATAAACTTGGAGACAGAACGATCATTCATCTTGATGATCATCAAGCGGATATCGACCATGATTACCAACCAGAGCGTGAATTAATTGGCGATATTGCCTTAACTGTAAATAGCATCGCAGAGAAATTACCGAGACTTGTATTAAGTTCGAAATCAGAAGCAGTATTAGAAAGATTACGTGCGAAATTATCAGAACAAGCAGAAGTTCCAAATCGTGCATCAGAAGGTGTTACGCATCCACTTCAAGTTATTCGTACACTTCGTTCTTTAATTGATGATGATACAACTGTTACGTGTGATATCGGTTCCCATTACATTTGGATGGCAAGATGTTTCCGTTCTTATGAACCACGTAGATTATTATTTAGTAACGGTATGCAAACGTTAGGTGTTGCACTTCCTTGGGCAATTGCTGCTACTTTAGTAGAACCAGGTAAAAAAGTAGTTTCCGTATCAGGTGACGGTGGTTTCTTATTCTCAGCGATGGAATTAGAAACAGCGGTCCGTTTAAATTCTCCGATCGTACATCTTGTATGGAGAGACGGTACGTATGATATGGTTGCGTTCCAACAAATGATGAAATACGGTAGAACATCGGCTACAGAGTTCGGTGATGTTGATATTGTGAAATATGCAGAAAGTTTTGGTGCGACAGGTCTTCGTGTTAACGCGCCTGATGAATTAGAAGGTGTATTAAAAGAAGCACTAGCAGCAGACGGCCCTGTCATTATTGATATTCCAATCGATTACCGTGACAACATTAAATTAAGTGAAAAATTATTACCAAACCAATTAAACTAATGGAGGCATGGTTGAGATGACTATTGCGCAATTAATTGATATTGATGCAAAAAGAACGAAAATGAGTAACGAAGTATATCAAACATCTACAATGCTTGCGCTATTAGATGGTATATATGATGGTGTGATTAGCTTTGAGGAACTAAAGGAACGTGGTGATTTCGGCATCGGCACATTTGATCAATTAGATGGTGAAATGATTGCGTTTGATAACGAATTTTATCATTTACGTTCAGATGGTTCGGCAGAAAAAGTGGAGCCAGAAGAAACAACACCGTTTGCGACGGTAACGTTTTTTGAAAAAGAAATGAGTTATACAGTAGAGCGTCCGATGAATCGTGAAGAAGTGGAAGCTTTATTACATGAATTAATGCCTAGTAAAAACCTATTTTATGGTATTCGAATGGACGGTACGTTCCGTGAAGTAAGAACGAGAACTGTTCCAAGACAAGAAAAACCGTATACACCGCTCGTTGAAGTGACGAAATCACAACCAATCTTTTCATTTAAAAATACAGAAGGTACGCTTGCTGGATTTTGGACGCCAGATTATGCGCAAGGTATTGGTGTAGCTGGATTCCACTTACATTACATTGATGATGAAAGAAGTGGGGGCGGACATGTTTTCGACTATGTTGTTGAAAACTGTACGATCCAAATTTGTCAAAAAGCTCATATGCATTTAGCACTTCCAGAAACAGCTGATTTTATGGCAGCTGAATTATCAAGAGAAAATTTAGAGGATAATATTGCGACTGCGGAAGGTGCAGATTGACACTTTCGCCCATAAAGAAATAAGTGACTAACGTCAGTAGGAAAAAAACCGAAGCTTTATTCAAGCTTCGTTTTTTTTATTGCCGCGTAATCTCCTCATAAAATGCCTCTATCCAAACGCAACTGTGAAGCAAAGGAAATATAATTTTCCCTCTAAACATATATATCAAAAGGATAGGGGGGATATGATGGGAAACTCAATTGCTATTAGTTTATGTATGATTGTAAAAGATGAGGAACAAACGATATCAAAATGCTTAGAATCGGTCAAAGGTATTGTGGATGAAATTATTATTGTAGATACGGGTTCCACAGATGCTACAAAAGAAATTGTGCAGAAGTATGATGCGAAAATATATGATTTTGAATGGATTGAAGATTTTTCAGCGGCACGAAATTTTGCGTTTTCTAAAGCTACAAAAGAATATATTCTTTGGCTAGACGCAGATGACATAATAGCTACGGAGGATAGAAAGAAATTTCTGCAGTTAAAAGATACGTTACATCGTAGTACGGATGCAGTATCGATGCATTATTACTTAACTTTTGATGCAGAAGGAAAACCAACGCATTCTTTAAGGAGGTATCGATTAGTTAAAAGAAGTAGAAATTTTCAATGGCATGGATTTATTCACGAATATTTAGAGGTGTATGGAAACCTTATAAATAGTGATGTTGGGGTAAGTCATAAAAAAGTAAAAGTATATACGAATCGTAATTTAAAAATATACGAAAAACATCTTGAAAGTGGAAAAGAATTTAGCCCTCGTGATGTGTACTATTATGCAAATGAATGTAAGGATCACGGATTATATGAAAAAGCTATTCAGGGGTATACCAAGTTTTTAGATGAAGGAAAGGGTTGGGTTGAAGATAATATTCAAGCTTGTTTAAAAAGAGCCGAATGTTATTTGGCATTGGAGAATCTTAAACAATCGATCGATTCTTGTTTAGAATCATTTATGTATGACATACCGAGAGGAGAACTTTGTTGTCATTTAGGACGTGTGTTTTTGCAACAAGGTGAATACTCTAAAGCAATATATTGGTACCATGCAGCAATTGACGGACCAAGACCGAAAGATTCTCCATTTGTCCGGGAAGAGTGTCATACGTGGTTGCCACATATTCAATTATGTATTTGCTATGATCGAATAAAAGAATATGAAAAGGCAATTTATCATAATGAAGAAGCTGCAAAGTTCATACCTAATAATCCAAGTATTGAATATAATAGAAAATATTTTGATAGTGTATTCAAAAAATAGTATTTGATAATCATTTTGGCTGCAGAGAGGAGTTTGTTTCATGCTCACAAGTATAATTATATTGACGCATAATCAATTACAATATACAAAAGAATGCATCCAAAGTATTAGAACTTATACAGAGGAAAAAGAATATGAATTAATAGTTGTCGATAATGCGTCAACAGATGGTACTGTAGAATGGTTACAAAAACAATCGGATATTTTGCTAGTGGAAAATGCGGAAAATATGGGTTTTCCAAAAGGCTGCAATCAGGGAATTAAAGAAGCAAAAGGCGATAACATTTTATTATTAAATAATGATGTGGTCGTAACTGAAAATTGGTTAAGTAACTTAATTCGGTGTCTGTATGAAAGTGAGGATACTGGAGCTGTAGGGCCCGTAACTAATAATGCTGCTTACTATACTGCTATACCGACCTTTTATAAAGATATGAAAGAGATGCAGACTTTTGCAACTTTATATAATCAAAGTGATAAAAATAAATGGGAAGAACGTATGAAATTAATCGGATTTTGTATGCTTATAAAAAAATCAGTGTTAGATGAAGTTGGATTACTAGATGAACGATTTACACCAGGGAATTATGAAGATGATGATTTGTCATTAAGAATTTTTGAAAAAGGATATAAATTGTATGTATGTAGAGATACATTTATTCATCACTATGGAAGCGTCTCGTGGAAGGAAGATAGTTTGAAGTTTTCCGTAATTTTACATGCGAATAATATAAAATTGCATGAAAAATGGGGATTTTATGGTGAAGGTTTATACATTCATTATGATTTACTAACAATTTTAGAGCGATTTGCGCCTGATAAAGTAAATATTCTTCATCTAGGAGCTGGATGCGGTGCAACTTTGTTAGAAATGAAAAGGTGTTATCCAGAGGCTTCCTTATTCGGGGCAGAAGTGAATGAAAAAGCGGCAGCTCTTGCAAATCGGACAGCTCCTACAACTTCTGTTGCGTATGATAAGTTACATGAGGTATTTACTGATCAAAAGTTTCAGTACATTCTAATATCGCATCCTATTGAGTTAGCACAATTCCCTCAGGTCCTACAATCTATTTCGCAACTTTTAACACCAACAGGAACTTTCATTCTGTCGAGGTTTAATTTGGAAAATTATAATGCACTAAAAAAATAATGCTTTCAAAATTTTCTCTTTGGCAATAAAACAAAACCGAAATCCAATCTTGGGTCTCGGTTTTTTGACGTGTGATGAAGTATGAAATGGTTCCTTTATTTTGAAACAAAAGGATGCCCCTCGTAATAAAATCGCCACGGATAATGAACAGCTTCTTCTGCATAGTCGATGTTAATACGAGGTCCTGCCGTTATTTTATATTGTGATGACATGTGTTCTTCTTCTGGCATTAATTCAATATGTAACGTGTCACTTTGTAATGATACACCGCGTTCTTCTAAAGTGATGCTAAGTGCACGGCATAGTTTGCCGGGGCCGTTTGTTAAGTTTTTGTACTGCGCTTTTGTGAGATTGGTTTTGTTGTAGCGCACTCGTTTCATTTCTTCAATGCCATCTACAGGTTCAAGAGCACGAATGAGAATTCCTTGCGGGATGCCAATAGGTGCTGTAATAACGTTAAAACAATGATACATGCCGTAAATTAAATATACGTAAGCATGCCCTGGTGCGCCGAACATGACTTCTGTACGATCTGTTCGTCTGCCCCCGTAACTATGTGCGGCCTTATCATCTGGACCTTTGTATGCTTCCACTTCTACAATGATGCCGCTTCGTTTTATCCCATTTACAATATGTACAAGTTTTTGTCCGAGTAACTTCTTTGCGATTTCTAACGTATCGCCTTCGTAAAAAGAAGGTGGTGCTTGCATCGTACTATCTCCTTTACAAGTTGTATATGTATATAGTAAACCAAATTTTCAGTAGTAATTCTAACTCGTTCTATTTGCTACATTTATTTCATAAATTATGGATAGAGTACAACAGCGAAGAGGGGGAGTGCGACATGATTTATCGCTTACTAGCTCTTAATATAGATGGGACACTACTATACAACAATGGAAAAATTGCAAAAGGATTACGAGAAACAATTGAATTTGTGAAAAGAAAAGATGTATACGTTACATTGTTTACGAGCCGTAATTTTCAGTCCGCTCATAAAGTAGCAAAGGCGTTAAAATTAGATTCTATATTAGTGACACACGGTGGTGCTTTCGTTTCAGCAACGTTAGATAAGCCGTATGCTCAAAGGCGATTATCTGAAGAGAAGACTTTTAACATTGTGCAAGTATTGGAGCACTTTGATTGTAATGTACGTATTTCTCATGAACGTTTTTCGATAGGGAATCGTGAGAGAAATACACCAAACATAATTGCGCGTACTGTATTATCAAGCGCAGATCCGCTATTTTATCCGGTTCAATTTGTAGATTCGTTAGGGGATGCGCTTCGTGATCATCCAGTAGCTGCGCCAAAAATTGATGTGATTTTCCATAGTAAAGGTGAAAAAGAAAGAGGGCTAAATACATTAAGAAAAGCGTTCCAAGATATAGAGTATGTGGAGTGTGATTCGAAACGAATAGAGATTTTGCCGCAAAATGTATCAAAATTACGTGGATTACAATTGCTTGGAGAGCATTTAAATATTTCGCTAAATGAAATGGTTGCGATTGGGGATAGTATGGAGGATTTAGAGGTAATTGAAAATGTAGGGCTTGGGGTAGCGATGGGGAATGCACCTGTAGAGTTAAAGCAAGCAGCAGACTGGATTACACGTTCAAATAGTGAAAATGGTGTGGAGTACATGATTAAAGAACACTTCCGTAAGCAATTCCCGCTTCCATTTTTGAAAAATCATAAAAATACATCGGGAAGATAAAAGGAAAACGTAGCTTTTTGGCTACGTTTTTTTTGTACGTTTGAGATTCAATTTCAATCGTTAGCATCTTTGTTCGTATTAGTGTAGTTTCGTGAAGAAGCAATATTTATTCAGTTGTAAATAGAATATAAAAATAAGGTAAAACCTTCTGTATTGACCTACAAACGCCCTTCAAGTAAACTAAAGAGAGTTTGCAAATGAAAAGGTGATAATGTTGTTAATTTCAATTAAAACGTTACAAGATGATCGTTTTTTACGTCCGCTACAAAATATTGGCGGCTTATTTTTTGAAGATAGTACGATTGGATTTGAACAAGAGGAAGCAAATCTTATCGTTGATATTCACATTGAAGAGAATGTGAAAGCATCTGCTCGTTTAACAGATGTTGCCACTGGAAATGTGTATGAAGAAACATTCGCAAAAGATTTATCTGCTTTTACAGATGAAAAAGAGCGTATGAAGCAAGTGAAGCACGTTGTTTCTTATGTATATCTTTCTGTTCTTCAGCAGTTAACTGGACTTGAACAAAGCTGGGGTATTTTAACAGGAGTACGTCCAACGAAACTTCTTCACAAAATGCTTCAAAATGGTATGTCAAAAGAAGAAGCACACAAAGAACTTCGTGAAAGCTATTTAATTCATGAAGAGAAAATTGAACTTCTTCAGCGTATTGTTGATTGCCAATTAGCGGTTGTTCCAGATTTATACCGCTTGAAAGAGGAAGTAAGTATTTATATCGGTATTCCGTTTTGTCCGACGAAATGTGCATACTGTACATTCCCAGCTTATGCAATTAACGGACGCCAAGGATCAGTTGATTCATTCTTAGGTGGTTTACATTATGAAGTTCGTGAAATTGGTAAGTTTTTAAAAGAAAAAGGTGTGAAAGTTACGACGATTTATTACGGCGGCGGTACACCGACAAGTATTACAGCAGAAGAGATGGATATGCTGTATGAAGAAATGTATGAAGCGTTCCCAGATGTGAAAAATGTGCGTGAAGTGACAGTTGAGGCAGGTCGCCCAGATACGATTACGCCAGCGAAGCTAGAAGTGTTAAATAAATGGAATATTGACCGTATTAGTATTAATCCGCAGTCATACCATCAAGAAACACTAAAAGCAATTGGACGTCATCATACTGTAGAAGAAACAATTGAGAAGTATCATTTAGCTCGTGAAATGGGAATGAACAATATTAATATGGATTTAATTATTGGTCTTCCTGGTGAAGGGTTAGAAATCTTCAAGCATACGTTAGATGAAACAGAAAAGTTAATGCCAGAATCATTAACAGTTCATACGTTATCATTTAAACGTGCTTCTGAAATGACGCAAAACAAACGTAAATATAAAGTAGCAGGTCGTGAAGAAATTACAGCGATGATGCACGAAGCAGAAGAATGGACACAAAAGCATAATTACGTACCATATTACCTATATCGTCAAAAGAATATTTTAGGTAACTTAGAAAACGTTGGTTATGCAATTCCGACGCAAGAAAGTATTTACAACATTGTTATTATGGAAGAAGTACAATCGATTATCGGACTTGGATGTGGTGCTTCAAGTAAGTTCGTTCATCCGAAGACAGGTGCAATTACGCACTTTGCGAATCCGAAAGATCCAAAATCATATAACGATGGCTTTGTGAAATATACAGAAGATAAACTGAAAATTTTAGAAGAGCTATTTGTGTAAGAGTGAAGAGGTTGTTCCAATTAGGAACAATCTCT
>NZ_MACI01000044.1 GCF_001884105.1 Bacillus luti | reverse complement strand
CGCACCTGTTGCACCCGTTGGACCAGGAGGCCCTCCAGATGGACCCGTTACCCCTGTTGGGCCTGTTATTCCAGTCGGACCCGGTATCCCCTGACCAGTTGCTCCTGTTGCTCCTGTTATTCCCGTACTTCCACTTGGTCCTTGTGACCCTTGTATCCCTTGAGTTCCTTGTATTCCTTGTGAACCAGTTGCGCCCTGTATCCCTTGCACACCTTGTATTCCTTGAGATCCCTCAGGTCCAGTCACTCCAATCGGACCTTGCACTCCCTGTATTCCCTGTATTCCTTGCGCTCCTGTCGCCCCCATCGGACCGATCGGACCTTGTATTCCTTGCACCCCCTGCCCACCTGTTGCTCCTGTATCTCCAATTGGTCCCCTCAATCCTTGCGATCCCTGCTGTCCTTCCGGTCCTGTTGCTCCTATTGGTCCAGCCGGTCCTTGCATCCCTTGCACACCTTGAGGTCCTGTCGGCCCAATTACCCCCATTGGGCCTTGTAATCCTCTTGGTCCTTGAGGACCAGTCGGGCCTGTTGGACCCGTTGGACCCATGCCAGTAAATCCCGTTGGAACGGGAGGGAAGGTAGGTCCAATAAGATTTGGTGAAATTCCGAAATTAGAGTTTAATGAATTTTGTTTATCGCGCTCTTTCACACTTTCACCGCCTACACACCATCTTTTTTTACATTAAGCAAACCTCTTCTTAATATCTATTTACAAAAACAATCTCAAAGACTATTTTTATTTCAAATAATAAAAACCCCCTTAATTCCTTAAGGGAGTCCCGCAATTGAATCCATATTATCTGTATTAGGGACAGCTTGCGCTATACCCGATACATTTGTAACTTGCCCTGCATTTGTTCCTGGTACAGTACCAGCAGGAGTACCTCGTGTATATGTTGTCGTCACAGAATCTCCTGGCTGTAAACAAAGCTTTGTCTCCGTTCCTATTACTGTAACGACATCAATCCAAGTGCACCCCATTGAACCACTATACGATTTCGTCGCAGTAAATGAAGTATCACTTAAATTATCACCGGTAAATATATTCCCAGTGTTATTCACAATAACAAACTCTTTTATATGAGCAGGCATAATCACACTCTACCTTTCCTCTATGAACCTAATGTACGTGTACTCGTCGCTAATGGCGGAAGAAACACTGATGTTCTGATCACCGCTTCTGGCTGTCTTTTCCCATTTAAAAAAACAGCAGCACTCGATCCTCCAGCACCCGCATATATTTTCGCCACCGCTAAAGGTGAGATATCATAACAGTCGCCGACATTAACAGCTCCTGTATTATTAATAATTTTTACTTTACGCAAGTTAATCCCCATTTCCCCCTCCTCCTTTTTTATACTGTATGCAAAAGAAAAAAACTTGAAACAGACTCGTTTCAAGTTTTTAACAATTAACTATTTCGTTTCACCTTCATATTGAAGCATACCGCCAACCATGTTCACTGTTTTAAATCCTTGCTCATTTAAATAATGGCATACATTTTCACTGCGCATTCCTGAACGGCAAATAAAGATGTATTCATTCTCTTTATCAAAGAAATCTACTTTATTTGGGATATCACCCATTTTAATATGTACAGCTTCTGGAATCTTTCCTGCCGCTACTTCTTCATCTTCCCTTACATCTACTAAAAATAACGTTTCTCCATTTTCTAAACGCTCTTGCACTTCTTCTGTAGTAATCGTGTTAACTTCTGTCATATGTATTTCCTCCTTATATAAAATAAAACCTTTAACTTCTTCTTTAAACAAGCATTCCTAATTAATTTTAGCATGTGAAAGAAAGAACGCAAAGAATCGAAATTTTATTTCTCAATTTTCTAGCAAAACTTATTCTTTACAAACATAACTCGCACATTGTATCCTCAATATACTTGTTTTATGAAAGGAGCCAGTTAAAATGACACTTTTTCTTTTCATTATGGGCGTCATTTTCTTAATCACTGCGATTATTACACTTAGTATGAAAAATAATAAAAAGATAAAATCGCCACAAGAAATGTCATTCTTATTTCTATTGCTTAGTATAGCGTTCTTCGGTATAGCAGTCGCTACCTATATTTTCCGTCTGCAAATCATGTAAAAAAAGGTGCCTACTACAAACATTGCACCTTTTCCTCATCATTTATTTCTTACACAAAACTAGATACTTTCCGATTTAAAAATTCATAAACTTTCTTTTCAAATAAATGAATATCAAATGCTCCCGCCATATGCCCATTTATACTCTCTATCTCATACACTTCCGCATACTTCCCTTGTTTTTGCAAAATGTCTACCATTTTATAATTGTAACGAGATGGCTGAAGTAAATCTTGTTTACACGGAATCATGAGTACATTCGCCTCTACCCGAGAAAGAGCCTCCGCTAAGGAAGAAAATCCATGCGCAATATCATGTAATAAAACTGCCTTTGCAGTGTACATCCATGAGTTTGCATCTACTAACTCTATACTTCTATATGTCACTTTATTTATCTCTTTCTCAAATGATGTTAATGTAGAAAACTCTTGATAAGGTGCCATTTCTATACTATTACGCGAGAATGCCGTTTCATAAAAATGTTCATCAAACGCATTCATAAACATCATTCTATTCGCTAAATGAAGCCCCTTCATCGGCTGTACTTCTCCATATTTCCCGCCTTTCCAATTTGGATCTAGTTGTATTGCTTCAATCGCATTTTGCGCTACATTTACGGACGTTATAATTGGATTTTGTGGATTCGTAATAACGCCAATCATTCGTTCTACCATATGAGGATAGTGAACAGCCCATTGCTGCGCAATCATTCCACCCGCCGAAGGTCCCATTACAGCGTGTAATCTTGAGATTCCCATATCTTTTATTAATCCATATTGCATACGAGCTACATCGAGAAATGTAAACACAGGGAAATCCATGGCATATTCATCCCCTGTTTCTGGATTAATCGACTTCGGTCCCGTTGTAATCACGTATGGATTCTTCACCTGCACATTACAAAGATTATCCGTACATATAACAAAATACTTATTTGTATCAATTGCTTTTCCAGGTCCAATTAGTCCATCCCACCAACCAGACTCCTCATCATTCTCTGTATATTTTCCCGCCGCGTGACTTGTTGCACTAAAATAATGGCAAACCAAAATTGCATTTGATCTTTCTCTATTTAAAGTACCATACGTCTCATATCCCATTTGGACAAGCATTACCCTACCATTTTCAAACGTAAACTCTTTTAAAATAAACTTCTCCTTTTTTACAATTTGCACAGATTCGCCCTCTTCCCGCTATAGTATGAACTGCCTACTAAAGGATTGTTTCTATGCAAACCAATCTCCTTCTTCTTTTCATAAATAAATGAATAATATACAAAATTAGCCACAAAATAGCACTATATTACACAATCAAAGAGGGCATACATATGATTTGGAATTGGTTACGTAAGAAAAAAAAATCAAAAACAAACGAAACAGATAACGAAGAGCAGCAATCTAACAAGCAAGAGGATACTAACAAAGAGCAGACTAAAAGTATGAAACATAATAAAAATAGCAATGAAGAACAAAAAAAAGAGGAACAAAAAGATCCTTCCCAGGATAAAAAGCAAAACGGCTCTTCTCAAGAGAAACAACAAAGCTCTAAGCAAGATGATTCTTCTCAAGAGAAACAGCAAAATTCTAAACAAGATGATTCTTCTCAAGAGAAACAGCAAAATTCTAAACAAGATGATTCTTCTCAAGAGAAACAGCAAAACTCTAAGCAAGATGATTCTTCTCAAGAGAAACAGCAAAACTCTAAACAGGGCAATTCTTCTCAAGAGAAGCAGCAAAACTCTAAGCAGAACGATTCGCAAAGCTCTGGAAGTAATAGTATTTATGATTTTACAAAACCAGAAAAAGACCGTATCCATTCTCTACAAAATTTAATAGAGAAGCTGAAAAAGTCTAGTGATTTTGTTAATTACCATACATCTGACGATGAAACGATGCCTTATTGGATTTCTTACTATCGTCCTTCACTTGATGGTGAGAAATTGCAAAAATACTTAATGCCTACTCTTTTGGAACGACCTAACGCTTCACTAGAAGAGCTAAAAGAACATATTCCAATGAGCGGCATTACAATTACGAATGATTTACAAAAAATTGAGGACATGGTTTTAAAGGGGCATGCGATTGTTCAAGTAAACCAACAAGATCAAAAGTGTATGCTTGCAAATATTGCAATTGATAATTATCGTGCACCAACTCCTCCATTAAATGAATCGACCGTTATTGGTCCGCAAGAGGGATTCGTAGAAGATGTTGATACAAATATTAATTTAGTTCGAAAACGCCTTCCAGTTTTAGATTTACAAACAAAAGAAATGATTATCGGAGAGTTTTCAAAAACAAAAGTTATCATGATGTATTTAGACAATCTCGCTGAAAAAGATAATGTTGATTTTCTAGAGGAATCTTTACGCGCTCTTGAATATGATCAAATTAATGATAGTGCTTATATACAAGAATTAATGGGAGAAAAATCAATTTTCCCTCTCTATATCAATACAGAACGCACTGATAGAGTTACAAAAGCACTAATTGATGGGAAAATCGCTATTTTTGTTGATGGTTCTCCAAGTGTTTTACTAACACCTGTATCCTATTTCGATTTTTTCATTTCACCAGAAGACTATAACGTCTCTTGGCTATACGCTACATTTTCAAGAATTTTGCGCCTTATCGCCGTTCTATTTTCAATCTGTGCTACACCGTTATACGTTGCAGTTTTAAGTTATCATTATGAACTCATTCCAAGTGATTTACTTGAAACTTTGATTTTATCAAGGGCACAAGTACCGTTTCCACCTTTAATTGAAGCGCTCTTCTTAGAACTTGCCATCGATTTATTAAGAGAAGCTGGCGCGAGATTACCGATGAAGGTCGGTCAAACACTTGGTATTGTAGGCGGTATCGTAATCGGGCAAGCATCTGTACAAGCTGGTTTAACGAGTAATATTTTATTAATTATCGTTGCCTTATCAGCACTTGCATCCTTTATTACGCCTATTTATAAAATGGGTAATGCGGTTCGGCTGCTACGTTTCCCATTTCTCATATTTGCCGAAATAGGAGGACTTTTCGGGATTTCTCTTGGATTTATCTTTTTATTTACCCATCTATTTAGACTGACTTCCTTACGCAAGCCGTACGCTTTGTTTTATCCGACAAGACAACAATCCGTTAAAGACTCTTGGATTCGTTTTCCTTTAACAATGATTGATACAAGAGATGTACAAGCAAGACCACAACATGTAAAAAAAGCAGCGAAAGGAATTTCAACAAAACATAGATCCGATTTTGATGATTAAGGAATGAGGTGCATTGATGAGTAAAGTTCAAGAAAAATATCAAATATCTCCTATCTTTATTTTCTTCTTAATTCACAGTGCACAGTTTGGCGCCGGAGTTCTCGGATTCGCTCGCATTATTGCAAAAGCCGCTGGATATGACGCCTGGATGGGAGTTCTAATTATAGGAGTTTGTATCCATATTCTTATATGGATGATGTATTTTTTATTAAAAGAAACAAACGGAAACTTAATTGATTTACATCGACAAACATTTGGAAAATGGCTAGGAAATGGCATTAGTATCATCTTTATGACTTATTTTTTAATCGTCAGTATTTCCGTCATTCGGACATACGTTGAAATTATTCAAGTATGGATGTTTCCTACCGCTTCCACTTGGATGTTAACTCTCTTTTTATGCTTAGTTAGCTACTACATTATTTCTTCTGGATTTCGTGTCATTACTGGTATTTGCGTCATTTCAGTTGGCGGTACATTAGGGTATTTATTGCTTAGCCTATTCGTTTTGAAATACTCACATTGGGATAATCTACTCCCTATATTCACACATTCTTTTTCAGATATTTTAAAAGCCGCCAATCTGTCAATCTACAGTATGACAGGCTTTGAGATTTATCTCATGGCTTATCCCTTTGTAAAAAAACCTATACAATCTCATAAATTCGCTCAATACGGGGCGCTATTTTCAAATATTCTATATTTATTTAGTACACTTTTAGCCTTTGCATTTTTTAGTGAGAAACAATTATTAAAAACGATTTGGTCACAACTTTCTATGACCCAGGTAATCCAATTACCATTCATTGAAAGACTAGAATATATTGCAATTTCCGCTTATGCACTCGTTATTGTTACGAGTTTTATCCTTCCGTTATGGGCGGCAACGAGAGGAACTCATGAAATATTTCGCGTAAAACAAAGAGGTGTCCTAATCGCTTTCATCCTTATCACCCTCATTGTTTCACAGCTTTTAACAACCAGACATGACATTAATACTTTTATTAGTAATTCTGGAAAAGCTAGTTTTTGGCTCATGTATGTATACATCCCTATCCTATTTATTATTGTGTGGGTGAAAAGAAAATGGAAAAAATCAAAAGCAAATTAATACTTATTTCTTGTATAACATTCTTTAGTCTAACTGGATGTTTACAAAAAAATATTATCGACGATGTACAACTTATTCAAGGAACCGTTTTTGATGTAGCAAAAGATAATAAAATAAAAGTGACATTCGTTTGTCCCATTCAGAAAAAAGGAAATAAAGTTCAAGTTTTTGAAGGCAGCGCAAATGCGGTAAAACAAGTAAAAGCAGACACATCTTTAGAGTCTTCTCAACCTTTTGCTAGTGGACAAATGCGTGTCGCCCTATATACGATAAGACTTGCCAAAACAGGAATGTCTACTTCATTCGATACATTACTTCGAGATGTGAATATAGGGAACGCTTTATATGTTGGCTTATTAGAGGGGAACGGTACTGACCTTTTAAAAGGAAAATATACGACTTCATACAACGTTGCAATTTATATAAAAAAGTTGCTAGAACATAATATGGAGACCGGTCCTTTACCAACGGATAATCTACATGTAGGGGCGTTCCGTTATTATCAAGAAGGGCAAGACTATTATATTCCCATTCTAAAGAAGCATGGTGATAAAATAAAAATCACCGGAATTGGTCTTTTTAAAAAGGATAAATATATCGGTAAAATTGCGCAAAAAGATATGTTCATATTTAAAGGACTATTAGAGAAACATAAATTAGATTCACATGAATTTAAAACAGATTCTGCATACGTAATGATTAATAATATTCGTTCTGTTCCAACTTACGATATAAAGATTAAAAATGGAAAGCCTTCTTTTTTCATTCACGTTCATCTTGATGCACGTATTCAAGAACTATCGAAACAAATTAACTTAGAAAATAACAAGAACACAAAAAACATTGAAAAAGATGTCCAAAAACAATTAGATAAACAAGCTGCTAAATTAATTAAGCAGTTTAAATCTTTAGGCGTCGATCCCCTCGGGCTAGGAGCAAAATATAAACATCATTATCGCCCATTCAAACTAGAAGAGTGGAGACGAATGTACAAAGATGTTCCAATTAATATAAAATACACCGTGAATATTACAAATTCTGGTGTAATTGAATGAGAAATGATTGAACTCCTCTCTCCAGCATGATACAACGGAAAGAGGAGTTTTTATTTTAGATAGAGAGAGAAGATATTTATGGGGGAGCTTATGTCTAAAAAATTAGTAAAGCCTATTTTGAATGGTATTTTATTTCTCGGCGTCTTTTTATTTGCTCATACATACTTAAAAAATGTTTCCTTCACACGTTATTTACTTGCCGTTATACCAATGCTACTTGTTGGTATGTTCGGCATCGACCTTATTTTATCCATTTTAATAAAAAAAGAAGAATAACAGGCGAACATCTTATTTCTATAAGATGTTCTTTTCATTTCATAATCACCTTATGTTACAATGAAATTCGGCACTAAGCGAGAAAGGATGAAACAACATGACCAACGAAAAAGGTTTAGATAAAGGATACGAACTTGTTGCGAAAATGCATGAAGTATTCGGGCATCCTGTGACAAATACCCCAACAAAATTAGCGGAAGAGCGCGCAAAAATTCGTGCTAGCTTTATGCAAGAAGAGCTAGAAGAATTTCTAGAAGCAACGACTGTTGAAGATCAATACGATGCACTTATTGACCTTATTTACTTTGCATTCGGAACGTTTGCAGAAATGGGTGTACGTCCAGATAAAGGATTTGAAATTGTAAACAACGCTAACATGGCAAAGCTATTCCCTGATGGGAAACCTCGCTTCCGTGAAGGAGACGGCAAAATTCTAAAGCCAGAAGGCTGGCAAGCACCAGAACCACAACTTCGTGCTGAAATCGAACGTCAACGCCAAGAAGCGGAAAAAAACTGCTAGGATTACCTAGCAGTTTTTTATTATGTCTTTTTTTCTGCAGCTCATTAATGACCCACGTGCCCCGCGTGTCCTGCTGCTCCACCAATGCTAGCTGCCCCTGCAGCTGCTCCTGCCGCTCCTGCTCCAATTCCACCTGTCCAAGGCGAAGATTGTTGCTGTTGTTGATATTGTTGGTATTGTTGATGCTGTTGACCTTGATGACCGTGTTGACCTTGGTGACCGTGTTGACCTTGATGACCATGTTGACCTTGGTGACCGTGTTGACCTTGATGACCATGTTGACCTTGGTGACCATGTTGACCTTGGTGACCATGTTGACCTTGGTGACCGTGATGCCCTTGATGACCGTGATGCCCTTGATGAGTTTGATAAAGAACAGCTTGTGGATGTATGTGGTGGTGTCCTTGGTAATGTACTTGTTGTTGATGATGGCCGTGTTGACCTTGGTGGTGGTGGCCATGTTGGCCATGTTGGCCTTGGTGATGATGGTGTCCATGTTGGCCGTGGTGGCCTTGGTGATGATGGTGTCCATGATGACCGTGGTGGCCTTGATGGTGGTGATGTCCATGATGACCATGAACAACTTGCGGAAACCCACCTATTCCTCCTGCTACAACACCTATTCCAGGTACAGGAAATCCTGTTTGTACGCCTCCGCCGAAAGATGGGAACGTAGTTGGCATACCTATAGGCACGCCCCCTTGTGCGCCTCCTACTAATGTCGGAATTCCCGTTTGTGCTCCAGCTACTGATGTTGGAAATCCTCCTGTTAATGTTGGAATTCCCGTTTGTACACCAGCTACTGATGTCGAAAACCCTCCAGGTGCTCCACCCATCCAGCTCGGAATTCCACCGTATCCTTGTTGGTCAGCTCCTCCCATTAACATCATTTGTTCATAACTACCCGATCCACCTCCGAAGAAGCCATGTGGTGCATTATTGTCCATCCCTTTCATTCCTTTCACCTCTTCTACTCAATTTAGCCTACCTTTTTTATCATATTTCTTATAGAAGAATAGGTGTTTGTCTGTATTGGAATTCCGCTTCTTTTTCTTCATTCATGATAAAATTAATTAACTGAATATTTTTCTGGGGGGTATTTCTATTGAAGGACATAACAAAAGCTTCTATCAATGATTTAGATTCAATCGTACATATAGATATTGATGTAATTGGAAACGATAGTAGACGAGATTATATTAAGCACACTATTGATGAGGGCAGATGCATCATTGTAAAAGAAGATAATTCTATTTCCGGTTTTCTAACATACGATACAAATTTCTTTGATTGTACTTTCCTCTCATTAATCATTGTTTCGCCAGCAAAAAGAAGGCGCGGCTATGCAAGCTCGTTAATCTCATATATGTTAAGTCATTCTCCTACTCAAAAAATCTTTTCTTCAACGAACGAATCAAATGAAAGTATGCAAAAAGTTTTTAGTGCAAACGGTTTTATACGTAGTGGAATAATTGAAAATTTAGACGAAGGTGATCCAGAGATTATTTTCTACACAAAAAAGCTCAGAGCATAAATACTCTGAGCCTTTATTTAGAATGAATTAGTTTGCAACAACGTTAACAAGTTTTCCAGGAACAACAATTACTTTACGAACTGTTTTCCCTTCAATTTGGTCTTGAATTGCTTCAAGTGCAAGTTGTTCCATTTCTTCTTTCGATGCGTCTTTACTCATTGTTAGTTTTGCGCGAACTTTACCCATAACTTGAACAACGATTTCAACTTCATCTTCTACAAGTTTAGACTCATCAAATGTTGGCCAGCTTGCATATGTGATTGTTTCATTGTATCCAAGTTTGCTCCACAGCTCTTCCCCAATGTGAGGTGCAACTGGTGCAATCATTTTTACGAAACCTTCTACATATTCTTTCGGAAGTGTTTCAGCTTTGTATGCATCGTTGATGAATACCATCATTTGAGAAATCGCTGTGTTGAAGCGAAGCTCTGCATAGTCTTCTGTTACTTTCTTCACTGTTTGGTGGTAAGCTTTTTCAAGCTCTTTATTTGGTGCATCAGTAATTTTCTCACTTAATTCACCGTTATCTTGAACGAATAGGCGCCATACGCGGTCTAGGAAACGACGAGCTCCGTCAAGACCATTTTCAGACCAAGCGATTGAAGCGTCTAATGGTCCCATGAACATTTCGTATAGACGAAGTGTATCTGCACCGTGGCTTGCTACAATATCATCAGGGTTTACAACGTTACCTTTTGATTTACTCATTTTCTCGTTGTTTTCACCTAGAATCATACCTTGGTTGAATAATTGTTGGAACGGTTCTTTCGTTGGAACCACACCGATATCGTATAATACTTTATGCCAGAAACGAGCATATAGTAAGTGAAGTACAGCATGCTCTGCTCCGCCGATATAAATATCAACTGGAAGCCATTGTTTTACTTTTTCAGGATCTACAAGTGCTTCGCTGTTGTTTGGGTCGATGTAACGTAGGTAATACCAGCAGCTACCAGCCCATTGTGGCATTGTGTTCGTTTCACGACGACCTTTTTTACCAGTCTCAGGATCTACAACATTTACCCACTCGTCAATGTTAGCAAGTGGTGATTCACCTGTACCTGAAGGACGGATGTTTTCTGTTTTCGGAAGAACTAATGGTAATTCTTCTTCTTTCACAGCTGTCATTGTACCATCTTCCCAGTGAATTACTGGAATTGGCTCACCCCAGTAACGTTGACGGCTGAATAACCAGTCACGTAGACGGTACGTTACTTTTTGATTTCCTGCGCTCGTTACTTCAAGCCATTCAATCATTTTTGCGATTGCTTCTTCTTTATTTAAGCCATCAAGGAATGCTGAGTTTACGTGTGCACCATCACCTGTGTATGCTTCTTTCGTAATGTCTCCGCCTTTTACAACTTCCTTCATTGGAAGATTGAACGTTGATGCGAATTCATAGTCACGCTCATCATGAGCTGGAACTGCCATTACAGCACCTGTTCCGTAAGTTGCAAGAACGTAATCAGCGATCCAGATTGGTAATTTCTCACCATTTACTGGGTTAACTGCGTAAGCACCAGTGAATACACCAGTTTTCTCTTTCGCAAGTTCTGTACGCTCTAAATCACTCTTCATTTTTACAGAATTAATGTAAGCTTCTACAGCTTCTTTTTGTTCAGCAGTTGTAATGTCAGCAACAAGTGCATGCTCTGGAGCAAGTACACAGTAGCTTGCACCGAATAATGTATCAGGACGCGTTGTGAAAACTGTGAATTTCTCGTCTGTACCGTCGATGTTGAAGTGCACTTCTGCACCTTCAGAACGACCGATCCAGTTACGTTGCATATCTTTTAAGCTTTCTGGCCAATCAAGCTCATCTAGATCTTCTAATAGACGATCTCCGTAAGCTGTAATTTTTAACATCCACTGTCTCATCGGACGACGCTCAACTGGATGTCCACCGCGCTCACTCTTACCATCGATAATTTCTTCGTTTGCAAGTACTGTACCAAGTGCTGAACACCAGTTTACAGGTACTTCATCAACGTAAGCTAAGCCTTTTTCAAATAGTTTTAGGAAGATCCATTGTGTCCACTTGTAGTAGTTTGGATCTGTTGTATTTACTTCACGGTCCCAATCGTAAGAGAAACCTAATGATTTAATTTGGTTACGGAACGTATTAATATTATGCTCTGTAAATTCAGCTGGGCTGTTTCCAGTATCAAGTGCATATTGCTCTGCTGGAAGACCGAATGCATCCCATCCCATTGGATGAAGAACGTTATATCCTTGCATACGCTTCATACGAGATAAAATATCTGTCGCTGTATAACCTTCTGGATGTCCTACGTGTAGGCCTGCACCTGATGGATATGGGAACATATCTAGTGCATAAAATTTTGGTTTTTCTGTCTCATCTGGCGTACGGAATGTTTTATTCTCTTCCCAGTACCCTTGCCACTTCTTCTCAATTTCTTGATGATTAAAGCTCATGAGATACCCTCCTTGAAATTCTATTTATTTTCACCGCCCAAAATACAAAAAACCTCTCATCCCTAGAAAGGGACGAGAGGTTATAGATTCCCGCGGTACCACCCTAAATTAATGTACAAATATACATTCGCTTAGATCCGTAACGTGGATTAACGGCAATTGCTACTATTAGTTTCACAACTGCAACTCAAAGGCGAGTTCATAACGAAACGTGGATTGACTTGCACCGACCGTCAACTCTCTAAACCAGCTTCTATTACTACTACTCCTTCTCACTGTTATTACAAATATGAGTTAAGTGAACTACCTCCGCCTCGTATCTCATAAGAGCTTACTTAAAGCAAGGCTTCTCGGTTAATCGTTACTCTTACTAACTAACGAATTCATCTTAAGACACCCGAGCTATCTCCCTTGTTCAAAAGGTTGTTTTATTTAAATATATTCTAAAACATGTGAACATGTTCCGTCAAACTAAACTGCAATTTTTTCTTCAACTGTTTCTTCTACTTTTACTCGTTTATCATAAATACTCGTTGCGATAAGCGCTACTACAAGCATTACCATGATTGCTATAAACAATACTTCCATATTGTATAAGTCAACAATTGCTCCGCCAACGACCGGCCCGAACATTTTCCCTACAGTCGCTGCACTATTTACAACCCCTTGATAAAACCCTAACTTATCTTTTGGCGCAAGTATATTCGCAATCGTTGGAACTGCTGGCCATACGAATAACTCACCAATTGTTAATGTTACCATCGCAACGAGGAACATCGTAAATTGCTGCGCTTGACTTAACACAACGAATGACGCCGCAAAAATGACGATTCCAATCATAATTTGTTGTTTTAAAGAACGCTTCATCCAGCGAATTAACATACTAACTAACGGCTGCGCACAAACAATCATCGCTCCATTTATCGTCCATAATAGACTATAGTGGCGAAGGCTAATATTCAGCTCCTGCATATGTGTCGCAATCGCTCCCTGCCATTGTACGTATGTAACCCAGCATAAAGCATATGCTACACACACAATAAGAAGTGCTTTGAATCCTGGTGTAAGTGACCAGCCTTTTTCCGTTTCGACTTCTTTTTGCACTCCTGGCTCTTTTTTGTCTTCCATACCACGGAAGCCAATAAAAGCAATTAAGAAGAAAACAAAGTACAAAATAAAGTTCGCTAAGAAAATATAATCAAAACGATACGATGCAACTAATCCACCACACGCTGTTCCGATCGCAATACCAACGTTTTGTCCAACATACATCGCATTAAATGCCCGTCTTCCGCCCTCTGGCCAAACCGTACCAACCATCGCATACATCGATGGGAAGACCATTCCAGAACCGAATCCGATTAACGCTAGCCATACAACATATAACGGCCAACCGTGGAAGAACACGAGACCTAAAATCGATACGAGTGTAATCACAATCCCTACTAGAATTGATTTATAACCGCCCCATTTATCAAATAAAACACCGCCGAGCAAGTTTCCGATTACACCAGTAAGCGAGTTGATCATTAATACCATTCCGGCCACAGATAAAGATTTCCCTAGGTGATCATGCAAATAAATTGTATTAAAAGGCCATAAAAAAGAAGCACCCGTGACATTAATAATCATCCCAGCTACTAATAGCCATACTTTCCTTGGCATAGTCTCCCCTCCTATTCTATTTTTTTCGTTCATCTATAACAGTAAAATTGTAGTCGTTTTTAAATAGGAAGGCAACTGATTAATAGTTGATGAAATTCAGATAATGGTTTGTTGGTAAATGAAATTATATTGATTGCTGCTTAAAAATATATCGACTTACCAACAAGAAATGACATCATTAACGATATATAAATAAGAGGAGACTGCATGAATTTCATGCAGTCTCCTCTTATTTATATTATCCAACTTCTTTTTCTCTTTTCGCATGTTCTTTAGCGCTCCATTTAAACATTTTATCTAGCAAGGTATATATTCTTCCAGACTCCTTCGTTAATAAAGGTCCTAATGATGCTAATATTAAAACGTACAGTGCAGAGAACGGTTTAATCGTTGCCATTAAGCCACCCGCAATGCCAATATTCGCGACAATAATAGAGAATTCCCCGCGCGATACGAGAGTTAATCCAATGTTTGTGGAAGCTTTATGTGATAATCCGGCTTTACGTCCGGCAAGCATTCCCGCGGTAAAATTACCGATGAGCGTAATAAGAACTGCTCCCAACGCCAACCACACTGCTCCACCAAGTGAAAACGGATCTATACTTAAACCGAAGCTGAAAAAGAATATGGCTCCAAAGAAATCACGAAATGGAACGACGAGATGCTCAATACGATCACTATGCTCTGTTTCAGAAAAGACGAGTCCTAACAATAACGCTCCAATCGCCTCAGCAACATGAATTGTTTCTGAAAATCCTGCTACAAAGAATAAAATAGCGAATATTACGATAATAAAAATTTCATTTGACGAAATATCTAATATTTTATTTAAGAACGGCGTAGCTTTTCTAGCGATTACAAAGAATAGCAGCATATACCCTACTGCGATTAACACCGATGTAAGAGCACCTACAAATGATGTTGCACCACCGAGTACTAACCCTGAAACGACTGACAAATATACAGCTAAAAAGATATCATCGAACATAATAATTCCTAAAATAAGTTCAGTCTCTTTATTACCAGATCTTCTTAAATCAACAATTACCTTTGCAACAATTGCACTTGATGAAATTGTTATGATTCCAGCAATGATTAATGTTTCTAATAAGGGGAAACCCATTATATATCCGTAAAGTAAACCTAATATAAAATTAAGTGATATATGAACGGTTCCCCCAAAAGCAATCGACTTTCCTGATTTAATTAATTTTTTTATTGAGAATTCTAAACCTAAATAGAATAGGAGGAATATGACGCCAATACGGCCGAGGAAGGAAATAACTTCTCCGCTTTCAATAAATCTTAAATCGATAAGCCCTAAATCCGGGGCATGAGGCCCTACTAGCATACCGAGTATAATGAGAAACGGAATAATCGAGAACTTTAACTTTGCAGCGAGAATAGCTGCAAAAGCGACTAATACTAACGCAGTTCCAACTTCAAAGACTAAAGTATTCATCGATTATGAGTCACCTCCGGCTGAAAGCAATTCATTAATAATTCTTTTCACTTCATGTCTTTCACCCGATAGCACGAGCATATCGCCAGCTTCAATAATAGAGTCTGGACCTGGATTAAAGAATTTCTTCATATTCTTTTTTAAAATAGCAATAATCGTTACATTATATGTTTTTCTGACATGTAAGCTACCAATTGTTTCTTGTACGACTGGTGCATGATTCTCCACCTTAAACCATTCAATTGATAATCCTTCAAAAGCCATTTCAATCGTGTCTAACGCTTGTGGTCTATACACCATTCCACCTAATATAGCTGCGATTTGTCTTGCTTCAGAATCGCGAAGAGAAATACTTGAAATACTCTCATCATGATCCGCATCAAAATGATACATTTCTCTTCGGCCATCATCGTGAATAACGATAACCATTTTTTCATTACCTTTTGTAATTACTTCAAATTTACAACCAATGCCCGGAAGTTCACTTTCTCTAATATTCATATTTTCCGCCTCCTAAGGTTTTTAGTTACGGCTTTTATAAATCTACATCAATCTCCGTTTTAAATTCTTCATCTTTTGAGATTCCCAAATACTTCAATGTCTCTGAAGGTGTTGCATGGTGAAAGTGTTTTTGCAATAGTGCAATCGCTATTCCTCTTTTGTACGCATGAAACCCAAATGTTTTTCTCATTGAGTTCGTTCCAATCTTCCCAACAATTCCAACTGCTTCCGCAGCACTATGAATTACACGATACGCTTGTTGGCGCGTAATTGAATTTGTTGTTTTATTAGATTGAAATACGTAATTTTCTCTTTTCACATCGATAGATTGTGCGTAATCTAACAGCGCTTCTTTTACTTTTGTATTTAAATAAATATCTTGTTTAAATTTTTCATCTTTCACAGGAAGAGAATAAAACTCTTTAACAGTTCCATCTTCATTTAATACCTCTTCAAATTTCATACTAA
Source organism: Bacillus luti (assembly GCF_001884105.1). Lineage (GTDB taxonomy): Bacteria > Bacillota > Bacilli > Bacillales > Bacillaceae_G > Bacillus_A > Bacillus_A luti. The sequence continues at coordinate 23,355 of NZ_MACI01000044.1, read as the reverse complement.
GTAGCTCAGTAATCTTTAATCCTGTGTTAATTCCAATAACAAATAAAAGATAATCTCGCTGTGAGTGCTCTTTTAAATACTTTTTCATAGCCTCAATTTGGCTTATATCTTTTAATGCCTCTACAACTTCCATACATGTATTCTCCTCATCTTATGAACGGTAATTTTCTCATCATGTTGTCCATTTTACCTTATCATGCTATGGGATTTCCATGTCTTATCCATTATTTTTACAATATACTTCTGTGGTCTCGGCAATTTTTAATGTGGAAACTTACGATTGTACAAATACAGTGTGGTTAGAAAAAGGTGTGGGGATAAAAGGTTCAGCTTCTTTCTACAGATCAGATTCCTCCTTTCCTTATCGAGCTGCTTCTACTTTTATTTTATGTTACTTATTTATATTATATTATATATTTCAGTAACATTAAAGTGTTTTTTCTGAAAATACAAAAAGCCGAGCGCATTCACTCGGCTTTTTACCTATTAATCTTCTTTCGGAAGAACAATTCCTTTATACAATTGAACAGTAATGAAGTAATAAATCGTGTAAATAACTACGAAAATTACAATTGGTACCCAAATACGGAAGTACGGATCGATTAAAATAAATCCGAAAATATTCATACCTACCAATACGTGAGCAATACCTACAATTGCAGGGAATAGGAATACTAAGAATAACTCTTTATAAATTGATTTCGTTAATAATTCACGGCGCACACCGATTTTACGAAGCATTTGATAACGCGTAATATCTTTTGATGCACCTGAAAGAATTTTAAACATTAAACAACTTGCCATCATTGCTAAGAAAGCAATTCCAAGGAAGAATCCCATAAACACCGTTCCGCTCGCAACTCCGTAGAACATGTCGTAAGCTTGATATTTACTATCTAATCTTTCAGCTTGTATATTTTTATATTTATCTAGCTGCAACTCATCAAGTTTTTTCCATTCTTTTGTGTGTGCTTCAAAATCATCTGTTTTTCCAGTAAATACGATTCCTTCTTTACCATTTACAGTATCGTACATTTTTTGATCTACAATTTTAATTGCATGATCTTCATGTACGTAGAATGGCTGGATTGTTCTGAAAGCCTCGTCCCATTCTTCTGGAAGTGCTTTAGCATTCGCATCTTTTTCATTCATTTCTCTAGAAACTGCACCTACTGGCAGGTCCGCTGAAACTTTCTTCGTGTTCACTAAATCCTTCATCGATTTCATATTTGCCATATCTCTTACTAAAGGACGATTTTTCTCTAAATCCTCTTTTACATAGTAAACGTATTTATCATCGACTTTGTAACGATATTCACTTTTCTCTTTAAATGTAATACCGTCTAAAACTTTCTTTTCTTCAGCAGTTGGATTATGAACTACTGAATCATATATTACGAAACCATCAACCATTTTTATAACGTTATTTTTAAACGCCATACCACCTGAAATTGCACCGGCTCCAAGAGCAACTAACATAGCTACTGTCGCAAGCACCTTCGTTAAACTATTAATACGGAAATTTAATTGTGCAAACGTAAATGCGTTAAGTCCTTTTTCACTACGCTTTTTATTACTTTTTAACTTTTTAATAATAACCGGGAGAAGTGATCCAAATAGCATGTAAGTACCAGCTGTTGTTGTAATTAATGCAATAAGGATTCCCATTTCTCTTAGTTTTTCCATATAAATCATTGATGCATAGCCAATTCCTAATAAAATAACTGCTAGGAATGCAACCAAACCTGTCATTTTTCCTTTTACTGCAACACGCTCTGTTTGTGCATCTGCATGTACAAGTTGCAATACAGAAATACGTGATAACTTAATACTATTCATAATTGCTGATAGTACAAATAATGCAAAGAAGAAAATACAAGTAACAGTCATAGATGGCAGGTAAAATGCTTTATACCCTTCACCAGCAAACTCTAATTGTTTCATTAATAACTGTCCGATACCTTCTGCAAGTCCTACACCAACTGTAATACCAATCGCAAGAGATGCAGCACCTAATACAATTGTTTCAATAAACATAAGTAATGTAACTTTATGCTTTTTTGCTCCTAACATCATATACATACCAAACTCTTTTTGACGAAGAGATAATAAGAAAGAGTTTGCATATAAAATATAGAAGAAGGTTATGATTGCTAGTAAAAATGAACCTGCTTGGAATACGAATCCAATTGATTGAATAACTGAGTTAGATTCGATAAATGCTTTATTCAGCGCTAACGTTTGGAACATATAAAAAATTGAGATAGACATGACAAGACCGACAAGTAAGACGATATAATCTTTCAACTTACTTTTTAGCCCTGACATGGAAAGTTTGAATAACATGTACTAGAACCTCCTTTCTTACGCTTTTTGTGTACCTAAATCTGCAAGTACATCTAAAATTTCTTTATAGAACTCTTCACGCGTACCACCGCGGTGAATTTCTTTATATAGCTCACCATCTTGAATGAATAAAATACGTTGACAGTAACTTGCACTGTACGGATCATGTGTAACCATCATAATAGATACACCTTGATCTTTATTTAAGTTTGTCATTGCATCAAGTAAACTCGTTGCATTTTTAGAATCAAGCGCTCCTGTTGGCTCGTCCCCTAAAATAATTGCTGGCTCATGCACTAATGCGCGTGCTGCTGCCGAACGTTGCTTTTGTCCACCAGATACTTCAGATGGATACTTTTGAAGGATTTCTGTAATTCCTAACATACCCGCTACCTTCTCGACTTTTGGTCCAATATTACGTGATGGAACACCTTGAAGAGATAGTGGAAGTGCGATGTTTTCATAAATAGATAGGTTTTCTAACAAGTTAAAATCTTGGAAGATGAATCCTAATTTTTGTGAACGGAAATCAGAAAGCTCACCTTGCTTCATTTTTGTAATATCCGTACCCGCAATTTCAACAACGCCGCCCGTTGCTTTATCAAGCGTGGAAATTACATTTAATAATGTCGTTTTACCAGAACCAGATGGTCCCATAATTCCTACAAACTCACCCTCTTGAATTGAGAATGAAACACCTTTTAACGCGTGTGATTGGTTCTCACCTTTTTTACCGTACACTTTTTGAACGTTTTTTACGTCTACAACTGGTTTCGTCATATATATCCTCCTACGCTTGTTTTTCCATTACCTATTTTGCGCCTTTTGGAGATGAACTGCTATTTGTTAACATTACATTTACCTTACACTTTTGTAATATAAAAAAGATAAGTGTGTAAGGTTCGTTGATAAATGAAATTTCATTAACGCTTCGACAAGTAATATCGACTTACCGAAAAAGATAACAATAAAAAATGGGCTGTTCCACAAAAGGAACAGCCCACTTCTCTCTTTATCCCACTTTAATGGGCAGTAAGACCCCCACCTCAAAATTCAGCGAAAGCAAAAAAGTTAGGTGGGGGATCAACTGCCCATAAAAGTCCGATTGGTGAAGGCTAATAATCAGTGGGGGATGAAGAAAACCCCCACTGATTAAAGTTTCACTTTATTTCTTTAAAGGTGTTACCATCCAATACGTAATAACACGCCAAATCCATTCTAGTGGACCCATTTTAAAGATCTTCATCCAAATTACGCTAAATACAATTTGAATTACGTAAATTGCAATACACACATATAACGTCTGCATGTAAGTTAAGTTTTCTGCAAAGTTAAATACACTTCCTGCGATTAAAATCATTGCAGTTTGTCCAATATAATTTGTTAACGCCATACGACCGTAGTATTTCAGTGGTGCTAATACTGTTTGAACTGGTTTTAGTTGAAGCAATAAAATTAATGCTCCTACATAGAAGGCTGAAATGATTGGTCCAACTGTAACGCCAATTTTTAAGAATTGGCTTGCAGCATTCAAAGTTCCATCCTCACTCTCAAGTATCATATTTATAAATGGTTCAGCAGGAACATGCCCATATTGATACCATACAGCTGCCACACTTAAAACAAACATAATAGCTGTAAAAATAGCGACTTGCTTTATTTTCGCTGAAAGATTTTCAAACACTTTATACTGTCCTGCAGCAAGCCCTAATAAAATTAGACCTAGCGGTAAAAATTCTTTAGCACCCATTACACTGAAGGTAATTGTCAAAATAAGCCCTAGTACTAGATTCACTTCTTTTTTCGCTTTATAAAACGGTAAAACGATTAACCCGCAAATCGCATATAACGCTAATGCCTCTCCAGGTTGAAACATTTGATGAATGTAGCCAAAAATAAATAATGCCACTATGCGGCGTAAAAATAAAACATACCCATTTTTACCCTTTGCAATTGCCCTAGAGATAAAGATATAGAATCCCACTCCAAATAAGAATGAGAAGATTGAGAAGAAACGACCTTCTACAAATAAGTATAAAAACCTTTGATAGCTAGCATCCACTGTATTAGGATCTGGAATTTTAATGTTAAGTAGTGCAAGAATATTTACTAAAATAATCCCCAGTAATGCGAAGCCACGAATGTAATCTAACTCATCAATTCGTTTGTTTGTAATATTGTTCCCCATAAAGCAACTCCTTGTATAAAATTTAATCCTTCCTTACTCTACTGGAGAAAGTGGCTCACAACTATCGACAAACCTTACAGGAATCTTACGTTATTGTAATATAATAAAATAAAACCAGGTCATATTGCGACCTGGTCTACTCTGATTGCTTCGATCTTTGAGGTTGTCCCTTTTTACTGTTACGCTGTTTCACTTGAACAACTGGATCAAGTTCATTCGAAAACTCAGCGTTATGCCCGTTTTGTGTTTTTTGCTCTGGGTTATTTTGATCTGAACGTTTCGCCATTACATTCACTCCTTATTAGTGCGGTGTAATAATCATTTGATGTTGCAATTGGCGAATTGCCATACGTGCTCTATTTAACTGCTCACGTTGCTCATCATTCGCATGTTGTTGCATCGTTTGTAAATCGTTATATGCTTGCTCTAATTGTAACTGTGCATCTGAATACTCCATCGTATTGTAATGCTCTTGTCTCATACCTTGGTCTAATTGTTCTTTCGCATATTCCACCGCTTGTTCCGCTTGTGTAATATACGATTCAAGTGATTGACGCTCTGCCATAATTGTCCCTCCTTGCTTTAATTCCCCTTTAGTGTGTCCCTTCCATCTGAACCTTATGAGTATGTTATAATGTATTTTGTTTCATTTTGACTCGGCTTAGGAGGGAAAATAATGAAGGTTCAAAACCCTTTTCCATATACAAACGACAATAAACGTTATCACACATGGAATTACCATTTACGAAATGAATTTGGTGAAAAAATCTTTAAAGTATCATTAGACGCTGGCTTCGATTGTCCGAACCGTGACGGTACAGTTGCTTATGGCGGTTGTACATTTTGCAGTGCCGCTGGATCTGGTGACTTCGCTGGCGATCGCCGCGATGATGTTATAACGCAATATCATGAAATGAAAGAAAAAATGCGCTCAAAGTGGAAAGATGGAAAATGTATCGCTTATTTCCAAGCTTACACAAATACACACGCACCACTTGAAGTGTTAAAAGAAAAATTCGAACCGCTTCTAGCAGAAAAAGACGTTGTCGGTCTTTCTATCGCAACTCGTCCTGATTGTTTACCGGACGATGTCGTTGAATATTTAGCGGACTTAAATAAACGCACGTACCTTTGGGTTGAACTCGGATTACAAACTGTTCATGAACGAACTGCAAACCTTATTAATCGCGCTCACGATTATCCGTCTTATGTGGAAGGTGTAAATAAATTACGCAAGCATGGTATTAGAGTTTGCTCTCATATTATTAACGGTCTTCCACTTGAAAATTACGACATGATGATGGAAACAGCTCGTGAAGTAGCGAAGCTTGACGTACAAGGAATTAAAATTCATTTACTTCATTTATTAAAAGGAACGCCAATGGTGAAGCAATATGAAAAAGGACAACTCGAGTTCCTTTCTCTTGAGGATTACGTAAGTCTCGTTGTTGACCAACTTGAAATGATTCCAGAAGACGTAATTGTGCACCGCATCACAGGTGACGGTCCACCTGATTTAATGATTGGTCCAATGTGGAGCTTAAATAAATGGGAAGTATTAAATTCCATCGATGCAGAATTTGTGCGCCGCGGAAGCTGGCAAGGAAAATATGCAAATGAGGAGAAACAAAAATGAAATTAGAACGTGTATTACCGTTTGCTCGCTCACTGTTGCAAACGGCAGTAACAGAAGGCGATTATGCTGTAGATGCAACACTTGGAAATGGTCACGACACTTGCTTCCTAGCTGAAATCGTTGGAGATAACGGAAGAGTATTTGGATTTGATATTCAAAAAGAAGCTATCGAAAGTTCTACCATCCGCCTAAAAGAAAAAGAACTTTTCGAACGTACTGTTTTAGTTCACGATAGTCACGATACACTTCTATCCGTATTACCAGAAGATGCAAAAGGAAAAGTAACAGGCGCAATTTTCAACTTAGGTTACCTTCCAGGCGGAGACAAGCATATCGTTACAAAACCGAACTCAACAATCTCAGCGATCGAACAATTATTAGAAGTAATGGCACCTGAAGGTATCATCGTCCTTGTCATTTACCACGGACACCCAGAAGGACAAGTAGAACGCGACGCTGTACTTACATTTGCCGAAGAACTAGATCAAAAACAAGCACACGTACTGCGATACGGCTTCATTAACCAACAAAATAACCCGCCATTTATTGTGGCGATTGAGAAACGATAAAGTGAAACTTTAATCAGTGGGAGCATTCCCCACTGATTATTAGTTGAACCAATCGGGCATTTATGGTCAGTTTATCTCCCACCTAACATCTTTGCTCCAGCCAAATTTTAAAGTGGGAGTTTTACTGCCCATTAATGCGGGGTAATATATCGACGATTCGACACAACTTAACAAAAACAGACGTGCACTCATTGTACGTCTTTTTGTTATTCTCCTATATAATGGATATATACACTATTTAAAGAAAGAAGGATAGAACTTTGCTAGTAGAACTAAGGGGAATTCAAAAGAAGTATGGCAAATCACTTATACTAGACAACATTGATTTATCCATTCCAGAAGGAGAAGCACTCGCTATTATTGGCGGGAACGGGACTGGAAAAAGTACTCTACTCAAAATAATTGCAGGATTTATTTCACCTACGGCAGGGGCACTTCAAAGAAAAGAACATATACAAATTGGCTATGTACCTGAACATTTTCCTGAAGGGATTCGTTTTACATTAGAGGATTATCTACATCATCTGGGCCAGATTCACGGTTTATCAACAACATATTTAAAAGATAAAATTCCGATGCTTCTTGAATCTTTTCATTTACATCATGCAAGGCATTCCGTTGTACGAAACTTTTCAAAAGGTATGAAACAAAAAACAGGCATTATGCAAGCATTGCTTACGGACGTCCATTTATTAATTCTAGATGAACCTCTTTCTGGGCTCGATCCTAACTCTCAGCAAGAATTAGAACATATTTTACTCTCATTAAAACAACAAGGCATATCTATACTCTTCACATGTCATGAAAAACAACTACTAGAAAACTTCGCCGATAGAATTGTGACGTTAGCAAACCATACAATCACAGCAGATACTTTTGTACAAAAAGGGGCAGAACAAGTCTATATTGAGGCAATCGTTCACGACACATTTTCAGCGATAGAACTACAAAAACAATCCGGTTTTATACACGTTGCACACAATTCAAATCAAAACCTTATTCAATTACAAATCGAAAAAGAATATACAAATGACATACTTCAGTTTTTATTACATAAAAAAGCATCTATCACATTGCTACAACCTAATTTTTAAATCGAAAGAAGGTTTATTATGTTTGCGCTTATTCGTTACCATTTTCTCGACTATACAAAATCGTATAAGTATGTCCCTCCTATTGCGATGTACTTTGTGAGCTTGCTTTTTGTATATACATATAAACCGACTCCTATTGTACCGACATATTTAGAAACAGCACTCGCACTTTATTTATTATCTGCCTGGATTACACTTACAATTTTTCATACTGAAGACCCTGTACAAGAGCAAATTACTATTTCTCACACAAATAATATTTCCACACTCTATGTTGGTAAATATATTACGGCTCTTCTCATTTGTACTGTGTTATCTTTTATATCCGTAATCTATCCAATTATTTTGCAAATGTTTAATGAAAAAATGACAGTTTCTTTATTTCTAGTCGGATTTCTCTCTCACATGTCTTTCTCTATACTAGGAATTTCAATCGCAACATTATTTACAAGAAATATAATTCAAAAAGCCAGCACTGCTTGGCTTAGCCTTACATCCATATTGCTTATAACAATCGCATCTATCCGATTTAAAAAAGAATTACTATGGGTTTTTCCACCTGTCGAAAGCTTTCTAATGCTTGGACAATACAAATATAATATACTGACTCACACGCTATGGCTCACAGCTTGGGCTATCGTATATTCATTTTTATTATTTACCTTATTTCTTTTTATCGTTCGCAAAAAACGTTTTTAATTACATATTAAAGGAGACGAAACAATGATTGGAATACTAGCAGGAATGGGGCCAAAATCCACTGGACCATTCGTCGATACAGTTGTAGCAAAGTGCCAAACAATATATGGAGCAAAGCATGATGTGGACTTTCCTCATATGATGATCTATTCGTGCCCAACACCGTTTTACATGGATCGCCCTATTGATCACGAGGCGATGAAAAAAGCGATTATTGAAGGAGCACAAAAACTTGAAAGTACTGGTGTAGAATTTATCGCTATGCCGTGTAATACGGCGCATCTTTATTTTGAAGAATTACAGCGTTCGCTTTCTATCCCGATTTTAAATATAGTCGATGAAACGTTACAAGCAATTCCTGAAAATACAAAAAGAGTCGCTCTTCTCGCAACAGAAGCAACTGTTCAAGCTGGGATTTACCAAGATGGGATTGCAAAGCGCAATATAGAATACATTCATCATGAAAAATGGCAGGAAATGATTAATCAAATTATTACTTGTACTAAATCTGGAAAAATTAAAGAAGCTCGCGAATTGTGGAATGCGCTCGTTTTACAATTGCAAGATGAGGTAGATACCGCAATTATCGCATGTACCGATTTGAATGTTGTGGCGAGTGAGGATTTTGTTGATTCTGCTCAATGTCTTGCGAAAGCGGTTGTTGAAATATATTTATCAAATAAGAAGAAACATTTATAAATGTTGAAACCCTTAAAAACTTTTAACTTTCTTCACAATTCTTTCAAAGTAATCACACTTAATCTCGCTATATTAAATAAGTAGTTATTCATATAGGGAAGGTTAGGGGAACTGAAAGTATGAAAGCAAATCGTTCGCTTCATTACATTTTTTGGCGTTGGCATTTTTATGCTGGGCTTTTTATTACGCCGCTTCTTATTACGTTGTCACTGAGCGGAATTGGGTATTTATTTCGGGAAGAAGTTGAAGATTTCATCTATAAAGATTTATATTTTGGGAAGAGCGCCCAAACAGAATCTATTTCGATGACTGATTCTATTTCCTTAACAGAGAAAAAATATCCACATTATAGTGTGGCGAAAATTAGTGAGTTTAATGGGGATTATAATACGAGACTTACCATTGCAAATGAGTATACCGGACAACAAAAGTATGTGTATTTAGATAGCAATAATCAAATTGTTGGGGATCAAAACGCAAGTGAAACATTTGCCAATATAATGAGGGAATTACATAGTTCTCTTTTAGTTGGTGGCACTGTCGTTAACTATATTGTAGAACTTGCGGCATGTTGGACAATCTTCTTAATTGCGACTGGGTTGTACATGAGTATACGCCAATTCAAAAACACACCGGCATCCAATAAGCGAGAAAAAGCAAAACGACGTCATTCTATTATCGGTATTATATTTACAATTCCTCTCGTTCTGCTAGTCGCATCTGGATTGCCATGGTCAGGATTTATGGGGAACCAAATTTATAAAATCGCAGCGTCGAATGAATCAATTGGATATCCAAAGTTGTATATGGCACCGCCTGAATCGAAGGTAAAAGAATTACCGTGGGCAACAAGAAAGGAAGCTCCTCCTGAATCGAATTCAAATGAACCAAAAGCAATTTCTGTCGATGAATTACAAAAAGGAATTGAAATAAAAAAGCCATATGTTATCTCACTACCAGCTGATCCGAAAGGTGTATTCACTGTTTCAAAATCAAGCGGTTCTGGTATTACGGGTATGCATGTCGCACCAAATGAAGAAATAACAGCTTATTTTGATCAATATAGCGGAAAACTCATTTCAAAAACGGATTATCGTGATTATGGCTTATTTGCACAATGGTTCACTTACGGTATCCCGCTTCATGAAGGGCATTTATTCGGATGGTCAAATAAAATAGTATGCTTACTAACGACATTATCTTTATTACTTCTCATTTATTACGGAATAAAAATGTGGTTAGCAAGAAAGCCGAAAGGAAAGTTAGCCGCACCTCCAAAGCAAAGAGATAAGAAAAGCATAATCGTTTTCTTTATCATGATGGTTATACTAGGCGCTGTCATGCCTTTATTCGGACTATCTGTTTTAGTTCTTTTTGCGGTTGAACTTCTTATATATGTATTTTCAAAAATACGATCATAATAAAAAGCATTTGTACTCCCATGTACAAATGCTTTTTATTTACTATTTTCTTTTTTTCTACCACTTATTAAAAAGACAATATCTACTATAATAATCAATGCAATAATAACTTGAGCTACATAATCCATCGTTGTAGGACCGCCGGCTTTATTCATCATCATATACATTCCAGTCACAAATGAAATGGAAAGTAGCACGAGTAATGTTACTTCAATATGGTCATATAGCTTTTGAAACAATCGCTTCATTTTCAACACCCCTTTACCATATTATAACAAAAACCACTCTATAAGAGTGGTTTTCTTCATCACTGCGCCATTTTCTTTCGGTACAACTTCCCGTTCCAGTAGAAGAATCGTGAAGTAAGCCCTCCGTATTTTACAATGCGCCGTGCCATTTTGTGCATATTCTTTTGTGCTGATACTTTCTGATCCGATAAATAAATACCAAGTAACCCTCGGCTTATGAGACGATGAAACTTCGCATGAGGCAGATCACCAATGCTCTTCTCTGCTTCTTCTACAAAATGTTTCATACGATCTAATATAGCTTGCTCGTTTTCATAATAACTACAGAAATTCAAATCCCCGCCGGCGCGGTCTTCTTCTTGATCGATGAAATAATCAAGTAAAATGTGAAGTCCTTGCACGTAAGGGAAGTACCCTTGTCTAATTTTCGCAATATCTTCATCATGTAATTCATCATGAAATGCATATGCTACAAGGCAGAAGATTCCAAGCGTAGAACCAGCACATGCTGAAAATTCAAACCAACTCATCTCAGGTAAGTTTTCTTGATGCGCTTCAAACCATGTTTTTAAGCGCGGTTCTCTTTCTTCTAACTTCACGTGTTTATGAATTTGCAAATCACAATAATAACAAGCAAGTTCATGAAGAACAGGAGCAATTTTGTCATAATGCTTCGTTTTCTTTAAAACATCTTGGCATGTTTCAACAAGTTCATCTAAATAACCACCATCATCTTGATCATCACGATAGCGATAATAATTACCGCCACCTTCTACTTCAGGTGATAATGCCATTAACATCGATTCATGTAGTGCGGCAAAATCATTTGGATCAAGTGATGTACTGCGATCACATAAATTATCTAAGTAGTCACTAATCGTTTGATATGCGACGATAAAACGAATACATTCCTCTCGGTGTTCATTGGCTAATAACGCTAAAATGCCACCGCCTTCGCAATGAAACGTTTTATGCTCAATACTTGCGATTGCCTGACTATGAAGCTCATCATTCGGAATATGGTAGGCACGCTCTTTCCACATCGCTAGCTCATGGTGTACAACCGGAAACACATCACGGTATACTTTCGCCATGAGCGTTATGGGATTACTCGGTACGTTCACTTCTTCCTTCATCTCCTCTATTCAATGTACAAATAATTTACTTATTTGTTTCTATTATGTTATTGATACGTATTTCAGTAAATGCCTGAATATAATTCAAAATTTCATCACGCTCATACTCGTTTAATAACTCATGATAACAATTCGGCCATTCTTTATATGCCTTATCACTTATTTTAACATTATCAAACCAAGTGCGGACACGTGTTTTATCTACAAGTTTATCCTCACATGCTTGCATTAGCAAGAGTGGAACGTCTGGAAAATCACCTATTTTTTTATGAGCAATTTCAATAGACTTAATTAATTCACTATACCAACGTACTGACACTTTGCGCAAGAACAATGAATCATTCTCCATCGCATCTCTCACTTCATGGTTACGTGTTGACATTTCCACTGTAAGATTCGTTGAAAATTGCAATTTTGGGGCAACGATATTTAATATTTTTGACGCAGCTCGAAGTGGAGCAGCAGGTGCAGCTAATACGCCTAAACATGGCGAACTTAAAACAATACCATCTATATCCTCTCTCTTCGTTTCTTGCATCATACGAATGACGATAAGGCCGCCCATACTATGACCGAATAGAAAAATAGGTAACCGATACTTTCTTGCTTCTTTCACCCATGCTTTAACTTCCTCTATGTATTCATCAAACGAATCAATATGTCCTCTATTTCTTGAAGTCGTTCCATGTGACGGAAGGTCCCCCATCACGACATGATAGCCGATATGATTCCACATTTCCGCGACTGCTTCGTAACGTCCATGATACTCCATAGCGCCGTGCACAATAACGACTACAGCTTTCGCTTCCTCTGCTTCATAATTCCACATACGGACCTCCTCCATTTCACTCTTTTTCATAATTTGATACACTAAAACTAGTCTCTAGGAAAGGAAGGCTTTACATGATATATCCTTACAAAGAAAAAAATCCGAAAATTTCGAGTAGTGCTTTTATCGCTGACTACGTAACCATTACAGGTGATGTGACAATTGGCGAGGAAGCAAGTATTTGGTTTAATACAGTCATCCGAGGTGACGTATCACCAACAATAATTGGAGATAGAGTAAATGTACAAGATCAATGTACACTCCACCAAAGCCCAGAGTATCCTCTTATTTTAGAAGATGATGTGACAGTTGGGCATCAAGTTATTTTACATAGCTGCCATATAAAAAAGGATGCTTTAATTGGAATGGGCTCTATTATATTGGATGGTGCTGAAATTGGCGAAGGAGCCTTTATCGGTGCTGGAAGCCTCGTTTCACAAGGAAAGAAAATCCCACCAAACACATTAGCTTTCGGTCGTCCAGCGAAAGTCGTTCGTGAGTTAACAGAAGAAGACCGTAAAGACATGGAACGCATTCGCACACAATACGTTGAAAAAGGTCAATATTATAAATCACTACAAAAGTGATTTTACCGCTGCCATAATACTGGCAGCTTTTTTTATAAAATCTAACTGTTTCTTTACAAAACATTATTACTCCCTCAACAAAATCTTATTAAAATAAAAGCAAATATCTCCATATATATGTAGATGAGGGAGGAGAATTTTCATGAAGGTCAGTGGATTATATAAAATCGAATGTTACATTTTCAAAGGTATTAACCGATACTTTGATCAAAAAACATTAAATATCTTTTTCAGCAATATTACTCATATCGGTGGTGCTACTTTCTCAATCGCACTCACACTGTTCTTTTTAATTTTCGCAAAGGGAACTTTGCATCAAGCCGCAATCGCAATTGCTATTTCGTTAGCAATTAGCCATATCCCTGTGCAAATATTAAAAAGATGGTATCCCCGAAAGCGTCCATATTTAACAATTCAAGATGCGAAATATCCGGTCCATCCATTAAAAGACCACTCTTTCCCGTCTGGTCATACAACAGCCGTTTTCTCTGTCTTCATTCCATTTATTTGCTATAATCCAAGCTTACTTGTTTTTCTATTGCCGTTAGCGTTATGCGTTGGTATTTCTCGCATTTATTTAGGGCTACACTATCCGTCTGATGTATTCGTCGGTATGTGCCTCGGCACTTGCTCTGGCATCATCTCTTTTTATCAATTCATCCCACTTTTCACATAAAGGAGTGATATGATGAGAGTCGCCATTTTTACCGATACTTTTACACCACAAGTCAACGGGGTTGCGAAAACATTAGAACGATTAACACGTTACTTTCAAAAAGAAAAAATCGCCTATTCTGTTTTCGCCCCTCAGCATACGGCTGAAGATAATTTCGTGGCTAATGTGAATAAGATGAGAAGTATCCCGTTAACAATATTATATCCAGAATGTCGCTTTTCTTTTCCTACTCCACGCATTAAACGGGAACTTCTTGCTTTTAAACCTGATATGATTCACATTGCCACACCTTTCAACATGGGGCTTTGTGGGTTATATTACGCAAAAAAGTTAAACATTCCAGTTGTCGGTTCTTATCATACTGATTTTGATGCTTATTTACGTTATTACAAAATCGAATTCCTCTCCAATATGCTTTGGAACTATTTAAAATGGTTTCATAGTCATATGCACAAAAATTTCGTTCCATCCCCTGAAACATTACATCAATTAAAAAATAAAGGCTTTCAATCTCTTTATATATGGGGACGTGGTGTAGATTGTACACTCTTTCATCCATCTTATAATACAGACCTATTCCGAAAAAAATATAATATTACAGCGAAGTATATTCTTTCCTACGTTGGACGGATTGCTCCTGAAAAAGATATTGATACGTTACAAAACATTATCGTTAAAACAGCGCATGCTCGAAACGACATTCATTGGCTCATCGCAGGAGATGGTCCTCTAGCAACAAATTTGCGTGAAGCTGTTCCGAAAACAAATGTAACCTTTACTGGATATTTACAAGGTGAAGATTTAGCTGAAGCCTATGCTTCTTCCGATCTAATGGTATTTCCATCTGCTACTGAAACATTTGGGAACGTCGTACTGGAATCACTTGCATGTGGTACACCTGTTATTGGTGCAAATAGTGGCGGAGTTAAAAATATTATTACAGATGAAAAAACGGGCGTTCTATGCGAATCCAAAAATGAAGACTCATTTTTATCTTCTATTTATGGCTTGTTAAATAATAAAGAAATCCGGAAACAAATGAGCCTAGATGCTCACTCCTACGCTACTACACAAAGCTGGGATGAAATTTTCAATAATTTACTCATGCATTATAATGATGTTATTCAAAGTCGAAATGCGGAAATGCTAGCTTAAATTCAGCTAATGTATCATCAATTCACAATATAAAGAGAGGTCATCCTTCGAATGGCTGCCTCTCTTTATATTGCGTTTTTATTTAACGATTCCATTGGTACATAAATATAATGAATACCATTTGAACTTATTTTTCTTTACCTTTTGTCTGAGACGCATCGAATGTCCAATTTAATTTCAATGTATCTCCTTGGAATACGTTTTGATCTTCCCCATTATCTTCAAATATAAATTTCACATAGAAACTGTCATCCTTGCCCGGAGCAAGTCCATTTCCTTCCCAATTTACGACACCTTTTTGGACAAGATCAGGAAGGTTGCCATCAGCAGTTGCTTGTTTTAATTCAGACAACGTAGTTTCCCATACAGGAACTGTGTTTTTGTCTATATTCCATAAAAACTCCACTTTAACATGATCACCGAAATCAGCATTTCCATTATCGCCTTTTACATCTGTTACAGTGTAATCAGTAAGAAGATGAACGTCCTTAATTTTCAAAGTACCGCTGTTGATTAAGTGGAAATCGCGTTCTATTTGATCACCTGGTTTGATTTTGTCAACATCGATGATAACTTGTGGATCAATGCTCAAATCTAACGTACCAGCCGCAAACGTGTTTTCTGATACTTCTTTATCACTAAAGTACGCAAACGTTCCGCCTCCAATTAAAGATAAACCAAGAGCTGCAGATGCAACACCCATACCAAGTTTTTTCTTAAGACTCATTTTAATGCCCCCCTATTTTTATAATATTTAAAAGCCAATAAGTTCATATAAGGTAAAATCAAATAACTTGTTTCCTTATTTAATGTCTGTTAATTTTACCTCTAAGATAGCCACTAGATTCTTAATAAAGAACGTTTTGTTTTATTTAAGAGCGACTATTGATATTTCCCCTTCTTTTATCAACAGCCGCTCCTAAGACACTTTATTTACTTCTTCGGTTCTAGACCAATCTGACGTAAGAAATCTGCCAGTCCTTTTTTACCGATTGTTTCTTTTGGCTTAACCACTTCTGGAACGCCGACTTCTTTTTGCAAGAAGTTTTTCTCAATGAAGCGGACATCTGTCTCGTTCACAACACCATCTTGATTGATGTCTTGCGGCACGATAGATGCATCCTCCTTGCCGTATACCTCAACTACGCTTTGCATATCGCGAATGTCAATCAATCTGTCACCATTTACGTCCCCTGCAAGATTTTTAGCACCTATTTTAACATTTTGCCCGCGCAGCTCATCTCCTACAAAATACCCCGGAATGAATTTTTTCATCGCTTTGAGATGTCCCGGAACATCAAAAACAACTGTGTATGCTTCAGTAGATGCTGGGATGCCTTTGATCTCGTAGATTCCTTGTTTATCAATCGTTCCTTTATATTTTTTGCCGCTTGGAGACATCGCATATACTTGGGCACCGATTTTTGTATAATCTACTTTTCTCAAATACTGAGAGCCCTCCTTCCCATCCAAAAATCCTTCCGGCTGGATAGAACCATACGCTCTCGAATGTGTTGGAATCACGTTAAAACTTTCCGTACCGAAAGAAGGAATGGCAGTAGCACCTGTTTGTCCCGCTTTCATATAAGACGCCTGTTTTACATTAAACTGGTAATCACCCACAACAATATCGTAATATTCATTTACTACTTTGAACGTGGCATCAAGGAAAGGCAGATCTCCGTCCATACCACTAAATGTATTCCCTTTCATGGATGCGCCAACTTTCACCGTATTATTGTAAGTTCCTTCTGTCACCACAGGATCTTGCATCGATACTTCCAAACCTCTTTCCTTCGCGTACTCGTTTGCCGCATTGTTCAGTTTCACATTCTCAAACTTGAGCAAATCTTTTCTGAAGTCGATCTGGAATTCCCCGGATACAAGCTGCTTCACATTATTAAGACTAAGTGTCCTCGTAACTGTATCGCCAACTTTTACGTCTTTCTTATCATAACTAGAAGTCGTATATTCCGTACCTTCTTTTACGAAAACATAGTTTTGTTTACCAATTGCCGTTGCAATATCATACGTAGCCAAAGTCAAATTTAGAGGTTTCGTTGCAATATCACTTTCCTCAATGCCGAATTTTACGTCTCCATTTGCTTGGATTGGGAAGTACCCACCTATCATTCCAGTGTTTGCATAGTAAGCCATTTGATTGGACGATTGATCATAGTTTAAACCTTTTGATTTCAATAGATCCACTGTCGCATCCTTGGCTGTTCCATGCAGCCATACTGCTTTTTGTCCATCCTCTACTGTGAACATGGAGTCATTAACCTCGATTACACCCGGTTTTTTATCCATATTTACTTCCGGTGCTGTATTGTCCACGATAAGCGGATTATCTATAACATATGATTTTCCTTCCTCATCGTGTGCAATCAGTTCCAGTAGATAATCGCCTGCCGGAAGCTTTACAGGAAGATCACCAATCGGCTTAGAAGGATCATTGGTAAATGGATAGACAGTACCGCTAAATGCATTCATAAGAAACGTGTCTACGTCTATCAATAATCTGCTGGCATCTGCTGTGCCTATAAAACCTACAGCTTTCCCTGTTGCACTATCCTTAACAAGCACATCAATGGTTTTCATCGGGCTATTCAACTTCATGTTGACATGAACAAACGGGTACATATATTGCCAGAAAGGTGTCGTATTCGTCACGGATGGATTGCTCGTTTTCGCATATTCAAATCCCTTTTCCGTCACCATGACAGCGAACGGGATTTGGTATGTTTCAGACGGATTGTTCGCATTCGTTACATGAATATACCCTTCGTATCTACCTTTCGCTGCGCTAGCAGGAATCGTAATTTTCGGCTGTAGTTCCTGTGATTGTCCGCTTGCCACTGTAAGAGATGCCGGCACGTCAACTTGTATACCGTTCTTTACTGCATCTTGAATGCCTGTACGCTCACCGTGATACTCCACTTCTACTTTAAAGGATTTTTCGTCTTTACTATTGTTCTGGACAACCACCTTTTTGCTCGCTTCAATCGGTTTATCACCTTGCTTAACATGTCTGCCAAACACAATGGAACCTGTTTGTTCGTCAATTTCGACAACTTTGCCATTCTCGATATTTTGTGTTTTGTCTAATACTTTAATGGATGTGTCCGTATGGACGGCTTGATACGCATCGATGCGCCCAGCACCCACTTCATATACGGAATTCTTGCCATTCAAATCATCAGATGTATTCATAAGAGCCGATTTCACATCGAAAGGAGTGTATTCTGGATGCTCCTGTAAAATCAATGCTACTGTACCCGCTACATGAGGGCTTGCCATAGAAGTACCAGACAAGCGTACATAGGCATTACCATAATTTATCCCGTCCTGCGGATCGTTAATATATTCCGGTGCAGTAGAGAAAATAGACACACCCGGAGCGACTACGTCTGGCTTAATGTCATAATTCCCATTTACCGGCCCACGGGAGCTGAAATCAGCTAAGTGATCACCTTCCGTTTTTGTATTGCTCAGCGTTTCAAATTTGAAAGATACTTCACCTAGCGCCTTTAACCGTTCGCCATCTGCTTTTGACAGACGGAAAGATGGAATAAGACCTACCCCCTCACCTAAGTAGGCAGATATTTGTCCGTCAGCATTGTTATACACAATAACTGCTTTTGCTCCAGCTTTTTTAGCATTTTTAATTTTTTCATCAAACGTAATTTCCCCGCGCTGAATCAACGCAATTTTCCCGTTAAGATCTTTCCCCGTAAAATCAGCTGGCTTACCCAGTCCTGCAAATACAATCGGTAACGATTGTCCTTGCAATTCTTCTAACTTATCAGGAAAATCTTTCCCTAATAACTGCATATTTTCAAACTTTTCGCTTGCTGTACTTGCATGGAATGTAGGAATGGACATAGAAACATCACTCGCCCCTACTGAAATACCAAGAGCTGCCGTTCCAGGAGAGCCGAGAGTTTTTTCGTTCGGTCCGGCGTTACCTGCGGCAACAACTGTCGCCACACCTGAAAGCATCGCGTTATTTACTGCGACAGAAGTAGCATATAGCGGATCATTCGTCTGTGCACCTAGCGACATGTTGATGACATCCATACCATCTGCAATTGCTTTATCCATCCCAGCAAGGATTCCCGCTGTATTTCCTCCGCCCCATGGTCCTAGGACTCTGTAAGCATATAAATCTACATCAGGTGCCACACCTTTTACAGCGTAATCGGCATTGTTTTTCTTTTGAGCTGCAATCGTTCCTGCTACATGTGTACCATGGTTTGTATAGTACACTAACCCTGGATACTCTGGCTTACCAGCTTTTATCCAATCCTCGTACGTTGTTTCCATCGGATTTGCATCGTTATCTACAAAATCATATCCGCCTTTATAAGCATCTTTTAAATCTGGATGATTATAGTCAACACCTGTATCAAGAACGCCGACTTTAATTCCTTTACCTGTAATGTTTTCTGCATGAAGCTTGTCCACACCAATTTGCGGAATACTGTCCGCCATTTTTGGCTGGATTTCTTTTTGTGTTTCTACTGGAGGTTCTACTTTTACCTCGTAATCTTTAAAGACACGGTTTACTACTCCTGATTGGATCAACTCTTTGACAGCCACACCAGGTAAAGTCATCGCTACACCGTTGATTGCATTTTTATATTCGCGTGTGATTTCCACTTTTTTCGTATCGTAAGTGCCAACATCTTTCTTCGATTTTAAAGATTCGACATGTTGTTTGAACACTTTATGCTCTTCATCCACTTTTGCTTGCGCAGTAGTAGCAGCTATTTTCTTCCCTTTCGCCGCTTGTTTCATCACTTCAATTTTTGCTGGAGCTTGATTGAATTCCACGATAACGTTAACTAATTTAGGACTATTCGTATCAATATCAGGTGAAATCGTAAAATTAGGACTTACATCTAGCTGTTCCAACGCTTTTCTTTGTTCTGCAGACAGATTCATTAGTACCTGTTCCGCATTATCAACTGGCTTCAGTTCAGCCGGACTTTCTGCTAATACGTTATACGGAATACCTTGTGACAATAGCATACCAGCAACTAATGTTCCTGTAAGAACCCTCCCAAATTTTCCTCTCTTCATACAAGTTCCCCCATCTAAATTTATTTGTATCTATAGTCATTGCATAACATAAATCTTCAAAACTATTAGGCTACGACTCTACTTTCTTATCTTAATAAATTTAAATTTTTCTGAAAATTATCAAAAAGGAATATTTTTTTTAGTTATTAGTTCTATACCGTATAGTACAAAAGAACTACTCCGCTCCTTATTATTTTGAGTAAAATAATAAGGTACAGAGTAGTTCTTTTAAATGATTTTCATTTAAGAAAATGGAACAAGCTGATTTCGAACAGCATATATGACTGCTTGTGAACGGCTTTTCACATTTAATTTCCTGAAAATCTTATTAACATGAATTTTAACTGTCTTGTCACTAATATATAGAGCTTCAGCAATTTCCTTATTGCTAAGACCTTTGACCAATTCAAATAGTATTTCTTTTTCACGCTCTGTTAGTTCATTTTCATTTGATTCTGATTTCGTTTGTTGATGATATGTAATCAACTTTTTAGTCATACGCGGATGAATCACAGAATCTCCTTTTAATACCATTCGGATTGCCGCCACTACCTGCTCGGATGATGAATCCTTCAATAAATAACCGTCTGCCCCTGCCCGAAGAGCAGACATCAAGTATTCATCATGTTCATACATCGTTAATACGAGAACACGGCAGTTCGGATACTGATTTTTCACGAGTGATGTAGCCTCGATACCATTTTTTCCTGGTAAATTAATATCCATTAAGATACAATCAGGCCTACACTCTTCTACTTTCTTTACTACCTCATCACCGGAAACAGCCTCCCCAACTACTCGCATATCAGATTCGAGTTCCAATATACTTCGAATTCCATCACGCAAAACAGTATGATCATCCACTACTAATATTCGAATCATGATACTCCTCCCCCATTTCTGAATCTGGAATTAACAATATAATTTCTGTACCTTTTCCTTTTGAACTATCAATTTGAAGGGCGGCCCCTAGCTGTTCAGCCTGTTCATTCATATGTAATATACCATAATGCGGCTCATGCTTTGCTTTAATCATAGATTCAAAAAGAGAAAAACCAATTCCGTTATCCTTTACCTTTAAAAGTATATGTTCCTTTTGATAACTTAATAAAATATCAACTTTATCTGCCCTTGCATGCTTTATAATGTTCTGCAAACTCTCCTGTAAAGTGTCGAAAATGACTCGTTCTTTCGTAAAACTAAGTTTTCGAGAACGACCTCTTTCATGATATGTAATGGCTAAATCATATTCTTGTTTTAAGGATTGGACTTTACTTATAATTGCTTGTTTTAGTCCTAATCTTTGTGTTGGATATGGCTTTAAAGCATAAATAGAATAACGAACTTCACTCAAACTCTTCCTTAATTTTTTTATGCTTGTATCTACCACTTGCTGCATGTCTTTTGGTTCATCTGCATACTTTTTCTGGGCTGACTCCATCTGAAATATCACACCAGCCAATGCTTGTGCGATTCCATCGTGGATTTCACGAGCAATTCGATTTCGCTCTTCTAAAATCGTTCTTTTTTCCTGTTCAGAGACGAGTGTCCGTGTTTTAAGCAAGCTGCCTAATTGATTAGCAAACGTAGCTAAAGTTTGTACATCTTCAGTAATAAAACTCGCACTCCTACTTTTCCCTGCCACAAACATTCCAACTAATTCGTGATTTACCTTAAGAGGTAAATACACAAGAGAACGCATCGTATTTTCAAACACTTCATCTCCCGGAGCCATACCTGTTTTCCAATCCGTCACAACTACAGTTTCTGATATTTCTTCAAACTCCTTATACAGGTCAGAATAATTAGAAATATCATGACGTACTTTTCCATCCTTTAATAAAAGCGTCCAGTTCTCTTCATCTTTCGCCCATAAAACATATGCCTGTATTCCTAGAAATCCTTTCAATGATTGTTTCATCTGTTGTAAGTTTCCGGCAGATAATCCGTGACTTAATTCCGTCGTAATAGAAAAAAGCTTATATAATCGTTCTTTTTCCACTCGTATTTGTCTAACGAATGAGCTAATGATACAAATTGCCACAAGTGGGAAAAAGAAGAACAGTACCATAATTTCATCTATCACGCCACGATATCGGTAATCTAAAATATGTATAAGTGAAGAATAAAGTAAACAAAAACTCAAACTCAAGAGTACTAACATATTCTTTTTACGCCACTCTTCTAGTGGGTAAGGCTGAGGAAGAAGTATGATTAAAAGATCATAAAATAAACTGTTAAATAGACAAAGAAATGCGCTGAATAAAAATAAGATTATGAATTTTTCATATAAAACTGAAAGATTCATTCCAGAAATAAAAAGAGAGAAACATCCTCTCGAAAACCATTCTGCTAATACAATGCTAAGGGCAAGTTGCGCACAATTAAATACCGTCCTTTGCATAGGTAATCGGCGAAACAATTGGATACTTAACATCACACCCACACATGAAACAACAGTTGTATACATTCCAAACTGCCAATTCATTATATAAATAAGTGTAAGGCTCAGTGTGATTCCACCTCTCCAAATGCGGATCGGAAAATACTCAGTAATGCCCATAAACATAATTAACAACAAAAGTAATACAAAATGGGAAGGCATTTCAATTAAAAATAAGGAAATCATAACAGCAATTAAACCAAGAAAAGAGATAGAATAAATATAAAAACTAGCTACTTGCTCTCTCACAGAAGTAAAATCTATCTTTTTCAAAACGATCCCTCCCTCAAAAAATTTATTATCATCATTATCTAATAAAAAACCGGCACTGGCAAAATGAGAATGTTCCCATTAGCCAATCACCGGCTGCGCACTATCCCTTAGAAGGGGTGACACAATATTAGTATAAAACAGGCCTTCCTATTCTGCTACCCATCAAATGTTATATTTGTAAATATATTCTATGTCTATCATATAGAACTAAAGATGTATATAAAGTGAAACTTTAATCAGTGGGGGTTTTCTTCATCCCCCACTGATTATC
>NZ_MACI01000043.1 GCF_001884105.1 Bacillus luti | reverse complement strand
CCCCCACCTAACTTCTTTGCTTTCGCTGAATTTTGAGGTGGGGGTCTTACTGCCCATTAAAGCGGGATAAATCAATTTCAAAACAAAAAACTCCCTTCAAAAGACGAAGGGAGTTTTTTACACAATTATAAAATTTCGTTTGCTAAATGATACACAAGGTGAAACATCTATTTATTTCTATATTCATTATATCAAAAAGATACATAACTAAACAGACTTGTAATAAAAACCCATAAAAATTAAAATATGGTTGTACAGTATTTTTATTGTATGATGATTTTAAGAAATTCCCCTTAAAATCAACTTACTCACATACCTTTATACAGTAATTGTTCCCCAATTTCTGTATATCAAAAAACCTTTCATTCATTTGAAAGGTTTTTTTGAACCTGCGCATATTCTTCTTTCGTATTCACATTTATAAACCAATCTGCATTCGCTTGTACATCTTCACCAGCAATATATTTCACATTGCATTGTGATAAAAGCTGGCCCATACTTCTTTTCTCTTCCTGAAGTAAAGTGTAAATCTTCTCTTTCACACGGTTATGATACGCTGCAAGTAACGGCTGTTTTCTTCCATTAATAATAGGTACAACCGCATCATACTCATCACTCGTTTGCTCTAGTAAAATGGGAAACCATTCTTGTGAAACATTTGGCGCATCGCAAGGCATAATCGCGTACCAATCTGCTTCTATATATTCCATTCCTGATACAATTCCAGCAAGTGGTCCATTCCCTTTATAATGCGGAATATCTTCTATAACAGGAACTTGTATAAGTTGCTCTACTCGCTCTTTTATATCGGAGTGACTAATGACTACAACTTCTTGCAAAGTACTTGTCATCACTTTCGCAATATGCTCAACGAAAGTAGTCCCCTTCCAAATTGCTAGTGCTTTCGGCTCACCGAATCTACTCGACATACCGCCGGCTAATACAATTCCAGCCCACTTACTCATTGGCGATGCAGCTCAAATGTAATATGACCTAATTCCGGTAAAATTAATTTATTCATCGCAAGGCGAACGGCTCCGCTAGATCCCGGCATTGAAAAGACTACTTTACGCCCAATTGTACCGCCAATTGCTCTACTTAACATTGCGCTGCTTCCGATATCTTCTAAATAACTAATCATGCGGAACAACTCACCAAATCCGACAATTTCTTTATCTAATAGAACTGATACCGCTTCAATTGTGACATCACGCTTCGTAATACCAGTACCGCCATTCGTTAATACAACATCTACATCTTCCTTATGATAGCCAGCTAACACTGCTTGCTGAATGCTTTCTTTATCATCTTTTACAATTTCATAAGAAGTCACTGTATGTCCTGCTTCTTTTAACAATTCATGTAATAGTTGTCCGCTCTTATCTGTCTCTTCTGTACGTGTATCGGAAATCGTTATGATCT
This sequence comes from Bacillus luti, assembly GCF_001884105.1. GTDB lineage: Bacteria > Bacillota > Bacilli > Bacillales > Bacillaceae_G > Bacillus_A > Bacillus_A luti. The sequence goes on along the minus strand of NZ_MACI01000043.1, from coordinate 86,421 downwards.
TGCAGCGCACTTCTTTTGGTGCTTGTTTTTTATGCTCGTTTACACTCATTTTTCATCTTTCCTTTCTTAAAGACTTTTCTTCATTTTATCATACATATCTTTACACAATTATGTATGAAGCCAATAATGCGCCATGATACAATATAAGTATACTAACCCACAAAAAGGAAAGTGCACTTTCTTATACTCCTAGACTACACATCTTTAGCTACTCTTTATATTTTCTACATAATAGAATTCAATTTTAAAACTTGTACTAAAAAATAAATTGGAGGTCTACATAGTATGGAACTATATAAAAAATTAACAACAACATTCATCCTCTTATTTATCGCTTCCATCACCGTCGGTTTTTCTCTAAAAGGGGCAATCCCATCCGCTACATTAGTGAGCATTATATTCGCAACGCTATTTTTACTATGCAGTGCTTTTTGCGCCGGAAAAGCACGCCAACTGAAAGGTTGATTTTCTATGTTCCGTAAGAAACCAATCCTTTGTAAATCATGTCAAAAAGAAATACAAACGTATGAAAAAGCATGGATTCATATGCCCTTTCCGGCAAGCGGAATGACAAATATGAAAAAGTATATTGAACTAGAAGGAGAAGTACATTGTCATTCATGTATTCAAATAATAAGTAAAACAAAATAAAAAAAGCTTTGCGCTCACCGCGCAAAGCTTTTTTTCATATATTATAGACCAGCTTGCTCTTTTAAAGCTGCAGCTTTGTCTGTACGTTCCCATGTTAGATCTACATCAGTACGTCCGAAGTGGCCGTAAGCTGCTGTTTGTTTGTAAATTGGGCGACGTAAGTCTAGCATTTTAATAATACCAGCTGGGCGAAGATCGAAGTTGTTACGAACTAGTTCTACTAATACGTCTTCAGATACTTTACCAGTGCCGAATGTATCAACTGAAATTGATACTGGTTGTGCTACACCGATTGCGTATGCAAGTTGTACTTCTGCTTTGTCAGCAAGACCAGCTGCTACGATGTTTTTCGCAACATAACGAGCTGCATATGCTGCTGAACGGTCAACTTTCGTTGCATCTTTACCAGAGAATGCACCGCCACCGTGGCGAGCGTATCCACCGTAAGTATCAACGATGATTTTACGTCCTGTTAAACCAGCATCACCTTGTGGTCCACCAATTACGAAGCGGCCAGTTGGGTTAATGAAGAATTTCGTTTCTCCATCCATTAATTCTGCTGGAACTACAGCTTTAATTACATGCTCTTTTAAATCGCGATCGATTTCTTCCCATGTAACATCTGGATGATGCTGTGTAGAAATTACGATTGTATCTACACGTACAGGTTTACCATTTTCATCATACTCAACTGTAACTTGCGTTTTTCCATCCGGACGTAGGTATGATAATGTATCATCTTTACGTACTTCAGTTAAACGGCGAGCTAATTTGTGAGCAAGCGAGATTGGAAGTGGCATTAACTCTTGTGTCTCATTACATGCGAAACCAAACATTAAACCTTGGTCTCCTGCACCAATTGCCTCAATCTCAGCGTCAGTCATTTGACCTTCGCGTGCTTCTAGCGCTTGGTCAACACCCATAGCGATGTCAGCAGATTGCTCATCGATAGATGTTAAAACTGCACAAGTTTCTGCATCGAATCCGTATTTTGCGCGTGTGTAACCAATGCCTTGAATTGTTTCACGAACGATTTTCGGAATGTCTACGTAAGTAGAAGTCGTAATTTCCCCCGCTACCAATACTAAACCAGTTGTTACAGTTGTTTCACAAGCTACACGTGCATTTGCGTCTTTTGATAAGATCGCATCTAAAATTGAATCAGAAATTTGGTCACAAATTTTATCTGGATGTCCTTCAGTTACAGACTCAGATGTGAACAGATGACGTTTTTTTGTCATGTGGTAAACCTCCCTACAGTAATTGTATATATTGTACGGAACTCATCCTTAATTTGCCACAAACTGCGACATACATTTATTCTCCCACACAAGCATACAGAAAAACCTTTCCCACTTTACATAGAGGAAAGGTTTAATTTGCTACTTGCATACTGCTTTTTGCCCTTCGCTCTTATCGTTCGAGACCTGTAGCCTCGCACAGGTTTTAGCACCTATTCACCTGTATTTACCAATACAGATGAGGTTGCTGGGCTTCATCGGGCCTGTCCCTCCGCCAGCTCGGGATAAGAGAGTATCCGTCCCAACCTATACTAAAGAAATGATATTCATTTGTCAATTAATATTCACATTTTCCTGAAAGTTTTTCTCAATAGAGAGAGAACGGAATATTAATAAGGAATTAATACATTCACACAAACAAAAATAAAGAAATAGTATACATTATTTATATAATTGTGTTATACTCTTGATGGGGATTACGAGAAATATTTCATTAAATGAAAAGGATGGTATATAAATATGAGTACTGTGAATGTCCAAATTGGTTTACATGAATTATTGAACGGAAGCAATGCACAGATTCAACTAAGTGTTCCGCAATTAGTGGAAAAAGTATTAATGCGAAATGAAGGGAAATTAACTTCGACTGGTGCCGTTTCTGCTTCAACTGGAAAATATACAGGACGTTCTCCTAAAGATAAATTTATTGTGAAAGAAGCATCGGTTGCTGACAAAATTGCTTGGGGAGCTGTGAACCAACCGATTTCTGAAGAACATTTTAATAAATTATATACAAAAGTATTAGAATACTTAAAAGAAAAAGAAGAGTTATTCATCTTCAAAGGATTTGCAGGCGCTGATCGCAACTATCGCCTACCAATTCAAGTTGTTAACGAATACGCATGGCATAATTTGTTCGTACACCAATTATTTATTCGTCCAACTGAAGAAGAATTAACAACTCATGAATCAGAATTTACAATTGTTTCTGCGCCGAACTTCAAAGCAGACCCAGCAATTGACGGCACAAATTCTGAAGCATTCATTATGGTTTCATTCGAAAAACGTATCGTACTGATCGGTGGTACAGAATACGCTGGAGAAATGAAAAAATCAATTTTCTCTATTATGAACTTCTTACTACCTGAACAAGATATCCTTTCTATGCATTGCTCTGCAAACGTAGGTGAAGAAGGCGACGTGGCACTATTCTTCGGATTATCTGGAACAGGTAAAACAACATTGTCTGCTGATCCAAACCGTAAATTAATCGGTGACGACGAGCATGGATGGTCTGATAACGGTGTATTCAATATTGAAGGCGGTTGCTATGCGAAATGCGTAAACCTTTCTCACGAGAAAGAGCCACAAATTTTCGATGCAATCAAATTTGGATCTGTTTTAGAAAACGTTATCATTAATGACCAAACGCGTATCGCAGACTACAACGATACTACTTTAACAGAAAATACACGTGCTGCATACCCTATGCATGCGATTGACAATATCGTACTGCCAAGTGTTGCAGGACATCCAAATACAATTATTTTCTTAACTGCTGATGCATCTGGCGTATTGCCTCCAATCAGTAAGTTATCAAAAGAACAAGCTATGTACCATTTCTTAAGTGGTTACACTAGTAAACTAGCAGGCACAGAGCGCGGCGTTACATCTCCGCAAGCTACATTCTCAACTTGCTTCGGTTCACCATTCTTACCACTTGATGCATCTCGCTATGCTGAAATGCTTGGTGAAAAAATCGAGAAACATGACGCAAAAGTATTCTTAGTAAACACTGGCTGGACTGGTGGCGAATACGGCGTTGGTAAGCGTATGAACTTAGGTTACACTCGTGCAATGATTCAAGCAGCATTAAGCGGCGAACTTGCGAAAACTGAAACAGCTAAACATGACATCTTCGGTCTTGAAGTTCCACTTCACGTACCAGGTGTACCTGACGAAGTGTTAATGCCTGAACAAACTTGGGCTGATAAAGCTGCTTACAAAGCAAAAGCAATCGAGCTTGCAAATGAATTCAAAGAGAACTTCAAAAAGTTCGAAAGCGTTTCTGAAGACATTATTAACTTAGGCGGTCCAATCGCTTAAGTACAAATTTTCTGTTGGAATAACCCTTTACTCATATGAATAAGTGTCGTGTAACCGTAAAGTTCCGCGTACTCACCGACAAAACCCAATGCGGCTTAACGGTTACACACACTTACATAAAAAAGAAGCTTACGTTTTTTACGTAAGCTTCTTTCTATATCTTAAAACTTTAATCTCTTCATCTGTAACTTAACTCATAAAATCACTTACCAACATCAAAAAATCACTTACCAACATCAAAAAATACAGAAAATTCATTTTATAATCATTCGTTTTAATTTTCTTATGATATAATTTACATATATAGGAAGGGGTGGAACCTATGAAAATTTTTTCTCGTACAGGAAAAATTTTATTCAGTTATGGAGCAATCCAAATGTTTTGGGGACTTGTGATGCTTAACGTTAATTTATTTGAGCATACAAGTGAAACGATAAAATACATTATTCTAATTACCGGAATAATTTGTTGTATTATATCCAACTTTTTTAAAGAACCTAAGGGTCATACTAATAAGTGATTTCATGTTAACTTATTGGAAGCTGAAACCTGTATTTTATGCAAAGTTTCGCTTCCTGTTGTACATCCATCGCCGGATCCTCTATTTCATCTAAAAAGAGGCTTTTTAACTCTTCGTTAATTCCTTCTCATCTTTCATACTATAGTATCCTAAATTAACAACAATTAAGAAATAACCGCCCATAATCCCTACTGCAAACGCCCACATCACCATATGGTGCTCAATTTCATACATAATAATGGCACCCAAAATAGCAGCTGCAAAACGATTAAACATACCGAGCGTCGGTGCTTTCGTCTTCTTTACAATACAATCTCCAAGTTTTTCAATCCGTCTTCCTAAAAGCCAAACACAATACATACTTACAATAAGTCCAATTCCTGCACCTAAAAAATGTGCTGAAAACGGTGTTACCATCCAGCCTAGCAACAAAATACCTAGTAGATAATACGATTGAATTTTAAACGACCTTAATGACATACTAATCATGCTGTTCTCCTCTTCTTCTGTAATGTTTATCTATCCAACAAAAATTTCTTTCAAATCTATACTGCTTACATCCATTTCACTCAAATTAAAAACAACATAAACACAATGTTTATGTTGTTTGAATGTTTTTAGGAAATAATATTATACAAGATTTCAAACATCATATTCTCATAATTTGTGACGTTTTTCCAAACATTTTTCGTCCATTTATGAAAAAATTGATATCAATCTATGAACATACGGATATGATGTAATGAGTACACAAATAAAGGGGGCGTCTAATGATTTATTTTTTAATGGCTCTCATCCACCTCATTGTCCCTGCACTTATTGGACTTTCATTGTATTGGTACACGAAAAATCATAGTATTTTCTATGCTGTCCTCGGTGTTCTTCTTCCAGGTATTATTCTTATTACACTCTTCCGCATTCCGTTTTTAAACTTAATTCCACTTATTACTGCGATCTTATTTCTCATCTTCTTACCAAAAATAAAAAAATAGGAAAGCAGATCATAGGTGATCTGTTTTCCTATTTTGATATAGGTTCCCCCGCAGTAGAATGTACTTTTACTTTCTCTGATTTCACAAACCATAGACCGAAGAAAATGACCATTCCACCAATTATTTGTTGTAATGAAATATATTCCTTTGCCCATACTGCTGCAAATAAAACAGCTACAAGTGGCGTTATATACATATATACCATCGTATGTGACGCTCCAATTTTTTGAACTCCAACATACCACATAACTAAACCGAACACTGTTACAAAGAAAATAGAATATAGTAAAGCAAATAGTGTCATTCCATGTGTAATGTGAAATGGCATTATAAATACGTATGGTCCACTTAAAAGCAAAAGCGGAATCGCGCCAACTAGTGCTGACCATGCGGTAACACGTAGTGCTGAATATTTTTTAATTAATGGACTTGCTAAAACAGGATAAAGCCCCCAGCATATTGATGTAATTAATCCAATGCCATTCCCGTAAAAAGAACTAGCAAGTGAGTTCCCTGCTACTAAAACTAAAGCTGCACCACAAAATGCAATGATAGAACCGATAAGCTTTCGAGAAGAAAACTTTTCTTGTTTCAAGAAAATCGCAAATACAGTTGTAAAAATTGGTGAAATAGAAATAAGTAAAGAGGCATTTGTAGCGGATGTATATTTGACAGTTTCCATAAATAACGTTTGATACAGTACAATACCTACAACGCTAACGATAATTAATCTAGGTATATCCTTTCGCTCCATATAAACCGACTTTTCAATAAAAAATGTAAGGAGTAACATAAGCGGTGCCGCCGATATCATCCGAAGTGCAGTAAACTCAATTGCTGTAAATTCTAAAAGTCCATATTTCGCAATCGTAAAGTTAATCCCCCAAATAATAACGACACTTAAAAGTAATAACTCCATTCCCCATTTTCTCATGCGTATCCCCTCCGCAAATACGATTATACAGAAAATTCAATCACATGTACATTTCATTGTATTAAGTAGCTCATTTTGTAAACGAAGTCATATCGGCAATTCAACAAGGGGTATTAATTTATCAACAAAAACGCCAATAATAACATCTTATATAATTAAAGAAGACCGCTTCAAAAATATTTTTGGGCGGCCTTTTCTTTGTTACACTCGAACATGTAACTTCATATTTGGATTATAAAACTGGCTCGGGCTTTTTAGCTGAAAAGTCCCTCCACCTTCATGCCAATCGACTGTTAACTTGTCATCCATAAATACAAGCTTTGTACGATCTGCGATAAAGCTAAATTGGTTTGATTCAATATCTACATCACGCTCATCTTTTTCTGCTATAGCTACTAAATCGATAATTCCGCTCATTACACAACCGCAACCTTCATTATCGTAGAATAATTTTATATATTTCGCTTCACTTGGAATCGTATCCATAATCTTTTTATATGCTGCTTCTGTTACAGTAACGTACATACTCTAATCTTCATCCTCTCTTCTCGTATCCTTCATATATTGTACCACTATTTTTCTAAATCATTGTATACAAAAAATTAAGACTAACATATGTGATAAAAGAGGCTGTATCACACTCTGTCTCTAAATATTTAGTGAAAGAAAAATTGATATATGATTGGTTTAATGCGAATTTTGATATAAATATTGCTTTGCTTCCGCAAGAAAAATGGTTCCTCTAAAAAAATTCAATTCTCCCCCCTATTTTTGAAATCTATATACACAATACAATCAACCACACAAAAACATAGAATTTCTAATATATATATAGTAGTTCTATTTTTAAAACTAGATTTCCAAAATGTAGAAAGGAGAACGTACATGTATCAACGTAATTGCTTTAGTTGCGACGGCAGACGAAACGGCAGTTCTATTGGTAGTACCGGTGCTACCGGAAGCACCGGGCCTACAGGGGCTACAGGACCGACTGGGGCTATAGGACCTTCCGGTGCCGGTTTACAAAGTACTACCACCTTTAGTCTAGCAGCCGCTCCCAACTATAAAAAAGGACAAGTTGTCACTTATACGGGCAGCGGCTATGTTGTTAAAAAAGATGCACCTCAAGGTTTTCCAAATATATCTCTAGATTATATCGTATTAGTGGAAAGTGGACCTACGGGGAGCACTGGACCTTCCGGAAACACTGGATCTACCGGGAGCACTGGACCCACTGGCATCACTGGACCTTCCGGAAACACTGGATCTACCGGGAGTACTGGGCCCACTGGCATCACCGGACCTTCCGGAAACACTGGATCTACCGGGAGTACTGGACCCACTGGCTCTGCGGGTAGTGCTTCAGCTAAAAGTATTGTTTTTCAAGGAACAAATGCTGGGTTCCAACGTATAGCGGGCTCTCCTGGAATTGACTCTAATGTTATTCCATATGTCACTGCTGGATCCGGTAGTATAGTTGGCTTTGCTGCGTCAATAAATGTAAATAACTTACCTGCTTCTGTTTATACGATTGATATTTGCAGGAATGTCCCCACAAACCTCACTGCCCCTACCTCTAGTTACATTCTATCTACTATTACCTTAACTACTACTGACAAAATTACCGGAACTATGGTATTTTCAATTAAACCGACGGATACTGGATCGGGACAAATTCAAGTATTTAATCCTACTCCAGCAGTAGGTCCAGCTACTGTAACCTGGACTAGCATTACAGCTGGAAACCCCGTTTCGAGAGGAGATGCTCTATCCCTTTATATTGCCCCTGGAATTACTGCCAGTGCTGTATATTCTGTTTTTCTAATCACTAATATTTAGTTCCCTCTTTAAAGTAATTTATTTAACAAAAAAGAGATCACTCTCAAATAGGTGATCTCCCTTTTTAAAACTCCACTACTATATCGGCAACATAATATTAACCGTCGTTCCAACCCCAACTTCACTTTCAAAACTCATCTTACCGTTGTGGTCTTTAATAATTTTTTCTGTAACTACTAATCCTAATCCTGTTCCCGTTTCTTTCGTTGTATAAAAAGCTTCATTTAACTTCGGAATTTTCTCTTTTGGAATTCCGCAACCTTCATCTTTCACTTGAACAATGATTCCATCTTCTACAATTACTTTAATCGTAATCGTTCCGCCAATTGACATTGCTTCAATTGCATTTTTAATTAAGTTAAAAAACACTTGTTTTAATCGTTTTTCATCACATGTGATTAACGGTATGTCTTTACTGTAAATACCTTGTATGTGTACCCCTTGTTCTAAAGCAGGCTTGCCCATAACTTGAATAACATAAGAGATAATTTCTTGTATATTATGAGTTTCTGATTCTATCGAATTAGATTTCTCAAGCCCGCTAAGTTCTGTAGCAATTGTATGAATTCGATCTACCTCTTGTTTCATAATATCACTATAAATCTTGTCTTCTGGATATTTGTTTGCTTGCTTATTCACAAGTTTTTTCAAATTTGCTAGAGGTCTTCTAATTTTATAGCCAATAGCTGTCGCCATTTTCCCAACTGTTGCTAATTTTTCTGTTTGTTTTATTTCTTTATCCATCATCTCAAGCGTACGAACATAAGACTGCAGTCTCAAAAATATAATCCAACATATAATAGCAAATACGCTACATAATGCCATTGGGATTAATACGAGAGAAGATTGAATAATGATTCCTATAAGAGCGTACTTTCCAACCAGTATCCCTACGACTAACCAAAAATATCTTTTACTTACAAAGATTGGTGCGAATAAAATAAAGAATCCTTCTACTATATTCCCACCATCAAACTCAGCATCGCTACCATAGTAAATCATAATATTATGAATAAAATCTAACAGATTATAGCCAATTAGAATCATATACTTTACCATAAATGGATTCTTCCATTTCATGAAGTATATTCCAGTGCAAAATAAGATTATCATCAAAACATAAAGCCATAAACCTAAACCATCTTCAAATACGCCTACCCCTTCTTGCTCTGCACCTATTAAAGGTACGATAAATTCATAGGCAAGGTCATATACAAAAAATATAATAAAAAATAAGCTTAAAAACGCTTTGAGCGCCTTTATTTCTTCATTTTCAAATATATAGTCTTTATTCATATGGTAACTCCTAGCTTTTCCTCTACCTGTATTTCATTATTTTCATACTTTTTTGGGAGAGAAATGTCTATTCTCGTTCCAATATTTCTTTCACTTAAAATATGTAATTCACCAAGATGCTCAGTAACAATTCGATCTGCTACCGTAAGTCCCAGACCAATTTTATCGTGTTTCGTTGTATAGAAAGGCTCTTTAACAAGCGTTATATATTCATCCTTAATTCCATAGCCATTATCAATTATACTGATCATTACATAATCTTGATCTTTATTTTCTATTCGTAACTCTAATATTCCACCTTGCTCCATTGCCTCCAGAGCATTTTTTATAATATATATACATACGCCCTTTATTTTTCGTTCATCACATTCAATCTCTATCTTTTTTCCTTCCACATTAGAAATAAGCTGAACATTTGACTCACACATTTTTTCACGAAGAGTTGCTGCTGCTTGTAATACAATCTCTCCTACATCATGTTGCTTATAAACAGAGGGTTTGCATGTAGCAACTTCCATCAATTCACTAATCATATTATTCATATTCTCTATTTCAAGAATCATCCGTTTATAAATTGGATCTTCCTCATGCTTCTCTCGCTGTAATTGTGTAAATCCTTTTAATGAAGCAAGTGGATTTTTAATTTCATGTCCAACTGTCGCTGCCATTTTTCCGATTACTGCTAACTGTTGTGATTCACTAGCAATCTTAATACTTTCCTTTACCGCTGAAAGATATTGCAAGAATCGATTTAAAATGATGTATGTAGCTATTAATACAAGTGTGTACATAATAAGGAACATGAATGCTTTTACTTCCTCTAATACAAATAAATAAATCAAATATTTCCCTATAATAGCCGCCAGTAAACACACAAAATATTTTTTATTTAAAAATATAGGTACAAAGAAAATGAGAATAATTTCTATTACATTCGTGCCATCAAATGCCGCCTTATTATAAAGCATATACAAAAGTATATTAGCGATTTCTATCCCTATGTATACGAGGATCCCAGCGTATTTAATAAGATTTGCTTTTTCTTTTTTTATTAAATATATATTCACGCACAATATTGCTACTCCGCATATAACTTGCCACATTCCTCTATGCAAATTTTCCATTGGTGCTTTATTTTCTAATAGGGTTGTATAAAGAACTTGGTATACAACAACAATGACAGATAGCAGCCATAAAAAGATTTTGGCATTCCTTTCTTCTTCTTTATATGATAGAAAACTTTCTTTCACTTCAACACCCCTTCAAAATAATATCTCGAAGAATACCATTTATTATAATAAATGATTTTCATAGACAAACAAAGATAAATCGAACATTTGAGGAAAATCATCCCAAAATAGCAATGTCTTCAGGCTATATGTAAGCATAAAAACTTTAAACAATAATACGTATATTATGGGAGGTGTTTTATATGGACGGCAAAGAAAATAAAAAGACAGAACAGCTCGAATCCTTTACACGTAATAATGAAGGAAAGGAAATGACAACAAATACAGGTGTTAAAATTTCAAATGATGAAAACTCTTTAACCGTCGGCGATCGTGGTCCTACCCTTCTAGAAGATTTCCTTATGCGAGAAAAGCTTTCTCATTTTGATCGTGAACGAATTCCTGAACGAGTCGTTCATGCACGAGGATACGGTGCACATGGTGTTTTCGAGCTATATGAATCTTTAGAAGAACTAACAATGGCAAACTTTCTACAAGACCCTTCAAAAAAAACGCCGCTTTTCGTTCGTTTCTCTGAAGTAGCCGGATCAAAAGGTGCAAATGAAACGAATCGAGATGTAAGAGGGTTCGCTGTTAAATTTTATACAGAAGAAGGTAATTTTGATTTAGTCGGTAACAACATCCCGATATTTTTCATTCAAGATGGTATTAAATTTCCCGATCTCATTCATGCTCTTAAACCAGAGCCTCATAATGAAATTCCACAAGGACAAACAGCGCACGATACGTTTTGGGATTTCATCGCCAATAATCAGGAGTCCGCTGCAATGATGATGTGGATTATGTCCGATCGTACGATTCCGCGAAGTTTTCGAATGATGCAAGGCTTCGGCGTTCATACATTCCGTTTAGTTAATAAAAATGGAAAATCCCGTTTTGTAAAATTTCACTGGAAACCAAAGCTTGGTGTCCATTCATTAATTTGGGATGAAGCTCAAAAGTTAGGCGGTGCTGATCCAGATTACCATCGCCGTGATTTGTGGGAAAATATTAATGCTGGAAACTATCCGGAATATGAACTTGGCATTCAAATTTTAGAAGAAGAGGATGAATTTAAATATGATTTCGACATATTAGATGCAACGAAAATTTGGCCTGAAGAAGATTTCCCGGTTAAAATCATCGGAAAAATGACGTTAAACAGGAACGTCGATAATGTATTTGCTGAAACAGAACAAGTCGCACTGCATCCCGGAAGCATCGTCCGCGGTATTGATTTTACCAATGATCCTCTCTTACAAGGCAGGCTCTTTTCTTACACTGATACACAATTAGCACGCGTCGGTACAAATTATCAAGAGTTACCGATTAATCGTCCAGTATGTCCTTTTCATAATAACCAGAGAGATGGCGCTTCTAAATATATAATCGATAAAGGAAAAGTTGCTTACCATAATAACTCCTTAGCAAATAATTCTCCTTACACTGTGCCTGGGACAAAAGGCGGCTTCGTTACATATCCTTCTACTGTATCTGGACATAAAACGAGAGAAACAGCCGCTAGTTTCAAAGACCATTTCTCTCAAGCTCGTTTATTTTGGAATAGTATGAGTAACGTCGAAAAAGTTCATATTATGCAAGCCTTCTCCTTTGAATTAGGAAAGGTTAAAAGTAAATCCGTCCGCCAACAAGTCGTAGATATGGTCGGGCATATTAGTACAGAATTAGCCACATTAGTAGCCGAAGCAGTCGGAGCAAAAGTCCCTAATGTTCAAGAGTCCAACGTTACAACGGTCTCTCCAGCACTGAGCATGGCAAATACGACATTTAGTCCAAATACATTACGGGTAGGTGTCATCGTTGCAAACGGATATGATGGACAAAATGCACAATATATAATAAATCAGTTGAAGCAAGTTGGCCTTCAACCAGTCATTATTTCTGAAAAACTAGGCACAGTGCAAGGAACACAAAATGTACAGTGGGAAGTAAATGATACTTTCCTAACTGGATCTCCGCTTCTTTACGATGGTCTCCTTCTTATTGGTGGAAATATGGATAAACATTTTCTTAATAAAGCAAATTCATTTGTCGTAGAATCATATAATCACTTTAAGCCAATTGGTTCCTACCAAAATGGTTCTACTATTATTCAATCTTTAAATATCGAAGGAAAGCCTGGTGTCTTAATAGAACAAAACCCTCCGCTCCTAGCAAATGAATTTATTCAAGCGATGACAAAACAACGTTTTTGGAATAGGGCCTACTAATACACATAAGGGGGATACTGCATGTTTATTACGGTCGAGAAAGATGTGCATATTTTTGTGCAAGACGTTAATCCCGGTCCTGGTAGTAAAACGGTTTTTTTCGTCCATGGCTGGCCTTTAAATCATCAAATGTATCAATATCAACTCAATGTTTTACCACAGCATGGTTTTCGCTGCATCGCCATGGATATACGCGGAAATGGGCAATCTGATAAACCGTGGACTGGTTACACATATGATCGATTAGCCGATGATATCGCAATTGTTCTAGAAGCACTCCAAGTAGAAAATGCTACGTTAGTCGGTTTTTCAGTCGGTGGTGCTCTTTCTATTCGCTATATGTCCCGCTATAACGGTCACCGCATTTCTAAGCTCGCATTAATTGATGCGGTCTCTCCTTCATTCGTTAAAAATCAAGAATCCCCTTACGGTGTACCAAAAGAACAAGCAGATGCGCTCATTAATCAAATGTATGTAAATTTACCAAAGTTTTTAAGTGACGTATCTTTATCATTTTTTAATAGAAACTTAGGGGCTGCTACGTTAGAATGGTTTTCTTATCTCGGTATGCAGTCCGCTTCCTATGCTCTCATCAAAATTTTGCAAGCAGCTGCAAACGAAGACGTAACGAAAGATTTAAGCAAGATTAACGTTCCGACAAAAATATTCCACGGCGTTCACGACCAACTTATCCCGTATAAAAGCGCTGAGCTTACGCAAAAGCGGATTAAAAATGCGCAACTACATGCTCTGACAAATAGTGGCCACGGTTCCCCAATCGATCAAGCAGATGAATTAAATACGGAACTTATAAAATTTTTAAATTCATAGTCCCGCTGCAATAAAAAAAGAATTTGCCCTTACAGCAAATTCTTTTTTCTTAACTACCTTTTTCTATCGATTTAGACGATACCTGAATGAACAAAGCTTTATCTATTTCTTTCTTTTCCTTTCCTTGTTCATATGGCTCATTCTTTTTCTTTTTATCCATAGAATATAAGCCTCTACCTCGCTCTTTCTTTATTCCTTTAATCATTAAATGTAAAACGAATATCGAAACCGTAAAGAATAATAGTGGTGCAATGACAATCCATGGTGCCGCTAAAAATTCATTTTTGTATAGACCAATTAACCCCGCCCATTCATTCGTAAGTGAGTATGGCTTCCTCGTATCATAATCTATACCTCGTCCCCCTATTAAAATCCCAAAAAACGCTAAATGAATTAATAACGTAAATAATTGAACAAACTGCTGTAAAAAAAGAACAACAAGAATTTCTTTTAAATACAACCATATATGCTTTCTAATAATCCGAAACCTTGAAGCACCTAATATTTTCGAAGTAGTAACAAACTCATTTTTCATAAATAAATTGATTTCTTGATTCACATAAAGAATAACAGCTGGCAGTAGCGCAAAACAAAGAACAGTAAATTGCTTTATAATAATCTCCATATTAAATCCAGTTAATTCACTGTGCAACATGATTGGAAATATCCACAAAATCGCCCATAGCACTGTCGGAATGAAGAAATACACTTTACATATTTTTTGAAATAAATTTTGTACGATAGATGGTGTATGAGCTAATATTACACCTAATACCGTACCGAGAAACACTTGTACAACACATATGCCAAATACGAATAAAATGGTAAACTTTGCCCCTACTAATAATTGAAAAAATAAATTCAAACCGTTACGATCTGTACCGAGCGGTGGTACTGTAAGTGGATTGAACGGAGCTGCCCCAACAACATTCCCACTCTCATCTCTTATCCATATCGTCTTACTCGTATATAAATCCTTACCAAACCACGTAATAAGATAACTAATTACAACAATCCCTACAAAATACAGGACACCAAACAAAAAACGTTTGGAGCGAAAGTTTCTATATATCATGAGAAGCCCCTCCTGTAATACGATTTACTCGGTAATGTATAATAGCAAATAGAATATAGAATGGAACAAATAATAAAAGAATCCACCATGCCATCGTTAAAGGATTTAAAGTACCTGCCCTTACTAAGAAAGACATATACCCTGTAATATTAAAGGCACCTTCTACCATTAAGAGGCTTGAAATCATGAACAAGAACAGTGGCTGTAAGTGATTTAACAGATGATACATTATATTACGTAATAAATGCACATACAGTATATATTTATTACTAAACCCTTTTGCACGAGCAAATTCCACATAAGGCTTATTCTTCTCTTCCATTAAAAATAAAACGATAATACGGAAAAAATGCAGAGTTGGAACGATAGTCATACAAAGAATAGGTAAGAAATAGGCACGTTCATCATTAAACGCATAAATAGTAACGAAGCGATACCCTGTCTGTTTATACAGCCATACAGCAAATAATTGTAAACTAAAAATTAATAATAAATCTGGAACTGATTCTATTAAAATTAAACAACTCTCAATCCCCTTTTTAATTTTAGAAGAAACTAATAAGTATACGGATGAAAGACCAATTGAAAGTATAATTGTTAAACAAGTAGCAATTAAAAGAATGGTCATAGAATACGTATACGGTTCCATAATTCGTTCAAAAAAAGGAATTGACTGCATAGTGTTTGTATCAATATGTGCAATATCCTTTGGCGAAGCTAACCTCTCTAAATATGTAGTAAAACTAAGGCTATTCCCTAAAAACAAAGAAAATGGCAAATAACTTACAGTCAGAATAACTGCGATACTAATAAAAAACTCTACTATTTTCCCACCCCAAAAACTTTTCAATATTCCACCTCTTTTTACATTTTTTTCAGTTCTCTCTTATTTTAATTGATTTTTCTGATAATTAAAACTATATATATAAAAGTACTTTCCTAAAATCAAACTTTTAACTAGAAATTATTTTCTTTATGGTTAAGATTATAAAGTGAAACTTTAATCAGTGGGGGTTTTCTTCATCCCCCACTGATTATTAGTTGAACCAATCGGACTTTTATGGGCAGTTGATCCCCCACCTAACTTCTTTGCTTTCGCTGAATTTTGAGGTGGGGGTCTTACTGCCCATTAAAGCGGGATAAATTGAACTCGTACACAAACTGCATTATATCGGCTTAGCAACCAATTAAAAAGAGGAGTTCGCCCTAAAGAACGAACTCCTCTTAAACATATTAAACAAACTGTCCAATGATATATAACATCCAAATGTGTGCTGGATAAAATACGTAAAACATATACTTTGCCCACGTCTTATTATAGCCTCTTTCTCCGTTATAAAGTAGCAAGAACGGCAGGGCGAAAATCATCATCCATTGATAATTTTCAAGTAGAGCATGTATTGTAAAGATCGCTCCCCCTTCTGCAATCCACCCCATAGCTATTGTAGCAACAACGCTACTTACAACATACGCTATCGACAGTTTCAACTTATCATGTCTAAAGAAATAAAAAGCATATACAGACATAGCACCAAAAATGCTCATCTCTGGCAATAAAGCAATAGCAGTTCCTAACACAACATATATGAAATGCATTATCGTTTTTTTCTTCATAAATTGTTCTAACGTAATTAATAATATAAATGCAAAAACAAAGTATAGAAAAATGTTATTTTGTATGCCCTCTCCTTTTGGAGGAACAAGTAGCATAATAAGAATACTTCCCGTCTTCATAATAACTGCCCACATAAACATTCTTGCTATGTATTTTTTCCGGCTTCGCGTATAAAAGAATCCTTCTACAACAAAATATAGAAAAATTGGTGCAACAATACGTCCTACGTATGTTAACCAAATTGGGCTATTCGGTATGTATTGATACACATGATCACAGACCATTAATATCATTGCTAACATTTTTAATTGAAATCCAGTTAATCTCATTTTCTCCCTCCAATTACGATTTTACAAATTTAGAGGGATTTATTATAACTCTTTAGTCCGTAATTTTGAAAGGGATAATAATTCACATATTTCTCACAAATCAATTAATAAAACGATTACATTTTCATATATACTAAAAGCACAGGTAATACTCCCTAAACCCAGCTTGTCTGGTTACCCCGTTAAATATTAAAAAGAACTTGTACCCATGATACAAGTTCTTTTTGTTTCCTTTATTTAAAGAGTGTTTCTTTACTATACTGCTTTCCAGCGAGTAAATCATATTGGATCATTTTATACTGCTCCAACATGTCTTTTTGTTTCTTTGTTAAATCTATCTCTTCCCCATCTTTATTAACCTTTAATTCATCTCTAAGCACTGGTATTTCTTTATGCATTTCTGATAAAAATTGGTAGTACGGTGATTTATTTAATCCTGCATAATCAAACACAAGATTAGAGAAATAAATTGGACTTACTAAACCTAAATTATCATTTGGCAAATCAAAATTTGCATACATTAACAATGGTGTTTCTGCCATAGCTAATCTTTCACTTACAGTTTCTTCATTCTCTATATATCCTGCTTCTTTATAAATAGACTTATTAGTCCCTAATAAAGGCAAATGGTCTCCGAAGAAAACTACTAAAGTAGGTCTTTCTAAATCGTCAAGCTGCTCTATTAAATACTGCAGCGCTTCATCCGAGAGTCTTACGCCTTCCGTATATGCTTCTAATTCCGCCTTCGATTCCTCTTCTGTTAATCCACTAATCTCTATTTTGTTTTCACCAAACATATTTTCCTTATATGGAAAATGATTTTGCATCGTCACCGCGTGGATAAACGTCGGTTGTTTTCTCTTATTCAATTCATCTATTATTTCTTTACTCATAGATAAATCACCGATATTGTCTCCCACTACTTCAGTGTTTTTCATCGTGTCTTCTGCATTAAAATGATCGAATCCCAACGTTTTATATACATCGTCCCTTTTATAAAACGATCTATTAAAAGCATGAATTGCACTTGCATAGTACCCTTGTTTTTTCAATTCGCTTGCAATAGACGGAATTTCTTTCTGACTTGGAATGGCTTGTTGATATGGTATAGAACCAGGCATTAAGAGACTCATCGAGTAACCTGTTAATGCTTCAAATTCTGTATTCGCTGTATTTCCGCCAAATGTAGGGGCTATCGTTTGTCCCCCAGGAAAATTCTCTATATAATGATGTAAATTCGGCACTGGATCTTCGCTAAACGAAAGATTCGTTAATTTTGTCGGATCCCAAAAAGCTTCACTCATAATAAATATAATATTCGGCTTCTC
This sequence comes from Bacillus luti, assembly GCF_001884105.1. Classification (GTDB taxonomy): domain Bacteria; phylum Bacillota; class Bacilli; order Bacillales; family Bacillaceae_G; genus Bacillus_A; species Bacillus_A luti. Next base: position 68,204 of record NZ_MACI01000043.1, on the reverse strand, counting down.
TACCTTTTTTTGTCCACCTATATTGCCACCATATGTTTTCTCTATATCCTTAGCAATACGCTGCATATTTTCCTTTGAATATCCCTCTGGTTCTTCGATGACCGTCGTATCTAAGTTACTTAAAAATCCTATAACAAAACCATTTACCTGATAATTTGTAGTTTGATTCCACGCACGAATGTCTACTCCACCTTTTTGGAATAAATTATTCATAAAGGTATTAGAAAAATTACTATATGCATACACCATAAACGCAGATCCACATACTAAAATAATCCTTATAATAATATGAGATTTTATAACTGGAATATGCTTTCGTATATACATAACTACACATATAAGCAACCCAATACAAACTATTACGAGAAACATCTTCCAAAAACTAAAGGCTTCCATAACCATCGGTATAACAGAATCCATATGAGCGATTTGTGTGAAATCAGACGGATAGAATGGATCTCCTCTAAACATGATTTTAAAATAGTTCACCAGCACAAAAACAAGTAAGACTACACTAGTTATCGTTGTACTTAAGAAAATTCTTCCAAGCAAACTATACACAAAAATATATACCATATAAATAAACAATAGACTTAACATATACTGTCCATGTTGTAAATAAACCCACGTATTTACTAAAAGAAGGTTCATATCTTCCTGTATCATGATATACATCCAGTTCATTGTATGTGCGATCAAAAATAATACGATGTACACTCGAATGGCTGGCCTAAGCTTATGACTAATGCCTTTATTTAAATGAATGACGTATAAGAGTACGCCCCACAAAATAATAATGAGTATACTGAGTTGCATTTTCCCGTCAAAAAATTCTTTAGTTTTCTCGAATTCGAAAGAACTTAGTATTACAAAAAACAATGTCTCTAAACAAATTGCCCACATTCCACTAAGAATGATTGAAATTAATAGGTTCTTTTTCGGCTGCTGAGCCGAAAAGCTAAAATGAAATTCATCTCTTCTTCGTCGCTGTGTTAAAACATTAAAACGCAATTTATTCCCTCTTTCCTTTACCCCTTCGCCTCGCATCAGCAAACATATTGTCCTATACAAAATACCATATTTATATGCAGTTAGTCTCCCGTTGTGTTTGTATTATACACATGTATCCTTAATTTCCCCTTAAAAATAACACTTTTTCTTCTCTATATTCTACCAACATAAATAAACTATACTCCATAAAAATATTACTATAAAAAAAGAACCCATCAACACTGACAGGTTCTTTTTCATTCTAACAGACATTCGTCTATTCATTATATAAAAGAATATATCCATACTTTCCATATAATACATACGATTATTAGAAATACAAAATCAAAAAAATCTAGTCTTGGCCCCTTTTTCATCGTCATATCTAACCACATACGAACCCATTTTACTTCCTTGTATTTATGAATATTTTTCTTTGCAAATTGGTAACTAAGAAATTGCATAATGAAGAATCCAACTACTAAAATGAACAATAGTATGAGAAAATCAATCACTAAGTTCCTCCCTATTTTTGTAGCGCTTTTTCAACGATATGATTCTTCAAAACCCACTCCTCAAACTGAGCACTTCCAAATTCCCAGCTTAAATCACGAGCATGTACAGAAAAAACGTAATAACCAGCATATTCGTCCATAAACCTACCTATCTCTACCTCATTTTTCTGAATACCATATACCCCAAAATTAAAATACACATCCCATACGTCTTCATGCTTTCTCTTGTAAGCAATCGATTCCATATCACATTCTGCTCCGAAATAGTCAAGATGTAAATGTACGCTATCATCGTATTCGTACTCCATTTTATCACCCCTTATATTTGTACTTCTTTATCCTCCAAAAAATTCCTGCTATCTATACTCACATATGGGCACTTACCTACATATCCTGCTTGTAGATTGACTTCTAGGAGGTGTCATTTAATGAAAAAATTAATAGCTGTTTTTTGCATCCTGTTACTGGCTGTTTTCACATTCGCTGCTTGTAGTAGCAAAAAAGAAGGTACGAAAGATCAAACTCAAAACATCCGCATCGGTGAAGTTACCCATTCTCTCTTCTATGCCCCATTATACGTTGGAATTGAAAAAGGATTTTTTAAAGATGAAGGATTAAATATTGATTTACAAACAACAGCTGGCGGAGATAAAACGATGACTGCCCTTTTATCTGGCGGAATTGATATTGCTCTCGTCGGTTCCGAAACGTCCATTTACGTTCATCAACAAGGAGCAAAAGATCCTGTCATCAACTTTGCGCAACTCACACAAACAGATGGAACATTTTTAGTATCGCGTAAAAAATTAGATTCTTTTAATTGGAATGACGTGAAAGGTGTTACGTTTTTAGGACAACGTAAAGGCGGCATGCCGCAAATGGTTGGAGAATATGTTTTAAAGAAAAATGGCATTGACCCCCACAAAGATACAAACTTAATTCAAAATATCGAGTTTGCTAACATTGCAAATGCCTTCTCATCTGGCACTGGAGAGTTCGTACAGCTCTTTGAACCGACTGCAAGTATACTCGAAAAAGAAGGAAAAGGTTATATCGTCGCTTCGTTCGGAAGTGAATCCGGTACTGTTCCTTATACATCGTTCATGGCAAAGGAAAGTTTCTTAAAAAAGGATAAAGTTGCTGCTGAAAAGTTCACACGTGCTCTCTATAAAGCACAACAATGGGTTGATACTCATAGTCCAGAAGAGATTGCTGATGCCGTTTCTCCTTTATTTAAAGACACTTCAAAAGACATTACAGTAAAAGTAATTGAACGGTATAAAAAGCAACATTCCTATGCGACAAATCCGCTATTAGATGCTGAAGAATGGAAACAACTCCAAACGATTATGAAAAATGCTGGCGAATTGCAAAAAGAAGTCCCACATGAAGCGCTCGTCAATACAAAAATTGCCGAAAGCGTTATTAAGAAATAGAGGCGAAGTGTATGAGTTTTTTACAAATACGTAACGTTTCTCACTGCTTTTTCGCAAAAGAGAATGCCAAACTGATTCTCGAAGATATGAGCTTACAAGTGGAAGAAGGCGAATTTATTTCTATACTCGGTCCAAGTGGTTGCGGCAAAACGACTCTCCTCTCCATTATCGCTGGGCTACTTGATCCAATTGAAGGTATCGTCTTTTTAGATGGTGAACCGATTACAACGAAAACTTCATCTATGGGATATATGCTTCAGCAAGACTACTTGTTTCCTTGGAAAACAATTGAAGAAAATATTATGCTCGGACTTCACACCCGAAAAATTTACGATGAACAGACGAAAAAACATACTTTACAGCTTTTAAAACAAGTCGGTCTACATGATGTAGAAGAACTATATCCCCGCGAATTATCGGGTGGTATGCGTCAACGTGCCGCTCTCGTTCGAACGTTAGCGACCGATCCGAAAATTTTATTGCTAGATGAACCATTCTCGGCGCTCGATTATCAAACGAAGCTGAAACTAGAAGAGCTCGTCTTCAACTTGCTACGCAAATATAAAAAAACGTCACTCCTTGTAACACATGATATCGAAGAAGCAATTGCGATGAGTGACCGTATTTATTTACTACAAGCGAACCCTGGAAAAATTGCAAAAACATTCATCGTCCCGGAAAGTATCCGTTCCTTATCACCGTTAGAATCACGCCACCACCATGACTTCCCATCCCTCTTCCAAAATATATGGAAGGAGCTGGAGCGCCTTGGATAATATAAAGCAACTACATGAACAGTTTCGAAAGAAAGAACGCAGGCGCGCATGGTTAGCCAGGTCGTTACAACTTTTACTACTTATTCTTTTCTTTGCACTATGGGAAATAGCTAGTAAAAAAGAGTGGATTGATCCTTTACTCTTTAGCTCTCCTTCAAGCATTTGGGATCTCTTCCTTAGTAAATGGATTGACGGTTCTCTTTTGGTTCACATATGGACGACATTGCTTGAAACGGGAATAGGTTTCATTCTTGGAACAGTACTTGGAGCAATCATCGCTACTTTCCTTTGGTGGATGCCACTTTTAGCGCGCGTACTTGATCCATATCTGGTCGTCCTAAACGCCATGCCAAAAGTCGCACTTGGTCCGATTATCATTGTAATCTTCGGTCCAAATATTTCATCGTCTATTGCAATGGGCGTAATCATTTCCATCATCATTACCATCCTCGTTATTTACAGTGCATTTCAAGAAGTCGATTCTAACTATATAAAAGTGATGGACACATTTGGCGCAAATAAATGGCAATGTTATAAGCAAGTTATACTCCCCTCATCGTTCCCAGCCATTATTTCAACGCTAAAAGTAAATGTTGGCTTGTCATGGGTCGGTGTTATTTTCGGTGAGCTTCTCGTGTCTAAACAAGGACTTGGCTATTTAATTAGCTACGGATTCCAAGTCTTTAACTTCACGCTCGTCTTACTTAGCGTACTCCTCACATGTGTCCTTGCAACTCTTATGTATGTGTTTGTTGAGGCATTCGAGAAACTTCTAATTGGAAAACAAAAAAGAAGCTGACCCTACACATTATAGTCAGCTTCTTTCTTTTACTTTTTATCACACAACTTTGTTTCATTTGTAACGTTTCCATCCGCAACCGTAACTGTATGGAAACAATCTTTCACACGTACTGTAACGACATTATCTTTTCGATCTATCACATGATAATCATTGAACTTTTTATTTAATGCACTACGAATTTGCTCCCCTTCAAAGATCGGAAAACTATGAGACATTACCCAAATGAGACCAGCAACAGCAAGAATCGTTTTCATACGTTTCATTACCTCCTCGAGAGTAAACTTATATCCCCTACAACACGCGCATTATAATTGTGTCTAAATTGTGACGTTTTTATACTAATTCTATTTTATAACGCCAGTTCCTTCTTCTTTTTGATAAAAAGACAGAATTTTCAATTTTATTAACGAAGAAAAAACGCAAAGATTTGAACGTCTTTGCGTTTTCGTTTCACCACTCCTACATATCGAGCATATAACTCACATTAGTATCTACTTTATTGTTCTATCGTTTTTGAAACATCGTATAATCCCGATAATACTTCTGCTCTCATTTTTACAAGTTCAGGGAATTGATAGAAGAAAGCAATCTTCTTATACTTTAGCGCTGTCCCTTCTTTCACTTCTTTTGAATCTTGTAAAATAAACGCTGTAAATGTATCTGCGATATCTTCCGCTACATTGGTTGTTCCGTATTCAGATACAAACTCATCTTGTCTCTCCTTGAAAAATTGCATTTGAGCTTCTTCACTTTCTTCCACTTTCTTCTCTGTCCACTCTTGCTCAATTTGTTTCCAGAAAGAATTATGGAATTGATTAATATAAGAACTCTCCTTCGCACACCCTTCTTGTAAGAAAAGCGATTTACATTTATTTTGATATGATGCAATATCTTTATCTTCTTCAAAAGCCTTTAAGTACTGTTCATTTACTGGTATTTGTTTATGACCTAGCGTTAACACGTGAGCAGTCTCATGAATTAATGTTTTCATCACTTCATCGATATTTACTGCAGAATCAAGCGTATCTAAACTAAGAACCCATTCTTTCGGATATTCCATACTTGGCATAACATGGGCCACAATTCCATCGTAACCGTCTGTCATCATATCGAATTCTTTTATGTCGCTGCGATATTTAGCTGGAATAAGAGTGCTGTACATGTCCCATAATGATTCATGGTACCCTCTATCTTGACGTTGTTGTAGCACCTCTTCTTTCGCTTCTTTATCTTCAGCGAATACTTTATTTAAACGTTTCCGTTCTATTTTTTCAAAATAAGGATCTACAATTTCATCACCATCAATATAATAGGAAGCTAAAAAGAAATAATTTTCATCATCGTCTTTTTTCTGCTCTGCTTTTTTCATCTCATTACTTGCAGTATGTTGCTCCGTTACATCCTCTTCTGGTACTTCAAGTTCTGAAAGTCCATCTATCTTTCCATATACTTTTTGGAGCGTTTTATCGCCTATTTCTGTACATTCTTCTGTCGTTTCGCACACATCTTTCTTCTCTCTTTTCAAAGTTTGCTCCGCCATATCACATCCGGCGACTAAACCAATTGAAATTATAAAACATGTTAACTTTCCATACAATTTTTTCATTTAAACCTCCGTCGTTACAGCCTACAAAAATATGATAATCATTTTCTAACGAATATGCGATAATTATTTATAAAAGCTTTGAGGAGGTTACATATGATTCACGCTGTGCTATTTGATTTAGATGGGACACTATTAGATCGACGACAATCTTTAGAGCGATTTATTCATGACCAATACAATCGCTTTTCTCTTCATTTTATGAACATTGAACAATCCGAGTATTGTTCTCGTTTTCTCGAACTCGACAACAATGGCTACACCTGGAAGGATAAAGTATATGCTACTCTCATTGGCGAATATAACATTACCACTTTAACACCAGAGCAACTGCTGCACGACTACATTACAAATTTTCAACATCATTGTATCCCTTTCCCAAACATGCATGAATTACTTCAACAATTAACACAACAAAATATTAAAATCGGCATTATTACAAACGGCTTTACTAACTTTCAAATGAGCAATCTCCGTGCTCTGAACTTACATACGTATACAAACACCATTCTCATTTCAGAAGCGGAAGGAATGAAAAAACCTCATCCTGACATTTTCAAACGAGCTTTACAAAAGTTAGGTGTTAAGGCAGAAGAATGTCTTTACGTTGGGGATCATCCTGAAAATGATGTACTTGGTTCTGAACAAATAGGGATGCTTGGCGTTTGGAAGAAAGATTCATTTTGGAGTGACTTTGAGCATTCACGTATGGTGGATGATTTACTGGAGGTCCTCTCGTTTTTAAAGGCAGAGATCAAAACAATTCAATAGTAAAAGGAGGCTTCGTTTCCCGAACGCCTCCTCTTCCTTTATTATTCATATACTGTAAACTGTGGTTTACTCGGATGATCTTTAACTAGCGCATCATCTGGAAACTTTGAAACTTTTTGATATAAGGCAATATCACCGATACAACCTGCTGTTAATAGTATTCCTAAAAATGAGAGTGGCTCCAGATTCATAGCTAATCCCAACACAATTGGCAAAATTCCAGTCGGTAAAAACGGTAACATTAATACTTTCTTCATTTGCTTTACTGTAATTTCTTTTTTAGAATGAGCGTATGCTACACCTAATTTCCAATTGACGCCCCATGTTAGTTCACTCCACGGAACACCGCCGATATAACGAAATCCAATTAAATGTATTGCCTCATGAATACAAACGAAAACAATCATTCCAATAATCAAAAGAAACATAATGGGCAATGTAAATTCAAATTGAACACCGCCTGAAAGAAATATATGCAAATAACCAATTCCAAACGCCAACGCAAATATTATAAGTAATGAATAGATATTTAACTTAACCATCGAAACAGCAACAGTCGTTTCTTTTCTCTTCTCCATCTTCCCCTCCTAAAACGTAAGTATTCCTTTACAAAATTGTATAATACATCTAAAACAATATAAAGATATATTTACATTTATTCTTAAACACAAAAAAAGAAACCGGCTACTTTACTTCGTAAAACAGCCGATTTCTTCTATATGTTTCATCGTACGCGCTAATACATCGTCGCGCATTATAAAGCTAAATTTTCTATCCGTTTTAATGTTATCAGGAATGTCTGTTAATAAAACAGATCCCTTCGTTTCTTCGTAATGCGTATGTGCTTCTACCGCACTAATTGTTGCAAAATAAATGTTTTTAATGATTATTTTGTCTTTTCCAGATACTTTATATTGTCCTAAGTAAGTTAAATCAGAAACTATGCCGCCGGTTTCTTCATGAACTTCTCGAACCGCCGCTTCTTCCGGTGTTTCCCCGAGTTCCACCTTACCACCTGGAAATTCAAGACCGCGACGTAAATGATGCGTTAATAACCATTGATCCCCGTACCGGCATACAACCCAAACATGCTTTGGCTCAGGAGAAAATGGATAACGTTCGAACGATAATTGTACAGTGTTGTGGTAATAATCTTTAAATTTGTACATGCCATTACTCCCCTATTGATGGTTACAAGTTTTTCCTACCACAAATTGTAGCATATTCTCGCTTTTCTGCATAATATTATCCAATTATAATCCATTGATTATTCCCATTTGCGCGACTAATTCTTTCGTCTCATGATTTCCTAAATCGTAAATCATTTTATATGCTTTTTGTAGTTGTTCATCATATCGGTCATTATTTGAATCGTGATGATACTCAACAAATGGAACGTGGGAGCGTACAAATGAACCTAAATCCTCTACATATGCTTGATCGAAGTACTCTCTCAACTCCGTAATCTCCTCATCACTCGCGGAAATCTCAAAATTATACGTATCCGCTGTCTTCACTTGTGAAATTTGACCATTTGCTATTGATATATAATATGTTTTTTTCTGCTCCATGTAACACCCTTCTTTCATCCTTTTTATTTCTATTGTTTTCATCAATTACAAAATTATGTAAAATAAAGAAAAGGAGGGATTCCATGTTCAAAATATTAATTATCGGTATTATAATCGTCCTAGTCATACTAGTACTCTCCGTCATGACGATTAATAAAGGGTATGCTTATAAACATTCTATTGATAAGCCAGAAGATAACCCGTATACAAAAAACAGCAAGAAGAATTCATAATACGCTTCCTATACTACTTATTTTAGCCCACATCATATCCAGTATTCGTTTACTGGCAGGTCAGCATAATTCCCTACCACTTTCACAATTTCTATTAGGTGCTTTACTATTCCTCATTGCCCTTGAACAAATAAAGAAAAAGGATTCAAGAATCGGATTTATTTAGATTTTCCTCATCATTAGCTATATAAAATAACAGGGGGGATATATATGCTAAAAGGATTACAGATTACTTTTGCACTCATTGCATTATGTATAGTAATCTATGGATATTTTACTGGTAATGGAGAAATGATGCCTTATATGTTTATTTTCTTAGGATTAATGGCTTTCACTATAGGACTAGGAGAAATAAAACAAGACAGAAAATCTAGTGGTATATTTGCTTTCATAGCTGGTGCTGGTGCTTTATTTCTTAGCTTCTCAGAACTATTCCGATAAATAGTCTATTTAAAAGGGGGATTTTCATGCAAACTGGATTACGGATTGTTTTAGGACTTCTTACTCTTCTCACCATATCGCTTTGCACTTATTCCCTTATTACTGATAATTTCATATTTACCCCATACATACAATTTGCTCTCAGCTGTTCCTTTATTCTTCTAGGGATTAACGAACTGAAATCCGGACGAAAATCAATGAGCATTCCGTTTTTTTTCATCTCTATTCTTACGCTCTTCGTTCTCATATAGAATGAAATCTTGAGCAATTTAGCATTTACAAGCACGTAGTAAAATAGAGGATCATTTTTTGCCAACTTTTGTCGGCAAGTCGATAGCCCTTGTCGAAACGTCGATATATTTAAAAAATCGTTGATATATTTCAAGTTGTATTCGATATATTTGAAAAATCGTCGATATAATTTTATTTATCATCATGCTACAAAAAAAAACTGCCCTTTTACAGGCAGTTTTTCCTTTTTATCCAAACACTTTCTCAAGTTCATCTTTATCTTGGCTTAACCAGAAGTTCATTAAGCGTTTTGCTCCTTCTAAGTCATGAAGCTTCGCTTGGCCACATTGTGTTTCATTTGCAGCTGGAATTTCTGTAATTTGAACCGCATCTTTTAATGTTAGTTCTAATAAATCAATGATTTCTCGAACTGTCGGTGTTCCGCTTACTACAAGATAGTATCCTGTTTGGCAGCCCATCGGTGAAATATCGATAATATCAAAATGCGGATAACGATCAATATATTTACGTAAATTAAATGCTAATAAATGTTCTAACGTATGAATAACATCTGGCTTCATTGCTTGTTTATTCGGTTGGCAAAAACGAATATCGAATTTATTTACAATACCGTCACTACCTACATTGTGAACTCCGCAATGTCTTACATAAGGTGCCTTTACAATCGTATGATCTAATTCAAAGCTTTCTACTGATGGCATACAACATCTCTCCCGCTTTTAATTTAATTCCGTTATATCCAATATGATATAACGGAAATGCACATTAGTAAAGTATTATGTACAGTCGTGCTATAATACTTTAAGACTATGCTGAAAAGGAGACCGTTATGAAACAGATTTTTATTGGGATTATACGCTTTTATCAAAAGTTCATTTCTCCGATGACACCACCAACGTGCCGCTTTTATCCAACTTGTTCTCATTACGGGTTAGAGGCGTTTCAAAAACACGGTGCCCTCAAAGGATTTTGGCTTACTTGCAAGCGTATATTAAAATGTCACCCTTTCCATCCAGGAGGATTTGATCCTGTCCCAGATAAAAAGGATGACAAAGTGAATTCTTAATTGTCGTAACCATTCACAACTAAATCTAATTTTCCTGTGTCAGGATCGATAACAAGACCGTGAACAGGTACTTCTTCTGGAAGTAATGGATGGTTGCGAAGTATTGATACGCTATGTTCTACACTTTCTTCTACACTAGAGAATCCTTGTAGGAATCTTTCTAAATCGATTCCAGAATAACGAAGTGTATCTAATTTCTCATTTGTTATACCGCGCTCTTTCATCTTCTCAATCGTACTGCTTGCTTGAATTTTTGCCATACCACAATCGTGGTGACCAACTACACAAACTTCATCAGCACCCAGCTCATATACAGCAACTAAAATACTACGCATAATACTTCCAAATGGATGTGAAATAACAGCGCCTGCTACTTTAATAATTTTCACATCACCGTTACGCATATTCATCGCTTTCGGTAATAATTCAACAAGGCGAGTATCCATACAAGAGATTATTACCATTTTTTTATTTGGGAATTTTCCCGTTTCGTACTCTTCGTATTTTTTTTCTTCAACGAATTTTTCATTGTATTGTAAAATCTCTTCTAATGACTTCATAGTAAAGGACCCTCTTTTCTCTCATTTACATTACTTATATAGTGTACCAAAATATGAAAAACACAAAAAGCATATTGTATTATTATAAAAGCAATATATTTTCAGATAACCGACATAATTCTTTCAAAATATACACACAGCTTTGTAACATGTATCACATACTATACTCCTATTTTCACTATAAACTAATTGTAGATAATGTAAAAAAGGAGTGAATATTTATTATGTCCGACGTTCTGTTACTGAGTCGTTTTCAATTTGCAATTACTATTTTTTATCACTTTTTATTTGTACCTTTGACAATCGGACTTGTTATTTTAGTAGCATGTATGGAAACTCAATACGCCCGCACATTGAATCCAACATACCGCAAAATGGCAAATTTCTGGGGTAAATTATTTACAATTAACTTCGTAATGGGGATTATAACCGGGATTACGATGGAATTCCAATTTGGAACAAACTGGTCTGAGTACTCCAAATATATGGGAGATATTTTCGGATCACCTCTCGCAATCGAAGCACTTGTTGCCTTCTTCTTAGAATCTACCTTCATGGGGATATGGTTATTCGGTAAAGACAAAATTTCACCAAAGTTCCGCGCCTTCTGTATGTGGATGGTTGCACTTGGAACAAATATTTCTGCCCTTTGGATTATTACAGCGAACGGTTTCATGCAAAATCCTGTTGGCTACGTAGTACGTAATGGCCGCGCTGAATTAAACGACTTCTGGGCACTTGTTACAAATCCATATGCTTGGAATATGTTCTTCCATACTGTAATTGGTTGTTATATCGTTGGTGCTTTCTTCGTTATGGCAATTAGTGCCTATCACTTACTACGTAAAAATGAAGTTGAATTCTTCAAAAAATCATTTAAGTTTGGTTTAATGTTAGGATTATTCGCTGCAACTGTTACACCATTTATGGGACATCAATCCGGTGTATCCGCAGCTAAATATCAACCAGCTAAAGGAGCTGCAATGGAAGCAGTTTGGGAAACTGGTAAAGGACAAGGCTTCTCAATTGTGCAAATTCCTGATGTGAAAAACGAAAAGAACTTTGAATTCCTTACGATTCCGAAACTAGGAAGCTTCTTCTATACAAACTCATTTGATGGCGAAATTGTTGGTTTAAAAGATATTCCGAAAGATGAACGCCCAAATGTTAACCTCGTGTATTATAGCTTCCGCTTAATGGTTGCACTTGGTATGTTCTTTATGGCATTAACTTGGTACGGCTTCTATTTAAACCGAAAAGGAAAACTAGAAAACTCAAAACGTTATTTAAAAATTACAATGTGGTCCGTCTTACTTCCATACATTGCGATTAATGCTGGTTGGGTTGTCGCTGAAGTAGGTCGCCAACCATGGACAGTATATAAACTCATGCGTACAGCAGAATCTGTGTCACCTATATCCGTTCCACAAATTTGGTTCTCTTTAATTAGTTTAATCTTGTTCTACACTTTACTTTTAATCGCAGACGTATACTTAATGCTAAAGTTCGCGAAAAAAGGACCTGCTGCATTAGAAGAACCTGCTACTGAAGGAGGTACAGCTCATGTCTCATGATATGCTTGCAGTCATCTGGTTCGGTTTATGGGGCGTAATTTGGACAGTTTACTTCATTCTTGATGGATACGCACTCGGTAACGGGATGATTTTCCCATTCGTTGCGAAAGACCGACAAGAACGAAATCAATTACAAGAAGCAATTGGCCCGTTCTGGGGCGGTAATGAAGTATGGTTAATTACAGCTGGTGGCGCAACATTTGCTGCCTTCCCAATCACATATGCCAATATGTTTAGTTATCTATATACACCGTTATTTTTAGTATTACTTGCACTATTTGCTCGAGCCGCTGGACTTGAATTCATGCATAAAGACGATTCACCAATTTGGCAAAAAACTTGTAAATGGGCATTTACAATCGGTAGTTTCCTAATCGCATTCTTATTCGGTGTTACATTCGCTAATCTATATTACGGACTACAAATCGGGAAAAACGGTTATGAAGGAAATTTACTTAGTTTATTAAACCATTATGGTATTTTAGGTGGCCTTTTCTTCACTGCTATATTCGTCGTATCTGGTGCCCTTTGGGTTATGATTAAGACGACTGGTGAAGTATCTGATCGCGCTTATAAAATCGCACGACCATTTTCAATGGCAGCTGCTATCATTTTAGCTATTTTCTACGTAGCAACTGCCAATCGTACAAACCTATTCCAAAACTTTACGGAATATCCTGTACTATTCATTCTTCCGGTACTTGCCATGTTAATGAGTGTACTCGCACTTATTATGGTGTACAAACATAAAATCGGTCTTGCATTCACATTCGTTTGCTTAACGATTGCAATGTTTATGACAACTGGCTTTGCAGGTATGTTCCCAAGAATGTTACCATCTCGTATTAACGATGCGTATAGTACAACGTTATACAACGCAGCTGGTAGTCAATTGAATTTAAAAATTATGTTCTTCGTTGCAATGGTCATGGTACCAATCGTTATTGGATATCAACTTTGGAGCTACAGTATCTTTAAAAATAAAATTCATAAAGACTCTGCTAAAGGATATCACTAAGATAAAAAAAGACACTTCGTTTGAAGTGTCTTTTTTATACGTATGATTTTCGATAAGATGTTATATTTCTAATCTAACAACTATGATATAGAAGAATCACTAACAGCTCACAGCTACATTGTAGCACAGGGAAAATTCATCATTTTATGAAATTTTGCATATTACACTATAAAGTAAATTGTATCCCTTGGTCATTCACATCATTATCCCCTACATCCGCTGTACTAACACCACTAAATGTTTGAACTTTTAGTCCTGTATTCGATGACCCCGATCCATTATAAGCTTTCGTCTTTTCAATAGGCTGCACGTTATATTTATCACCCAAATTAATCGTCCCATTGCAGTTTTCAATAATAACACCTTCCACAACTGCCGGCATTTTGTCACCTACTTTCATTTCGTTACTTTTATTTTATGAAAATCGCCTACAAAAATAGCATGTTTCAATAAGAAAAAGCACTCAGATTGAGTGCTTTTTCTTATTTACCGCTCTTCTCTCTCTCACAAGCAATTCCATCGCCATCACGATCTAAATGCTTTCCGTAGTATGGACTATCTCTTGTAATATCATAAAATCCAGCATCGTTTGCTTCTTTACAATTAGCAAAGCGCTTTGGCTCTTGATTTGCTCCTGGTCTTTCCTCATATGGTAATGTCGCATTATATAAGAACTGTACATATTGTTCACGAGTTACATTCATCTTAGGTGAAAACATATTATCGCCTGTTCCAGCAGCAATTTTATTAGACTGTACAGCGCTAATCGCTTTATTCGACCATGATTTTCTATCTACATCTACAAATGTATGCTCTGATTTTGCCACTAATTTATATGCATTTGTTAACACTTGAGCCATTTCTTCACGAGTCAAAGAAGCTTTTGGTCTAAAGTTCCCTTTTTCATCTCCTGCAAAAATCCCCATTTCTGTTAATGCTAAAATTTCCTTTTTAAAACTTGTTGAATGCTCATTAATATCATTATACGGATTATTGTAATTCTCTTTCGATCCCGGCTTTAGTTGAAGATACATAAGTCTAGCAACTTGCTCACGAGTCACGTCATCGCCGAATCCAAAAATTCCATTTCCGTACCCACTAACAATATTTTTACTTGTTAAATCTAAAATTGCTTTATAAGACCAATGCCCTGTTGGAACATCTTTGAAGATAGTACTTGCTTGTGCCGTCCCAATTGATGTAAATGCAGTTGTTGCGACAAGCGCACCTGCTAAAAGTATTTTCTTTAAATTCATTCTAAAATCCCCTTTTACTATTCTTAATAACCATTTAACATAATAACAAATTATTAAAATGTAATTTGTCATATCATGTCGAACACAAAAAAGAATCCAGCAGGATTCTTTTTTGCTAAGCATGAATGGCAATTTTGGAGACAGTTGACTTCTTCAAAAATTTATTAGGGGTAATATTTTGAAAAAGATAGCCTTTCATACGTAGGTTACCACCACTGGAATATATAGTAAATTGATAATATTTATACGGAAGATTGCTAATGTTTAGTATAGATACTTTCCACTATATCAACAGTGAAAAGCATCTACATTAAACAACAAAAAGGTGCCTTCACCGAAGACACCTTTTACGCTTTTCATAAACAGACACTATAAAACAGAATTTTTTATTGTTATACGATTGTTAGATACAAAAAAGTAGAGGGAAATGTTTGTATTAAATTCTGCTTTATATAGTCTGCCTATCACCTATATTTTAATCCTATTCACTTGAAAATAAATATAATATGCATAATTACATACAAAAGAAAAGACACTCTACCGAGTGCCTTTTCAACCATTTTACTTTTAATATAGCGCCTTGAATATACTTTATCAAGAAAATTCAAAATCCTTTTTCTTTCATTTTCAATTATAAAATCATGTAATATAAAAGGTATGTCAAATTCTTATACAAATTGAGGTGTACTATATTTATGTCTTTCGGAATTATTCCTCTTATATTGTTTATTATTTTTCTTATCTCCTATTTAAAAGATCCGCGAAAAATAATAAACGGCTTTTTATTTAATGCCTTTTTCTGTTCATTTTTATTATTTTGCGCAATAGCCTCCTATGAGTCTGGTAGTAACTCTTTACATTTTATCGTTATTATTCCTATGATAGCGCTAGTTGTAATGATACCTTTTGCAATAATCGCTTTAATGTTTGGACTATTTCTTAATGCGAGAATTTTGATGCGACGCGAAGGACGACGCTTCACAAATTCTTTAACTTTAATTGCTGCTTTAGGGATTTTATTCTGTATGCTAATCCCTATCATAAATCCAGCAAGTTTATTCTCAGCGCATTTTCAATTTATTTTTGCTGCTATTTCTCTTATAACTATATATTTCTTTGTACATTTGTCTAACTTCTTAAGCGCATATTTTTTATACCAATTCAATAGACCGAGACGTAACCAAGATTTCATCATCGTTCTTGGCAGTGGCTTAATTAATGACAAAGTGCCCCCTTTACTTGCAAGTCGCATTAATAAAGCAATCGACTTTTACTGGAAACAAGCAGCCGTGAATACACCACCAACAATTATATTCTCTGGTGGACAAGGTCCGGATGAAGGTCTTCCAGAAGCGGAAGCAATGCAAAATTACGCTATTGAAAAGGGGATTCCAATTGAACATACAGTGCAAGAAAATCGCTCTGTAAACACATATCAAAATATGTTGTTCTCCAAAGAAATTATGGATTCTTTAAAACCAGACGGTAAATATAGAAGTATTTTTACAACGAATAATTTCCATCTTTTCCGTGCTGGCATATATGCAAAACAAGCTGGTCTGAATAGCCAAGGAATCGGGTCAAAAACAGCCTTTTATTATTGGCCTAATGCAATGATTCGCGAATATGTCGCAATCGTCGTTATGGGACGTAAGCGCCATATGAAAGTATGTGGACCGATTTTAGGATTCGCTTTATTCCTAACAGTGATTAGTTTTATATTTTCTTAACAACATCCCATCCTTTTTAAGGATGGGATTTCTTATACTCATTTCAAATTTTTTTAAGACGATACGGTGATACTATTCCCTGCATACATCCATTAAAGGAGAATTTTTTCAAATAAAATGTTAAAATGGAATTTAGGTGTGAATTACGTAACAAATAAGAAACTAGTTTGAAACGAGGAAATTACATGGAGAAAATTATCAAAAACAAGCCCAATAAGCTAAAAATTGCTTCAAAAGCTTTGATGATTATTATTGGGGCATTCATCACAGCGTACGGATTAGAAGCAGTATTAATTCCAAATAACGTATCAGACGGTGGTGTAACTGGTTTAAGTATCGTTAGTTCAAGATTATTTGGATTGCCATTAGGAGCTCTAATCGCAGTTATTAACATTCCTTTCGTTTGGTTAGGATATAAGCAGATCGGTAAAAGCTTTGCAATTTATTCTATTATCGGGATTGCTTCATTAGCAATCGGTACCGTTGTCATGCACGGTATACCAACTATTATTGAAGGCGATACATTATTAGTTACAGTTGTCGGTGGTATTATTATCGGTTTTGGTATGGGACTAGCATTACGTAACGGCGGCGCATTAGATGGAATCGATATGCTAGCTGTATTACTTTCTCGTAAATTACCATTTGGAACGAGTGACCTTATTTTATTCTTAAACATGTTCGTATTTATTTTCGTATCAACAGTATTCGGTCTTCAAGGCGCTATCCTTTCGGCAATTGCTTACTTTATTGCTTCGAAAGTGATTCATATCGTTGAAGTTGGTTTAAGTGGTTCGAAAACATTCAAGATTATCACAAAAGAGCCTGAATTAATGGTAGAAACCATTCGCGATCGTTTAGGCCGAAGCGCAACATACAATGAAGTTTATGGTGGTTATTCAAGAGAGAAATTCAAAGAAATTTCTTGTGTAATTAACCGTTTAGAAGAAAGTAAAATGAAAGACCTGATTAATGAAATCGATCCTAATGCCTTTATTACAGTTTATGACGTAGCAGAAGTAAAAGGCGGTAATTTCAAGAAACGCGATATTCATTAATCGTTATGCAAAAAAAGAGGCAGTCCCAAAATGTTGGGACCGCCTCTTTTTATTATAAAATCGATACTGCCTGTCGAATCGTTGATATATTTTATTCCCCCCACCTTCCTCCGCTCTTAATCCATGCTACGTATTTTTGAAAGGCGGACACTTCATGTTGAAAGCGAAGTGGAACATATAGAAAGAGAGTACATGTACATAATATCCATAGAATACCTACTACAAAGTGAAATCTCATCGTTGTACTTATAAACAAACTCACGAATAATACGAGGAACATAATTACACTAAATCTTTTATACATAGTCATAACAATCTCCTCCTTATAACTTAATTGTACCAGCTACAAGGAATTAATCCCCATAAAAAAACCGAAAAGTAAATTCCACTTTTCGGTCTCTATAACTATCTTCTCTTCGTAATCTTTCCTGAACCACCGACCCTTGTTTTTGGGGGAGATGTATTCTTTGGTGGGGTTTTAATAGAAGATTTCGGCTTCACATCTGATCCGCTCGAACCACCTGGTGTTTTTGTAATTTTCCCTTTGCTTCCAGTAGAAGGCGGAGGCGTATTATTTCCTTTTTTCGTAATACTTCCTGTATCTCCTACAGAAGATTTCGAATCTACATTATCGCCTCGCTTAATGATAGACCCTTTCCCTTCCTTCGTAATTGGAGGTGGGTTTTTCTTTTCTTCTTTCGTAGGCGGTCTTTCTGGCGTAACGGGTTTATGATTTTGTCTGTCATTATACCCTCGGTAATCACCAGATGATGATTTTTTCGAACCGAATATATCGTTTAATATACTCCCCATAATATATCCTTGCAGGAAGGACGGTTGATAATTTTGACGGACAAACTCTTCATTACTGACTTCAATTAACGTATCAGATGGTTTCTCTTTATCCTTTTGAAGGTTATACATTTTATCAGAATAAACGAGAAACATTTGATTTTCGTCTTCTTTAGATGCTTGCTTTGGTTTCCTTTCGGCTATAAGTTCCTTCGCGACTTCAGGAACTGACCGATTGGCGGCCCTATACACGTAAGATTCTTGTTTACCTTCTTTTGCGACAGACTCAAGTGGATAGCGGTCTTGAATCGACTTTGTCTGCCCGCCTTGACAACCTGATAAGGCATAACCAGCAACAACAAGTAATGTAACGATAGCAAGTATAGGGATCACAAATGATTTAATCATGGTAAACAATCGGTTTGACATGATTACGCCCCCTTACGTTGCTCTTATAATTTGTACATCAGCAGGAATGATTGCTTCTCCCTCATACATCATTGTGCGACCATTTTGCCATTCAATACGTAATAACTTTCGATTATCAGATTGGAATTCCCATACGTACTGTTCCTCTGAAGCTGAAAATGGTGTTTTTCCCATCACAACAACACGTCCATTATATTGCTCTTCCATATGGTACTCTGTATCATCCATTTCAATCGTCGTCGGAATTTCGTCAATTGAATCTAAACGACCATCAATTGGTGTATATAATTTGTAATACGTATTTTCACGATCTTCAATTTTTAAATAACGAATATCTTTCCCGTCTTGCAGCGTTAAAACAATTTCCTTGCGAGAATGCATACTCGTTTTCCCAGTTAATTCGTACATGACTAATGAAACTTCAATCATATCACCAGGTGCTAACGTTAAAAGACTCTTTTCTGGCTTCGGCGGCTCTGGACTTTTCATTATATTTTTAATACGTTTAAATAAACTCATGATCTACCCCTCCTTTTCTCTTTATAAACAAGCACCTAAAATAAGTGCCCCAACAATATGTAATGATCCAGCTAACATTGCATGCGCAACACTGCCTTCTTTCGTACCTTCTTCTAAATCAAGACCAGACATTTTCTTTAATACGAATTCAATGAACATTTCTACCACTAATAAAATAACGAAAGAAACTGCTGAAGCAAGAAGTGCTTGCCATAAATCATTTGCTTTCGTTATCGATTGGGATAAAATGTATCCTTGTGCGAATAATTTCATAACAAAACGAGTCGCTACAGCCGTATTCCCATTTTTTATTTCTTTTAAATCATTGTATTTTGTAAAAATTGAATCAACCCACATAATTGCAAATAAAAGTACTGCACTCGCTCCAGTCCATACAAGCATGGCTACTACATTCATCCACGACATTGCAAAACCTCCTCTAAAAAGTAATAGAAAACCGACATGAATGTATTTAGACATGTCGGTTCATTTGTCTCTATTCTATATTATTTCTCATACTGCTTCATAATACGAGCTAATTCATCGTCAACAGCAGAATTTTTGTTTAAGCTTGCGAATTCATCATCTAATGATTTTTCTTTTTTGTATACTTCACCACTTGCTTCTGCTTCAGCCTCTAATTGAAGAGCTTTCTCTTCCATACGGCTTAAACCAGCTTTTGCTGAATTCGAATCAAATCCAGACATCGCCTGATTAATATTCTTTTGTGCTTTCGCTGCATTTACACGCGCTACAAGTGTTTCACGTTTATTTTTCAGCTCAGTTAATTGCTTACGCATTTCTTCTAACTTCGCACGAAGATTATCAGCAGCTGCTTTGTTTTGCTCATAGCTTGCTTTATACTCATTCATCTTTTGCTCTGCATTTTGTTTTTCTTCTAGTGCACGGCGCGCAAGATCTAAGTTGCTAGCTTGAACAGCCATATGAGCTTGTTCTTCACGTTTTTTCACAAGTGCTTCTTGCTCTTCAAATAATAATTTGAATTTCTTCTCAAGCGCGATTTGAGCTGCTACACTTTTCTCAGCTTCTTGTACATCCGCTTGCATATCACGTAAATATTGATCCGTCATCTTAACTGGATCTTCCGCTTTTTCAATTAATGAATACACATTTGACATTGTTAAATCTCGTAATCGTTTAAATACAGACATCCGAATTCCTCCTATGATATACCTCATATTTCAAATTCACTACTTGGAAAACTTAAAAATCTCCCTTTACAGTAAAGAATATTCATTTTTACAGCCTATGTGTTTATTATAACAAAACAAAGATGCCCTTACATGTTATTTCCAAAATACATCCAATATAATATGACATTCCAAATACAATATTGTTTTCCTAATATATTCTCATTATTTATCCTTAGAATTAACTTATTTTTACGTACTTTCACTAAATTACATTATTGTAATGTTACTGTAAGCTAACTCGATAGTTACGTCTCCATGTTTCTTATACACTAATACCAGAAGCAACAAACAAGCTTCTTCACATGTAAGCAATAATACAAAAATTGTATTTACTATAAAACATATAAAAGGAGAAATCATCATGAAAAAATTAGTAGGGATCGGATTAGCAGCAGCAATTTCACTTGGAGCATTA
The DNA here is from genome assembly GCF_001884105.1 of Bacillus luti. Taxonomy (GTDB): domain Bacteria; phylum Bacillota; class Bacilli; order Bacillales; family Bacillaceae_G; genus Bacillus_A; species Bacillus_A luti. The sequence goes on along the minus strand of NZ_MACI01000043.1, from coordinate 47,183 downwards.
TCAGGTTGTTCTTTATTAGGAGATAAAGCGAACGGTTTTGTACTGTACGGATCAGAAGAACAAGTTCAGCAAATTACAGATAAAAATAAAAAAGAAGTGAAAGAAAAAGACTTCTATAAAATGAAAATGACAACATTAGATGGCAAAAAAGTGCTTGTAATGAATAAGAAAACTGGTGAAGAACTCGTAAAAAAAGAGTTACTTAGCAAAGTGGATGAAAAAGACAACACGAAACCACTTGATAAATTACCGGCTGTAACGACTGAACAAGGTGTATTATTCGCAAAAGAGAAAGTTGAAAATACTACACTTGATGGTGCGAAATTAAAATATGAAGGCAACACAATTATCGGAAGTGGCCGCGCATATACAGATATGTATGCAATTGTTGATGACGCAACTTACAGCAATGTAAAAGGTGATGAAAAATCTGTAGGTGTATTAAAATTCGATAAAGACCCAAGTAAAGAATTCCCTGGTTATAACGGAGTAGAAGCTTCTCAACTTGTAAAAATTAAAAAATAACACAAAAAAAGCTTTGCGAATTTCGCAAAGCTTTTTTCTATTTATGAGCAACTTGCTCCATATCCGGGCTACACGTTTGCGACTGACATGACTTATTTAAAGAACATGCTGCGCATTTTCCTTTTTTACTTCTCTTTACAAAATTAACTAACGTATATGCTGCATAACCAAAAATGATAGCTCCAATTATAATATTGACCATCACCACAATACATCTCCTTCTAGAATCCGAGTAAGGATCCAACTTGGTATATAATGAGCGTTAATACATAAGCAACTACGAGTGGATAAACGACTGAGAAAATCGTCCACTTCGCTGATCCTGTTTCACGTTTAATAACAGCCACCGTCGCTAAACACGGCACATATAATAAAATAAAGAACATAAATGCATAAGCTGATAATGCTGTATAATGTGCTCCCATTACATTTCCAAGCACATCTTCTTTAACCGCATAAATGATTGCCATTGTTGAAACAACAACTTCCTTCGCTAAAAATCCTGTTAAAAGGGATGCTGCAGCTTGCCATGTTCCAAAACCAAGTGGGGCAAACAGTGGTGCAATAAATCCACCAATCATTGCTAAATAACTGTCTCCCATATCAACACCAAATCCTGATGGACCTGCATAATTTAATAACCAAATGACAACCGATCCACCGAAGATGAATGTACCAGCTTTACGAACAAATCCTTTCCCTTTCTCCCATGTGCTCAGCCATAATGTTTTTGCTTGTGGCACACGGTAAGGTGGTAATTCAATTACGAAAATAGATTTTTCCGCTTTCAAAATCGTAAGAGACATAATTTTTGTAACGAGTAATGCCAGAACAATACCTGCAACATATAAAGAAAATACAACAGTCGCCTGACTATTAGGGAAGAATACTCCCGCAAATAATGCATATACAGGTAAACGTGCTGAACAAGACATAAATGGTGTTACTAAAACTGTAAGTAAACGCTCTTTCTCTTGTTCAATCGTTCTCGCCGCCATAATTCCTGGAACGTTACATCCAAAACCGATAATCATCGGAATAAAAGCTTTACCGTTTAAGCCAAAGAACTCCATAATCCTATCCATAACAACTGCAATTCGCGCCATATATCCTGAGTCTTCTAATAATGAAATGAAAAAGAATAGTGCAAAGATTTGTGGCACGAATACTAATACAGCACCAACACCAGCAATAATACCTTCTGTAACGAGTGCTTGAATAAAATCAGAAGCACCAACACTTGTAAGTCCAGCCGTTACCCAATCCGTAAGCTGTCCACCAAAAAATCCATCTAACATATCAGATAACGGTGTCCCAATCCACGTAAACGTAACCTGAAAAATAAAAAACATAACTGCTAAAAAGATTGGAAGTCCTAAAATTTTATGCGTAATTAACCTATCAATTTTTTCCGAAAAAGGAATTTTTCCTTCTTTCTCATGCTTCATAACATTTGTTTTTAACTTTTCAATATACGCTTCACGAGTCTTGTAAATATGCTCCTCTAACGTACAATCAAGTTTTTCTTCTAAGCGAGATCGAACGGCTGCAAGTTCCTTATAAATTGGTAGTGCTTTCATTTCTTTTTCTACTACTTCGTTATTGCTTAGAAATTGAAGGGCTAACCATCTTGGATGCTCATAATTTGCTGTCTCTAAAAGAGCAATTATCTCTCCAATCCCTTCATCCACTTGTACACCATATGAAATAATGAATGGTTTTTTCTCTTTTTTGTCATTTTCTTTAAGAGTCGTAAGTAATTCTTCACAGCCTTTTCCACTTCTTGCAACGACAGGAACGACTGTTACTCCTAGTAATTCTGATAACCGCTTTACATCAATGACAATTCCTCTTTGCTTCGCCACATCAACCATATTTAGACCAATTGAAACGGGCTTACCAAATTCAAGTAATTGCAACGTTAAATGCATATTTCGTTCAAACTGCGAAGAATCCACGATATTTAACATATGATTAAATTCTTCTGTTAGTAGAAAGTTTGTTACAACACCTTCATCACGTGAAACTGGATTTAAATCATAGACGCCTGGTAAATCAATTAATGTTCCTTGCTTATCTTTTAATTTACCAACCTTCTTTTCTACTGTTACACCGCTCCAGTTTCCTACATATTCATAAGAACCAGTAAGTGCATTAAATAATGATGTTTTCCCTGTATTCGGATTCCCTAGCAAAGCTACCTTATTCACGCTAATTCCACCTTTATCATTTTCGCGTCACAATGACGAATACTAATTAACTGTCCACGACACTCCAATGTACAAGGACCTTTGAACATCGCTTTCTGTTTCATACGAAGTTCGCTTCCTTCAGAAAGACCGAAAGCAGCCAGTCTTCTCTTTAGTAACTGATCTAACGACTGAATACTTTTTACTAACACTTTCTCGCCAATTTTAATATCTACTAAGCTCATAAACTTCCCCCTCAGAAGAGAATGATAATTATTTTCAAAAGAATTATAGCACACTCTATTTCTCTTGTACTATACCCTTTTGCTTCATATTTATTAACATTTCGCTACAATTCTATTTCAATAATTGTCATAACAGATTCGTTTGCCATTCTCATCCATTTCGCTTACAATAAACAATAGCAAATAAAGAATCTCGTTATCACAGGGGGAGCCATGTCGCTGAGAGGGAACAATTCGTTCCGACCCTTCGAACCTGTTAGTTAATGCTAACGCAGGGATTGTGCAAACGTCCGAAATACACACCTCTTTTTATTTACGTATTTCGTATCCTCCTATGATAATGTTCTTTTTTGTACAACTTGGATTTAGGGGGAGACAACATGCGTAACACCAATTTACAAGCGATGATCGAATCTGCTATTCTTGCAGCCTTCGCCATGATTATCGACATTTTACCATTATCACTTAAACTTCCAACAGGTGGTTCCATTTCATTTGCAATGATTCCTATTTTTATTATCGCATACCGCTGGGGCTTCAAAATGGCTTTCTTAGGAGGCTTAATTTGGGGACTATTACAAATTGTCGTAGGAGATGCTTACATCTTAACACCTATTCAAGCATTCATTGAGTACTTCATTGCCTTTGCTTTTATCGGATTTGCTGGTTTATTCTATCGTCCAATTCAAAATGCTCTTCTTTCATCTAATGAAGACCAATCCAACTTAGGTAGCCGTAAAGATAAACCTGCATCAAAACAAAACAAAAAAAAGAAAGCACTTGTTTACATGATCCTTGCAACATTTGTCGGTAGCTTTGCACGCTACTTCTGTCACTTTATCGCCGGTATTATTTTCTGGGGACAATATGCACCGAAAGGTCAATCTGCTGTGCTATATTCATTAATTGTAAACGGTAGTACAATGCTTGGTTCTTTCGCCTTATGCACAGTATTACTATTCCTTTTATTTAGAACTTCACCACGCTTATTCAAAAGCATCGGTGCTTCTCAAATAAATGCAAACAAAAAAAGCGCTTAATAAGCGCTTTTTTTTCATATCGTAATATCAATTAAAAATACAATAAATGCACAAAAGAAAATGAATACCATTATACTTAGCCAATTGCTATGCACGGTTCATCGACTCCTTACATAACCTCATATTCTAACCAGATTATATCGCTTAAAAATAAAGATTAGGTAAAGATAATATGAAAATAAATTAAAAAAAGCGTAGCATGCATCATCTACGCTTTTTTCTGTAAATAGAAGTAAAATAACACACCATCTTCTGTATTTTCTGCCCCATATTCAGCATCGTGCAGTTCCAAAATATTTTTTGAGATCGCAAGACCAAGCCCTGTTCCCCCCTGTGAACGCTGGCGAGCTGCATCCACGCGATAAAAACGATCCCAAATTTTATCTAACTGCTCTTCTTCAATGTGAGTACCCTTATTTTCAATACATACTTTTATACGACCTTTTTCATCTATTGTAGAAACAATAATATCTTCCTTATTTGGTGTATAACGTATCGCATTCGTAATGAAGTTCACAATGACTTGTTCAATCCGGCCTTGATTTGCCATCACTTCAAATGGACCTATATTTTTCTGAACACGAAGTTCTTTTTTCTCTATTTCCACAGAAAGATGTTCACATATATCTTCAATTACTGTATCAATATAAAATAAATCCTTTTTCATTTTATACGTGCCTGACTCAAATTTAGCTAACTCAAGCATATCCAAAATTAACGTATCCATTTTGTCTACTTCTCGTTCCATCGCTTGAAAATAGTATTCTTTTTTATGTTCAGCTACCCCATCTTTTAAAATAGAAATACAGCTTTTCATAATACTCAGTGGTGTTTTTAATTCATGTGAAACACCTGATATGAATTCTTTTCGTGTCTTTTCTAGCTTTCTTTCCTTTTCAATATCTTGTTCTAGCTGTCCAATATGCGAATGGAGTTTATTCGATAGCACATTAATATTTTTCGATAAATCCCCAATTTCATCTTTTGAAGTAATCGGTATTTTTTCTGTAAAATCTAAATGCGCTATTTTCTTCGTTGTATCATTTATTTTTAATAACGGTTTTGCAATTTGTTTTGAGTAATAGAACGAAGCTAGAAAAATGAGAACGACCACAAATGCAATAATGTAGATGTAATAATCTTGCACCATTTGTACAGCTTCATCTACTGGTTGTAAGGAAGCCATCGCATATATATATGTGACCGATCCGTCTTTTTCTTTTATCGGTTTCATTAATAATTTATATTTAATATCATTTTTTTCATAGTCCATTGTCTTTGTTGAATACTCTATTTGATTACTCTCTTTTAGTAATAAATCCGTTTGAAACTCTTTTATACTATCGAAGAATAAATTATTCTTATAAATTGGATTTACAAAACCTTTTACATCGGGTAACTGTACTTTCGTAACACGGCCCGCTATGTAAACATCTGGTTCTGGGGCAGCTTGCTCCTGAACGGCTGGCTTCTTTTCCTTACCAACTTGTTCCCCAGCTACTTTCTTCTTCTCCTCATTTAATTTACTCATTTTCTCATTAAATGCTTTTTCTAACGGTTTATTCGAGCCGCTTAAATTCTGCTTAGATAACGAGAAAGAGAATGGAATAAAATTATCTTCTTTTTTCACTCCAGAAAAATAAATTTCTTGGCCTAAAAACTGCTCTGATGATTTATTATCAATTTCCTCTATATTGACGAGATTGTATAAGGGCATTTTGAATAGTTGTCGTCCAAAGCTCTTTTGTTGTCTACGATCTATCGTTACCTCAAAATAAAAATCATCCACATGCTTTAAATTCCCGTTCTGATCTAATGTCGTAATCCATGTATTATTTTCTCTTAAAAAGTCTTGCTCCAGCTTTTGAATTCCTTCTGCATTTCCGGCTTCCTTCAAATAATTCTGTTCAAAGGAATTTAAATTTACTTTAATATCTTCCACTTTTCGATTCGCATAATATTGCTTAAAAAATATCGTCTGTCCAATAAATATCGTCGCTAAAATTAACATGCATAATGCTGTTGTGAGAGTAAATAATTTCAGTACAATCCCTTTTCTCATACAGTCCCCTCAAATTTATAACCAGTTCGCACTACAGTTGTAATGTACTTTGCTTTTTCTCCTAATTTATTTCGCAAATTACGAATATGGCTATTAACCGTTCGATCATCGCCAGCAAATTCATATCCCCAAATTCTTGAAATGAGTTGCTCTCGTGTTAAAACAATCCCTTGGTTTTTCATGAAATACGCTAATATTTCAAACTCAGTATGTGTTAAATTAATATCTGTTCTATCTACAGTAACAGTACGTGACGGTAGATGAACGTGAATACCATGAATTGATAACGTATTATCTTCACTCTCTAAAAGTTGTTTTGTCACTTTTCTGCTTTCTAACAACCTTTTCGCTCTTGCTAATAAAATTGGTGGGCTATACGGCTTCGTCACATAATCATCCGCCCCAAGTTCAAATCCAAGTAACGTATCATCCTCATCAACACGTGCCGTCAGCATAATAATTGGAACCTCGGACGTCTTACGGATTCTTCGGCAAACAGACCACCCATCAAGTTCTGGTAACATAATATCTAGAATAACTAAATCTACTTCTTCTTCCTCAAACACAACTAAAGCTTCTTTCCCATCTCTTGCTTCAAACACTACATATTGCTCACTCAAAAAATAATCTTTTAATATTTCACGTAATATATCTTCATCTTCAACAATTAAAATATTCTTTGACATAACTTATGTACCCCCTCCCGCTTTCAGAAACTACAATTTCATTTTGAATAACTAGCAGTTAATTTCGCCTCGATAATATATCTATCTGGTGCATCCCCTATATAATCAAATGGATAGCAAGTTGTCAGTGTTAATATTGGCTCTTCTTTTTTTATAATAACAGTACGATCATCAGCATGGGTAATCCATATTTTTTGAATTTCATATGTGTAAGTTTTTTTATCATACTCTAAAATAAGGGTATCCTTTTCTTTTAACTCTCCCAACTCTGTAAATACCGTATCCCGGTGCCCACTCAGTACAGTATGTCCCCCTCCAGATGGCGTTGTCGTTAAATCACTAACGAACATTCCAACTCCCTTCTTCAACGTTGCATCACCAGCTCCCCAATATATAGAAAACTTCTTTTTTATTTTCGGTATATTTAACATCGCTACCTTTTCTCCTTCTTTATGTTCTGTTTGAGAAGAAGGTACTTGAGAAGTTACAGGTGTTTCATAAGGAAGTTGATTATGTTCTATATTGTTAAAGTTCTTTATTTCTTCTTTCGTTAATTGTTGAGCAGAGCTTTTTCCTTTATACCATTCCATAGCGTAATATGATCCCATGAATAGCCCTATAGCCATCAATAGGATTCCGATATAATTAAGCAACTTCACATTTCATCCCTCCATGCAAAAAATGGTAGGAATAACCTACCATTTTTAATATGTGAAATTATCCCATTCTTTATAGGACAATATTTTATTTACCCCTTAACTTTATTGCGACGATTCAAACCAAATAATGTACCTATTGCTACAAGAGAGGCACTTAAGCCCATCATTGCGACATTATTTGATGCTGTGTTTGGTAATTTTTCACCTTGTACAACTGGCTTCGCTACTTCTTTTTTCGCTGTAGCATTTTTTTGCTGTTCCTTAATTGCGGCTTCTTTTTTTGCCATATCACTTTTTTCTTGTACTTGCGCGGCTTGCTTTTTCGCTACATCATTTTTTTGTTGTTCCTTAATCGCAGCTTCTTTTTTTGCTTTATCTTGCTGTATTTGCGCCTGTTCTTCCTTTGTTACTGTTCCAGTATCCGCACTTACTACTGAAGAATATCCTACTGTTAAAAAAGCCATTGCACAGATTGGTAATAGTTTCTTTTTCATTTTTATTCTCTCCCTATATTTTATTTACATCAACTCGCACCGGATGTATCACTAGAATAAATAATTGATGTAAATATAAGGTGCAGATGAAATATATTTCATTTAAAGATTTCATTGTAAAAAAAGGTTATCCGAAATAATCTTCGGATAACCTTTTAAAGTTAATCTACACTTAAAGCTTTCTTGCCCATTTGATTATAAATACTTGCAAATCGGCTCTTACTTACTTTTACATTTTTCGTCCCATAAAACGGATCATTATAGTATACGTAATTATCATCCACACCTGTTAAAACAACTGCATGCGTATTCATTCTTGCAGAAATTGTTTTTCCACCTGGTGTTTTCCACGTTGTAATTGGTCTTGGGTTATTTAAAGCGACAGTTACCCATGTTACTACTGGTTTCCCATTTCTTACATAGTCTTCTAAAACAGAAAGATCATTTCCGGTTAAGTTCGTTCCTCTTGCATATTTATCTAACAATCGTTTTAGTGGTTCTGGATTAATAGAATACCCTGGTGTATTCCCTGTTACATCACCTACAAATCCTACATCTGGATCTCCCCAAATTTGTGATGACGTTTTATAATTTTTTAACTTCGTTTGATCAAACGGCATTTCAAACGCAAACATCACTTTATTGAACGAACGACCAATTTGATGTTCCACAAGCATTTGTAAAGAAACAACTTCACATCCATTATTCAATTCTGGGAATTGATACAGCGACGGTACATTCAGTATGACCTGACTACGATTAACATTTCCTTCATTAACCCACTTTAATCCGTTACTAGTTTGAATTTGAATCCAGCCACCATCTCTTTCACCATAAACTTCTACTGTCTGTGGTGCATACTTTCCGGATACACGAGATACAAAACTCGGACTATCATAAGCAAAGAATACTTTAGATAAATACTTCGCTTCTTTTTTCGTATCTAACCATTGATAGCCTGCATATGTACGTATACGAAGCCACGTACCTCTTTCCTCTACAACAGTTACTACTTGAGGCCCATAATAACCTAATATATTTGCAGATCGGACAGGGGCATCATAAGTAGTAAAGTCTCTATCAATCTGTACTTTCTTGTCTATTAAACATACCCACTTATAACCTAAACCAGTATAAATTTTAATCCAATTTCCTTCTCGCTCTTCAACAACTGTTACTATTTGCGGAGTATACTCACTTGAAATACCAGAAGATAAGGATGCCTCATTGTATGTCAAAAAGTTATTATTCATATTTATTTTCTTTTCAACTAAACAAACCCACTTAAAACCTTCTTCCGTATGAATTCTAATCCATCCATCTTCTCGTTCTTCATACACTGTTACTTCCCTAGGTCCATATTCCTTTGAAATTCCAGATGATAAAGATGGTCCATTATACGTAAAGAATTTTTTCGAAATGTTTATCTTTTTTACCTTCACTTCATTGTCTTTAGACTTATCTGTAACTGCGACGAGCTGCGCTGCCTCTGCACGCGTAATGGATCTATCCGGTTGCCAATGCTCTCCATCAACACCACTGGATATACCCATGCCTACTAAAATATTAATGAATTTCTCACCCCAATGATCTTTTACATCAGCAAATAATGTTGGTAATTCTTCATTAACCTTTTTGTCTAATTGATAAGCTTGGACCAACATCGCTGCCATAGCAGCTCTTGTCATTTGTCCATTCGGATTAAATTTCCCATTTCCTTCACCTTTAATGACACCTGCTTTTTCCACCGCAGCAATATAAGAAGTTGCCCAATGGTCTTGAGAGTCTGTAAAAGTTGGCTTTTCTCCTTCTTTAACTTCTAATCCTAAAATTTTCGCCATAATCGTAGCTGCTTCAGCTCTACTTAATACTTTGTTTGATGCAAACGTTCCATCCGGCATCCCAGAAATCACCTGTTTATGAACTAAATAATAAACAGACTCTTCCGCCCACTTTGGCACATCAGGAAACGATTGCGGCGCTGCTTGCATTGTAATAGCAGCTCGTTTTAATTCTGCTTCTCTCTTTTCCTGTTCTTCTTTTTGTTTCAATTCAAATTCTTGTTTTGTTTGTTCCTCTTTTTGTTTTAGCTCAAGTTCTTGTTTTGCCTGTTCTTCTTTTTGTTTTAATTCAAGTTCTTGTTTTGCCTGTTCTTCTTTTTGTTTTAATTCAAGTTCTTGTTTTGCTTGTTCCTCTTTTTGTTTTAATTCAAGCTCTTGTTTTATTTGCTGCTCCATTTCTAGTTGTTGCTTTTTCAATTCTTCCTGCTGTTTTCGTAATTCATCTTGTTGCTTCTTTAGCTCGTCCTTCTTTTTTTGTTCTTCTAATTCTTCAAGAGTTTTTTCTTCTTGGCTATTGTTTTCTTTTATTTCTAATGCATTCTTCTCTTCAAGTTCTTCTTGTTTTTTTAATTCAGCAGCTTTTTTCTCTTCATTGTTATCCTTCACTTGTAACGGGTTCTTCCCTTCAAGTTCTGCTTGCTGCTTTTTCAACTCATCTAATTCCTGCTGTACTTCTTCCAGTTGTACTTTATGTTCACCATCTTGTTTCAGTAACTCGTCTTTTTTCTGGTTTAATTCATCTACCTTAACAAATAATTCTTCCTGCTGTTTTAAAATTTCTTCTCTTTTTTCTAATTCTATTTGTCGTTCTTTGACAGCTTCTAATTGTTTGTGCAGTTCGCTTTTCTCATTGCTCTGTATGTGTGGTAAAGCTTCTATACTATTTCTCGTTTTATTTTCAATTTCCGCTAGTGAACTAGAAGGAAATGTTAATAGATTTGTCGCTAACAGACTCGCTACTGCAATTACACTATACTTTTTCATCATACACACACCTCTTCGAATTTTATTACGTTCATATTTCCTAACAATATGTAAAATGTAAGATTCCTCCATAATCATAACAAATTTTTCCTCAGACAAAAGGATTTTTACAAAAAAGAAAAAGAGCACTGTATGATACAGTGCTCTTTTCGGGTGTGTGTCTCAATATTTACATGTTACTTTCGCGTGATTTAGAAGTAGAGCGGGCCGGAGCGATAACTAATTGTCTCGGCTCAGTTTTCTTGAAGTGATTTTTGACGTTACACTTGCGACGTTGAACAACCCACGCTTTAATAGGATTTGTTAAAATAATTTTTTGCTCTTCTTTAGGGGCCTCTTCTTCCAATCTACAATTTTCGCTCCACTTACACCATTTCATTGTAAATTTAGAAGAAGAATGATCGTCTTCTCGATCAAACAAGTGCAAAAAATCCATTTCACCAGCTAGCATTACGGTGTTACTAGTTGCTAAAAAAGAAAAGGTTGTCCAACGTTTCTCCATGCCCTCCTACTCCTTCTTCACATATAGAGTGCCTAAAACTTAGTTTACCTAAATATGCTTGCCTTTTACCTTACACCCATAGTGTATCCAAAATGCTATTATGCAACTATCGATTTGTCTTACAACTACCTTACATTTTTGTAAGAAAAGAAAAAACCTTCATTATATATACATGAAGGTTTCTCACTTTTTATCTATATGATCATTCATATTATCAAGTCCAGCTTCTTGCAGCTGCGACATCATACCGTGGGAAATTGCGCCTAATACTAACGTCATTCCAATTAGTGAAATGCGAATTACAGGTACGTCAATTATGTAAGCCAACAGGCCAAGAACAATGGTTAATAGTAATGCTTTTATAAATGTTACACTTGTGTACTGTTTCTTCTTCATTATAATCACCCTTTATGGAAGCGTTTTCTTATCATGATTAGTATATCATATCATCAGATGATTTTGTTGTTGTCTTTGTAAAAAATTACTATCTTCTTTGACTTTTTCCTTTCTATCCTTTACAGTCGAAATGTTCACAAGTTTTACACTGTAGGAGGACTCCAATGAATATTGAAATAAAAGACACTTTAATTTCTGAAGAACAATTACAAGCAAAAGTAAAAGAACTAGCACTTCAAATCGAACGTGACTTTGAAGGAGAAGAAATCGTAGTCATCGCAGTATTAAAAGGTTCATTCGTATTTGCTGCTGATTTAATTCGTCACATTAAAAACGATGTAACAATTGATTTCATCTCTGCATCTAGCTATGGAAATCAAACAGAAACAACAGGAAAAGTGAAACTACTAAAAGATATCGACGTAAACATTACTGGAAAAAACGTAATTGTCGTAGAAGATATTATCGATTCAGGTTTAACACTGCACTTCTTAAAAGATCACTTCTTTATGCATAAACCGAAGGCACTCAAATTCTGTACGTTACTTGATAAGCCAGAGCGCCGTAAAGTGGACTTAAAAGCTGAATATGTTGGCTTCCAAATTCCAGACGAATTTATCGTTGGATACGGTATCGACTGTGCGGAAAAATATCGTAACTTACCATTTATCGCTTCAGTTGTAACGGACTAATATAACAAAATAAACTTTCATCAATTACTGATGAAAGTTTATTTTCTATCACGATTCGTACAAGACAAAGGGAGAGAATAAAAATGCCAAAGACAAAATTTGAAAAAGTACTCCTCATCGTAAATCCGAAAGCCGGTCAAGGCGACTTACATACAAATTTAGCGAAAATCGTACCACCTCTTGCCACAGCTTTTCCTGATTTACATATCCTTCATACGAAAAAGCAAGGTGATGCAACAAAATATTGCCAAGAGTTTGCTAGTAAAGTAGATTTAATTATCGTCTTTGGTGGTGACGGAACTGTATTTGAATGCACAAACGGATTAGCCCCTCTTGAAACTAGACCTACACTTGCAATCATTCCAGGCGGAACTTGCAACGACTTCTCTCGTACACTTGGTGTTCCGCAAAATATTGCAGACGCAGCAAAACTGATCACAAAGGAACACGTAAAACCAGTTGACGTCGCAAAAGCAAACGGACAACACTTCTTAAACTTCTGGGGTATTGGACTCGTTTCTGAAGTATCAAACAATATTGACGCAGAAGAGAAAGCAAAGCTTGGTAAAATTGGTTACTACTTAAGCACCATTCGAACTGTCAAAAACGCTGAAACATTCCCAGTCAAAATCACTTACGACGGACAAGTATATGAAGACGAAGCTGTCCTTGTTATGGTAGGAAACGGTGAATATCTTGGTGGTATTCCTTCCTTTATTCCAAATGTAAAATGCGATGATGGAACACTTGATATTTTCGTAGTCAAATCAACGGGGATTCAAGCATTTAAAGATTATATCGGCAAGAAACTATTCGAAGACACAAATGAAAATGACATCTTCCACGTAAAAGCGAAATCCATTCATATTGAAACAGAAGAAGAAAAAGAAGTAGATACAGATGGCGAAAGTTCGCTTCATACACCATGTCATATAGAATTGTTACAAGGGCACTTTACGATGATTTATAATCCTGCGGTTGTGTAATACAAAAAGACGAACTAAAGTTTCAACACTTTAGCTCGTCTTTTTTATTAGAAAGGTATTTTAACCTGTTTTTTCATTTTTAATATAAGTTTTCGTAATCAAACTCCACCCAATTTTTCCAGTGCGTATTACAATCCTTATTCACAATAACGCCTGTATCTTGCGTCTCTATTGCAGCGGCTACTGATTGGAAAAATTCATTTTCACTTACTTTCTCTTCTTCAACGTGTTTCCATTCTTCCGTTTCATACGCTACTTCCCAATCGCCTTCTAAACCGAACTCTTCTAAAATCTCTTCTTTATCCCACCATAATAATTTTCTAGCTTCGTCATGAGTAGCAAGCATACGCATGAAATCTCTTGGATAAGATTCTGTCGTTTGTACATCTATTCCATTATCTCCATACTCTTCTTCTGTAAATTTATATTCAAAATGATGCTCACGTATTTTTAAACTGCCAGTATACATATCCGGTATAAAATTACCTTCATCATCAAATAATTCATAATCTCCATCATTTAATTGCAAAATACCATCATCACCCATTGAATGAGTAATTCTATCGCCATATACTTGAATATCATTAAATACCCCTAATGAACCTACACCAACAATTTGAAACACCATTAACCAATCCTTATTATCTTTAAAGAAAAGAGAGAATTTCACTTGTGAAATATCCATATCTTCATTATCAAAAGCAGGAAATTCATAGTTACTTTGTTTTTTATCTAATAGTTTCAAAATATCTTTTTGCATATGTATCATCTTCACCTCTATATAAACTTTTCAATTTCACCAAAGTATAACATAGCCATACTTGCCTGTGACATTCTAATAATACTACTTAAAAATAGCAGAATGGTCTATTTGCATGCTCTAGTGATTTTTATATACAACGAAGGAAAGAAGCACCTTGATATAAGGGAGAGGACAAACTTTGTTCAGGCAACAGACTTCAGTACAGATACATTTTCTTAATAAATAGTGCTTTGGTTTCTTAATATTTCCTTAAAAAGAAATGCAATAAAAAGTACGCACTTTAAAGTGTTATAGATACTAATAAGTAACAATTTTATGTTTCAACGTCTGTAGCTCCAAAATAAAATTATTAAAAATGATTTTATTTAACAAAATCCACTATTCTTGTGGAGATAACTGTAGAAATTATAAGTGGAACATAGAAAGTTGTTATTATTCTTCATTCAAAAAAGGCCACAACGAACTGAAATATGTTCGTTGCGGCCTTTTTATCTTCTTTAAAATATTAAATTACACTTCGAACAAAAAGGAGCAGAGTTTCCTCTTCTAATTTTCGCATCACATTTTGGGCAATATACATATCGCTCTTCTATTATTTGCCGTTCTATCATATGTAAGGATACTATTCTCATACTACACATAATTCCAATTAATATAAGGCTAACAATAAGTAGCATACTTCCCGCCTCCTCCTTCTATATTTTACCATGTAATAACAACTCGATTATTTCAACTAATAATAATTAGGAAGGGGTTTTGGATATAAATAACTCTTCTGTATTTATTTATTTGGTATAATAGATATAAAAGAAAACTTTTATGGAAACCACCATCAATACGTCTTTTGCTATACAACACCTAAGTAAATGAATCCGTAAATATATGCAATCTTTTTATAAAAAGTAAGAATAAAGTGAAACTTTAATCAGTGGGGGTTTTCTTCATCCCCCACTGATTATTAGCCTTCACCAATCGGACTTTTATGGGCAGTTGATCCCCCACCTAACTTCTTTGCTTTCGCTGAATTTTGAGGTGGGGTTCTTACTGCCCATTAAAGCGGGATAAATGAATATTAAGAAATTCACATCTTATGGAAATGGATGTAGATTTAATACTATTTAAAAGGAGAAAATAATGAATAAATCCATTGATCTACAATACTTATGTGATCTTGTGCATAGAACTTTTCATGTACCTATTCAGTTTTTATCTACTGACAAAAAAATTTTATATGAAGCTACTTCTCATACGATTTGTAGTCCTTTTTATTCTTCTAAAGAAGAACATCTTAGTGAGATGTATCAAGAAAATGCTCCTTGTAATTTCCCACTTTTCAAAGGGAATGAGTATCTTGAAAATTTCATTATCATCCATATAACAAACCATGAACATATAAAAGGCACAATTATAATCGGTCCTACTACCTATCCAAAAGTATCTGATGAAATGGCGATTAAACTTATGAAATATTTTAACTGTACGAATAACATGCAACAAGGAGTAGACTACTATCAATTTCTACCTGAGGTAAAAAAAAGTACACTCATCGATATAAGTATTTGGTTACATTACGTAATCTTCAATGAAAAATTAGATCGAGATATTGTTTGGGAGAAAAATAAATTACTCGAAGACGTTTCTTATAAAATCGTAAATCCTGATCTATACATTTCAAAACGTCGCCGGCATGATCCGCAAAATTATGACATATCATTGGAACGTAAATTTTTTTCAGCAATTAAAGAAGGCAATAAAGAAAAGGTCATACAATATGCATATTCATTCCCTCAGGAAGACGCGGCAATTTCATCCAAAGGCGATCAACTTAGAAACCAAAAAAACAATGGAATTATCGCAATTACGCTAGCCATTCGGTATGCGATAGACGGTAATCTTCCGTCAGATATTGCTTTTTCACTCGGTACTTTATATATACAAACCATTGAAAAACTAGATAACATGTATTCCGTAAATAGATTAATTGAAGATGCGTTATGTACTTTTGCAGAACGTGTTAAAGAATATAATAATCAAGTATATTCTAATTCCATTACTACATGCCTTAATCATATTCACAAGCAAATTTACGATGAAATATCTCTCAATGACCTTGCTAATCTTTTACATATTTCTCCTACTTATTTATCAAAACTGTTTAAAAAAGAAGTGGGCATTCCTTTAAGTGAATACATTCAAAGAGAACGGGTAGAAGAAGCTAAAAAATTATTAACATTAACGACCTATCCATTATCAGATATTTGTACATGGCTTAATTTTAATGACCAAAGTTATTTCACACGAGTTTTCAAAAAAATCACGAATATGACACCTAGACAATATCGTGAAAATCATACTGTTATATAAAGATGTTTTCTTACTATGAGGTGAGATAAGTATAATACTTTTCTCACCTCATATTCATTTTATTCTCCTTCCTCCCAAATAAAATTTTAACCGCATTCAAAAAAGTACAAAAATGACAAATAAATTACTATAAATATGGTAATTTATTTGTTAATTTTCTAGTATCAAGCAAATTCGTTTTCCAATATCGTCCTATAAACAAAATGCTTATAAATTATCTGTAATAACTACTTCCATAGTCATTAACCTTCCTATATAGAAAATATATTGTTAGGAGAATAGAAAGCATGAGCAGTGCAAACATATTTAAATCGATTTCAATGAATATTATGTCTAAACAATCTGCCGACACGAAAGACACACGAAAAGTATCACCATACGATGATAGAGAAAGAATTGAAGACACCTTATTACGCTCATTCATTTCAGAAGTAGAAATATTGATCACGTATTATAAAAATGGTTATTTTCCTACAATGTACATGACCGTAATGGAAATACATCCTTTAAAACGTACTGTAATATGCATAGATATCTTTGGTCATAAACATACTTTTAGTCTTATAGACATAATTGATGCTCGTTAATTGTGTCTCCCTCTTAGTCGCACTTATATACAAAAACAAAAAGCCATTCACCTCATAAAAAATTAAGTGAATGGCTTTTTAGCTTCTTATAATTATCTCCTATTACTTCGCGCTCACAATCTTATAATAAGAACGAACTGTGATGAAGTAATATCCGATATAAATGACGCCATATACTCCAATACTAATTAGGAGCGGAATCATAATTTCAAATGGTAGTATGTTCCCTAAACCTTTTAATGCAAACAAGCTGTGCAGGATTCCGATTACTAACGGGATCGCAAAGATAAAGCTTACTTGTTTTGCAATAGCTTTTTTCATTTCTTGTTTTGTGACCCCTATTTTGTGAAGTACAACATAACGCTCACGATCAGCATTTGCTTCTGTTAATTGTTTAAAGTAAATGATAGAACCTGTTGCTAGTAAGAATACAAGACCTAAGAACATTCCAATAAACATCATTAATCCTGTTCCTTCAAGCCCCATATGGAAACCAGTGTAGAAATCTCTAAATGATGGCACCATTTCTGATTCACCAGCTGGCATCACTTTTGTTAATTTTTCTGTTAACACTTTACTATCTTTTTCATCTTTTACATCAATATTTTTTACAACGCGTGTTCCAAATGCTTGCTTCGCTTGCTCATACATTTCATCTGAAACGACAACAACTAATTCACCTAAATTTGTAATCGCGACGTCATTGGCACCTTGAATTTTTAATTGCTTCGTTTCGTTTCCGATTTGGAATACTGCTTTGTTTCCTTTATATTGTGGACTAAACTCATGCCCTTCAATATACGAACTATCATATATAAATGCTTCACCAGCAGCTACATTCACTGTTTCTGCATCAATTTTTTTAGCAAGCTTGTTAAATTCAGACTGTGACATAAACTGATACTTCTCTGAAATCGTATAGTTCATATTCAGAATGAAATCAACTTTATCTCCTTCAAACTTCCCTTTTACAGGAACTGTCTCAATTTCAAATTGATCTTTAATCGGATGATTTTTCTTCTCTTCTGCAAAAATCGCATTTACTTTCTTATCAAGCGCTGCATCTTTTTTCTCATAAGAATAGCTATATGGTGCAACTACTTTTGATTGCGTAAATGTGTTGTAATACATCGTAACTGACGTACCAACCGCTGTTAATGTTACCGCGCTTAAAATAGAAATTGTCGCAAGTGACTTTGCATTTCCTTTAATACGATATAGTAGCTGTGACGTCGTTACCATATTCATACCGTTATAAAACGATGATTTATTCGTTCTTGCACGTTTCAATACGAATACTGTAAAGAACATAAATAGTAAGTACGTACCTAATACTGTTGCCAGTAAAATATAAAGTGCAACTGCCATAAAGTCTGCATATTGAACTGCCTTCATGAACATTAATGCTAAGAAATAACCTGAACCGATTAAGACAACTGAAATTAATGCCATAATGACAGATCCTTTTGGCATTGCTTCTCCTTCACGTTCTGCACGGAAAAGTTCAATTAGCTTAAATCGATAAATTAAACGATATCCTTGAAGTGATGTATACAAAATAATCACAAGGAAAATAAGTGCCGTATCAACAATTGCAGCCATCGGTACTTCAAAATGAACATTTAAGTTTAATCCCATCATGCTTACTAGCAGTTCAAGGAATAGCTTCGAAAGGACACTACCAATCGCAATTCCGATAATTAAAGACATTAATCCCATTAACATATTTTCATAAAAGAGCATTTTACCGATTTGTCTTTTTCGAATACCTAATAAGGAATATAGTCCAACTTCTTTTTTACGTTTACGTGTAAAGAAACCGTTCGAATATATAATGAACACTGCCACGAAAATGATAAGCATGACACTCGAAACTTGGAATGCCCCGCTAATTTTTTTAGAAGCTTCCGCTGCTTTTTCCATTTGTGAATTGTATTGCAGCGCTTTAAAGGTAAAATAAATGACAATACTAAAAATCATAGATGCAAAATACACAAAGTAGTCTTTAAAATTCCGCTGTATGTTGCGGAGGGCAATGCTAGATAAGGTCATCAGCCATACCTCCGGAAATAGAAGACATTACGTCAACGACTTGTTGGAAGAATTGTTTACGCGTTAATTCGCCGCGGTGTAATTCTTTATATAACTCACCATCTTTAATGAAAATAACTCGTTTACAGTAACTCGCCGCAAACGCATCGTGCGTTACCATTAAAATTGTAGAGTTATCATATTCATTTAACGACTTCATACTTTCTAATAAATCTGTCGCTGATTTAGAATCAAGTGCTCCAGTTGGCTCGTCCCCGAAAATCATACTTGGATTTGTAACAATTGCACGCGATGCCGCGCATCTTTGCTTCTGTCCACCAGATACTTGATATGGGAACTGGCTTAAAATGTGATCAATGCCAAATTTCTTTGAGATTTCAAGAACGCGGCGATCAATCTCACTCGCTTTCACTTTCGATAACGCAAGTGGTAAAGCAATATTCTCTTTCACCGTTAACGTATCTAATAAGTTATAATCTTGGAAAATGAACCCTAAATGATCGCGGCGGAATAACGCTAACTTATCATCATTCATTTTCACGATATCTTTTCCATCAATTAAAATTTCACCATTCGTCGCATTATCAATTGTAGAAAGAACATTTAGTAGTGTCGTCTTACCAGAACCAGAAGGACCCATAATTCCAACAAACTCACCTTCTTTTACTTGTAAGTTAATACCCTTTAACGCTGCAAATTTATTACCACCCGTGTCATATACTTTTTTAATATTTTTTGCTTCTAACACTGTTTTCATCTCGACATCCCTCATTTCATCTATTCTCTATCTTCAACTATATACATTCTCTACTCTTGCCACTATCGATGTTTCTTACACAAACATGACAGTTATGTAAGGCACGTAAGTAAAGACATCAAAATTTAACCTACTGAATCAAAGTACTTTGTTACTATAACATTGGGATATCATGCCATCCATTCATTCTCCTTACAGGAACATTACATTTTTGTAAGGTGAAAAAACTACCTACAAAGTTGTGCACAAAATGTCGGATGGAGCTATTTCGTTCTTGCTATTCTATGTACAGAGGAGGTCATCATATGGATTCACTTAAACATATGAATACTGCAATGCGCTATATTGAAAACAACCTAACAAATGAAATTAATTTTAAAGAAGTTGCAAGGCTAGCTTACTGCTCGGAATATCATTTCAAAAGAATGTTTTCATTTCTAGCTGGCATATCACTATCAGAATATATTCGTTGTAGACGTCTTACTCTTGCTGCCTTTGAACTACAAAACAGCAATGTAAAAGTCATTGATGTCGCTATAAAATATGGATACAACTCACCAGATTCATTCTCTCGTGCCTTTCAAAATTTGCACGGCATAACACCTTCAGAGGCCCGAAATAGTAGTCATTCTTTGAAAGCTTATTCACCAATGACCTTCCAGTTATCGATTCAAGGAGGAAATGAAATGAACTATCGAATTGAAGAAAAAGAACCATTTCGAATTATAGGTATTACAAAACGCGTACCGATTGTATTTAACGGTGTAAATGAAGAAATTGCTTCTATGTGGAAAAGTTTAAACCCAGAGTCTATTCAAACATTAAAGATGCTTTCAAATGTGGAACCTAATGGAATCATTAGTGCCTCTACTAACTTTTCTGAAGGAAGAATGGAAGAAAAAGGCGAACTCGATCACTACATTGGAGTAGCCACAGCGAAAGATTGTCCAGAGCAATTCGCCCAACTGGAAGTTGCAGCTTCAACTTGGGCTATATTTGAAGCTGTCGGTCCATTTCCTGAAACATTGCAAAATGTATGGGGACGTATTTATTCCGAATGGTTCCCTTCTTCGAACTATGAACTAGCAGAAGGACCGGAAATATTGTGGAATGAAAGTAAAGACGTATCCTCGCCGAATTTCAGGAGCGAGATATGGGTACCTGTTTTGAAAAAGTAATATAAGGGTCTAAAGTGTTTCAAAATAAAGAAGCTGCTCTCCCTCTTTAAAGGAAAAGCAGCTTCTTATTTTATACTTCTTCTCGACTCGTTCTTATACAAGAAAATAGTAATAATCGTAAGCACTATAACAACTAAAAAAGTAAATACTCTATAGTTCGAGATAGTAGCGGTACCAATTAATAAGGCAGGTATAACAGCCACAATTAAGCCACCAAACATGCCAATAAATGATCCTACACTTTGTTTTACTACTTGCGTTTCTGATACCCAATCATAATAACCAAATCGATTATTAATAAAAATCCCCCATACTGCCGAAAATAATGAATATGTTAGCGGTGTTATTATGATGAAAAGAGAACTCCAAGCATCTAGTTTTAATCCTATTATCAGTAATACGGCACTAATAAATGACGCAGGTATGCTCAATGAAAGATTCATAAGAATTTTACTGTCATAAATCATCTTTGGCGCTATAGGCAATGACTTAATAATCCATACATTTTTTCCTTCTAAAGACAATGACACACATGTTGTACATGTCATCGAAATCGCTGCTGCAATAGTAAATGGCGCAATCTTTTGCAAAATCGACTCAATTCCAGGATACGCTATTAATTGACTTGGCCCTACTACAACTATAGCCAGCGAGAAAGCTATCGCCATCACGACTCCCATTCCACTATTTATGACATACACTGTAGAAGAGAAGAAACGCTTCAGTTCTTTTTTATACAATGCGACCAATACACTTTCTTTTCTCATACTATTAATCTTATAATTTGAAAGCATATGATAAGTGGAAATCCCTGTGTTTATCTGCTTATATTTAAACGAAAGTATTTTTATAAAAAGATAATACCAAATAACTGATATCCCAACGAATAGAATGAAAGCTACAATATCAGCGTGAACAATTGCTTTTTGAAACATGTTAGCTAATGGATACACTTTTGTTAATTGCTCCGAAACAATCGCACCAATTCCGTTCATATCAGTAAGGCTATATTGAGCATTTCCGTTTTTTAGCATAAAGAAGCCGAATGTCATAATTACTATAAAACTTAAAATCGTAGTTATTTTATTCGTATTTTTAAATTTAGAAGCGATTGCCGTAATCACAGCTCCAAAAATCGCTGCTATTGTTGTTGGAATTAAAGATGCTATAAACATACTGATGAACCACATAAAGTAAAAAGAAAATGATGGATTCTCATAGATGCCATACACAACTCCCATTGGTAGCATGATTATGATTGAGAAGAGTGTATTCAGCAAGTATAAATACAAAAATCTACTTGCGATAACCGTACTTACACGAATCGGTAATGACATTAAAAGATCGTAATCCTTAAAAGCAAAAATTTCTCCATTTGCCTTAAATATAGTGAAAAACAACGTTAATACACTGCTAATAACTAGTGCATAGACTGGAATAATTTCACTCATTCCTAGTTTCACCAATCCATATGCCGAGGCTCCGCAATATAACATGAACAGGACACCAACTAAGGCAATAGATGCTGTCAGCAAAATCTTATTCTGCCTCTTTTTCTTATCTTTTTCGTATTTAAAAGTGTTTAAACCGAGCTGCGTTATCAACCGGATTTTCAAAAGACCTAAACTATTAGTATTCATTAGCAAGCTCCTTCATAAAGAGCTCTTCCAATGAGCCTTCCTTTATTAAAGAATTCACTTCCCCTGAAAGTGCTAATTTCCCTCTATTAATCATCGCTATTTTATTACATAACTTCTCAGCTACATCTAAAACGTGCGTAGAAAAGAAAATCGCACTTCCTTTTTCACAAAGCTCTTTCATAATACCTTTCAATACTACGGCTGCCTTTGGATCAAGACCAACGAAAGGTTCATCTAAAACTAATAATTTCGGTTTATGCAAAACCGCCGATATAATCGCTACTTTTTGTTTCATACCGTGTGAATAAGAAGATATTAAGTCTCCTAAGTAAGGTGTAATCTCAAAAGCATCCCCATATTTCTGTATCTGTTCTTCCCGATCCTTCGCAGACACTTTAAATACATCCGCAACAAAGTTCAAATATTGAATTCCTGTTAATTGCTCATACAAATCTGGATTATCAGGAATATACGCCATTACTCTCTTACATGCAATTGGATCCTTTTTTACTGAATGGCCATCAACAAAAATTTCACCCTCTTCAAAATCGATAACTCCTACTAATGACTTAATTGTTGTACTTTTCCCCGCACCGTTATGTCCGATAAATCCAAAGATATCTCCTGCTTGCACAGTAATATTTAAATGATCTACTGCTTTCTTACCACCTTTGTATGTCTTGCTAAAATTCACAATTTCTAACATGTGATTTCCCCCAAATCATCTGTTTTTTCACTGAATTTTCAGACCTTAAGGCGAAAAATTTACTCAGTGACCTTTGTTATCTCCACTGAGTATTTAAATCTCTTAAAACCTAGAAACTATAACTATAAAATTTGACTAATATAGCTCACAGTTGTACTTCTTTTTTATATAAAACGTAAGAATATAAATTCGTTATAATGACAGCAACTACTATAATCCCAAGCATCATATAAGATCTCCAATCAGCCGGAGCGAAAACACTTATAATCATAATAAGTCCTAAAGCCACAAATACTTTCCCGCTAAATCGATGTGTCTTTCTCCATACTTCTTCATTACTTAATGTCCAAGGATTACGCATCCCGACGAAAAAGTTAGGCTTGCATTGTGGTAAATAATTACCCATTACTATAAACAAAACACCCACTAATAATTCCGGTACACGATTAATGAATAAGTTATATCCGAGTCCATTTGTAATAATATCTATATTCCCTACAAATAGTAGTAGCAGTATCCCGTTATTCATCATCATAAAAGCTTTAGAAAATTTCTCGTAATTTGCTTTCCTTGGATCAATCTTTGGTATCACATTTAGAAATACATATAACGCAATCATAATTCCAACCATAGAAATCATTCCGTAAAGTTTAGATGAATAACCATCTACCTTACCACCACTCCAATGTGTCGCGATTGTATCCGGCAAATGTGGCCAAGCAAACGCCCATGCGATACAAGTTATAAGAATTAATATAATTGCAAAAAGATGTTTTTTCATTTCCCCTCTTCCCCCTTATTCGTAAATGTAAACACCCAAGTCAACAAATCTTGAAAGACCGTTGTGTTTAAAGAGTACATAACGAATTGTCCTTTTTTTTCATCTTGAATAAGTTCCGCATTTTTAAGTGCGTTTAAGTGGTGTGAAATACTTGGTTTTGTCATATTGAACTGTTCAGCAATCTCACCAGCGGTTAGATCGCCTTCTTTTAATAAATCTAAAATTTTTCGCCTTGTTGGGTCTGCTAATGCTTTGAATGCTTGATTCAATGTCTTTCTTCCTTTCGATAATTAGACATTTAGATATTTATCTAAATATTAAATTAAAAACCACGAATTGTCAATTATATCCATAGCCCTTTTTACTTTTCACACTTTTAACCTATACTGTTTACTAGCTTATCTTTCAACATAATGAAAAGACTTGAAACACATGATACACTATAGCTACAATTGTTTTTTTAGGAGGAATATACATATGTATAAAATTTTAATCGTTGAAGACGATCCAAATATTTCATCATTACTACAATCTCACATCCAAAAATATGGCTATGAAGCTGTTGTTGCAGAGAACTTCGATGATATTATGGAATCGTTTAACGCTGTAAAGCCACATCTTGTTTTACTTGATGTAAACTTACCGAAATTCGATGGGTTCTACTGGTGCCGCCAAATTCGTCATGAATCTACTTGTCCTATTATTTTCATTTCAGCTCGTGCTGGTGAGATGGAACAAATTATGGCGATTGAAAGCGGCGCGGATGATTATATTACAAAACCGTTCCACTATGACGTTGTAATGGCGAAAATTAAAGGACAATTACGCCGTATTTACGGTGATTATGCACCAAATATTTCTGAACGTATCGTTGAAGTAGAAGGTTTAAAACTATTCCCAGAACGTCCAGAAATTCATTTTGGATCTGAGCAAGTTCTTTTAACGAAGAAAGAAGCAATTTTAGCAGAAATGTTATTATCTAAATTCCCTCGTACGGCGAGCCGTGAAGATTTATTAGCTGCTCTATGGGATGACGAAAGTTTCGTTGAGGAAAATACATTAAACGTAAACATTACGCGTCTTCGCAAAAAGTTCAATGAGCTTGGTATTGAGAACTCTATTGAAACAGTACGTGGACTTGGATATCGTTTTAACGCAACTTGGAGTGAATAAGCATGAAGCTATTTTTACGTGATCATTTTGCATTTTTTCTACTGTACGTATTAAACTTCGGTATCATTTTCGTTCTCTATGATGCAGTAGATGGATTTCAAAATAATAAATTTTACTTCGTCGTTTTAAGCTTATATTTATTCATCTGTTTCCTCGCTTACCGTTACGTTCGCAATCGTAGAATGTATCATAGATTAAGTGAGCAACCAGAAAAAATGGAAGATGCATTTATTGAAAGAGCGACCGCTCCAATGCCTCACGGTGTAAATGAACTCGTGCGCACGCAGTATCGTCTCTTCCAAAAAGAACTACAATCGTATGAAGTGAAACAACAAGAACATCAATTATTCATTAACCACTGGGTGCATCAAATGAAGACACCCGTTTCTGTTATGCAGCTTATGGTGCTAGAAATGGAAGACGAGCATTTAATTCCGAAATTTAAAAAGGAATTAGAACGTCTAAACCAAGGGCTTGATATGGCTTTATATATGGCAAGATTAAATAACTTCCATGAAGACTTCCATGTCGAGACGATTTCATTAAAAGATACTGTAACAAAAAACATTAACGGTCTAAAAGAACTATTTATTCGAAACGGGGTCTTCCCTGTTTTAGAAGTTCATTCTGATTTAAAGGTTGCTTCTGATGCGAAATGGCTAAAGTTTATCATCTATCAGTTAATGACAAATGCTGTTCGTTACTCTGGTGAGCGAGGAAAGAAAGTGTTCTTATCTGCTTATCGAAACGGAAAAGATATTATTTTAGAAGTTCGTGATGAAGGCGTAGGTATTCCGCAAGAAGATATTCGAAGAGTATTTGAACCATTTTACACTGGAAAAAATGGTCGTACATTCGGAGAGTCTACTGGTATGGGACTTTATATTGTAAGTAAAATTTGTGATTATTTAGGTCACTCTGTCAAACTAGATTCTGAAGTCGGTAAAGGAACGACGATTAAAATCATCTTCCACAACGCTGCAAATAATCAAGCAGAACATGCGGAGAAGGTGACCGAGGCATGATCGTAACATATGCTAGCAAAATGTATGAGAACTTACTCTCATACATTTTTTGCAATAAAACTACATATTTTCCTTCTAGCAGGAGGTACGTATTATGACATTTTGGCAGTTTGCCTTTAAAAATGTAACACGTAAT
Organism: Bacillus luti; assembly: GCF_001884105.1. GTDB lineage: Bacteria > Bacillota > Bacilli > Bacillales > Bacillaceae_G > Bacillus_A > Bacillus_A luti. Next base: position 20,720 of record NZ_MACI01000043.1, on the reverse strand, counting down.
TCCAGAGCTTATTTTGCTTATTTCGTAAGCAGCTCCTTTTCCATTGCTGTTTTCTTTTCGTTTGCTGTTTACTTATTTCATCCGAAATTACAAAGCTTTGGCATGTTCTCTGAAATTTCAGGATTAATGATATTTTCAGAAGTAGTAATTGTATTTTTCTCTTTCTTCTTTTTACTATATTCCATTGGTACCTTTTTAAAAGTTCGAAAAAAACAATTCGGCGTTTTGACCGTTTTAGGAATATCGAGAAAACAATTACATCATCTCGTTTTTATGGAAAATATGTTAATCGGTATTTTATCTATCTTTTTTGGCATGCAGTTTGGACTTGTCTTTTCGCAATTTTTCTTATTAGTCACAGCAAAAATTACGCACGTACCAGGCATATATTTATACTTGCCTATTAACGCGTTTATTTTAACAACCATTGTCTTCCTTAGTCTTTTTATCATTGTATCTACATTCACACCAATGCTTATCCGTACAAAAAAAGCGGTACGCCTTTTAAAAACAAATGTGGGAAAACAAAAAGAAAAAAAACCATCCATACTCGTTTCTTTATTTGGTGCGATTTGTTTATTAGGTGGTTATGCTTTAGCTGGAAACCCTAAATATTTCGTCTCAATAAACCCGCAGGTAGGCGTTATATACATGGTTTCAAGTATTTTTGTAATTCCAACACTTGTTACAATTGGGACATATTTTTTCTTTTCGCAAATTAGTTTCTTACTTATTTACATTTTAAAAACGAGAAGAAAATTTTATATGAAACGAATTAATATGCTTTGGATTTCTGATTTAGCAAGCCGGATTCGAACGAATATTAATATGCTTTTTATTGTGGCGATGCTATCTACTGTCGCTTTTACGATGATTACGTTTTTATATGGGCTCGGTAAATTTACGAAATTAGAAGTTACGAGAAGCTCTCCCTTCCCAATTTCTTATTTTTCTTATGATGCGAACCCTTTTGTTAACGAGCATTTAGCTTGGCTTGAACAACAATTACAAAAGGAAAACTTCTCTTATAAGAAAATAAAAGCCGATTTATATGAAACACCATTAAAAGAAGACGAAGATATAGCCATTTATAATGACGTATACGCCATTAAGCAAAGTGACTATAACAAACTTGCAAATTCTTTACGTATGAAAGAACTATTCATGAATGATAACGAAGCATACATCTTAACAGGAACATCCTATTTCACTATATTCAATGAGTTTGAACAAAGCTACAACAGAGACTACGTTACACTCTCAAACACAAATACAAAATTGCGGGTAAAAGGCTATGAATATGTAAACGCCATTCCATCTACCTTCTCTTATCAAACGGTAGTTTTACCTGACGTTGTTGTAAACAACTTCCCAAATACAACAAAACATGTATCAGCGTACAATTATAAAGTACAAAACTGGGAAAAGACGTATAAAATCACTGATGCTTTTATAGAAAAAATACAAAAAGATCGTGAAAAATTCCAATATGAAGGGCCTCTCATCCGCTCCTTTGAATCAGCAAGTGCATTATATAAAATAACGTCCGGTAGTGCCGCGTACTTCCTAATCGGGACATTTTTAGGGGTTATTTTCTTCATTGGAGCAGGTAGCGTACTTTACTTCAGAATGTATACAGATTTGACGAACGAACAAGAGAAATATATAACGATTTCTAAAATCGGTGTGACAGATAAAGAGATGAAACGTTCTGCAACCATTCAACTTAGTATTTTATTTTTCATTCCATACATTATGGCATCCATTCATACGATGTTTGCTACAAAAATGCTACAAGATGTAATTGGTTTATCACTGTTCAAAGAAATTGCAGCTGTTCTTATTATTTTTGGAGTCGTCGAAATCGTATTTTTCTTATTCATTCGTTCGCTTTATATGCAAAAATTATCACAGTATACGAGTGGATAAAACACTTAAAATAAACTTAGTGAAAAGAGTATCTCTCATACTCTTTTCATCTTCAATCTATTAGGGGGCCTAGGTGAATGACATTTTGGCAGTTTGCATTTAAAAACGTCACACGGAACGCCAGAGCTTATTTCGCCTATTTTGTAAGCAGTGCGTTCTCCATCGCTATTTTTTTCTCATTTGCAGTTTATTTATTTCATCCGAAATTGCACATGACAGACGTAAATTATGCTTTGAACATATTAATGACAATTTCAGAAGTTGTCATTGTGTTCTTTTCATTTTTCTTTTTACTCTATTCAATTGGTACGTTTTTAAAAGTAAGAAAAAAACAATTCGGGATATTAACAGTACTTGGCATATCCCAAAAACAATTAAAAAGACTCGTCTTTTTAGAAAACATGTTAATCGGTATTCTTTCTATATTTTTTGGAATACAACTCGGACTTGTTTTTTCACAGTTCTTTTTATTAGTTACCGCAAAAATTACACATGTACCTGGTCTATATTTATATTGGCCTACAGGTGCTATTATTTTAACAACTGTAATCTTTCTCGGTCTCTTTATTCTCGTATCTTCTTTTACACCAATGCTGATCCGTACAAGAAAAGCTGTACGACTTTTAAAAGAAGGGAAACAACATAAAGAGCGAAAAGCATCCGTGCTTATTTCTTTATTTGGTGCGCTATGTTTAATATCTGGATACGTATTAGCAGCAAATCCATTATATTTCATGTCACTTGGCACTGTAATTGGACTTTTGTACGCCGTCTCTAGTATATTTGTCATTCCATCACTCATTGCAGCTGGAACATATTTTTTCTTTTCACAGATTAGTTTTTTACTTATTCGTATATTAAAAACGCGAAGAAAGTTTTATATGAAACGAATTAATATGCTTTGGATTTCTGATTTAGCAACGCGCATTCGAACAAATATTAATATGTTGTTTATAGTCGCGATGCTATCAACGCTCGCTTTTACAATGATTACATTCTTATATGGATTCGGGAAATTTACAAAGTTTGATGAAATTAGGCAAAACCCTTTCCCGTTTACATATTTATCACATACTGAAAATACGTTGGCAAATGAACATTTAAACTGGTTAGAACAAAAATTTAATGAAGAGGACTTTACTTATACAAAATTTAAAACGGATATATATGAAGTATCTTCAGCTGAAGATAACACGCAGCTCTATTATGCCATTAAACAAAGTGACTATCATACACTTGCTAAGGCATTAAATTGGGAAACTCTCACGGTGAACAAGAATGAATCTTACATTCTTATGAAAGACTTAGATGATCAAGTCTTTGGAACACTTCAAAATAACGAAAAGAAAAATACTCTTACACTTACTCAAAACAATTTACAACTACAGGTGAAAGAATATAAAAGTTATAACCCATTCCCAAACAGCTTAATATACCAATTACTCATACTATCTGATGAAAATGTAGAAGCATTATCCACTGTTTCAAAACAGATGAGTGTATACAGCTTTAAAGTTTACGATTGGGAAAAAGCACATAATATCGGTTCAGCATTTATAACAAAAATCGATAACGACAATGCAGCGATTCAAGCAGAGCACCCACCGTTCCATGCCAGTGAAGCAAGTGACTCTCTATACAAAACCAAACAAAATGTCGCTTCATTCTTCTTAATCGGTACTTTCCTTGGTGTTATTTTCTTTATCGGTGCGGGCAGTGTTCTTTATTTCCGCATGTATACAGATTTAACAACTGAGCAAGAAAAGTATATAACGATTACGAAAATCGGCTTAACAGAAGATGAGATGAAACAATCTGCTACTATTCAACTTGCTATTTTATTCTTCGTCCCTTACATTATGGCATCGATCCATACGATGTTTGCGACAAAGATGCTACAAGAAATATTACATCTCTCATTCTTCGCTGAAATTACAGTCGTACTTATGATTTTTGGAACAGTTGAAATTTTATTTTTCCTTTTAATTCGTTCCTTTTATATGCAAAAATTATCACAACACATTAAGTTTTAAAAGATAGAAAGGTGATTACTATGGAAGAAGTATTACACATTAAAAACGTCTCAAAAGTGTATGAGGGGAAGGTCCCTCATACCGCTTTAAAAAATATAAATTTACATGTAGATAAAGGTGAATTCGTTGCGATCATGGGGCCATCTGGAAGTGGTAAATCTACGTTTTTAAACGTTATTTCTACAATTGATTCTCCTACTTCTGGTGATGTCGTTATTAACGGAAAAAAACCGCACACATTTCGTCGAGAGAAGTTAGCTATTTTCCGCCGACAAGAGTTAGGGTTTGTTTTCCAAAACTTTAACCTACTAGATACACTAACAATCGGCGAAAATATCGTACTACCTTTAACATTAGATAATGTTCCATTAAAAGAAATGGACGAAAAGCTTGATAACATTTCAAAAAAACTTGGAATTGATCATATTTTGGACAAACGTATTTTTGAAGTTTCTGGAGGACAAGCACAGCGTACCGCAGTAGCACGTGCTGTTATTCATCATCCGTCTCTTTTACTAGCTGATGAACCGACAGGAAACTTGGACTCAAAAGCAGCAATTGATGTTATGGAGCTATTTACGAAGTTAAACAAAGAAGAAGATGCAACGATTTTAATGGTTACGCACGATCCATTTGCAGCAAGTTATTGTAACCGTGTTATTTTCATTAAAGATGGCGAGCTTTACAATGAACTGCACCGCGGATTGTACCGTGAGAAATTTTATCAAGAAATATTAGATGTCCTAGCATTACTAGGAGGAAGACGTGGATGACATTTTGGCAATTTGCATTTAAAAATGTCTCGCGTAATTCGAAAGCATATTTCGCTTATTTTGTAAGTAGTGCGTTTTCTATCATGGTTTTCTTTTCATTCACTGTATACGCGTATCATCCACGACTACAAATTATGAATAAATTACAAGAACAAGATCCGCTCATGAACTTAGCCGGAATGGCACAGTTTGTTATCGTTTTGTTCTCGTTCTTCTTTCTCTTATATTCTATCGGGACATTTTTAAATGTACGGAAACAACAATTTGGCATTTTAACTGTTCTCGGTATATCTCAAAAACAATTAAAACGTCTTTTGTTTACTGAGAATATGATTATTGGAATACTAGCTATCTTTGCTGGTATTCAAGGTGGGCTTGTATTTTCTAACTTTTTCTTACTCGTTACTTCTAAATTAACAAATGCTAAAGGCCTCTATTTATATTGGCCAACAGAAGCAATTATCGTTACAACAGTAACGTTTATCATTTTATTTTTCATCGTTTCTACGTTTACACCGCTGTTCATTCGTACTCGGAAAACAACACAGCTCATTAAAAGGACAAAAAAAGGCGACAAAGAAAAAAAACCATCTATACTCATTTCGATATTCGCATTAATTTGCTTAGCATTATGTTATTATATAGCCGGTTATCCGCAGGGCTACGTAACGGAAAAAAATGTACAGAATGGCTCGGTAGCCTTTATTATATTATCTATTTTACCGCTCGTAGTAGTCGGGACATATTTATTCTTTTCGCAAACATTTCTCCTCTTTATCTTTATCTTAAAAAAGCGGAGAAAGTTTTATATGAAACAAATAAACATGTTATGGATTTCAGATTTAGCTAGCCGTACGCGTAGTAATATTAATGTGCTCTTTATCGTTTCTATGTTGTCGGCACTTGCATTTACAATTATTATCGGTTTATTTGCTGCTAATAATAATACGAAAGCATCGACATTAGAACGGTATCCGTTTCCCTTCACCTATACGTTCAAAGGGGAAAATCCATTTGAACAAAAGCACCTTGCTACAATCGAAACGGAGCTTACAAATGCTAATTTTCAATACAATAAGCATAAAGTTACAATGTTAAAAGATACAGCTTTAAAAGAAGACATTACTCTTATGAAGATGAGTGATTATAATACACTTGCGAAACAATTAAAAAGGCCGGAAATAACCCTCGATTCTACACAAGTTTATGTTATTTCTCGGTACTCACCAGAGCTCTTAAATCTTGTATCAAATCCATTCGCAAAACAAAATACAATTACAATCGGATCAAATAAAAAAGAATTTCATATTAAGGGATTTATTAATAAAGGAATCGGACCAGTCTTTCTTTTCCGACATATAATTGTTGTACAAGATTACGTATTTGATAATATGATTCCTCATATTGAAACGGCTATAGTGTATAACTACTTCGTTGAGAATTGGGAAAATACAATTGTTCCGACAAAAAATATGTTAAAACATATTTGGAAAGATGCGGATAGCTTCCGTGAGGCACATAAAAATACAGATGTCCCATTTGCTCTTTATACAGCAGCTGATGATCTATACTACAGTAAAGGTAATTCAATTGCCACTTTCTTTATTTGGGCATTTCTCGGCTTTATTTTCTTTATCGGGGCAGCTAGTGTTTTATACTTCCGTATGTATAATGACTTAACGACCGAAAAACAAAAGTACATTACAATTACAAAACTCGGCTTAACAGAATCGGAAATGTTTCGTTCTGCAACGATTCAATTAGGAATATTATTTTTCATTCCTTATATCGTTGCTGGTATTCATACAATATTCGCGATTCAGTTTTTACAAAGCATGTTTGCTTTTTCTTTATTAAAAGAATTAATTATTATACTTACGTTGTTCGGGATTATCGAGATCATTTTCTTCTTCTTAATCCGTTCTCTGTACATCAATAAATTATCACAGCATATAAAAATATGAATAAAATGGCCTTGTGCGTAGTATTGCACAAGGCCACTTTCAATAGTTTTTAATTAGCAGCAATATCCACCATAGCCGCCTGCGTAACCGCCATAACCACCATAGCCACAACCGCCGCCTCCGCCGAAGCAGCTAGCACCGATGATAATTAATAAAATAAACAATACGATTAGAAGCGCAAAACCGCCTCCGCAACCATGTCTACGGTTACAATCATCATGTCTGTGTTCACACTTTTCGCTCATTACTCTATTCCTCCTTTAGTATCATTCATAACAAGTTCCTCTTGTTCTAAATGAGGGGATTCCATTTATATTATGTTTTCAGGGCGAATAGGAAGCTTGGCTTACCTAAAAACGGGCTTGTTTTAAGAATTGGGCTTGCTCAAAAAAAAGATACCTATTATAAGGTATCCTTTAAAGAAACATATTCAATACAAGGGCAAAACCGAATGCAATAAATGATAATAACGTCTCCAGTACCGTCCACGTTTTAAACGTTTCTTTTACTGTCAAACCTAAATACTCTTTTACAAGCCAGAACCCAGCATCATTTACGTGAGAAAACATTAATGAACCTGCTCCGGTTGCAATAACGAGTAGCTCTAAATTCACGCCAGACATATGCTGAATAACCGGTGAAACAATTCCTGCCGCTGTCGTTAATGCTACTGTCGCTGATCCAGTCGCGATTCGAATTAAACCAGCTACCATGAAAGCGAGTACGATTGGTGATAACGATATATGTTCTGCCATTTGCGCAATCGCCGTTCCAACGCCGCTTTCAATTAATATTTGTTTAAACCCACCACCTGCACCAATTATTAAAATAATAGAACCTACAGGTAATAAACTTTCATCTGTTAATTTTTTAATCATCTTTTTATTAATACCTTGTCTCATTCCAAGTAAATAGAATGCCGCGAAACATGAAATGAGTAAAGCGATTACTGGACTTCCTACAAAAATTAAAAATTCTGTCATTTTAACTGGTAATGAAATATACGGTGCAACTACTGATAAAATCATTAAAACGACCGGCAGTAAAATAATAAAAAACGAAACTTTACGGCTCGGTAAATCAGTTGATACAGTCGTAACTCGAATAAGCTCCGGCTCATTTTCAGGTATAACCCTCTTATGTACCCACTTTGCAAATAATGGTCCTGCAATAATAGCGGTTGGTAATGCAATTATTAATGAATACAATAATACCTTCCCTAAATTCGCATTATAAATACCAATTGCAGTCATCGCACCTGGATGCGGAGGCACTAGCCCATGTACAATAGATAATCCAGCAATAACAGGTAACGCAATTAATAATATGTTTTGTTTCGTCGTTTTTCGAATTGAAATAACAAGTGGTAATAAAATGACGATCCCTACTTCAAAAAAGACTGGAATCCCTATAACAAACCCTGCAAATAACATTGCCCAAGGTAGTTTCTTCACACCGAAAAATCGAATAAAGAAATCTGCAACTTGCATGCCTGCGCCTGAATCCGACATCATTTTCCCTAAAATCGTACCGAGAGCTAAAATACCAACTAAATGCCCTAGTACACTACCAACACCAGTTTCATAGGCAGCCACTATTTTCGTTAAATTCAGCCCAGACATAATAGCTAAAAACAAACTAGCAACTGTTAAACTAATAAATGCATGCCATTTCCACCAAGATACCCCTAAAATGACAATTGCAATTGCAAGTAACGTGACGATTAATAAGTATATATCCATCTCTCATTCCCCTTACTTTTATAATAAAAAAGAGGGAAAAACCCCTCTTTTTTATACGTCATAATTCACTACATAATGCTGCATTTCTGTATTGTAGTAGCCTTCGCTATATTCAATTACTTCGCCAACTTCATCGTAGGAGTAGCGCATACGTTTTAATAACGCCATTCCTTCTTTTTCACCTAACGATTCTGCAACGAAACTAGGCGCAAGTCCAACTGCAAATTCATCTCTGAAGTTTTCTAAATGTATACCTCGGTCCTCAACTAAATCGTAAAGCGATTGCAAGTCAAAGTCCGATAAATCTGTACTTGCCATTTTCGCTGAGAAATAGTGCGTATAATGAATGTACGGCGCATCATTTAACGTATATAAACGCTCAATACGAAAACTCTCTTTCCCAAATAATCGAAATGGCACTGTTCCTTCTTCATTCTGAACGATTTCTGCCTTTAGCAATTTCTTTTGTACTTTATATCCTTCTTCCACTAACACTTCAGTAAATTTCTTACCCTTTGACAGTTTTGTCGCCGAAGTATTACGGATCACTTTCGTTCCTTTACCGCTTTTCTTTTCCAAATATCCTTCTTGAGCAAGTTCTTTAATCGCATTACGCACTGTAATTTTGCTCACTTTGAACTCTTCCTCTAATTGCGGCTCGGAAGGAATATTCGTATGAATGGCATATATACCATGCAATATTCGATCACGAATAATGTTTTTTATTTGTAAATATAATGGTCCTTTTTTCCTCGTTACGTTCACCGTTACACCCACTACCTTTCTACATCACCTACTGATGCCGTCATTGCCCGAAGTATATCCTTCTCTGATGACATTGGCGTATCACCGACGATTGTATGTGCAAGCATTCCAGCTGCTGACGCAAATGAAACAGCTTTCTCTGGTGCAAACTCTTCTATCTCGCCATGAATAATCCCGCTCGTATAAGCATCTCCAGCACCTATTCTATCATATACAGAAAACGTAAGTGTTTTTGCAAAAGTGAACGCACCATCTTTACATATAAATCCGCGAAGTGAATGTGTATTATCGCTATTAATAGAGCGATGTGTACCAGCAATTGTAGTGATATGATATGCTTCAGCCACTTGTGGAATAAGGTCAACAAGTTGAGCTTCTCGCTCTGTCTCTTCTGTTTTCATTCCAAGAACGAACATTGCATCTTTTTCGTTCATCATAACGATATCAGCAAGACTAAGCATTTCTTCATAATGCGGTTTCGCCTGTTCATACCCATTTTCTCCCCAAAGTGAGGGACGATAATTGCAATCAAAAACGACAGTGCCTCCGTTTTCTTTAACTGCTTTCGCTAAAGATTTCATATGATGACGCACAGTATCATTCATCGCAAGTGTAATCCCGCAAAAATGAACGATATCAATTTCCTTAGCGATTTCTTCAAATTGATACATTTCTTCAGACGCCGTATTAAAGCTACTTTCTAATCGATTTGAATATGTAACGCGGCTTGCACGTGCTCCAAATCCATTTTCTAAAAAGTACATACCGACATATTTTCCGCCTCGTGAAATGAACGAAGGGCGAATACCTAATTTCTGAATGTGCGATACCGCAGCATCTCCAACCGAGTTTTCCGGTAAAGTTGAAATAAGAAACCCTTCATGCCCTAGATGAGAAAGTGCTGCTGCAACGTTCACACCTGTACCAGAAAAGGAATAATTTAATGTGTTAGCTTGCGATAACAATTCATATCCCGGTACTTGCAGGCGCATCATTACTTCGCCAAATGCTGCAATTTTCTTACGCATATTGATCAACTAACTTCTTCACTACTGCTAGTAATTCACGGACATCTTCTGTTTTCGTATTGCCAGTTTCTTTATCAATAATAGAAGAGTACACGTGCGGGATAACTTGCTCTACGTTTGCTTCAAGCGCAATGCGTACAATTGTTTCGAAGTTTTCTTTATCAATTCCGCCTGTTGGCTCTAATGCGAATCCTTCTTCTGCACAAGCTTTCGCAACTGCACGATATTCTTCTTCATGAGCTAAACCTTTCATTGGGAAGTATTTCAATGAATTTCCGCCCATATCACGTACAAGTGCGATCGCTGTTTTAATTGGAACGATTGCTTTTTCTTCTCCAGCCGCACTAATTGGACCAGTAGAAATGTTTACGTACCCTACTTTTCCTGTTGGCGATACTAAACTATTAATCCAACTATCTTTTCCATCAAGATTTGCACGTGTCGCTCCAACTGAAGGGAATACTTGGTTAATATGGCTACCAGGGTAATGCTTCGCAATTTCAGCTACAACTGCCGCTTGGCGATTATCTCCTGCTCCTAGTCCGATTGATACAGCGTCATCAATTTCTTTTCCGTATGCTTTCATCGCTGTAACAGCTTCTTCTACTGTTGGATAGTCTTTTGATAACACTCCTACTACTACATAACCTTCTGCTGCTTCAAAAATGTCTTTCGCATTTCGGATATTGTTCGCTAATACATTTAATGCTACGCGGCCTTTATAAAAACGTTTTTGAATGTTTGTCATTTTAGTTTCCCCCTACAATTTCTCTCATTTTTTCTTCAATCACATGTATATCATCGCCTTGAAGTGGACGTGGATCAATATCAAAGAATCCTTGTCTTACTCCGTAATCACGTGTGTAAATTGCGATTTCCCCTTCACGTAATGCAGTTACAACGTCTTTTGCTGATTTATTTAACTCTTTCTCGTTAATATGAATGCGTGCTCTAAAGATTGCTCTTCCCGCTTCATCTTGAACGATCGTTACATTTACACCGTTTAATTCTTTTAGCGGCATAAGTACTTGTAATAGCTCTTTTTCTTGCTCGCTCTTATCTTCTTTTACTCCGTACTCATCAAGCGCTTGAAGTAAACCGAAAGTCGTCTCTTTCCCAACTTTCATACTTCTTCCGATGCAATGTAATTGTACTTTCAGCCACTCGATGTATTTTCGTTTCCCGCCAACAATACCAGAAGTAGGCCCTTCAATCGCCTTTGAACCACTATAAATCGCAAGATCTGAATACTTCACATATTTTTGAATATCTTCTTCAGCTGCCGCATCGACGATAAGTGGTACATTATTTCGCTGCGCGACTTCCCATGCTTCTTCAACAGAAATCATATTTTTTTGCACAGCATGATGTGATTTTACATATAGAATTGCTGCTGTATTTTCACCAATCGCATCTTCAATATGCTCTGCTTTCCCTTCATTGGCATAACCAACTTCTACGAGTTTTCCTCCGCCTAAATAAATCATCGTTTCAACAGGAGCACCGTATTGCACGTTATGACCTTTTAACATGATCACTTCGTTTTTCGCGATGACCTCTTGATGAAGTCTTTCACTTTTGCGGCGATTTCCTTCTGTAACGATACCAGCGATAGAAAGCGCAATTCCGCTCGATGCTGAATTCACAACGACCGCTGCCTCTGAATCTAGAATTCTCGCAATATGGTCTCCTGCTTTATCTACTAAATCAGCAATTTCCACATAATTTTGTCCACCATGTTTCATCGCATCCATAACTGTATCTGTCGGAGCGGATACACCTAAAATACTCATTCTACCGCTCGCATTAATCACTCTTTTTAATCCGTACTTAGCATTCAATGAATGAACCATTGATTACAACCCCTTTCGTATCAATTCTTCTTTCAGCAATACGCTGATCCCCTTCTGAATCAATTAACGTAACCTTCTCATCTTTCACCGTAAATAAAGTCAAGTTTGCAATATCGCCTTCTTGAATACGACCAAGCTCTGGTTTTTTCAGCCACTCTGCCGCATTTTTCGTAACCGCATCAATTACTTCTTCTAGCGGATACCCTAAGTAAAGGAATTTCGAAAGAACGTGAGCCATACTATACACTGGACCATGTATACGATTCTTCCGGTAAATATCTGTACTAATTGTATTAAAAGCAATATCATGACGCTTCGCTGCTTCTGCTACTTTAAAAGAAAAACTAGCATTACCGTGACCAACATCTAAATGAACACCACGTTTCACTGCATCTAGTAACACAGGTAGCGGTTTGCCTTCTTCATCAAATAAATTATTTTCTTTCCCGTTTAAGTAATGTGTAATGACATCATCTTTTTCTAAAAGCGGTACAACTTCCTCAATGCGAGGAGGTGCTGAACCGATATGTACCATAATTGGCAATGATGTTTCACGGGATAAAGAGCGCGCTACATGCAGCGGTTCAATTCCACTATCACAAACGACACTTTTACTCATTCTCGCCTTTAACCCAACGATTACATCTTTATATTTTTCTACTGCTTCTATTACTTTCTCTTTATCTATCCATTCCATATTGGATAATTCATCAATTCGTTTCAAACCGATGCGAGAAATATTTAAAAAGGAAAATAAATTCGTTTTTGCCTGCTCTCTACTTTTTACTAAATCTGCAATGCGATCAGCACCGCAACTACCCGCATCAACAATTGTCGTTACCCCTTGCTTAACGCCAATTTCATCCACCTCATCGCCATACGGATCAAACTCTGGAAAAGCATGAACGTGCAAATCAATCCAGCCACTCGATACGTAAGTACCTGAGTAATCAAGAACTGTTCCACCCTCGCCAACACCAGCTTTCGTCACCTGTGCGATTTTATTATTTTCAATTACAATGTCAATCTCTTCCCCGTTCACACGTTTCACATTACGTAGTACGAATCGTTCTGTCATTGTATTTCCACCCTTTTCTATAAGAAGCCATAAGAATACGCTTACATTAAAGTTTCATTTTTATTTATCTCTTTCACATATTTAGAGTAGCACAAAAAAAGAGAGAAGTAAATATAACGTTATAATGTTTAAAAGTAAATCACTTCGTTCTGTAAAAAAGATTATAAATTAAAAAAGGAAAATAAATACTTGAAGTTGACGTTAGGTCATTTTATATACTATTTAGTAACTACTTAGTGTTCTCGAAATTACAAAATAAGGAGGTTCATAAATGAAAAAAAGAGATATTATTATTTATGGATGTGTCATTATAGGTGCAGGTATTGGGCTTACAATGGATCATGCATTTCCAGGAGTACTGATTGGTTTGGGAATAGGTTACTTACTTCAGACTTTTTTTCGTAAAGAAGAATAAAGATTTGTGGTAAGAACAAGTGAGAAATAAAAATGATAAGATAGAATGAATATAACAGTTGTTAATGATAGGGTCTGAATGTATAGGAAGGTAGGTTTATCAGTTGATACACATTAATAGAGTTGGAGAGTTGACAGGTGTTACAGTAAGAACACTGCGTTACTACGATAAAATCGGCTTATTAAAACCAGCATCCAAAACAGAGGGCGGACATCGTTTATATACAAATGAAGAAATAAAAAAACTACAGCAGGTTCAATTTTTAAAAAAGATTGGATTTTCGTTACATGAGATTAAGAATATGCTCGCTTCCAATGAGTGGAATTGGTCGGATAGTTTAAAGAATCAATTATCTTTTGTAATACAAGAACAAGAAAACTTAAAGAAAATAGAGTTATCCATACGGGAATTGATTCTTGGAATTGCGATAGAAGGGGAAGAAAACCGGATTGCGATTCAGAAAATTATGAAATTATCCCATAAAGATAAAGAAATGAAACAGTATTATCGTGAATCTGTATTTAAAGATAGGGAGATACAATTATGGGGAAATCTTCCCAATATGACGAGTGACAATCCTGATTCACTCGAGTGGATTGCTCTAATAGGTCAGTTAAAGCGTTATATGGAGGACGGCCCAAAAGCACCCAAAGTCCAAAATATCATTAGAAGAATGGATGAAAAGCGCTTAGAAGAGTTTGAAGGTGAAGATGAATTTTTAGATAAGCTGTGGGAAATAAGGATGTCGCCAAAGCAATCAGAGCAACTGAGATTATATCCAATTGACCAGGATGTACTTGAATTTATGGATCAGGCATATACCATTTTTATGTACGAAAAAAATAATCCCCAACCGGAATAAGGGGGAAAGAGTGATGAGTACAGAACTACTTCTCCTAATAGGAGGATTGGCCCTATTAGACACGCTAAGCCCTTCCACATTAGGGGTAACAATATATTTGCTTTTAACAGATAAAGAGAGCCTTACCAAACGTTTATTGGTTTATTTATTAACGATAGTAGGATGTTATTTTACTGTTGGAGTTTCGCTTATGTTAGGATTAGATTTCTTACTTGAGATTATTTCTGACGTATTTCAAAATCGAATCGTAAGCTGGATATCCTTTAGTATTGGGGGGATATTGTTCGTAGCAAGTTTTTATGTTCCAACAAAGAAAAGTTCCGAGCTACCTGCACCAAAATCAAAAGGCATTCTTTCAGTGGTTGCGCTTGGATTCACTACTTCATTAATTGAAGTGGGAGCTGCATTTCCTTATTTTGCAGCAATCGGCATAATGACTACTTCTAATCTATCATGGGTAGAATGGTCTTCTATTTTAGCTGGATACAACTTTATCATGGTGTTACCTTCCCTCGTACTGTTTCTCTTCTATCTCCTGTTTGGTCATTGGATGCAAAAACCTCTCGAGAGGCTTCGAGTAAAAATCGCTAATAATACAGGATCAGCTCTGTCATGGATTATGTGTATAGTCGGACTCATCCTGATTTTTAATAGCCTGGATTATTTGTAGGGTGTTTAATCAGAGTATTAAATACACCTTAGTTTTTCAAACAACTATATTTTAACCCCGTTCTACATTTAGAATGGGGTTATACTTCTTTTAAGTTTTAAAATTAAACAACAAAAGCTAGAAGAATTGTACCCATTCCTCTAGTTTAAAGAAACCCCTATTCCTGAACCGTCACAATAACCCCGTCCATATTGTTCCCCGAAATTTCATACTGCTTATTCGCTGGAACACTCACTTTCATGTTGCCAGAAACTTTATAATAAGAAACCGTATATTTCTTGCCTTCCACATCGGTTGTGATTTCTTTTTTCTCTTTTAAGAAGTGTAAGTATTCTTCTAATGTAATTTTCTTTTTTTGCATAATTGCGCTATGAGGTAGACCTACATAACGGATGTGCCACGGCTCATATTGAATGCCTGTAATGTTACTTTTATTTTTCGGGTAGCGTAACACAAATCCGTGCTTCCATACGTTCTCTTCAATCCATTTTCCTTCAGGCGCTTTCTCCATTTTCTTTTGCGTTGATCCAACGTCCAGTGATAACCCTAAATTATGCTCACTGTATCCTGCTGGAAGTGCATAATCAGATCCCATGTCTTTATATAATTTACTTTGCTCTTTAAAATCTCTATACCCGCTATTCATTAAGAAGTGTTGTACGCCATCTTTTCCAGCCGCATCGACAACGTTCAAAAACTTTTTTACAACATCTTTTGATAAACGAAGATTTCTATCAAATATTACGTAACCTCTTACTAATTCACTGCTGTGATTTACATTTATAATGTCAGACCTAATACTATCTTTTTTTACTGGGTAATCTTTGTTAACTAATAATAGATCCCCTTTATAGATTTGTTCTTTTGTAACCTCTACCTGCTCCATATTTGCATTCTTTACTGTACTATTTTCCCCACCGATTTTCACATCAATTTCTTTTTGAAATAACGGTGATATATAAAAACCTACACAGATTGTGCATGCTATAAAAAGAGAAATAAATACCCACTTTTTCATTTCTAGTTCCTCCTTAACGTAACTTACGTATAGAATAGAAAAAACTATTAAAATAAAAAGTGGGGTAAAGTTTAAATTTTTATTAAATTGTTACATTCTCTTCTTTTGGCAATCTCACTTCAAACATCGTTCTAATCACATTACTTTCAGCAGAAATCTTCCCATCATGCTGTTCAACAATATTTTTCGCAATAAATAGCCCAAGGCCTGTCCCACCTTGCTGCTCTGATCTTGCCTTATCACCTGTATAAAACATATCAAAAAGATAAGGTAAATCCTCTTCTGGAATGCTATCTCCGTAATTAATAATTTGTACGACTACCTCTTCGCTTTCAATATATCCATTCACATCAACAAACTTTCCATCATACCCGTAGCGAACGGCATTTGTTAACAAGTTTTCAAATACTCTAGCTAACAATTTTCCATCACCGTTAATCGGCAAATGCGGATCAATATTCAATCTAGCTTCTAAATGATGTTTCTCTAATAGCGGATATAATTCCTCATCTAGCTGTATAAGCAGCTCACTTATATCAATCTGCTTTTTATTTAGTTGTAACATGCCATAATTCATACGTGTAATTTCAAATAATTCATCAATTAAACTTTCCAGCCTTTCAGATTTCGTAAAAGCAATTGTGGAAAAGTGTTTAATTTGTTCCTTCGTCAAATTCTCATCTTTAAGAATTAAATCTAAATAACCTAAAACAGATGTTAACGGCGTTCTTAAATCGTGAGCTAAGTTAACAATAAGCTGGTCCTTACTACTTTCCGCAAAGTCTCCTCGTTCTACTGCTTCCTTTAATTTTTCACTCGCTACATTAATTTCACTTGCAATATATCCAAACTCATCATTTGATGAAACGCGAACTTGATTTGTAAAATCTCCGTTCGCCAAATGATGAATTCCGTTTGAAATCTCATCAAAATATTTTAAATACGGCCTAGTAAGGAAGAAGAAAAACATAATGGACAGAGGGATGAAAATAATTAAAAAGAAATTAACATCCCCAATTTGTCTTATCATGGAACGAAATTGAGCTAACGGATCCTCATAGCGAACGACTAATTTATAATAAATCCTTAATCCTTCATAAATGAAATATGTTATGCCAGCAGCTAATATCATACTTAACGAAAATAGCATAACCATCTTCGAGCGAAAACTTCTCATCTTTTTAGCCATTGAAAGTATACCCTACTCCCCACACTGTTTTTATCAACTTATTCTTTCTTTTATCTTCCCCAAGTTTTTTACGCAATGTGCGGATATGTACCATTACTGTATTTCCGCCTTCATAATAATCATCTGCCCATACGTGTTGAAAAATATTTTCCACATTGTATACTTTCTTCGGATGACTCGCTAATAAATATAAAATATCAAACTCTTTCGGTGTTAATTCAACTTGTTCTCCGTACACATTTACTGTTCTTCGCTCCGGATCAATAACGACTCCACCTACCTCTAAAGCTGATTTATTCTCCGCTACTTTCGGCTGATTTAACGTAAGAAATCGGCGTAATTGTGCATTTACGCGCGCGACTAATTCAATCGGCGTGAACGGCTTCGTCATATAATCATCTGCACCTAATACAAGACCTGTCACCTTATCAAAATCAGACGTTTTTGCACTTAAGAAAATGATTGGCATATGATGCTTCGCGCGAATTTGGCGCGTCACTTCATACCCATCCATTTTTGGCATCATAATATCTAAAACCACTAAGTCGATTGGCTGCGTTTCAATAATATGAATTGCCGCTTCCCCGTCCGCTGCTTTCACGACGTGGTACCCTTCTTTTTCTAAATGTATCTCAATTAAATCAGCAATTTCTGCCTCATCATCCGCTATTAAAATTGAAATGCGCTTCATTTTACTCCCCCTTTATACGCTCGATTTTAAACTAGTCTATCCAATTTGTACAATACGAAAAGGCTACTCATAAGAGTAACCTTTGTTATTTCATCTTTCAAACAAAATCCGCTGCTTCGTGATTTCCGCCAGTCTCCCGCGATCTACCTCATACTCAGCATCAACACTTTGCGGCACCATCACTTTCCCGCCCTCAAGCGTCACTTCCGGCGAAATAATATCCTTCTCCCAATGTCTACTAGAAGCTGATATATCTCCAGGAATCGTAAAGTTCGGCAAAGAAGCGAGGGCGACATTTTGTGCGCGTGAAATTCCCATTTCCACCATACCACCGCACCAAACTGGTATATTATGCTCCATGCAATAGTTATGGATTTGGATTGATTCTGTTAATCCACCCACTCGGCCTGGTTTAATGTTAACGATTTGGCAGCTGCCAAGTGTAATCGCAACGCGCGCATCTTCTAAACTATGAATACTTTCGTCTAAACAGATGGGCGTTTCAATTTTCTTTTGCAACTGCGCATGATCAAGAAAATCGTAATCCGCTAACGGTTGCTCAATCATCATTAATTGAAATTCATCTAACCGTTTTAACTTCTCTACATCAGCTAACGTGTACGCTGAATTCGCATCGGCCATTAACGGGATATTCGGAAACTCTTTACGAATTTCTTTCAATAACTCGTAATCATGCTCTGGCTTTATTTTCACTTTAAAACGCTCGTACCCTTCTTCCGCATACTTCTCGATTTGCTTTAACATAACTGGAATCGGATTAAGCCCAATCACAACCCCGACTTCAATTTCAGACTTCGTTCCGCCAAGCAGTGTCGCAAGTGATCTCTTTTGACGCTTCGCATATAAATCCCAAATAGCCCCTTCAATTCCCGCCTTTGCCATTCGGTTTCTTTTTATATGTTGAAATAGACCTGGTACCTCATTCGGATGAGAAATTTCTGCCTTTAATAAATCAGGTAATAAAAAGTCTTGTAGTACATGCAGCGCTGTCTTCACTGTTTCTTCCGTATACCACGGTTCAGAGAATGCAACGACTTCGCCAAAACCAATGCACCCGTCCGTATCTTCTAATTCAATGACGATACTCTCACGCTTTTCATAAGTTCCGTAGCTTGCAGCAAACGGGATGACGAGTGGCATTTCCGTTATATGAAGTGTCGCTTTTTTTATTTCCACTTACATCTCCTCCACTAATTGTCTTAACTCTCGTCTTAACAATTTTTTCGAAGCATTTCGTGGTAATTCCTCTAAGAAACACGCTTTTTTCGGCACTTTATATTTCGCTAATTTCTCCTCACAAAAGTGAAGAATTTCTTCTTCTGTTACCTCTCCGCTTTTTACAACAAAAGCAGCAGGTACTTGTCCCCATTTATCATCAGTCATACCGACAACACCTGCTTCCACTACCATCGGATGAGAAAGCAACACTTCTTCAATTTGAGCTGGATATATATTCTCTCCGCCAGAAATAATTAAATCACTGCGGCGATCTAATACGTATAAAAATCCTTCTTCATCTAAATAACCGAGGTCGCCAGTATGAAGCCATCCGTTTTGAATTGTTTCACGCGTCGCATCTTCACGGTTAAAATAACCACCTGTTACGTTTGGTCCTTTTACTACAATCTCGCCTTCCGCAAATGGCGGTACTACTACGCCATCTTTTTCAATACGAAGTTGGCACTGAAATAGTGGTTTTCCAGCTGATCCTACTTTCGTTAACATGTAATCTGCGGATAACGTACAAATTTGTGAAGACGTTTCTGTCATGCCGTACGTTTGATATACAGGAATTCCTTTTTCTACACACGTTTCTAATAGTGGTTTCGGCGCTGGTCCTCCGCCAAGTAACATGCATCGTAAAGAAGATGGATAGGTCTCTTCTCCAAGTCTCTCTAATAAATCAGTTAACATTTTAGAAACGACAGAAATAATTGTTACGCCTCTCGTTTGAAGTGCTTTATGAATAAAATCAGCATCATATTTCGGAACGAGTAAAATGCGCATACCATACATAATATTTTTCATTAAAAGAGATAGCCCGCCAACATGGAACATAGGCATACAAGCTAACCAGCAATCATCATCACGAAGGCCTAAATTAAGCGAAGAACCAACTGCACTTGCCCAGTGATTGCCGTACGTTAAAATAACGCCTTTCGGTTTTCCTGTCGTCCCAGACGTATAAATAATTGTCATCGCTTCTTCTAAAGAGAATTCTTCTTGTATAGTTGCTTCCGCCTTCGGTCCATTCATCACTTCAGCGAATGAATATACGGGAACAGCCTTAGCATCAAAATCTTGATCCGTCACTAAACAAACAACTTCAGCATCATCCATTTGCCAAAGTAGCTCTTCTCTTGAAAGACGCGTATTTAAAAGCACAGCTACTGCCCCTATGTACGATAGGGCGTGAATTACTGTAATCATCTCCATACCATTTTTCATCAGAACAGCCACCTTTTGCCCCTGCCTCACTCCAACATGTGAAAGCTGTTCACAAACAAATACTACTTTCTCATGCAGCTGCATAAAAGTAACTTTCTCTTCCTCTATTTCAATTGCAGTGCGATCTGGTGTTAAAAATGCACGCTGCTTTAACCAATTTGGCATCGTCTCCATCATTCATTCTCCTTTCATGAAAGAAAGAGACTTGATATGACATCAAGTCTCTTAGTTGTTTTGTTTC
>NZ_MACI01000042.1 GCF_001884105.1 Bacillus luti | reverse complement strand
TTTATTGGCGAGCCGCTTCCGCTTTTGATCACGTCCAGCTACAGCGGCTAGAATGTTCGGTGGCTTCACTTCTTCCTACGAGGCAAAAAGCGCCTCTACGTCAGAAGCTCCATCCCCCTCACATTCTGAACGAGCTGCTTTCGCTTTTGATCACATCTAGCTACGCCTCCTAGCCCCTTCCGTCTAAGAACCTTCCGCACGAGAAAGTAAAAAACACTTTCTGTGCGAAAGAACCTTAGCCTACGAGGCTAAACAGTCGGCTCCGCTTTTGATCACGGGAAACGAGGGAATTGACCGAAGTCCGGACTGCGTTTTTCTTTGAACGCGTCACGACCTTCTTTTGCTTCGTCAGTTGTGTAGTACAATAACGTTGCATCTCCAGCTAGTTGTTGAATACCAGCTAGACCGTCTGTGTCTGCGTTGAATGCAGCTTTTAGGAAACGAAGTGCCATTGGGCTGTTTGCTAAGATTTCTTGTGCCCATTGTACTGTTTCTGCTTCAAGCTCTTCTAATGGTACTACTGTATTTACTAAGCCCATATCAAGCGCTTCTTGTGCATTATATTGACGGCATAGGTACCAAATTTCGCGAGCTTTCTTGTGGCCTACCATACGAGCTAAGTAACCAGCTCCGTATCCACCGTCAAAGCTTCCTACTTTAGGACCTGTTTGTCCGAATACAGCGTTGTCTGCAGCGATTGTTAAGTCACATACGATATGAAGTACGTGTCCTCCACCGATTGCATAACCTGCCACCATTGCGATAACTGGTTTAGGAATTGCGCGAATTAGACGTTGTAAGTCTAATACGTTTAGACGAGGGATTTGGTCGTCACCTACATATCCACCATGACCGCGAACTTTTTGGTCGCCGCCAGAACAGAATGCACGTCCACCTTCACCTGTTAAAATGATAACGCCAACATTTGCATCATCACGAGCATGTGCAAAAGCGTTGATTAACTCCATTACCGTTTTTGGACGGAATGCGTTATGTACTTCAGGGCGGTTAATCGAAATCTTTGCGATACCATTGTATGTTGAATAAATAATATCTTCGTAATTGCCTTCTTTTACCCATTCAATAGCCATTACAACTACCTCCTTGTATATTTCTGATCTCCTCTATAAGTGCGTCTTCCTTCTTAGATGAAAAAAGCATCACTGCATAGTTTTTAGAAATCCCTTTACTATTGTATCAAACTTTTCCGGTTGTTCCACATGAATTGCATGGCCAGCACCATCAATTTTGACAAATTTCGCATCAGAGACGCATTTTTCGATGTTTTTTAATATGCGAAAGAACTTTTCATCATGCTCCCCGTTCATTAAAAGAACAGGCATTTTTAAGTTTTGCAGCTCGTTCCACCATGAAGGCTGAGCCCCTGTTCCCATGCCGCGCAAGCTATTTGCAAGTCCTTTTGGATCGTTAGCAAGTCGTTCCTTTCGCACTGCTTCTTGTACGTTTTTTGCTAAACGTTTTTGCGTTTCAAACAGCGGAATATTTTCCCACATTGTTACAAAGCTTTCGATGCCTTCTCGCTCGATTTTATCGGCAAGTCGCTCATCTTTTTCCAGGCGTTCTTCTCTCTCATCTTCACTTTTGAGCCCAGCTGTACAATTTTCTAATAAAAGAGAATGTACATACTCTGGATATAGACATGCCATCGTAATCGCCAGTCTACCGCCCATTGAATAGCCAAGTATGTGCGCTTTTTCAATATGAAGGTAATCTAGTAGTTCTTTCATTTGCAACGCTGCATTTCGAATATCATAATGCATTACATCTTCAGGGCTTTCCGTTTTTCCATGCCCAACAATGTCTACTAAAATGATTTGAAACTGCTCGCTCCAAGAAGGAACGAAGGAACGCCACGTTTCCATGCTTCCCGTAAAACCATGAAGAAGTAGAAGTGGTTCCCCGCTTCCGATTACTTCATATTCATACGATACACCTTGCAGCGTTACGTTCATTTTGATTCACCTTGCAACGATGTAGTAATTACGTCCTGCGTTTTTGCCCATAATGTACGGTGCAATGTTAAGTTTTCATCACGATTTGTACAAATTTCTACAACATGTAAACCTTTCGCCCTTGTTCCTTTTTGTACCTCTTCACGGAATTGCTCCCAACCATTTACACGGCTAAATGAACCACCATACATTTTGACAACATGCTCATAATCAAGACCAATTGGAGTTCCAAATAATGATTCGAAATGTTCCTTTTTCTCATACTGTGGTAAGAATGAGAAAATACCGCCACCATCATTATTTACAACGACAATTGTTATATTTAATTCGTGTAATTTTGCGGCTAATAATCCGTTTAAATCGTGATAAAATGATAAATCACCGATCACTAATACGAGCGGTTCACAAATAATGCTCGCTCCTAAAGCTGTCGAAATGATTCCATCAATCCCATTTACACCGCGGTTTGCCATTACTTGAATATTTTTATCCGACGTAAAGAAAAATGAATCTGTATCACGAATTGGCATACTATTACTCGCAAATAATGTTGCCCCTTCTGGTAATACGCGGACAATATCCGTAATAACTTTCCCTTCAAATGCCGTTTCATATGTTTCCATTTCACGAAGCGTTTCCTTCGTTTTTTCGTTTATATGTTTCCACATTTGAGACCAATCATTCTTTTCCATAGCTGGCATTTTTTCTATTAGTGCCTTACAGAATGCAACATCACTTGCTTGTACAACTTCTGTTGCAACTAGAGCTGGATCTCTCCATTGTCCGGATTCATCAACAACGATATGAACGGCTTTCGTTTGTTTTTTTATGAACTGCGTTAATGCTTTCGAAACAGGCATTCCACCAAAACGAATAATCACATCTGGCTTCCACGTTTCTTTTAACAGTTCATTTCGTAAAAATGTATCGTAACAGTCGATTACCATCGTTTTATCGTGATATCCACTACGGATGTTAGAAAGTGGATCTGCTAATATTGGATATCCTGTTTTCTCAGCTAGTTGCGTTGCAAACGCTGCGATTTCTGAATGACTATCATCCCCACAAATAATAAGCCCCTTTTCCATATGTGAAAGGCGCCCTACAAGAGAATCTACATATTCACTCGGCATCGTCACGTTCCCTTGCTGAACTACTCCTGTATATTCCCCTCGTCCTTTATCCCATAAACTTTCTAATGAAAAGTCCGGGATAAGCGGTTCACGAACTGGAAAATTAAGATGAACAGGTCCTTGCGGCGCTAAACAAGCATTTGCTATCGCACGCTGCGTTGTCATCCGGGCGTAATGATACATCACTTCACTCGTTTCTGGAATTGCCATCTCTGTAAATTGCTTCACAAAAGTGCCGTATAAATTGAATTGATTCATCGCTTGTGGTGCACCCACATCTCTTAATTCATGTGGTCTATCCGCTGTTAAGATGACAAGTGGCACTCGTGAATGAAAAGCTTCACATACAGCAGGATAATAGTTCGCTGCCGCTGTTCCTGACGTACATAATAATGCTACTGGACGCTTCTTCGCCTTTGCGATACCAAGCGCAAAAAAACCTGCAGACCTTTCGTCCACATGTAAATATGTGTTCATTCCTTCGTGTTGTTCCATTAGTAAAGCAATCGGCGTTGACCGTGAGCCTGGACTAATGACAACATCACATACATCTAGACGCGTCAGTTCATCCACGAACGCGCCTAAATAATATGATAATGCTTCTATATGATTGTTCATTTCATTAATTCCTCCAAAGCACCAAGCATCGGTCTAAACTTCAAACTTGTTTCTTCATATTCAAGTTGCGGTACTGAATCGATTACAATCCCGCACCCGGCAAATAAGGATGCTTTCTCGCCATTTAATAAACCACAGCGAAGCGCAACCGCGAATTCACCATTTCCTTCATCATCTATCCAGCCAATCGGTGCACCATATAATCCTCTGTCTAACAATTCCACATCACGAATCAGTTTCATCGCTTCCAAACGAGGTGTCCCGCCAAGAGCTGGTGTTGGATGTAATTCTTCTACCATTGTTAAAAGACTCGCATCGCCTTTTGCCTCTACAGGCGTATATAAATGAATTAAGTTTTTCGTTGTTAATAAGCCAGGGCTTTCCGGAATATTAACGGATTCGCAATGCTCATTTAATACCGACCTGATCATATTCACAACATAACCGTGTTCAGCTAAATTCTTTTCATCATGAAGAAGCGTATTACCATTTCGTTCACTTTCTTCTATAGAATGACCATGACCGATTGAACCAGCAAGACACATCGATGTAAATTTCTCATCTTCCTTACGAATCAATCGTTCTGGCGTCGCTCCTAAGAAGCATGCTCCTTTATAATCAAAAGAAAATACGTAACAATCCGGTTGTCCCATGCGAAGCGCTTCTAAAACAAGAGCAGAATCAATATTTTGATTCATCTCTACTTTTAACTCTCTCGCTAATACAACCTTCTGTACGTTCCCCTGCTTCATCTCACCTTGCACTTTCTCAATGGCCTTCATCCAGCCTTTCGGATCCACTTCTATTTTAGAAGTAACTGTTAATTTCGATCCTTCTAATGCACATTTACTCTCCCCAAAAATTTTCTCTTCTAAAGAAACAATTTCGTTATAAAGAGTATCTGCACAATCTGTCGCTGAAACAAATGTATTCATCGTTAACCATGCTTTTTCATTTTTTACAGTTAATAAAAATGCTGGTAGTGAAAACGTCGTATTTTTAAATTCTTTCCATAAGTCCGTTTTCTCTTTTTCTGGATCAAATGAAAATCCACCAAATAAAAGAGGCCCGGTACCAAATTCATATTTATCCCTTTGTACAATTGCTTTCTCTTTTACTTTCTTCCACTCATTACGAGCAGTTTGAAAGCGCTTATGAGAAGAATTGGCTATAGTGAAAACAGAACCAAGTCCTGCAAATATTACATGCTGAGCTGGGTCTGCAAAATAACATCTATTTTCGAATGAAGTCCTTTTTCCTGCTGCATAAAACAGAAGTGGATCCACCCAGTCTATTTGTTTTACAAAACTAACTAATGTTTTTTCATTAGTTGCACGCTTAATGGCTGCAATCAAAACCTCTTGCAAGCCTTTTTGTTTCGTTTGAATCACAATTGTCTCCCCCCTATGGGCGAAAAATAGTCATAATTACGCTTGATTTTAAGATACACCTCAAACGAAAGGCCTGTCAACGTTTAGCATTTCTGAGAAATTCACCTTCTCTTCCTAGAAA
Organism: Bacillus luti; assembly: GCF_001884105.1. Classification (GTDB taxonomy): domain Bacteria; phylum Bacillota; class Bacilli; order Bacillales; family Bacillaceae_G; genus Bacillus_A; species Bacillus_A luti. The sequence goes on along the minus strand of NZ_MACI01000042.1, from coordinate 21,877 downwards.
ATAAACGTTGACACTAAATGATGCTTTTTCTACACTTAATTGTGTACAATATGTGACCTAAGGAGGATTCAACATGGAAATGAACGTCGAAACGAATTCCTCTCCTACGGCGCCAAAGCCAAGTAAACAAACAGGCTGGCGCATTTGGTGGAGTTTACTACGTCCCCATACATTAACAGCCGCTTTCGTTCCTGTTTTCATCGGAACAGCATATGCGATGCAGGTCGGCGGTATAAATCAAATACATCTTCCTCTTTTCTTTATGATGCTTCTTGCTTGTCTTCTCATTCAAGCAGCAACGAACATGTTTAACGAATACTTTGATTATAAAAGAGGATTAGATCATGAAGGTTCAGTTGGTATCGGCGGCGCTATCGTTCGCGATGGTATTCAGCCCAAAACAGTACTGAACTTAGCATTTGGATTTTTTGGTATCGCAATGTTATTAGGTGTTTATATTTGTATGAACTCTAGTTGGTGGCTTGCTGCAATCGGTCTTGTTTGTATGGCCGTTGCTTACCTTTATACAGGTGGACCAATTCCAATTGCATATACACCATTTGGAGAACTAACAGCAGGATTATTTATGGGCGTCATTATTATCGGTATTTCATTCTTTATCCAAACTGGAACTGTAACATCAGAAGTCATTTTACTGTCTATCCCAAGCTCCATTTTAATTGGTGCCATTTTACTAGCTAACAACATTCGTGACTTGGATGGCGATAAAGAAAACGGTCGTAAAACGCTAGCAATTCTCGTTGGACATGAAAGAGCCATCGGTGTTCTCGCTTCTATGTTCATCGTTTCCTACATTTGGACAATTGCTTTAATTATTGTGAACATCGTATCACCATGGATGCTCATCGTATTTCTAAGTGCCCCGAAAGCATTTAAAGCAACAAAAGGTTTCATCGGCAAAAGCCTTCCAATGGAAATGGCACCTGCGATGATTGCAACAGCAAAAACAAATACAATTTTCGGTCTCCTCATGGGAATCGGATTATTGCTTGGATATTTCTTATAGAAAGGAGCTGCTAACGCGGCTCCTTTTTCATATACCAATTTCAGCTCATAATTCCTACTCGCAACGCTCATACTATGTAAAGAAACTGAATTGTAGGAAGGTGGACGACTATGTTAACTCCACAACAAATAAATCAATTTAAATCCGTTTTAGAAAAACAACAACAAGAACTAGAGCAAACGATACAAACACATGAAAATGAAAATCGTGCATCTGAACGCGATTCTGTTGGAGAATTATCTAGCTATGATAACCATCCAGCTGATATGGCAACAGAATTATATGAACGTGAAAAGGATTTTGGACTCATCGAACTTTGGCATAAACAGCTAGAAGATACGAAAAATGCCCTGCAAAAAATAGAAGGTGGTACGTACGGCATTTGTGAAGTATCTGGTGAGGAAATTCCGTTTGAAAGATTAGAAGCAATGCCAACTGCTACAACATGCGTTCAGCACGCGACAAATAAATTAAATATGGAAACTCGTCCAGTTGAGGAAGAAGTGTTATCTCCTTCTTTCCATAAGCACGATGAAGACCATTCTGTGGAGTACGATGCAGAAGATGCTTGGCAAGATGTCGCAAATTACGGAACGTCCGAAACACCGTCCGATCTAGAAAGACAAGATTCCAAAAACTATAATGGTATGTACGTAAATAGTGAGGAAAACGTAGGATACGTAGAAGATTTCGAAAACTTTATCGGTACGGATATGTATGGGAAAAATCCGCAAGTTTTCGCAACAGAAGAACACGAGGAATATGAACAAATGCTCGATGACTTTGAAGAACGTACCTTTAAAGGCGAATTATCTTCAAATGAATCTAGTTCCAAAGAATAAAAAAAAGCATTCCGAAAATCGGAATGCTTTTTATCGCTAGCTAATTAGTTTTTTGTAACGTTAGCTGCTTGTGGTCCGCGGTTGCCTTCAACGATTTCGAAAGAAACTTCTTGACCTTCTTCTAAAGTTTTGAAACCTTCACCTTGGATAGCTGAGAAGTGAACGAATACATCGTCTCCACCTTCAACTTCGATGAAACCAAAACCTTTTTCGCCGTTAAACCATTTAACTTTACCTGTTTGCATGTCATGTACCTCCTAAATAAAAATGAAACTATGAATCCACATGAAAAGGTGGATATAAAGGACATGAATGTATAACAAGCTTACAGCCTTTAATTCAACGTGCTTTATTTCCGTACCACATTATGTAGCTCAATAGTGATTTCACTATATCACGCTATATTAAAAACGTCAAATGAGAACACTTTCATTTCATTATTTTTTATAACACTAGTATAACCTTAAATTTTCATTCTATTTTTATTCAAAAATTAACAAAAATACAGTACTCTAATTCTTTTAACTTCTGTACAATATAATTACTACATAATTATGAGGTGAAAAGATGCAAGCACATGAAATCGAGTATAAGTTATATGGCGATGATATGCAGTTTGTTGAAATTGAGTTAGATCCAAAAGAAAGCGTTATCGCTGAAGCTGGCGCAATGATGATGATGGAAGATCATATCGAAATGGAGACGATTTTCGGTGATGGTTCCGGACCATCTAGCGGTTTATTCGGCAAATTAATGGGCGCTGGTAAACGTCTCGTTACAGGTGAAAGCATGTTTATGACTGTATTTACAAATACAGGTCACGGCAAACGCCACGTATCCTTTGCTGCTCCTTATCCTGGTAAAATTATTCCTGTTGATTTAACAGAATATCAAGGAAAAGTAGTTTGTCAAAAAGACGCATTTCTTTGCGCAGCAAAAGGTGTTTCTATCGGAATCGAGTTTACAAAGAAAATTGGAACTGGCTTCTTCGGTGGTGAAGGCTTCATCATGCAGAAACTTGAAGGTGACGGACTTGCTTTCATGCACGCAGGCGGAACTGTATATAAGCGTGAATTGAAACCTGGCGAAAAGCTTCGTATTGATACAGGCTGTCTTGTTGCCATGACAAAAGACATTAACTATGATGTCGAGTTCGTTGGAAAAGTAAAAACAGCTCTATTTGGCGGCGAAGGTTTATTCTTCGCAACATTAGAAGGACCTGGAACAGTTTGGATCCAATCCTTAACACTTAGCCGCTTAGCAGCACGCCTTACAAGCCCAGCAGCTCAAGGCAGTGGCGAAGGTAGTGTTTTAGGTGGACTTGGTCGTTTATTAGATGGAAAAGAGTAAAAAGTGCCCTTATTGGGCACTTTTTATTTAGGTGGACTATACAAATCAGTTTGGATCATATAGTATTCCATCGCTTCATTTAGCCACTTCTCTTCTTCTTCCTCACGTAACTGTAGGTTCAAGCCTTTTTTCAAAAAGAATGAATCAAGTCCCTCACTGCATATATTGAACTATACCTTTTCGTAAGGAGGGCCCCATTAATGCGTACTCCTTTATCCTTTGATAAAGATACTGCCCTACTGTTAGCTTCTTGTTGTGAGCTAACGTATGAACAATATAAACAAAATGGGATTTTCAAAATACCGGATGGTTTTCAATATGTACAAGGCTTTCAAGGGAAAGCCATTCAAACGACAGAATGGTTCGGATTTATATTAGAATCTGAGGATACCATTATTGTAGCTTTTCGAGGCACACAAACAGATACAGATTGGATTATCGATTCACTCGTCAACCAAAAACCATATCCATATGCTTTAAACAGCGGAAATGTCCATAATGGCTTTCTTTCTATTTATGAATCTTTCCGAGATTCTATTATGGATATGCTCGTATCGTTACCAGCACACAAAAAACTATTAGCTACTGGACATAGTTTAGGTGGTGCGCTTGCCACATTACACATATTAGATGCACGAATCAACACAGCCTTCGCACAATATGGACTTTATACATTTGCTTCTCCAAAAGTAGGAGATATCGCTTTTCGAAATTATTATAAACTACAAGTAGCTAGTAGCTTTCGTTTCGTCAACTTATTCGATGTCGTTCCACTTCTCCCTCCCCGAAATATAAATTTTAATGATCGTGATTGGGAATATGCTCATGTTCATCACAACATGACTTTTACGAAAAACACAAAATCTATTACGAATAATCATTCCATTACAACATACAAAACATGTCTGACTTCTCATTTTTAACCAGTAATTAATTGGAAATTTAATATCCTTATACTATAATAATATATGAAATAATCTTTGGATGAGGGGACCTTACATGCTAAAATTTATCCTTGCACTTTTTCTCATTATAATTTTTTCGTTTACAGGTTTCTTTACATTTTCATACTTTGCGACAGGAGAATATGGTGGAACAGGTATCATATATACCGCTATACCATTTCTTTCTTGAGCAAAGTAAAAAAACCGAGCTTAATTTCATTAAGCTCGGTTTTTTAAACGATTATATTCTTGTTTTAAAAGTGAATACACTTTAGCATCACTATACGTATTATTCATTTGTACACTTTGCCTCAATGTTCCTTCATATACCATCTTTAACTTTTGCATTACACGTTCAGAAGCTATATTTCTCACATCACATCTTCCTTCAATGCGATTCAAATTTAATTCTTGAAAACCAACTTTAATAATTTGTTCGAAAGCTTCAACAATAAATCCTTCTCCCCAATACGCCGGGCTAATTACAGCTCCAATCGATGCACTATTATGTGGCATGAGCCATATTCCACACGTTCCAATCGCTTTTTGAGTGTCCTTCAGCATAATAGACCATATAAGAGCCTTACCTTTGCTTATCGTTACAAGCATAGTTCCTAATAAAGTGAAACTTTAATCAGTGGGGGTTTTCTTCATCCCCCACTGATTATTAGCCTTCACCAATCGGACTTTTATGGGCAGCCCGACCCCTACCTAACTTCTTTGCTTTCGCTGAATTTTGAGGTGGGGGTCTTACTGCCCATTAAAGCGGGATAAACTATGCGTTTCCTCTTTCGTTTTATGCACTTCCCGAGGCACATAGGTAGCTGTTTTCGAATTAGAATACACTTCAAATAAATCGTCTACATGTGACTGATGTATCTTCGTTAAAATTAATCTATCTGTTTTTAAATCGGCTTGTTCATATATATCCTTCATATGCAATTCACCAAACCTTAACATAATAAAGAAAAGTCCCTTCAAAAGGGACTTTCACTTAATATAGTTTAACGGTATTACCAATACCCCAAATCTCATTGCTATACTGCAAGATCGTTCGATCGCTCGCAAAATGACCAGATTGTGCAATATTTAAAATCGACATTTCTAGCCACTTCGTTCGATTCTCATAAGCTCTACCGACAGCTTCCTGTCTTTCCGCATATGGACCAAAATCTCGAAGAACGAAATATTCGTCATTTTGAATAACGAGAGAATCATAAATCGCTTCAAATTCAGCCCCTACATGTGTAAAGAAACCATTCGTTAGCTGGTCTACTACTTTTTTAATGTGCATATTGTGGTGATAATAATCACTTGCACGATATCCACCATTTTGATAGTAATGAAGAACCTCATCCGCCGTTAAGCCGAAAATGAAACAGGCTGCATCACCGACCCGGTCTTTTATTTCAATATTAGCTCCATCTAACGTTCCGAGCGTAATTGCACCATTCATCATAAATTTCATATTCCCTGTTCCTGATGCTTCCTTACTTGCAGTTGAAATTTGCTCACTCACATCAGCTGCTGGGAATATATCTTCCGCTAAAGAAACTCGGTAGTTTTCTAGAAAGATAACTTTCATAAATTGACTTACGTACGGATCGTTATTTACTTTTCTTGCAAGTTCATTAATTAATTTAATAATCTTCTTCGCATAATAATAGCCTGGTGATGCTTTTGCTCCGAAAATAAAGGTGCGCGGATAAAATGAAAAACTAGCATCCTCTTTCAAACGGTTATACAAATATAAAATATGAAGAACATTTAATAATTGTCGTTTGTAAGCATGCAGTCTTTTCACTTGCACATCAAAAATAGAATTTGGATCAATCGTAATCCCCATTTGGTTATGAATGCGCTCCGCTAAAATAATCTTCCGCTCTTGCTTTACACCCGCAAGCTTCTCTTGGAAACTAGCATCGTACTGAAAAGTTTGCAATGCTTGCAGTTTAATCGGTTCTTTCTTCCACTCTGTTCCAATCGCTTCCGAAATAAGATTCGTCAGCTGCGGATTCGCCTTCATGAGCCAGCGCCTATGAGCGATTCCATTCGTTTTATTATTAAACTTATCTGGGTAAAACTCATAGAACAATCGCATTTCACGCTGTTTTAAAATTTCCGTATGAATTTTCGCTACACCGTTGACGCTATGGCTTCCGACAATTGCTAAATGAGCCATTTTCACAAGATCATGCGCAATGATTGCCATCTCTTCAATACGATGCCATTCATAAGGATAACGTTCCCAAAGCTCATGACAGAAACGTTCATTAATCTCTTCAATAATCATATATATTCTCGGTAATAACGGTTTAAAAATGTGAATTGGCCACTTCTCAAGTGCTTCTGATAACGTCGTATGATTTGTATAAGAAATCGTCTGCGTCGTTATATGCCAAGCTTCTTCCCATGCTAACTTTTCCTCGTCTAATAAAATACGCATCAGTTCAGGAATTGCTAAAACCGGATGGGTATCGTTAATATGAATTGCAATTTTTTCATGCAACTGACGAAGGCTACCGTATCTTTCTCTATGCATACGAACGATATTTTGCAAGCTTGCTGATACGAGGAAATACTGTTGTTTTAGGCGAAGTATTTTCCCCTCATCATGCGTATCATCTGGATATAAGAACTCAGATACAGCCTCTGTTTCACGCTTATATTTCAAAATATCTTTGCAATTTTGCGGGAAAGGAACTGGTTCAGCATTCCAAAGTCTAAGTGTATTTACAGTACTTGTCTCATAACCTACTACTGGAACATCATATGGCACTGCCATAATCACTTCTGCATTCGTATGTCTGAACTCTAAACGTCCGTCAATGTCTAACGGTTCAACACTGCCAAAATAACTTACTTCTACGGCTTGATCATATCTTCTTACTTCCCATACGTTTTCATGAAGAAGCCACTGTTCTGGAAATTCAACTTGATAACCATCAACAATTTTTTGATCAAATAAGCCATGTTTGTAACGAATTCCACAGCCATGTCCTGGTAAGTTTAAAGAAGCGAGTGAATCAAGGAAACAGGCTGCTAAACGTCCAAGTCCACCATTACCAAGACCTGCATCTGCTTCCACCTCTTCTAAATCGTGTAAAGAAATCCCGAGCTCAGACAGTCCTTGCTCACATACATCCCTGATGCCTAAATTTAATATGTTACTTCCAAGCAAACGTCCAAGTAAAAATTCAATGGATAAGTAATACATTTGCTTTTGCTCACCAGCTCGGTAACTTTCATTCGTTGCAATCCATTGACTATTCATATACTCTCGTACCATATGGCCGAGCGTATTATATTGATCACGAGTTGTAGAGTCTTTGAAACTTTTTCCGTACATCGTCTCTAACTTTTCTAGAAAAGCTGATTTGAAACTTTCAACATGAGTAAACATTTCTTCACCACCTACATGTTATTCCATGAGACTTTTATACAATTTCTTATAGGCAAGAGCTGATTTCCCCCAGCTATAATCTTCAGTCATCGCTTGCTTTACAAGACTATCCCACACAGGTTTATCGTGATACAACTCAATTGCACGGTGAACTGTATACAACATGTCATGTGCATTGAAATTCGTGAAACTAAAACCATTTCCTTCTCCGGTTTCTTCATCATAAGATTGTACAGTATCGTTTAATCCACCTGTTTCTCTTACAATCGGAATCGTACCGTACGCTAATGCAATAAGTTGTCCAAGTCCACACGGCTCAAACAGTGAAGGCATTAAAAATAGATCGCTTCCTGCATACACTTGATGCGCAAGTTCCTCATTAAATCCAATATACACCTTCACCTTTTCTGGATACTCATATGCCATCCATTCAAAGAACTGCTCATATTCCGAATCGCCCGAACCTAAAATAATACATTGTACATCTTCTTCCATTATTTCGCGGAATACAGTACGTACTAAATCAAGTCCTTTTTGCTTCGTTAATCGTGTTACCATCGAAATGATTGGTGTATCTTCTTTTTCTGGCAAACCAAAATAACGCTGCAAAGCGCGTTTATTTTCACTCTTTTCCTCTAGTGACTCTGCATCATACTGAGCCTTAATATACGAATCCGTTTCTGGATTATATACGCTCGTATCAATTCCATTTACAATGCCACTAAGCTTATCATTATATTTTCGCAGTAATCCATCTAACTTCTCACCGAAAAATTCATATTGAATTTCTTCTTTATATGTCGGGCTAACCGCTGTAATTTGATCCGAAGCGATAATACCGCCTTTCATAAAGTTCACATTTCCATAAAACTCTAGCTGCTCACTATGCAAATATTCATCACCAAGCTCTAACAAGTCGTACATCACTTCAGGAGGAAATACTCCTTGGAACTGCAAGTTATGAATTGTATATACCGTTTTAATATGCTCATATAACGGGTTATCTTGATACTTTTCACGAAGTAAGAAATTAACCATAGCTGTATGCCAATCATGGCTATGAAGAACATCTACTTCAAAATCAAGATGCGGAATACACTCTAAAACTGCTTTCGAAAAATAAGAAAAACGCTCCCCATCATCATAATGGCCATATAGAGAATCTCTCTTAAAATAATATTCGTTATCTATTAAGTAATACGTTATCCCGTCTTGTTCACCTTTTAAAATGCCGCAATATTGATTTCTCCAGCCAAGCGGAACGTTAATTACTTTATGAAGCGTGCATCCATCTCTTAATTTTTTCGGAATAAGACTATAATTCGGAAGTATAACGCGAACATCCACACCTAATTTTTTCAGCTCTTTTGGGAGCGCACCCGCTACATCGGCTAATCCTCCAGATTTCACAAACGGTACACATTCTGATACTGCAAATAATATATTCACTTGTTGTCCCACTGCGCGAAAAGCATATATGACTCTTCTTGCAGCTTCCTCCCTTCGAGTTTTCATTTAAATTAAAACTTTAATCAGTGGAGGAACTCCCCCACTGATTCTTCATCCCGCTATTTGTGAACTAATAATCAGTGAAAAAATCCCCGCTGATTACAGTTTCACTTTAAGAATAGCTTTTAATCGTACTGTTTTGAACGCTTCCTTTTTCTACAACATATGGCTCATCGATGTTTCCTTTTAACACGACACCGTCACCAATTTTCACATCTTTATCAATAATAACACCGTCTATTATACAGTTATCTCCAATTTGGCTCTTTTGCATAATAATGCTATTACGAACAATTGAACCTTTTCCGATTTTAACAGAACGGGAAACCACACTATTTTCTACTTCCCCTTCAATAATACTGCCGTTTGCAATCATTGTATTTTTCACGACTGCCCCCTTTACGTAACGTGTTGGCGGCTCATCTTTTACTTTCGTAAAGATCGGTGCTTCTTTCTTAAATAATTGTTTCCAAATAGCAGGTTTCAAAATTTCTAAGCTATGTTTATAGTAACTTTCAATTGAGTCAATAATGGCTACATATCCTGTATGCTCATATGTAGCAATATGCAGTGATTTTCCGCGCTTTTCTCTCACTACATCGAATAAACTATATTGCTCCACATCTTTATATGTCTCAAATAAATCTAATAATAATTGTTTCTTTAACACGTATGTTTGAAGCGAAACCCCTTCATGACAAACTTCAGTAATATCAGCTGACGTATGTATATGTCGCTCTAACACCGCTTGGAAATCTAATGCTGTTACGAGGTGGCTATTCGTAATAACAACGTATTCTTCTCTGGCTCTTAGAAAATAATCAATATGTCTTCTAAAGTGTGCAAATGACCCAAACTCATCTTGGTCACATTGGCAATTTGGCGGGAATAAAAACAATCCGTCTCGTTTTCTATCTAAATCCCACTGTTTTCCTGACCCAACATGGTCCATTAATGAACGGTTTTTATGACTTGTAAAAACCGCCACACTATGAATATTAGAATTCACCATATTTGAAAGCATGAAATCAATGAGTCGATAACGGCCCCCAAACGGTAACGCCGCTAGTGAGCGATGCCCTGTTACTTTCTTTAAGGAAGGAAAACTTCCCGTTGCGTTAATAATTCCTAACATTTTTTCTCCCATTCATTTCATCCCCCTTTTCTATTTCCCTTCAGCAATTAGTACTACATCGTCAACATTTTTTTCTGGACGAATGATTGTTCCATCTTCAATAACCATTTCTGATCCAACGATGGCTCTTTCAATTACAACATTTTTACCAATCTTCGCTCCTGGCATAACGACTGAATCAATTACCATACTACCTTCTTCCACCGTTACTCCTTGGAATAAGACAGAATGCTTCACGTCCCCTTCAATGACGCACCCTTCGTTAATAAGTGATTCTTCCACTTTCGCCTGCTGTGCAATATATTGAGGCGGCTCATTTGGATTGACGGAATAAATGCGCCAATTACGGTCGTTTAAGTTCAGTGACGTTTCATCACGAAGTAAATCCATGTTCGCTTCCCATAAGCTTTTCACTGTCCCAACATCTTTCCAATATCCTTCGAATGGATACGCCATCAGCTTCTTCCCTTCATCTAATAGAAGTGGAAGTACATCTTTTCCGAAATCATTACTAGATTCAGGATTTCTCGCATCCATCTCTAAATACTCTTTCAAAATTGCCCAGTTAAAAATATAAATTCCCATTGATGCAAGATTACTTCTTGGGAATTGCGGTTTCTCTTCAAATTCAACAATTTCCATCTCTTCATTCGTATTCATAATGCCAAAGCGACTCGCTTCATCCCAAGGCACTTCAATAACAGAAATTGAAACATCTGATTCTTTTTCAATATGGTAATCTAGCATTTTACTGTAATCCATTTTATAAATATGATCGCCTGATAAAATAAGGACATATTCCGGTTCATACTGACTTAAATAGTTTAAGTTTTGATAAATGGCACTTGCCGTACCTGTATACCACTTCACACCTGAAGACTCCGCATAAGGAGGTAACACTGTGACTCCACCGCTTACTCGATCTAAATCCCATGCATTTCCGATTCCAATATAGTTATGAAGTTCGAGTGGTTGATATTGCGTCAAAATCCCAACTGTTTCAATACCAGAATTCGCACAGTTACTTAACGTAAAATCAATAATGCGATATTTACCACCAAATGGAACAGCTGGCTTGGCTAAATTTTTTGTTAATGCACTTAAACGACTACCTTTTCCCCCTGCTAGTAACATTGCTACGCACTTTTGTTTTTGAGCCATCTTGTTTTTTGCTCCCCTTTCTTGTCTTCACTGGTCGTAATATGGATACGCCAAATGGTGGAATTGTAATTTCTACATGTGCCGCTTGATTATGATACGGTTCTAGAATCGTCTTGAGACGTTTCTTATTCACTTGACCCGAACCGCCATATTGCTCGGCATCACTATTTAAAATCTCGTTATAATGCTCAAAATCTGGTACACCTACTTTATAGTTCTCATATGTAGCTTTTGTAAAATTACATACGACAACTAACGCATCTTCTTTCTTATCCCCTTGGCGGATAAATGTGAAAATACTTTGCTCATTATTATTAGCATCAATCCACTGAAAACCTTCAGGCGAATGATCAAGCTGCCAAAGTGGTTTTGAGCGCTTATACAATGCTATGAGCTCTTTAAAGTAATCATGCATATAACGATGCATTTCAAAATCATGTAAATTCCAATCTAAATCTTCGAGATCTTTCCACTCATCAAACTGCCCAAATTCTCCTCCCATGAAAAGTAACTTCTTTCCTGGGTGAGTAAAGAAATATCCATATAATAAACGAAGTTGAGCAAACTTATCCCAGTAATCTCCTGGCATTTTATTTAATAATGACTTTTTCCCATGAACGACTTCATCATGAGAAAGCGGTAATATGAAGTTTTCGGAGTAAGCATATAGTAAAGAAAACGTCATTTTTTCATGAATGTGTTTCCTATATTCAGGTGCACACTCCATATATTTCAGCACGTCATTCATCCAGCCCATATTCCATTTATAATTGAACCCAAGCCCACCTTCATACGTTGGAGCTGTTACAAGTGGCCAAGCTGTTGAATCTTCTGCTGTCATAAGAAAGTCTTCATCTTCTGCAAACACCGCCTCATTTAACTCTCGTAAAAATGAAACAGCATGCTCATTACTTTGCTCCTGTCCTTCTTTATTCCAGAACAACATATTCGCAACCGCATCTACCCTGAAACCATCAATATGGAAATACCTCATCCAAAATAACGCATTTGAAATTAAGAAATTACGTACTTCTCTCTTTCCTAAATCAAAATTGACAGTTCCCCATACTGAGTTTTCTTGTACATCTTTATCTTTATATTCATAGGTCGGTGTCCCATCAAACAAATATAAACCGTGAGCATCTTTACAAAAATGCCCCGGCACCCAATCTAAAATGACACCGATTCCATATTTGTGACATTCATCGACAAAATACATCAAATCATGTGGCGTGCCGAATCTACTCGTCGCTGCATAATATCCCGTTCCTTGATACCCCCAGGAACGATCATATGGATGCTCAACAAGCGGCATAATTTCAATATGTGTAAATTGATGTTCCACCACATACGGAATGAGTTCTTCTGCCATTTCCCTGTAAGAGTACAGGGCTCCATCTTCTTTCTTTTTCCAAGAGCCGAAATGCAATTCATAAACTGTCATCGCTTCTTTATAAACCGATTTTTTCTTTTTCTTACGATTCCAGTTTTTATCATTCCATTCATATCCCTCTATATCAAAAACTACAGATGCCGTATTTGGTCTTACTTCGGCATATACGGCATACGGATCTGCCTTTAAAATGACGTCACCTGTCATCGTTTCAATCGCATATTTATATATTTCTTTTTCTTCAATATGCGGTATAAACAAAGACCAAATTCCCTCTTCTGTCACTTGTAGCATCTTATGTTGCTCATAATCCCACTCATTAAAATCTCCAACAACACTCATTGCTTTCGCATGAGGAGCCCATACTGTAAATCGTACCCCTCGCATCTCATCTTCCGTCACAACATGTGCGCCAAAGATGTTATAGCTCTCATAGTACTTTTCTGTATGAAACTCATCTCGTTTCACTTCTTCACAATTTATTACACTCAATATGCTCACCTCACTAAGATGACAGAATTTTTTATACTTTAACTATTTCTGCAAAAAACTGAAATATCCTTGTTAATTTATAAAAAATATACGTTTTTTTCTTAAAAATGTTGAAATTTTTCCACATTTCCATATAAAATATCGAATTTTGACGAATATTCATTGAAAACGCTTCACTTTTCATACTCTTATTTATTTCTCAACCCTTATTTTATTAGATTTATCCTATTTCCCATGCTACTTTCACCCAAAAACGGCGCGAAATAATCTGTCATAAAAAAATGTTTCTCAACATTTTTTGTCACAATTTTATTGAATTGAAAAATTCATAGGCATATACTTGTTCTCAATAAAGAACATCGAACCTTCGTAAATATAATTCATACTGAACTACTCTGTTTACCCTATCTATACTCCATGCGAAAGTTCGATAAAAATTTTTCACTAGGAGGCTTTCTTATGTCATTAAAACAAAAGGTTGGAATGGGAGTTGTCACAGCTTCACTTGGTTTATCCCTTACATTCGGCGGTGTATTCGCCTATTTCAGTGATTCTGAAACATCTAGTAACTCATTTCAAGCTGGTACACTAGATCTTTCTATTAACCCAAGTGTAATTGTTGATGCGAAAGATTTAAAACCAGGTGATTTTATTGAAAAGAATTTCAAGCTTGAAAATAAAGGAACATTGGATATCGCAAAGGTAGCGCTTGAAACATCCTATGAAGTTACAGATGCAAAGCAAAATAATGACGGTGAAGATTTAGGCGATCACATTGTCGTCCAGTTTCTAGTAAATGACGGACAGCCATCTAATCCAAACGATGATCATGAAATTTTGTGGGAAACAAAACTATCAGAATTAAAAACTATGAAACCAGAAGATGTAGCTACATCTCTAGAACGTCATAACTTAATAGACGGTATTAAATCTGGTGAAACAGATTCTTTACACGTGCTCTTCTCCTTTGAAGACAACGAACAAGATCAAAATAAATTCCAGGGTGATTCCTTACAGCTAAACTGGACATTCCATGCAGAGCAAACACCAGGCGTGGAGAAATAAAGTGAAACTTTAATCAGTGGGGGTTTTCTTCATCCCCCACTGATTATTAGTTGAACCAATCGGACTTTTATGGGCAGTTGATCCCTCACCTAACTTCTTTGCTTCCGCTGAATTTTGAGGTGGGGGTCTTACTGCCCATTAAAGCGGGATAATTTTTAAAATATAAATTATCGGAGGCCTATACATGAAAAAGAAAAATCATTTCATTACCGGAATTGTAACGGCTGGCGTTCTATTTTCAACTGCCCTTCCGTTCAATGTACTTGCTGAAAATCCTATTAACCAAATTGACTCGTCACATGCTCAATCTGTACTATCGAAGCTCTCTAAAGAACAACGCCAAGCATTGCAAACGTTAGATGCCAATCCTGGTTTTACGATTTCGCCAGATATTAATACAAGTAGTTCAGAGCCTGTAAATATCATTGTAGAATTTCAAACAGCACCAGTAAAGATTAATGAATTAAAACAAAAAGCAAAAGGGTTGCAAGCTGCACCTGAAAATGTAAAGGCACGCATTGATCAAGAGCATGAAGAATTCCAAAAAGGTCTAAAAAATCTACGTCAATTCAGCCCATCCGTGAAGTCTGGAAATTTCCAGTCTGTACAAATTAAACGTTCTTATAAGCATGCGATAAATGGAGTTGCACTGACATTACCGGCAAATACAGTTGAAGAATTGTTACGAATCGGTGTTGTAAAACGTATTTGGAAAGATTATGAGGTGAAATTAAATTTACCGAAACAAGCTGAGCAAAAAGCACCTCAAAAACTAACAGATAGCATTCCGCAAATTGGTGTGGATAAGTTACATAGTGAGGGCATTACCGGAAAAGGAATTAAAGTTGGGGTATTAGATACAGGTATTGACTACAATCACCCTGACTTAAAAGACGTGTATAAAGGCTATCGTGCAAAACCTGACGAAGATTCTACTAAGGTAGACCCAAACTCCGTAAAAGGTTGGGACTTTATTAATAACGATGCAGATCCGATGGAAACAACGTATTCAGAATGGCAGCAATCTGGCGCTCCTGAATTTGATGACCGTGGTTCTTCCTTCTACACAGCGCATGGTACTCACGTAGCAGGTATCGTTTCTGCTCAAAAGAAAAACCAATCAGATTCAGCAGTAAAAGGTGTTGCACCTGACATCGAACTATATAACTATCGTGTACTTGGTCCATACGGAAGCGGCGATAGTTCAGGTATTATCGCTGCAATTGATAAATCTATTTCTGACGGTATGAACGTTATTAACTTATCGTTAGGTGATGATAGTAACAATCCGCTTGATCCAACATCTATTGCTGTCAATAATGCGATGCTTTCCGGCGTTGTTACAGTCGTTGCTGCTGGGAACTCTGGACCAAATCCAGCAACACTCGGATCACCAGGTGCTTCTCCATTTGCTATTACAGTTGGGGCAAGCGATAGCTCTATTTCCTTACCAAAACTATCAGGTCATGCTGGAGCAGTACAATTTCCTAACTTGATTTTATTCGGCAAAAACTTCACTGATAAAATAGAAGATTTCAAAGGACAATCTCTTCCTATTGAATTTGTAGGAATCGGTACTCCTGACGAGTTTAGTAAAAAAGATGTAAAAGGTAAAATCGCTCTCGTTGCACGTGGCACACTGTCATTTGATGAAAAAATCGCGAATGCGAAACAAGCTGGTGCGAAAGCCGTTATTATTTATAACAATGTAGATGGAGAAATTCCTTACTACGTTGGCGAAAGCACAAAATACATTCCAACATTCCGCCTAACAAAAGAAGACAGTGAAAAACTAAAAGCTCAAATCGAACAAGGTAATACATCCTTTACTTTTGACGAACTTAGTTACGTTCAAACAGAAGGTGATCATCTTGCAGACTTTAGCTCACGCGGCCCTGTTACATCAAATGATGATATTAAACCTGATATTACAGCGCCTGGTGTTGCTGTACTTTCAACAGTACCTGAATATATTAACGATCCACAAGAAGGCGAAAACTATGGTGTTTCCTACGAACGCATGCAAGGAACATCTATGGCTTCTCCTCATATTGCGGGCGTTGCTGCTCTTATTTTACAAGAACACCCAGAATACTCTCCGTTTGATGTGAAAGCATCTCTTATGAACACGGCTGATGATTTAAAAGAAAAGTATTCTGTATATGAAGTTGGAGCTGGGCGAGTAGATGCGTACAACGCCGTTCATACAGAAGCAAGCTTTAAAGTATTAGATACGACAAAAACTGTTGTGAATAATGAAGTAATTGAAGTACCCGAGGAAACTGGATCTATTGCATTCGGTAAGTTTTATCAAAAAGACGGTGAAGCTCTTGAACAAAAACGAAATATAAAAGTGGCCAACCATAATAAACAAGAGAAAAAAGAATTTAAAACAGAAATTTCTTATACACCAGCTTCTTCTACTATTAACGATGCTACCGCAAACGGTGTAAAAGTCTCTGTTCCAGAAACAATTATTCTTGATGCTGGAAAGACGGATGAAATTGAAGCAAAAATTAATGTTCCAGCCGGTGTGAAACAAGGCCGATATGAAGGATATATTCATATTACGAACACGAAAAATAAAGAAGAAACATATCAAATTCCGTTCTCTATTCGTGTATCAGAGCCTGGTATTGAAAATGCGATACTATCAAGAAAAGCAATTTCAACTGATACATCTAAATTTAATCCATACGGTGAATCATATGTTCACGGAGCGTTCCAATTAAACAGCGAACTTGAAACGTTAGATCTTATCGTGAAAGATTCCAAAACAAATAAAGCACTCGGCTTCATTGGAACACTAAACACGAGTGGCCTAAAGACGGATGTGTATTACTACTTAGATTCATTCTTTAACGGAAAAGTATATCCTTTTACAAATGATCCTGCAAAACCAATTGGTGATGAGAAAATCAACTTGCCAGAAGGAGACTACACAATTGAGTTTGTTGGCTACGATAAAGCTGGAAAAGCACGTGTAAAAGGTGATTATGTCGTAATCGATAATACACCACCAGAAGTGAAATTAACTGGATTACAACCTGGTATTTATGAATTAAATGAAGAGAATTATACAGTAGAAGATGGTAAAAAAGCGTTATGGATTAAAGGTAATGTGTACGATTCAAACGTTGACTACTTAAAAGGAAAAGGGTTAAACATTACGCAAGAAGCGAACGGAGTTATGTACTATGACTATTCCCCATACTTGCATAAGTTTTTACCGATTAATGCAAATGGTGACTTTAAAGTTGGTATTACTCCTGAATCCTTTAAAGTGGAAGGTCCAATGAATACAGGGGTATATATTTTCGATTATGCAACTGCGGGACCTGACTATCCAAACGGGGTAAATAACTATTGGTTTATCCCACAAGGAGCCCAATATGCGAAAACTAGTTATGATAAAAAAGAAGTATACAAAAATGATGAACTTACTGTAACACTAAACGCGAAACACGTAAAACAGTTTGTTTCTGGGGAATTTAACGTGAAATTCCTAGAGAAGAACTTCAAATTTGCAAATGCGAAATTCAATCCTGCTTTTGAAAAACTCCTTTCTGAAAAAGGTATAACTGCAAAAGTGAACGAGCCGAAATTAGAAGAGGGTTCTGTTACAGTTGGCGGAGCTATCGATGACAAAAACTTCGCTGGATTAGATGGTGATTTCCCATTCATTGATGTAACTTTCAAAGTAGAAAATGATGAGTTTTATGAAGCAAACGCCCAGTTAGATTTATCAGTGTTTGCTTACTGGAAGCAAGGTGAATCAGAGCCAAATAGAATGCGTGTCCTTCAAGATCAAACATTCTCAGTTATGTCCTTAAACTCACTAGTAGAAGGCAATATTAAACCTGGCGCATTCGTAAATGAACGTGGCTATTTAGATGAAAAGTTCGATTATACGAAACTTGGCGTAAAAGTATATGCAACTGATTCTTACCGTCATAAGTTTGAAGGTTCACTTGATAAATACGGATACTTCAAGCTAAATGGACTTCCTGTTAATAAACGCGACTACAACTTATATGTAGAAGTACCAGGGCACTTAACAAGCCGCCTAACTACGAAACTAGGTACTGAGAAAGATGGTAAACTGCTCGGCCAATATTATTATGCACGCTTTGATGAAAACCTTGCAGGTGATGTAAATGGCGATAAAGTAATTGATATTAAAGATGCAGAAATTATCGCTGGCAACTACGGTAAAAAAGGACTATCTGTAAAAGACGGTGACCTTAACAAAGATGGCATTGTTGACGAAAAAGATATTCGCTTCGTTGAAAAGAACTTCTTGAAAAAAGGTCCTGATGCATCTAAATCACAAACACCTGTTGAAAAATCAAAAAGCGGTACACTTGCAGATATTTTAAAGAAATTAGGATTAACGCCTAAAAAATAATAATAAAGAGCACTCTACTTTACGTAGAGTGCTCTTTTCTATAAACGACCCTTATCCAGCAAAAGGGGTATATTGGGGATATACAAGGGAAACCGGAAAAGGAATTTATATTAAATTATATAAAAACTCAGAGGTAGGAAGCAGTTTCCCGCCTCTGAATTATTTAGCAATTATTATAGTACTGGTGCCATTGTTTCTTTTAACACTTTTACAGAATGAGCGAATTTCGCTTTTTCTTCTTCATTTAGCTCAAGTTCTACGATTTCACGTACACCTTGGCGGTTAATAACAGCTGGAACACCTACGTAAGCATCTTTCTCACCATATTGACCTTCAAGGTATGCAGATACAGTTAATACGCTGTTCTCGTTGCTTAAGATCGCTTTAGTTACACGAAGTAGTGACATACCGATTCCGTAGTAAGTTGCGCCTTTACGCTCGATGATATGGTAAGCTGCGTCACGTACATTTTCGAAGATTTTATCTAAGTCTTCTTGTTTGTACTGTTCGTTGTTAGCTAAAATTGTTTCTAGTTTTTGTACACCTACAGTAGCGTGGCTCCATACTGGAAGTTCAGTGTCACCGTGCTCACCAACGATGTAAGCATGAACGTTACGTGGATCTACATCTAAGTAGTCACCTAACATGTAACGGAAACGGGCAGAGTCTAAAGTAGTACCAGAACCGATTACGCGCTCTTTTGGTAAACCAGATTCTTTCCAAGTTACGTAAGTTAAAATGTCAACTGGGTTTGTTGCGATTAAGAAGATTCCATCGAATCCGCTATCCATAATACCACGAACGATTTGTTTAAAGATTTTTGTATTTTTCTCAACTAAGTCTAAACGAGTTTCGCCTGGCTTTTGTGGTAATCCAGCAGTGATAACAACTAAATCTGCATCTTTACAATCTGCATAACTACCGCTCCAAACTTTTGTTGCTGCTGGAGAGAATGGTACCGCATGGCTTAAGTCCATTGCTTCCCCTTCTGCTTTTGCTTCATTAACATCTACTAATACGAATTCTTCAGCTACACCTTGGTTGATCATTGAGTAAGCGTAACTACAACCTACAGCTCCTGTTCCTACTAATACTACGCGATTAATACCTTTTTTCATGGTAATTTCCCCTCTCAATTGTTTACATATATTTTTTTTATAATTGTTTAAGTAATTAATTAAAATACTAATTTAATGTTGTTTAACTTCTTTACATTCATATTGTAGCACGTATTATTGTGAATTACTTCACAAATTATGACCTATTTGTGAACTTTTTCACATAGAGTGTAAAGTTGTTGGAATAGGTGTGGAATCCATTTCAATGGAGGCGTTTTCTTTAGATTGTGAAAGGGATTTTCTTATGTTTTTGTCAGTAAATGAAATTATATCGACTTACCGACAAAACTCGGCAATACTAACGGCATAGAAAAAACTGTCTCCAATAGGTCACTTATTAAGAGACAGCTTCTTCTATATATTATTTATTTTCCGCCGTAGCTCCTAATACAGCAGCTTTTACGTAATTTTGACCGTTTAATTGCTGTAAATCAGCAGCCGTTCCTGTTACGACCACTCCAATAACTTTTACATCTTCTTCACTTGGTTTTGTCTTCTTTCCTTTTAAATAATCATATATACGTTCATATTCCTCGTAATACTTTCCCTTTTGCTCCAGTCCATTTTGAATGGCTAACAGGAAATCTTTTTCTGTTCCATTTCCAAATTCAATATCGCCTGGTTTTGCTTTAAAACCGTACACATTATAAGCACTTTCAGTCATATCATCAATATGATACGATTTTTTATCATAATATGTATCTACCCAATACCAAACAGGATGCACCCCTTCTGGTAGCATCTCTTTTATTTCAGATACTTTATACGGTTTATCAAAAGATATAGCTAACTCAGCCACTTTATTTTCACCTTTTACTTTTCCTATATCATTTATATAACTATTATATGAAGCAAATGGGAGATAAAACTGCATCTCTCTTTCCATCGTTTGGTTATTATACAATTCACTTGTCTTATTAATACGCTCATTCCCTATTACAACATTCCCTGATATTGTTAATGGGTTTACATTTGATAGTCGGCGAAATGTATTCCAAATTTTATATTCATACACTTCATCTTCCCACTTAACAGGTTTCCCTTCAATAACCTTATATGTTTTATACTCTACTGTGCTTTTAAATAAACCGTTAGAAGTAATTGCTACGCCTCTTTCCGTGTTAGGTCTTGTAATTTGTCTTATCATATTTAGGTCACGATCCATAACTAAGTAAGCTCTATTATTCAATTGTGAAATTACTATTATAAAACCGAAGAATAGAACAATAAAAAGTGAAATTGAAATTACTGTAATTTTTAAGAGTTGTCTTCGCTTCGCCTTCTTCAACATTTTTGACACTTTACTCGATTCTATATCAAAATCAAATTCATCTCTGCCCATCTTCAAACCTCCTATACAGCTTTTTAAATTCATTTCGAGCTCTGTATAAGGAAACACGTACTGTCTCTTCTTTCATCTCTAATACGGTTGCTATTTCCTTATAAGAAAGTTCATAATCATACTTTAATAAAAGAATGTGTTTATACACCGGATTCATCTTTCCAAGTATACTTTGTATTTCTACTTGAAGCTCTTTTCTTAACAGTGGTTCATCTAGTCCCTTCGTTCCAATAAGTTGAACAGATTCAATCGGGATTTGTTCAATACGCTTGTGCCTTCTTGCAAGATCACGATGCCTATTAATCGCAACTTGAAATAACCATGTTTTTATATACATAATTTTCATATTTGGTATAGATAATAATGCCTTATGTATCGTATCTTGAACGATATCCTCTGCTTCTACTGGTGTTACTCCAATTTTAAGCAAGTATCTATAAATACTTTTAGATGATTCTATAATAACCTTTTCATACTCCATCGCTCTCTCCTTTCTATTAGTTAGACGATTCAAATAGAAAAAAGTATACAAGAAATCCATAAAAAAAAGCAGACTATCCAAAGTCCACTTTTACACAACAAAAAAGAGATAGCAGATTATGCTATCTCTTTTAGTATGACCCGTACGGGATTCGAACCCGTGTTACCGCCGTGAAAGGGCGGTGTCTTAACCACTTGACCAACGGGC
>NZ_MACI01000040.1 GCF_001884105.1 Bacillus luti | reverse complement strand
TGTCCCTGTGAGAGTAGGACGTCGCCAAGCAACTTTAAGACGAGTCAGAATGACTCGTCTTTTTTGTGTTTTTAACTTCTTATCAGCCTCAAGTTATCCTTTTATATTCAATTTCTTTCATCATTTTCGATGTTTAGTTTAAGATTTTCTATTTTGTTTTTTGTGGAAGCAATCTATCGGTGTGTTAAAATAGTACAGTTGTTTTTTGAAGTACTTTAATATAGGGAGATTTAATTTTTTAAAAGGAGATAATATGAAAAAGATAGGTATAATTACTATAGTAGTCTTAGTCCTTCTAGCGATTGTGTATATGTTAGTCGGGAATTATTTTTATAACTATGCGTTAAATGCGAAACAAGAAAAAGAATTTTTGCAAGATAATCCTCATTTAGTAGAAACGGTAAATGCATCGGGAGATGTATTTGCTACAAATGAAGAGAAGAATGCGAACTTCGTATCAAAGTATAAGCCTAACACATTAACTATACGTTCTTTCGATAAACTGAATTTAAAAGGTTATGAATATATGAATGAACAATCTAGTCATAAATGGGCAATTGTAGTTCATGGATACAATGGTAGGGCATCAGAAATGACGAAATATATTCGTAACTTTTATGAAGAAGGCTATAATGTCATAGCACCAGATCTTCGTGGGCACGGAAATAGTGAAGGAGATTATGTTGGTATGGGCTGGCATGATCGTAAAGATATTTTGATTTGGATTCAACAAATTGTAAAGAAAGACCCTAATGCTGAAATAGCACTATTTGGTGTTTCGATGGGTGGAGCAACTGTAATGATGACTTCAGGTGAAGATTTACCTTCTAACGTTAAAGTTATTATTGAAGATTGTGGGTACTCAACTGTTATTGATGAATTTACTTATCAATTAAAGGATTTATTCCACTTGCCGAAGTTCCCTGTGATGAATGCGGCAAATACAGTTACAAAATTAAGAGCTGGATATGATTTAGAGGAAGCTTCAGCTGTAAAACAAGTAGCGAAAAGTAAAACACCTATGCTGTTTATTCACGGGGACGCTGATACATTCGTTCCTTTTGAAATGTTAGATGAAGTATATAATGCTGCAAAAGTAGAAAAAGAGAAATTAATTGTTCCAGGTGCTGGACATGGAGAAGCCGAGAAAATAGATTCGAATAAATATTGGAATACGGTATGGAAGTTCGTGGAGAGATATATTTCAGCGTAATTAGATTTGTATATACGATAATCAGAAGGTAATGTTTTTATACTTTTGATTATCGTTTTTTCTATTTATAAATTCATTTTAGGTTGTAGTATATACGGCTTGAAGCATAAATTTTTGAATTCCTTATTTCCAGTGCTACAATGATTGAAAACTACATGTTAATGAGGTGTTTCTATGAAAATTGAAGTATGGTCAGATTTTGTATGCCCATTTTGCTACATTGGGAAGCGTAGATTAGAAATGGCTTTAGAGCAATTCCCGCATAGGGATAATGTTGAAGTTGAGTTTAAAAGTTTTGAATTAGATCCGAATACTCCCGTTTACTCTGGAACGAGTATTAATGAAGTACTTGCATCAAAGTATGGGATTAGTATTGAAGAAGCTAAGCGTAATAATGTACAGCTAGGTAATCATGCAGCTAGTATGGGGTTGAGTTTTAATTTTGATGAGATGAAGCCGACGAATACTTTTGATGCGCATCGTCTTGCGAAGTTCGCTAAGGATCAAGGGAAAGAAAAAGAGATTACAGAAAATCTTCTTTTTGCATATTTTACTGAATCACAAAACTTAAGTGATGTGGAAGTGCTTGCTGCCATTGCTGAAAAATCGGGATTAGATAAGCAAGAAGCTTTAAATGTTATCAATAATAAAAGTGCTTATGCGAATGATGTTCGGGTTGATGAAGCGATTGCTCAGCAATATCAAATTTCGGGAGTACCTTATTTTATTGTTAATCAGAAATATGCTATTTCAGGTGCACAACCACTTGAAACTTTTATTGGTGCACTTCAGCAAGTATGGGAAGAAGAGAATCCTGCTCCTAAGTTACAAGAGTTTTCATCAGACGAAGGAAGCGATATGTCTTGTACTGATGGAAGTTGTTCAGTTCCATCAAAAGAACAATAGGCTTTTTAATGGGATAGCAACCCATAGAGTATTTTATGGGTTGCTTATATATTCTTATAGAAGAGATATGTAAATAGATAATTTGATAACGTACAATGAGATTTATAAAAAATGAAGTTTTTTATAAAAACATATTGACGATTAGAGTATAGAGGTGTAATATAGAACAAGTCGCCGATGACATTAACGTCGAAAGCGACAAACGA
>NZ_MACI01000039.1 GCF_001884105.1 Bacillus luti | reverse complement strand
AGTGAAGAAAGAAAATATAGGAAATATAGTATCGCCGCAAGTGAAGAAAGAAAATATAGGAAATATAGTATCACCGCAAGTGAAGAAAGAAAATGTAGGGAATATCGTGTCACCGCAAGTGAAGAAAGAAAATGTAGGGAATATAGTATCGCCAAACGTATCGAAAGAAAATGTAGTTATTCCGCAAGTCATACCGCCAAATATTCAAATGCCAAACATCATGCCAATGTTGGATAACAACCAACCACCAAACATTATGCCAATCATGGATAACAACCAACCACCAAACATCATGCCAATCATGGATAATATCCAACCACCAAATATGATGCCAATTATGGATAATATCCAACCACCAAATATGATGCCAATTATGGATAATAATCAAATGCCAAGTATGATGCCGATTATGGATAATAATCAAATGCCAAATATGATGCCGATTATGGATAATAATCAAATGCCAAA
>NZ_MACI01000038.1 GCF_001884105.1 Bacillus luti | reverse complement strand
AATCCTCGTGTCGGCGGTTCGATTCCGTCCCGAGCCACTCTCAGGATATTAAGTGGGCCCACTTAATATCCTTTTTATTTGTGTAATTTTACAAAAGCGGGTAGTTATTTTAAAATAGAATGAGGAGCCTCTAGCAGTTGAAGCTAGAGGTTTTTCTATAGATCGTATAGGATTCCGTGTAAAAGTGGATCATACATGAGTCTGTGAGAATAGAGGAGAAAGTACTTAAGCAAAAGATGCGGTCATATAGGGACATACTATGTAGACATCAATGTGTTTAGGGATATTGACCATATTTTTATAAGGAGGAAATAGACGATGATGGGAAAGAAAATTTTAGTAGTTGATGATGAAAAGCCGATTGCGGATATTTTGAAGTTCAACCTAGAAAAAGAAGGTTTTGAAATTGTAATGGCGCATGATGGTGATGAAGCGATTGAAAAAGCGAATGAAGAACAGCCAGATATGGTTTTATTAGATATTATGCTACCAGGTAAAGATGGCTTAGAGGTTTGCCGTGAAATACGTAAAAGCTCAGAAATGCCAATTATTATGCTTACAGCAAAAGATTCTGAAATTGATAAAGTATTAGGGCTTGAGCTTGGGGCAGATGATTATGTAACGAAGCCGTTTAGTACGAGGGAATTACTTGCTCGCGTGAAGGCGAACTTACGCCGCCATCAGCAAGGTGGTGCTGCAGAAAAAGAAGAAAATACAGAAATGGTTATTGGACCAATTGTTATTAATCCAAATGCCTATAGTGTAACGAAGCGTGAAGAAAATATTGAGCTTACACATCGTGAATTTGAATTACTACATTATTTAGCTAAACATTTAGGACAGGTCATGACACGTGAACATTTATTACAAACAGTTTGGGGTTATGACTATTTTGGAGATGTTCGTACAGTAGACGTAACAGTACGTCGTTTACGTGAAAAAATTGAAGATAATCCAAGTCATCCTACTTTAATTGTAACTAGACGTGGAGTAGGGTATTACTTGCGTGACCCAGAGCAGGAATAGTATATGAAGAAAGTTGGTTTTTTTCAATCTATTCATTTAAAATTTGTACTCATATATATGCTATTAATATTGATAGCTATGCAGGTTATTGGGGTATATTTCGTAAGAGAGTTAGAAAAGAGTCTTGTACAAGGTTTTAGAGATTCTTTAACGCAGCAAACGAACTTATTAGCATATAACTTGAAACAAGAGTTTAAAAAAAGTTATACAAAAGCAGAAACAGAGTCAACAGATGAAACGATTAAAACTTCAATTCGAAAATTTGCCTCTGATCGAAAGAAAGATATTCAAGAGGTCAGTGTATTTGATTCGCATAGAAAGTTACTAGCTATTTCAGATGAATCGAAGCAAAATAAGGTGAATAGAACCTCAACTGATATAGCTGTTCAGCGGGTATTGGTGCAAAAAAAGCCTGAAGTAAAAATTGAGAAAGATGGTCGCACGGGCCATCGTGTTCAAGTTATGATTACTCCTATTCTGGATGATAACAACAAAGATGCACTTGGTGTTATTTATGTTGTTGCATCTATGGAAGATGTTTATAAGCAGATGAAGGATATTAATCAAATTTTTGCAACGGGAACCGTTATTGCATTGCTCGTAACAGCTGTACTTGGAATTTTGTTGGCTCAAACTATTACGAGACCAATTTCAGATATGCGAAGACAAGCAATTGAAATGGCAAAAGGAAACTATTCGAGAAAAGTAAAAGTGCATAGCCATGATGAAATTGGACAACTAGCATTATCTTTCAATAATTTATCAAAAAAATTACAACAAGCCCGTTCTTCAACAGAAAGTGAAAGACGTAAATTATCATCCGTTTTATCACATATGACAGACGGAGTAATTGCTACTGACCGAAAAGGAGATATTATTTTATTAAATGATCCTGCGGAAAAAATGCTAAATGTTTCGCGTGAAACAGCGCTCGATCAATCTGTTTTAGAAGTATTAGGGATACAAGAAGAGTTTACGCTTGATCATTTATACGAAGAACCAGACTCGGTTTTATTAGATTTTAGTACAAGAAATGAACCTTATATTTTACGTGCTAGTTTCTCGGTTATTCAAAAAGAGACTGGGAAGGCAAATGGTTTAATTGCTGTATTATACGATGTAACAGAGCAGGAGCGTATAGAGCGAGAACGTCGTGAGTTTGTGGCGAACGTCTCTCATGAATTAAGAACACCATTAACAACAATGCGTAGTTACTTAGAGGCGCTTACGGATGGGGCATGGCAAGATCCGAATATTGCACCACAATTTTTAACAGTTACACAAGAAGAAACAGAAAGAATGATTAGACTTGTAAATGCGTTGTTGCAACTATCTAAACTCGATAGTACAGAACATCGTTTAATGAAAGAATGGGTCGACTTTACTGACTTCTTTAATAACGTTATTGATCGATTTGAAATGTCTAAAGAGCAAAATGTAAGTTTCAAGCGATCTTTCTCGAAAAAGTCTCGATTTATTGATATGGATACGGACAAAATTACTCAAGTGTTGTATAACATTATTTCTAATGCATTAAAGTATTCACCAGAAGGTGGAACGGTAACATATCGCTTACGTGATCGTGGTGATTTATTAGAGATTAGTGTAAGTGATCAAGGAATGGGTATTCCGAAAGAAAACGTTGATAAAATCTTTGAACGCTTTTATCGCGTAGATAAAGCACGTTCAAGACAAATGGGTGGTACAGGACTTGGATTAGCGATTGCGAAAGAAATGATTGAGGCACATGGTGGTTCGATTTGGGCGAAAAGTGAGGAAGGAAAAGGGACGACTATTTACTTCACATTGCCGATGGCAGCGGATGAAGAGGACGATTGGGAATGAGTATGGAAAACTTTAAAACGATAGTTTTAATTAATTTAGTTGTAATTAGTCTATTCCTTACTTTTAACTTATGGACATATGTGCCAGACTCCACTTCCATGCAAAATGCAAAATTTGTGCAGGGTAATGAAGGAACCAGTCAAACGAAAATTTCCGATGTAATCCGTCCCACTTCTATCATTGTGCATAAAGATAAAAATCATTATGGGAGCAAAAAAGAGGAAGATATAGAGTCAATCTATAGACCTTTGGAAACAGGAGAGTTACATGATTTTAGAGAAATCTCGGTTGCTAAGGGTGATTTCCTTTCTTATGTACATGGTGAAGGGAAAATTGAGCTTCTTTTTCCTACCAATATCCCATTTGATGCAGTCAAATCTATGTTTAATCTGAAAGAAAAAAGTATAGATAAGCCTAAACATTTTAATCGTATTATTCTTGATCCTTCTCGAAGTAGGGATCAGGAAATTAAAATTAACTTTGTGTCTTATGACGATAACTTTAGAATATATGAAGCAAAATTAAGTGGTGTGTATTTAAAAGATATTGTTAATGCACAAAATCAATTTATAGTATCAGCAAAACCATATTTTGATTATCAAATTAATGATATGAAAAAGTTGTTTTTGCCAGATGGAACGACAGAATTAAATAATATCACATATATTTCATCTAATTTAGCGGTGGATACATTTAAAAATGCTCTTTTTAGCGATCCGCGTTATTTGAGTCCTATTACAGAGGAATCGAAAGAAACATTTACAGATGGTATTAGATCCATGGAGATTGAACACGATCATCACATGCTAAAGTATAAAAACTCTTCTGTATCAAATGAGAAACCTATAGATAATTTAATGCTTTTACAAAAAAGTTTTGAATTTGTGAGTGGTCACAGTGGGAGCTTGGATTCATATCGTTTAGATTATGTGAATAAAGGACAGACAGTGTTTCGTTTGCATGAAGATGGATATTCCGTATTCAATACGGATGGATTAGCTGAATTAAGACAAGTATGGGGATCAGAAGAAGTGATGGAATATGAAAGACCGTTGCTATCTTTAAATACGAAGGGCATAGAACAGAATGTTACCCTTCCATCAGGTCACGTTGTGATAGCATCCTTAGAAAAGAATACAGAGATAAATAAACAATTAATTAAAGACATTGGTATTGGGTACAAGTTATCACTAGATGGGCAAGTAGTTCGATTACAGCCAATTTGGTATGTAAAGCTTGCTGAAGATGAGGCTGGTAAACAAAAAATATATGAGTGGAGTGAGGGAGGACTAAATGGATTGGGATCGGATTAAAACCATATTTATTGTGACCTTTTTTGTTTTGGACCTCTTTCTCATTTTTCAATTCATTCAAAAGCAAGATAGTAATCAATTGGAGCTTATTGCAGAAACAAAAATAGATCAAGAATTAAAAGCAAACAAAATTACTATGGGTAATTTCCCTAAAGAACCGAAAAAAGAGTCGTTTATTAGGGCGGAAAACAAGGCCTTTAAAGAAGAAGATATACAGTCTTTAAAAAATCAAACGGCGCATATGCAAAATATGTACAAGATAGAAAGTAAGTTAAAAGAACCTTTTTTAAATACAAAATCATTATCAAAAGATAAGTATAATGAATTTTTGAAGAACTATGTATTAGATGGACAAAAGTATGAGTTTGGAGTGATGAAAGACTCTAAAATTTACTTCTTCCAAAAATATAAAGATAAGCCTATTTTCTATAACGATCAGGCAATGATTGTTGTGGAATTAAATGAAAAAAATGAACTTGTATCGTACACACAGACGATGCTAACGGATTTAAAAGAAATGGGCGAAAGTGAGAAAACGAAACAGCAAGAAATTATTACTGCCCAAACGGCTTTAGAAAATTTGTATTTAAAAAATAAAGTTCATGGTAATACGCATGTAAAAGAAGCGCAAATCGGTTATGCCACCCTTACCGCATCTACTTCTAATAACCAAGTGCTCGCTCCTACATGGAATTTAAAAACGGATCAGAAGCAGGATTTCTTTGTGAATGCGATTGAAGGACAGGTTATGGAATTAGGGGAAAAGGAAAATCAAGTGGTTGATGAACATACTGGAGTGAGAAAGAATGGGGTTGCATTTTAGCGTACTTGCAAGTGGAAGTACAGGGAATATGCTATATGTAGGAACAGATGAAAAAAAATTACTTGTCGATGCAGGTTTAAGTGGTAAAGCTACAGAGGCTTTATTTAAACAAGCTGAACTGAATATAAATGACATATCAGGCATCCTAGTAACGCATGAGCATAGTGATCATATTAAGGGATTAGGTGTATTGGCGCGTAAATATGATTTACCTGTTTATGCGAACGAGAAAACATGGAATGCAATGGAACATTTAATAGGAAATATCCCAACTGAGCAAAAGTTCATTTTCTCAGTTGGGGATGTGAAAACATTTGGTGATATTGAAGTTGAGTCATTTGGCGTTTCTCATGATGCGGCAGAGCCGATGTTTTATGCTTTTCATAACAATAATAGAAAGTTAGCCCTTATTACAGATACAGGATACGTCAGTGACCGTATGAAAGGTGTTATTAAGGGAGCGAATGCTTTCGTATTTGAAAGTAATCATGATGTGGAAATGCTTCGTATGGGGCGTTATCCGTGGAGCATCAAGCGACGTATTTTAAGCGATGTGGGGCACGTTTGTAATGAGGATGCTGCATTAGCTATGGCGGATGTAATTACAGATGAGACAAAACATATTTATTTAGCACATTTAAGTTTAGATAATAATATGAAAGAGCTAGCTCGCATGTCAGTATCGCAAGTACTGGAGGAAAAGGGGTTTGGAGTAGGAGAATCCTTTGAAATTCACGATACAGATCCAAAAATGCCTACAAAAATTCAATACGTATAATTCTTCATTTTAGTAAACAATAAAGGTGAATATAGTTGTTTTCAGGAAGATGGGTGAACAAATATGTCCTTTATTGATGAAGAAAAATATCGTATAAAACGTGCAGGGAAAAAGAAGCGAAAAGGTATTGTTATTTCTAGCATAGCGGGAACAATTGTTGGAGCTTCATTGTTTGCATTTGGAGCTCCTTTATTTTCAAACAATACGGGATCGCTCCCGCAAGCGGAAGCAAGCGGAAGTAATATGGCTGAAGCTCAAGGGATTAAACAGATTAGCTTTGTGGATGCTGTTGATCGGGCTTCTGAAGCTGTTGTCGGTGTGATTAATATTCAACGAGATGATTTTTCAGAAGCGGATTCTGAAGCTGGTACAGGATCTGGTGTCATTTATAAGAAGACTGGTGATCGTGCTTACATTGTAACAAATAACCATGTTGTTGCTGGAGCGAATCGTATTGAAGTGAGCCTAAGTGACGGCAAAAAAGTTTCAGCAAAAGTATTAGGAACCGATGTAGTCACAGATTTAGCTGTATTAGAAATAGATGCGAAGTATGTGAAAAAAGTAATTGAAATTGGAGATTCTAATACTGTTCGCAGAGGAGAACCGGTTATTGCGATCGGAAACCCGCTCGGACTACAATTTTCTGGGACTGTTACACAAGGTATTATTTCAGCTAGTGAACGCATTGTTCCGGTAGATTTGGATCAAGATGGTCATTACGATTGGCAAGTAGAAGTATTGCAAACAGATGCAGCGATTAATCCAGGTAATAGTGGGGGCGCGCTTATAAATGCAGCGGGGCAATTAATTGGTATTAACTCAATGAAAATTGCGGCAAAAGAAGTAGAAGGAATTGGACTAGCAATTCCGGTTACTAGAGCTGTTCCAATTATGAATGAACTTGAGAAGTACGGAAAAGTAAGAAGACCTTATGTTGGAATTGAACTTAGGTCATTAAATGAAATTCCGAGCTATCATTGGTCGAAAACATTACAGTTACCAGGAAATGTGAAGGAGGGCGTTTGCATTTTAGATGTGAAAAGTCCTTCGCCAGGTGCAGAAGCTGGTTTACGAGAGCATGATGTTATCGTGGCGGTAGATGGAAAACCGATCCGCGATATTATTGGGTTCCGCACGGCCTTATATGATAAGAAAATTAATGATAAAATGACTCTGACGTTTTATCGTGGTACAAAACGAGCAACAACAACAGTGAAGTTAGGCATTCAAAAGTATTAAAAACAGGAGGGCTTACCTCCTGTTTTCTATTGTAGAAAAGTGAGGTGAAGAATATGAATTTACCTTGTTGTTTAGAACATGTGGAATTAGCGCTGGATATTATTGTGGATGAATGTGAAGTTGCACCGGTTATCAACAATGTGGATAACTCTGAAAAAGAGAAAAAAACATGTGAATTTTGTCAAAATGAGGCGACATATGTTGTATCGAACACAGATTCTCACACAATATGTGGGTAACAATTGTGGATATGTGGATAAGTTATGTGGATAACATGTTTGTAAGGTGGGGAATACGTGTGAATATCTCGATTATTTCAATTGGAAAATTAAAAGAAAAATATTTAAAACAAGGTATAGCAGAATACTTAAAACGATTATCTGCATACGCAAAAGTAGAGGTAATTGAATTACCAGATGAGAAGGCACCAGAAAATTTAAGTGAAGCTGAAATGCTAATTGTAAAGGAAAAAGAAGGTATACGTATACTGGATAAAATTTCTGATGATACGCATGTCATTGCGTTAGCGATAGAAGGAAAACAAAAATCATCAGAAGAATTTGCGGTAAGTCTAGATCGTCTTGCTACATATGGAAAGAGTAAAGTGGCATTTGTAATTGGTGGATCACTTGGACTAAGTTCAGAAGTAATGAAGCGTTCAAATGAGTCACTTTCTTTTTCAAAGATGACATTACCACACCAATTAATGCGATTAGTATTGCTTGAGCAAGTGTATAGAGCATTTCGTATTAATCGTGGAGAACCGTATCATAAATAAAATTGCCTTTTGTATATAAAAAGAGTAAAAAAGACCATTGGACAAAAATCACCGATGGTCTTTTGAACATTAATAGGCTGTATGTAGATTTCCTAAAATAAGTATGTTTCTATTTCTAAAAAAATATGCTGTAATATGAAGAGGAAAAATTATAAGTAGTCATAGAAGTGAGGAGTTAAAGGTGAAGAAGTTTAAAAAGTTTTACTTGGAGATTACGAGCGTATGTAATCTTGCGTGCAGCTTTTGTCCGCCGACGGAAAGGCAGAAGCAGTTCATTTCTGTGGAGGATTTTGCTAAAAGATTAGACCAAATTAAACCTCATACAGACTACATTTATTTGCACGTGAAGGGTGAGCCATTGCTGCATCCGAAAATAGACCAGTTATTAGATTTAAGCCATGAAAAAGGGTTTAAAGTTAATATTACAACGAACGGAACGTTAATTAATAAGAGAAGGCATAGACTGTTAAATAAGCCTGCTCTAAGACAAATGAATTTTTCACTGCACAGTTTTGATGGACACCCAGGGTCACAAGACAAAGAAGGATATGTAAGAAGTATACTTTCTTTCATTAGAGAGGCGACTAGCCAATCGGATCTAATCGTTTCATTAAGGTTATGGAATTTAACGCAGGATAATAAAACAAATGCTGAAATTCAGAAAAATAGAGATTTATTATCTATAATTGAAAATGAATTTGATCTGCCTTATCAAATTGAAGAGAAGCTTACTCCGGGAAAAGGTATAAAAATTGCGGAACGCGTCTTTATTAATCAGGACTATGAATTCCAGTGGCCGGCATTACATGAGGAAGAGGATGATGGAAAAGGATTCTGTCATGGTCTTCGAAATCAAGCGGGTATTTTAGCGAATGGAACAGTTATTCCTTGTTGCTTAGATGGTGAAGGAATTATTAATCTTGGCAATATTAATAGTGATTCATTTTCTAACATTATAGAAGGTGAAAGAGCACAAAATATTGTAGATGGATTTTCGAAGAGAGTTGCAGTCGAAGAGCTATGTAGGAAATGTGGATACCGAAAAAGATTTGGGAAGTAAATATAGGATAAGCCCTCGTAAAGCGAGGGCTTATTTTTATTCTTGGTAAGAACGTTCTAATTCATCAATTAAGGAACCGACGTAAGAAACGGCTTTACGGATTGCATCTGGTTTGGACATATCTACTCCAGCATGGTTCATTAATTCGAGTGGTTTCATCGTACCGCCAGCGCGAAGCACATCTAACCAGCGATCAACAGCAGGTTGTCCTTCTTCTTTAATCATTTGGGCTACTGCAGTCGATACAGTGAGACCTGCAGAATATGTGTAAGAATATAATCCCATATAATAATGAGGTTGACGCATCCAAGTTAAGCCAGCCCCTTCATCAATTTCTACAGAATCTCCCCAGAATGTAGAAAGGACATTTGTTTTTACTTCGGTTAAAGTTGTTGCTGTAAGTGCTTGTCCTTCTTCTGCTAGGGTATATACTCTTCTTTGGTATTCTCCCTCAAGTAGATGGGTAACGAAATTATGGTAATATGTGCCGAGTAGTTGTAGAATGATCCATCTGCGCATTCTCTTATCTTTGGTTGTTGTAAGTAAATGTTGTGCTAGTAATAATTCATTCATCGTTGATGGTGCTTCAACAAAGTACATAGATGGACGTACATTCATAACACGCTGGTTTTTATTTGCTAAATAAAAATGACCAGCATGTCCGAATTCATGTGCTAATGTGAAGCACCCGCGCATTGTATTTTGCCATGTAATTAAAATGTAAGGGTGAGAACCGTATGGGCTTGAACAAAATGCACCTGTTGATTTTCCTACATTATCTGCAAGATCTACCCATCTTTCTTTGAAACCTTTTTCGATTATGGAACTATATTCATCGCCTAATACTTTTAAAGAATCTTGAATGAGTTTGCCTGCTTCTTCGTAAGTAATTGCTGGATTAAATTCGGGATCTAAAGGTGCATGTAAGTCGCAGAAAAGCATTTGATCGAGCCCTAATACTTTCTTTTTTAAATCTGCAAAACGACGCATATGAGGTGCTAATTCGTTATAAATAATATCTAGTTGATTGTTATACATTTCAAGTGGAACTTTTTGAGGTTCTAAAAGCATATGAGTAACGGATTCATATTTGCGTAAACGAGAAAGAGTCACTTGTTTTTTTACTTCAGTAGCATATGTTGTGGCAACTGTATTTTTATATCGTTTCAAAGTGGAGACAAATGATGAATATGCTTTTCTACGTATATATGCGCTTGGAGAAAATTCATATTTGCTTTCAAATAATGCAAAGGATACAGGCAGATCATTTCCTTGTTCGTCTTGTATAGAATTAAAGTCCATATCAGCTAATTTAGTCATGCCGTAAATTTTGTAGGGAGAACTATGAACTTCACCTAGTGCAGCAAGTGCTTCTTCTGTTTCAGGTGAAAGAGTGTGCTGTCTTTTGCTCAGCACTTCTAGTAACGATTTACGGAAAGGTTCGAGTTTTATTTCTTCATTTAAATATTTTTCAATCAATCCCTCTTCAAATGAAAGAATTTCATTATGAATAAAAGAAAGTGCGGTATGAACTTGTGTTCCTAAATCAGAAATCTTAGAAGAGTTCGCTTGAATAACTGGATTTGTACGATCAGCAGATTCTTTTAAATTGGCGTATGAACTCAGTTTTATTAACTGTATTAAAAGTGTTTCCTCTAAAAGTAGGCAATTTAATAAAGTAGTGGAACTAGTATGTAAGTGTCCTTTAAATGAATCGAGTTTCTGTACATCACTTTCCAATACGTGTAATGCAGCATGCCATTCGTCATCGGACTTATACAAATCGGAAAGATCCCATGTTAGTTCAATAGGAATTTCTGCACGAATAAGGCGTTTTTCGATTACATGTTTCATTTATTATAGCCCCCTTATTTTAACTATCTAAAAATATGATACTAGAAAATTCAGTTAAATAAAAATATTTAATGTTTTTATACATGAAAAGAAGGCCAAGCATAACAAATGCTTGGCC
The DNA here is from genome assembly GCF_001884105.1 of Bacillus luti. GTDB lineage: Bacteria > Bacillota > Bacilli > Bacillales > Bacillaceae_G > Bacillus_A > Bacillus_A luti. The sequence goes on along the minus strand of NZ_MACI01000038.1, from coordinate 99,268 downwards.
TTCGAGTTAAATTTGAAAATTAATATACTTTGTCACCGTTGAAAATAGAGTTTTTCACGACAACATAATCTACAGTACGGATAGCGTCTAATTTTGTTCCACCAGCGTAAGAGATAGAAGATTGAAGATCTTGTTCCATTTCGATTAAAGTGTCTTCTAAAGAACCTTTATGCTCAACGAACATTTTTTTACCTTCAACGTTTTTCTTCTCACCTTTTTGGAATTCAGAAGCTGAGCCGAAGTACTCTTTATAAAGTTTGCCGTCTTTTTCGATTGTTTCCCCTGGAGACTCTTCATGACCAGCGAATAGAGAACCGACCATAACCATAGTCGCACCAAATCGAATAGATTTAGCTACGTCGCCGTGTGTACGAATACCACCGTCAGCGATAATTGGCTTGCTTGCAGCTTTTGCACACCAGCGAAGTGCAGCTAGTTGCCAACCGCCAGTTCCAAAGCCTGTTTTAATTTTAGTAATACACACTTTACCAGGTCCAATACCAACTTTTGTTGCGTCAGCACCAGCATTTTCTAATTCTCTTACCGCTTCTGGAGTTCCAACGTTTCCAGCGATAACGAAGCTTTCTGGTAGATGTTTTTTAATATGTTGAATCATGTTGATTACAGCATTAGAGTGACCGTGTGCGATATCAATCGTGATGTACTCAGGTGTTAGTTGCTCAGCAGCTAATTGCTGTACGAATTCATACTCGTCCTCTTTCACACCAACGCTAATAGAAGCGATTAATCCACGTGATTGCATATCTTTAATGAATGAGATGCGTTTCTCTGGTTGGAAACGATGCATGATATAGAAGTAATTATTTTCAGCTAAATAAGTTGCAATTCTTTCATCGATAATCGTTTGCATATTTGCAGGTACGACAGGTAATTTAAATTTATGTTTTCCTAAAGTGACAGTTGTGTCACATTCAGAGCGGCTGTTTACAATACATTTTGCAGGAATTAATTGAATATCTTCATAGTCGAATACGTTTTCCATCATTTACACCCCTAAAATACGAATATTTTATTAATTTCGCTTAAAAATGTTCGTCCAAAGGATAATTTACATTATTTTCACGCATAAGTCAAAGGTTTTCATGTTTATATTTAAAAATTTAATTTTATATACGTATGTTATAGGTCCATATGATGAAAATGTGTTTTAACATAACATCATTTGATGTAAAATTATGTTTGGAAAAGAAAAGTTAAATAGGTAAATTTAGGAGGGGCATTAATGAAACGTTTAGTATATATGGATTGGTTGCGTGTATTAGCGACAATAGCAGTTGTTACAATTCACGTTACTGCTGGTTATGTTTCCATGTTAGATACAAATAACGTGTCGCGCTGGATGGCTGGTAACCTTTTTGAATCCATTTCACGTGCCAGTGTTCCAATCTTCGTGATGATTAGTGGAGCTTTATTGTTAAAGGGAACGAAAGATATTCCGATCGGGGAATTTTTACAGAAGCGTGCAAGTAAAGTGATTATACCCTTTATCGCTTGGAGTGCTATATTTTATGCATATGGAGCATATGCAGGGTATTTTCCAGCATCTTTCAAGCAAGGAATAAAACACTTTTTAACGGATACAATTGGGGGACATTTATGGTTCCTATACATGATTGTAGGGATATATTTAATTACACCTCTATTGAAAATCTTTGTGAAGAACGCTAAGAAAAGAGAGATAGAATACTTTTTAATTTTATGGCTATATGCATCCGTTGTAGTTAATTTAGTAAAATATTATTATCCTATCAATTTTAATATTGAATTATTTTACGTTACAAATTATGTAGGATACTTTTTACTTGGTTATTATTTATCTAATTATGATATTTCGAAAAAATGGAGAAATATTTCCTATATTGGAGGACTTGTAGGATTTATTAGTACATTCTTTATTACATATCACTATACGGTAAAAGCGAATGGACAGTTAGATCAGTTCTGGTACGGATATTTTGCGCCAGGTGTTGTACTTATGGCAATTGGACTATTTGTATTTTTCAAATATGCTTTCCAAAACTCAGAACGAGAATTACCATTCGTATTACGCTTTATAAATCAAGCGAGCCTTGGAATCTATATTCTCCACTTCTTCTTATTAAATAACTATCTGTACATCATTTTTCCTAAGGTAAATGAACGTGTGCATGCAATATTAGCAATACCAATTAATGTAACAATTACAATTGTTCTTAGCATGGTGATTACATTAGTGTTGCAAAGGATACCTGTTGTAAAAAGATTAGTTCCGTAAAAATTAATATGATGTAGATGGGGCAGACTTATTATTAAGACTGCCCTTTACTATTTTTAAATTATACTTAGATAAATTGTGACTTAAATGAATTAAAAACAATAGTATTGCGGTATAATGCAACGTGAGGCATAAAGAATATAATTATTTAAATTTAAAATCAAATGAGGTTAATATATGAGTAAAAAGAGCTTTAGTAATTATGCATTAAATAAAGAAATAGTACGAGCATTGACTGGTTTAGGATATGAGCATCCAACAGAAGTGCAAGGAGAGGTTATTCCAGTTGCATTGCAAAAGAAGGATCTTGTTGTAAAATCGCAAACTGGAAGTGGAAAAACGGCTTCGTTCGGTATACCACTTTGTGAAATGGTAGAGTGGGAAGAGAATAAACCACAAGCATTAGTTTTAACACCAACGAGAGAACTTGCTGTTCAAGTAAAAGAAGATATTACGAATATAGGTCGATTCAAAAGAATTAAGGCTGCCGCAGTTTATGGGAAATCTCCATTTGCGCGTCAAAAATTAGAGTTAAAGCAAAAAACACATATTGTAGTGGGTACTCCTGGTCGTGTATTAGATCATATTGAAAAAGGTACGCTTTCTTTAGAGCGTCTAAAGTACTTAGTTATCGATGAAGCAGATGAAATGCTAAATATGGGGTTTATTGATCAAGTAGAAGCAATTATTGATGAATTACCTACAAAGCGAATGACAATGCTATTTTCAGCAACGCTTCCAGAAGATGTTGAAAAGTTGTCTCGTACATATATGAATTCACCAACGCATATTGAAATTAAGGCAGCTGGGATTACAACAGATAAAATTGAACATACCCTTTTTGAAGTGAGCGAAGAAGAGAAGCTTTCACTTCTTAAAGATGTAACAACAATTGAAAATCCAGACAGCTGCATTATTTTTTGCCGTACACAAGAAAACGTAGATCATGTATATAGACAGTTAAAACGAGTGAATTACCCTTGTGACAAAATACATGGTGGTATGGTGCAAGAAGATCGTTTTGAAGTAATGGATGATTTTAGAAAAGGAAAGTTCCGTTATTTAGTAGCAACGGATGTAGCTGCGAGAGGTATTGATATTGATAATATTACACATGTTATTAATTACGATATTCCATTAGAAAAAGAAAGTTATGTACATCGTACTGGAAGAACAGGACGAGCTGGTAAGAAAGGAAAAGCTATTACATTTATTACGCCGTATGAAAATAGATTTTTAGAAGAAATTGAGACGTACATCGGATTTGCAATTCCGAAAGCACAAGCACCTTCAAAAGAAGAAGTGATGAAAGGCAAGGCTGTATTTGAAGAAAAAATACATGCTAAACCAATGATAAAGAAGGATAAAAATGCTGATATAAATAAAGGAATTATGAAATTGTACTTTAATGGCGGGAAGAAAAAGAAAATTAGGGCTGTAGATTTCGTCGGTACAATTGCTAAAATTCAAGGTGTTTCGGCTGAAGATATAGGTATTATTACAATCCAAGATAATGTTTCGTACGTTGAGATATTAAATGGAAAAGGATCACTTGTTTTAAAGGTCATGAAGAATACAACAATAAAAGGTAAACAATTAAAAGTTCATGAGGCGATTAAATAGGAGAAACTATCCACTGTAAAGGTGGATAGTTTTTTTGAAACTTCATTAGAGTGGACGATTTGAAAGGACTTTACATAACGCGTTATTGACGATTGTTTTTTTGTATGTTAGTATATTCATTTGATTTTTTCTGCCATTGAATGGGAAAATTGTTAATTCGTTTAGAGGGATATTTTTATATAAGTAAATCAATTTTTAATTCAATTGTTGTAAGTTATAAAAAGTAAGGACGGTGTTTGATTAATGAGTTTTACTCGAGATAGGTGGAGTTTAAATTGGCTTCATTTTTATTTGATTGTAGTAGTTGTTGCATCTCTTTTATTACGTATATATTTAGCGTTTCATTTAGAAGGTTATGAACGAGATCAACTCTTTTTCGTAGACTGGATGAATACTGTAGGTAAGTATGGACTAGGTGATGTGTACGCGCATGGGGATTTAGTAAACTATCCACCATTTTTCTTAGCTATATTAGGTGTTTACGGAGCGATATTGTCATTTTTTAATATATCTGTCGAAGCGGCGGGTGTTTTAATTAGAGTGCCATCCATTTTATTTGAAGTGATAGCTATAATTATTTTTGCTATAGCTTCAAAAAGAATAGGTAATCCCATTGTGAGAGCGGCGTTAGTAACATTTTTTGCATTTAGTCCTGCTGTTATAGTGGATGGGACTATATGGGGTCAAGTAGATATGCTGCATAGTATATTGATGGTGAGTTCCCTTTTATTACTTATGTCTAAGCCGACTTGGTCTGGTGCTATTTATGCTGTAGCATTACTAGCTAAATTTCAATCAATTGTAATTGCACCTGTATTTGTTATGTATTTCTTAAAAGTAATATGGGAGAAAAGAGAAGGGAAGGAATTGGCTAAGTTTGTAATAGGATTCTGTATACCTTTATTAATATTTAGTTTATATTTTGCAGCTCATGGAACATTTAGTATGATGTTAGATCAAGCGTATTTAGATGCAGTCGGTACGTTCCCAACAGTAACCGTATTTGCCATGAATATTTGGTATTATGCAATTGGTACTACCCCTGATACAGTGGATACTATTCAAATCTTACCGTATATTACTTTGAAAACAGTAGGGTTAATACTCTTGTCTATCGCTTCAGCATTAATGTGCTTGTATGTCTTTTTCCATCGCCAAATGAATACAGCAATTTTATTGAAGGCCGCGACTTTTATAAGTTTCGCATTCTTTATGTTACCTACACAAATGCATGAAAGATATTCTTTCCCAGCATTAGTATTCGTGATCTTTTTACTGTTGTATGACATGAAGTGGACAGGAATAGCGTTAGGATTATCAGTAACAATATTTTTAAATATAGGAACGGTTTTATATGCGGGCGCTAATACGAATACAGGAATGTTTATTGTTATAATGAATGTTTGTATTTTTTATTCTATGTGTAAATTATTATTCAAAGAGTATTATGATCGCTTTGAATCGTTGTTAGAGAGACAGTAAAAGCATAATACTTGGAATAGCTACATGTATGAGTTATTAAAATCTAGTAATTACTTCAATAGATAATGCGAGATAAAATAAAACGCTACCTAATTGTTAGGTAGCGTTTTTATCGTTAGTAAGATCCTTTTAAATCATCAATTAACTTCTCAGCTAAGCGTCTATACATATTACTCATAGTTACGAAAGATGTTAGTAATAAAAATTGCTCTAAGTTTGGATCTTCCAAGGAAGAGATGTCGCTTACTTCTGAAACACGATTATTTACGTCTTGTTTAAAGCCCTCAACATTGATTTTAGTAAGAGCGAGATAATCCTTATATAGTGTATCTAATTCAAAGGTATCATCATTTAATAATGATTCATTTATATTTTCTAAGGAGCTTTTAATGTCGTTAATAGAGAGGGCTCCTTTTAATTGATAAATTAAGCTGATTAAAATCATATGCTCTTTTGAGTATTTTTTATTTTTGATTGGAATGAATAATTTCCCTTTTGCGTAATTGTTAATCATTGTTTTCGTTAATACTTTTTCATCATCTGTTCTTGTTGTATCCGCATAAGTATTCTCAAATAGTTGAACAACTTGGTCTACATATAAATCGACATTTGGGATATCCTCAAGTTTAATATTTTTTTCTAAATGTAATGATTCAAGTAATTTATTTATATTTTCCACGTAGAACCCCTCACTTTTATAACTTAGTGGAACTTAATGTTTAGTATATCTTTAAATATGGTATTACGAAACAAATGAATTGTAAATGTTGACCTACAAGAACAATGTGTATATAATTACATGTAGTTATCAAAACTACATGTAATTATATGAGGGGTGTTAATATGAATGCTTATGTAAGAGAACCGGTTAATGCATTAACTCATTTAGGAGGAGCTGTATTATCATTTATTGCATTATTAGCTATGCTTGTGAAGGTTTCTGTTAAGATGCCATCTTTCGCGGCAATTACAGCTGTTATTTTATTTGGTATCGGGATGATGGTCCTTTATATGGCGTCAGCTGTGTATCATAGTGTTGTAGCCAGTGAACGTGTTATTTATTTCTTTAGGAAGTTAGATCACTCTATGATCTTTATATTAATTGCAGGTACATATGCACCCTTTTGCTTAATTACATTACACTCGGCAAATGGTTTGCTATTATTTTGTTTAGTTTATGCGACCGCAATTTTTGGTATTATTTTTAAAATGTTTTGGTTTAATTGTCCGAGATGGTTATCAACCGCAATTTATCTTCTGATGGGTTGGTTAATTGTTTTATTCTTTGCACCGCTAGCTGAGAATTTAAGTACAGGAGGTATTACTTTCTTAGTACTTGGAGGGATTTTTTATACAATTGGTGGATTTATTTACGGTGCGAAGCCAAAATGGTTGGAGTTTAAATATATGGGACACCATGAAATTTTTCATGTTTTTGTATTGTTAGGTAGTCTTGCGCATTTTCTAAGTGTATATTGTTACGTAATTTAATATAAAAAAGCCACATAACAAAGATTATGTGGCTTTTTTGATTGTTGAAGTAGAATTGTGTGTTGTACAAAATAAATGTGAGTTTCTGTGTTCGCATAATAAACATGTAACAATAAATACATGGTATAATTTGGTGAATTCATATTAAATATGATATGGGGGACTAGAATTATGGCAGTACTTGTAACAGGTGGAGCAGGATATATTGGTAGTCATACATGCGTAGAATTACTAAATAATGGTTATGAAATTATTGTAATAGATAATTTATCAAACAGTTCAGTGGAGTCTATTCATCGAGTAAAAGAGATAACGGGGAAACAATTCAAATTTTATAAAGAGGATCTTGTAAATTACGAGGCGCTGAATAAAATTTTCGAGGAAAATACAATAGAAGCTGTCATTCATTTTGCAGGTTTGAAAGCTGTAGGAGAATCGGTAGCAAAACCATTAATGTATTATCACAACAACATTATTAGCACATTAGTATTATGTGAAGTGATGCAAAAGCGTAATGTGAAGAAGATGATTTTTAGTTCATCGGCAACAGTATATGGTATTCCAGAAACATCACCAATTACGGAAGAATTTCCATTAAGTGCAACAAATCCATATGGTCAAACAAAATTAATGATTGAACAAATGATGCGTGATGTAGCATTTGCAGATGAAGAGTGGAGCATTGCGTTACTCCGCTATTTCAATCCATTTGGTGCGCATGAAAGTGGACGAATTGGAGAAGATCCGAATGGAATTCCAAATAACTTAATGCCATATGTAACACAAGTAGCGGTAGGTAAGTTAGAAGAATTAAGTGTATTTGGAAACGACTATCCAACGAAAGATGGAACGGGCGTCCGTGATTACATACATGTAGTAGACTTAGCAAATGGCCATGTAAAGGCGCTTGAAAAAGTATTGAATGCAACAGGAGTGGATGCTTATAATCTGGGCACAGGTACAGGGTATAGTGTGTTAGAGATGGTTGAAACTTTTGAAAGGGTTTCAAATAAGAAAATCCCTTATAAAATTACAGATCGTCGCCCTGGTGATGTGGCGGTATGTTTTGCAGATGCATCAAAAGCAAAACGTGAACTAGGATGGGAAGCAAAACGTGGATTAGAAGAAATGAGTGCGGATTCTTGGAAATGGCAGTCAAATAATAAAAATGGTTACGTAGAAGTTTAAGGGATATAAAAAATGACCTTTGTATAAGCAAAAGGTCATTTTTTATATTTATTTTCTATTAAGTTTATTCGCTAATGTAGTAAAGAAAGTTCTCTGTTTTATAGGAACATTTGACTGGCAAAATGTATAGTAATCAATATCTTTAATGTAAGTAAAGAGTCTGGAAATCGCATATAAGAACGTAATAGAAGACCCGATTGCAAAACTAATACCGTAACCATTGAATCCAAACGGAAGTAGCAGGAGACTTAATATTAAGTTTGCAAAAAAGAATAAGGCCGATGTTCGAAAGGCGCCTTTACGATCCTCAAAGTATAGAAGTAGCAACGTAATAACGAGGACCATTCCATTTGCATAAGCCCCGACTATAGTTAGCTGCAAAATAGAGTATTCAAGTGTCGTTTTTCCAGATTGTGAACTAAACATCCATATTATAAAAATAATAAGTAAAGAAAAAATACCTTGATTACGAAGTATACGTTCCATTTCTTGCTTTAAGACAAAGTTCATGGAATCTTTTAATTGTAAAATTGTATTTAATGTTCCTCCATTGTTTACTGAACCGAAGAACTTTTTATATCTTTCATAAAACCTTGTTTCAATGGATACTACAAAGAATATGTAGGTTGGAATAATGCTTAAATATGCCCAGAAAACAGAAGTATCATAAATTTGATGATAAATAAATGTATCTTCAATATTTCCTCGTCCTTCTCCAAACCAAATAACAAAGTTACATATCCAAATACCGATATTGTAAAATAGGCTTGACCAAAACAGTTCCGGATATTTATCTAGATAAGAAAGAAAAGTAAATTGCTCAGTAGCGTCACTGTTTGGGAACATTCGTACAATAACGACACTTAACCATACTAATGTAATGAAAGTACCGATTGTAAAAGAAATTAAAAGCAATAGAGCCGATCCGTGTTCTAATCCGAGTGTGGGATGCCAGTAAGCAATTAGTGCAATTCCAGATAAGGAAAAAATGGAACCAATTAAAAAGGCAAGAGCGATGGATTGATAATCTTTAGCTGCCGTTAAATAAATGGATTGAATCCAAATGATATTTAAAGCTAAAAATAAAAATAACATCACAATTTTATAATAAAAGGCCAATGGTGTGAAAAACGCAAACAACATCCATAAAATAATAGCTAAAAAAAGTGTAATCTTCGTCATTCCTAAAAATGAAGAGAATACTTTATCAGCTTTCTGCTCGTATAAGAGGTCAGCCACATATCTAGTTACGATGAGTTGCAGTGCCCCGTATATAATTTGCGAAAAAATAAAACAGTATGAAATGGAAATGGTGAAAAGCCGCTGTTCTTCAATTGAAATTGAATGGAACAAACTTAAAATATATCGAATAGCTGTTACTGCTAAAATAACAACTAACCAAGGACCTGCTGTAACAAACAACGAAAACCCATAAGCTTTCACCCTTGAAGAATAGTAGTCTTCTTGAAATAATTTTTGTAATCGGAATCCTATGCCTGCCACATTTTTTCGCCTCTTTCTAAGTAAAGCTTACGATAACTTTCAACGACACCTGATAATTGATAGTGCGCTTCAATACGATTTCGGCCATTATCTCCAAATTGTTGAATAGATTCAGGATGACGGTAATACCATTCTAAATAAGTAGCAACTTGTTCAGGAGATACAGGTGGTACCACAAATCCACATTGACCATAGGGATCGCCATCTTGTCCATAAATTAATTCTTTACAAGAACCAACATCCGTAACAACCCATGGTAATCCTGCGGCCATACCTTCTAACATAGCTAGAGGTTGTCCTTCAGATATACTTGTTAATACGAGAATATCCGTTTGTTTTAAGTAATCTTTAATATTCACTCTGCCAGTCATTATTACATAATCTTTTAATCCTAATTGCTGAATTAAATCGCGACATTCTTGGGCGTATTCTGGTTCTTCAGTATCGGGTCCTAGTAGATAAAATATAAAAGGTACACCTTTCTCTACTAATAATTTAGCTGCATAAATCATCGTTTTTACATCTTTAATCGGTACAACGCGTATAATAGCGGAAATAACGAGTTTTTCTGGGTTGTACTTTGATTTACGAAGTCCTACATAATCAGATAGAGTAACTCCATTTGGTATGATTTTTAGTTTATGGGATGGAGCACCTAGTTCTTTTTGATATATACTATTTCGACCGAATAAAGTAATTACATCATCAGCCTGTTCGTATGCCTGGTGAGATAAATGATGGAAGAAGGAAACCCATCTTTTTTTATATTCAATTGGTATCCAAGTTGATTGTAATATTTCTTCTTCACGTTCCCGAGAGTAGATACCGTGTTCAGTTAGCAGAAATGGTATATCAGAATTAGCACTGATTGCCGCACCAAGTAATCCACCATATCCCGTTGATACAGAATGGATAAGGTCTAGTTTTGGGAAATCAATTTGTAAAATTTGAATGATTGGTGTGAACATAGACCTCCACATCCAAAAATAATTTAAGAAAGAGCCACTACTTTTTTCATATATATAGCTCTCTTTAACAATTTCATAAAACTCACGGCTTTCGAAGAAGGAGTGAAGCGTTCCTAACTTTTGTTTATTCCCTAATATACGTAATGCCGCTGTATCGTTAGCTTGAAATGTAAACCATTTTTGAAGGGTTTGCACTTCATCAGTAGTTAAATTCGTTTTTACATGTTTTGAGTCACTTTCTGATTGTAAGGGAATCATAATGATCTCTTTTACATTACTGGGAATCTCATATTGATATTCTTCTTCTGTTTTTATTTGTGGTACGATCGCAAATATGGTGAATTCATGTTCTTTAAATTGTTGGATGATCATTTGTACCCAGCTTGCTACTCCGCCACTGACAAAAGGGTAACTTCCTTCAACGACTAAACCTATTCTCATTTGCTATGCTCCTTTAATTGGAATTGTAGCGTTGGCTTTTTTTAATGTAACGCTATAAATTTGTGAATCTAGTTTTGTAACTGTACCGTACGGGAAAGAACCAGTTTTTAATTTTTTTCCTTCTTCTACACGTATAATCGTTGAAGTGTGGTTTGGTAATCCTTTATATGCAATATGAACAGCATCATCTTCATAAGAAACAGCTAAATCACCAGTTTGATAAATTTTCATGGAAGCAGTTGCTTCGCTTTGGGTCATACTTTCTATATAAGGATATCTTTCACGTATTTCAAAGATTGTTTTTTTATAAGCTTTAAATAATTCTTCCCAAGTTAAGTTACCTGAACGTTTTTCATCAAGAATATCATCGGGATGGACGAAGTGTGAAATAACACCTAAATTTGCAGTAACATCGGTTAAGATGAACTGTTCCTCGTCTGAAATAGCATAACCACTCGTAATGCGCGGGAAGTGATAAATGTTTTTGTTCTGTTTATCTTGCTCGAATTCCTGAATCAAGCTGCCGTTACTGCTACTTCCTATATATAGGGAGGAAACAGTTTCTAGTGTAGGAACACTATCATTTAATACATTTAATCCAGTTGTATTTATAATATTGGATGGTGGTACATAAGTTTTTAATTTTTCATTTGGAAAGAAGTTATATGCGAGCTTTTGTAGAGCATCTAAAGCATTAGCCATATCCTCTTTTGAATTCCATGGAATGTATTCCAGCGATTTGTCTACCGGATCTTTTGGTAATAATAAGGGTTGATGATTATAGCCGTGTATTCCAATCTCTCCGCCTTGAGATAACAATTCCCTTCCAAATAATAAATAGGTATTTCTATTTTTATTAGCGAAATCTTCAAAAGGAGGCCTCACCTTATTTTGATATGTTCCAATTGCAACCCCTGTGTATTTAATATGAAGTTCGTCAGAGATGTCTTTCATATTCTTCCACCAATGTTTTTTATAAAATTCTTCAACAGAAATTTTTTCGGTCGTTAAGTTTTTTAGCTCACCGCTTGGTACGGGTGATGGGAAATCATCGATATACATAATCTCTGCACCAAGTTGTGCTGTAGCAAAAGTAGGGAAAATGGTACCAAGTGATTGGACAAACATCCCTCTACCTAATTTATTATTTAATGCTGTTGTATTCCAATATAAGACTTTTCCATCACCATATTCATTCGTCCAAAGAATCGGAAGGTCTTCGGCTGTTATCCAAGGATCAGTTGTATTCTCATCTAGTGCAATGTCCATTGAGCTATGTGTAAATAGAGAAGAAGAGTTTGAGAGATCTGGATATCCAGGGAATAAAACTTGTTCAAAAGTTAATCCCTTTGCATCTGTGAATCCTCCTTTTTGGTTAATCCCAAATAAGGAGTTCCAGGAAGGATCTGAATCGAGCCGGTTGGCAATAATGAGTCTTCCACCCATCTGTACAAAATTTTGAATATCAGCTTGTGGCAGTTGCGCCATTACTTCACCCGTAATAATGATTCCTGTATAAGGAGAGGGAGTAAGCGTCTTAATTTCATTAGCTGTAATATCCTTATAATGTAGATGGGCGTAATCCATTGCCTTTTTTGTATGGAACGTAACTTGCTCACCTAAATTATTATCCGTTGTTAAAACGTAGAATTGCATTTCTTGACCATTTGGAGTTACATCTTTCGCTGTTACTGCTTTAACAGTATCTGTTTCTTTAGTATTGGGAATAGAAAAAAATTGATAAAAATTATTTGTTCGATATATAAGGATAGAGAAAACTAAGAGAAGTAAAGTAATACTGATGATCCCGATATATATATTAATGCTCTTCTTCAATGTGTATGCCTCCAAACTGCCCTACAAATAATTGATATTTACGTGGTAAAATATGAACTTTTTTTGTAGATGTTAGATTATCAATTAATTTATAAAGTTTGTCCCATAATTGTTGTTCGTAGTATAGTTCTAGTAATCCGACATAACCGTAATATGATTCAGGATTACGGTGGATTAGATGTGAAAATTGTCCTTCGGATTCTACATATTGTTTTTTGTATAGAAGTAGATTTCCGAGCTGGAAAGAGTAGAGCAATTCGTCCGGGAAAAGTTCTATACTTTGCGTAATGAGACTCATAAATTCATTAATTGTTTTCTCTTTCTGTTGATTGGAAAGTAGCCCACTTTCTATATACCTTAAATAATTAGAAACTAATTCTTTTGCAATATCGTTTTGGGGATGTTGCAGAAATTGTTTATTTAAGTATCCAATCTGTTTTTCATAACGTTCATTTAGTAAATTAATCGTAGTTGCAGCATAATGTACAGTTTCAGGATCTTTATGATGAATCGCTTCTTTCAATAATCCACCTTCATTAGAAATAGTGGAAGAACTTAATTGTACAATGAGTTGTTTATGTAACTCTGGCTTATCAATTTCTAATCCGGAAGAAAATGAAATAAGGTCCATATCCTGTTTAGCTGATTCTAAAATATCTTCATAATTATCAACCTGAAAGGACACATAATCAGAATACTGCTGTAACCACCCTGTTTTGGAACGCTTTATATTAAGTAATAACATGATTACTGATACAATAAGCCCAAGGAGTGGGAACAGAAGAGAGATAATTAAGCAAAATTCAATAATTCCTTTTTTATTTTCTGACATTAAACCTTTCGTAAATCGAAATAAGAGAAAAATTAAAATAGCATATATAATATAAAAAAGGAGGAAAATCATTAGAATATCACTCCTTCAGCAGAGAGCGCATTTTGTATACGAGTTTTAACTTGTAATAAAAACTTTTCTTCAGTACCAGGTAATAAAATCATGATTTTTTGATGGACTGTACTATAACTGAAGATATCAATATCACGTAAATGTGTTTTTAAGATTGTATTTATTGCTTGTAAAGAGTCCTGTGACGCATGGAATTCAAAATATGAATATGGATATGATAATGTTTCGTAACGTTTTTGTTCGATTTCTAACAAATGTTCAAATTCGTCTTCATAGTAAATACTCGTGTTAGGGAATGTACGCTCTTCTTGGTTGGATATCCAAATATCGGAAGCGTTTTGTAAACGGTCACCCATCCAGCGTAAATACCATGTGAAGAGTTCAAATTGTTCAGAAGTTATTTTGGAGAATTCAATTTCATCTAAGATAATGATGTATTGTACATTATCTTGGAATAAGACAGGACCAACTAAAAGTGGTGCGTCTTGAAAATCTTCTTCTGTACGGAAAAAAGGTCGATTATGCGCTAACGCATTCTTGATGACTGGTGAAGCGTTTTTAACAAAAATTGATTGAGATAAAGTATTTTCACCAGTTTCTGATCTTAATTTAATACGAAGAGATTGTTTATTGTTATCTACGTGATAGATGCCAATTTTTTTCGCACCAAAATATGTTTTTAATACATTCATGCCTTCATCTAATACAATTTCAGGATGTGTATGATTTAAGGCTTTAAACATATGGTACATTTTAGATAAATGATTGTTTGATTCAAGCACACGAGAACGAAGTGTAATACGTGTTTCATCCAATTGTTTAATAACATACTTTAGCTCTTTATTTTCAGACTGGAGTTCAGTATTTATCATATGTATATCTTCATAACGTTCTTTTTGTGAAGTACTCATTAATCCGCAATATAAACTAACAACAAGCAAGAAAATCCAGCTTATCCAATGATCTGATGAATAGAAGTAAAGTAGTATATCATCACCTTTATATATACCGCTTACAAAAATATAAACTATTGATTCCAGGAATGTGAAAAGTGCAATTGATATACCGTATCGGCTAGAAATAATTAATGTAATAAATAAAAGTATGAAATATTCATGTGTAGACGTAAAAAAATCAGTTAATATTGAGAGAACAAATAGAGCAATAAAGAGAATAGTAGGTTCAATCAATTTCATGAATAAATTGGATTGTTTATAGTGCATAAATAGACCCCTTCTTTCGTTTACCAATTTAGCTCCGAGGAATAATACATGAAGTAAAATAAACAGCTATTTTAAAATATATATTTTCTGCAGAATACAAATTATTTTATCAATAGGGATGTAGTAAATTCAAGAGAAATAAATTCTAATTTTTGTTAATCCATTGTGTTTTTGAGGGGTTTTTATAAAATAACGACACTTTATTAAAGTTTTAAAATATAAAACATGAGAATATTATTATATTAGTATAGGAGGCAATATGATTATGAGTTGGAAACGTTCCATCTGTTTTTTCTCTATATTTTCTTTTATTTTTTCTTCAAATACAGCAGCACAAGTAAATGCAGTGAATCCAATTTTGAAAAATGTGCAAAGCTATAAAATTTATTATGGTGAAGCAAATGAGCAAGTAATTGAAAGACTTTCGAAGTATGACATGGTTATTATTGAGCCTTATGCATTTACGAGAGAACAGGTTCAACAATTAAAAAAATCAGGAACTGTGGTCCTCGGCTATGTTAGTGTTTTAGAATTAGAAGATTGGCATAAATCACAAGTAATGGAGTCGGATTATTATTATAGAGACGGCGAGAAAATGAGAATTGAACAGTGGGATACATATATTATGAATTTAGCTGACAGCCATTACCGAAGTATTATCATTAATAAGGTAAAACAGCAAATTATTGGAAAAGGCATAGATGGGGTATTTTTAGATACTGCGGGTGATATTGACGATTATTTTTATGATCAGGCAGCTGTACAAGAAAAATTTAGATTGGCGTATGTAAATTTATTAAAAGAAATTAAAAGTGTTGATTCTAATTTATTGCTTGTACAGAATTGGGGATTTGAAACGATTAAAAGTGCGACTTTGAATTTTATCCACGGTGTACTATGGGAAGACTTTAATAAACGCGTTATTGCAGAAGATCAATGGAGCCAGAATTGGATGCGTTATTTTAAGCAACAGAGTAATAAAGTTGTAACGTTTACTGTAACTCCAGATGATATATCGAAAAAATATAGTACTATAAATGGATTTATTTCTACAATAAATCCAAATGATATTTATGATAAGTAAAATAATATTAAATATGTCCTTTGGGATCAGTAATACCCTTTTTTCTAGAGAAGGAAAAAGGGTATTACTGGTCTAGAATTTCTCAGAAGTATTAAGACTGATAATATGGAAACGTAATACTTTCATGAATTTTAACGAGTTGCTTATGGTATACGGTATTACCTTGTTGGCTTGTATAAGGAGGAAGGCTTCGTCCAAAACAATTTGCAACAACATTAGCGTGCTTACGATAAGAAATGCGAATTTCATACAAATTAACAGATTCATTTAAATCTGCATAAAAGACCGCTAAATGATTTCCAGTTAAAGGATAAGGAAAGTTTGCTTCCGTGTTTTCACCAATTAATACAGGTAATTTCACGGGATTAGAATAATTAGACCAATCCCAAACTTCTATACTTATAGGGTGCTCGTAATGTGCATCTAGATTTACAATGTTTACTACTGCAGAAACGGTAGCTGGTTCTCTTGTTAAAACACCAGTTGAGTAAATAAGAGAGTGAGTTGGATAATGAAGAGACATATATATCAAACCTTTCTAAATTAATATGAATTTACAATATTCTATGCGGATAATTAATAGAGTGAGATAGGAAAAATGTATCATTCATCATATTTTTTATAGAAATAAAAATATGATATTGAAAAGTATTCCAATACTTGTATCATTACTAGAGTACGTTTATAATCAAATAATCCTATTAGCTTTTTGATTGGATTACGTATTATTGAAAGCGTTTTAAGACGTGTTACGCTCAGATTCATATTATTTACTGTGTAGCATGTATGGAATGGGTTTGTATGTCGTTTTTCAAGGTAGGAAGTCTGACTTGTTTTGCAAAAAACTTTGTATGTAGTTGTAAATAAGAAGGAGAATAAGGAATAATATCATTTTTTACAAGATGGGGAGGTTACAGTGTGAAAATGTAAGGTTTTCACATGAGAATATATGGGTTATGTAGGATTGTTACTTTCAGGTGCAGCTTTATTTTTAAACAGCCTTGTTATATTAGGCAAAGCAGAGATGAAAAGTGCGGGTGTTTTTAATCTATTTGTGGGGGCATTACAAATTATTATTCCGTTCTATTTGATTATGATTTCTGATCAAAGTAATTGGACGGTGTATTCATACGCAGCTACTTTTTTATTTGGATTAACCTATTTATATGTAGGAGTTACTTTTATTAAAGGGATGGATAGTAGCGGCCTAGGATGGTTTTGTATATGGGTAGCCATTATTGCAGTATTCTATATGGTTGTTTCATTTGTTCAATTTCATGATGTTGTTGGTGCGTTAACATGGTTTATGTGGGCATTACTTTGGTATTTATTCTTTGTATTAAATACACAAAAAAAGAATATTAATCAATACCTTGGTAGAATTGCTTTCGTGCAATCGTGGGTAACGTTGACGTTGCCTTCGCTCTTTTATTTTATGGGAGTATGGGGAGAGGGATTTGTATATGAACTTTGGGTTTATGTATCAGTAATTTCTATTTTATACTTCTGTTATTGTATTTTTAAATATAGAGTACGTTAATATATTATCTATAGAAAAGCATGGAATCATTAAATTGATTCCATGCTTTTTATATAGTAGCGTTTATAATGATAGAGGAAGTATTTTACAAATCATTGTAATGGGGATGATGAAATTGAAAAAAGTATTAGTGCTAGGGGGAACAAGGTTTTTTGGTAAACATTTAGTAGAAGCACTTTTGCAAGATGGACACGATGTAACGATTGCGACGAGAGGAATTACGGAAGATTCTTTTGGAAGTACAGTAAAAAGACTGATTGTAGATAGAGAAGACGAAAAACAATTAGAAGAGTGTCTAGAAGATAAAAGTTATGATATCGTATACGATAATTTATGCTATAGCTCGAATGCAGCGAAGATAGTATGTAAAGTTTTGAAAGGGAAAACGAAGAAGTATATTATGACATCTTCAATGGCCGTCTATAAACCTGCACGAAACTTATTAGAAGAGGACTTTAATCCGTACGAGTATGAAGTCGCGTATGGAGATAGGAATAACTTCAGTTATAGTGAGGGAAAGAGATTAGCCGAAGCAGTTTTATTCCAAAAAGCAACGTTCCCAGTTGTTGCAGTACGTTTTCCAGTTGTTATTGGAGAAAACGACTATACGAAAAGGTTACAATTTTACGTTGAACATATTATGAGACAAGAACCTGTCGCTGTGAATCATCTTGAAGGAGAGTTGTCGTTTATACATGAAAAAGAAGCAGGAGAATTTTTAGCTTGGTCTGGGATGGAAAACATAGAAGGACCAATTAATGCTTGTAGCAACGGAGTAGTTTCTACTAGAGAAATTATTCGTTTTATAGAAGAAAATATGGGAATAAAAGCACTCGTTCAAGAAGTAGGAGATAATGTAGCGCCTTATAATGAAGTGATTAATTGTACATTACATAATGGAAAGGCTAATGAATTAGGATTCTCGTTCCGCGATTTGAAAATAGAAATAGAAAAGGTATTACATTATTACATACATGCAATGAAATAATCATAAATCCCCCGGTGGCAATCCGGGGGGTTCTGGAGGATGCTGGAAATACTACTCTTACACTACCAAATTTTCCTTATACGTATGACTAATGTTTTTCGGGATTGAATTGTTTGTAAATACTTTTCATTTACTTTGGCCCAGTTTCCTGTGCCATCAGTTGCTATCCATATATGGCTCTAGTTCATCATAGTCATATTGTAGCGTTGGCAAATGAAATGGACTAACATACCCTCCTTTCTAGCTAAAAAGTTGGTCTAGGTAAAAATAATTTACTTTAGTCAAAAATACATCTATTTTACATGTAAGTCAATAGTAATCTGTTTAATTTTCTGAAAAATATTACAATAAAAGTAACACTCTCACTTTCATTTGTGACTCGTATTCTTTTTGCTTATACTGTAAAGTAGTAGCGTTTTGTTGAAATAGAAGGAGATTGTTTATGAGTAAAACGAAACAATTAATAGAGGAAGCAAGTAATTTTATTACGATTTGCTATAAAGAGCTTCAGAAAGAGCAATTAATAGAAGAACGTATAAAAGAAATTCAAATTGAAATAGAGAAAACGGGGACTTATGAGCATACATTCGAAGAGCTTGTTCATGGTTCGCGAATGGCATGGCGTAATAGTAATAGATGTATTGGAAGGCTATTTTGGAGTAAGATGCACATATTAGATGCACGTGAAGTGAATGATGAAGAGGGTGTGTATAATGCATTAATTCATCATATTAAATATGCAACGAATGACGGAAAAGTGAAACCGACCATTACAATTTTTAAGCAATATCAAGGTAAAGAAAATAATATACGAATTTATAATCATCAACTAATTCGATATGCAGGATATAAAACGGAAATGGGAGTGATAGGTGATTCTCATTCCGCCACATTTACGGATTTTTGTCAGGAACTTGGTTGGCGAGGAGAAGGTACCAACTTTGATGTATTACCGCTTGTATTTTCTGTGGATGGAAAAGCACCTATATATAAAGAAATTCCGAAAAAAGAAGTAAAAGAGGTAGTAATTGAGCATCCAGACTACCCTGTATCGTCACTCGGAGTAAAATGGTATGGAGTGCCGATGATTTCAGATATGCGTTTAGAGATAGGTGGTATTTCTTATACTGCTGCTCCGTTCAATGGATGGTATATGGGAACGGAGATTGGGGCTCGTAACTTAGCGGATCATGATCGTTATAATTTACTCCCAGCCGTTGCGGAGATGATGGATTTAGATACATCAAGAAACGGTACGCTATGGAAAGATAAAGCGTTGGTTGAATTAAATGTGGCTGTTTTACACTCTTTTAAAAAACAAGGAGTTAGTATTGTTGATCATCATACTGCAGCACAACAATTTCAACAGTTTGAGAAGCAGGAAGCTGCGTGTGGTCGTGTTGTAACAGGTAATTGGGTATGGTTAATTCCACCATTGTCGCCAGCTACCACTCATGTTTATCATAAACCGTATCCGAATGATATTTTGAAGCCGAATTTCTTTCATAAATAATATTTAATATAAATTTTTTAAATTACTGTTACATAGCAAATGGAAGCCTTTACTCTCGGTTATTTTTGGAAGAGGATTTTTGAACCAAGGAGTTCCTTATGTTATAATCAAATTTCTGTTTCGAAGACCTTATAGAAATATAAGGTCTTTTGTTTTGCTTTTTTATGTAAGAGGAATAGAAATTTTCTTTTAAATAAGGGATTTAGCATATTTTTAGGGACAACATAAGTGTGTAGAAAATTGATGAATTATTATACTTATATAATCATTGTGTTTTGGGTGTAAACAATAAAACATAATAAAGTTGTTTTTTTAGATTGCTGAGGAAGGAGGAAGTGTAAATGAGGATGAAGAGTCGAAAAACGGATTGGCCTGTATTTCTTATTAGTGGTGGCTCACTTTTACTATTTGTAATTGCGGTTTTCTTAAATAAAAGTTACGTAGAGGGAGTCATTAATAGCAGTTTTACAGCTTCAATTAAATATTTTGGTGCCTTTTGGCAAGTTTTATTAATTGGTACATTTATTGTTGCAATGTGTATGGCGTTCTCGAAATATGGAAGAGTTAAACTTGGGGGATTAGAAAAACCTGAGATTAGTACGGCAAAATGGCTCGCTATTATTATGTCTACACTACTTGCCGGAGGTGGCGTTTTTTGGGCAGCTGCAGAGCCGATGTACCACTTGATGACGGTGCCACCGATACATGAAGGTATATCTGCTGGAACGGAAGAAGCAGTCATGCCTGCTTTAGCGCAAAGTTATATGCATTGGGGTTTCTTGGCTTGGACGATTTTAGGAACAATTAGTGCAGTAGTGATGATGTATGGGCATTATCATAAAGGGATGCCGTTAAAGCCTCGCACACTTTTATATCCTATTTTCGGGGAGAAATTGCGAAAGAGTACGCTTGGAACGATGATCGATGTATTTGCAATTATTGCGGTAGCTGCAGGGACGATTGGTCCAATCGGATTTTTAGGACTACAAGCAAGTTATGGATTACAAGCATTGTTTGGAATTCCTGATGTGTTTACTACTCAATTAGCAATTATTGTTTGTGTCGTTGCTGCTTCTACTATATCTGCAGTGACAGGAATTAATAAAGGGATTCAAATCATAAGTGATTTAAATGTTAAGTTAGCGATTTTATTGATGGTATTTGTATTATTCTGTGGACCAGGCGGATTTATTATTGATGCATTTATTTCTTCGTTTGGATTTTATATAAATGAATTTATTCCAATGAGCACATATCGAGGGGATACAGCTTGGTTAGGATCTTGGACGATCTTTTTCTGGGGATGGTTTATTGGATATGGACCGATGATGGCAATTTTAGTGAGCCGTATTTCAAGAGGAAGAACAATCCGAGAAATCATCGTTGCAATTGGAATTATTGCCCCAATTATTACAACGTTTTGGTTTACTATACTAGGGGGATCAGGTGTGTTTTATGAGTTAATGAATCCTGGTTCTATCTCGACCGCATTAAGTGAATCTGGTATGCCAGCAGCTATGATTGCAATTACAGAGCAGCTGCCACTTTCTAATATTATTGGACCTGCATTTCTGTTATTAACAATTTTATTTGTAGTGACAACAGGAGATTCAATGGCTTATTCGATTTCAATGGCAGTGACTGGAGATGGAGATCCTAGAATTAGCTTACGAATTTTTTGGTCACTTATTATGGGAACAGTTGCAGCGATTCTTTTATACATGGGTGAGGGAAGCATTAATGCGTTGCAGTCATTCATTGTAGTAACAGCTGTTCCAGTATCTATTCTGTTATTCCCGATGCTATGGCTAGCACCTAAAGTTGCAGGGGAACTAGCATTAAAACAAGGTATTGTAAAAGAAGAAGATAAAACTTCCTTCTTGTTCCAAAAAGCTAGTAAATCAAAATGATTGCATGTTTTATTTTATATAAAAAGAGGAAGCATCTCATTTGAGATGCTTCCTCTTTCTTATTTATCCAACCACTTTTCCTGAAGGGGATAGTACTTGAACAATCATTTTGTATAGTTTCAATCTATTCTAATACTTTATCTTTAGTCTCTGGGACACATAATAGCATTGTAACTAAACCGATTGGATAGATAATGAAGATGAGAGATAGTGCTCCCATTAAATTACCACCTGCAGCAAGTAATCCGATAATTACAGGTCCAAATCCAGCTAAACCACGCCCGGTACCGAAAATAAAGTTTTCTGCTGTAGAGCGAGCTTCAGCGGGGTAGTTTTCAGCTAAAATTGCTCCGAATCCTCCCATCATGCCATTTGCAAAGAATCCAAGCAACGCACTTCCCCATAACAGTAATGTTGAGTCTGTGAATAAGAAGAAGTAAATGAGACAGTATATAGTACCACCGATATAATAGATTGTAAAAGTTTTACGGCGCCCAATTTTATCGGCTAGAATACCAAAAGTTGCAATGCCAATTAGCATTCCGATCGTAGAGATGAACATCCAACCGCTCGCTTTTGCTAATGTGTAGTTATATTTATTCGCTAAGATAGTTGGCATCCATGTGAAAATTCCATAATATCCAAAGTTCTGGATGAATGACATAATAATAAGACCAATTGTCGTTATCGTTACCTTTTTATTTGCAAATAACTTTCGAAGTGGGAACTTTTTCATTTGCTTTAGTTGTTCTGCCTCAGTAGTTGTTAAATTACCTTCAGCTTCTTTTTGTAACAATTCTTTTTTGTATCGTTGTTTTTGTTCCCATATTTTCGGTTCACTTAAACTTTTGCGGACGTAAACAGCTAATAAAGCAGGAATGAGTCCAAATAAGAAAACAGCTCTCCATCCAAAATGCGGGACGATAAATGCTGGAAGGAGAGAAGCGACTAGTACACCGAATTGCCATCCGAGCGCAACAACGGATGTCGCCTTAGCCCGCATTTCTTTAGACCATGTTTCAGTTACGATGGCCATTCCAATCCCGAATTCACCACCAACTCCCATTCCTACTAAAAAGCGAAGAATTAATAATTGCCAATAATCTGTTGCGAAATAAATGAGTGCTGTTGCTAGTGAAAATAGTAAGATTGTGAAGGCCATGGTACGAATACGCCCAAATAAATCAGCAATAAATCCGAACAAATAAGATCCGATTAGCATTCCAATTGTGGTAGCTAATGTTAAGTTTCCACCCTCAACAGGGCTTAAATGAAATTCTTTTAGAATGTAGACGAGTACGAAAGATAAGAGCAACATATCTAAACCTTCTGCTGCATATCCTAGCGCAGAACCAAATAATGTTTTATATCTTTTCTCTTTCGTCTCCTCTATTGTTGATTGTACATCAGTAGTGACGTTCATCATTACTCCTCCTTATTTTCTTCTACAGTCGCTATGGAAGAATAACAAAAGGCCTTCTCACCTGATATGATGAGAAGGCCAAAGAAGCATACGTATCCCTAAAAAGAACATACGTATTTTGTATTCCGACTTCCTTCTCAACCTCACGGGGTTGTGTTAAAGGACTGTATTATATTACTTTATTTTTAGCACTCTTCTATTAGATTGTCAAATAAAGAGGAAATTGCTATGTGTAAAATATTTCAAAAGGTATTTCATTCTTCTTGACGCCGACTTCATTATTTTCCCATAATAAAACTAACTAATATAAAAAGGAATGACTCACAGATGTTAAATTTAGTACTTATGATGATTGAACGTGTTGGACTTATTGTTATTTTAGGTTTTTTACTCTCTCATATTAAGACATTCAGGCGCCTACTTCATAGGCAGGACGGATATATAGATAAGTTTAAACTTATTTGTATTTTTTCAGTGTTTACAATTGTAAGCAATTACACAGGAATTGAAATTGCAGGGAATACGATTATGAATGAAAATTGGCTACAAGGTGTTTCTTCATCGAGTACAATTGCAAATACACGTATTATGGGTGTTGGAATTAGTGGATTGCTTGGTGGTCCTATCGTTGGAATTGGAGTAGGGTCGATTGCCGGTATTCACCGTTATATGCTTGGCGGGACGACAGCGTTAAGTTGTGCAATCTCGTCAATTTTGGCAGGAGTGATAGCGGGATATATTGGATACATTTTCAAAAAATATAACCGTACGATTACGCCTAAGTTTTCAGCAATTTTAAGTGTATTTATCGTTTCTTTAGAAATGATTATGATTCTATTAATTGTAGAGGATGGAATAAGTATTGTGAAAACAATCGCGATACCGATGATCCTTGTGAACAGTTTCGGGAGTTTTATTTTACTTTCCATGATCCAAGCTATTTTGCGTCAGGAAGAGAATGCGAAAGCATTGCAGACTCATAAGGTATTGCGCATTGCTGATAAAACGTTACCTTATTTTCGCCGAGGTTTAACAGAGGAATCTTGCAAGCATGTGGCACAAATTATTCACCGCTTTACGGGAACAGATGCGGTATCCTTAACAGATACAGAGAAAATATTAGCTCACGTCGGATTAGCATCAGATCATCATATTCCTTCACACAGTTTAATAACAGGTTTATCGAAAGAGGTTCTACATACGGGGAAAATAATGAAAGCGAAATCGCGTGAGATTATTAATTGTCAACATGAAGGGTGTCCGTTACAAGCGGCAGTTGTTATTCCACTCACTTCACATGGGAATACGATAGGAACATTAAAACTTTATTTTAAAAATGCTAGTCAATTAGGTCGTGTTGAGGAAGAGTTAGCGGAAGGCTTAGCGAAAATATTCTCCACGCAGCTTGAGTTAGGTGAAGCCGAGTTGCAAAGTAAGTTATTGCAAGATGCTGAAATAAAAGCGTTACAAGCACAAATCAATCCGCATTTTTTATTTAACGCAATTAATACAGTATCAGCTTTATGCCGAACAGATGTAGAAAAAGCGAGGAAATTATTATTGCAGCTTAGCGTATATTTCCGTTGTAATTTACAAGGGGCACGTCAATTGTTGATCCCACTAGAACAAGAATTAAATCATGTACAGGCATATTTATCATTGGAACAAGCGAGGTTTCCAAATAAGTATGAAGTAAGGATGTACATTGAGGAGGAGCTAAAGACAACGTTAGTCCCACCGTTTGTTCTTCAACTATTAGTCGAAAATGCATTGCGACATGCTTTTCCGAAGAAGCAACCAGTATGTCAAGTTGAAGTACATGCGTTTGAAAAAGAGGGTATGGTTCATTTTGCAGTGAAAGATAATGGACAAGGGATTGAGAGTGAACGTCTAGAGCAATTAGGGAAGATGGTAGTTTCGTCAAAGAAAGGGACCGGAACAGCTTTATATAATATTAATGAACGTCTAGTCGGTTTATTTGGGAAAGAGACGATGCTTCATATTGAAAGTGCGCTACACAAGGGAACGGATATTACTTTTATAATCCCAAAAAAAGTAAAGGAGGAAGAACGGATTGTTAAAGGTATTAGTAGTTGATGATGAAATGTTAGCACGTGATGAACTAAAGTATTTATTAGAAAGAACGAAAGAAGTTGAGATCATTGGTGAGGCCGATTGTGTAGAAGATGCATTAGAGGAACTAATGAACAAGAGACCGGATATTGTATTTCTAGATATTCAATTATCAGATGATAATGGATTTGAGATCGCCAATATATTAAAAAAGATGAAAAATCCCCCTGCAATTGTATTTGCAACTGCGTATGATCAATATGCATTGCAAGCATTTGAGGTAGATGCGTTGGATTACATTTTAAAGCCATTTGATGAAGAACGTATTGTACAGACATTAAAGAAGTATAAAAAACAAAAACAGGCGAAAATAGAAACAAAGCAAGAAATAAAGGTGGGCGATGTAACAGCAGAGATGCACAAATTAGCGTTGCCAATTGAGGAATCAATCGTACTTGTAAATATTGAAGATATTATATATGTAGGGCTTGTAGATGGAAAAGTAACCGTAAAAACAATGAGGGAAACGTATGTAACACATGATACGCTTGTCATTTTGGAAAAGAAGTTACCACAAGCAAGTTTTATGCGTGTGCATCGTAGTTTTATTGCAAATATTAATCATATTGTAGAGGTACAACCGTGGTTCAATTCTACTTATAATTTAATTATGAAAGAGGGATCTAAAGTCCCAGTTAGCCGTACATATGCAAAAGAACTCAAGAAGCTGCTTCGTATTTAAGAAGCAGCTTTTGTATTTCGTCCTCATATTCCTACAACTGATTCTGCATATTTGACGTTCTGTTTTGTAAGCGCTTACTGAGTTGGTTATCTCTTATACAATAAAGGTACCAAATCGAAAGAGGTGGACAAAATGAGTACGAAAAAAGTATATAGTTTCTTATCACAAGCATTCATATTCTCAGCCGTTATGTTAATTTCTAATATTATTGCAACGCATTTACCAATTCCGATGCCTTCATCGGTAATCGGGTTAGTCATTTTATTTAGTTTATTATGTTTAAAAGTTATTAAATTAGAGCAAGTTGAATCACTCGGAACAGCTTTAACAGGTATTATCGGATTCCTTTTCGTTCCATCAGGTATTTCAGTTATTAATTCACTTGGTGTAATGAGCCAATATTTTATACAAATTTTAATCGTAATTGTTGTCGCGACAGTTATTTTACTCGCTGTAACGGGATTATTTGCACAATTCATTTTAGGAAAAGATGACAAAGAAACAAAAGATACAAAAGAATTAAAAGTTGTAAACAAAGGACGTAAACATGGAAAAGTTGCATAACTATTTTAGACCATACATGGTTAGGAGGTAATGAACATGACAAGTACAATGACTCCATATTTCGGAATCGTCGTTTCATTAATTGCATACGGAATCGGAACGCTTTTATTCAAACACTCAAAAGGATTCTTCTTATTCACACCATTATTTGTAGCGATGGTGTTAGGAATTGTCTTTCTGAAGGTAGGTAACTTTACTTTTGAAGAATATAATACTGGCGGGAAAATGATCAGTTTCTTCTTAGAACCAGCAACAATTGCATTTGCAATTCCATTATATAAACAAGTGGATAAGTTAAAAAAATATTGGTGGCAAATTTTATCGGCTATCGTAGTTGGATCTATTTGCTCAGTAATTGTCGTGTTCATTGTTGCCAAAGCAATTGGTCTAGATACAGCAGTAATGAATTCAATGTTACCACAGGCAGCAACAACAGCCATTGCATTACCAATTTCTGAAAGTATTGGTGGTATACCAGCAATTACATCGTTTGCAGTTATTTTTAACGCAGTTATCGTATACGCATTAGGAGCATTATTCTTAAAAACATTTAGAGTGAAACATCCAATTGCAAAAGGTTTAGCACTTGGAACAGCAGGTCATGCATTAGGAGTTGCAGTAGGAATTGAAATGGGTGAAGTAGAGGCAGCAATGGCTAGTATTGCTGTAACAGTAGTTGGGGTTGTGACAGTAGTTGTCATACCGATGTTCATGCCATTCATTGGATAGTAAAAACTTACTTAAAAAATGAGAAAAGCAAGCTATTTGTAGGACGGATTTCTACTGATAGCTTGCTTTTTATGTTACAGTAGTGGTAAGACCTATGAGAATACAAGTTTCCTTAAATCTTCATTAATACTCTGGATAATACGTGTTGAATTAGGTCATTGTATTGTAAAATAAGAAGTAAGCTATTATATGGTAAGAGATACGTATACTAAGCTTATAAGAATTTTAATATGAATGAATAATTAAAGGTAGAAAAGAGAGAGAAATCTACTTATTAACGTTTTACTTTATAGGACAGGAGAGAGTACTCGTCGATTATGCAAATAAAAAACCTGTTTCAAAGCAAAGGATTTCAGAGGTTACTCGTATTAGTAATACTTGCTCTCGTATTATACGGGCTGCAAAGTATGTTGAATTTAATATTAATTACGTTTATTCTTACGTATTTAATGGATCGATTCCAAAAGTTTATTTCCCGCAAATTAGATCACTTTATGCCCATTAATCGAAAACTTATTATAGCATTTCTATATGTAATGTTAATTGGTGGAATTGCTATTACACTATTTAAATATTTACCAGTATTAACGATACAAATTTCACAATTGATTTATCAATTTAATGTATTTTTAAGGAATCCACCGGATAGTGAATTAATTAAGTATGCAGTTAATGCTGTCAATCATATGGAACTTTCTAAATATGTAGGACAAGGCGTAGACATTTTGTATAAATCTATTACGAATGTCGGGAAATTTGGCCTTCAAGTTTTACTTTCTTTAATTTTAAGTTTGTTTTTCTTACTGGAAAAGGCTCGTATCGTTGCTTTTACTGCAAAATTTAAAGAAAGCAGACTTGCAATTTTCTATACTGAAATTGAATACTTCGGTAAGAAATTTGCACGTTCATTCGGAAAAGTAATTGAAGCACAATTTTTAATTGCGGTTGTGAATTGCGTATTATCTGTTATTGCACTATGGATATTAGGCTTCCCGCAGTTATTAGGTTTAGCGTTAATGATCTTCTTACTTGGTTTAATTCCAGTAGCTGGAGTGATCATTTCGTTATTCCCACTTTGTATGATTGCTTACAACATCGGCGGTATTATGTACGTTGTTTATATTTTAGTTATCGTAACAGTCATTCATGCGCTTGAAAGTTACGTGTTAAATCCGAAGTTTATGTCGCAAAAAACAAATTTACCGATTTTCTATACGTTTATGGTATTAATCTTCTCAGAACACTTCTTAGGTGTATGGGGATTAATTATCGGTATTCCAATCTTCATTTTCTTATTAGATGTCTTAGATGTGACAAGTGATGAAATGGAGAAGGATGTTGGAACAAAATAAAGTGAAGTAAAGAAAAAGCATCGATGTTCGATGCTTTTTCTTTTATAACATGATGTTTCTTATGCCATACTGTAAGAAGAATATAGAATAGGGGTGAAATAATGGCTGTAAATGAAAAGGTAGAGTTAGCTACATTTGCTGGAGGGTGCTTCTGGTGTATGGTTTCGCCATTTGAAGAGATGGAAGGGATTATAAAGGTTGTTTCTGGCTATACAGGTGGTCATAAAGAGAATCCAACGTATAAAGAAGTATGCTCGGAAACGACGGGACATTACGAGGCAGTACAAATTACATTTGACGCAAACAAAATGCCGTATGAAGAGTTATTAAGTATGTACTGGAGACAAATTGATCCGACTGATGTTGGAGGACAATTCCACGACCGCGGACAGTCTTACGAAACAGTGATTTTTTATCATAATGAAGAACAACATAAAAAGGCAGAGACTTCAAAAGAAGAGCTTGCAAAGAGTGGACGATTTGCAAAGCCGATTGCGACAAAAATATTGCCAGCTTCTACATTTTATCCAGCGGAAGAATATCATCAAGGATATCATAAGAAAAATACATTCCGCTATGAGTTATATCGTAAAGGGTCGGGGCGAGATGCTTTTATTAAGCAACATTGGCCAAAGGATAATGCTCATTTAAAAGAAAAACTCAGCGAAATGCAGTTTTATGTAACACAGGAGAATGGTACCGAACCACCATTTCGAAATGAGTATTGGAACCATCAAGAGGAAGGCCTTTATGTAGACATCGTTTCAGGCGAACCGTTGTTTACTTCTATAGATAAATTTGATAGTGGGTGTGGATGGCCTAGCTTTACAAAATCAGTTATGGCAGCAAGTCTGAAAGAAAAAATGGATGTGAGTCATAATATGACTCGTACAGAAGTAAGAAGTAAAGAAGGAGATTCTCATCTTGGGCATGTATTTCCAGACGGTCCAGGACCAAATGGTCTTCGTTATTGCATTAATTCAGCAGCACTTCGATTTATCCCGAAAGGGGAGTTAGAGAAAGAAGGGTACGGTGATTTCTTAATCTTGTTTGGGAATAAAAAATAACCTCGCAGTTAGCGAGGTTATTTTTTTGTTATTTTACTTTTTTCTTTTTGAACTTGCTTAATACTTCATAAACGATTGGAACAATAAGAAGTGTTAATAATGTTGAACTTGTTAATCCACCAATTACTGTTACACCAAGTCCTTTAGAAATTAAGCCACTACCTTCAAATCCTAATGCAAGCGGGATAAGAGCACCGATTGTTGCAATTGCAGTCATTAAAATTGGGCGAAGGCGTGTTGCACCAGCTTCTAATAAAGCTTCACGTGTTGATAGACCTTCATTTTCTTTATGAATAACGCGGTCGATAAGCACGATTGCGTTTGTTACAACGATACCGATTAACATAAGGGCACCGATCATTGCAGAGACACTTAACGTTTCACCAGAGATTAATAAGGCAACAAGAGCTCCAATGATTGTGAATGGTAGCGAGAATAAAATGGCGAATGGTGCAAGGGCACCGCCAAATGTAACGACAAGAACGAAGTATACAATGGCAATCGCAGCTAACATCGCTAAGCCAAGTTGCTTGAATGATTCTTCAATATCTTTTGTAACGCCGCCCATAGAAACATCTATGCCGGAAGGAAGATCCATTTTATCTACTTCTTTTTGAACCGCGGCAGATGCTTTTGAAACGTCATCAGATGTTAATTTCGCACTCACTTCTGCATAAACGCGGCCATCTCTATGTGTTACTGTATTTGAAGTTTCCCCTTCTTTTACAGTCATCACATCTTTCACAGCCACTTCATTACCAAGTGGCGTTGTAATTTTACGATTTGTTAAGTCATCGATTGTTTCATAATTTTGTTTTTCAGCTTCTACATATACATTGACATCTTTACCGTCTTTTTTAATTGTTGTCAGAACAGGGCGATCATGTTGATTAGAAAGTCCCATTCCGATTTGTGCAGCTGTTAGACCCATTTTACTTAGTTTTTCCTGATCTGCGACTAACGTGTATTCTGCATACGTTTTTGCAATACTAGAGTCTATATCCTTTAAGTCTTTATTTTTCTTCATGATATTTTGAATATCTTTTACGACAGGCTTAATGTCTTCCGAGCTATCCCCGTAAACGTATAGTTTGATTTCATTACTACCGCCACTTGCTCCGAAGTCTTGGTTTTTCCATTCGCCTTTTCCAGACATCTTCTGTAAATCTTTAACGACTTGTTCTTTCTCTTTTTCGAAGTTTTTCGTGTCGTTATCATATTGTACGAAGAACATTGCTTGGTTTGATTGACCAGGACTCATTGGGTTTTCGCCACCTAATGAGAATTGAATTGTTTTGACGTCTTTATTATCTTGGAAGTGCTTCTCAGCTTTCGTTGCGATTTTTTCAACGTCTTCTAACGTTTGACCTGGTTCAGGGTTGTACGTTGCAATGATCATTTTTTCTTCTTCAGATGGTAAGAAACTTACACCGATAACTGGAACAAGTGCAAGACTACCAACTAATAGAAGGACAGCAATACTTGATGTAATAATTTTGTGATTTAAAGCCCATGCAAGTATGCGTTTATAAATGTTTGCTAATTTACTTGGTTTTTCTTCATGATGTACTTCTTTTTCCCTCATGCTCTCTTTCTTAAATAAAGAGTGAGCGAGCATCGGTACGATTGTAACTGCTACTAGTAATGATGCTAATAAAGCGAAGACGATAGTTAAGGCGAATGGTAAGAACATTTCACCAATCATACCTTTTACTAGTCCAAGCGGTAAAAATACAGCAATTGTTACAATGGTAGAAGACATAATCGGGATAAACATTTCTTTCGTAGCTTCACGAATTAAATCTTTTCCGCGCAACTTCTCTTCTGATAAGGACATACGTCGGTAAATATTTTCAATAACAACAATTGAATCATCGACGACACGCCCGATAGCAACTGTCATTGCGCCAAGTGTCATTATGTTAAGCGTAATATCCATTTGTTTTATGACTAAAACAGCGATTAATAAAGAGAGTGGTATAGAAACGACAGAGATTAACGTCGTTCGGATATTTCGTAGGAACAACATAATAATAACAATCGCAAAGATAGCGCCAAAAATCGCTTTGCTAAGCATTGTTTCAACTGATTTCTCAATCGGTGCACCTTGATCGAATGTCGAAATAATCTCTAAGTCTTTATATTTTTTCTCAAGTTCTTTTACTTCATTTTTAACTGCATTTACAACATCAACTGTGTTCGCATCAGCAGCTTTTACAATTTGAATTCCAATTGCTTCTTTTCCATTTGTTCGAGAAATAGATTCCGCTTTTCCGACTTCTTTAATTTCAGCAATTTCGTCTAATGTAACTGTCGGAATTCCGTTCATAGCCGCTGGATTCATTTGCGGCACTTGTGTACCAGCTCCAGCATTTGGACTACCTTGACCGCTTGCTGATGAAGGAACAGCAGGGATTTTTAATTCTTTTAATGCTTTAATTGTTGTAATATTCCCATCTACAACAACTGATTTTTCCGTATCTTTAAATGTATATAAGCCAAGTGGTAAAGATACGTCCGATCCTTTAATCATATTTTTTACAGTCTCTTCACTTAGCCCTAATTCTTTCATCTTATCTTTCTTAAAAACAAGTTGTACTTCATCTACTTGTTGCCCTGAAATTTGAACAGATGCAACTCCATCAAGTCCTTTTAATCCTGGGATAACATTTTTTTCTACATTTTCAGTTAAAGTAGCTAAAGATTCATTTTTACTCGCTACGCTTAATGAAATAACAGGAAAAGCATTGAAGTTTACTCGAGAAACTTTCGGATCTTTAACACTGTCAGGCAGTTTCACATTTGTGAGAGCTTCTTTAATTTCCGTTTCTGCTTTTTCCATATTTTTATCAAAATCATATTCTACCTGAATGGAAGATGCGTTTTGAAAAGATGATGAACTAACAACGTTAACACCACTTAAATTTTGCAGTTGTTCTTCAATCGGTTTTGAAACCTTATCAGCTACTTCTTCTGGTGTAGCACCAGGATAAACCGTAGTTACTGTTACAATCGGTGTTGTAATATCAGGAATTGTTTCCAGCTTCATATTGAGTCCAGAATAGATCCCTGCAATAGTAACAATAATGGTTAGTAGCCAAACTGCGAACTTATTTTTTAACGAGAAATTGATGATTTTGTTCATGTTTGCGCTCCCTTTTTATTGTATTGACCAACTGGTCAGTCTAATACATAATATAACTGACTGATTGGTCAGCCGTCAATGAAAAGGGATGGTATAATAAAGTGAAACTTTAATCAGTGGGAATTTACGATCTGTAAATAGTGAGATGTATTATTTATTATAAGATGCGAGATTAAATTTAGGAGAGACGGGATATGAAAGAAAAAGAGCGCTTAATTATAGAGATGGCTATGAAGTTATTTGCGACTAAGGGTGTAAATGCGACATCAGTGCAGGAAATTGTGACAGCTTGTGGCATATCTAAGGGAGCCTTTTATTTATACTTTAAATCGAAAGAGGAACTTTTATTAGCGACACTTCGATATTACTATGACAAGATTCAAAACAAAATGATGGATATTGATAAAGAATCATTATTACCACGTGAAAAATTTGAAAAACAATTATATTGCCAGTTTAATGATATACAGAAGCATAAGGAATTCATTATTATGCATGCAAGGGAAAATGCTATTCCCTTTAATAAAGAAGTAGAAGAATTTATGATGCGGATGAAGTTAGAGTCTCACGCATTTTATCGGAATAGTTTACTGTCTATTTATGGTGATAAGGTTATGCCATATTTATTAGATTTAGTCATTATGGTGGAAGGCATATGTCGTGGATATTTAGAATTAATTATTTTACAAGCGCCAGAAATAGACTTATCTTATGTCTCTGCTTTTATTTTGAAAAGAGTGGATCATTTAGTAGATGGATTGGTAGAATCTTCAGAAGAACCTGTGTTACATGAAGAAAGGCTTGGAGAATTTCTTTGTAAATCAGAGCTGATTAAGGAACAAGTTAAGGAACATTTTTTAAAAGAAATTATTGTGTTTAAACGTACATTAGCTGATCAATTAGAAGATGATGGATTACTTGTTACGCTAGATGTTTTGGAGGCGGAAATGAGGTTGCCAAATCCAAGAATTCCAGTTATTCAAGGGATGCTGTCCAATTTAGATATATATCCAAACTTAAAAGAATTTCGCTTGAGACTTATGGGATATTACAATATAAAAAGGTAACAATGATTGTTTTCATTGTTACCTTTTTTATTATACATTCACTGTTTCTTTTTTCTGCGCTGTCTCTTCTTTTTCAATGTTAATTGTTTCTTTCACAATATAAATCGGACGGTTTTTACTTTCGTCATAAATACGAGCAATATACTGACCGACGATTCCAAGACCAAGTAACTGAATACCGCTAAAGAATGTAATAGCGACCATAATGGATGCCCAACCTGTTTGAGTACCATCACCGATGATTTTCACAGTAATTGTATATAGCAACACGATTATGGAAATGAGAACTGATAATAAGCCTAATGACATAACGATGCGTAACGGCTTTGTCGAAAATGCAATAATGCCATCTGATGCAAATTTAATCATTTTCTTTAATGGATATTTTGTTTCGCCAGCAAAGCGCTCATCACGCTCATATTCAACATATGTTTGGCGGAAGCCAACCCAAGACATCATACCGCGGATGAAGCGATTTCGCTCAGTCATTTGATTGAAAACATCAGCTACTTTGCGATCGATGATTCGGAAATCACCAGTGTCTTTTGGGATATCGATATCAGACATGTAGT
Organism: Bacillus luti; assembly: GCF_001884105.1. GTDB lineage: Bacteria > Bacillota > Bacilli > Bacillales > Bacillaceae_G > Bacillus_A > Bacillus_A luti. Next base: position 64,565 of record NZ_MACI01000038.1, on the reverse strand, counting down.
TTAAGAATTTATAGAAATATTTAGCTGTTAAAAGTTTAAACCAAGTTTCACCTTTACGTTGTTTACGTTTCGCATAAACAACTTCATATCCTTCTTCCCATTTTGCAATAAGTTCAGGGATCACTTCAGGTGGATCTTGTAAGTCTGCATCTATAATTACAATAGCATCGCCCTTTGCAGCAGCAATACCAGCTGTAACAGCTATTTGGTGTCCAAAGTTGCGTGCAAAATTAACGATTTTTGTACGGTAATCATTTGCAGCAATTTCTGATAGGATGTCCATTGTACGGTCTGTACTACCGTCGTTTACAAAGACAAACTCATAATTAATATCATTTTGAAGCATAACGGACTTTAAACGGTTATAACATTCCTGTGCTACTTCTTCCTCGAAGTACATAGGAACTACAACCGAAATTAATTTTTGCATGTTGTATCCTCCGTATTTTTAATAAGTCGTTCAAATTTAATTAGTAGCTTTTTCAGTTTGGTTGAATGTCCAAATTTTATTAAGGACAAAATTGATAACCATTCCGACACCAATTGCGAAAATCTGTGCAATTAATGCATTAAAGGTAAGTTTATCTACTAATATAAATAAACATAATGTATTAAAAGCCAATACAATTAAATTTACAGTTAGAAATTTAAAGAACATTGACGTGCTTTTATTATTAGGTTTAAACACCCAATTTTTATTCCAATAGTAGCTATTGGCAACACCAATTAAATAGGCAATGGTATTCGCAATAAGGTAGTTCATCCCGAATTTTAATAATATCCAAAAGCTAATAATTGTAATGAGTGTATTAAAGATTCCTACTAAACCGAACTTTAAGAGTTTCTCCATAATAGTATCCTCATCTTTATCAAATATATAAATAAAATAAGAAATGTAGAAAGAGTATTCCTACATAACAAATATTTATTATAGCATATTTTGTGCTGAAACGTTAATAAAATTGAGTAGCTTCAATCTTGTGTGAATTTGGACTTGCGTGATATTTAATTGCGCGGATTAGTTATCTAGATGCTTATACTTTCTAAAATTAAACATAGTGTGTCTATTCATACAATGTATAATGCCAACGTTAAAATGGAAATATTATCATGATTCATGTATAGTGATGTGTGATACTGTCTATATGTTAGTGTTGAGGATTGCTTGAATCTGCATATAGATTATAGTGAAAATAAGAATATTTTTGGTTTTCAGGTATAATTGATTAATTATAAAGTACTCCAGCTTTATACAGTATATACCGGTGTTTTTGTACCAATGTTTAAAGGAGTAGATAGTATTGAAAGTATTTTTAAAAGGGTTATCCACCCTCTCTACACGTGCAGTATACACGCTATATGTCTTTTTTGCCTCAATATTAATTTTTAATTATTTTTCGGATACGCAAAAATACAATTACACAATGGTAGTAACTGGGGTCGTACTTTTATGTACAATTGGGTCCTATATCCTTAGAAAGGGTTCCTTATATCTAGAGAAATTCAACGAGAAAAAATGTTTTTTTGTGTTAGTAATTATTTGCTTAGCAGTTAAATTAACGTGGGTTCTTACATACGAAATTCAGCCGTTGGTTGATTACGCTACCTTTTATTATACTGCAGTAGCATTAAGTAAAGAATTTGTTATTGATAATAATTACATAGCGTTATTTCCACATATTTTTGGTTACGCCTCATTTTTAAGTATTTTCTTAAAAATATTTGGAGAAAGTCATATGGTAGCCCCTATTGTAAATGTTGTCTTAACTACAATATCAATGGGATTAATATATGTTATATCTAGAAAAATTGGTGGAGTTAGAACAGCAATAACAGCAAGTATTTTATGGATAGTATTTCCTTCGCAAACGATTTATAACATGTTTGCATTGTCAGAGCCATTGTATTGTACGATACTATTATTGATTTGGATAATTATGATAATTGTTCATGAGAAGATTCATAATATAAGCATAAAAAAATTACTTATATACTCGATTTTATTAGCAGCACTACTTGCAGTAATGAATATGGTACGACCCATTGCAGCTGTTCCAATTATCGCTTTAGTCATATGGTTATTTATTATCAACACGAAGCACATAGGAAATAAAAAAATATTATTAAACAAGGTAATATATGTAGGGGCTATCGTTGTTGGATATGTTATTTTTTCTTCGGCGATTAATCAGTATATAGAATTACGTTTAGGTGAAGAAATAGCATCAGCTCCAGGCTATAATATTTATGTAGGATTTAATCAGGAACACTCGGGGAAATGGAACATGCCAGATGCGGAATTATTATTTGAGTATAATAACAAACCAGGATGGACTGCTAACGATGCTCAACAAAAAATGCTAGAAGAGGCGAAAAATAGAATACAAAATGATAATATCGATTTTATGAAATTATTTTCGGATAAATTCTTTGTCTTTTTAAGTGAAGATAGTGCGGCAGTTTCTTACGCCGAGCCTGCACTAGATAATGTAGTAAGATACACTGTGGCATCTAATGTTTTTTATTACTTCTTAATTGTGACTTCAATATTAGGTGTGTTAATAATGATAAAAAATAAAAATAAATCTATCCTATTTATGATTTGTTTATTTACGATAGGGTTAACAATGGCGCAGTTACTAGTAGAAGTGGCGTCACGATATCATTATTCGGCTACAATATCTATGATAATTTTGTCTGCCTTTGGTATAGATTATGTTTACAATAAAAAAGAGAATATAGATATAAATAAAAAGGCATGATTTCGGTATTGCACCGGGCTCATGCCTTTTTATTTTGTTGTGATCATTAAATCATCATTGTATTTTATATTTTTGAGGTCTTTCTGTTCGATATAAATCGATAGCATAAATATAGACCGTAGCTTTGAATAATCGTAAAGCTAGGAATGATGAAGTATCGATATCTTGTTTGGTATTCGATTAAGAAATGAACAGTTACGTAACCAATTATCAATAATAAAAATAGTGTATAATGCGTATTATTTTGCTTAGTCAATATGAGATAAAGAAGTGCTACTGTGCTCAGAAGCATAGCTGTAGTGTACATATACTTTTCATATTTCGTAAGACCGTCTTTTAAAGTAATCATATCATTATCTGCGTCCCCGAGCGTCAGTAAACTCCATAATGGGGCGGAGTCATAATCTGCCCACATGAGCGTGAACTTATCACCAAATAAAGATAAAACCTTTTGTGGATCAGCTAGTCGTTCTTGAATTAGTTTTTTTTCAGCGGCTTTTCGTTCTTCACCGATTTCAAAGGACATAATGTATTCTGCATCTGCTGCAGAATATCCCCCTTTTGTTTCGTGATTAAACCCTACTGTAAATTTCCAGAGAGGATCACGATTAGATAGTGGGTATTGCGTAATTCCAGCAGATATAAATGAATAACTTATAATGTAATGTACAAGGTAAAATACAACGAAAATTCCACAAAGTTTTTTAAGGGAATTGAAAATATCTTGTTTTGATTTTCCTAATATCCCCTGTAAAAAGACATAAATGGTCACTGCAATTAGGATGATAGCTCCAAGTGGGCGCATAATATCGCCTAAAGAAAGCGAAATTCCTATGAAAATCCACATATATTTATGGCTTAAGCCTTTTGTAATTAATAAATAAAACCCAAGATAAAATAAGAAGGTCGCAAGATGTTGATTTGTTAGGACTGAACTCAATACGATACTTGGGATATATATTGCATATAGTAAACCAGCCATACGTCCAGACCACTCATTAAATATATGAGAAGTTATTTTGTAAACGAGGAATGTTGTTCCCGTGCAATATAATACATTTAAGAACTTTAGAAGGAAGGTTCCTTCACCAAAGAAATTAATAATTAAAGCTTGGTACATTGTAAATCCAAGTTGGTAAACCCATGAAGTATAATACGTGCTTTGGGCAAAGCTAAAATCTCCTTTAGTTGCTTGCACAGCACCATTGTACATCATAGCAAAATCTGATTCGACAGGGGTTTGTACATTAAGAACCCAGATTAATCGAATAGAGAAAGCTAAAATGATAAGTGAAATAGTGAATACTAGCGTTGACATATATTTATTGGAAATATAGCCAATTAGTAAAAATAGAAGACCGATTAGAATAATAATCGGGATTATAATAAGTAAACGAGTGCTGGCTTGTGCTCTAACCACGATTACTGATTGCCATGTAATGGCTGCAGAAATAATGAGACATAGCACTAACAAAGACTTTACAAAAAATGTATTGAGTTTTAGGGAAAATGAACTTTGCATTATAATTAAAAACTCCTTATTGAATTTTATGGCTATTTCAAAGGGAAATCCCTTTACACACTAAGTGATGGTGTAAAGGGATGATTTTAGGTGATTAAGAATTTTCTTGGGCCCATGTTTCTACATCCCAAACTTTCGTTACCCAATCTTTATAAAATTCTGGTTCGTGACATACAAGAAGAATAGTTCCTTTATATGCTTTCATAGCTTTTTGTAATTCTTCTTTTGCTGTAACATCAAGGTGATTTGTTGGCTCATCAAAGAGTAACCAGTTACTTTCTTCACCCATTAGTTTACATAAACGAACTTTTGCTTGCTCGCCACCGCTTAATTGGTTCAGTGGACGAGAGATATGTTCATTTTTTAAACCACATTTCGCTAACATTGCACGAACTTGATGTTGGTCTAAGCTAGGGAATGTATTCCAAACATCATCAATTGGTGTTATATTATCAGCCTTCACTTCTTGCTCGAAGTATGATGGGTTTAAGAAATCACCAAGACTTGTTTTTCCGCTTAATGGTTTAATCTTACCTAAGATCGTCTTTAATAGTGTTGACTTACCGACACCATTACATCCAACAATTGCAATTTTTTCACCACGTTCAATTGTCATTGTTAATTTTGGTAATAAAGGATGTGTATATCCAATCTCTACATTTTCTCCTTCAAAGACGAATCGACTACTCGCACGACTTTCCTTAAATGAGAACTCAGGTTTAATAGCTGTTTCAGGACGATCGATACGTTCCATACGATCCAATTGTTTTTGACGACTCTTTGCACGACCTGTCGTTGAATAACGAGCTTTATTTTTCGCAATGAAATCTTCTTGTTTTTTAATAAACTCTCGTTGCTTTTCATAAGCGTTTATATGTTGATTTTTATTCATTTCCGCTAGCTCTAAGAATTTTTCATATGTCGCTGTATAACGCGTCATCTTCGTAAATTCTAGATGGAAAATAATATCTACACATTTATTCATAAATTCCGTATCATGGGAAATTAATAGGAATGCATGTGGGTATTCTTTTAAATAAGTTGTTAGCCAATGAATATGTTCAACATCTAAATAGTTGGTAGGCTCATCTAATAGTAGTACTTCAGGTTGCTCAAGTAGTAACTTTGCAAGTAATACTTTTGTACGCTGTCCACCACTTAATGCTGCAACATCACGATCTAGACCAATTGCGTCAATTCCAAGACCACGCGCCGCTTCTTCAATTTTAATATCTAATAAGTAGAAACCGCCTGCTTCAAGAGCATCTTGTATTTCTGCCATTTGCTCAAGAAGCTCTTCTAATTCTTCCGGTGTAGCAGTTCCCATTTTTTCTGTAACTTCATTTAAAGCTTTTTCTTTTTCAAATAAGGGTAAGAACGCATCTGCTAATACATCACGAATTGTGCGACCAGGTGTTAAAATTGTATGCTGATCTAAGTAACCGTAATTTGTACCAGGTGTCCATTCTACACGACCTTCATCATGGATAAGTTGTCCAGTAATAATATTCATAAATGTTGATTTACCCACACCGTTTGCACCAACTAAACCAACGTGCTCTCCTGCTAGTAAACGCATAGATACATCTTTAAATAGTGTTCGATCACCAAATGTATGTCCTAGTTTTTCGACTGTTAATAAACTCATAATATCCTCCGTCCAATTTGAAATAGTATCTTGAATCATGATACTAAATTCTCTCGTATAATGCTATCATTTCAAAAATGGATATTTTTAAAAGTAAGGTATTGCATTATTTTGGAAAAAATATATAATATAATTGAACAGTGGTTAATTATTTTGTGAGGTATAAGAAAATGTCGCCAAGAAGAGCAGTCAAACAAGAATTAACAAGAGAAATGATTATGAACGTAGCAAGGAATTTATTTGTACAGCAAGGATATCAACACACTTCAATGCGTAAAATTGCGACAGAACTAGGGTATAGCCATGGTTCAATTTACTACCATTTTAAAAATAAAGCTGAACTTTTTTATGCGATGGTAGAACAAGACTTTCAATTGTTAAATGAAAAGTTAGATGAAATTAGCAAAAGAAGTTTATCTCCAGAAGAGCAGTTAAAAGAAGTCTTGTTTGGCTTTATAGAATTTGGTTTGGAAAATCAAAGCCATTATGAAATTATGTTTTTAATTAAAGATAGCGAGTTAAAGGAATGTTTAGCGGACAGTCCGAATGTTAGTTATGAAAAATTTGCAAAGGTTATTTTTTCTTTATGTAATAAAAAAGTAGATACAATGACGATATGGTCTGTCTTTTTATCATTACATGGGTTTGTGGCACATTATTGCGGAAGTGGGCAAACATTTGACGAGTTAAAAGGGTTAGCTAGGGCGCATGTAGAGTTTATTTCAAAATCGCTTCTAATGTAAGTGATTTTCTTTTTGTAATTAATTGAACGGTGGTTAATTAATTGGAGGAGGGAATTATGATGAAAAAAGCGTTAGTACTGGGAGCATCTGGAGCAATGGGATATGCGATTACAAAGGAGTTATGTAATCGAGGAATTGATGTGATTGCTTTTGCGAGAAATAAGGGGAAGTTGGAGAACTTATTTCAAGGAGAAGAACATATACAAACAGTAGCAGGGGATGTACTTGTAAAGACAGACATAATGGACGCAGCGAAAGGTGTGGATGTTATATTCCACGCTGTTAATATTCCATATTCAGATTGGGAAGAGAAACAGCCTAAATTATTAAGAAACATATTAGAAGTAACAAAAGAAAATAATATGAAGTTAGGGATCGTTGATAACATTTATGCATATGGAAGGCAAATTCAAGGGCTTGTTAAAGAAGATGCTGAAAAGGAACCACATACGAAGAAGGGGAAAATTCGATTACAACTCGGAATGATGGCAGAGCAGAGTGGCGCCAAAATGTTTATCGCTCATTTTCCTGATTTTTACGGTCCACAGGCAGAAAGCACACTCATTCATCATACTTTAAATGGAGTACTTGCAAATAAAGGATCTAGTTTTGTTGGAGATAAGAAGATTGCACGTGAGTACATTTTTACACCAGATGGCGCGAAAGCGATGGTAGAGTTAGCGTTACATGAGGAAGCTTATGGGCAACATTGGAATATACCAGGTTGTGGCGTTATTACAGGAGAAGAAATGATTCAATATATACGTGAATTAACGGGATATACAAAACGGGTTATGACTGTAAAAAGAGGTATGATAAAGTTAATTGGCTTATTTGATAAGCAGATGAAAGAATATGTTGAAATGTTATATTTGACAGAAAAACCAGTCGTATTAAGTGGAGAGAAATATGAAAAGTATATAGGTATTTTACCTAAAACTTCATATTATGAGGGATTAAAAAAAACCATTATATATATGAATAATAATAGTAAATAAAAAGCGTACTTCTTTCTCAAATTGATGAGAAAGAAATACGCTTTTATCCCGCTATTTGCGGGATGATAATCAGTAGGAATGAACAAAACCCGGACTGATTAAGTTTCATTTTATGCTATGTTCTTGCCGAACTTTTTATTTACGAACCCTAATAGTAACCCACGTATTTGTGGATCAATGGCAAGACCGATAAGGCCGTACAATATACCAGTAAGCGTTAAGGCTACTAATGGTGGCAAACTAATTAATATTGTACGGTATAGAGCGTAACTGATTATAAATGCGAGACTATTAAATATGATTCCTTTAAATAATAGCCCGAAGCCTTTACGGACAAATAAAGTGAATCCAATCAATAAAGTAAGTTCAGTAATGATAGCTGCCACAGAAGCTCCCATCATTCCAAATTTGCTACCTAAGATAATATAACTTAGGATGGCAACAGCCAATCCAATTCCCATTATTGTCGCACGTTTCCACTGTTGTCCAATTGTTGTTAAGTTATCAGCGAGTGGATAGTTGATAGATTGTAAAATGACCATAAAGGCTAAGATTGCAAGAGCATCACCAGCTGGTGCATAGTCTTCACCTAATAAAGTAACAATCCAAAAGCTAGGATCGGCGATAAATGGGATAGCAATTCCCATACCTAAAAAGGACATAAGTTTTAATTCGAACTGAGATAGCTTTCTATGTTCCACGATATTTTTTTCATTTCCGAAAGCGAATAATTTTGGATAAAATGCTGCTGCAATTACACCAGGTATTTGATACAGTACGGCAGGTATTTTATAGGCAGCCCCAAAGAATCCAACTTGCTCATGTGTTGAAACTTTTTCTAATATAATAGGACCTAACTGTGGTAAAAGCATAATGATAATGCCATTGATTGTGAAAATAAGCAGTTGATCTAAAATTCCTTTGTCCCAGCCTTTATGAACTTTTGTATGGCGGAGTACCATTAAGAAGGCGATAATCCCTGTTACAAGGCTGGATATCCCGTACATAGCAGCGACCATCATAAGTGACCATTTAAACGACATTCCTATTAGAAGCGCAGCAGCTGCTGTTACGCCTTGCAGTACAGAAATAATCGCTGTAAATTGCATGCGTTCTGTTACTTGGAAATATGCCATCCCAACACCTTGTAAAGTGGCTCCAAACATGGTTGGTAGTACGACCCAATATACCATGGCACGTAAGTAAGCATCAGTGTAGAAGAACTGAGCAAAAATAGCGAAGAGCACAGAAATTACGATAGCTAATACTAAACGAATACGTAAATAACTACTTATTAATACGCTAATGTTAGCGTCACTTCTCGTTCCTTCACGCATAAACGTATGTGTTAAACCTGCATCTGTAAAATAACAAATGACAGCGGAAACTGCTAATGCAACTGTAAACATCCCATACTCATTTGGTGAAACATATCTTGCAAAGAGGATTGTCGCAATCGCAAGTACAAATCGAACAGTAATATTTCCTACAAAGAGGTAGGAGGCATTTTTAAGGATTTTATTTGTTTTCATGGAAAAAGACCTTTCTATTCTTCAGGACACGTTTTGTCCAATTTGTAAATTAAATTTGTTCAAGGGAAGAATGTTTAAAAGCATATTTTTTATTTAAGAAAACAGAAATTTAATGCGTACAAACCAAAGCATCGCGTATAATTTTTTGCTACGCTTTCCATTTTTTGAATAGATTTTTCGGCAATATTTCTTTATATCGCTTTTAATTAATCGAACTTTTGATTTATCTAATTTAGAGTTCTCTTTAATGTATATACAAGCATTGTTAATGACTGTATACGGGAATAGATAAGTTTCAAGGATTTCAATAAGCTCCGTAGAATCCTTCGTTATTAAGTCTTCTGATTTATTATGAATCCAATTCTTCATTCGAGTAAATACTTCTAACTCTTTCGTTGTTTTTAATTCATAATCTTTATAATTTGAAGAAAGGTTTCCTCCTGATAGGATTCGATAATATGTTAAATATTCATCGACATAACATACATTTGTTACACTCATTAATTTAAATAGAAATTCTAAGTCTTCTCCCCAGCTACATCCTGGTGTGAAACGAATATCATGGTCCATCACGATAGATTTTTTGAAAATCCAAGTACTCGTTTGTGCGAAAACTTGATGTGTTAAGAAATCTTTTGTCATATTTCCTTTAACAAAGTTTGTCGTGTTTGCAACCTTTTCGCCAGTCTCTTCGTAGAAGTTCATATATCCACAATAGCAAGCATTCATATTATTTTTGTGCATGCTTTCCATTTGCTTTTCTATTTTTGTATGATGCCATAAATCATCACTATCAAGAAAAGAAATATATTCCCCGCTTGCGTTTTCAATTCCTGTATTACGAGCAACAGAAACGCCTTGATTTTCTTGTAAGATATATTTTATTTGTTCAGGGTGTTTTTTCTTGAGATTTTTAACGAGAGAAGATGATTGATCTTTACTTCCATCATCAACAACTACAATTTCAATATTTTTATATGTCTGATTCAGTATTGATTCCATCGTCTCTTCAATGTATTTTTCCGCATTATACAGCGGGATAATAACGGAAACGAGTTGTGTTTGTTCCATCATATAATTATTATCTCCTCAAATTTTTTATGTTGTACACTATATAGGCCTTTTGCAAGGAAGAAGATTACAAGAACATCTGTATAAGTTTACCGCATATAAACTTTGTAAATCAACATTATGTATTTTATATAAAAAAACCTTCCTTTTTGCTTTGTAAAAAGGAAGGTAAATCAATTATTACATATTCCAAGGTTTACTCAGTGTTAACACTTCGGCCATTTCTTTGCTTTTTAAACGTCCTTTTTTTCTATTTTCTGCACGCTCGGAACCAGTTGTGTGTAGCCAATGTTCTTCTTCGGTTTCAGGAAGTACTTGTGGAACAGATGAAGGCTTTCCATCTTTTAACGCAACGAATGTAATGAAACATGTTGCAGCTATTCTACGTTCACCTGCTAGCAAATTCTCTGCGATTACTTTTACGAAAACCTCCATGGAAGATTTTCCTGTGTAACATACGAATGCTTCATAACAAACAGAATCTGCTTGATGAATGGGGGTTAAAAAATCAACGGAATCGATAGATGCTGTGACGCAATGTTTACGGCTATGTCTTGCAGCTGCGATTGAGGCGATGCTATCAATTTCTGCTAATAATTTTCCTCCGAAAAGCGTTTGATGGTTATTTAAATCATTAGGAAAAACACGTGTTGTTTTAATTGCTTTTGATTCTCGCATGAATTTCTTTTCCATATATTCAGCCCCTATTTTCTGTTTTCAATCAGAATGACATGTATTGTAAGTGGAGTACAAAATTATTAAAGATCGTTAGATATTTAATGAAGTAAAGAATTCCAGAAGAGGGTTAGTAAAACTTCTGTATTTGTATTCATGTAACTGAAAGAAAATTTATCCTATATAAAATGTAGTGTAAAAGAGGATTCGCTTACATTGCAAGTGAAAAAGTTATGACTCTGTATTTGTCATAGAAATTCCCTATCAGCCGTGTACCTATTCATGATAGAATCGTTTTGTTATGAATGGAAATAGAGGTGCAATGGATATATGAATCATATACAAACAAATTTTTCATCTTTCTTTAGTAAAATAGTGATCGGTGCGATGCTTGCATTTTTTGTTTATAGTTGTTGGTCAGCATTTGAAACAAGTAAGCAATTTTTTGGAGGGAATACAACAAGCGTAACAATTGTATTGGTGATTTTTGTTATTCTTATGCTGTTAGTTTCATCGATTTTACAGTATCGTTTTACAGATAAACAATTTCTTATTTTTCTTTTAAGTATATCTATAGTTGCGAGACTTAGTGTGGTTCTATTTGTAGATGTTCCGCTAATCGGTGATATGAAAGTTATGTTTGAGTTTGCCAAGCAGATTGCACTTGGCAATTATGTCGGGAATATAACTCAGTTACCTTTTATTATTTATGAATCAATTATTATTCGTATATTTGGTGATACAGTATTCGTATTGCAGTTATGTAATATTTTATTTTGCATAGGGACTGTATTTTTCATTTATCGTATTGCTGCTATGATATTTGGGGAAGAGTGTGGTCGTATTGCGTCTGTATTTTACGCTCTATATATTCCAAATATATTTATGAGCTCCTTATTAACGCCAGAATCACTTGCGATATTTTTATTTTACTTTGCTTGTTACATACTCTTATATAGAGGATTAGATCATCCTTATATGTGGGTGCTCTCATCGATTTTATTTGCATTTAGCAATATGATTTTTCCGATGGGGTTATTCTTTCCTATTTTTATCACTGTATATGTGTTGTTGATTGAATTCTTTCAATCGGCAACGAAACAAAAAGTGCTATTAAAGATGATAGGGATACTCATTTTGTTTTATAGCGTTCATTTTGGTGTGAGTTATGGGATTAATACAATGGGAATGTCACAATATACGATTTCGAACGAGACGTATGTTCAATCTGTTTTAATTGGGAAAACTCAAAGTGAGGAAAAGATACCAAAAAATCAAAGTGTAACAGAGTATATGAATCAAAAGTTAAAAGAGATTGAGGGAGAAAGATTTAAACCCTTAAAACCAGTAATGAATCAGTTTTCAAACGAGGGAACAAATTCTATTCTGTTTAAATATGAAAAACTTATATATATAGCCGTAACGTTGTTTATGGCTATAGCCTTATTACACTTCCTTATTAAGAAACAGCAACACGAAGGATATATGTTGTTCGTATTGTTAATTAGCGGATACGTATTGTTAAGGTTATTCCAAATAGATGTGGCGTATTATAATATTATTATGCCGGCATTGTTTATTTTACAAAGTTTTGGTGTTTATATGAGTTACGTTTACTGTCAAAAAATATTCTTCAGAAAATAAAAAGAATCCGCTTTGGATTCTTTTTTTGTTGATGGAAGGTGAGAATTAGTCGTGAGCGGAGATGAAAAATCGCTACGGACCTAAGTTTTACCTTAACGGTTTAGTTCCAGTTGTAAGCTATCAGCTGTTAGGGCCATTTTTGAAGAATCGTCTTGAATACCTTTCATTACTTGTGAAATAGTTTCTAACTCATTCTCAATTTTTTTAGTCTGTTCTTTTGAGTTAGACATATCGTTTACGATTTCTTGGAAGTATTGATCTGTTGCATACATACTATCCGTTCCTTCAGACACGAGAGAACTAATTTGTTTTACGGAAGAAGAGACACGAATAATCTGTTCATTTGTTTTTTCAACGAGTTTTGTAACGTTGAATATAGATTCTTTCGTTTGCTCGGATAACTTGCGAATTTCTCCAGCTACAACAGAAAAACCTTTACCAAATTCTCCAGCACGTGCAGATTCAATAGCAGCATTTAGTGCGAGTAAATTTGTTTGCTCTGCAATTGATTTTACGATATCTATAATTTCGTTAATTTTGTTAGAGATATCGAGAAGTTCATGCGTATCTGTAATGATGGTTTCCATATTCGTTTGAATGGATTCCATTCGTTTGTTTTGCTGATTTAATTGTTCTTTACCCTTATTTGCTTTTTCTTCCGATGTGATAGCTAATGATGTACCTGTTTTAGCGATTTCTACAATCGTTTCCGATTTAGCGGTTAATTCTTGAATAGAAGAGCTTGTTTTTTCAGATACAGATGCTAGTTCTGTTGCGATATGTGTAATTGTCATAGCTGTTATTTCTTTTTCTTTTTCATGTTCTTTTTGCATTCTTTCATACTCTGCTTCATAAGCCGCAAGAACAAGTTCTTGTTCGAGGGTGAATAATTTATTTATTACGTTTATAGAATGAGAAAAATCCTCGATTGTTGTAATTTTTGTTTGCAAAATCTTCATGATAGAGCGGAATAGTTCTTGATAAGCGGCAGTATACCACTTTCTATGTAAACCAATTTGCACATGTCTTTTAGCGATTCTAACACGTTGTTCAATAAAATCTTCGTGCATATTTCCGCTGAATAATTCTGTTATATGTGTTTTTAAAGTTTGTTTTAGTTTTGGAATAGAGCTGTAACGTTCAATAACATGAATTAAATTAGGTTGTTTTGTAATATTGGCATAGAACTTGTCTGTAATCCAATCTATCTCTTCATAAATAAAGGGCTGTAGTACTTTTACAATTTGTAAATCTTCTTTTGAAATATGTAGCATATCCATTTGGATTTTTAATTCAGAATTAGCAGGAATGTTAAAGATTATTTGTTTGTCCTTACTTAATTCGATTATACTGGTGCTTGTTTTAGTAGTGTGTTTTTTAAAAACCCCAAGCATTGTTCTTCCCCCTGTTTGTAAAGCGTTTTCATTTTTGGTTCTTATATAATTATATATTTTTATATACAATTACTCTATATTAGTGTGTAGAATAGTATATAAATTAAGAGAATTCTAAGTAGAATTCTCTTAATGGCTTTTATTAATCTTAGCATGTGTTTTAAAGAAAACTGGGAAATGTACATTATATATCACAGTGACGACACGAATAACGAATGTTACTAATAAGCAAACATAGAAAGCTAATACGTGCGCACCCATTGCATGTGTGATTAGGAAGCTAATTGCTCCTAAGATAGAAGCGATTGCGTAAATCTCTTTTCGGAATACGTAAGGGATATCTTGAGCGCAAATGTCACGCAAAATACCGCCTCCAATACCTGTAATGACTCCCATTGAAACTACTAAAAATGAGGCGTCAACATGATGTGACATTGCCGCATTTGCACCAATAGCTGTAAATACGCCTAAGCCAACAGCATCAGAAAGCATAATAACGACTTGAAGTTTATTAATACGTTCAAAAAACATACAAGTAAATAATGCTGATAATACGCTTACGAAAAAGTAAATAGGTTTTACAAATGCGACAGGAGGCAGGTTACCGATCATAATATCACGAATAATACCGCCGCCGAGCGCAGTAGCTACAGCTAAACAAAGGACACCGAATAAATCTAAATCTTTTTTTAAACCAACTAATGTACCGGAAATAGCAGCGGCGATAATGCCAAGAAACGTAAATATGTCGATTAATAACATGGCTGTAATCCCTTCCTCCTAAAGATGTTCCAGAGAAAAAATATACACTAAAGTTATGTAAATAACAATGCATTTTCGTTACATGTAGAAAAAAAGAAAAAATGAGGAAAGAAAGCGCTTGGAAATACAAATTTGCTTTTTTTCTATAAGGTAAATGGAGGGAGAAATGTGAGACGTTTAATTGAAAAATATATGTTATAATAAATATTTGAGATAATAAAAAATATCAACTGTATAGATTGAAATTAGGTAATAGTTATGGAGGTTCTAAATGTTAAGCGAAAATGGTAAGAGTAATAAATTTGAAAATTTTCTACTAATCTTTATTTTGTTGCAACCAATTTTAGATTTGCTTACAGCATTCTGTATAATGGTTCTAAAAATTGATACGACTATTGGAGTTATTTCACGCTTATTCGTTATGTTTCTAGGTGGAATATATATTTTAATTCAAACAAAGAAAAAAGGAAGTATAAAATATATATCGTATATAATCCTAGTTGGAATAGTTTTCGCTATTGGATTGGTAAATAATAAATTTACAAAGGATCCTATGGTACTGACAGAGGAAATCAAGTTTATAGCAAAAGCGTTATATCCATTTGTTATGCTTACTTGTTATGTATTTGTTTTTAAATCATTAAAAGAAAAAAGACATTCAAAAATGCGTGACTATATTACGTATGCATCATTAATTACGGGAATAGTAATGGTAGTTTCGATTGCAACAGGAACAGATTACAATAATTATGAGTGGTTAAAGTTAGGATCACGTGGCTGGTTTTATGCAGGTAATGAGTTAGGGTCTATCTTAGCGATCATGTGTCCGATTGTTGTTTTATATTCGATTGAAAAAACAAAAAGTATGGGAAAAATATACTACTGGATTCCTTCCGTTTTAGTTGTTTTTTCATTATTTGCAGTTGGTACGAAGGTTGGCGTAGGAGCAATTTACGCAACGATGGCGATTGCGGTTGTTATGTGCTTTATTCAAGCCTTTACACAAGGTAAAAAAGGAAAGAAAAATATATATTTATTAAACGGTTTTATTGCAATGACCGTTTTTGTAGGAATCATGGCGTATACACCTTTTTCACCATTTCTAAAAAATATGGGTATTCATGTTCAATTAATTGAAGACCAACAGACTGCGAAAAAGGAAGAGAAGAAAAAAGAGCCGGGAGCAGGCAAAGAGCATAAACCGCCTGTTACAGAGAAAGAAAAAGAGAAGGAAAAAGAAAAAGAGAAAGTTGCAGAGAAAAAAGAAGAAACACAAGCTATCATTTTCAGTGGGCGTCAATTATTTGAGCAAATGTATAAAGACTTCTATAAAGAAGCCCCAACTTCTCAAAAATTATTAGGTATGGGTTATGCTGGTAACTATAAAGCAGAGCCGAAATTAATTGAACGTGACTTCCATGATTGGTTCTATTCGTTCGGAATCATCGGATTCATTTTACTCGTAGTTCCATTCTTATACTTTGGTATTAAATTTATCGTATGTGTATTTACTAAATTTAGACAAGTATTCACAGTGAAATATGCAATGGTGATTGCATCGATACTTCTCGGATTAGGTATCTCATTTATAGCTGGTCATATTTTAATGTCACCGGGAGTAAGTTTTTATTTAGTATTAATCATGGCATATTTAATAGTTGACTTGGAAATTGAATGATAGAAAAATAAAAGCTAGCATATGTTAGCTTTTATTTTGTTAGAGTAAATAAAAAGAAAAATGGGGGATGTAAGAAATGAAAGTGTTGCATATGAATGCTGGTGCAGAAGAAGGTGGGGGAAAAACACATATTATTTCACTTTTATCTCAATTTTCAAAGGAAGAAGTGGAATTAATGGTATTTGAAGAAGGTGCGATCGCTAGAGAGGCGAGGAACCTCGGTATTCAAGTGCATGTTTTTACTCAATCATCTCGGTACGACCTATCAATTCTTTCAAAAATAAAGGCATTTATTAATGAAAACCAATTTGACATTGTGCATACACATGGCGCACGAGCAAATTTCTATCTCTCCCTCTTGAAAAAAGGTATAAAAGCGAAATGGATAATGACTGTCCACAGTGATCCAACTTTGGATTTTATGAAGAGGGGATTAAAAGGATGGATATTTACGAAGTTAAATTTACGTTCTTTCAGGAAGGTAGATTTGTTCTTTGCAATTACGGAAAATTTCAAAGAAAATATAATGAAACTTGGTGTACCAGAAGAGAAAATTTGTACAGTTTATAACGGAATCGAGTATGATAACACTCCAGCAAAGCCTTATGATAAGAGTGAATTTGGCATCGGCGAAGGAGTATTTACGGCCATTCAAGTGGCACGTCTTCATCCCGTTAAAGGTCATAATATTTTATTTGAAGCGTTACAAAAAACTGAAATTCCAAATATAAAGGTGCTTCTGCTTGGTGATGGACCTATAGAAGCAGAATTAAAAGAGATGGTGAAACAAAAAGGCTTAGAGGATAAGGTGATTTTTCTAGGTTTTCGTACAGATTCAAAAGAATTATATGCATCTGCACACATTAATTTGTTAACCTCTTATAGTGAAAGTTTCCCTCTTGTTTTATTAGAGGCGGCGAATCAACGCTTAACATCTATTGCAACAAATGTAGGTGACATGAGCAAGTTAATAGTCGATGATACGTATGGATGGATTGTACCAATTGGTGATGTAGATTCGTTAGCAAGTGCATTAGAAAGTGCTTATGAAAAATGGTTGAATAATGAATTAGAAGCGATGGGAAATCGTTTGTATAATCACGCATCTACTCATTTCTCACTAAAGAATCTGTATGAAGATACTCGTAATGCATATAAAAAACTTTTATTGAAATAGAGAGGATAGTTAATTATGGAAGTACAAAAGGTTGATATTCTAGGTGTCCCTTTCTCCACAATGACAATGGATGAAACAATCCAATATTTAAAGAAACAGCTAGAAGTGGAGCAAGCTCATACTTTTCAAGTAGTAACAGCAAATCCTGAAATTGTTATGTGCGCAAAAAAGGATGAAAAGTTCCATAAAACGTTATTAAATACAGATTTAATTACACCTGATGGTATTGGAGTTGTAAAAGCAAGTGGTATGCTGGGTACACCTTTAAAAGAACGTGTAGCAGGTTTTGATTTAATGTGTAATTTATTTGCGAAGTTATCCGAAGAGAATAAACCAGTATCAGTTTTCTTATTAGGTGCAAAACCACATGTTGTACAAGCTGCAGCAGATCATTTAACGAAGACGTATTCAGCGGTATCTATTGTGGGTACACAAGATGGATATTTTAAACAAGAAGAAGAAGAGAATATTGTTTCTCGTATTCAAGAGGCAAAACCAGACCTATTGCTTGTTGCACTTGGTTTCCCAAGACAAGAGAACTTCATCCAAACGAATAAGCACCGTTTAGAAACGAAAATGGCTGTTGGAGTAGGGGGAAGTTTAGACGTATGGGCTGGAGAGGTAACACGTGCCCCAAAATGGATTCAAGCTATTAACTTAGAATGGTTTTATAGATTATGTAGTAATCCAACACGTTGGCGCCGTCAATTAGTATTAGCGGAATTTCTAAAAGAAGTAATGCGTTCAAAAAAGTAGCGGAATATCGCTACTTTTTTTATTTGTTCATTTTTGATAAATATTTTATTTCTCGGGAATGATGAAGGAGAATTTTTTAAACGAAAGTATTTTACTTATACAATTCACACATGTAAAATGATGTGTAAAGACAGCTGTGTAAGGAGGACTTCTTGTGGGCAAGGTAAAAGAAATTTCGAAGCGAAAGCTACTTGGTATAGCGGGGCTTGGATGGTTATTTGATGCAATGGATGTTGGAATGCTTTCATTTGTAATGGTAGCGCTGCAAAAAGATTGGGGATTAACGAGTCAGGAAATGGGCTGGATAGGTAGTATTAACTCAATTGGTATGGCAGTAGGGGCACTTATATTTGGAATATTATCAGATAAAATAGGACGGAAATCAGTCTTTATTATTACATTATTACTATTTTCTATCGGCAGTGGTTTAACGGCTTTAACGACGACACTCGCGATGTTCCTCGTGTTACGATTTGTAATTGGTATGGGGCTTGGCGGAGAGTTGCCGGTTGCCTCTACACTAGTATCAGAGAGTGTTGAAGCACATGAACGAGGCAAAATTGTTGTGCTATTAGAAAGTTTTTGGGCAGGTGGCTGGCTAATTGCAGCACTTATCTCGTATTTTGTTATTCCGAAATATGGTTGGGAAGTTGCGATGGTATTGAGTGCGGTTCCAGCGCTATACGCTTTATATTTAAGATGGAATTTGCCGGATTCTCCAAGATTCCAAAAAGTTGAAAAAAGACCATCTGTTATTGAAAATATAAAATCAGTTTGGTCTGGAGAATATCGTAAAGCTACAATTATGCTATGGATTTTATGGTTTTGTGTTGTCTTTTCCTATTATGGAATGTTCCTTTGGTTACCTAGTGTAATGGTACTAAAAGGATTTAGTTTAATAAAGAGTTTCCAGTACGTTCTTATTATGACATTAGCTCAACTTCCAGGTTATTTTACTGCCGCTTGGTTTATTGAACGTCTTGGTCGTAAATTTGTTTTAGTTACGTATTTAATCGGTACAGCGTGCAGTGCTTACTTGTTTGGCGTTGCAGAGTCATTAACAGTTTTAATCGTGGCAGGTATGTTATTATCCTTCTTCAATTTAGGTGCTTGGGGTGCGTTATACGCTTATACACCTGAACAGTATCCAACAGTTATTCGTGGTACAGGTGCAGGGATGGCAGCGGCATTCGGTCGTATTGGTGGTATTCTTGGACCGCTACTAGTAGGATATTTAGTTGCTTCACAAGCTTCATTATCGTTAATATTTACGATTTTCTGCGGATCAATTTTAATTGGCGTTGTGGCTGTAATAGTACTTGGGCAAGAAACGAAGCAACGGGAATTAATATAAAGTGAAAATTTGATGAGTGGGGGGCTTTCCCTACTCATTATTAGCCCGCACCAATCGGGATAAAAAAACAGAGGGAACCGTGATGGTTTCCTTTTTTCTGTTTTTTTAGATAAATAATGGTATAGTAAGAAAAAGGGATTATTTCTTATAAAAGCGAATGTATACAACAGGACATACGGACAAAAGAATTAGGTGGTTGAAGAAATGAAAATTTTACTGATTATGGAAAATGCAGAAGAACGAAAAATTTTAACTGAAAAATTTACTGAAAATATACGGAATGTAGAATGTTTTGAAGCAAAGACAGGAACAGAATCATTATTTCTGATGAAAAAACATACACCAGATTTTGTTTTTTTAAATTCAAAATTACTAGATGGTACTGGTTTTGAATATGCGGGTTTATTACGGGAAGTAAATTGCTATACAAAATTTATTTTTGTAGGCGAAGATCTAGAAGAGTCCATTGCAGCTTTTCGTTTCCAAGCATTGTATTATTTATTACGACCATTTCGTGAAGATGATTTGCAATTTCTTTTATATAGAATGGGTAAAGAGCAAGGAAAGCAAGCGAAGAGTTGTTTGCGAAAATTACCGATCGAAGGTCAAGAGGGTATTCGTTATATTTTCCCGGAAAATATTGTATATGTAAGTAAAAATAAAGAGAATAAGACGGTTTCAATTTATACAACAAATAATCAGTATATTTCAACATATACACTTCAAGAGTTAGAAAATAAACTAAATGTATATGATTTTTTACGTGTGCACAAAAGTTATTTAATTAATATGTCATATGTACAAGAACTGAAGCCTTATTATAATGGCACATATAATTTGTATTTAGATAGATATGATGAGCAACCGATTCCAGTAAGCCGTAATTATGTAAAACGCCTTCGAAATAAAATTGAATTGTAGCAGGTAATGAGAGCATTTTAACATGATAAACTAAAAATCCTTCATGATAAGGAGGATTCAATTTAAATATTCAGAAAATTTAGTACAATTTCCACTAAGAAGTAGTATTGGGGGGATTGTATTTGAAGACATTGAAGTCGATCTTACTTTGGGGAGTTATTGCGGCAGTAGGAGCAGGTGCTTTTGGCGTAATAGCTTTATCACAAGGTGAAACTATTAATGCTGTATGGCTTTTAGTAGCAGCGGTATGTGTATATGCAGTTGCTTATCGTTTTTATAGTAGATTTATAGCGAGAAAAGTTTTTGGTCTAGATAACAATCGGCAAACGCCAGCCCATACATTAAATGATGGAAAAGACTATGTTCCAACAAATAAGTGGGTATTATTCGGGCATCACTTTGCAGCAATTGCTGGGGCGGGACCTTTAGTAGGACCGATTTTAGCGGCGCAAATGGGATATTTGCCAGGAACAATTTGGATTATTGTTGGGGTAGTTGTCGCAGGAGCTGTACAAGATTTTGTCATTTTATTTGCTTCAATGAGACGTAATGGTAAATCATTAGGAGAAATGATCAAAGATGAGATTGGTCCTGTTACAGGGCTTATTGCAATGATAGGTATCTTAGGAATCATGATTATTTTATTAGCGGTATTAGCATTAGTAGTAGTAAAGGCGCTTGTAGGAAGTCCTTGGGGAATGTTTACGATAGCAGCAACGATTCCTATCGCTATTTTAATGGGAGTGTACATGCGCTACATTAGGCCTGGCCGGGTTGGTGAAGGATCAGTAATCGGAATTATTCTACTTATACTGTCTCTTATTGGAGGACAGTATGTGGCAGAACATCCAACGCTTGCAAGTATGTTCACATTTAGTGGTGAAACAATTGCTATTATGCTTATTGTATATGGATTTATCGCATCGGCATTACCAGTTTGGATGCTATTAGCACCACGTGATTATTTGAGTACATTTTTAAAAGTCGGAACAATTGTTGGATTAGCAATCGGTATTTTAATTGTAGCACCAGATTTACAAATGCCAGCAGTTTCGAAATTTATCGATGGAACAGGTCCTGTTTTCTCTGGAAACTTATTCCCGTTCTTATTTATTACAATTGCTTGTGGTGCGGTGTCTGGATTCCATGCTCTCGTTTCATCAGGTACAACGCCAAAAATGATTGAACAAGAGGGACATGCACAGCCAATCGGTTATGGAGCAATGTTAATGGAATCGTTTGTAGCAGCGATGGCTATGATTGCTGCTTGTGTATTAACACCAGGCACTTATTTTGCGATTAATAGTCCGGCGGCACTTATCGGTACGGATGTATCGCAAGCAGCTCAAGTTATTTCTTCATGGGGATTTGCTATTACACCAAATGAATTAAAAGATCTTGCTGTAAACGTTGGAGAGCAAACCATTTTATCACGTACAGGTGGCGCACCAACGTTAGCGATAGGTATGGCATATATTTTCTCACAAGTAATAGGCGGAACAGCAATGATGGCATTTTGGTACCATTTTGCTATTCTATTTGAAGCACTATTTATTTTAACAACGATTGATGCAGGAACACGTGTAGGGCGATTTATGATCCAAGATATTTTAGGACATGTATATAAGCCATTTGCGAGAACAGATTCTACATTAGCGAATGTAATAGCTACAACGTTATGTGTATTAGGATGGGGCTATTTCTTATATCAAGGGGTAGTAGATCCTCTCGGTGGAATTAATACATTATGGCCACTTTTCGGTATTGCAAATCAAATGTTAGCAGGCATTGCATTGTTACTTGGAACGACAATTTTATTCAAAATGGGAAAAAAGGCATATGTTTGGGTGACGTTAATTCCAACTGTAGGATTGCTGATTGTAACGATGACGGCTGGCTATCAAAAGTTATTTCATGAAAATCCTAAAATAGGATTTTTATCTCACGCGAAAGTGTTTCAGGGGGCATTAGACGAGGGGAAGGTATTAGCCCCAGCTAAAAATGTCGCTCAAATGAAACAAATTATTTTTAATGATTATGTTGATGCAGCACTATGCGGGATTTTTATGATAGTTGTAATTGCTGTATTAATTTCGGCAATTCGAATTTGGATTCAAGTATTAAGAAATAAGCCGATGCCGTTAAAAGAGGCACCATATATTCCTAGAGATGAAAGTGAGTCGAGGAACTATGCTTAAAAGACTACGGCAAGTATGGGGGAAAAGGAAACAATTTATTAGCTTACTTGTTGGGGTACCAAGCTATGAAACGTATGTCGCTCATATGAAAAAGCATCATCCAGAAGAAGAGATTGTGTGTCAAAAGCAATTTTTTGCTGAGGCACAAGAGGCTAGATTTAACGCAAAAGGTGGAAAGATATCACGTTGTTGTTAATAAAAAAGGGCGAATTTTTCGTCCTTTTTTATTTTTTTGCTGTTCCACGTGAAACAGCAAAAAATAAATAAAAAGCTTTGGGAATTATAGACATTTCGTATACAATAAAATAAGGAAAAGGATAGACGGAAAAGTAGGGAGATTATTTTATGTTAAGAGATCTATTTGTAAACACAACAATTATTCTTTCCTTTATTTTTGTTGGAGGCCAGCTTTTAAGAGACAAGCCGTTAAAAGAAGGATTCTCTTTTTGGCAGAAATGTATAGTAGGTATTTTTACTGGAATATTAAGTGTACTGTTGATGCATTTTGGTGTACATATTGAAGATATTATGTTGGATCTACGTTATCTAGCTGTCATTTTGGCAATTATAATTGGGGGTCCGGTAGCTAGTAGTATAACAGTTGCAATTATTTTAATTACTCGATTATATTTTACTGAGTACTCTTTAGCTTCCGAATTGGCTTGCTATACTATCGTATTGATAGGAATTGGAATTATCTTTATTTGGCGGATGAAAGTTTCAATATTTATGAAGTGGATATGGTTTAATGTGTATAGTTTGTCTATTTTAATAGTACCAATTTATATTTTGTTTAATGATATATCTGTAGTAGCGTTATATTTAGTATGTAGTAGTGTTACAGCATATATCACATTTATAAGCGCAAATTACGTATTGCAATCCAATGAGTTATTTCAAACGATGAAGCAATATGCAACGATAGATGCTTTGACAGGACTTGGAAACGTAAGGCATTTTGATTTAGAAATGAATCGTCATATTGGTAATAAGCATATGAAAAATGATTCACTTTGTTTACTAATTATGGATATTGATCATTTTAAGTATGTAAATGATACGTATGGGCATCCTGCAGGAGATGAAGTGTTAAAACAAATAGCGTGCATTTTACGAGAAATTTCAACGTTTCCGGATTTGATTTTTCGAAAGGGCGGAGAGGAATTTGCACTTTTGATACCAAAGAAGGGATTAGCTTATGGAATTCATATGGGCGAACAAATTCGTACAGCTGTTGAGAAACATTCATTCCAATTGTTAAATGGAACAAAAATAAAAATTACAGTTTCCGTAGGAGTTTCAGAGTATAAGTCATCACCAAATCAATTTATTCAAGCAGCGGATGATGCATTATATTACTCGAAACGAAATGGTAGAAATAAGGTTAGCTCTGCGTCTTAAAGATAAGGTTATGAAAAAACACCCACAGAGGAAATGTATAAACTCTGTGGGTGTTTTCTTTTATATGTTAGACAAGTTCTTTTGATGCAACAAATTTACGGTATGCACCATGATGAGTTGGGCCTACGTATTCGTTAATTTTGAATGAATAACGAATAGCCGCTGTGATAAATTCTTTAGCAGTTTTTACTGCTTCTTTCACAGATTTTCCTTTTGCAAGTTCTGCTGTAATTGCAGCAGAATATGTACAACCTGCACCATGTGTATTTGTCGTATCAATCTTTTCTGATTCTAGAAGATCAAATGTTTCTCCATCGTATAGGACGTCGATTGCAGTTTCTGTACCAAGCTTGCTACCGCCTTTAATTAGGACATATTTCGCACCTAAAGCGTGGATTTTTTTCGCTGCTTCTTTCATGTCCTCAAGAGAATTAATTTTCACGCCACTTAATTGGTAAGCTTCAAATAAGTTTGGTGTTACAACTAATGCTTTTGGAACAAGAACGTCACGTAAGCAATCATTCGTTTCAGGATGTAATGCTTCATCTGCACCTTTACATACCATAACAGGATCGACTACTACATTTTTAAAATTATGTTTTTCGATTGTTTCTGCAACCATCTCAATAATTTCTACTGATCCAAGCATGCCCGTTTTTAAAGCATCTACGCCAACACCTTCAATTGTTGTTTCTAATTGTGGCTTTAATGTAGAAGCTGGGATTGGGAAAACGTTATGTGCCCAACCGTTATGTGGATCCATCGTTACGATTGTCGTAAGAGATGTCATTCCGTATACGCCAAGTTCTTGGAATGTTTTTAAATCTGCTTGTATACCAGCACCGCCACTTGTGTCAGAACCAGCGATTGTAAGTGCCTTGTTTAATGTCATTATGAAAGCCCCCTCAAGTGATATAATGAAAACTATGTTTTCACCATTATATCAATGTTACGAATAAGTACAAAGTGAAAAGTAGATGATTTACTTGAGAAGCAATTTAAAATCTTGTATGTGGGAGACTGAGTATGTTTCGAGATAATCGTACAAATGAATTAGTTATATTAAAAGAAATAGCAGAGACGCTAAATACATCAAATGATACATATCATGTACTGCAAGCAGTACTAGAAAAATTGTTAAGTGTAACAGGTTTAACGACCGGATGGATTTTTCTTGCCGATGAAAATGGGAAATATACGAAGTTAATCGATTACCAGTTACCAGAGGCACTTACATACGAAAATAAGCGCCCGATGTGTGAAGGTGAGTGTTGGTGTTTACGTGGTTTTGTAGATGGAAAGTTAGAGAGAGCCGTTAATATTATTGAATGTAAAAGAATTAATAATGCAATTGAATATAATTGGGGAGATACAGAAGGAATTCTTCATCATGCTACGGTTCCTTTAAAGGCTGGAGGAGAAAAATTTGGTTTGTTGAATGTGGCAAGCCCAGGTAAAACGCATTTTTCAGAAGAGGAATTAGTATTGCTCCAATCAGTGGCCTTCCAAATTGGAACGGCTTTAAAGCGGGCAAAATTATATGAAAACGAAAAGCGAAGAGCGCATTATTATGTGAAATTAGAACGTTTTATTCAAGCTTTAAGAACGATTCATCAATTTAATATATTGCCTGAAAAAGTTGTAAATCAATTAGGTGAAGTGTTTCAGTGGAACGAAGTAACATTCTTTATTCGAGAAGAGAAAGAATTATCATTGCGTGCATCTTATCGCCAAGAAGAATTGCAAGAGGATGTAAAAGAAGCAGCGAAAGAAGCGTTAGAAAAAGGTGAATCTATTTTATTAAAACGTCAAATCATTCATACCGCCCCCTCTAATAGGACGGTTATTGCCACACCAATACAGATTCAAAGTCACATATTTGGGGTTGTATGTGTTAGTTCCAATAATGGTGAATTTGATGTGAATACGATAGATGTGCTTCAAGCCATAACAAATCATATTTCTTTCGTGATAGAGAATTTAAGGCTAAATGAGCAGAGACGCGAACTTGTACGGATGGAAGAAAGAAATCGTTTAGCAAGGGATTTACATGACTCTGTCTCACAAAAGCTATTTTCGTTAACCTTTATGACAAAAGGTGCTGAGGCAGTTTTAAAAGGTCAAAATGAGAAAGTAGATCACTCTTTGCACGAGATGCGTGAATTAGCGCAAGGTGCTTTAAAGGAAATGAGGACGTTAATCTGGCAGCTCCGTCCAGCGGGATTAGAGAAAGGTTTATTACCAGCTTTAAAACAGCATGGTGAAAGTTTTGGATTGAAAGTTAGGGAACAAGTTACAGGTGTTCGCGATTTACCACGTGTAGTAGAAGAAGCATTATGGCGTATTGGACAAGAAGCGTTAAACAATGTGAGTAAGCATGCAGGTGTAAAAGAAGCGACCATTTATTTTAAAGTGACTGAGAAAAATGTATCATTAGAAATAGTAGATCAAGGTAATGGATTTATAGAAAAGGATATAAAAGAGAAGAAATCACTTGGCATGACAACGATGCGTGAAAGAGTAGCGTTGATTGGTGGAACAATTAAAATTATAAGTGAAAACAAACGAACAAGTATACAAGTAAATGTACCATTATGATGTGAAAATGAGGGAAGTTTGTGGAAATAAAAGTATTGTTAGTTGATGATCATACAGTCGTTTTAAAAGGATTAGCATTTTTCTTAAGTACACAGGAAGATTTAGAGTTAGTTGGGGAAGCGAATAACGGGAAAGAGGCTTTAGTGAAAGTAGGAGAAGCAAATCCGGACGTTGTATTAATGGATTTATATATGCCTGAAATGGATGGCGTTGAGGCGACAGCCTGCATAAAAAAAGAATATCCAGATGTGAAAGTAATTGTATTAACGAGCTTTTCTGATCAAGCTCATGTGTTACCAGCATTAAAAGCGGGAGCCAGTGGGTATATTTTAAAGGATGTAGAACCAGATCAACTTGTTGAGGCGATCCGTAGTGCGTATAAAGGGAATATACAGCTACATCCGGATATAGCAAATGCGCTTCTTTCTCAAGCGTTACCGGTGGAAGAGAAAGAAGAGGAACACTTCATTCATGTAGATGTATTAACAGCAAGAGAAAATGAAGTGTTACAACTATTGGCAAAAGGGATGAGTAATAAAGAAGTTGCTTCGGTTTTAGTCATTACAGAAAAAACGGTTAAAGCGCATGTGAGTAGTATTTTAAGCAAATTGAACTTATCTGATCGTACGCAAGCAGCGTTATATGCAGTGAGAAATGGAATTGTATAAGACGAAAGTCGTAAGACCTAGTTCGCCTTTAGAAGGTGGACTTTTTTTATGGAAAAATACGTCTATATGAGGACGAAATTGTCTTGGTATAAAGATAAAATATGTTTGTAAGCAACAAAACAACAATTACAAGGGATACCTTTTTTTGAAAGCATATATGACAACGTAAGAGTGAGTTTTAGGAGGAAAATATAATGACAACAGTTTTATTCGTAAAAGCAAACAACCGCCCAGCAGAACAAGCAGTTAGTGTGAAATTATACGAGGCATTTTTAGCAAACTATAAAGAAGCGCACCCAAATGATACAGTGGTAGAACTTGATTTATATAAAGAAGAATTACCATATGTAGGCGTAGACATGATTAATGGTACATTCAAATCTGGTAAAGGATTTGATTTAACAGAAGAAGAAGCAAAAGCAGTAGCAGTAGCTGATAAGTATTTAAATCAATTCCTAGAAGCTGATAAAGTTGTTTTCGGTTTCCCATTATGGAATTTAACAATTCCAGCAGTACTACACACATATATTGATTATTTAAACCGTGCTGGTAAAACATTTAAATATACACCAGAAGGTCCAGTTGGCCTAATTGGAGATAAGAAAATTGCATTATTAAATGCACGCGGCGGCGTATATTCTGAAGGTCCAGCAGCTGGAGTAGAAATGGCTGTTAAATATGTAGCAAGCATGATGGGCTTTTTCGGTGCAACAAACATGGAAACAATCGTTATTGAAGGACATAACCAGTTCCCAGACAAAGCAGAAGAAATTATTGCAGCAGGTCTTGAAGAAGCAGCTAAAGTAGCAAGTAAATTTTAATTGAAATTATAATCGTCACTCAAAGAAACAGCATTAACGTCTATGTTAATGCTGTTTTTTTTATTAATTTGTAGTTTCGTTACGCTTAGGAAGTGGAAATGCATTACCAATAGCTGCTGCACCGAGCATTGGTAATAGTAAATTAAGCGGGAAAAACATAAGTAATAGTAGTGTTATAGCTATTGGTTTTCTTAGCGCATAGCTCGAAATCGCTGTCGTTACAATGGCTACAGACGCGATTGGGTCTATAGGAAGAATGGAGGCAATCGCGTATCCAATACTTGACCCAGAAAATATAATTGGAAAAATATGTCCACCACGCCAACCTGTATTTAAACAAACGGCAGTAATGCATAATTTTAAAACTCCTGAAAGAAGTAATATCCAAAAAGATAAATGACTCCATTCAACGACTAGATCTTTTAATTGATGTTCCCCTGAAAATAATGTGTATGGGAGAAAAGTTCCCGCAATCCCTAATAAAACTCCACCTATAATTCCAAGTGTTAGTTTGTATTCACGGAAAGGATGGATAATTTTCTCTAATGTAAATTCTACTTTGAAATATAGGAAACCAACGATAGCACCGATGCAAGCAAGTGGAAGAAAGGCGATCCATTCATTGATTGAAAGAGATCCTTCCCCAAAATCAACAATAAAGGATCCACGATTATCGAGTTTACTAAGCAATAAATAAACGGAAAATCCAGCAAAAGTAGTAGTTACATATACAATTGCTTTTTTTCCTTTAGAAAACCCGGCAATTTCTTCTCCCTCATTTTCAGTTGGAGCTAAGTAACCGAATAATGGAGCGTTAAAAATGACACTTAAAGTAGCTCCAATTCCAACTTCTGTTAGTTCGCTCATTCCCTTTAAAGCGAATTTAAAGCGATCCCCTACCCATGTACAAAGTCCGCCGATAATCCCGACAAGCGCGGCCTCTGGACCTAGGCTAGCTCCAAATATTAAAACAATAAGCGCAGTTAAAGTAGCCTGATGTACAAAACGGTATTCAATTCTACCAGTTTTTTTATATTCACCCATTACTTCTGGCATAAGACGTGGATATGTACCGAAGTATTTTTGTGATAAACCAACAAAAATACCACCGATTATTGTTACACAAAGAGTGTAATAAGGGGGAGAAGAGAAAACATTAGGTAAGTATCCCCAAATAAAGTGGATTCCGATATTGATCGTAACTAAAAATAACCAAACTGTAGCCCCTACTATAGAGCCTAAAAGAATGCCATATAGAGCGAGTATATAGTGCATGTCCTTTTTATCTGTCATGTTATACCTCCGTTATGTAAGTTGTAATAGAGAAAGGGTTACACATGCTAGTGTGAAATGAATGGAATATAATATAGTATCTTTGTGTGAGGTTGGCTTATTCAACATATATGTTGGGATTTCATTAGGGTTTGGGGCTTATAAATTAAACCACTTATTTAATTCTATATATTGATTGGGATTTTTTAAAGGTCTTTTTTGAATAAATATGGAATATACTTCTTTTGTTGCTTTATATAGAACTGCTGATATTTATTTTAGAACATTCAGAAAAACAGATTGACATTAGGAAATTATTGCTATAAAATCAACGGTAATTGCATAGTCTTATCAAGAAAAGGTGGAGGGACAGGCCCGATGAAACCTTGGCAACAGCCGTATAACGGAATTGTGCCAAATCCTGCAGGTAATAATCCTGAGAGATAAGAAAGAGTCTTTAGAGCGTGTTTTCAAACTGCTCCTTTCTTGTTTTCAGGAAGGGAGCAGTTTTTTATTTTGTATAAAAGAAAGGAGAATGAGAGATGGGAGAATCATGGGGAAAGGGAACAATTTGTGTGCAAGGTGGTTATACGCCAAAAAATGGTGAGCCACGCGTTTTGCCGCTTTATCAAAGTACAACGTATAAATACGATACGTCGGATGATTTAGCAGCATTATTTAACTTAGAGGCAGAAGGCTATATTTATACACGTATTGGGAATCCCACACTCGCTGCATTTGAACAAAAGTTATCAGATTTAGAAGGTGGTGTAGGGGCTGTTGCGACAGCTTCTGGGCAAGCCGCTATTATGCTTGCAGTGTTAAATATTTGTAGTAGCGGGGATCATCTACTTTGTTCTTCGACAGTTTACGGAGGGACATTTAATTTATTTGGAGTAAGTTTGCGTAAGCTTGGCATTGATGTTACGTTCTTTAATCCGAATTTAACAGCAGATGAGATTGTGGCACTTGGTAACGATAAGACGAAACTTATCTACGCAGAATCATTAGGAAATCCAGCAATGAACGTTCTGAATTTCAAAGCATTTTCAGATGCAGCAAAAGAACTAGAGGTACCTTTTATCGTTGATAATACATTAGCGACTCCTTATTTGTGCCAAGCGTTCGAGCATGGAGCAAACATCATTGTTCATTCTACGACGAAGTATATTGATGGTCATGCAAGTTCTTTGGGCGGTATTGTCATTGATGGAGGGAACTTCGATTGGACAAATGGAAAATATCCTGAACTTGTTGAACCAGACCCAAGTTATCACGGCGTAAGTTATGTTCAAAATTTTGGTGCGGCAGCTTATATTGTGAAAGCACGCGTGCAGTTATTAAGAGATTACGGAAATTGTATGAGCCCATTCAATGCATATATTAGCAATATTGGCTTAGAAACACTGCACTTACGCATGGAGCGCCATAGTGAAAATGCTCTAGCAGTTGCTAAGTGGCTTGCTAATCATGAACGTATTGAATGGGTGAATTATCCGGGACTAGATAGTAATGAAAACTATTCATTAGCACAAAAATATTTGAAAAAAGGTGCTAGTGGTGTTTTAACTTTCGGTATTAAAGGTGGATTAGACGCGGCAAAAGAATTTATCGCGAATGTGAAACTAGCAACTCTCGTAACGCATGTAGCTGATGCACGAACTTGCGTTATACATCCTGCTAGTACGACGCATAGACAATTAAGTGCGGAAGATCAGCGTTTGGCCGGTGTCACATCGGATTTAATTCGTTTATCGGTTGGTATAGAAGATGTTTCTGATATTATTGCGGATTTAGAAGCAGCGCTAGTCGGAGGCAAAGAACATGCCGATCATAATTGATAAAGATTTACCAGCTCGCAAAGTGTTGCAGAAGGAAAATATTTTTGTAATGACGAAGGAGCGAGCAGAAACACAAGATATCCGTGCTTTGAAAATTGCTATATTAAATTTAATGCCTACAAAGCAAGAAACAGAAGCGCAATTACTTCGTTTAATTGGCAACACACCGTTGCAATTAGATGTTCACTTACTTCATATGGAATCACATTTGTCACGTAATGTAGCACAGGAACATTTAACGAGTTTCTATAAAACATTCCGTGATATTGAGAATGAGAAATTTGATGGGCTTATTATTACAGGAGCACCAGTTGAAACTCTTTCTTTTGAAGAGGTAGATTATTGGGAAGAGCTTAAACGCATTATGGAGTATTCAAAAACGAATGTAACATCTACGCTTCATATTTGCTGGGGGGCACAGGCTGGTTTGTACCATCATTATGGCGTTCCAAAGTATCCTCTGAAGGAAAAAATGTTCGGTGTATTTGAACATGAAGTCCGTGAGCAACACGTGAAATTGTTACAAGGGTTTGATGAATTGTTTTTTGCTCCGCATTCTCGTCATACAGAGGTACGAGAGAGTGATATTAGAGAGGCGGCAGAATTAACATTATTAGCAAACTCTGAGGAAGCCGGTGTTCACCTTGTTATGGGGCAAGAAGGAAGGCAAGTGTTTGTGCTCGGGCATAGTGAATATAGCTGTGATACGTTAAAGCAAGAATACGAACGGGACCGCCAAAAAGGGTTAAATATTGATGTACCAAAAAATTATTTCAAACATAATAATCCAAATGAGAAACCGCTTGTTAGATGGAGGAGTCATGGAAATCTATTATTCTCTAATTGGTTGAATTATTACGTGTATCAAGAAACCCCTTATATATTGTAAAGATTGTGTAACACGTGGCACCGTTTTCTTTGTAAAGATTAACTTATATTTTTCCGAATGTTCGAAATACATTGTTTTTCAGATTTTTAACTCATATAATTTCATCTAAACACAATTTTTGAGGGGTGGACAGTACTATGAAAGAAATTCAAGTGGGTTTATTAGGTCTTGGGACAGTTGGTAGTGGTGTAGTTCGTATTATTACAGATCATCAAGAGCGACTTATACATCAAGTAGGTTGTCCTGTAAAAGTAACGAAAGTGTTGGTACAAAACATTGAGAAAGAGAGGGATGTTGAGGTACCTTCTACTTTATTAACACAAGATGCAAATGAAATTTTAGATAATCCAAATATTGATGTGGTTATTGAAGTAATGGGTGGCATTGATGATGCAAAATCATATATTTTACAAGCTTTAAGAAGTGGGAAACATGTTGTAACTGCAAATAAAGATTTAATGGCATTACATGGGGCTGAATTATTAGCAACAGCAAAAGCGAATAAGACTGATCTGTTTTATGAAGCTAGTGTAGCCGGAGGGATTCCGATTTTGCGAAGTATCGTAGAAGGACTTTCTTCAGATCTTATTACGAAAGTAATGGGAATTGTAAATGGAACAACAAATTTTATTTTGACGAAAATGTCAGACGAAGGGAGAGCATATAACGACGTGTTAAAAGAAGCCCAACAACTTGGATTTGCAGAAGCAGATCCAACATCAGACGTAGAAGGTTTAGATGCGGCAAGAAAAATGACGATTTTAGCTACTCTCGGTTTCTCTACAAATGTAGAGCTTGGAGACGTGAAGGTAAAAGGAATTACTTCTATTACAGAAGAAGACATTGAATATAGTAAGAGTTTAGGGTATACGATTAAATTAATCGGTCTTGCAAAGCGAGATGGTGAAAAACTAGAGGTTACAGTTGAACCAACGTTACTTCCAAATACACATCCTCTTGCGGCAGTACAAAACGAATATAACGCTGTGTATGTGTATGGTGAAGCAGTTGGGGAAACGATGTTTTATGGCCCAGGTGCAGGAAGCTTACCAACAGCAACAGCTGTTGTTTCCGATTTAGTAGCTGTAATGCAAAATATTAGATTAGGTGTAAATGGAAATAGTGCGGTATCGCCGCAGTATAAAAAGGTATTAAAAGAGCCAGATGAAATTGTTGTGAAGAAATTTTTAAGACTTCATGTAAAAGACGAAATTGGTGTATTTGCAAAAATTACATCATTGTTCTCTGAGCGTGGTGTTAGCTTCGAGAAAATTATTCAAATGCCGCTTGAAGAGAAAGGAAAAGCAGAAATTGTAATTGTAACGCATCGAGCTTCTCTTGCGGATTATGATTATATTCTACATACATTGCAAGGGTATGAAGAAATAGATTGTGTGAAGGCAAATTATCGGATTGAAGGGGATGCTAAGTAGTATCTTCTTATCATAAAAAAGAAAGAACCTATTAAGCAGCTTGCTTGATAGGTTCTTTTTTGTTTAAAATTTGCGTGCCGATTTGGATAAATGCTTGAATAATCCAACCTGTTGTAAAGGATAAGATGATTGTTCCAAAGTAGATTGGTCCATCTAATAAGAAGCTCAATGTTAAAAATAAAAAGGCTAATGAAATTTCTGTTTTTCTAAATGTCCATTTTTTCTTCTCAGCAACCGTTAAAACGAAAGCTTCTTGAGGTGCTGCGCAAAGATTTGTAGAGACGTAAAGACCAATACCAGCTCCGACGAATAGATTTCCGCAAATAAGTGTTATATATTTTGGAAGAGAGCGGATAGCGTCCATAATAGTTGTAATGGAACCAATCCAATCAACAAAAAGAGAAATAAGAATCATCGTTACAATTGTTCCGATAGTAATTTGTTTTTTATTCCAAAAGAGTACGATAAGTGTAAATGCAAAATTAATCATGAAAATCCAAAAACCAATACTTATCCCGAAATTTTGATATAGTGCAATAAAGAAGGAATCATAAGGGCTAAGTCCAAAGGAAGTAATTGTTGTCATCATATTAATGCCGATGGAGAGAATGAGTAAACCGCCAATGAAAAATATATATTCTAATTTAAATCGAAGCATAGTTGTATATCCTTTCTAAATGTATTTGCTAGGAAAGGATATATTGTGGAAAGCTTACCAGGTCAAGTGAGAATTTTTGCGAGAAGAGGAGAATGAGATGACGAATATAAGAAAGATTGCTGAACTTGCTGGAGTATCTGTTTCAACTGTTTCACGTGTACTGAATAATCATCCATATGTGAATGAGCAGAAACGAAAAGAAATTTTAGCAATTATAGAAGAATTAAATTATACGCAAAACGTGAATGCAATTCATTTAGTGAAAGGAAAAACGAATGTAATTGGAGTGCTATTACCACACGTAAATGATCAATATTATAGCGCTATTATTGAGGGGATATCAAAAGAAACCGCAAAGAAAAATTACAATATGATGCTTTGTCAGACGAACTATAGTGAGGAAAGAGAATTAGAAATTTTGAACATGTTAAAAATGAAGAAACTTGATGGAGTTATTATATGTTCGCGGGCGAATAGTAAGGAGAAGCTTGAAGAATATACGAAATTTGGTCCAATTGTAACATGTGAAGAAATAGATTCAAAATATATTTCAAGTGTACATATTGATTACTATAAAGTGTTTTCACAAGGGATGAAAAGCTTAATAGATGCTGGTCATACACG
This sequence comes from Bacillus luti, assembly GCF_001884105.1. Classification (GTDB taxonomy): domain Bacteria; phylum Bacillota; class Bacilli; order Bacillales; family Bacillaceae_G; genus Bacillus_A; species Bacillus_A luti. Next base: position 29,525 of record NZ_MACI01000038.1, on the reverse strand, counting down.
TATTGGTTATTGCATCGGAAGAAGTAATAGCATAAATAGCGAAAGACGAAAAAAAGCGTATGAGGATTCGCTTGGGCAAATTACGGTGACACCGTTACATAATTGGAAGTTTAAAGGTTGTTTTACAGTAGAAGATGGACGTAATGTAGTTAGGGAGTGGGTTCGTATGTCTGTAAAACCAACAGCGTTTCTTGTATCTTGCAACCATATTGCAGCGGGGATGGTAACAGAAGCAAAAAAACAAGGAATCCGTATTCCAGAGGATATCACGATTATTGGATGTGATGATCAAGAAGTGGCAAATATATTGGGGATAACAACAATTTCGCATCCTAGTAAAAATGTTGGAGTAAAAGCGTTTGAATTATTATATGAAAAGGTTAATGAAGAAAAATTAGATGTGAAGCATATAGAGTTATTACCAGAGTTAGTAGATAGAGAAACGACATAATTGAGAAGGTGTGAAAATCGCTTTTCAAAATTTCGTTTGGTATAATTATGGACAATCTATGAGGGCTAAAAGGGGTTTTGATATGAGATCAAAAGTAGTAAAAGTAATTCTACTCATTACAATTGCATCTTTCTGTTTATTTGCATACGGTTTTGTTTCGGGTGTAAATGATGTATTAAATCCGACAGCTTCAAACTTAGTTAAGAAAAACGACGTAGTGGCAAAAGAGAAAAAGAAAACAGGAACTTTACAAATCGTTAGTTTAGGTGATTCATTAACACGTGGCGTTGGTGATAAAGAAGGAATTGGCTATATTGGACGAATGAAAGAAGATTTACAAAAAGATTATAAGCAAAAGGTTGCATTAACAAACTTAGCAGTTAGTGGTGCGAAAATGCCTGACTTATTAAAACAAATTGAGAGTAGTGGTGCTCAATATTCAATTAAGCAAGCAGATGTAATCGTTTTAACAATTGGAGGGAATGATTTATTTCCAGGTTGGGAATCGCTTGGAAAGATAGATTTAGAGACGTATCGCCCTGATACGGAAACATTTCAAAGTGAAGCGAAGAAAATTATAGAAGAAATTCGTAAAGTAAATACAGATAGCCCTATTTTTTGGCTCGGTTTATACAATCCTTTTGAAGATGTAGAAGATTTAAAAGGGTCTTCAAACATTGTTGTGGACTGGAATGCATCGTTAGAGAAATTAGCGTTAACTGATAAAAATGTGTATATTACACCAACATTTGATTTATTCCAAAACCGCGGCAAAGATTTATTATACTCTGATCATTTTCATCCGAATGAAGTTGGTTACACATATATGGCAGAACGTTTAGTTCAAAATGTTGCAAGTAAATTAAAACTAGAACAAGGAGGGGTAAAATGACGACGATACTTTCCGTGCGAGACTTGAAGAAAGTAATTGGGAAGAAGACACTTGTAGAGAATATTTCCTTTGATGTGAAGCAAGGAGAAGTATTTGGATTCTTAGGACCCAATGGTGCCGGAAAAACGACTACTATCCGGATGCTAGTCGGACTGATTAAAGCGACAGAGGGCACGATTTCTATTGGCGGTTATTCTATTAAGGAAAATTTCAGAGAAGCGATGCGTCAAATTGGGAGTATCGTGGAAAACCCAGAACTGTATACATATTTAACGGGATGGGAAAATTTAAAACAATTTGCCCGTATGTTAGGTGATATATCAGATGAACGTATTATTGAAATTGCTCAAATGGTTCATTTGGATGAAAGAATTCACGATAAGGTAAAAACATATTCACTCGGTATGAAACAGCGTCTTGGCATTGCCCAAGCGCTTCTTGGAAACCCGAAATTGCTCATATTAGATGAGCCAACAAATGGTTTAGATCCAGCTGGAATTAGAGAACTTAGGGAATTTATACATAAGCTTGTGAAAGAAGAAAATATGAGTGTGTTTATTTCAAGTCATTTGCTAAGCGAAGTACAAATGATATGTGATCGTGTTGCTATTATTCATAAAGGGAAAATGATAACAGTTGCAACGATCGAAGAATTGATTAAAACAGCAAGTGATCGCGTAGAATGGACCGTTACGCCGATTGGAAAAGCAAAAGATATGCTAGAAGATGCTGAAGAGGTAAGAGAAATAAGTGTAGAGGGTGAACGATTATTATGTCGCATGGATGTTGCGTCTATAAGTAGCTGGAATAAATACTTTGTAGAAAATGGGATAAATGTACATAGTGTTAAGGAGCTTGTGTTTACGCTAGAAGATTTATTTATTGAACTCACAAGGGGTGAGCAGCATGCGTGAATTTGCGAATCTAGTTTTAAATGAATCAGAAAAGATTTATCGTAAGAAACGTATTTTTGTTGTCATGCTTATTTTAGCAATCTTAATCCCGCTTTTTGTGTATGCGCAGTATCGTGAAATAGAAACGACACAAAAAAGGCTAGGTACAACGGATTGGAAAGTATCATTGCAGCAGCAAATTGTTGATTCTCAAAACCGTTTGAATAACTCTAGATTGCCAGAAGAATGGCGTGATTGGCTAAAAGTAAGAGTGGAACAACAACAATATTATTTGGATCATGATATTAATCCGATGGCACCAGGAGCGCCGACTTTTGTAAGAGCATTCATCGAGCAAGGGATTACATTGTTTATTCCACTTCTCGTCATGATTGTTGCTATTGATATTGTTTCAGGAGAACGAAGTGATGGGACGATGAAGATGCTGCTTACCCGGCCAATCCGGCGCTGGAAAATACTTCTTAGTAAGTATGTGACGATGTTATTTTTTATTTCTCTCATATTACTCCTTGTCGGTGTATTTGCTTACGTATTATCTGGGCTTGTATTTGGATACTCAGGATGGAATTTACCTGTTTTAACAGGGTTCGTTATTGATAAAGAGACGTTAAATACAAATTTTGTACATCTTATTCCACAGTGGCAATATATTTTAATGGCGTATGGACTAGCTTGGTTTGTTGCTATCGTTGTCGGAACTATATCATTTATGGTCTCTGTTTTAATTCGTAATACACCAGCTGGAATGGGTGTTATGTTAGCTGCTTTAATCGCAGGCGGCATTTTAAGTTCATTCGCGACGTCTTGGGAAGGTGCGAAATACATTTTTAGTGTGAACTTATCGCTAACGGATTACTTATCAGGAAAGCTGCCTGCATTACAAGGACTATCAATGGGATTTTCTTTAATGAATTTAACAGTTTGGGCAGTTGTTTCTCTTATCATTTCATTTGTAGTATTTACAAAGCAGGATATGGTGAACTAATCGGACAGGAAGTGAAGGCATGGAAAATGTTTTAAAGAATGATTGGAGGCCACTATTGGCATCAGAGTTTGAGAAAGAATATTATCGTACTTTAGCTGATTTCTTGAAAGAAGAGTACGGTACACATGTTGTTTATCCAAAAGTAGAAGATATATTTAATGCTCTCCAGTATACGAGTTATGAAAATACGAAGGTTGTTATTTTAGGACAAGATCCCTATCACGGACCAAATCAAGCACATGGTTTAAGCTTTTCTGTACAACCAGGTATTAAAACGCCACCGTCGTTGTTAAATATGTATAAAGAACTGCGAGATGAATATGGTTATGACATTCCGAATAACGGCTATTTAGTAAAATGGACAGAGCAAGGAGTTTTATTATTAAATACGGTATTAACGGTTCGTCAAGGCGAAGCGAATTCTCATAAAGGAAAAGGGTGGGAGCACTTCACAGATCGTGTGATTGAACTGTTGAATGAGCGTGAAAAACCAGTTATTTTCATATTGTGGGGACGCCACGCACAGGCGAAGAAGAAGTTAATTACGAATACGAATCATCATATTATCGAATCCGTACATCCAAGTCCATTATCAGCAAGACGAGGTTTCTTTGGCAGTAAACCGTACTCTAAAGTAAATACGATTTTAGCTAATATGGGCGAAAAAGAAATTGATTGGGAAATTTCAAATTTATAAAATGAAACTTTAATCAGTGGGGATTTTGTTTATCCCCTTACTGATTATCAACCTACAAATAGCGGGATAAATAGAAAAGGTAGTTAACAGTCGTTAACTACCTTTTTATTATTGTTGTTCGTTTTTTAGTTTTGCATCTAGTACAAATGTACCGAATGGGATAACGGATGAAACGAATGCCCCAAGTGCCCATAAAATGGATTTACGGTGTACGATTGTTACTTGGATTACTGCAAAGATGAATAGAATAAACAGAACACCATGAGCCATGCCTGTAATTTTAACAGCAGTTGCAAATCCTGCGAAATATTTTAATGGCATTGCTACAAATAATAGTAATAGGAAAGAAATACCCTCGATTAAGCCGATCGCTCTTAATCGTCCAATTGGTGTAGATAACATGAAGTAGCCTCCTTTAACGTATGCTTGTATATAGTAAATTTGTATTCTTTTTCAAAATAAAATAGTCTATTTTGTTTCATTATATACAAAAAGAAAGTTTACACTACGAGAATAGTGCAAAGTTCAAAATATAGTCACAAAAGAATGGTAATTTAAATAAAAACCTATTTGAAGTATTTGACTTCAAATAGGTTTTATGAATGAAAATATTAAACAAGTACTTCCGTTTTTAAAACGAATTTCTCTACAACTTTTGCAACGCCATCGTTCATATTTGTATCTGTTACGTAGTTTGCAATTTCTTTAATATCATCAGGTGCATTGCCCATTGCAACACCAAGACCTGCAAATTCAATCATCGCCTGATCGTTATAGCTATCGCCCATTGCGATAACTTCTTCACGCTTAATGCCAAGCTTTTGGATCAGTTTGTTTAAGCTCGTTCCTTTTGTAACACCGGCTTCAGTAAATTCTAAGAAGAATGGTTTCGAACGCATCACGCTTAATTGGCCTTCTAGTTGTTTTTGTAGTTTTGCTTCTACAGCTTGTAAGTGCTCTGGATTTTCTACCATTAGTACTTTTACAACTGGCTGTTGTACAGATTCTTTCAGATTATTTACTTCTACGATTGGCATACCAGTAATTTGGCCTTCAATTTCTGTATAAGAGTTATTCTCCTCAGTTATAATATTGTCACCAATATATGTGTGAATCCAGACGTTTTCGTCTTTACTAATATCGTATAGACTGTGAACGATTTCAGGAGATAACGTACTACTGAATAATTCTTCATCTGTTTTACAGTTAATAATTTTTGCACCGTTAAATGAAAGAATGAAGCTACCGTACTCTTCTAAATGTAATTCTTTTGCGATTGCACGCATTGCGAATGTTGGACGTCCAGAAGCAAGTACAACTTTTACCCCTTGCTCTTGTGCAGTCATTAACGCTTCTTTCGTACGAGGTGAAATGGTATGGTCATCGCGTAATAAAGTATCATCTAGATCTAAAACAATCATTTTATAAGTCATATCGAAAATTCCCTTCTTTATTTAAATAGAAATACATGTTCATGAAGATGTTAAGGAATAATAGTAAGACATCGAACTTCTTCGGAAAGAAGTGGATAAATTATCATAGGCGTATTGCCTATGATAATTTATCGTAACAACTCTACAGGTAGAGTGCAATAATGGAAGTTTTCCAATTTACGATAGTTGTTTTTCATTAGAGCGAGAAAATAATATTTCCAGTAAGATAGCCATTACAGATCCAAGAACGAGACCATTACTTAAAAATGATGCTAGAAATGGTGGGAGCGTAGAAAATGCTCCTGCTGGGACGAACATAACGCCAACCCCAGTGAAGATGGAAAGGCCGGCTACTTTAAATAATCGTTCTTTATTTTGGACAGTATCGTATTCGCGAAAAGCGAGACCAATCATACTTGCGAATACAGGATAAATGGCAGCATATCCGACTGCAACTGGGATTGCTGCAAAGAATGATGTGATCTTTGGAAATATACTAATGAAAATAATAAAACTTGAACCTAACATAAATGGGAGTCGTTTATAAATATTAGTCGTTGCAATAAATCCTGCTGATCCAGAAATGGCGACGGGCCCAATAGCTGAAAATAGACCGCCTAGCACTTGGTTTATTCCTGTTATAATGCCTGCTTGCTTGAAGCGATTCTCAGCGGGATTTTCTTCGTACTTAGAAACCACCCTCTGTACAACACGAATACTTGCTAACATATTTGTGAGAAGTAGTAACGTGACAAAAACGACTGTAATTGCCATATTCCATTCAATACGAGGCATTCCAAAAACAAATAGGGATGGCAGACGAATTATGTCTGTCACAGGTGTTATTGGATTAGATAATCCGAAGCATGCAAACAAAATCCAGCCGCAGACGATACTGAAAAGAACAGAATATTGTCCAATAATAGGTAGCTTCATAATGAAAAAGGATAGTAAAATAACAATGAGTGAAAGAATAAATACGTCAGCTTGTACTTCCGTATGTTGTCCATCAAGACCAAACATGCCTTTTAAGAAGGAGCCACTAAGCTGTGCGACAAGAAGAAATAAATATGTACCAATGACTGTCGGTGTAAAGTAGCGAACGAGTTTGTCGATAAGTCCAAAAACGCTAAGAATAATACAAATGATTCCACTTAATAGGAAGGCGTACTGAAGGACTTTAAGTGTTTCATTGCTTGATCCAAATAATACGACGCCTAAACTTGCATAAAGGGAGAAAATTCCCCACCAAAGGCCAGCAGGTCCTTCTTGAATAGGAAGTTTATGACCAAATATAGCCTGGAGTAGGCCAGCAAAGCCAAGAACAAATAATGTTCTTTGTACAAACGCGATAGCTTCAGCGCCATCGAGACCATAACTAGTTGCGACGCTAATGGGTACAATAAGGCTTCCAGCTAAAATAAATAGTGCCCATTGTAAGGCGGAAAGAAATGTCTTCATTATATCAACCTCTTTCATAGATTCCGTTTCTAGTATATACGTATTTTATTTCCGCTGGCAAAGATTGTAGATAGAGAAAAGAGTTGAAACATGATATGAATGCACGTAAGCAATTATGGATAGCAGTTATATGTATGACTTTTGTCGTAATGCTAGGAACACTAGGATTTATGACAATTGAAGAAATTAGTTTGTTTCAGGCATTTTGGATGACGATGATTACTGTATTGACGGTTGGATATGGAGATGCGGTACCTATAACGCAGGCGGGGAAAGTATTTGCACTTCTCATTATTCCTGTTGGAGTCGGTATTGTTACGTATGCAATCGGGGTAGTGGCAGCTATGATTATTGAAGGGAACCTATTTCATGCAGTACGGAGGAAGAAGATGGATAAACAAATAGCACAGTTGCAAAATCATATTATAGTGTGTGGTTGCGGTAGAGTGGGGCTCCAAGTTGTACATGAATTACAGGAGAAGAAAATTCCATTTGTCGTGGTGGATAAGGATGAAAGTATATTGGAACAGGAAAAACTTTTGTATGTACACGGGGATGCAACGGAAGATCAAGTGTTACATCATGCTGGAATTTCAAAAGCAGCGGGTTTAGTTGCTATTGTTGCCAATGATGCTGAAAATGTATTTATTACATTAACAGCGAGAGGATTAAACGACACAATTAAAATTGTTGCGAGAGCTGAAAAGCCAGAAACCGAAGAAAAATTAAGGCGTGCTGGTGCAAATAAAGTTATTAATCCATCTAGTATGGCAGGGATTCATATTGCAAAAGGTATTGCGAATCCGCTAACAGTTCATTATATTGATACAGTACTGTATGGAATAGATCAGTCATTTGTAATTGAAGAAATTTCAGTCGGAAAAGATTCTATCTTAACTAGTAAATCGTTACTAGAGAGTGATGTGAGGAATCAATTTGATGTGACAATTTTAGCGATTTTAAGAAATGGGGATATTATACATAATCCAACGGGGCAGGAAAAACTGCAAGAACGTGATATGATAATAGTATTTGGTTCAGTTGAGAAGCTGGGACAATTTGAGAAAGAACTACAAAGTAAGAGGTGACAAGGAATGCAAATATCGAGCGACAAGATTTTAAATAAAATGGCAAATGAAGTTGCAAAGGCAAAAAGTAGTGAAGGTCAAAAATCAAAAGAGCATTTATTAGTTGTGCGAGCATTATGTGATTTATTATTAGATGAACAAGTGGAATCCCACACGTATAGAGAGCCGCAAGTTCAATCACAAATAATTGGATCGCAGCCTATGACAACAGTCCAACCGGTTATGCCAGTTTCTGGAGAACCAGTATATATAAAAGAAGATGATGCAAACGGTAATTCTTTATTAGATTTTTAGGAGATAAATCGTTTGGCTTATATGTAAAAATTGCTTATGATAAAAGTAAAAAAGGGGAATTAGAATGAAAATTTTCTTTTTACTAGGTTGTATTGCAGCGGGGCTATCTGTTGCGTTAGGAGCCTTTGGAGCACACGGTTTAGAGAATAAAATTTCTGCAAAAATGTTAGAAGTTTGGAAAACAGGCGTTACATATCAAATGTTTCATGCAGGTGGACTATTTGTAGTTGCTTTATTGATGGATAAGATTCAATCATCACTTTTAACTACTGCTGGTTGGCTAATGGTAGCTGGGATTATTATGTTCTCAGGTAGTTTGTATGCATTAAGTACGACAGGCATTAAGTTCTTTGGTCCAATTACACCTCTTGGTGGTGTAGCGTTTATTGTGGCGTGGATTCTAGTAGGGACTGCGGTTGTAAAAGGATTATAAAAAACAAAAGCTGGCATTTGCCAGCTTTTTTTTATGGTCTTGGAGCATAAGTTGCTTGTTGACTAGGCAAATACGTAATTTCTTCTGGAAATTCTACGTAATCTAAGTAAATCATTAGTAGTAAATAACGTTTTCCTGATTGTGGTTCACTAATAACGATATGATCACGACCAGCTGCTTCAATAATACCTGTATAAGATTGTGTACCAAGAGAACTGCCACGCTCATAGGTCATTACAACTGTGGCTTGCTTACCCTTGTTTAAACGGAGGATATTTTCAATATATGATTGTTCTAATGGTAACATACCCTGAGAAACTGCAGCTTGAGCTGCTTGTTGCTGCATTGCTTGTTGTTGCATTGCCTGCTGTTGTTGTTGAGTCATTTGTTGCGGTTGTACGTAAGTTCCAGATGGTTGATAGAAACCTGTTCCGTAATACGGATTTTGTTGCTGTGCCATTCAAAAATCCCTCCTCATTATTAATCCTTAATATACGCCAGGACAATCCTCACCAGATGGCTGGAAGAAGCAGTGCTTTTTGAAGCGACCAGAGTTCTGTTGATTATACCAAGTTGGCGGACAAGGGCCTTCGGGTCTAAAAAACCATAAGGAAAAGTTGGCAGGCCAAAAACGTTGTCCTTGAATCGTTCGCCTTGCTAATGCGATATCTTGTTCTCTCGCACGCTGATAGAAATACCCTTTTTGAGTTGCCTCAAAACCACCAGGATTTTGATAAACCATTTGACGTAAATTACGTATTTTTTTAAAATCTAAACAATTTCCGCGGACACGATTTACCCCAACGTTTCCGACCATTAACATTCCTTGTTGCCCTTCTCCTTCAGCTTCAGCACGCATCAGTCTAGCTAATAACTTTACATCTTCTTCGTTATAAGCAATAACACCCATTATGTGTCACCTCTCTTTTTGGAATACCTTTTGGAAAGAGGTTTATTTCTAGATGAAGTGTGGAACGATTACTAGTTCATACGTATGAGAAAAAGGACTCAGATATGACAACCAAACGAAGTTTTACATGTAGAGAGAAAATAAAAAAAAGCTAGCTCGCGCTAGCTTTTTTATTAAAACACTTTAGACCATAATCCTGAGAAGAAATCACCAACTGAACGCATCGTTAACACGAACCAATTTGCTTTTTCAACTTCTTCTGTCGCTTTTGCAGTAACTTTCATACTTTTACTGCCGTCTAAGAAACCGTATTTATTATCAGTTGATTCTAAAACGATTGAACCGACCTTAGCATCTTTTTTAATCGGGGCAACTAAATGTCCATCTTCAGCGATGGATTTATCTGCTTCGGTCTCAATTTTATAAGGTGCCTTGCTACCTTTTTTCGCAATTACTGTTATTTCTTTTTCAGGTGCAACGGTTACTTGATCTTCTTGCCCTTTTACTACAGAGATTGTGTTATTTTTATCAACCTTTAGCTTTTGTTTTTCGAAGTTATTAAATCCATATTCGATTAATTCACGGGATTCTGTGAATCGCTCGTCCATTGATTTTGTTTTAATAATAACCGAGATAAGACGTAAATCACCGCGTTTCGCAGTAATAGTAAATCCATATCCAGCTGTATCAGAACTTCCTGTTTTTAAACCATCAGTACCTTCATAAGCGAAGGCAGCTCCTGGTAACATCCAGTTCCAGTTTTCCATACGAATTGGTTTTGGATGATTGTCTGGGAAGTTTCTAAATCTTTGTTTTGTATCCTCTAGCATTTCTGGATACTTTGTAATAATTGTTTTTGAAAGAATACCCATATCGCGAGCTGACATGGAGTTTTCTCCATTAGGGTCAGTACCTTCCGGATGTTTCCCTTTTAAATCAGCATTATTTAAACCAGTAGAGTTTACAAATTTATATTTCTTTAACCCTAGTTTTTTTGCATGTTCATTTGCTAGATTTAAGAAGTTCTTCTCACTTCCTGCAAGTAGCTCTGCTAAAGCAATACTAGACCCGTTTGCAGAGAAGATAACAATAGAATGATATAATTCTTTTACGGTATATTGACGTCCTTTCTCAAATGGCACGTTAGAGAATTCGTTATTACGAGAGACTTCATAAGCGTAATCGGAAATATTTACTTTCGTATCCCAAGTGATTTTCCCTTCTTTAATTGCTTCTAAAACAGCGTAAACAACAATTAATTTTGACATACTAGCAATAGCTAGTAGTTCATCTGGATTTTGTTCATGCAGTATTTTCCCTGTATCTGCATCAAATAGAAGTGCAGCAGCGGCTTCTATTTGTATTTTTTCTTCCGCATGGGATGTTGTTACTCCTAAGGAAGAAATTGACAATAGAAGCGCTAGTAAAATAGACAGGATTTTCTTCATATAAATTATCACCTTCGCATCGTTATTAGCATATAGCTCGTACCATTTTAGCATGAATTTGGATATAGAAAAGTTACAATTTTGTAAGGGATTTGTCGATTTTTGTTCAAATTTGCGGAAAAAAGAAGTTTTTTGAAAAGAAATATAGAAGGAAATAAAAAAAGGAACGAATTTCGTCCCTTTTTCAATATTATATGTGTAAAAATTTCTCTACTTTTTCGTCTGGTAAGATGTTTCCAACGAAGAATGTTCCGAATTCACCATAACGAGCACTTACTTCATCGAAGCGCATTTCGTATATAAGTTTCTTAAATTGAAGAACATCGTCAGCGAATAATGTTACGCCCCACTCGAAATCATCGAATCCAACAGATCCTGAAATAACTTGGCGTACTTTCCCTGCGTATTGGCGACCAATCTTGCTGTGGCTGTACATCATTTTTTTACGCTCTTCCATAGGAAGCATGTACCAGTTGTCATCACCTTGGCGACGCTTATCCATTGGATAGAAGCAAATATGATTTGCTTTCGGTAATTCAGGATATAAGCGAGCTAAAATTTGTGGATTTTGATATGGATCTTCATCAGCTGGAAGGTAGTTGCTTAGTTCAACAACAGATACGTAAGAATATGCAGGAACCATATATTCAGCTAATGTTGTTTTATTCAATTCTGTCTCAATTTCATTTAATTCTTCCATTGTTGGACGTAAAATCATAAGCATAATATCAGCTTTTTGGCCAACAACTGTATACATTGCATGACTGCCTTTTTTTGCAGTAGCTACTTCGTTCCATTTTTCAACGACATTTAAAAATTCAGACACTGCTTGTCCGCGTTCGTCGCTAGATAATGTTTTCCATGCAGCCCAATCAATAGAACGTAAATCATGTAAACAATACCAGCCATCTAACGTTGTTGTTGCTTCACTCATTCTATTCACCTCAGTTAATGATAGTTTTACACGTTAACTATAGCATATATAGTTTTAAAATCATCTATATAAAACTTCAGCGCATAAAATTGTCACATTTAAAGGAAAGAGGAGCCCTTAAATGGGCTGGATTCCATGGCTGAATTTTATGAAAAAATAATCATTTTCATTTTATCTATTTTTTAGGAGCTATAAGTTTAAAATATAGAGGAAAAGCAGTATTCTTAAAGATAGAGTTTTTTAACATTTGTAGGAGGGTTTATTCGTGAGCAATTTATTTACAACAGTAAAAGAAAAAGTTCAAGGAAAAGGCATTTCTATCGTACTTCCTGAAGGAACTGATGAAAGAATTTTAGGCGCTGCAGAGCGTTTAGCAAAAGAAGAGTTAGTAAAACCAATCTTAGTTGGTAATAAAGAAGAAATTAGCGCAAAAGCTGCTAGCATGAATTTAACATTAGCAGGCGTTGATATTTACGACCCAGCTACATACGAAGAAATGGATGCAATGGTAGCATCTTTCGTTGAACGCCGTAAAGGTAAAGCAACAGAAGAAGACGCTCGCAAAATCCTTAAAGACGAAAACTACTTCGGTACAATGCTTGTATACATGGGCAAAGCACACGGTTTAGTAAGTGGTGCAGCTCACTCTACAGCTGATACAGTTCGTCCAGCACTTCAAATTATTAAAACAAAACCAGGCGTTACAAAAACTTCTGGCGTATTCATCATGGTACGTGAAGAAGAGAAATATGTATTCGCTGATTGCGCAATTAACATTGCACCAAACAGCCAAGATTTAGCTGAAATCGGTATCGAAAGTGCGAAAACTGCTGAGTTATTCGGTATTGATCCACGCGTTGCTATGTTAAGCTTCTCTACAAAAGGTTCTGCGAAATCTCCAGAAACAGAAAAAGTTGTAGAAGCAACTCGCATTGCAAAAGAAATGGCTCCTGAGTTAACTTTAGATGGAGAATTCCAATTCGATGCTGCATTCGTACCATCTGTAGCTGAGAAAAAGGCTCCAGGTTCTACAATTAAAGGTGATGCTAACGTATTCGTATTCCCAAGCTTAGAAGCTGGTAACATCGGCTACAAAATCGCTCAACGCTTAGGTAACTTCGAAGCAGTAGGACCAATCTTACAAGGCTTAAACATGCCTGTAAATGACCTATCTCGTGGATGTAACGAAGAAGAAGTGTACAAGTTAGCTTTAATTACAGCAGCTCAAGCACTTTAATTCTAAAGTGAATTAATATGAAAAATGACCACCCTATTTCGTTTATAACGGAATGCGGGTGGTCATTTTTATTTTTCTAAGCCAAGTGCTTTATTATTACGATCAATAATACGTTGTAAATTCGTCTCATATAAAGGAATCTCATCTATTGTTAATTGAGATGGTGTTAACTTTGGAGCGAATTGTTGCAGTGTTTTTAAAAGACGCATCATTAAGTCTTGTACTGTAATGGTTTCGTCAAGTAATTCAGAGAGTGAGGCCATCGTACTAGGCACAATTTCAGGATACGTAAAGCGTGTTTCTTCGCCTTGAATTGCTACGTTGTAGAAATCACGAACGAGTGCGGCGCGCTTAGAGCCACTTCCTGTAGCGCAGAGATAAATTTGGACAGCGACACCACCACGAATACGGCGCTGTGAAATACCAGCGAATTTTTGATCGCGAATACTTAAATCGTAGCTACCAGGACAGTAAGAACCAACAATTTCTTTTGCCTCAATAGTAACATCGTAATCTTTTAACATTTCTTTAATTAAATGCCACATCGTATCGTATCCAAGATCAATATCGATACCTTTCTCTGTTTCTTGGAATAGAAGCGATACGTTTAAAACACCTTCATCTAATACGACCGCAAGTCCACCGGAATTACGAACGATGACATTGAAGTTGTTTTCTTTTAAAAAGGAAATACCTTCTTCTAAATGTGGTAGACGTGAATCTTGAATGCCAAGAACAATTGTATTGTGATGAACCCAAGAACGCATTGTTGCAGCTGATTGGCCATTTCCAATGCTTGTGCATAATGTGTCGTCCATTGCGAACGACTGAAGCGCATGGAATGTTGGTCCTAAACTAGACTGATCTACAATACGCCACTCCGGCTGAGATAAAATCGAACGGGAATTGCTCATATAATTAACCCCTTATCTTTAAAATGACAATCTCTATTATAGCAAAAATATAGAAAGATTCTAAAGTAGAAGAAGCGCATATGGTTGAAGTGAAAGAATAAAAAGGATGCATTAGATGCATCCTTTTTATTCTGCAATTTTTTCTAAATTACCGTTTCGATCCATTCGGAAAGATGTTTGTGAACGTTCCTCATCATCCATTACAGCCAATTTACGAGCTCGGTTCATAATATTCATAAGTGTTTCGTAATCTTCTTGTACAGTATGAGATTGCTTTTCTAATTTTTCTAGTTTCTTTTCCAGCTCTTCATTTCGTAGCATTTGGCCTTTAATTTCTTGTTTCAATCTCGTATTCTCGTTTTCAAGAGCTGTTACTTTTATATTTGAAGATCCGACTGTTTGTAAAAAGTAAATAACATCTTGCATTGTTATAGAGACCTTTGAAACGGGAACAGTAGGTTCTTGATATGGGCTAGCTTCTTTATATTGTACAGTTGTTTCTTCTTGTAATAGTTCTTCATAATCCACCATCGCTTCTGAAGCGGGTGGTGTATAAAGTAAACGTTTTTTGGCTTGTTCACCGCTTGCAGCACGCATTTTATCTTTACGATGTTTTTTTGCTAGTTGAAGAGCTTGTTCATAACTATAGCGAACAACAGCATTCCAACGGAAACCACAAGCAGCCGATGTACGATTTAACTGATCTCCGACTTCTTCAAATGCATTTAATTGAGTACTTCCTTCTCGAACATGACGCAGTACAGTTTCAGCAAGTAATAAATCATCTTCGTCCGTCCAAGCATCCTGTCTTACTTTCATAGATTCAACTCCCTTTCTTTTTATGAACTTCCTATTTTTATAATGGGCAAAAAAACGAGCTTTTATACAAAGCTTTTAAAAATATGGTAGATTTCGATGGAAGGGAAAAATTTCCCCATGAATGATGAGAGGTTCTGTAGGAGAGTATATAAATTATATAGAGAGTAGGCTATGTAGGGAGACTTGCAACGAGCTTCAAAGAACGGTAAAATACCATTTAGTGTTTATTTTTAAATGTACTTGAGAAAAGTTTGAAATAGAGGAAGTGTTATATATGGGAAACGAATTTCGTGTGTGCGATGATTGTCAGGCAACGAACGTTAAAACGTTGATTCCGAAGTTAAAAAAAGTAGATTCATGTGCAACGATTGAAGTTGGATGTCAGTCTTACTGTGGCCCTGGTCGTAAAAAATCATTCGCATTTGTAAATAACCGTCCAGTTGCGGCTCCAACAGAAGATGAGTTAATTACAAAGATTGAAGTAAAGTTAAATAAGTAAGAAAAAGAAGAGTGAGCAGATTCCTCTTCTTTTTTTATGCCCATAAGAGGAAAAAATTATTCTATGAGAGTGCACTTGGTCGGAACTAACATGCAATTTTAATGAACATCACTTGTTCATTAAAATTTCGATTTATATGAATTTGTATTTCAAAATAATAGTTGACAGTCTTTGGAAGCGATAGGTAGAATAGAAGGTGTCTGATTCTGAGAATCATTATCAAGAAAAAGTTAATTTGCTTAATTTTTTTATTGTTATTTGAGAATAAATTTCATTTCATATAAATATATGTTGTTGGTTAGGATGGTTGAGGGATGGAAGCGAGCGCAAGGAGTATAGAACAGCAAGAAGAGAGTGTCAAAGAGATTAAGAGCAGGCCGCTCGTTGCTTCTATTATTTTAATAGCGGGCACAGTTTTATTAGCTTTAAGTATGGCAGTTTCTATTTCATTTGGTGCTGCTGATATTAGCTTAAAGACGGTATGGCAAGCTGTGTTTCAGTTTGACGGTTCTATTACGCATCATAACGTAATTCAAGAACTTCGCATGCCTAGAGCGATAGGGGGCGTAGTTGCAGGTGCCTTTTTAGCGGTATCCGGAGCAATTATGCAAGGTATGACGAGAAACCCACTGGCATCACCATCTTTAATGGGGATTACAGATGGCGCTGTATTCGGAATTGCAATTATGTATGCATTCTTCCCTAATTCACCTTATTTAATGTTCGTTATCGCATCTTTTATTGGAGCTGCGTTTGGTGCGAGCATTGTATATGGAATTGGGTCTTCTTCACCAGGTGGATTAACACCTGTGAAATTAGCTTTAGCAGGTGCAGCAATTAGTGCTTTATTAGGGGCCATTTCATCTGGAATTGCGTTGTATTTCAATCTTGCCCAAGAGGTAAGTATGTGGAATGCAGGTGGAGTTGCTGGAGTGAAATGGGAAAGCATTAATATGCTAGTGCCGATCGGTCTAGTTTGTCTCTTTATCGCGATTATGATGTCGAGGTATATTACGATTTTGAGCTTCGGTGAAGAAATTGCAATTGGACTTGGTCAAAATACGACATTAATTAAATTCATTGGAACAGTACTTGTTCTTGTGTTAACAGGTTCTGCGGTTTCTATCGCGGGATCAGTTGGATTTGTTGGTCTTGTAATCCCACATATGACTCGTTTCCTTGTAGGCTCAGACTATAGGTGGGTTATTCCATGTTCTGCAGTCTTAGGTGGATTATTAATCGAGTGTGCAGATATGCTATCTCGCGTTATTAACCCGCCATTTGAAACGCCAATTGGAGCAATTACAGCGCTAATTGGGGTTCCATTCTTCCTCTACTTAGCACGTAACGAAGGGAGAGGGAAAATGTGAGGACGAACGTCTTAACAAAAAAGAACGTTTCTGTTTTAACAATTTTAGTAGGATTAATCGTTGCTGTATTTTTAGTGAGTTTAAATACAGGAACATTTAAAATCCCGCCAATGGACGTATTAAAGTCATTGGTTGGACTCGGGGCTGAAGATCAGTCTGTTATTTTATTTGAATTCCGTATGCCACGTATGGTTATTGCTATATTAGTTGGTTCTGCATTAGCTATGTCAGGAGCAATTTTGCAAGGGTTATCACGAAATCCACTTGCTGATCCGGGTATTATAGGTATTAACGCAGGTGCAGGATTAACAGTTGTTGTATTCGTCTACTTTTTCTTCGGAAAAGTTGGAACTGGTACACTTTTATCTGTATTTATCCTTCCATTTTTCGCACTAGTTGGTGCGATATTAGCAGCGGTTATTATTTATCTATTAGCATGGAAAGACGGCGTTTCATCCACTCGATTAATACTTGTAGGTATCGCTGTTGCAGCTGGATTTGGTGCTGTTAGTTTAATTTTTTCTATGAAGATGACATCGAATGATTTCCGTTTTGCTACGATTTGGTTAGCAGGAAGTCTATGGGGTACCGATTGGAAATTTGTATTAAGTGTACTTCCGTGGATGGTTATTTTCTTACCGCTAGCTATTAGTAAAGCACACATATTAAATGTAATGAACCTAGGCGATTCTACAGCTGTTGGTCTTGGTGTAAACGTAGAAAAAGAAAGACGTAAATTATTATTTATTGCAGTTTGTTTAGCGGGTGCATCCGTCGCTGTTGCCGGAGGAATTGGCTTTATCGGTTTAATGGCTCCGCATTTAGCGAGGCGCCTTGTTGGTGGCAAACATCAAATTATGTTGCCCACAGCTGCGTTAATAGGAACGTTCTTACTTTTATTTGCAGATGTAATTTCAAGAAGTGTGTTAACTACTTCAGAAATACCGGTCGGTCTAGTTATTTCTGTAATTGGTGCACCATATTTCATATACTTACTTATGAGGACAAAATAAAGGGAGGCTTTTTGCATGGCAACTTTAGCAGTTGATTCGGTATCTGTTGGCTATAATGAAGGGTTAATTATTGATGGATTAACAGTTGAAATTCCAGAAGGAAAAATTACGACGATTATTGGACCAAATGGTTGTGGGAAGTCCACATTATTAAAAACGGCTTCTCGTATTTTGAAAGCAAAAAAAGGTACTGTTTATCTTGACGGAAAAGCAATTGAGAAACAGCCAACAAAAGAAATCGCAAAGAAAATGGCGATCTTACCACAAACTGCAGAAGTGCCAACAGGTCTTACTGTATTTGAACTTGTTTCATATGGACGTTTTCCTCATCAAAAAGGATTTGGGACATTGAAAGAAGAGGATTATCGCTATATTCATTGGGCACTTGAAGTGACGGGAATGACAGAATTCGCAAATCGCCCAGCAGAAGCTTTATCAGGTGGTCAACGTCAACGTGTATGGATTGCGATGGCTCTTGCACAAGGAACAGATTTACTCGTGTTAGATGAACCAACAACATACTTAGATATGGCTCATCAACTTGAAGTATTAAACTTACTGAAAAAGCTAAACCAAGAAGAAGGCAGAACGATTGTTATGGTTATCCATGATTTAAACCATGCCTCTCGTTTCTCCGATCATATGATTGCATTAAAAGCAGGTAAGTTAATGAAACAAGGAACGCCAGATGAAGTTATGACAAGTGAAACACTTCGAAGTGTGTTTGAGATTGAAGCTCAAATCGTTCCATGTCCAGTAAACTGTAAACCGATTTGTTTAACATATGATTTAGCGATGATTAATAATCAATTGCGTAAAAAAGCATAAGTAGAACCCCCTCTTTAAGAGGGGGGACTTTTAATGGACGTTGAGCTTCTTATTCATGATATAGGAAGTTGAACGCCCGTTAGAATGGGTTATGAACAACGATTAATAAATATATATTGATTAATTGTTTCTTATAGTTCACTGTAACTTATAAGAGAAATACAGCTAGAAGGAGTGGAAACATGAAGAATTTTAAAATGGCACTATTAGCAATGGTACTAGTCGTTACTTCTGTACTATTTGCAGCTTGTTCTAACAAAGAAGAAGAGAAGAAAGCAGATGCGAAGGATGCGAAGACTGAAGAGCGCACTGTACAACATGCAAAAGGGGAAATTAAAATCCCTGCAAATCCAAAGAAAATTGCTGACCTTAGTGGTTCAACAGAAGAATTATTAATTTTTGGTATGAAGCCAATTATTACTGCTAATACATCTCAAGAAAAAATTGATACACATATTGCAAATAAATTAAAAGACGTTAAACCAGTTGGCTCTGCTTGGGGCGATAAAATTAACATCGAAGCAGTAGCTGCTGCAAAACCAGATTTAATTCTTGTAAACAATCGTCAAGAAAAAATTTATGATCAATTATCTAAAATTGCACCAACAGTTATGTTAAAAACTCCATTAGATCAATGGCGTCCAAAATTTGAAGAAGTAGGTCAAATCTTTGGTAAAGAGAAAGAAACAAAAGAATGGTTCAAACAGTATGATGAAAAAGCAAGCAAATTACATGACAAAATCATCGCGAAAACTGGCGATGCAACATTCATGAAAATGGCTGCATATCCAAATGCTTTCCGTGTATACGGTGACTACGGTTACGGTAGTGTAATCTTTAATGATTTAAAATTACCAGCAGTTAAAGGTACACCAACTGATAAACCGCTAGTACAAGTACAAAAAGAAGCTTTAATCGATTACAATCCGGATTACTTATTTGTATTTACAACTGGTGACGGTTCTCAACGCTTAAAAGAATTCCAAGAAGAATCAATTTGGAAAAACATGAACGCTGTTAAAAACAACCACGTATTTACAATTAAAAATGAAGACTTAAACAAAGGTTACTTCCCACTAGGTAAAGAAATGATCTTAGATGAAGTTGCTGAGTTCGTTTTAGGAAAATAATGTATAAGAAAAAATCACTTTTACTTCGGTAAAGGTGATTTTTTCTTTTTATAAAGGGAATTAATATAGTCTTTCATTTCTTTCTGTTTCCTATTTCGTTTATAATATATAGTAAGAATGCAGTAAGGAAAGGGGGATGTCGAAAAGTGGTATATTTAAACGACAAACTCAGCGAAACAAAAGTGTTTAAAGACCCAGTACATAAATATGTGCACGTGCGTGATCGCGTTATTTGGGATTTAATCGGAACGAAAGAATTTCAACGTTTGCGCCGTATTAAGCAGCTTGGAACGACATTTTTTACATTTCACGGTGCAGAGCATAGTCGCTTTACTCATTCGTTAGGTGTATATGAAATTATTCGTCGTATGATTGATGATGTGTTTGATGGCAGACCGAACTGGAATGCTGAAGATAGATTGTTATGTTTATGTGCGGCATTACTTCATGATGTCGGCCACGGCCCATTTTCTCACTCGTTTGAAAAAGTGTTTTCGCTAGATCATGAGAAATTCACACAAAAGATTATCGTTGGAGATACGGAAATTAATCGTATATTAAGCCGTGTGGATAAGGATTTTCCGCAAAAGGTAGCCGATGTAATCGCGAAAACATCCACTAATAAATTAGCGATTAGTATGATTTCAAGTCAAATTGATGCAGACCGTATGGATTATTTATTAAGAGATGCTTATTTCACAGGCGTAAAGTACGGCAACTTTGATATGGAACGTATACTACGTGTAATGCGTCCATACGGGAATCAAGTAGTCATTAAAAATAGTGGTATGCATGCTGTTGAGCATTATATTATGAGCCGTTATCAAATGTATTGGCAAGTGTATTTCCATCCAGTAACGCGCAGTGCCGAAGTTATTTTAACGAAGATTTTACACCGTGCGAAATCATTGCATGAGAAGTATTATACATTTAAAAATCACCCGGTTCATTTCTATTCTTTATTTGAAGAAGAAGTAACAGTAGAGGATTATTTAAAGCTAGACGAGAACGTTATGTATTACTACTTCCAAGTATGGCAAGACGAAGAGGATCCAATTTTAAGTGACTTATGCCGTCGCTTTATGAACCGAGATTTATTTAAATACGTAGAGTTTACAGATAAGCATGGTTTAGATAATTGGATGGAATTAAGTAGCTTATTTAAAAAGATTGGACTCGATCCAGAGTATTATTTAGTAGTTGATTCAACATCAGACTTACCATATGACTTTTATCGTGCTGGGGAAGAAGAAGAGCGTTTACCAATCTTACTTCTTATGCCGAACGGAGATCTTAGAGAGCTTTCACGTGAATCGGATATTGTTGAGGCGATTACTGGTAAGAAGAGAACGGATCAAAAATTATTCTATCCGCATGATTTAATCTATGAAGATGGAAGAAAAGGAAAATATAAAGAGAGAATTATTGAGTTATTAGAAGGAAAGAAATAAGAAGCAGCGAATGGCTGCTTCTTATGAAAGAGCTTGAAATTATTTGTCGCTTAAGCGTTTTCCGCCAACGGCATAATGGTTTTTAGACATTTCTTCGATGAAAACAACGATGTTTTCTTCAGGAGCACCAGTTGTTTCGCTTACTGCTGCTGTTACTTTCTCAGCAAGAGCTTTCTTTTGTTCCTCTGTGCGTCCTTCTAGCATTTTCACTGTTACGTATGGCATGTACAATCGCTCCTTTTATGTAAGTTACACTCTTATTATAGCGGATTATGGGGAAGAACAATCGAAAAAACAAATATTTTCTTTTTTTGACATATTGAAGAGGAGTTGTAGTATGGATCAGTTATTTAGATATCCATTGCAGGAAATCCCGTTAGTAGCAATGGCGATTATTATTGCGTTATCTGTGCATGAATTCGCACATGCGTATGTTGCATATAAATTTGGAGACGATACAGCGAAAAGACAAGGGCGTTTAACATTATCGCCGATGGCTCACTTAGACCCTATCGGGATGATTGCTGTATTGATTCTTGGATTCGGTTGGGCAAGACCAGTACCAGTTAACCCATATAACTTTAAAAGACCTCGCCTTGCGGGAATATTAGTTTCAATTGCAGGGCCAATTAGTAATTTAATTTTAAGTGCGATTGGTTTAATTATTTGGTATAGCTTAATAACATTTGGTGTGCTAGATGCAATTCCACCTGCAGTAGGAAAGACGTTAAGTCAATTCTTCCAGATTTTCATCGGGCTTAATATTGTTTTACTTGTATTTAACTTATTACCGATTCCACCACTTGATGGGTATCGCGTTGTGGAAGATTTAGCACCAGCAAATATTCGTGCGAAAATGACACAGTATGAAAAATATGGAGCAATTGCGTTATTAATTCTTGTTATTACACCGCTTAGCAATTACACAATTCAGCCTATTTTCAATGTTGTTATTCCGCATGTATTTGTATTTTTAGACAGTATCATTGCGCCTATTTTTGGGCTTTTATAATTAGTAAGCGAGGAGGAAGTTACATATGACTGAGAAAAAGAAAAAAATCGGTTTTAATATCGTAAAGAATGATTCAACAGATGGACATGGTGGATTTGGTGTTGGAGCATTAAGTCTAGAAAACATTTCACCTGTATTTGTCGATGTACTAGAGAAAACAGCATTCGTTGATATCGGAGCGATGCATGCGCGTAGTACAGTAGAAAAAGGAATTAAGTTTTTAACAAATAAAGATGAAGTTCCAAACGGCAAACCATTTTGGCTTGTTTGGGTGACGATTGAAAGAACGGCAACAGGTGCTTATTATGCTGGTGTAACAGCTTGTGAAATGACAGTTGACCGTGAAATTCGCCGCGGATATAAATCACTTCCAGAGCATGTAAACAAAATGGATAAATCAATGAAGCGTCACATTATGGTTGACCATATGGATGAATCATCTAAAAAAGTACTTGGTACGTTCTTGAAAGAACATAATGAAGCAATTTGGAACGAATCTAGTGAAGAATTGCGCCGTGCATTATTAAGTGAATAAAAAATAGCTGACGGATGCCCGTCAGCTATTTTTTTTACCAAGGAAGGTATTTTTTCCACCAGCTTGCTTTCGTCTTTTCTTCACTGTTTTTTTCAAATTCCTCTTTATCATCAACATGATCCATACAATATTCCGTCGGTTCTGTACCTTTTGCAAAATACATTTTAACTGAAATTGGACAGTTTTTTGTAGCGATTTTTCCGTTTTCTGGATTGATATTGACTGCTACGACATCGCTTGGTTGTTTAAATTCTTTTTTAGGTTGACCATCTAAGCCTTTTTCCATCGTATCGGTCCATATTTTTTTCGCATACCCTTGTTCTGCTACATTTGAAATCGATTTAGGTTGATCGTATCCAACCCATACACCAGTGACGATTTGCGGAGTGAATCCAATCATCCAACTATCCGTTTCCGTAGAACCAGACTTACCGGCATATGTTCTGGATAGCTTTGATAACATCGATTGACCGGTCACAGCGGCATAACTGCTTAGGTTTTTATTAAACATACCCGTCATCATTTCTTCCATCACAAACGCTTTGCTTTTATCGAGAACTTGTTTGCTCTCTAAATGAGCATCGTATAGCATGTTTCCTTCATGATCCATAATGCGGCGAATAAAGGTTGGTTTTACTTCTTTTCCACCATTGGCAAACATGCTATAAGCGTTAACCATCTCAAGTGGTTTTACTGGAGATGTACCGAGAGCTAGAGAAGGTACATCTTTTAACGCACTCGTAATTCCAAATTGTTTTGCCGTTTTTGTGAGTATATCTTCTCCTAAAAACAAATTGGTTTTTACAGCATATACATTATCAGATACTGCAAGGGCCTGTGCCATCGTTACAAAATCGTCTGCATAATAGTCTTTATAGTTTTTCGGTTTATATTTTGAAACACCATCACCTAAAGTGAATACAGTGTATTCGCTTTTTAAGCGCGTAGCGGGAGTGAATCCTCGTTCTAAGGCTGCATAATATAGAAAGGGTTTAAATGTAGAACCAGGCTGACGAGCGGCCTGTGTAGCCCTGTTAAATTGACTCTTATTGTAATCAGTGCCACCAACGAGAGCAGCCACTTCACCCGTTTTTGGGTTCATAGAGACAAGAGCTGTTTGTATGTTTGTTGTGTCAGGGATATGATCTTTTACGGCTTGCTCTGCTACAGATTGTAATTTAGGATCTAGCGTTGTGTAAATACGCAAGCCACCTTTTTGTAAGGCCTGTTCATCTAATCCGATATCACGAAGAAGAGAAACTTGTACAGCATCTTGGAAATAAGGCGCGACCTCTGCTACTTTTTTCGCATCTAATGAGGCAAAAGTTAGTGGCTCTTTCTTTGCTGAAGTTGCTTGTTTCTTCGTAATATAACCTTGTTCTACCATTTCATCTAATATGAGAGATTGTCGTCCTTTTGCACGATCCTCTTTTAAAAAGGGAGAATAGACACTAGGTCCTTTCGGGATACCTGCAAGCATACTAGCTTCCGCTAATGTTAATTCTTTTGCTGTTTTATCGAAATATAGACGAGATGCAGCTTCGATTCCGTAAGCACCATGTCCGTAATAAATTGTATTTAAATATCCTTCTAAAATATGATTTTTATTATAATTCACTTCAAGGCGGATAGTGTACATCGCCTCTAATAGTTTTCGTTTCCACGTTTTATCATGATCTAAATATAGATTACGTGCATATTGTTGTGTAATCGTACTCGCTCCTTGCACCTTTGCCATCGCCTTTAAATCAGCGACAATTGCACCTGCAATACGTTTTATATCAAAGCCGTGATGTTTATAAAATCTTTGATCTTCGATAGAAAGTGTCGCTTCTTTTACATAAGGAGAAATGTCATTCAGAGAGACATTGTAGCGTTTCTGTATTGCATTACTTTGTCCTATAACAGTGTCATCATTAGCATAAAAGACACTTGTTTGCGGAACCGCAACAGGGGGAGGACCCATAATTTTTGCAACTATAAGAATAACAAAAAAGGAAAAAACGAAGAAAAGGACGCAAGAAAACATTGCGGTGAAGAAAAGACGTTTATATTTTTTAAGTTTTGGATTCATAGTTTGATCCATCTTTTTTCAGCCCCTCATTAATACAAGCGTTATTGTATTAGTATTGAGGGTTTTGAGTTATTTTAAACAATGAAATTTCGAAAATAAAAAAGCCCCTTCCATTAAGAAAGGAGCTCAAAGGCACGTGCTGGCCAATCAGTAATAATGACATCTACACCGTAATCAATCATAGTTTGTAAATCTTTGTATTCGTTAATTGTGTAAGGGCGGAAAACATATCCTTGTCCCTGTGCTAATTGGACAAACTCTTTCGTTAATAATTGAAAGTTTGGGTGTAATCCAGTTGCTTCTCGTTTGTTTGCTTCAGCAATAGGATCTGCAAGTGGTGTATCGTACAAAATTGCTCTTGGAATTTCTGGAGCAATTTCTGCTAATAATGAAACGGAATCATGGTTAAATGATGAAAATACAATTTGATTGGACAGATGATATTCGCGAACAAGGGCAACAACTTTTTCTTCAATAGTTGGATAGTGAATCACATCTGTTTTTAATTCAATGTTAAGTTGTAAGTTTGTTGTAGAGAGCCAAATAAATACTTCGCGTAACGTTGGGATTTTTGCTTCATGGAAAGAAGGATCTTTAAAGCTACCGGCATCTAAAGCTTGTAATTCTTCTACAGTTTTGTCGGAAACAAGTCCTACGCCATTTGTTGTGCGGTCCACTGTTTCATCGTGAATCACGACAAGTTCACCATCTTTTGATAGATGGACATCAAGTTCAATTCCATGAGCGCCAATGCGTTCAGCTTCTTGGAAGGCAATCATCGTATTTTCGGGATGTGTTCCTTTGACCCCGCGGTGAGCGAAAATAAGTGGTTTACTCATGTTAGATTCTCCTTATTATCTCTTTTCTTTCATTATGAAACTGCTTGGGGAAAAACACAATTGAACAGGGGAAATATTTACAAACCCCTAACAGTTGCGTAAAAGTTAACGTTAACGTAAAATGTAATAGTTGAGTGAAGGGAGGAATAAACATGTATAAAATCGATGAAGTAACAAAGCAAGTTGGTTTAACGAAACGTACACTTCGTTATTATGAGGAAATTGGTTTAATTCATCCCCCGGAGCGTAGTGAGGGGAACATTCGTCTGTATACAGATGAGGATATTGCAAGAATTAAAAGGATTGTAGAAGCGAAAGAAGTACTTGGAATTACACTTCAAGAAATGCAACACTTCTTATCATTAAAAGAAAGAATGGAACAAAGGAGAAATAGCGAGAACCCTCGTGATCGCGAAGTGATTCAAGAAATTAAAGAGATGCTTGCAAAACAAGTGCAAACGTTAGACGAGAAAATGGAGCAAATGCAGCGTGTAAAAGCGGAACTTGAGGATAGTTTACATCGTGCAGTGACATTTTTAGATAGTACAAAAGGAGAGTAATCAAAATGGAGAGCAAACAAAAACTAGGGAGATTGATTACAGTGGTGGCTACCTTTCTTGCCTTTTCGGGTATAGGGGTAGTCGACCCAATTTTGCCGATTATTGCTGAAAAAATTGGTGCAACGCATTGGCAAGTCGAGATGTTATTTACAGCTTATATTTTAACGATGGCAATTATGATGTTACCAGCTGGAATATTTGCATCAAGATTTGGTGATAAACGAATGATGACAATCGGTCTTGCAATTGTGACTGTATTTGCGTTTATATGCGGTATATCGCAAACGATTGCTCAATTATCTCTTTTCCGTGCTGGATGGGGACTAGGAAATGCGATGTTTTTTGCGACGGCAATGACACTTTTAATAGCATTAAGTAAAGAAGTTCATGAAGCAGTTGGGTTATATGAAGCAGCTATCGGTTTAGGGATGGCAGGCGGACCGTTATTAGGTGGTATATTAGGTGGACATTCTTGGCGTTACCCATTTTTCGCAACGAGTATTTTAATTTTCTTAGCATTTATTTTAGTTTTCTTTTTTGTAAAAGAACCAGAGCGAAAAGTGAAGCGTAAAGCAGCTGGCATGGGAGAATTACTTAACCTGGTGAAGTATAAACCATTTATGCAAGGTGCCATTTCAGGGATGTTATATTATTACGGATTTTTCGTCGTTTTAGCATATTCACCACTTGTTATGCATTTATCTGCCATTCAATTAGGTTTTGTATTTTGTGGATGGGGATTAGCGCTAGCTTACGGATCAGCAATTTTAGCGCATAAGCTAGAAGGAAAATATGAACCAAAGACAGTATTAAAGGGTAGTTTACTCGTATTTGCGATGTTATTAATTGCGCTATTCTTCGTGAAAATTATGTGGTTACAAATCGTATTAATCGTTCTATCTGGATTAGCATCCGGATTAAATAATGCGTTATTTACAAGTTATGTAATGGATATTTCACCTTATGAAAGATCTGTTACGTCAGGTGTATATAACTTTGTCCGTTGGTTAGGGGGCGCGATTGCTCCAATTTTATCAGGAGTTATCGGTCATACAGTTTCGCCGCAAAGTCCGTTTTTAGTTGGTGGGATTGTTGTGTTAGTTGGTTGTGTAATGATCTTAATCCCGATTCGTAAACCAGTAGAAATAGAGAAAAAAGCCCTTTCTTAAGAAAGGGTTTTCTTTCCTATTACAGGACAAACCCTTTTCATATATATGTTAGAACCCTCTGACTAAAATATATTTTCGGTATTTTTATACTTTTAACTATACTTTTTGGATGTTTTGTTTTATTTTTGTTAGGGGACATTAATGATGTCCCCTATTATAAATTTGCACTGAAAGGCGTGATTGTACGATGGAACTATGGTTCACTGAAAAACAAACAAAACATTTTGGAATTACTGCGCGTATTAACCGCACATTACATACGGAGCAAACAGAATTCCAAAAACTTGATATGGTTGAAACGGAAGAGTTCGGAAACATGCTTATTTTAGACGGCATGGTTATGACAACAGAAAAAGATGAGTTCGTTTATCATGAAATGGTAGCGCACGTACCTTTATTTACACATCCAAACCCTGAAAACGTTTTAGTTGTAGGTGGTGGTGATGGCGGTGTTATTCGTGAAGTGTTAAAACACCCAAGCGTAAAAAAAGCTACTCTTGTTGAGATTGACGGAAAAGTAATCGAGTACTCTAAACAGTACTTACCATCAATTGCAGGCGCATTAGACAATGAGCGTGTAGAAGTGAAAGTAGGAGACGGTTTCCTACATATCGCGGAAAGCGAAAATGAATATGACGTAATTATGGTAGATTCTACTGAGCCAGTTGGACCAGCAGTAAACTTATTTACAAAAGGTTTCTACGCTGGAATCTCTAAAGCGTTAAAAGAAGACGGTATTTTCGTTGCACAAACGGACAACCCTTGGTTCACACCAGAACTAATTACGACTGTGTTTAAAGATGTAAAAGAGATTTTCCCAATTACTCGTTTATACACAGCAAACATTCCGACATACCCAAGTGGACTTTGGACATTCACAATCGGATCTAAAAAACATGATCCATTAGAAGTAAGTGAAGAGCGTTTCCACGAAATTGAAACGAAATACTACACAAAAGAATTGCACAATGCAGCATTCGCATTACCGAAATTTGTTGGCGATTTAATTAAGTAAGAGAATCGAATTGTAACAAATAAAGTGTAAATAGCTCATTTAAGGTGTTTGTCCAGAAGACTTGAACATGCTAGCTATTTACACTTCTGTAAAGAAAATAGTCTTCTTGTTATGAAACAGAAGACCCCGGTAAATCGAGAAAGAGGAGCAACTCGCTCCAAATTTGAGAAATATGAAAGGTTGGGATACCTTAAGTTCCACATAAGGAGGAAAAGAATATGCGTTTTGATGAAGCTTATTCAGGTAAAGTATTTATTAAAAGTCATCCAAGTTTTGAAGAGTCAAAGGTAGTTATTTATGGGATGCCTATGGATTGGACAGTAAGTTACCGTCCAGGATCTCGCTTTGGCCCTGCACGTATTCGTGAAGTATCAATCGGTCTTGAAGAATATAGCCCATATTTAGATCGTGAACTAGAAGAGGTAAAATATTTTGATGCGGGTGATATCCCATTACCATTCGGAAACGCACAACGCAGCTTAGACATGATTGAAGAGTATGTATCAAAACTTTTAGATGCCGGTAAGTTTCCACTAGGTCTCGGCGGTGAGCACTTAGTGTCTTGGCCAATTTTTAAGGCAATGGCAAAAAAATATCCGGATTTAGCAATCATCCACATGGATGCTCATACTGATTTACGTGAATCGTATGAAGGGGAGCCTTTATCCCACTCTACACCAATTCGTAAAGTGTGTGATTTAATTGGTCCGGAAAACGTATATTCTTTCGGAATTCGTTCTGGAATGAAGGAAGAATTTGAATGGGCAAAAGAAGTAGGTATGAACTTATACAAATTTGACGTATTAGAACCGTTAAAAGAAGTATTACCGAAACTTGCAGGACGCCCAGTCTATGTCACAATTGACATTGACGTATTAGACCCAGCTCACGCTCCAGGAACAGGAACGTTAGAAGCTGGAGGTATCACATCTAAAGAATTATTAGATTCCATCGTCGCAATTGCAAATTCAAATATAAATGTAGTTGGAGCGGACTTAGTAGAAGTGGCTCCTGTCTACGACCATAGTGATCAAACACCAGTCGCAGCAAGCAAATTCGTGCGGGAAATGCTGCTCGGTTGGGTAAAGTAAAAGCGGAAGCAGCTCGCCCAGAATCGCAG
>NZ_MACI01000037.1 GCF_001884105.1 Bacillus luti | reverse complement strand
CGACCGAGAAGCGCTTTTGGCGCAGGCCGAGAGTGTGAAATGGCCGGAGATTCTAGCTGCCGTAGCTGGATAAAGTAAAAGTGAAGCCGATTGTTTAGACCCGGTGGCTAAGATTCTTTCCTGCAAAAGGCGTTTTTTGCCTCGAAGGAAGAAGCGAAGCCACCGATCATTCTAGCTGTCACGCAACATCAAAAAGAGCTATTCTCATTGTTTGAGAATAGCTCTTTTTATTATGCAACTTTTTCTTCCGAAGTAACTCCGCGAATTTCATCAGCAGAACGGATTGGATATTTGCGGAATATGATTGATCCAACGTATCCAACAATCGTGGTAACGATTCCACATAGTACAGCGGCGATCGTTACTTTTATAACGTCATTAAATCCGAATAAGACAAGAAGTCCTGGAATTGGTGATGCTGTTCCTGGTGCATTATTAACGAGCTGGAATAGGGACGTAATAATACCGGCAAGTGCACCGCCAACGAAGTTTGTCGCATAAATTGGAATTGGATTTGCTGAGACAACATCGGCTTGTGTTAAAGGCTCGATTGCTACAGCAATTGTATCTTTCTTTGAACAAATTTTTAGTCGTTTAAAGAAAATAAAGTTCATTGGGGCTGAAGCTGCTACGGCAAGACTACCAATTGCCATTGGTAAACCTGTTAATCCAAGCATGGCAGTTAGTGCCATAGAACTTAATGGGGAGGTAGAAATAACTGTTATTAATCCACCAAGCATAATACCCATAATGATAGGACTTTCTGTAGTTGCAACTGAAATCATAGAACCGATTTTACCGAGTGTTGCGTTAACGAGTGGATCCATAAGCATAGCCATTCCGCGTGAGATTGGTGCGGCAATAAATAAAATTGCTAAAAACTCTACACCAGCTGGTAATTTCTTTTCGAGAAATTTCACGATGAATGCACAAACGTATCCAGCGAAGAATCCTGGTAAAATACCGAATCCACTAGTAGCGATACCGATTAAAACAGCATATACGGGTGAAACACCGATTGCTAGTGCGACTAAAATTGCCGCTGCGACACCGCTCATACTACCAGAAGCTTCTCCTACTGATTGTAAAAAGTCATTATGAAACATCTCTCCACCAATATAACGGTGAAAGGCTTCAATAAGAAAACTTGCGATTGCTGCATTAGCTAAAGCACCCATTGCTTTCATGCCGTAAGGAGCACGGTAACTAAAAAGTGTAAATAGACAAAGTACAACAAGTAATAGTGCTAAACCTTGCAAGATAGCCATTTGAAAACTGTCTCCTTTGATTTTTGTAATAAAAATTCGTATCATTCAATAATAATATAAAAGTTTGTTAAACGGAAAAACTTTTTGCCCGGAAATTGCTGTAAGGTGAAAAATCCTTACAACAATGTAAGGGAAGTGTAAGGCATTTGGATAGAGTATAGTATGCTTTTTTTCGTATAATTCAGGTATAGACATATGGTTAGCGAGAAAGAAGTGCAAACAGGAGGATTATGTATGAAATTGGTAATTAAAGTTTTAGCTGTATTCGCCATCATTTTAGGGGGAACAGCGTATTATTTAAACACAAAAACAGAAGGTGTACATGCTTTTGTAGACAACTTCTTTTCAAATAAAGAAATACAAGATTATTATGCAGTTATAGATAAAGGTGAGAAAAAAGATGATGAGTATTTATATACATTTAAAGGATATACAGAAGACGGAAAGCTACAAATTATTAAAAGAATGATGAACCGTGAATTGCATACAGGTGCTTTTATAAAAATTTATGCAAAAGGTATGCAGGGAAAAGGATGGGCTGAAATCTCGAAAGAGTCAATCCCGCAAAAGGCATTGCAAAAGATAGAAAAACCATAAAAGGAGCGAATTATTCGCTCCTTTTTTAGTGCGTTAAAATGGTGATAGATGTCTTTTCTTTGTTAGAAATGATTTTTGCACGTCCACCAATTGGGAAAGTGAAAATCGGTGTTGTATGACCGAAACTTGCGTTTGCAATGATAGGTATATGTGCCAGTTCAGACTTTGAAACAATCATTTCCTGTATGTCTTCGATTGTACAATCTGCTCCTTTTTGCATTCTTCCTATAATAATACCTTTTACATATTGAAAATCTGGTTGCTGCATAAGGGAGTGTAAATAACGATCAAAAGTTTGAAGAGTAGCTTTTCCTGTTAGACTATCTTCTTCAAGAAATAATAATTTATCTCGCAAGTTCGGCATGTATGGTGTACCTTGCAGTAAATTTAAAGTGCTCATATTGCCACCAATAATATCTCCTGCTGCTTCGCCTTCGTGAATCGAAATATATCCTTCATTTTTAATAAATTCGCGATTTTCCTGGTCTACATACCAAGAATCATCGCTCCACGTTTCAGATGATAGGACTTCAATCGGTTCATTAGAAGTTAAGCATTTTAAAAAGTAATCGGTTGTATACTCGAGCCCTTTCTCCATTCCAAATGAAGAGAAATGGGGTCCTGAATATGTAACAAGCCCTGTTTTTGTGTAAATGGCATTATTTAAAGCAGTAATGTCAGAATAACCACAGAAAAATTTCGGGTTTTCACGGATTAAATCGTAATCGAGATGTTTCAATAAACCATTAGAGTTGTATCCACCAAGTGTCGTCAAAATTGCTTTTACATTAGGATCCCTGAATGCTTCGTGAAAATCTTGAACACGTGAAGAAATAGAAGAGGACGCAAAGCGGTCTAGCTCTTCAGCGTGTTTTGAGAACGTAACTTGAAAGCCCATGTTGTTTAATCTTTTTATAGCAAGATTTCTGTTTTCATTTGAGACAATACTTAAACTACAAGATGGTGAAATAACTCGTATTTCATCACCTTTTTTTAATTTTGTGGGTAGCATATAGGTTCACCCCTATTAAATGAAAGAATATTTAGATTTAAAAAATATTTTATCATATGAAATAAAGTGAAAGTGAATTATTTTTTGAAAAGGAGTTTTCCTGATTTTTCAGCAGACAGACAGAGTCTTTTTTTGATATGATAGGAAAAGTGATTTATTATAAGTAGTATTTAATATCTATAACATTTGAAAGGTGTGCAAGACGTGAAGAAACAACTTGCAGGCTTGCCGGTACACGTTCATTTCGTAACAGAAATCCGTGAAGGGGCGAGGAAGGAAACCGTTGCTTTTGAAGCAAATGGTCAATACTATGTAAAAGGTCAAGGTACATATGTAACATTCCAAGAGCCGAATGAACAAGGCGAAGTGAAAACAATTATTAAAATTCAAGATGAACAAGTTCTCATTATGCGTTCAGGTGCTGTTTCGATGCGTCAAACGCATGTGAAAGGTGAATGGACAACTGGTACGTATACGAGTGAACTTGGTACGTTTGCATTGCAAACAAAGACTGATAACGTTCTTTTTAAATGGTCGGATGAAAAGAAAAAAGGACAACTCTTCTTAACGTACGCATTGCTTCTAAGTGAACAAGAAGCTGGCAGATATACAATTACACTTAATTTGAAGGAGGCAAAATAATGAATTCTTTAGAACAAGTAAAAGGATTGATTAAAGAAGAAATTCAAGCTGCTGTATTAAAGGCAGAATTAGCGACAGAAGAACAGATTCCAAACGTTGTATTAGAATCTCCAAAAGATAAAACAAATGGTGACTTCTCTACAAATATGGCAATGCAACTTGCGCGCGTTGCGAAAAAAGCACCTCGTATGATTGCAGAAGAATTAGTTGCAAACTTCGATAAAGCAAAAGCTTCTATTGAAAAAATTGAAATCGCAGGTCCTGGTTTCATTAACTTCTACATGGATAATAGCTACTTAACAGACTTAATTCCAACAATCGTTAACGCTGGTGAAGCTTATGGTGAAACGAATACTGGTAAAGGTGAAAAAGTACAAGTTGAGTTCGTATCTGCGAATCCAACAGGTGACCTTCACTTAGGACATGCACGTGGTGCGGCAGTAGGTGATACTTTATGTAACCTATTAGCAAAAGCAGGATACGATGTATCTCGTGAGTACTACATTAA
Organism: Bacillus luti; assembly: GCF_001884105.1. GTDB lineage: Bacteria > Bacillota > Bacilli > Bacillales > Bacillaceae_G > Bacillus_A > Bacillus_A luti. The sequence continues at coordinate 4,839 of NZ_MACI01000037.1, read as the reverse complement.
TGACGCTGGTAACCAAATTCATAACTTAGCTCTTTCTGTTGAAGCTCGTTACATGCAAGCGTTAGGTTTAGAGAAAGAAATGCCAGAAGACGGCTACCACGGTGCAGATATTATCGGCATCGGTAAACGTTTAGCTGAAGAATTTGGCGATCGTTATGCGAAAGCTGATGAAAAAGAAAGCTATGAATTCTACCGTGAGTACGGTTTAAAATATGAATTAGCAAAACTTCAAAAAGACTTAGAAAGCTTCCGTGTTAAATTTGATGTGTGGTTCTCAGAAACATCATTATACAAAAACGGAAAAATCGATCAAGCTCTTGCTGTATTAAAAGAGCGCGATGAGATTTTTGAAGAAGATGGGGCAACTTGGTTCCGTTCTATGACTTACGGTGATGATAAAAACCGTGTATTAATTAAAAACGACGGTTCTTACACGTACCTAACGCCAGATATCGCGTATCATCGTGACAAATTAGAGCGTGGTTTTGATAAATTAATCAACATTTGGGGTGCTGACCACCACGGTTACATTCCTCGTATGAAAGCTGCTATTCAAGCGCTTGGTTACGATAAAGACACGTTAGAAGTAGAAATTATCCAAATGGTACAACTGTACCAAAATGGTGAAAAAATGAAGATGAGTAAACGTACAGGTAAAGCAGTTACACTTCGTGAGCTTATGGAAGAAGTGGGCGTAGACGCAATGCGTTACTTCTTCGCAATGCGTAGCGGTGATTCTCATTTAGACTTCGATATGGACTTAGCTGTATCAAAATCTAATGAAAACCCAGTATACTATGCACAATATGCTCATGCGCGCGTATGCAGCATCCTTCGTCAAGGTGAGGAATTAGGATTAGCTACAGGCGGAGACGTGAACTACAAAATTGTTACTTCTGAGAAAGAAGTAGAGTTACTGAAAAAACTTGGTGAATTCCCAGCAGTAGTTGCGGATGCAGCGCAAAAACGTCTGCCACACCGTATTACAAACTATGCATTTGAATTAGCAGCAGCATTACACAGCTTCTACAATGCAGAAAAAGTATTAAACCAAGATAACTTAGAATTAAGTAAAGCTCGTTACGAATTAATGAAAGCAGTACGTACTACACTTCAAAACGCACTAGCAATCGTAGGAGTATCTGCACCAGAAAAAATGTAATTAAGAAAAGCGGAGTCGACTGTTTAGTCCCGCAGGCTAAGGTTCTTTCCCACAGAAGATGCATTTTATCTTCTCGTGGGGAAGGTTCTTAGACGGAAGGCGCGAAGCCACCGAGTATTCTAGCCGCTGGAGCTGGACAATAAAGAAAAGCGGAAGCGGACTTTCGTTTTTAAGTAAAAGGCAATCACACAATGTTGTGATTGCCTTTTTATATGGAAATAATAAAAAAAAAATTTTTTTCAAACAAAAGGGGAATTTGCGTCGTCTTATATAAATGACAGGAGGTTTATGATGGAAGAAAAGGTAGATGAACTAATTGATATATATAAGCAGCAAATATATTCCTTATGCTATAAATTAGCGAAGACGAAAGAAGATGCAGAAGATATTTTTCAAGAGACGTGGATAAAAGTTTTTTCCTCGCGGCATCAACTTTCTTCTGTAGATAACTATAAAAAGTGGATTACTACAATTTGTGTTCGCACATTTTATGATTTTTATCGTAAGAAAAAGCGGTGGAAAGATCGCGTATTGGATTTGTTTCATAAAGAGGATGGTGGAGAAATAGATTTCGCAGATGAAGTGAATATATCAGAGGAATTGGTTCAAAAAGTGGAAGCGGAAATGATACGGGAAGTTATACAGTTATTGAATGAAAAGTATAAAACTGTACTCGTACTCTACTATTATGAACAATATTCTTATAAGGAAATGAGTGAAATATTAAATATACCGATTGGTACAGTGAAATATCGCCTTAATTATGCGAAGAAGCAAATGCGAGAACATTTGGAGGGGTTCGTTTATGACGGAAGATAAGTTTGACCAGAAAATAAAAAGTAGCTTAGCGGAAGAGATGATTCCAAGTGAAGAGCTGATAAATAATACGAAACAGGGCGTGCGAAATGCTCAAAAATTAGAGAAGAGATGGGTTGTTTTCATTCATGCCATTTGGATTGTTTTACTAACAGTCACCCTAGAACAGTTTGTTAGCCATTTGCATCATAAAATATCTATTATTATAGCGATAGTTATTATGATGCATCTATACATTCCTATATATGTTGTCATACAGTCATTTTTAAAGAAGGAGTATAAATTATATGAAAGAGTTCGCTAATCCATTTATGGTATTTGAAGTAGCTGGAGTTACAATGTTTTTTGCTTTTATCGCACTATTAGTATGTGTAGCATCGTGGGTATATACAGATGCGAAGAGACATGGACTAAGTAAGTGGTGGAGTGCTGTAGCGATTATATTGCCGTTTTTTATTGGAGTTTTGTTATACATGGTACGAAGAAGTAAAAAGAGAGTAGAAGGAGAACATGCGATGGAAGGTATAAAAAAACAAAAAATAACGTTAGTTGCGATATTAGCAAGTACAATGCTTGTATTCCTTAGCGGATTTACTTTTGTCCAAACGTTAGACGATACGTGGAGAGCAGGAGATATATATTTAGAAAGTGAGCAACAAGGAGAGACAAGTTACGAGGCGAAGTTCTCATCATGGGATATTGCTGGTAAAGATATAGAAATTCAGTACGAAAAAGATACTGAAATGACGTTTTCCTATGAGACGGATGCAAAACGTGGTAATTTGTGCTTCAGCTTGTATGAAAGACAAGGTGAGGGTATAAAAGAGTTAAAAGAGATTTGTGAATCGAAAAAGGGTACTTTTACAGTTACATTAAAAGCAAATGAAAAATATATGTTTAATATAAGTGGTTTAAGGGTGAAAGATGGATTTGTAAAAGTAAATTGGGAAGCAAAAGAAAGGGCCTTATAAGAGGCCCTTTTTTTAGTGCGATTATGCAGCTTTTTGTTTGGTTTGAGTAACCGGTTTTTGAAGTGTGTTATAAACGCCAGTTCCGATGACATCTAATGCCATTTTCATACGTTCTGGTGAAATGTTTTCAAATACGTTATCTTGAGGGGTATGGTATACCTTCTCAATATGATAGATTAATGGATTCCAACTATCGACACCCATCCAAATAAATAGAGCGGCAGGAATCCCAGCTTCAGCAAACGGTACGTGGTCACTAGAGCCAAATTTCCCTTGAAGAACGAGATCATTATTTAATTGTTTCCCTGCTTGAAGGGCAGCATCTGTTACAAGATTTGGAGAGCCATTAGGAGTCATAGCGTATAAATTTTTTGCTTTATCATAACTTGTTGCAACCATGTCTGCGTTAAATACACCTAAAATCCGGTCACGTTCTTGTTGGGAAAGACTATTCACATAATAATCAGAGCCAAGTAATCCGATTTCTTCAGATCCGAAAGCAATAAAACGAATTTCTTTATCAGTTTCTACATTTTGAAAAGCACGAGCTAGCTCTAATACTAAACCTGTACCAGAAGCATTATCGTTTGCTCCAGGTGCTCCAACGACACTATCGTAGTGTGAACTTACAACAACAGCTTTTTCATTACCTGTACTCTTTTTTGGTTTCTTTTTAGCAATAACATTTAGGGATGTCAAATTAGATTCATGTCTCGCTTTTAGTGAAAGAATTGTTGTTTCTTTTTTCGCAATTTCTTCTTTAAACGCATTTCCTTGAGCGTAAGCAAGACCAAATACAGGCACAGATTGTTTTTTCGTTAAGCGGGGATTGAAAGTTTGTCCGTAGTTTCCACGGCCGCCAATTAAACTGTATAAAAGAACACCTTTTGCACCTTTGCTAACAGCATTTTCGACTTGTTTATTGTAGTCTGCTACTGTTGTTCCTCTTTCAAATAAAACAATTTTTCCGTTTACCTCATTTGGAATATCTTCTAGTTTTGTTCCACCTTGAACAAAGATAAGAGGAGCTGTAACAGCTTCTGTAGAAATTAGTGCATTTGGAGCAGCACCAGCTTGCCAATTACGTTTTGTAGATAATGGTGAATCGATAAATCCAACGTACTGATCCGGTACTTGAAATGGCTGATATTCTACTTCATAGCCCATTGATTTGAGCTTCATACCAACGTAACGGGAAGCCCATTCTTCTGATTTTGTCCCACCAGGACGAGGGCCGATTGTTTCGGATAAAAATCGAACATGTTCGATAGCGCGGCTTGCATCAACTTGTTTTGTAATAGGTGGGGTTTGTGTGATTTCTGACGTGGAATCAGCTTTTGCTTGTCCAATTGGAGCTAAGCTAACGGCGAGTGATACAGCAAGCAAGGAGCTTACTATTTTCTGTTTCAGTGATTTTCTCATTTTTTCCTCTCCCATTCTTCTATTCTCTCTGACTGACAAAAGAAGACGGTTAACGACTTTATTTTACCTTTAGAAGACAGAATTTTCAATATTTGGTTGTTGAGAAATAAAAAACGTTATATGCACATTTGCATATTTTTGGCGAAGGTATGTATGCTATCATTTTAAATGAGGGTTCGCTTTCTGCTTGGAAAGCTCCTATATTGCATGAATCTAGTGTACCCAAACTTTAGATTATGTAGGGAAAAGGGACTGTTATATGGTTTCTTTTCTCATGTTTGAATCATGTGATGGTAACTATGTTTCCGCATTTCATAATTATCATCAATGATATATGTAAGGCATCCATATGAAAATACGAGGCTGTTCAAGAGTTTCCGTACTGTTGGACAGCCTCACCCCGTTAAAAAGGTGGTGCCTTGATGCACCACCTTTTATTTATATAAACTTTTACATACCTAAAAATAA
>NZ_MACI01000036.1 GCF_001884105.1 Bacillus luti | reverse complement strand
CAGCCGTTTTGGTAGCGGAAAGCTACCAAAACGGCTGTTTTTTTATATTTCTGTTAAGATTATCGGTTCGCCGCGTGTTACGACAACTGTATGTTCACATTGTGCAACAAGGCTTTTGTCAGGTGTAACGAAAGTCCAACCATCGTCACCGCGCTCGATAATATGATCAGCTTTCATAGAAATGAATGGCTCTACAGCGATAACAAGACCATCTTTTAGAAGCGCGTTATCCATTGGATCAAAATAGCTTAAAATGTGATTTGGTGCTTCATGTAAGCTAAGACCAATGCCGTGACCAGTTAAGTTTTGAATAACATTGTATCCATTTTTATGTGCGAAGTTTGAAACAGCACGACCGATTTGATTTTGTTTTGAACCAGCTTTAACCTTTTTCATTGCTGCCCAAAATGCATCAACTGCTGCTTGGCAAAGCTTTTCTTTTGCGTCATCTTCCCCAAGTACAAATGAAATACCTGTATCTGCATAATAACCACCAAGTGCAGCAGATACGTCGACATTTACTAAGTCACCTTCCTTTAATACACGATCTCCTGGAATACCGTGAGCAACTTCTTCATTTACACTGATGCAAGTTACACCAGGGAAATCATATTCTTTTTCAGGTGCAGAAATAGCACCATGCTCATCTAATACTTTTTTACCGATCAAATCTAGCTCTTTCGTTGTCATGCCTGGCTTTGCTTGTTTTTTCATTTCTTCACGTGCAAGCGCAACGATGCGGCCGATTTTTCGTAAGCCTTCTAAGTCTTGTTCATTACGAATAATCATGAAAACCACTGTCCTTCCTCGAATATATATCTTATCCGATTGTATCATGTTTATTTTCGTCCTGCTACTCGCTTGCGGTATGCGGGCTGATTCGTCTCATAAAGAATACATGACAATTGTCATATCGATGTTATGACGCATCATACTGTTTCCTAACTTTTCCAACACATACAATGTAAATATAAGAAACAGCGGGGGTGGAGAGATGGAAAAGATTATTGAAGTAAATGGTGTTTCTAAAACATTTAAACATAAAAAAGCTGTAAATAACGTTTCGTTTCATGTGAACAAAGGAGAAATAGTAGCGCTACTTGGACCGAATGGTGCTGGTAAAACAACGACGATGTCTATGATGCTCGGATTAAAGGATCCAACAGAAGGAACGGTTTCTGTATTTGGAAAGAGTCCAAAGCATAGAGATGTTCGCAATAGCCTCGGTGCGATGCTACAAGAAGTAAGTGTTATTGATAGTATTACGGTGGAAGAAGCGATTGAGCTATTCCGTAGTTATTATACAAATCCGGTAGCAAAAGAAACTTTATTACAGTTATCAAATTTAGAATCAGAGCGAAAGCAAAGATGTGAGAAATTATCAGGTGGGCAAAAAAGAAGGTTAAACTTTGCGCTCGCACTTGCAGGTAATCCAGAGTTGCTGTTTTTAGATGAGCCAACGGTTGGAATGGATATTACATCTCGAAGAACGTTTTGGGAAACGATTCGAAAGTTAACAAGTGAAGGGAAAACGATTATTTTAACGACGCACTATTTAGAAGAAGCAGATGCTTTAGCGAATCGTATTTTATTATTTGCAAACGGAAAAATTATCGCAGATGGCACACCTGACGAGATGAAAGCGACGATTTCTCGAAAAACGATCTCGTTTTATTCGAAAGAGAAAATTCCTAAGAGTTTATTAAAGGAATTGCCGAATGTAACAGAAGTACAGTCAAATGAAGGACGTTTCATCTTAACAACTGAAGATACTGATGCAACTTTACAAGCAATTTATCAAAGAAATCTATCTGTAACAGATGTTTCGGTTGAACGAGGAAGTCTTGATGAAGCATTTGAACAGTTTGTCGCAAATCAGAAGGGGGAAATCGCATGAAAGCATTATGGATGCAATGCAAAATAGAAATTTTACGTACATTCCGTAATAAATTATTTATCTTTTTCTCATTATTAATGCCAGTTATGTTTTATTACATTTTCACAAATGTTGTTCAAGTACCACAAAACGGAGATGCGTGGAAAGCACACTATTTAATTTCGATGGCAACTTTCAGTATTGTAGGGACTGCACTTTTTAGTTTCGGTGTTAGAATTTCTCAGGAAAAAGGGCAAGGATGGACACATCTTTTAAAAATTACACCACTTCCAGAGGGAGCGTATTTAACAGCAAAAATTATCGCTCAAACAGTAGTAAATGCTTTCTCAATCTTAGTTATTTTTATGGCCGGAATCTTAATTAATCATGTCGAGTTAACGGTAGGGCAGTGGATTGGCGCTGGATTATGGTTGTTGTTAGGTGTGACACCATTTTTAGCGCTTGGAACAGTAATAGGTTCCATTAAAAAGGCGGATGCAGCTGCTGGCCTAGCAAATATTTTAAACATGAGTTTAGCTGTAATTGGCGGGTTATGGATGCCAATTGAAGTATTCCCAAAAATATTAAGAACGATTGGGGAATGGACACCGACATACCATTTTGGAAGCGGCGCATGGGATATTGTAGCTGGAAAATCAGTTGGTTGGGAAAATATCGCGGTACTAGGAGGTTATTTCCTTATATTTGTTGTAGTATCAATATATATAAGAAAAAGACAGGAAGCGGTATAAATGATAGAGATGAAGAGGTTTGAATTTTTTCCGAAACAGCTGGGTTTTTTCCCGTATATGTGGCTCGTTTATCTGTTATTTCCAATTTACAATTTGACACAAGTATCGGGGTGGAAACTTGTACTCGGAATCGGTATGTTGATAGTTTTCGTTGTCACATACCGACAACTTTATTTTGTTAAGAAGACGTTCGTTTTATGGGCGTGTATTCAAATGGTCCTTACCCTCTCGTTTGCTTTGTTTTATAATCCTTTCATGATATTGTTTGGATATTTCACGGCGAGTGCGATGGGGTTTGCACCAAGTAAGAAAGTATTTCGCGTATTGTTATGTTTATTAGTTATAATGCTTGGAACTTTTATATTTTTAAATATTAACCAACTAACAATTCCAAATTTAGTGAATATCATTCCAATGTTTATTTTAATGCTTATTACGCCATTTGGTATGCGTAATTTTAATCAAAAAAAGATGTTAAAGAACCAATTAAACGAAGCAAACGAGCAAATTAAAGACTTAGTAAAACGTGAAGAACGGCAGCGAATTGCAAGGGATCTTCATGATACATTAGGTCATACGTTATCTCTTATTACGTTAAAAAGCCAGCTCGTTGAGAAGTTAATCGTAAAAAATCCAGAGCGTGCAAGTATAGAAGCGAAGGAAATTACACAAACATCTCGCACAGCTTTAAAGCAGCTAAGAGAATTAATTTCTGATATGCGTATGATTACAGTAGAAGAAGAGCTGGAGCAAATAAAAGTGATTTTACAAGCAGCTAATATTGAATTAGAAGTGAAGCAGGAATCGAGTGCAAGTTCGTTATCACCAATTGAACAAAATATTGTCGGAATGTGTTTACGTGAGGCAGTGACGAATGTTGTAAAGCATAGTAAGGCAGCGCGGTGCACAGTTTCTGTATCGGAGTCGCAAGGTGAATTAACTGTAACAGTAGAAGACGATGGAATTGGTTTAGCGGTTCAAAATCATGATGGAAATGGTATTCGCGGTATGAAAGAGCGAATTGCTCTTATTGATGGATTTGTTGAACTGGGTACGATAAATCCAGGGACGCTATTAACAGTGAAAGTTCCAGTTGTCATTCGAACAGGAAAAGATGAGGTGAGGGCATGATTCGAATTATTATTGCAGAAGATCAACGGATGCTTCGTGGAGCACTAGGGGCTCTGCTTGATCTAGAAGATGATATTGAAGTAATTGGGCAAGCTGCAAATGGGGAAGAGGCGCTGAAATTAATCGAATCGCTAAAACCTGATATAAGTATTATGGATATTGAAATGCCAATTCAAAGTGGCTTAGATGTTGCGGAAACTTTAAAGAAAGAAAAATCAGCATGCAAAGTAATGATTTTAACAACATTTGCAAGGCCGGGGTATTTTGAAAGGGCGATGAAAGCTGGTGTGCACGGATATTTGTTAAAAGATAGCCCGAGTGAGGACTTAGCTGCAGCGATTCGTAATGTAATGAAAGGAAAACGAGAGATCTCTCAAGATTTAATGTTCGGGTTATGGCAAGAGCAAAATCCGTTATCAGATCGTGAAAAAGAAGTATTGTTGCTTGCGAAAGAGGGCAAGACGGCAAATGAAATTGCGAAGGCACTTTATCTGTCACCTGGTACAGTACGTAATTATATTTCTGAAGTGTTAACGAAGCTCGATGCGAAAAATAGAATTGAGGCAATTACAATTGCGGAAGAAAAGGGATGGATATAAAAAGAAGTTTACCTATGAGAGGTAAACTTCTTTTTATATCCATTCTTCACTAATTATTAGTCTTCAACAATCGGGATAAACAACGCTTTCGTTAGAGAATTCTGTTTTAACCGTATCGCTTGGAATTTGAAGCGTATTACGTAATGTAGGTTTTACTTCATTTTTCGACAAAAAATTTGTTATAGTAAGATTAGGTTGTTGTTCTAAATGTTGGATAACTTTACGACTAACAGTAGTAATTACGCCATTTTTATCTACTTTTACAATGAAATCACTGGTAATTCTCCTATAATTCATCTATAACCCTTCTAAGCTATTCCTGTATGTGAGGTGAATTGTATGAAGAATTTGCCGAATTTTATATATATTATGCATTATTTCATATCAAAAATTGTCGAATTCACATTATTGTAGTGGTATGACAACTTAATAAATTAGATTGTTATAGTGGGATGGTGAATAAGTATGCAGGCAGAAAAATTAGGAAGTGAAATTAAGAAAATTAGGGCGATGAGAGGATTAACACAAAAGCAGTTATCCGAGAACATATGTCATCAATCGGAAGTGAGTAGAATTGAATCGGGCGCGGTATACCCAAGTATGGATATATTACAAGGTATCGCAGCGAAATTACAAGTTCCCATTATTCATTTTTATGAGGTACTCATTTATTCCGATCTTGAGAGGAAAAAGCAGTTAAAAGATCAAATTATTATGCTTTGTAAGCAAAAGAAATATAAAGAAATTTATAATAAAGTATGGAATGAACTAAAAAAGGAAGAATATCATCCTGAGTTTCAGCAATTTCTTCAATGGCAATATTATGTAGCAGCTTACATATTGAAAAAAATTGATTACGAATATTGTATTTTAGAGTTAAAAAAGTTGTTAAACCAACAATTAGCTGGAATAGACGTATACCAAAATCTTTATATAGAAAATGCAATTGCAAATATTTATTCTGAAAATGGTCATCTTAAGAAAGGCCTAGAGTTATTTGAAGATATATTAAAGCAATTAGAAGCACTGCCTGAAAATAAAGAGTTTGATGTGAAGGTAAGACATAATCATGCAAAAACATTATACGTAGATAATCAATATGAAGAAGCGCTTTACCAAATAAATAAAGCTATTGAAATATCGTGTCGAATTAATAGTATGGCATTGATTGGACAGCTATACTATCAAAAAGGTGAATGCTTAGAAAAGCTAGAATACGATAGGGCAGAGGTTGAAGAGGCTTATGAAAAGGCTTGCTTCTTTTTCGATATTTTAGAAATGCATCCGTATAAAGAAAAATTTATGAAAAAAATGAAGAGATAAAAAACCTGAAAATTAAATATGCATAATTGCATAATGTATGGAGAAATTTTCATGATATAGTTAAAAGAAAAAATGTGGGTGATGGAATATGAAGAAACTACTTATTGGTGGTCTATTAACGTTAGCGATGGCATGGGGTATTTCATTAACAGATACAGCTTTAGAGAACAGCCAAGTAATTTCTCATAATGATCAAGAGGTACAATTAGCTTCAGATATGCCTTATGAATATTAAAAACAACCGTCTTACTTAGACGGTTGTTTTTTTGTGGAGTAACATCCAAACATCTTTATTAGAAACAGGTTTGCTAAAGAAGAATCCTTGAATATGATCACAGTTTTGTGCGCGTAAAAAATTCCACTGTTCTTCTGTCTCTACACCTTCAGCAATAACTTCTAAATTTAATTCTTTGGATAGTTTAATAATGGAAGCGATAATTGCTTCTTCTAAAGGGCTATTTGTAATGCCACAAATAAATTCTCGGGCAATTTTTAATGTGTTGATTGGATATTTTGTTAAATAAGCTAAAGAGCTATAACCAGTTCCGAAGTCATCAATTGAAATTTGAATACCGAGATTTTGAAGTTCTTCTAGTTTAGCAACTACAGAATGATTTTGATTAATCGCGATACTTTCCGTAATCTCAATATCTAATGCTTCTGGTTTTAGTTTTGTTTCTTCTAGGACTTTTGAAATAGTTGATATTAAATCTGGGTGATTAAATTGAACAACAGATAAATTTACACCAACTTTTAAATGAGAAAAGCCTTGGTTATGCCATTTTTTTGCTTCCGAACAGGCTTTATGTAAAATCCAATTACCAAGTTCAATAATAAATCCTGTTTCCTCTGCTAGAGGAATGAACTGGGCAGGTGATACAATTCCGAGTTTTGGATGTTTCCAACGAATTAATGCTTCAAAACCGATAATTTGTTTTGTTTTTGTATGTACTTGCGGTTGATATTCAAGGAAAAATTCATTTTGCTGTAATGCTTTTGAAAGTTCACCTTCTAGGAAGTTACTCTCATTTTGAGCAATACTCATTTCTTTTGAGAAGAAAACAAATCTGTTTTTTCCATTTGCTTTCGCACAATACATAGCCATATCGGCATTTTTCATTAATTCGGTTACATTTGTTCCATAATCAGGGTACATTGCAATTCCGATACTTGGTGTAATAGATAGTTCTTCGTCTTTAATGAAGAACGGTTTGTTTAAAATAGTTAAAATTTGTTCAGCGATGAAAGATGCACTTTTTTCAGAGTACATATCTGGTAATAGAATTGTAAACTCATCGCCCCCTTGACGAGCAACGATATCTTTAGAACGCAAACACCCACGTAATCGCTTTGCTACTTCGATTAATAGTAAATCTCCAACATCATGACCAAGGCGATCATTAATTTTTTTGAATCGATCTAAATCAAGGAACATGACGGCAATGTCATTTGCACTAGTTTGAGCCGTAGTTAACATAGCTTTTAAATCTTTTTCAAACTTACGGCGATTTGGTAACCCGGTAAGTGCATCATGAAAAGCTAAATGCTCTACTTGCTTTTGCTTTTCATATAAAGTTGTAATATCACGTGCTATCCCGAACATCCCAACAACTTCTTTATTTATAAACGTAGGGATAAGCGTAATGTGAAGGTAATAATAGTAGCCTTCTTTTTCTTTTGTACGAACTTCTAAGGTTTGTGGTCTACCTTCTTTTGTAAGTTGTAAAGCCCTCTTTAGTAGTTCATGGTCTTTTGGATCAATGAAATGTAGAAGAGAATAGCTAGCTACCTCACAATAGTAAGCAGTAAATAAACTTTCACATGCCTGATTAGAGCGTTGAAAAATACCATTCATATTTAAGGAGAACACGGCATCAGGGTGATCTTCAAATAAAGATTTATAACGTTGTTCACTTTTGGATAATGCAGATGCACCTTCTTCAACTTCGTCCTCTAGTTGTATAGTCAACTTCTCGTAGGTGTCAATTAATGCTTGATTGTCTTTCCACATGTAAAGTTGTCGTAGAAATAATAAGATTAATGATAATACTAGACCGATTAGCATGAACTGATCATCCCAAGGCTGAAGGACAATAAAAGCAAAAGTAATAATTATACTAAAATAAGGTAATATAAAGCGTACATAATCGAATCGATAATATTTTGTTTTCGTTTCATGTCGTATTGGTTTATCCAAAATGTATAGTATGGACGATAAACCTATTAGTAAAATGGAAGCGGTATGTATTAAATAAGAGACTTCAGAAGAAGATTTCATTCCGGCGTTTAATTGGAATAAATGTACATATCCGTATACAAGTATAATAGTAAAGCCGATAATTAACGCGATTCTACTAGAAGAATATTTTTCTCTTCTATATAAGCTAATAACGGCGTAAATCACTAATGATTGTGCAACAAAGTATCCAATTAAAACCCACATATCTGTTGTTAACGCACGAAAGCTTGAGAGATCCAAAATAAAAGTTAAGGTGAAATAAATATTCATAATAACAATAAAGATGCTGTCGAATGAAAATTGAGCAAGGCCTCTAATAGAGTAATGTTTTATAAACTTTATAGCAAAGCCAGAAAAGAGCAAAATATATTGTATGATGAAAAAAGGCAATGCCTTATATGAGAATAGGACTTGATCATATATAGAAAGGGAATGCAAAAATAAAGTAATTTCCATAGTTAATCCACATATACAAGTGCATAGTACTAGAACCCAAAATAGTTTGTCGCCGCGTTTCATCTTCTTAATTGCTTTATATAGGCAATAGCAAGAAAAGATTGTAGCAAAACAAAATAAGAAAAGAATTCCAATTTCTTTTATATTCAAGTCCTTAGGAATAAGGAATATCCAAAGAGAAAATATAATTATATACATCATGACAAATTGTACATACTTTTTTTGATTAATCATATTATGGCTCCGTTTCAATAAAGTTGAATCTCAGGTGGAAAATGCTAATTTAAATAATAGCATATAAAATAGGGTGTTTTTTACTATAAAAATTACTTTTTTTGAAAAAAATAGCGCAACATTACAATTTACCATCGTAATGTTGCGCCATTTGTTCTTTTTACCCCTTTTATAGAAGAAAGTTCACGTATGAATTGTAATAGTGCTAAATCTTTCTGTTTACTTTCAATCATAATATCGAAATTATGATTTATTTTTTTTGCGATGTGTAAGAACGGCTTAATAAACTCTAAATCAATATATTCAGCGTGAGCCCTAAATTCTTTTTCTGATCTAGGAGAAGAAATGTGAACTTTTGGCGGGATGTTTGTGTGTGACCAAGTTTCAAAAATCGCAGGTAGTAGCTCTTCCAGTGGTTCCTCGCAAAGATTAGCCATATGATGATGATAATCAAATACAAAAGGAATATTTTCTTTTTGGCAAATAGATAAAGTTTCAGAAGTTGTATATGTTTTATCATCATTTTCAAGAGTCATTTGTTTTTTTGTATGTGTAGGAAGTTTTTTTATGTTTTCATGGAAACGTTCAATTGCTTTTTCCTTATTTCCATAGGCCCCACCAACATGGATATTAATGTAAGAAGAATCGGCAACTCCTATCGCATCTAATACTTTGTAATGATAGTTCATATCTGTAATAGCGTTAGTTGTAATATGTGGCTTGTCGCTTGTGAATAATGTAAATTGATTTGGATGAAAGCTTACTCGTAAATTGTGTTCTCGAATTAATGCCCCTATTTTACGCCAAAGTGGTGTGAATGCTTCAATATAATCAAACTCAACTTCAGGGTGTGTTGCAAGTGGAACGATAGAAGACGATAGGCGATATAGTGGGATTTCATGCGCTATATTGTAATGAAGGATACGTATTGTATGTTCAAGATTTTGTTTTGTAACATGGTACAATTTATCCTCGCGCTCTTGTTTATTAAGTTTTTTGAAACTGGTAAACGTTATTGTTTTGGCAGGAGAACAGTCCCACAATGCCATTGCATGTGAGACATATCCCAATCTTATAATCATATGTGCTATACCTCTTTTATTCCCTTTCCTATAGGAAGAAAGCAACGATTGTTCCTATCCATTCTTTTCCTCTATCAATAAGAGAACGGGGGCTGACATCTTCAAAGGAAAGTAATGATGCATTTTCTAGATCTTCATGGAATTTATTTTTTACTGTTTGGATGAAATGTTTATTGTATAAAAGGCAGTTAATTTCATGGTTACTATATAAACTTCTCATATCAAAATTTGCAGTTCCGATATCACAGATTTCATCGTCTACTATAATAATTTTTGCGTGAAAAAACCCTTGTTGAAATGCGTAAATATCACAACCAGCCTGTATTAATTTTCGGCAGTACGGGAATTTTGCCTCTCGAACAAGGGCGTGATCAGCCTTTTCTGGAACGAGAATCGTGATGTGAACCCCTCTTTCATGTGCTTTTAATAGAGCACTCATAATTTTTTTGCCAGGAATGAAATAAGGTGTACCGATAAAGAGTTCTTTTTTTGCATTTTTAATTAAATGTAAAAAAGTATGTTGTAAATAGGCTCCATCAGTCGGAACGAATTGGTGTAGGATAGTACCTGGTTGTTGTTTCGGAAAATAAAGAGAAACCTCCAATAGATTTTCATTTGTATCATCTAACCAGTCATGCAAAAATTGCTTTTGTAAATCTTGAACACCTTCTCCTGTAAGACGTAAATGATAGTCTCTCCATAGTCCTAATCGCTCATTATGCCCTAAGTACTCCTCGCCGATATTAAAGCCCCCGATATAACCGATTTTCCCATCAATGACTGTAATTTTTCTATGATTTCTTTGGTTTGCAGAAAAGAAAGGGAAAGGGAATTTAACTTTATGACAAAAAGAAAAAGAGACACCATGTTTTTGGAGGGAACGGATTGCTTCGTTTGATAAATAATGGCTACCAAATCGATCGAGTAAAAGTCTTACTTCAATTCCTTCCTGTGCTTTATCAATAAGTAACTTTAAAAACTGACGACTAATCTTATCGTTTTTTACAATGAAGAATAAAACGTGTACGTGGTGCTTTGCTTGTTTTATGTCAGTAAATAAATCATCATATAAATCTTTTCCATATGTATAAAGATGAAAATCACTTTGACGTAAAGGGAAAGTGCGAGGGCGCACACGTTTCAAATGAAGGCGTCTCCCATATAAAAAATCAATTGTAATCCAAAGCGTAATGCATATTAACAAGAGAGATAAGAAGAACATGAGTGAATTCCCTCCTTTGCCTCGCTATTTGCGGGCAGTAAGCCTCCCAGTTCAAAATTAGGTTAAAGCAAAGAAGTTGGGGGAGATCAACGGCCCTCATTGCTTAAAGTTTCACTTTATAGTTTCACCGAAATAAACAGCTTTATTAAAAAATATGTTGTTGTATAACAAAAAACTGTTGACTGAATGCTCACTCATTATATAATGAAGATAGGGGAAAAAAATTCAGAAAATTATATGTTTTTGAAGATTCTAAAAAAGAAAGAGGGCTTACAAAGAGAGGGGTAGCATAAAAATGAATAGCTTACTGATCATTAATTGGCTGGCTGCCATTGCTGTTATTGCTTATGCGGGATATTTGTTTGTGTATCTTATACGAACGAGGATGGCCTACATACAATTAGGAAAAAAGATTGAATTTGATCGTCGTTTTAAAGAGCGTTGGGATCTTCTTAAAGTTAATGTTTTCGGTCAGAAAAAGCTGCTGAAAGATAAAAAGAGCGGCATTATTCACGTTATGTTCTTTTACGGATTTATTCTTGTCCAATTTGGAGCAATTGACTTCGTTTGGAAAGGACTCGCACCAGGATCACATCTTCCACTTGGACCACTATACCCTGCATTTACATTCTTCCAGGAAATTGTCACACTTGTAATTTTAATTGCAGTCTTTTGGGCTTTTCATAGACGCTATGTTGAAAAGCTTGTTCGTTTAAAACGTAACTTTAAATCGGGCCTTGTTCTTATTTTTATCGGAGGCTTAATGGTTTCTGTACTACTTGGTAACGGTATGGGACTTATATGGCATGGCGAGGAGCTTTCATGGAGTGAACCAATCGCTTCTGCAATCGCTTACGTTTTTGGTGGGATAAATGAAACCGTAGCCATTTCGGTGTTCTATTTCTCTTGGTGGGTGCATTTACTAATCTTGTTAACATTTTTAGTGTATGTTCCACAATCAAAACATGCGCATTTAATTGCGGGACCAGCTAATGTATTCTTCGGTCGTCTTTCAAACCCAGGGAAGCTTGAAAAGATTGATTTTGAAGATGAAACGCAAGAAACATTTGGTGTTGGTAAAATTGAAGACTTTAGACAAAATCAACTTATTGATTTATACGCTTGTGTAGAGTGTGGTCGCTGTACAAATATGTGTCCAGCAACAGGCACAGGAAAAATGCTATCGCCGATGGACTTGATTTTAAAGCTTCGTGATCATTTAACTGATAAAGGAGCTGCGGTAACATCAAAAGCACCGTGGGTTCCAGTAGTGGCTTTTAATAATACACAAGGAAATCAGTTAGCGATGATGGCAGCTGGAAAAGGGCAACAAGAATCAGCGGCTACAACACTCGCTTACGATCCGAGTTTAATCGGAGATGTTATTACAGAAGAAGAAATCTGGGCATGTACAACGTGTCGTAACTGTGAAGATCAATGTCCAGTTATGAATGAACATGTTGACAAAATTATTGATTTACGCCGTTATCTCGTTTTAACAGAAGGAAAAATGGACGCGGAAGCACAACGCGCGATGACAAACATTGAACGTCAAGGAAATCCGTGGGGTCTGAACCGTAAAGAGCGCGAAACATGGCGCCAAGGTGATGACGAAGTAACAGTTCCAACAGTAAAAGAAAAATCAAAAGCTGGTGAAGAATTCGAGTATTTATTCTGGGTTGGTTCAATGGGATCATACGACAATCGTAGTCAGAAGATTGCGATATCGTTTGCGAAGTTAATGAACGAAGCAGGCATTTCATTCGCGATTCTCGGTAATAAAGAAAAGAATTCTGGAGATACACCGCGCCGCCTTGGAAATGAATTTGTATTCCAAGAGATGGCGACAAAGAATATTGAAGAATTTGAAAAGGCAGGAGTGAAGAAAATCGTTACGATTGATCCTCATGCTTATAACACATTTAAAAATGAGTATCCGGACTTTGGTTTACAAGCAGAAGTCTATCATCATACAGAATTGTTAGCTCAGTGGGTGAAAGAAGGTCGCTTAAAGCCTGTTCACGCTATTGAGGAAACAGTTACGTACCATGATTCCTGTTACTTAGGAAGATACAACGAAGTGTACGAAGCGCCGCGTGATATTTTGAAAGCGATTCCTGGAGTGAATCTTGTAGAGATGGCACGAAATCGCGAAACTGGAATGTGCTGTGGCGCAGGTGGCGGTTTAATGTGGATGGAAGAAACAACAGGTTCACGTATTAACGTTGCTCGTACAGAGCAAGCATTAGCTGTACAGCCATCCATTATCGGTACAGGATGTCCTTATTGCTTAACAATGATTAGTGATGGTACGAAAGCGAAAGAAGTTGAAGAGAAAGTTCAAACTCTCGATGTAACAGAGATTTTAGAACGCTCAGTTATTGGACAGAAGAAAGAAGCAATCTAGTTTGTAGGAATGCATACAACTTTAGAAAGAGGTGCAATCATTGCACCTCTTCTCAACGTAGGAACACCGAGCGCGCGCTCAGTGATAAAAAGAAATGGGGGAAAGAGGAATGAGTAAAACAGTTATTTTAAGTGCAGCAAGAACACCGGTTGGGAAATTTGGAGGAACTTTAAAAGATGTGAAAGCAACGGAACTTGGAGGAATTGCAATTAAAGCGGCGCTTGAAAGAGCAAATGTTTCTGCTAGTGATGTTGAGGAAGTTATATTTGGAACGGTTATTCAAGGTGGACAGGGGCAAATTCCATCGCGCCAAGCGGCGAGGGCTGCTGGAATCCCTTGGGAAGTGCAGACGGAAACAGTGAATAAAGTTTGTGCATCAGGGCTTCGTGCGGTTACGTTAGCGGATCAAATTATTCGTACTGGCGATCAATCATTGATTGTAGCTGGTGGTATGGAGTCGATGAGTAACAGTCCTTACATTTTACGTGGGGCAAGATGGGGATACAGAATGGGCAACAACGAAGTTATCGATTTAAACGTTGCAGACGGTTTAACATGCGCATTTTCAGGTATACACATGGGTGTTTATGGCGGAGAAGTTGCGAAGGAAGATGGAATTTCTCGCGAAGCGCAAGATGAATGGGCATATCGTAGCCATCAGCGTGCGGTTGCTGCACACAAAGAAGGCCGTTTTGAAGCGGAAATTGTGCCAGTAACGATTCCACAAAGAAAAGGCGATCCTATCGTTGTTGCAAAGGATGAAGCGCCACGCGCGGATACAACGGTTGAAAAGTTAGCAAAATTAAAGCCTGTATTTGATAAGACGGCAGCAGTGACAGCTGGTAATGCTCCTGGCCTAAATGATGGCGGTGCTGCACTTGTATTAATGAGCGAGGACAGAGCGAAGCAAGAAGGAAGAACGCCATTAGCGACAATTTTAGCGCATACGGCAATCGCGGTAGAATCAAAGGATTTCCCAAGAACACCAGGCTATGCAATTAACGCATTGTTGAAAAAAACAGGCAAGACAATTGAAGATATCGATTTATTTGAGATTAATGAAGCATTT
This sequence comes from Bacillus luti, assembly GCF_001884105.1. Classification (GTDB taxonomy): domain Bacteria; phylum Bacillota; class Bacilli; order Bacillales; family Bacillaceae_G; genus Bacillus_A; species Bacillus_A luti. The sequence goes on along the minus strand of NZ_MACI01000036.1, from coordinate 13,522 downwards.
GCAGCGGTAGCAATTGCAAGTACAGATATTGCGGGAATTGACCCAGAAAAATTGAATGTAAATGGCGGCGCAGTGGCGATGGGACATCCAATTGGGGCAAGCGGAGCGCGTATTATCGTTACACTAATCCATGCACTTAAGCAGCGCGGCGGCGGAATTGGCATTGCTTCAATTTGTAGTGGTGGCGGTCAAGGTGACGCAGTGATGATTGAAGTTCATTAATTTTAGAATCTATATCGTTTATTAACAATTAAGGGGGAAGAAGAAATGGGTGTACAAAAAATTGTTGTAATTGGTGCAGGACAAATGGGATCGGGAATCGCACAAGTGTGTGCAATGGCAGGATATGACGTGAAGGTTCAAGATTTAAAACAAGAGCAATTAGATAGAGGGCTGGCTATCATTACGAAAAACTTAGCACGCCAAGTAGAAAAAGGACGTATGAAAGAAGAAGAGAAGGAAGCGACGTTAAATCGTCTTACAGTAACGCTTGATTTAGATTGTGTGAAAGAAGCTGATCTTATTATTGAAGCGGCTGTTGAGAAAATGGATATTAAAAAGAAAATTTTTGCGAATCTAGATGAAATCGCACCGGATCATGCCATTTTAGCGACGAATACGTCATCGTTGCCAATTACAGAAATTGCAGCGGTAACGAAACGTCCAGAAAAAGTAATCGGTATGCACTTTATGAATCCAGTTCCTGTTATGAAGCTTGTTGAAATTATTCGTGGTTTAGCTACGGATGATGCGGTATACGAAACGATTGAAGACATTACGAAGAAAATTGGGAAAGTTCCAGTTGAAGTAAATGATTTCCCAGGGTTTGTATCGAACCGTATTTTATTACCGATGATTAACGAAGCAATTTATACGTTATATGAAGGTGTAGCGACGAAAGAAGCGATTGATGAAGTAATGAAACTTGGTATGAATCATCCGATGGGACCTCTAACGTTAGCTGATTTTATCGGTTTAGACACATGTTTATACATTATGGAAGTGTTGCATGAAGGATTAGGAGATAGTAAATATCGCCCATGTCCATTATTACGTAAGTACGTAAATGCAGGATGGTTAGGACGTAAAACAGGCCGTGGTTTCTACGTTTACGAATAAATTCCTCCCTTTATTAAAATAGTGGTCTTACCAAATTGTTTAAAAGATATATAGCAAATGGAGGCGAAGTATATGAATTTTCATTTTACTGAAGAGCAGCAAATGATGAGGAAAATGGTTCGAGATTTTGCACAGAAAGAAATAGCTCCCTTTGTTCCTAGTATGGAACAAGGGGTGTTCCCGAAAGAAATTTTGCAAAAGATGGGTGAGCTTGGGTTAATGGGTATTCCAGCGCCTGCGAAATACGGCGGCGCAGAAATGGATTTCATTTCTTACATTTTAGCAATTGAAGAGATCTCAAAGGTAAGCGCAACGGTTGGTGTAATTTTAGCTGTACATACGTCAGTTGGTATGAATCCGATTTTATATTTCGGAACAGAAGAACAGAAGCAGAAATACGTTTCTAAACTTGCGACTGGTGAATATTTAGGTGCATTTGCATTAACAGAACCAAATGCAGGATCGGATGCAGGGAGTTTGAAGTCAAGAGCTGTAAAAAAAGACGATCACTACATTATTAATGGATCGAAAGTATTTATTACAAATGGGGGCGAAGCAAGTACATATATTGTATTCGCTTCTACAAATCCAGAGGCAGGAAAAAGTGGTATTTCCGCATTCATAGTAGAGAAAGATACGCCTGGTTTAATTATAGGAAAAGACGAGCATAAGATGGGGCTTCTTGGTTCACGCACAGTACAACTTACGTTTGAAGATATGAAAGTGCCAGCTGAGAATTTACTTGGGGAAGAAGGACAAGGATTCAAGGTGGCGATGGCGAATTTAGATGTTGGACGAATTGGAATCGGTGCACAGGCGTTAGGAATTGCTGAAGCAGCGCTTACATGTGCGATTGATTATGCAAAAGAACGAGAGCAATTTGGGAAGCCGATTGCGGCGCAGCAAGGGATTGGCTTCAAACTTGCAGATATGGCGACAAATGTGGAGGCTGCACGCTTACTTGTATATAGAGCTGCATCGCTTAGAGCACAAGGGTTACCGTGCGGGAAAGAAGCGTCTATTGCAAAATTATTCGCTTCTAAGACGGCAGTTGAAGTTTCGATTGAAGCGGTGCAAGTATTTGGTGGTTACGGTTATACGAAAGATTATCCAGTAGAGCGATTTTTCCGTGATGCGAAGATCACACAAATTTATGAAGGAACGAGTGAAATACAAAAACTTGTTATTAGCCGTGCTTTATAAAAGGACGAGGGGGAGACGGAGATGCATTTTAAACTATCAGAAGAACATGAAATGATAAGAAAAATGGTTCGAGACTTTGCTAAAAACGAAGTAGCACCAACAGCAGCGCAGCGTGATGAGGAAGAGAGATTTGATCGTGCTTTATTTGATCAAATGGCAGAGCTTGGCTTGACAGGTATCCCATGGCCTGAAGAGTACGGCGGAATTGGAAGCGATTACTTGGCGTACGTAATTGCAATTGAAGAGTTATCTCGCGTTTGTGCCTCTACAGGGGTAACACTGTCTGCGCATACTTCACTTGCTGGATGGCCAATTTTTAAATTCGGAACGGAAGAGCAAAAGCAAAAGTTTTTGCGACCGATGGCTGAAGGGACGAAAATTGGTGCATATGGTTTAACTGAGACAGGATCTGGATCGGACGCTGGTGGAATGAAGACAATTGCAAAAAGAGATGGAGACCATTACGTATTAAATGGATCGAAAATCTTTATTACAAATGGCGGCATTGCCGATATTTATGTTGTTTTTGCGCTAACAGATCCTGAATCGAAGCAGCGCGGTACGAGTGCATTTATTGTAGAAAGTGATACACCAGGATTTTCAGTTGGGAAGAAAGAAAGTAAGTTAGGGATTCGCTCTTCGCCAACGACTGAAATTATGTTTGAAGATTGCCGTATTCCTGTAGAGAACTTACTTGGAGAAGAAGGGCAAGGATTTAAGATTGCGATGCAAACATTAGATGGCGGTCGTAATGGTATTGCGGCGCAAGCGGTTGGTATTGCACAAGGGGCTTTAGATGCTTCTGTAGAATATGCAAGAGAGCGCCATCAGTTTGGGAAGCCGATTGCGGCGCAGCAAGGGATTGGCTTTAAACTTGCGGATATGGCAACGGATATAGAGGCGGCGCGCCTTTTAACATATCAAGCAGCTTGGCTTGAATCGGAAGGGCTTCCGTATGGGAAAGAATCAGCGATGTCAAAAGTATTTGCAGGTGATACCGCGATGAAGGTGACGACGGAAGCGGTACAAGTATTTGGTGGTTACGGTTATACGAAAGATTATCCAGTAGAGCGTTATATGCGAGATGCAAAAATCACACAGATTTATGAAGGAACACAAGAGATTCAAAGGCTTGTAATTTCTCGTATGTTAACGAAGTAGGAACGAAAGCGTAGGTATTTTCCTACGCTTTTTCCTTCCAAAAAATAATAGAGAGAGGTGAAGGGGATGGTTAAACATAACGTACATGCATCAGTAAAAGATGAGAAGTTAGTTGCGTTAAGGCGTGAACAAATGATTAAAGGTGCGGTGCAATTGTTTAAGCAAAAAGGATTTCCGCGTACAACAACGAGAGAAATTGCGAAGGCGGCGGGCTTTAGTATTGGAACACTTTATGAATATATTCGTACAAAAGATGATGTTTTATATTTAGTTTGTGATAGTATTTATGAACATGTAAAAGAACGGTTAGAGGAAGTAGTGTGTACAGAGAAGGGAAGTATAGAAAGTTTAAAGATAGCGATAACGAATTATTTTAAGGTTATGGACGAATTGCAAGAAGAAGTATTAATTATGTATCAAGAAGTACGTTTTTTACCGAAAGAATCTCTTCCATACGTATTAGAAAAAGAGTTTCAAATGGTAGGGATGTTTGAAAATATTTTAGAACAGTGTACAGAAAACGGAACATTTACATTAAATAATAAGGAAATACAGCTTCTTGCACATAATATTTTCATACAAGGACAAATGTGGGGATTTAGACGCTGGGCCTTGCAAAAATTATATACGCTCGAGGAATATACAGAAATGCAAATTAGGTATGTGTTGCAGGGGGCTCATATGCTTCCGAAATAAGGAACGGACAAATTATAATTTTATTGCCATATAAAAGTTTCCCGTTTTTTTTGTAGCATATTTGTGCGACTTTTGTTTATAATGAATAGTATGGATTTTTTTAAGCAGACCGTTATATATAAGGTTATATTTGATGAAAGGAAGTGCCGCATAAGTGAATTTTAAGCAATATTCACCAGAAGAGCTAAAAGAATGTTCAATGATTGAAGTTGTACATAGCGTTTTAGGGGATAAAAGACAAGCAACGACATTCAACGAGTTGGTTCAAGAAATCGCTCAAGTGCTGGGACTATCTCAAGAGCAAGTTAATGCGAAACTCGCACAATTTTATACAGATTTAAACATCGATGGACGTTTCATTAATTTAGGAGAAAATCGTTGGGGGCTACGCAGCTGGTACCCATATGAGCAAATTGATGAAGAAATCTTACCACAACCAAAACCGAAGAAGAAACGTAAAGTTGAAGAAGACGGTTTTGACGACTACATTGAAGAAGATGAAGACTTTGACGATGCAGACGGAAATGCAGATGAAGAAGATGATGTAGAAGATTTGGACAAGGTTCTTGAAGATGAAGACGGAGATGACGACGATCTTGATGATTTAGATGAAGATGATGAAGACTTCGCTGAAGAAGAACTTGAGTACGATGAAACTGAAGAAGAAGAAGAGGAAGAACTGTAGTTCTTGACTTTTCATTATCGTCCATGTAGAATCATTTTTGGGCTCTTTAAAAAAGGACGATAATACTTTTAAAGTGTAAATATAAAAGAAAATTGCTCCCTACTTATTACTTTATGTGATGAGGGGAGCAATTTTCTTTTTTGTTTTTTGTTTAGAAAATAAAAAGAGCCTAACAATAAGATAGATACAGTGTTATCTACATACGTTGCGCTTTGCAACGGTGATTATATAACAGCAAAGTAGAAGGGAGCTTTTTCATGACTAAGTATATTTTTGTAACAGGCGGTGTAGTATCGTCTTTAGGTAAAGGTATTACAGCAGCATCTCTTGGAAGACTATTAAAAAACCGTGGGTTAAACGTAACGATTCAAAAGTTTGATCCATACATTAACGTAGACCCAGGGACTATGAGCCCATACCAACACGGTGAGGTATTCGTAACAGATGATGGCGCAGAAACTGACTTAGACCTTGGTCACTATGAGCGTTTCATCGACATTAACTTAAACAAATACAGCAACGTAACAACAGGTAAAATTTACTCTTCAGTTCTTCAAAAAGAGCGTCGTGGTGAATACTTAGGAGGAACAGTTCAAGTTATTCCTCACATTACTAATGAAATTAAAGAACGTGTATACCGTTCTGGTCGCGAAACAAATGCGGACGTTGTTATTACAGAAATCGGTGGAACTGTTGGTGATATCGAGTCTCTACCATTCTTAGAAGCAATCCGTCAAATTAAGAGCGACATCGGTCGTGACAATGTAATGTACATTCACTGTACGTTAATCCCGTACTTAAAAGCAGCGGGTGAAATGAAAACAAAACCAACGCAACATAGCGTTAAAGAGCTTCGCAGCTTAGGTATTCAACCAAATATTATCGTTGTTCGTACAGAACTGCCTGTTTCTCAAGATATGAAAGACAAGCTTGCATTATTCTGTGACATCGATACAAAAGCAGTTATCGAAGCGCGCGATGCAGATACTTTATATGCAGTTCCATTATCTCTTCAAGAGCAAAATATGGACCAAATCGTTTGTGATCACTTAAAATTAGACAATCCAGCTGCAGATATGACAGAGTGGACTGCGCTAGTTGATAAAGTACGTAACCTTTCTAAGAAAACAAAAATCGCTCTTGTTGGTAAGTATGTAGAACTTCAAGATGCATACATTTCTGTTGTAGAAGCACTTCGTCATGCAGGTTACTCTTTCGATACAGATGTAGAAGTGAAATGGGTAAATGCTGAGCACGTAACAGCAGAAAATGTACAAGAATTAGTAGGAGACACAGATGGTATCCTTGTACCAGGTGGCTTCGGCGATCGTGGTGTAGAAGGTAAAATCGTTGCAATTCAATACGCTCGTGAAAATAAAGTTCCATTCTTAGGAATTTGCTTAGGTATGCAACTTGCATCAATCGAATTCGCACGTAACGTATTAGGATTAGAAGGAGCTAACTCTTCTGAAATTAATCCTGACACACCTTATGCAATCATCGACTTATTACCAGAACAAAAAGATGTAGAAGACTTAGGTGGTACACTTCGTCTTGGTCTATATCCATGTAAGCTTTCTGAAGAAACAAATGCTTACAGAGCTTACAGTGAGCCGGTTGTATATGAGCGTCATCGTCATCGTTATGAGTTCAACAATCAATTCCGTCCGGATATGGAAAAAGCAGGATTTGTATTCTCTGGTACAAGCCCAGACGGCCGTCTAGTTGAAATCATTGAATTAAAAGATCACCCTTGGTTCGTGGCAGCACAGTTCCACCCAGAACTTGTATCTCGTCCAAACCGCCCACAACCATTGTTCCATGATTTCGTAAGTGCTTCTATTACGAATAAAGAGAGCAAGTAATAAAAAAAGCGCCTGATTTCAGGCGCTTTTTTTAATATTCGTTTAACATTTCATCAATTGTAAATTTAATTCCGTGATAAGCAAATAAAGCTACAATTAAACTTGGGAATCCGTAGCGGTTACCTTCATCGTCTGGAATAAGACCTTTTAACAGTTTTGTATCAATATGTACATCTGTATATTGCTCTAATGATTCAGTACCTTCTTGAATAGCAGAGATGCCGACAATAGAGTGTCCATCTGCTTGAAGTTTTTTTGCGATTGCTATAACTTCTTCATCTGTTGAAAAACGGCTAATAAGAAGTACACGATCTGCAGAAGTTACTTCTACTTCTTTCCCATTTTCAAATAATCGTTTTGCTTGCTTCATTGGTTCAGCACCGAATAGCGCTTCAGCAACAACGCCCTCCATTTCATTTGTACCATGTAAATAAATGTAACCATCGCCAACTAGTGCTTGAGCAAGTAGACGAGCACTATCCTCTATATTCATTTCCTCTTTTTGAGAAACTCTGGAGAAATAACCACTTAATTGAGTTGAAAAAATTTTTAACATAATGTTACTCCTTTCGTACGTGTTTGCCGGTTTTCATTATAGTTTATTTTTTTAGAAAGGTGAAATCGTAGGTGGCATAACGAAATAGGAAACGGTAAAATAAGAAAGAATAGGAAGGAATTTGGCAAAGAATAGCGAAAATAAATCGATAAGATATAAGAAGCTGTAAATCTTGTACTTACACAGAAAGGTTGGGAGTTATGGAAGGGAAAATTTTAATCGTTGATGATCAATATGGCATTCGTGTGTTATTACATGAAGTGTTCCAAAAAGAAGGTTATCAGACGTTCCAAGCAGCGAATGGTTTTCAAGCTTTAGATATCGTGAAAAAAGACAATCCAGATTTAGTCGTATTAGATATGAAAATTCCAGGTATGGATGGTATAGAGATTTTAAAACATGTAAAGGAAATTGATGAGAGTATTAAAGTAATTTTAATGACTGCTTATGGAGAGCTTGATATGATCCAAGAAGCAAAAGATTTAGGAGCTTTAATGCACTTTGCCAAACCATTTGATATTGATGAAATTCGTCAAGCGGTGAGAGATCAGCTTGCTGTAGAGGCATAAAAAATGAATTTTTTATAAAAAATATGGAAAAAAGCGTTTACATGGACTATTGTGCAGGTGAATACGGTTGAGTTTTTGAGTACAAGTTGTTATCCTATGGAGTGTAGAAAAAAGTCCGGTATGTAGATATACATATTTTACCTTATCCTGGTCATACTACCAGCGATAAGAACTTATCGGATACAAAAAACGTTTTTTAGGAGGATTCACCATGCCTTTAGTTTCTATGAAAGAAATGCTAAACAAAGCACTAGAAGGAAAATACGCAGTTGGTCAATTCAACATGAACAACTTAGAGTGGACTCAAGCTATCTTAGCTGCTGCGGAAGAAGAAAAATCTCCTGTAATCCTAGGTGTATCTGAGGGTGCAGCTCGTCATATGACTGGTTTCAAAACAGTTGTAGCTATGGTTAAAGCTTTAATCGAAGAAATGAACATTTCTGTTCCTGTAGCGATTCACCTTGACCATGGTTCAAGCTTTGAAAAGTGTAAAGAAGCAATCGATGCAGGTTTCACATCTGTAATGATCGACGCTTCTCACCACCCATTCGAAGAAAACGTTGAAACTACTAAAAAAGTAGTAGAATACGCACACGCTCGTAACGTATCTGTTGAAGCTGAGCTTGGAACAGTTGGCGGACAAGAAGACGACGTAATCGCTGAAGGCGTAATTTACGCTGATCCTGCAGAGTGTAAACACCTTGTTGAAGCAACTGGCATCGACTGCCTAGCTCCAGCTTTAGGTTCTGTACACGGTCCTTACAAAGGTGAGCCTAACTTAGGATTCGCTGAAATGGAACAAGTTCGTGACTTCACTGGTGTACCTTTAGTATTACACGGTGGTACTGGTATCCCAACTGCTGATATCGTAAAAGCTATCTCTTTAGGTACTTCAAAAATCAACGTAAACACTGAGAACCAAATCGAGTTTACAAAAGCTGTTCGTGAAGTATTAAACAAAGACCAAGAAGTTTACGATCCTCGTAAATTTATCGGACCTGGCCGCGACGCTATCAAAGCAACTGTTGCTGGTAAAATGCGCGAATTCGGTTCTAACGGTAAAGCGTAAGAATAAAATTCCGTTTTGGAAACCGTCTACTCTTTTAGACGGTTTCCTTTCGTTGTATAATGAAAGCGTGAACAAGTCGAAAGATTTGATAAAGTGAATTTTTAAATCTTTAAATATAGAAAATAATGTGCATAGTCCTATTAATAAATGTGATAAGTATCTGATTTATAATTCGATGAATAGTTAACCTTCACCTATTTATACTACAGGGGCACTGTAGGTGATGGTTTTTAGGGTGGAAAGAGTAGTTGAGATTCTTAAGGGGAGCTTTCTATAAAGAAAATAGAAAGTAAATACATTCACAAGAAGGGAGCTCAATATGGAAAAATTGCTAATTGAAGGCGGAAGAGCTTTAAATGGAACAATTCGCGTGAGTGGTGCAAAGAACAGCGCCGTTGCACTAATTCCAGCGACAATTTTAGCAGATACTCCAGTAACTATTGGTGGTGTTCCTAATATTTCGGACGTGAAAATGCTAGGAGACTTACTAGAGGAAATTGGAGGGAAAGTAACTTATGGACAGGAGGAAGAGATGGTAGTCGATCCTTCTAATATGGTTGCGATGCCTTTGCCAAATGGAAAAGTGAAAAAATTACGCGCTTCTTATTATTTAATGGGTGCGATGCTTGGCCGCTTTAAAAAAGCTGTTATTGGGCTTCCGGGTGGATGTCATTTAGGACCAAGACCGATTGATCAGCATATTAAAGGTTTTGAAGCGCTAGGTGCACATGTTACAAATGAACAGGGTGCTATCTACTTAAGAGCAGATGAATTGCGCGGAGCACGTATTTATTTAGACGTTGTTAGCGTAGGGGCTACAATTAATATTATGTTAGCAGCTGTACGAGCGAAAGGTAGAACTGTTATTGAAAATGCAGCGAAAGAACCTGAGATTATTGATGTAGCTACCTTGTTGACGAGCATGGGAGCACGCATTAAAGGTGCTGGTACAGATGTAATCCGAATTGATGGTGTGGATTCACTGCACGGTTGTCATCATACAATTATTCCAGATCGTATTGAAGCGGGTACGTATATGATTTTAGGTGCTGCGTCAGGAGGAGAAGTAACAGTTGATAATGTTATTCCTCAGCATTTAGAGTCAGTTACGGCAAAGTTAAGAGAAGCTGGTGTCCAAGTTGAAACGAATGATGACCAAATTACAGTGAACGGTGATAGAAGATTAAAAGTAGTTGATATAAAAACGCTTGTATATCCAGGTTTCCCAACAGATTTACAACAGCCGTTTACAACACTTTTAACAAAGGCGCATGGAACGGGTGTTGTAACGGATACGATTTATGGCGCACGTTTTAAACATATCGATGAATTACGTCGTATGAATGCACAAATTAAAGTAGAAGGTCGTTCAGCTATTGTAACTGGCCCTGTTTTACTGCAAGGTGCAAAAGTGAAAGCAAGTGATTTGCGAGCTGGAGCTGCGCTTGTTATTGCGGGGTTAATGGCGGATGGCATTACAGAAGTAACCGGACTTGAGCATATTGATCGAGGTTACGAAAATATAGTAGACAAGCTTAAGGGGCTTGGTGCAAACATTTGGCGAGAGCAAATGACAAAGCAAGAGATTGAAGAAATGAAGAACGCTTAAAGTGGTGATACTTCCGTTAATGGGGAGCGAAGAATCATCATTAGCGGAAGTACATTTTATAGAAAAATCCGGTTCACAAAATACGGCAGAAATATTAGAGACTTAAAGGAGAGGGATTATCTTGGAAAGAAGTTTATCTATGGAGTTAGTACGTGTAACAGAGGCTGCAGCATTATCATCAGCGCGTTGGATGGGACGCGGGAAAAAAGATGAGGCAGACGGTGCAGCAACATCAGCTATGCGTGATGTATTTGATACAATTCCGATGAAAGGTACAGTTGTAATTGGTGAAGGTGAAATGGATGAAGCGCCAATGCTGTATATCGGAGAGAAATTAGGTACAGGATATGGTCCGCGCGTAGACGTTGCAGTTGATCCTTTAGAAGGGACAAACATCGTAGCAGCTGGCGGATGGAACGCACTTGCTGTTATTGCAATCGCAGATCACGGCAATTTGTTACATGCTCCTGACATGTACATGGATAAAATCGCGGTTGGCCCAGAAGCGGTTGGGGCAGTCGATATTGATGCGCCTATTATCGATAACTTACGTGCAGTTGCGAAAGCGAAAAATAAAGATATTGAAGATGTTGTAGCGACAGTTTTAAATCGTCCACGTCATCAAGCGATTATTGAAGAAATTCGTAAAGCTGGTGCTCGCATTAAATTGATTAATGATGGAGACGTAGCTGGCGCAATTAATACTGCATTTGATCGTACTGGTGTAGATATTTTATTCGGTTCTGGTGGTGCACCTGAGGGTGTATTAGCAGCAGTTGCATTGAAATGTTTAGGCGGCGAGATTCACGGAAAACTATTACCACAAAACGAAGCTGAATTAGCGCGTTGCAAAAAGATGGGCATAGAAGACATCAACCGTATCCTTCGCATGGAGGACTTAGTAAAAGGTGACGATGCAATCTTTGCAGCAACAGGTGTAACAGATGGAGAACTATTACGCGGTGTTCAATTTAAAGGTAGCGTAGGAACAACGCAATCCCTTGTTATGCGTGCGAAGTCAGGTACAGTACGCTTTGTAGACGGACGCCATAGCTTAAATAAAAAACCAAACTTGGTTATTAAATAAAAAGCGGAGGTGGCTTGCTCAGAAGGGGAAGGCATTGGAGCTCCTGACAAAGAGGCGTTTTGTGCCTCGTAGGAAGGGGTGAAATGACTGACCCTTCTAGCCACCGGAGCTGGATTAAATAAAAAGCGGAAGCAGCTTGTTAAGAATTGCAGGGCACTTCAAACGAGAGAGTGAAATGCCTTATCTATTCTCCCTTAAAATCAGGTGAGTAGAAAAAAGAAAGAAATATAAAAAGCGAAGACAAATTTTCTTGTCTTCGCTTCTTGTATTTGTGTTTCAACGTATTGATTAAAACTAGATAAAAGGGTTACAATAGTGAATATTACCCTACTTGAACTTATTGCCTTTCATTATTAATTATTTGCCTTCCGTATTTTTTCCCTTTACCCATTTGAAAAGAGAATAACGTTAAAGTGTGGTGTCTGAATGAATTTGTCAATTGCAGCATTAGAAAACATGAAATTAAAAGAATTATATGAGCTTGCGAAAGAATTTAAGATTTCGTATTATAGCAAGTTAACGAAAAAAGAGTTAATTTTTTCTATTTTGAAAGCCCGAGCAGAAAAAGAAGGTTTCTTTTTCATGGAAGGCGTATTAGAAATTATTCAATCAGAAGGATTTGGATTCCTACGTCCTATCAACTATTCTCCAAGCTCAGAAGATATTTATATCTCAGCTTCGCAAATCCGTCGTTTCGATTTACGTAATGGAGACAAAGTTTCTGGTAAAGTACGACCTCCGAAAGAAAATGAACGCTATTTTGGGTTATTACAAGTTGAAGCTGTAAACGGAGATGATCCAGATTCAGCAAAAGAGCGTGTGCATTTCCCTGCATTAACACCATTATACCCAGATCGCCAAATGAAATTGGAAACGGAACCGAAAAAGTTACCGACACGCATCATGGATTTAATCGCACCAGTTGGATTTGGACAACGTGGTTTAATTGTCGCGCCTCCAAAGGCTGGTAAAACTAGTCTATTAAAAGAAATCGCACACAGTGTTACAACAAATCATCCGGAAGCAGAATTAATTGTACTTTTAATTGATGAGCGTCCAGAGGAAGTAACAGATATTGAACGTTCTGTTAAAGGAGATGTTGTAAGTTCTACTTTTGATGAAGTACCAGAAAATCATATTAAAGTAGCTGAACTTGTGTTAGAACGTGCAATGCGTCTTGTAGAGCACAAAAAAGATGTTATCATTTTAATGGATAGTATTACCCGTTTAGCGCGAGCTTACAACCTTGTTATTCCACCAAGTGGTAGAACATTATCGGGTGGTATCGATCCAGCGGCCTTCCATAGACCGAAGCGTTTCTTTGGGGCAGCGCGTAATATTGAAGAGGGCGGTAGCTTAACTATTTTAGCAACAGCGCTTGTTGATACAGGATCTCGTATGGACGATGTAATTTACGAGGAGTTTAAAGGAACTGGAAATATGGAACTTCACTTAGATCGTTCATTAGCTGAACGTCGTATCTTCCCAGCGATTGATATTCGTCGTTCTGGTACACGTAAAGAAGATCTATTAATTCCGAAAGAACATTTAGACAAGTTATGGGGTATTCGTAAAACAATGCGTGATACACCAGACTTTGTTGAAGGTTTCTTGCGTAAGCTTCGTCAAACAAAGACAAATGAAGAATTTTTACAAAACATTGTTGCAGACTCGAAAAGATATGTAACAACTAAGTAAAGGGAAAAGATTGGGACTCGCTTATTTTTGTGGTAAGCGAGTTTTTTATGTTTTTCAGGTGATGTTAAAGAGAGATAAGTGGAAGGATATTGGTTGATTATAGTGGGAGCTGAATGAGCCGCCTGGGCTTTAAGGTAATATCCAGCTCCAGCGGCTACAATGGTCGGTGGTTTCGCGTCTTCCTACGAGGCAAAAGGCGCCTCTA
>NZ_MACI01000035.1 GCF_001884105.1 Bacillus luti | reverse complement strand
CGAGCCGCTTGCGCTTTTAAATATATCCAGCTCCAGCGGCTAGAATCTCCGGTCATTTCACTCTCTCACTCGAAGCAAAAAGCGCTTCAAGGTCGAGAGTTCCAATGCCCTGCGATTCTGAACAAGCCGCTTGCGCTTTTAAATTTAAAAAGACAAAAACAGGTAGTTGCAAAATGAAGTTAGCCTTGTTATAATTTCATCATATGTGTTTCATCAATATAGTTGTGTATGCAGCTGAAGATGAAAAACTCTGTTTCGAAAATGATTCAGGGCGGAAGGAGATGAAAAGAATGAAAGCAGGAATTCACCCAGATTACAAGAAAGTTGTATTCATGGACACAAACACAGGCTTCAAATTCTTAAGCGGATCTACTAAAGGATCTAACGAAACTGTTGAGTGGGAAGATGGTAACACTTATCCATTACTAAAAGTTGAGATCAGTTCTGATTCTCACCCATTCTACACTGGACGTCAGAAGTTTGCTACTGCAGACGGACGCGTTGACCGCTTCAATAAGAAATACGGTATTAAGTAATAAAAACATAAAACAGGCAAGTGTATGTATTCGCTTGTCTGTTTTTTTTGCGAAAATATTATACCTTTACCCTACTTTTAACTAAAAAGTAGATGAAAGGAGAGCTTCATGTACTTAATAAATCAAAATGGCTGGATTGAAGTGATTTGCGGTAGTATGTTTTCTGGTAAATCAGAAGAGCTTATCCGCCGTGTGCGTCGTACACAATTTGCGAAACAACATGCAATTGTATTTAAACCATGTATTGATAATCGTTATAGCGAAGAAGACGTTGTATCACATAATGGATTAAAGGTAAAAGCAGTTCCTGTTTCTGCCTCAAAAGATATATTTGAGCATATAACAGAAGATATGGATGTTATTGCAATCGATGAGGTACAGTTTTTTGATGGGGACATTGTGGAAGTGGTGCAAGTATTGGCAAATCGTGGCTATCGTGTCATTGTAGCTGGTTTAGACCAAGATTTCCGTGGTCTACCATTTGGACAAGTTCCTCAGCTGATGGCAATTGCTGAACATGTAACAAAACTGCAAGCAGTATGTTCTGCATGTGGATCTCCAGCAAGTCGTACACAACGATTAATTAATGGAGAACCAGCGGCATTTGATGATCCAATTATTTTAGTTGGGGCTTCAGAATCGTATGAACCACGCTGTCGTCATTGTCATGCAGTTCCTACAAACAAAGATCAGTAAAACTCGCTGTGTAGGGCGGGTTTTTTTCAAAATAGAGAGAGTGAGTGGTGTGAGCCGCTTACGCTTTTAAATATTATCTAGCTCCGGTGGCTAGGTCCTTGCGTCTAAGAACCTCCCGCACGAGAAGACAAAAAGCGTCTTCTGTGCGAGAGAACCTTAACCACTGGACCTAAGCAGTCGGCTCCGCTTTTAAATATATTATCTAGCTCCAGCGGCTAGAATCTCCGGCCATTTCACTCTCTCGCTCGAAGCAAAAAGCGCTTTAAGGTCGAGAGTTCCAAATAGCCTGCGATTTTAAGCAAGCCGCTTGCGCTTTTAAATATAATTTGCGTTTTTTTGAGTAAGTACCATATACTATTTGTATTAGATACTAGGATGTAGAGGTGAATGATGTGTTAGATCGTTTGCAAGCTGTAGAAAATCGTTATGAGAAGTTAAATGAATTGTTAAGTGACCCAGAGGTTATTAGCGATACTAATAAGCTTCGTGAATATTCAAAGGAACAATCTGATATACAGGAAACGGTAGAGGTATATCGTGAGTATAAGGATGTTCGTGAGCAATTAAAAGATGCGAAAGCAATGTTAGAAGATAAGTTAGACGCAGAAATGCGTGAAATGGTAAAAGAAGAGGTTTCTGAATTAGAAGGACAAGATAAGGAATTGTCAGCGCGTCTGAAAATTTTACTTGTACCAAAAGACCCTAATGATGATAAGAACGTTATCGTTGAGGTTCGTGGAGCTGCTGGTGGCGACGAGGCCGCTTTATTTGCTGGTGACTTATACCGTATGTATAGCCGTTACGCTGAGGTACAAGGCTGGAAAACGGAAATTATCGAGGCTAGCTATACAGAATTAGGTGGATATAAAGAGATTATCTTTATGATTAACGGTAAAGGTGCTTTCGCGAAGCTGAAATTCGAGAATGGTGCTCACCGTGTACAACGTGTTCCTGAAACGGAATCTGGTGGACGTATTCATACATCTACAGCAACTGTAGCTGTATTACCAGAAGCAGAAGAAGTAGAGATCGACATTCATGAGAAAGATGTTCGTGTTGATACATTCGCTTCTAGTGGACCTGGTGGACAGAGCGTTAATACAACGATGTCAGCGGTACGCTTAACGCATTTACCGACTGGTGTAGTTGTATCTTGTCAGGATGAGAAATCACAAATTAAGAATAAAGAAAAAGCGATGAAAGTATTACGCGCACGTGTTTATGATAAGTTTAGACAAGAAGCACAAGCTGAGTATGATCAAAACCGTAAACAAGCTGTTGGTACGGGTGATCGTTCAGAGCGTATTCGTACGTATAACTTCCCGCAAAACCGCGTTACAGACCATCGAATCGGTTTAACGATTCAAAAGCTAGATCAAATCTTACAAGGTAAGTTAGATGATTTCATCAATGCCTTAGTGATGGAAGATCAGGCTCAAAAGATGGAGGCAGCTGAGTAATGCGTGTCTATGAAGCCCTGAAATGGGCTTCTTCTTTTTTACAGGAAAATGGACGAGATGAAAATGCGGGAGAAATTGTCCTTTGTCATGTATTAAAGACGAACAGAACGGGATTATTGATGAATATGCGTGAAGAAATAACTGCGGAACAAGAAAAAAGTTTTACAGAGTTTATCCACAAGCATGTAGAAGGTATTCCGATTCAATATATGATGGGTTATGAAATGTTTTATGGAAGATCGTTCTTTGTGAATGAAGAAGTATTAATACCAAGGCCGGAAACAGAAGAGCTTATAGTGGGAGTATTAGAAAGAGTCGAGCGCCATTTTGGTGATAAGGAACTACATGTAGCAGATATCGGTACAGGTAGCGGAGCGATTTCTATTACGCTAGCTTTAGAAAATAAAAATCTTCATGTGTATACGGTAGATATTGCACAAGAGTCGATTGAAGTTGCAAAAGAAAATGCGAAAACTTTGGGCGCAGAAGTAACGTTCTATCACGGTGATTTATTATCACCATTTTATGAAACGGGTCAAAAGTTAGATATTGTTGTTTCAAATCCTCCATATATACCGGAAGAAGATTGGCGTGGTCTTTCTCCTGTGGTGAAAGAGCATGAGCCGAAGAGAGCACTTGTTGGTGGTGAAGACGGATTAGATTTCTATCGCCGTTTTATGGAAGGGTTGCCGAATGTATTGCAGAAGAAAGCAATTGTGGCATTTGAAATTGGAGTAGGGCAAGGCGAGGATGTAAAAGGGCTATTGCAACAAGCTTTTCCACATGCTCATGTTGAGGTTGTTTTTGATATTAATGGAAAAGATCGTATGGTATTTGCAGAGATGGAGTAAGGTTCACACCTTACTCTATTTTTTGTGGGGAAATTTATATAGATTTTGAATTTAATAGTTTAGAAAGATGAAAGTCTGTCCACACTGTTTGTAGAGGGGACGGTGGAGGAAATGAAAAAACAAGTTATTGCTTATCTTCTTCTATTATTAATTGGTGCACAGTTACTTGTGCAGTTTGGATATATGAAAGCTGATGCGAAAGGGCCTTCAGTTATTCCGAAAGAGGCCGTTCGATTACGGATTTTAGCAAATAGTGATTCAGATAAAGACCAGGCGTTAAAACGCAAAGTGCGTGATGAAGTAAAAGCACAAATTGATGGATGGGTAGCAGATTTAACTTCATTTGAAGAGGCACGCAAAGTTATTCAAAGTCATATTCCAGAAATCGAAAAAACAGTGGCAAATACTTTGAAAAAAGAAGGAAGTAAAGATTCATTTCAAGTGAAATTCAGTAAGAATGTAAAGTTTCCTACAAAGGTATATGGGAATTTTATTTACCCAGCAGGGGAATATGAGGCAGTATTGATTACAATTGGTGAAGGTGAAGGGGCAAACTGGTGGTGTGTATTATTTCCGCCGATGTGTTTCTTAGATTTTTCAAGTGGTACAGCTGTAAGGAAAGAAGAACATGTTGTGAAGGCGGAATCTCCTGAAGAGGAGCAGGTAAAACAATTAGATGAAGAAGTAGTAAATGCAGAAGAGAAAAAAGAGGATGAGGTGAAAGAAAAGAAAGTTGTAAAGCAGGAAGTCGCAAAAAAAGTAACAGCTTCTGAAAAGAAAGTAGTAAAAAATGAAACGAAAGTAGAAGAACAACCTGTAAGTAAAGAAGAAACAAAAACTGTGGAAAAAGTGGAGAAACCTGTGGAACAAAAACAAGAAAAACAAAATGAGTATGTAAAAGTAGAGGAGGAAGAAGAAAAGCCAGAAGTTAAGTTATTTATTGTAGAAGCTTTTACATCTTTATTCTCTAAATAGTACTATTAGTAAATCCCTTCTCATATATAAAAAAGAGGAGGGATTTACTATGAAGAAGGTGTATTTTGCTACGAAAGCAGATGTGGAAAGATTACATTCATTTTTCGGACAAGCTAATAAAAAAGATGATAAAATAAATGAGCTGTACGCACAATTTATGATTTTGGAAGAGGCGGAAGAAATACGAGCTGTAATTGGTTATGAACAAAGTGGAGAAGATGTGCTTATTCGTTCTTGTTTATTCACACCTAATGTGGATAAACAGACGTTCTTATATTTTTTTGAAATGTTTTTGCAGTATATGAAAGAAAAAAATATTCGACAATTGTACTTACTAACAAATCATCCACAATCGATAACGATCTTTCAGTTTTTTGACTTTGTCACTGTAGAAAAAGAAAACGTGCCAGAGGGAATTCGACAGTTAGAACACTTTTGTAAAAATATAAAAGAGCCAAATGCAATAATACTAAATTGTCAGCTATTCACAAAGTTATCCACAGATTAATTAGGTTTATCCACATTTTGTGGATAAACCTTGTTTGTCTTTTGGATAAATCTCGTAGTAAACTAAAAATAGACAAGTATTTCATGGTAGAAAAGGACGTGGGAAAAAATGCATACAAATATGTGGGTTGTGGATAATGTTGTGGAAAGAAAAAAATATTATCCACAGATACAAGAAGCAGCAAAATTATTAAGAGAAAATGAAGCAATTGCCTTCCCTACAGAAACGGTATATGGGCTAGGTGCGAACGCGATGAATGATGAAGCAATCGCGAAAATTTTTGAAGCAAAAGGAAGACCGAGCGATAATCCGCTTATTGTCCACATCGGTACGAAATCTCAATTAGATGGGATTGTGAAGGAAGTTCCGCCAGTTGCAGAAAAGTTAATGGAACATTTTTGGCCAGGCCCGTTAACAATTATTTTACCTAGAAAAGAAGGAATTTCAGAGAAGGTGACGGCAGGACTTAATACGGTTGGAGTAAGAATGCCTGATCATCCAGTAGCGCTTGCTCTTATTGAGGAAGCAAATGTACCTGTTGCGGCACCAAGTGCGAATCGTTCTGGGCGTCCAAGTCCGACGTTAGCTTCTCACGTATATGAAGATTTAAATGAGAAGATTGCAGGTATTGTGGATGGCGGTGCAACGGGAGTAGGGGTTGAGTCAACTGTAATTGATTGTACGAGCACAGTTCCAACGATTCTACGTCCAGGTGGCATTACGAAAGAACAATTGGAAGCGGTGATAGGTACTGTTTCTTTAGATCCAGCTTTAAAGGATGAAAAGGAAAAACCGAAATCACCTGGAATGAAATATACACATTATGCACCGAAAGCGCCACTTAGTATTGTTGAAGGTTCACGTGAATTTATTCAGCTTATTGTGGATAAGAAAAAGGAAGAAGGATTTAAAGTAGGTGTATTAACGACAGAAGAGTATCAGCATGTGTATAGTGCGGATGTTGTACTATCTTGTGGTGTTCGAAGTGATTTAGCTAGCGTTGCGACTAAATTATATGATGTACTTAGAACGTTTGATGCAAGTGAAGTGGATGTTATTTTTAGTGAATCATTCCCGAATGAAGGAATAGGGAATGCCATTATGAATCGTTTAACGAAAGCAGCGGGACATCAAATTATTACTGAAGCATAAGGTACGATTAGCAAACAGAATATTTCTCCTCGGATAAGCATATTTTGAAGTAGCACGTCCGAGGAGGGACATGAATGACGTTTGAACAGCTAATACCTTTAATAATTATGGCATTCGCCTTAGGGATGGATGCGTTCTCGGTGAGTCTTGGTATGGGGATGATGACCTTAAAGTTAAGACAAATCCTGTATATCGGTATGACGATAGGGATTTTTCATATTATCATGCCATTTGTAGGAATGGTATTAGGTCGTTTTTTATCAGAGAAGTATGGAGATATTGCACATTTTGCAGGTGCCATTTTATTAATTGGACTAGGATTCTATATTGTATATTCGTCTATTTTGGAAAATGAGGAAGCTAGAACTGCGCCTATTGGAATTAGTTTATTCGTATTTGCATTTGGCGTCAGTATAGATAGTTTTTCAGTAGGTCTTAGTCTTGGAATTTACGGGGCGCAGACAATTATTACGATATTACTTTTTGGGTTTGTTAGCATGCTGTTAGCGTGGATTGGTTTATTAATTGGTAGACATGCGAAAGATATGCTCGGTACATATGGTGAAATAGTAGGTGGTATCATTCTGGTTGGATTTGGATTATATCTCCTTTTTCCTATATAATTTTGAGGAGGAGGACGTTATGAACAAGTTAATGGAATGGTATATTCGATTTGTAACGTTTTTTCCTAGGTCGTTACGACTGCTTGTTATTTGGGGTATTATTTTGCAAATTTCGATTTTAGATTGGATTAAGTTAATTCGCGAATGGTAAGATAGCTCCTTTCTGTGCATAGTTTTGTTTGTACTATATTGATTGCACTAAAAAATTACAGATTATAGAAAGGATGAGATGAATGACGAGATTGAAGCAAGTCTTTGGTATTATTATTAGTTTTTTTGTTTTTTGGTTTAGCATGCTCGGTGTACAAATGTTTGCTGAGTTTTTAGATATTGAGTCATTGAAGTTTGTTGCAGGAAAAACGGAGGCGGCGCGTGCTTTTTATTCTCCATACCCGTTTTTAATTGTTTTTCTTATTACATTGCTTTCTCTATATTTCTTCGTAATTAAGCTTGGGAAACCGAAAAAAGAGAAATTCCCGACTTTAGAGGAAAAAAAGGAAGAATTATAAAAAAAATCCCCCGCTTTTTAGCGGGGGATTTTTGGATGATGTAGTAGAGCGAGTCGTTTCCATCTTTAGGTTGTCAGAGCTAAACGGGCCACTTCCACTTTTAGGTACCATCCAGCTCCAGCGGCTAGAATCTCCGGTCATTTCGCTCTCTCGCTCGAAGCAAAAAGCGCTTCAAGGTCGAGAGCTCCAATGTCC
>NZ_MACI01000034.1 GCF_001884105.1 Bacillus luti | reverse complement strand
AGTCCGATTGGTGAAGGCTAATAATCAGTGGGGGATGAAGAAAACCCCCACTGATTAAAGTTTCACTTTATATTGTTAGTTTTTGTTGGTAAGTCGATATATTCGAAAAAACGCTAATATAATTTCACTTACCAAGATGCAGCATCGTTTGTAAAACTATGTCGATAATAATCAGAAAAATTAGTCAAATTATTAGAGGACAATGTCTACTTATAGACGAAATGATAGATTTATGAAAGAGAAAAGGGGGAAAATGTTGGCATGTACATGACGATAGGGAGAATATTTGATTTATCTGTTGGTAAGTATCCGAATAAAGAGGCGTTAGTGGAACCGGAAAAAAATATTCGCTGGACATATAAACAGTGGGATGAACAAATAAATAAAACGGCGCACGCTCTATTAGAAGAAGGGGTAAGAAAGGGAGATTGTGTATCTGTTTACTTATATAATTGCCGTGAATTTGTAAACGTTTACTTAGCTTGTGCGAAAATTGGTGCGATCTTTAACCCGATTAATTTTCGCTTAAAGGCAAAAGAAGTATCTTATATCCTTCAGGACGCATCCTCAAAAGTAGTTGTCTTTGAAAAAGCAGTGGAGTCAACTGTTGCTATGATTGAACGAGATTTTCCAAGTTCGTCTTTTTGGTATGTAGAAGACGATACACCTTCCTATGCAAGCTCCTACCATGAAAAAGTAAATGCAGCATCTTCTGAAAAAGTAGATATTGCAATTGATGAAATGGATTATTGTTCTATGCTTTATACGAGTGGTACGACGGGGCATCCGAAAGGCGTGTTGCATCGTCATCGTGATATGGCGGAGCATAGTATGATTTGTACGTATTTCATAAAATATCATAGAGATAGTGTCGGGCTTGTAGTCGCACCTTTATATCATTGCGGTGAGTTAAACGCTGGAATCATCCCGCGCATTCAAGTTGGCGGAAAGAATGTTATTTTACATCATTTTGATACAGAAACAGTATTACATACGATTCAAGAAGAGAAGATTACAACGTTCTTTGCAGCACCGACGATGTGGAATATGTTACTGCAAAAAGATTTAGCAGAGTATGATTTAACGTCGATGAAGATCGGTGTTTATGGCGGGGCTGCGATGGCACCAGCGCTAGTGAAGGAATGTAAAGAACGTCTTTATATTGATCTTGTTCAAATATATGGAATGACAGAAATGGGGCCAGTTGTTGCATTTCTAGTAGAAGAGGATCAAATTACGAAAGCCGGTTCAGCAGGAACGCCATGTTTTAGTCATGAAATTCGTATTGTAAAACCGAATGAAGATGCACCGGCAGAACCAGATGATGTATTGCCACCTTATGAAGTAGGAGAAATTATTTTACGCGGCCCAACTATGATGGCTGGCTATCATAACCGTGAAGAAGCAAATGCAAAATCAATGTATAAAGGATGGTATCATTCTGGTGATTTAGGTTACTTCGATAAAGACGGCTATTTATTCGTTGCAGATCGCGTTGATGATATGGTGATTAGCGGTGGAGTTAATATTTATCCTCGTGAAATTGAAGATTTCCTTCATAGTCATCCTGGTGTATTAGATGTTGCAGTACTTGGTGAGCCAGATGAACTATGGGGAGAGCGTGTTGTTGCGGTCGTTGTGAAGAAAGATGAAACAATAACAGAAGCTGATTTAGAAACATATTGTAAAGAAAGTGATGAATTAGCAGATTATAAACGTCCGCGTCATTATTTATTTGTGGATGAACTTCCTCGCAATGCGAGTGGGAAATTACAAAAATTTGTACTGAGAGAGTCGTTGAAAGGCGCGAAAAAGTAAGTGATTGTCTAAAAAAACAAGGCTATCTTTCTTATTAAGGAAAGATAGCCTTGTTTTTTTAGAATGATCAAGTGAGGTAGTTTGATTAAAAAATAATATGTACATCCTATTTTAGTGTTGAGGCATTGAAATCATATTTTATGTCTTAAATAGAAGTGTTTTTGTAATTACGAAATATATTCATAGTTTAGTATGAGTGGAATAAATAAATTTGAGGGAGAGTGTTGTGGGGCATATTGGAAAAGAAAGATAGTTAATCATCAGATGACCTTATGGGTGAAATGGTCACTTGGTTTAAAAGGTTACTACTAACATAGTAACAAAAATAAGTTTAAATAGCTAGTCTTGTAATATATTTTTATAAGTATTAATATTTATTGTTGGCTGCCCAAAAAAAAGTATAGTGGAACGACATGATTTAGTAAGTGAATGATTAATGAATTGTGTTGTTTATCGCTTTACGTTGCGTGACTAATGGTCATTTGATGCTGCAAATAATCTAGTCGTAACTTTTTTCAAGGTGGTTAAAGAGAGAGAAGATGTAATAACAGAACAAAGTGATAATTAAAATTGGAGGCGTTATGAGTACATATTTAAAAAGAATATCTGTAATTTGTTTTATTTTTACTGTTATCATTGGGCAGGTTTTTCTGCCTATCATAGGGCATGCTCAAGAGTTAAACACGGCAGGGTTTGTTGATAGTTTTGCATTTGAAAAAACAAAATTAAATTATGGGGAAAAGACTAGTATACATGTAAACTTTAGTGAAAAACCTGGAAAGAAAATGAAGTCAGGGGACACATTAACGCTATCGCTTCCTCCAGAATTAATGGGCTATAGTGGCACGATTGCATTGAAGGATGAAGCAGGACGTGTTTTTGGTACGTGTCAGATTAATACAAATAATGTAGTTTGTACATTTAACGATACAGTAGAGAAGCTTGAAAATATTCGAGGGAACTTTAATTTCACTGTTCAAGGTACGAATGTAGAATCAGGAAAAACGAAAGATGTACAAACGAATTTAGGAACAAATTTAGAAAAACAAACGGTAAGTGTTACACACCCGAAAGGGGAAGGTACAGAACCGGGAATCTTTTTCTATAAAGCTGGTGATATTCAGCCAAACAAAAGTGATGAAGTACGTTGGTTTTTAAATTTCAATTTAAAGAAACAATATTTACATGACAATATTGTTTTGAAAGATACTTTACAAGAAGGACAAATGCTTAATAAAGATAGTTTTAATATAACTATTAATAGTAGAGAATATTTGTCTCTTGAGCAATTTCAACAGCGAGGATATGGAACTATAAAGTTTACGGGTGATAACTCATTTGAAGTTGTAATTTATAGACATATGGCGAACGCTACTTCATTTACCGTTTCCTATAAATCAACTATAACTGAGAGTGGAAAAAAGTTAAAATATTTACAGAATGACTATAAACTTGATTATCAAATTTTATATGAGAAACCTATTACTGAAACTAATAGTGCACAGGTTGAAAATATATCATTTGGCGGCGGAGCTGAAGGAGATTTACCTGCAAAAGGAACGCTGCAAATTGTTAAGCATATTGAAGGAAACGAAGGGAAAGTTATCCCAGGTGTTTCTTTTGAATTGTATACAGAGTCAGGACAGAAAATTGGCGATTCTTATACAACAAATGAAGAAGGAATAGTTGAAGCTCCGAATCTTACTCCAGGCAATTACTATGTGCAAGAAATTTCTGCCCCGAACTACGTAGAGTTTGATCCGAAAGCAAAAATTCCTTTCACAATTAAGAAGGATGATGTAAACGGAATAAAACTTATGATCCCAAATAAGTTAAAAACTACATCTGTTGTAGGAACGAAAACGTGGAAAGACGACAAAATAAACGATCGCCCAGAAAATATTAAAGTAGATTTACTGCAAAATGGTAAAGTCATTGCAACGAAAGAAGTTACTGCGGCAAATGGTTGGAAATATGAGTTTGAAAATTTAGCAGCAGTTGATAATGAAGGAAAAGCTTATAAGTATGAAGTGAAAGAACAACCTGTATCGGGATATCAGTCGAAAGTTAATGGATATGATATTACAAATATAAAGATCCATGAAGCAACAGAAGTAGAAGAGCAAGGTAAAGAAGAAACAATAGAAGAACTGGAAGAGTCAGTAAAACCGGAAGAACCAAAGGTGACAGAAGAGCCGAATAAGCCAGAAAAACCAGAGGTAACAGACAGACCGGAAATCTGGGTAAAACCAGAAGAAGAAAAGATTGAAGAAGAAACAACAGAAGAACTGGAAGAGTCAGTAAAACCGGAAGAACCAAAGGTGACAGAAGAACCGAATGTGTTAGAGAAACCAGAGGTAACAGACAAACCGGAAATCTGGGTAAAACCAGAGGAAGAAGAAATTGAAGAAGAAACAACAGAAGACTTGAAAGAGTTAGAAAAACCGGAAGCACCAAAGGTAACAGAAGAGCCGAATGAGCTTGAAAAACCAGAGGTAACAGACAAACCGGAAATTTGGGTAACACCAAAAGAAGAAGTAGTAGAAGAAGAAACAACAGAGGACTTGAAAGAGTTAGAAAAACCGGAAGCACCAAAGGTGACAGAAGAGCCGAATGAGCTTGAAAAACCAGAGGTGACAGATAAACCGGAAATTTGGGTAACACCAAAAGAAGAAGTGGTAGAAGAAGAAACAACAGAGGACTTGAAAGAGTTAGAAAAACCGGAAGCACCAAAGGTGACAGAAGAGCCGAATGAGCTTGAAAAACCAGAGGTAACAGACAAACCGGAAATTTGGGTAGCACCAAAAGAAGAAGTAGTAGAAGAAGAAACAACAGAAGACTTGAAAGAGTTAGAAAAACCGGAAGCACCAAAGGTGACAGAAGAGCCGAACGTGCTTGAAAAACCAGAGGTAACAGAAAAACCGGAAATTCATGTAGATCTAGAGGAAGAACAGATAGAAGAAGAAACAACAGAAGACTTGAAAGAGCTAGAGAAACCAGAAGAACCAAGGGTGACAGAAGAGCCGAACGTGCTTGAAAAACCAGAGGTAACAGAAAAACCGGAAATTCATGTAGATCTAGAGGAAGAACAGATAGAAGAAGAAACAACGGAAGATTTGAAAGAGCTAGAGAAGCCAGAAGCACCAAAGGTAACAGAAGAGCCGAATGAGCTTGAAAAACCAGAGGTAACGGAAAAACCGGAAATTCATGTGGATCTAGAGGAAGAACAGATAGAAGAAGAAACAACAGAAGAGTTGAAAGAGCTAGAGAAACCGGAAAAACCAAAGGTGACAGAAGAGCCGAATGAGCTTGAAAAACCAGAGGTAACGGAAAAACCGGAAGTTCGTGTAGATTTAGAGGAAGAACAGGTAGAAGAAGAAACAACAGAAGACTTAAAAGAGTTAGAAAAACCGGAAGAACCAAAGGTGACGGAAGAGCCGAATGAGCTTGAAAAACCAGAGGTAACGGAAAAACCGGAAGTTCGTGTAGATTTAGAGGAAGAACAGGTAGAAGAAGAAACAACGGAAGATTTAAAAGAGCTAGAGAAACCGGAAGAACCAAAGATAACAGAAGAGCCGAATGAGCTTGAAAAACCAGAGGTAACGGAAAAACCAGAAATTCGTGTAGATCTAGAGGAAGAAGAAGTAAAAGAAGAAACAACAGAAGATTTAAAAGAGCTAGAGAAACCGGAAGAACCAAAGGTGACAGAAGAACCGAATGTGTTAGAGAAGCCAGAGGTAACGGAAAAACCGGAAATTCGTGTAGATCTAGAGGAAGAAGAAAATAAAGAAGAAACAACAGAAGACTTAAAAGAGCTAGAGAAACCGGAAAAACCAAAGGTGACAGAAGAGCTGAACGTACTTGAAAAACCAGAAGTAAAAGAGCAACCGGGAGTTTCAAACAAACAAGATGTGCAAGATAAAGTAGAAGCACAAAATAAATCTGAAGTACCATCTAGTAAAGAGAATAATAAGCAATCAAAATCACTTCCTCAAACAGGAGGAGCATCAACTGAAGCTACTTCTACTATTGCAGGTATGTTCGCATTAATTATGGGTGCGTTGTTATTTAGACGCCCGAAAAAATAATGAATTTGAGAGTGTTAAGCTCTTGTGTTTTTAGAATAAGATGTAAAAAAAAGCGGAGACGATAGGTCTCCGCTTTTTTCTTTGTGCATGCAGCTGAACGTATTATTTACGTGAAAATCCTTCTTCATCAAGGTATTCTGCAGCTTCTGGATAAGAGTTGAATGTACCGTCTAAGTTTACACCAGCGTACACGTTCCACATGTCATCTTCTGATATAAGAGTTAGGATATGACCATCTTCGTTATGCCATTCTTCTTCTTTCGCAGGTTCTGCAGGTACTACGATTTCTTCTTGTGATAGTAGTTCAATTGATTGCTCGATTACTGAGCGTAATTCTTCTGCTGAGAACTCGCGGATGTTAATCATGCCTTTATCGTCCGTTTTGTAACCTTTAATGCCGCTCGCATATACAAATCCGTTTCCATTTGGGTGTAAGTGATATACAACGTTCTTTTTATCTAAACGACTTTCTTCAAAGTGAAAGTTTACACGTTTTAATGATACGTTCTTTCTTTCTAGTTCTGGGAAAGATTCAATAATTGATAATTTTTCTTCAAAAGTTAGCATAGTGCCTCCAAGTATATAGTAAAAGATTTAATTCGTTCATTATAGCATAGTTGCAATTGTTTCCAAAGATAAGGGGGAAACTTTTCATTGAATACGTTTACGTCACGATACTGTAAAAAGTGGGGTAACGAATATATCTTTTTAGGTGTACAATGGAAAATGGACTTTATAAGAAGGTGGTTTTTTTATGTTTCAAAAAATAGCAAAGGAATGTTTAGCAGGATTTACTGTTGCGATCGTTGCGTTGCCACTTGCTATTGCATTTGGTATTGCCGCGACAGGAACATCTGAAGGGGCGCTTGTCGGATTATACGGTGCGATTTTTGCTGGTTTATTCGCAGCGTTATTTGGCGGGACACCTGGACAAGTAACGGGGCCAACTGGACCGATTACGGTTATTGCGACAGGAGTTATTGCGACGCATGGGTTAGAGGCGAGTTTTATTGCCTTTATGATGGCAGGACTATTTCAAATTTTATTCGGTGTATGTAAGCTCGGTTCTTACGTTCGATATATTCCGTATCCTGTCGTTTCAGGATTTATGAACGGTATAGCATTGATCATTATTTTAGGTGAAATGAAACATGTGCAAAATAGTTTTTTACTCGTAGTATTAACGATTATTGTAATGATTGTTTCTGGAAAGTGGATTAAAGCAATTCCATCTAGTTTAGTTGCATTAGTCGGTGTGACTGCTTTGCTTCCTTTATTTTCTTCGTTACTTGAAGGGCTCACAGTGAAGTTACCGTTTATCGGAAATCTTTCACTAAATAAAGTAATTGAAAAGATTGGAACGATTCCAGAAGCGATGCCTACGCTTCATATTCCATCTTTAAGTGGAACAGGGATAGCGGAACTTATTTTACCAGCGCTTAGTATTGCTTTGTTAGGATCGATTGACTCGTTGTTAACATCGGTCGTAATGGATAATGTGACAGGTACACGTCATAAAAGTAATAAAGAGCTCGTTGGACAAGGTATCGGTAATATGATGAGCGGATTGTTTGGCGGATTAGCGGGTGCAGGTGCGACGGTACGATCTATCGTTAATATAAGAAGTGGCGGTAAAACGGCGCTTTCAGCATGTATGCATAGTGTTATATTATTTATTTTCATTATGGGACTTGGTTCGGTCGTACAATACATCCCGCTTGCTGTATTATCAGGTATTTTAATTTTAACTGGTATTGGAATGTTCGACTGGGAAAGTATGAAGAAAATGCATGTAGCGCCAAAAGGTGATGTTATTGTTATGCTCGTAACGATGATCGTTACAGTGAAGTTTGATTTAATGATTGCTGTTGCATTTGGTATTATTCTTTCTTTCATTATATATATGGTGAAATGTAAAGAACGTAAAACTTCTATTGTAAATGAAGGGGACGTGACGTATAAAATTAAAGGACCACTTTCTTTCTTATCGGTGGATCGTGTTTTTTATACTTTACAAGATGTGAAATCTCCAGTTATTTTACGTATGAAAGATGTACGTTATATAGATGTATCAGGAGCTATGGCATTATTAACTTTCATTGAGCAGTCTCGTAAAGCAGGGATGAGTGTGACGCTTGAACAGGTGCATCCGCATGTTGAAAAAACAATCGTGACGATGGCGAATGATGAGCAGAAGGAACAATTGCAATTTTTGAAAGCTGAAACAATATAGAGAAGGACCCTCACATGATAGAGTGTGAGGGTTTCTTATTATTCGCATATGCATGTATTGAATTCAAATATCTAGATGTTATACGTCTGTTGACAATTACTAAACTTAGCAGTATAGTAACATCTTAGATTGGCAGTATAATATCATAAAAAGTGTAAGAATTTTAAGATTTCTTTGCACTGAAAAGAAATCGTTTTAAGCTGGAGGGAATATTTGATGTACAAACAGTTACCACACGGAGTAAAAGTCGGCATTACACGTTCAATTGTTGCTTCTTTTGAGCAGTATATGAAGGAAATTGAATGGAACGAAGAAAAGTTTGATATGCAACAATTTGTTGAACAGTGGAAACAGTATTTATACACAAAATCAACTTGGATTAATAAAGTAGATGATGAGTTGAAAGGACATCCAGATTTCCATCAAGCGTTAGCAGTGAAAGTGAATGAAAAAATTAACGAGCTTATTAACGAAGAGCCGACTGAAGAACAATTAAAAATATTAAAAGATAACAAAATAAACAATATAGATGATTTTTGTAAGTTAGAGGCAGCGTATCATATTGAGTGCTTGTAGTTGAATTACATAAATAGATTTACATAGAAAAACACGTCGTATTCATAAAAGAGTACGACGTGTTTTTGATTCATTCGTTAGCGCATAATTACGATTGTTGCGGGATAAACGCTGTCCATTTAGATAAATCGATAGTTTCCTTTGACACTGAAGCAGCAGGGAATGTAAAGGTCCAAGGTTTAGTAGAATTGGCCTTGATTTGGAAATCTTTTAATGTAAATGTTTCTTCAGCAACGACGGCTCCAGAACAATCTGCGATATGCAATGGAAGTTGTTCAAGTGTTATATTTTGATTATAGCCATTACGAATTAAAATAGTTGCATTTAAATCTCCAGTTTCTTCTACAGCTGCGTTTAGCCCTAGCAAGTTAATCTCACCTTCTTCAGGTGGGGTAAGGTTAGCGACAATTTCTTGCAATTTCATGATTGCACTTTCAGATAGTCTTTCTTGCCATATAGGATCTAAATCTAATGAATGTTTTTCTTTTAATTCAAATACGAGTTGCCAGTTTTCTGTAGAGAGTGTTGCTTCAGTTATTGAATTTTCTTCAAAGACGAAAGTCCAAGGCATATTTACATTTGATGGAATTTCTTCTAAGAGTGACAAATCAAATGCTTGACGTGCACATGTTTCGCCATCTTTATTTAATAAGGATAGAGTAAAGGTTTCAAATTGAATTGGATGTTTTACACTGCTACGAATAAATGTAGTAATATAATACGCATTTTCATGCTTTTTACTTTCAATTCCAGCTAACGAAATTTGATTTTCTTGTAAGGTAGGTAAAGATTTATGTAAAAATTGATAAATGTATTTTTGCTCTTGTGAAACCTCATTCCAAGAAGGATGAAAGTATAAGTTCGGTTTTACGTTTTTTGTATTGTTGATGTCGCTCTCAACTCCTAATAATTGAGAACTCGAAATTACAGAGTCTTTACCTTTTTTTCTTGCCTTCTTTAAAAATGATAGCATGTAATTCACCTCGTTATATGTTTTGTGGAACATTTATATATCGTGCTAAATATAAAGCAACCTCTTTTTCAAAATGGCTGAATGTTTGTAAAAAGATTTCAAAACCTTCTTTTTGATAAAGACGCGCTGGATCCTCTTGTTGATATTGTCTTAAGCCAATACCTTCTTTTAAATGCTGCATTGCACTTAAATGGTTTGTCCAACCAGAATCAAGGAAGTGCAAGCTAACTTGACGTAATACTTGTTGTGCATCAGTATTTGTTTCTAAATCGTTCACACGCTCTATATAACTTGTAAGAGTATCTTTTAGTAGCTCTTGTAAGTCCTCAGCAGAATGGACGTTATTAGCAGATAATGCTGGAATTTCTTCGGTAGATAAAACTTCTTTTAAAGCTTCTACTAGTCTAGTGAAATCCCATTCTTCAGGAAGCATACCTTCTAATAAATGTTCTTTAGCAATAGTAGATATTGTATTTTTAATCATCGGAATGACAATCTCTATCATATCTACTTCTTCGTTTAAAAGGTTATTACGAAGTTTGTAGACTACATTTCGTTGATCGTTAATGACATCATCTAATTTCAAGTTATATTCACGCATTGAAAAATGACTACCCTCACAAATTAATTGTGTACGGTTGACTAAATCATAAATTTTAGTGTTTTGAATTAAACCGCTCTCATCAACTTTAAGTGATTTTGTATACTTTTCTACTTCTTCACCTGCGTAGCGTTGCATCATTTCATCTTCTAATGAAAGGAAGAATTGAGAACTTCCAGGGTCACCTTGTCGACCTGCTCGTCCTTTTAACTGATTATCAACGCGGCGAGATTCATGTCTTTCTGTTCCGATTACATGTAAGCCACCAAGTTCGTGGACACCTTTTTCTAATAAAATATCCGTCCCTCGTCCTGCCATATTTGTTGCAATTGTAATTTGCCCTTTTTTCCCAGCTAGAGCAATTAAATCAGCTTCTTGCTCAGCACTTTTTGCATTCAATAGTTGATAAGAAAGCTTTGCTTCATCTAAATAACGTGCAACAGTCTCTGATTGGAGGATTGACATCGTACCAATTAAAATAGGACGTTTTTTCTTATGTATGTTTAGTACTTCTGCACAGACAGCGTTATATTTAGCATCAGCTGTTACATATACGACGTCTTTTTTATCTTCACGAAGTATAGGGCGATTTGTTGGAATTGAAATAACTTCCATATTATATACACGGTTAAATTCTTTCTCTTCTGTTTTTGCTGTACCAGTCATACCAGATAATGCTGGATACATACGGAAGAAGTTTTGAATTGTAATAGATGCTTGCGTCTGGTTCTCATCTGTAATTGGTAAGCCTTCTTTCGCTTCAAGTGCTTGATGTAAACCATCACTTAAAGAGCGGCCATCCATAATACGTCCTGTAAAAATATCAACAAGCATAATTTTTTCGTCTTCGACAATATAATCTACATCACATTGGAAAGCGACATTTGCACGTAATGCTTGAATCATATAATGATATAAAGTTTGATGCTCTAAATCATATAAGTTATCAATATCAAATAAATCTTCAATTTTTGTAATGCCATCTTCTGTAAAGTTACATGCTTTTGTTTCCGCATCGTAAGTGTAGTGCAAAGTGTCTTGGAATGTGTTCATTACCTTCGCGCATAAATGATGAAAATCGGAGCTGCTCGCTTTTTTCCCCGCGATAATAAGTGGGGTTTTAGCCTCATCAATTAAAACGCTGTCAATCTCATCAATAATTGCAAAGTGATAGGGACGCTGTACTTGTTGTGCTCGAGATGATTCCATATTATCACGAAGATAATCGAAACCAAACTCAGTCCCAATTCCGTATGTAATATCAGCTTCATAAGCGCGTTTTTTATCGATAGATTCCATTTGCGCCATATTTAATCCAACTGTTAATCCAAGAAATTCATGAACTTGTCCAATTAATTCTTTATCACGCTTTGCTAAATAATCATTTACTGTAATAACGTGAACTCCTTTTTTCTCAAGAGCACGTACGTATGTAGGTAAAGAAGAAACAAGTGTTTTTCCTTCTCCTGTAGGCATTTCAGCGATGTTTCCTTCTAGTAATACAAGGCCACCGATTAACTGTACATCGTAGTGACGAAGACCAAGCACTCGTTTTGCAGCTTCTCGAACGACAGCAAATGCTTCTACTTTTATATCATCAACTGTTTTTCCGTTTTGTAACATGTTTTGAAAAACAATCGTTTTTTGGCGTAATTCATCATCTGATAATGTTTCCATCACAGATTCTAATTGATTAATGTCATTCACAATTTGTTCATAATTTTTAATCTTTCTTTTTTGTGAATCTCCCAATAATTTCTTGACCGAATTCAGCATTCTTGTAACACTCCTCTGACTGACAATAGATACATTATAGCATAGTTATACTAGAAAAAAGTAGAAATGGAAAGTGGTAGGGGATTGAGTGAAATCGTTTTTTTGAGTAAGTATACTTTCGTTTTGTTGTAAAAAAGAAAGTATTCAATATATAAGAAATTTGGTATGATAATTTAATGAGATAAAATACGGTCTCTATAATTTGTAATAATATGTTTGAGAATATATGTAAAAAAGAAAAGAGAAGGAACATGAATAAGAAATTTGTAAAAGGTGCGGCAATTTTAACAATTACAACTTTTCTGTCGAAATTGCTTGGTAGTTTTTTTCAAATTCCGTTACAAAATATTGCAGGAGATGAAGTGCTTGGTATATTTCGCCTTGTTTTTCCTGTATATATGATTGCTCTTACATTGTCAGTAGCGGGTGTTCCGCTAGCAATTTCAAAATTGATTGCAGAGTTAAACGGAAAGAATAAGAAAAAAGACATTGCGAAATTATTTAAATCGGCATCGATTATAGGAATGGCTTTCGGTGCATTTGGATGTTTGGTGATTGTATTATTCTCTACTGAAATTGCAAGTATGCTTGGTGGACAAGAAACGAGGGTTCCATTACTCGTTACGTCATCGGCGTTACTCATTGCACCATATATGGCAGTTTATCGTGGTTATTTCCAAGGGTTTGGTGATATGAAACCGACGGGGATATCACAAGTCATTGAGCAATTTGTACGAGTATTCTTTATGTTAATCATTGCTTATATATTAGTATATTGGAATAAAAGTAGTGCTGTCATTACTAGTGGGGCAATGGTTGGATCTTTTCTCGGAGTAATAAGTTCCCTTATATATTTACGTATAACGTACAATAAAAGTTCGTACCAATATAAGGAAAGCTCATATTCATTGCGAGATTTGAAAGAAGACGGAAAGAAAATATTGCAAGTATCTATTCCAATTGCTATTGGAGCTTTATCCATGCCGCTTTTAAATTTAGTAGATTCGCTTACAGTGCCACATGTACTGCAAGGGTCATCTGCAGAAATTCAAGCGCAATTTGGTATATATAGCCGAGGTTCTGCATTTACACAATTAATCGTTGTTTTCGCAAGTGCAATTGTGTTTCCGTTAATACCATTATTAACATCTGCGCTAACGAAAAGAGATATGAATTTAGCCAAAACGACAGTTCAAAATACGAACTCACTTATGCATGTGCTAACAGCCCCGTTAACGATATGGCTAATGGCATTAACAGTTCCATTAAATGTGGGATTGTTTACAGATGCGAAGGGAAGTAGTATGTTAGCTGTTATGATTGGTAGTTCGTATTTCACATCAGTTATGGTATTATCAATAGGAGTTTTACAAGGGATTAACCGTTCTGCACAAGCTGCGTGGATTGTTATCGGCGCAAGCTTTGTGAAAGGTTTATTAAACATAGTATTAACGAGAAAGTTCGGTATAGATGGAGCGGCGTATAGCACATTGATTATATATGTGTTAATCTGTATCGTAAATCATCTATACATTCGAAAATATCTCTCCTATTCCATTCGCATAGGAAGATTTTTTACTGTAATAGGAGTATCTTGTATTTTAGGATTAGGGCTCTATGAATTAACTACGGTGATAGACGTTACATCTTCAAGAATGATTGCGCTAGTGTATAGTGGTGTAGCATTTGTTATTGCAACAATTTTGTACGGGGTATGTGCTTTGAAGTTAAACTGGATATCAACAAAACAAATACCATTTTTGAAAAAATAGATAAAGAAAATTACGGAATTTGAGAATTGGAATTCGGACGGGCTTATTGTGATGATACTTTTTAACGTATCGTGTTTTTTAGGTAAGGAGTTGGTACCAGTTATGATAGATGAAACAATTGGTTACCAAATGTTGGAGGAGATTAAGAGTGCGGTTAGTTTTATCAGGATATTATGGTTTTTATAACGTTGGAGACGAAGCTATTCTACAATCGATTATTGAATCGTTACATAAAGAGAATCCGAATATTGAACTCGTTGTGCTGTCAAATGACCCTGACTATACAAGGAAAATGTACGGAGTAGAAGCGGTAAATCGTTGGAGTATAAAATCGGTTTATAAAGCAATAAAAAATAGTGACGGGCTTATTAGTGGTGGAGGGAGTCTCCTCCAAGATAAAACAAGTGTGAAAAGCATTTTATACTATACGGGTATAATGGGGTTTGCCCGTATGCTAAAAAAACCGTATTACATTTATTCGCAAGGAATAGGACCGATTACAAAAAGACATAATCGACTATTAGTGAAATGGCATTTGTCAAAAGCTGCATATATATCAGTTCGAGATGAGGATTCATTTTTATATTTAAAAGAACTTGGATTGAAAAGTGATATTGAGCTTGTTCCAGATCCGGTTTTAACATGGAAACGAAAAAAACAATCGGATTGGCTAGAAAAACATGATTTGCACGGGAAAATTATTGCAGTTAGTGTGCGTCACTGGAATGCAAAAGAAGATTACATAAAAAAGTTAGCGATCGCTTTAAAAAAATTGAAGCAAGAAGGATACCAAATTTTATTCGTCCCGATGCATGGGCCATTTGATCAAAATGCTTCGCGTGATGTAGTGGACTTAATGGGAGAAGAAACGTATATGCTTCCATATAAAATGGATATTGATGAGAAAATATCTATTTTGTCAGAGTGTTCACTTTTAATTGGTATGCGTCTACACGCTCTCATTTTTTCGGCTGTCGCGAAAACACCGATGGTCGGAATCTCATACGATCCAAAAATTGATTCGTTTTTAAGACAAGTGAATCAACCTGTTATAGGAAGTGTGGATGGAGACTGGAGTGCCGACGATTTATATAAAATTGCGAAAAAGCAAGTGATGCAGCATGAAGATATACAGCAATCCCTGCAAAGAAGAGTAGATGAGCTTCAACTGCAAGGTGAACAAGCAGCCAAGAAAATTATTTATCATATAGAAAAAAACACTCTACAGAAAAAGTAGAGTGTTTTTTTGTTAATGTATTTCTTTACGCTCTGAATCTTTTTTCATATATTGCGTAATGAGATAGACGCCGTAACCTTGCATAATCATAAACGTCGGTATTATAAAGTAGCGATAACGCGATTGTACCTCAATAAATATATGGACTCCTGCGTAACCTAAAATTAATAGAGAGAAGAATAGTAAAGTTTTATTTTTTTGTTCTCTTATCGTTTTGATGGAAGCGATAAGAGCGAATAGGCAGATGCTTACGTAACATAATTTTTCTAACGTCCATAGTAATCGTGATAATTCAGGTTTTATATACCCTTCTAGCCCCCAATAAATGGATGCGTCATAATCTCCCCACATAACTTTAAATTTATTTTTGAATAACAATAATAGCTGTCCTTTATCCGCAATTCTTTCTGTAATGAGTTGTTTTTCAATTTCAAAACGTTCCTCGCCAATCGGATATTGAAAAACAAGTTTATGGTCAGGGAAAGAAAATCCACCTGTTGTCTCAGGATTTAATCCGACTACAAATTTCCAATAAGGGTCTCGGCTAGATAATGGATATTGTGTAACCCCTGTAGTGATTAATGTATAACTAAAGATAAAGTGCACGATATAATAAACGCCAAGCATACCAATTAACTTTGAAACGACCATTTTTTTATTAATTTTTTGATCACCTATTATATGAGTGATCAGTAAGAAAAGAATGAGCGCTAGTAAAATAACAATACCAATCGGCCTCATAATATCGCCAAATGCAATAAGAATACTAACAAATATCCATGCATACGAATGCGAGATTCCTTTTTTTACGAGAAGATAAAAACCAGCGTAGAATAAAAATGTTGCGAGGTGCTGATTTGTTAAAACAGAAGTCATCATAATGTTAGGGATGTATGTTGCGAAAATGAGTGCTGCAACTCTGCCGCTAAATTCGTTAAATAAATGCGAAGCTATGCGATATATAAAGTACGTAATACCAGTGCAGTATAGTACGTTTAGTAATTTAATCGCCAATACACTTTCTCCAAACAATTTCAAAACACCAGCTTGATACATCGTAAAGCCTAGCTGATATACCCAAGTAGTAAAGTATGTTTCGTTTGCGAATGAGAAATTGTTATTTGCCGCATCAACTGCTCCGTTATACATTTGTGCGAAATCTTGTACGATATTTGTATGGACTGTTAACACCCATGCAAGGCGCAATATGAATGCTAGTAAACAAAGAAATATGATAAATTGTGTTTGAGTAAAGAATCGGTTCACGATGATAGAAATGAATACAATACCGATTAGAACAATCATGAGTGCAACTATAAGTAAAAAGGTGTTGTACTTCGGTTCAGTTATTAAATATTGCAATGAGAAAATAAGAGTCATTGCAAAAAATAATACCGTTAATATTTGCAATGATTTAAATGCAAATGTATATAGTCTAGGCATATTTATCCTCCGTAGTATGTAATATCTTTGCAGTTATTTCTATATAAACAGAAATAACTACGCCATTATATCATAAAGAATTTCACGGTTGGAAAAGAATGAGGTAGGAAAGAGCAATAGTAGAATTATATATTATTCTTATATAATAAAATATGTATTTTCAAAAGGCTTTATGTTAATTTTTATTTATCATGTTTATATAATTAGTATATAATCGGTGTTGGAATGATAAATTAGTAGATTACGAGGAGGATAACCGTGAAGAAATTTTCAAAGGGTATTACGGCAGTTGCATTAACGGGATCATTGCTTTTAACGCCTATTTCAAGTTATGCGGCGAGCGATGATATTACAGGGCACTTATTTGAACAGCATATGCGCACTCTTATTAATAAAGGGATTATGTCTGGATATGGAGATAATGTATATTTACCGGATAAAGCGATAACGAGAGCGGAGTTTGCTACATTAATAGCGAAAGCGCTGCAACTTCCACAAGCAGATTCGAATTTTAGTGATGTGCCAAAATCTTACGGCTTATATGACGGTGTAAGTAGAGCATTCGGAGCGGGAATTATTAAGGGGCGTAGTCCGGAGACTTTTTCACCTGGTGATGTGATTACACGTGAAGAAATGGCCGTAATGGTAAAACAGGCGCTAGATTATAAGAATGTTAAAGTAACTGTAAGTCCGCTTACATTTGCTGATACGAATCGTATTAACTATAAAGAACATGTACAAGTTATGGTAGCTACCGGGATTATTAAAGGTTATCCAGAAGATAATACGTTTAGACCGCATTTATCAGCAACAAGAGGTATGGCTTCGGCGATGCTAAACTTAATGCTTGATAAAATTGGTGGTGGAGAAACGCCTGTAGAAACAAAGAATTATGTGTTGTTAAATGATGCAGGGAAAGTAGTAGAGCGTTACACTACATATAAAGAAGCTGTTACAGCTGCACAAAATAAAGGCATCAATGCAGTGAAATATGAAAATGAGTATGTCTGGATTAAGGATGGCTTTGCAACTGCGAAGAGAGTTAATGGAAATACAATTAATATTTACGGTGAAAATTTAAAAACAGTATATACATACCTTGAGTATGGAACAGAATTTAAAGTGTTAGAAGTTGGAGAAGATCGTGTGAAAGTACAACTCTCTGATTTAACAGGTTATGTGAAGAAAAATGAAGTCACTTTAGTTCCTGAAAAAGAAATGCAAAAATCATATTATTATGTTGCCAACGATGGATACTTATATCATAGATATTATGAGTTTGAAAAGAAGCCGAGCTATACAGGATATAGATACGGCGCGGCACCTGCTTTTATGAAGCCGGGGCAACAAATGGAGAGTATAGATGGAAAGACATTTGGAAATGAAACGTTCTATCAATATTTTAATTACTTATCATTACGTTCTAAAACAGAGTACACAGCAGAACAATTAGATAGTTATGTAAAATCAGTTAGAGCAGATTCTCCATTAATCGGTTTAGGAAAGAAGTTTAAAGAAGTAGAAAGCAAGTATAATGTAAATGCATTATTCCTATATTCATTAGCAGTTCATGAGAGTTTATATGGAACAAGCGATCTTGCACGAGATAAAAATAACTTATTTGGTTTAAATGCAACGGATAATAATCCATTTGGTAACGGTAAAACATTCAATTCCAAAGAGGATTGTATTGAAGATGCTGCAAAAGTATATATGAATGAATGGTATTTAAATCCAGGACATTGGCGTTATACAGCAGCGTATACAGGTGATAAATCTGGTGGTATAAATATGAACTATGCATCTGATGCAAACTGGGGTAAAAAAGTAGCAGGGCATATGTTCCGTTTTGATTCGTACTTAGGTAAGAAAGAGTACAACAAATATAAACTTGCACGTGTAACAAACAAGGTAGAAGTGAAAAGAGATCCTCGTACGTCAGGCGCAAAACTGTATAGCTTATCGCCAAATAAAGTTGTTACGATTACAGGCGAAGAAACGATAAATGGACAAGCATGGGTTAAAATCATTTCTGATGACCCTGCTGTAAATGAAGCGTATATTGCAAAAGAAAATGTAGAGTACGTAAAACACTAATAAAGTAAACAAAGACTGATCACCTAGATGCATTTTGCGATAAATGAAAAAGGTGATCAGTTTTTTGTTTGCCAAAAAAACAAATAATGGCACATAATGGTATTTAGTTACATTAAAATGAAAACAATCCCATTTTATTCAAAATAATAACAAATAATTCGACAAAATAACAAAAATAGAACGCATACATGTCGAAGAGTGTCGATAATTTTAAAGAATATAAATTATCAATCCATTCAGGATTTATGCTATAATACTATCTGTATATTAAATACAAACGATGTATATACGTTTACATATTAGAAAATTTGATAAAGATATAATTCGACAAATGTTAAGAAATTGTCGAATTATGCGATAATAAAATCTTTTAAAAAAAAGAATTATGACGTATTATATACATGGTTTAACTTTTTGGTAAAAGATAGAATTTATTATGGCTGATAAATTCTGCTTTTCTTAAAAAGAGTTTGTAATTTTAATATATGAATCAGGTAAATCACTAGTTTTTCAAATACATATTTCTAAAGCTAGTATTATATTTCTCAAGGAGGAAATAAATCAATGGCAAAAAATAAGTCTTTTAACAAATTAATGGCTGGTACAATGACAGCTGCAATGGTAGCAGGAGTAGTAGCACCAGTTGCTACAGCAGCAGAAGAGGGCGCATTTAAAGATGTTCCTAAAGGACATTGGTCTGCAGATGCGATCAATTCTATGGCTGCAAAAGGTATTATCGTAGGTACTGGTAATGGCCTATTCGGATTTGGTGACGATGTAACTCGTGCTCAAGTAGCTACTTTCATGGTAAAAGCGAAAGGCATTGAAGCTGGTTCAACAAAAACTCCATTCACAGATGTACCAGAAAGCAACATGTATGCTAAATACATCGCAGCTGCTGAAGCTAACAAAATCATGGCTGGTTTAGGCGACAATAAATTCGGTCCAGACGAGAAGTTAACTCGTGCACAAATGGCACAGCTTCTTGTTAACGCATACGGCTTCAAAGCTGATGACAACAATAAGAAAACTTTCAATGACATCGACGGTTTATCTTGGGCAACTGCAAAAACTTCAATCGAGACTCTTGCAAGCTTAGGTATCGTATCTGGTGAAGGTGAAGGCAAATTCAATCCAAACGGCGTTGTAACTCGTGAGCAAGCTGCTCAATTCATCTACAATGCGATGAACTATCATCCAGAAGTAAAAACTGATGCTAAAGTTGAATCTGTAAGTGCGATCAACGCTCAAGAAATTAAAGTTACATTCACAAGCCCAGTAAATGAAAAATCTGCGATTAAAGAATCTAACTACATTTTCAAACAAAATGGTGCTGATTTAACATCTGCTGATTTTGAAGGTGAAGCTAATGAGAAAGGTGTTCTTTCAAAAGACGGTAAGAGCGTAACTTTCAAATTAAAAGCTGAGAAAGCATTTGCTAACTCTGACAAATATGCAGTACACTCAACTACAGGCGTATTAGGTGCTGACTTAAAACCTGTAGAAAAATATCTTGATACAGAAAAAACATTCTCTGACTCAACAGCTCCAGAATTATTAGGTGCACGCGTTGTTGGTAAATCAGTTGAATTAACATTCAACAAACCAGTAAAAGAAAATGCTGACGTTAAAATTGATGGCGTTAAAATCGAAGGTGCAAAAGTTGCAAGTAAAACACCAGGTGTATACACTTTAACAACTTCTGCAATTGCTAATAATGGAATCTTCGCAAAAGGCGATCATGAAGTAGTTGTATATGATGCTGAAGATACATTACGCGTAAATCCTAATAAATCTTCAATCTTAACAACAAAATACACTGTAGCTTCTGATACAACAGCACCAGAAGTGAAAGAAGTTAAAGCTCTTAACAGCCGTACTTTCAAAGTTACATTCTCAGAACCATTAAGCCAACAACCTGAATTAACTGTGAAAAAAGGTAACTACACGTTCCCAACAGCAGCTTACAATACTCAAGGCGGTAATGGTGCAGTACAATTTACAGTTGATCCACAAGATGCAACTTCATACATCGTTTCTGTTAAAGAAGATGCAAAGGGAGCTCTTAACCCATTATATGCAGGTAGCGAAAAGAACGTTGACTTAAGTGTTAACATTAAAAACTACAAAGATACAGTAAACTTACTTGGTAAACCAGTTGATATGAGCGTTTCTTTAGCTGCTGATACTGCTACACCAAAAGTAGCTACTGATAGCTTAAACAAAATTGAAGGCAATAACTTATTAGTTAAATTTAATGGTAAAATTGCTGTAAATAATAAAGACCAAATCGTAGTACGTGACAAAGATGGCGTAGTTGTAACATCTGACATCACAGCTGTTGGCGATGTATTAAACATTAAACTTGGTTCAGAAGCAAAAGATGAGCCTTACACAGTAGAAGTAAAAGCTGGTGCTGTTAAGTTTGCAAAAGATGAGAACTTAGCTTCTTACTCTGTAAACACAAATAGCAACGTTGCATTCAATACAACTGTTTCTTCAACAGGTATCGTAACACCTGTAGTAGAAAAAACTGCTGACATTATTTCAATCGCAGGTGATGTAATCACTGTAAATTACGGTCAAGACATGAGCGGTAACGCGAAAGATGTAGAAAACTACAAAATCGATGGTAAAGCATTACCAACAGGTACAACTGTAGAATTCGTTGGTAGCAAACAAATCGTTAAGATTTCTTTACCAAAAAATTATTTCTCAAAAGCTCAAGATGCTAAATTTACAATTAGCACAAACGTATTAACTGCTTCTGGAAGCAAAGTAGTAGCTAACGCTCAAACAAAAGCTCCAGTTGAAAAATTAATCAACTTCGCTGATAACACAGCTCCAAAATTAGCAAGTGCTGTGTATGTGAAAGCTACTAACGAAGCTGAAACTTCAAATACAATCAAAGTAACATTTAACGAAAATGTTAAAGAGTTCACTGCAGACGACGCTCAATTTATCAATGACTTAAAAGTTGTTGTAAATGGTAACGATGTAGCAGTTAAAGGTATTAAGCATGGTGGAGCAGAAGAGAAAAACACTGTTTACTTAACAGTTGAAAAAGATCTAAACGTTGCTCAAGCTGCAACAATTAGCGTAGTACCAAAAGGTGCAAATAATGCAGACATCAACATTACAGATGCTGCAGGTAACAAGTTATCACTTGGTGAAGTAACTGCATCAACTACTATTGTTAAAAAATAATAATAGATAGTTTATCTGTTATTGATAAAAATCCCTTGTAGGAAATTTCCTGCAAGGGATTTTTTATATTATTCGTCTGTTTGTGAGAAGGGGATTGTTGATGTTTGATTGTGGCAATGCGATGGGAAATCAGCATTAAATATAGAAGGTATAAAAAATACCATGCCCTCAAAATGAGTGCATGGTATTTCAAGTGCTATTCAATCTCCAAATCAACGATCATATAAGCAAGTATAACAGTAAAGAAAATACTAACGGCTGGTGCTGTTAATACGTGTCCGGACATAAAGGCGATGCCGAGTGATAGGACGAGTGTGCTAGCTAGTAGCATGTGTTTTGTGCTAAATAGTTTCTTGAAGTTTGTGATTATACGAATGAATATTTTTATACCGAAATAAAGAATCGGTAGTAAGTACATAAGGAACCCGACAATTCCGAATGCGAAGAATAGGTCGTAGAAATCCATTTCGATTAACTTTATTTTCGTTGTATAGTTACCAGCGTATCCCATTCCAAATAGTTTTTGAGATAGTGGTGCGTCTTTATAATATTGTTTGTATACTTTTAAATACTTGTCACGATCACTGTAAATTAAGCTTTTCACTTCAGAGTCTGATAGTTCACCGGGCTTATGTTCTTCTTCTTTAATTACTTTGCCTTCTTTTCGTTCTTTTTCTTCTTGTACTGATTTTTTGTATTCATACATTTGTAAATGAATGCTCATATTTTTTGCGATAGGGGTTTGTGGTGTAAGTGCAAGTAACCCTCCTAATACGACAGCAGCAATAACTGTATTTACAAGATGTGTGAATCCTTTTCCTTCTTGTTTGCGATGGATCATGTATTGAATGAATGAGAATAACAGTGCCACACCAAGCGTAACAAGAATTG
Organism: Bacillus luti; assembly: GCF_001884105.1. Lineage (GTDB taxonomy): Bacteria > Bacillota > Bacilli > Bacillales > Bacillaceae_G > Bacillus_A > Bacillus_A luti. The sequence continues at coordinate 115,300 of NZ_MACI01000034.1, read as the reverse complement.
CACCGTATCCTACTTTCGTTCCGACCATAATGCTTGCATACATCGCGAGTACAGTTGGAATCCAGTAATAGAATTTCGAGAAAGATGTTGTTTTATGAACTGAGTATAAGACAACGATTGGGAACATAATTGCAAAAATAGAACTTAAATCATTCCCAGCAAAGAACCAACCTCTTGAACCGATCTTTGAGTGAGGGTAGCTTTGGAAATCTGTACCCGTTACCATTGCTGTAATAAGTGAAATACTCAAAATTAATGTTGCATATAAGAAATAGGTAATGATTTTATGAAATACATATTCATTATTTTTTAATTCTTTTAGTGCGATAATATATCCAAACAGTAGTACAATTGGATATACACTTTTCAAAATAAATTTCACTTCTTCTCCAAATGAAACTGGAGATTTGACCATTAAATTATTCACAAGGCCGATTGCGAGTACGATGCCAAGGAGACATAAGTAGAGAATATACTTTTTTGCACCTGGTTGTTTATGATGAAGAAGTAGATAACCTAATGCAAGAAGCATAAAGGCGAAACGGACTACGATTCCGACTGTTGCACTCATGTGTAATACATAGATTGAGAAAGATGTTAGTAAATCTAAAATTGGTTGAAATACAATGAATAGCAGTAGGAAATGCGGGAAGTAGTTATCCGTCTGTTTCAACTTAGTAACCATATGTTCCTCCATTTCTTCATTCTTTTATTTTCAGCACCTCTATATTAATAGGAAGGAGAATGAATTTCTATATTTAATTTTTTATATCAAACTTAAGAATACACCATTTCATTGTAATGGTAAATAGATGAAATAGATGGGTAAACCGACTTTAATTGCTATATTTTTCAACGGAATTGTATGTTTTATACGAGGCTATATACAAATTACACGATTATTAGACAGAAAATTAAGAAAAAAGAAGGGTTTTTCACCTGCTTTCTATAATTATATAAGTATAATCTTTATGTAGAAAAGAGGGGTATATATAATGGAAGTAACAAGTAAAACAGAATCTGTTGTTGTGAAGTATGAAGGGCGCGTTGCAACGGTTATGGTCAATCGCCCAGAGGTGTTAAATGCATTAGATGAGCCAACATTAAAAGAGCTATTACAAAAGCTGAAAGAAGTAGCGGAGAGTTCTGCACACATTGTTGTGCTATGCGGGAATGGCCGTGGTTTTTCTGCGGGTGGGGATATTAAATCGATGCTTTCGAGTAATGATGAAAGCAAGTTTGATGGCATTATGAACACTATTTCTGAAGTCGTTGTGACTTTATATACGATGCCGAAGCTTGTTATTAGTGCCATTCATGGACCAACTGCAGGTCTTGGGTTAAGTATTGCATTAACAGCTGATTATGTGATGGCAGATATATCATCTATTATTGCGATGAACTTTATTGGAATCGCTTTAATTCCAGATGGTGGCGGTCATTTCTTCCTTCAAAAGCGCGTCGGTGAAAATGTGACGAAGCAAATTATTTGGGAAGGAAAGAAATTATCGGCGAGCGAAGCGCTTGATATCGGCTTAATTGATGAAGTAATCGGCGAGGATTTCCAAACGGCTGTGAAGCAAAAAATTAGTGAATGGTCACAAAAACCGATTAAAGCGATGATTCAAACGAAGCAAATTTTATGTGAAGTAAATCGCTCTAATTTAGAACAAACATTGCAGCTTGAAAAACGCGGCCAATATGCGATGAGACAAACAGCGGATCATAAAGAAGGCATTGCTGCATTTTTAGAAAAGCGTTTACCTACATTTAAAGGTGAATAAAGTGGAGAAAGTGCTAACACATTTTAGTATAATTGTGTTAGCACTTTTTTTAAGGAGTAATATATGAAGAAAATTATCGGTGTGATCGGCATGATTGTAATAGCATATTATGCTCTGCATAGTACACCATCTATGGCAGTGCGAACTGCGTTGTTTTTTGAAGGACATCCAAGTGTTGCTTTCTCAGGTGAGGTGACGAAAGAACGGGATGTGAAAAAAGAGGCGATTCCTGATGCGTACCAGACTTTATACGGCGATAAGAAAGAAGAATCAGAGCATTATTTCTTTCCAGCAGTAAGGGCGCACGGATCAGGAATTGATATGTTAAGTGCTTGTGTGAAAAAAGAGTGGTTATTTTATAAAGCAGAGCTTGGGTGTTTCTAAGTATAGGAGGTTGAATGATGTCAGCGTATAACAAGTTAGTAAGAGATCGTGTTCCAGAGAAGATTTTAATGTCTGGAAAAACGTATACAGCACAAAAGTTAACAGGGCAAGCATACATACAAGCGTTAGCGAAAATTGGAACGGAAGAAATTCGTGAATTTGCTTCTATGAAAGAGCGTGAACATGCGCTAGATTCTCTTGCAGATGCACTGGAAGTTATTATTTCATTGGCGCGTGCAGAAGGTGCATCGATTGAAGATGTAGAACGTCTTCGTAAGCAAAAGGAAATAGAGCGCGGTGGATTTGAAAGAGGCATTTATTTATTAGATGTTTCAGAAGAATAGTTTTATAGGAAAAGCATAGCGTTAGTGAGTAATGCTATGCTTTTTTGTTGCGATTAAACTAATGATGAAGAAAATAGCTGTTACTATCCAGCCGATTGTAATAGAAGTAGTAGTATGAACTGCGTAAGAAATTTGTAAGCAAAATAATGATGCTAAAAACCAAATGAGTGCAATGTGTACATGTTTTTTTGATATATTCATATTTCATAACTCCTTTTGTATACTAAAGTGAATTTTACTACAATTTAGAAAATTAAGCTATATGAGTAGAGGTTTTCAAGTAAATTTTGTATACTGAATAGTAGAGAAAATGAGGAGGAAACGACGATGGCACATCATACGAAAGAAACGATGGAACTTATTAAGGAGCTTGTCTCTATTCCGAGTCCATCTGGAAATACAGAGAAAATTATTCGTTTTATTGAAAACTATGTAAGTGATTGGAATGTGGAAACGAAGCGTAACAATAAAGGGGCTCTTATTATTACGGTAAAAGGAAAAAATGATGCACAGCACCGTTTATTAACAGCGCACGTTGATACGTTAGGGGCGATGGTGAAAGAAATTAAGCCTGACGGTCGTCTTCGCCTTTCTATGATTGGTGGATTTCGCTGGAACTCTGTAGAAGGGGAATATTGCGAAATTGAAACATCAAGCGGTAAGACGTATACAGGAACGATTTTAATGCATCAAACATCTGTACACGTATACAAAAATGCAGGTGAAGCGAAACGAGATGAGCAAAATATCGAAGTTCGTATTGATGAGCGTGTTTCTTCGGTAAATGAAGTACGTGAGTTAGGGATTGAAGTAGGAGACTTCGTTTCATTCGATCCGCGCGTTCAAATTACAGAGAGTGGATACATAAAATCACGTCATTTAGATGACAAAGTAAGTGTTGCGATTCTATTAAAATTAATTAAGAGATTACAAGATGAAAACGTAACATTACCATATACAACGCATTTCTTAATTTCTAATAATGAAGAAATCGGATACGGTGGTAATTCTAACATTCCAGAAGAAACGGTTGAATATTTAGCAGTTGATATGGGAGCGTTAGGTGATGGACAAACATCTGACGAATATACAGTATCTATTTGTGCGAAAGATTCTAGCGGTCCGTACCATTATGCATTACGTAAACATTTAGTGGAGCTTGCGAAAACGAACAATATTGAATATAAAGTAGATATTTATCCATTCTACGGATCTGATGCATCCGCTGCGATTCGTGCTGGATTTGATGTGAAACATGCATTAATTGGAGCGGGTATTGATTCTTCTCATGCATTTGAGCGTACGCATGAAAGCTCGATTGCGCATACAGAAGCACTCATATATGCGTATGTGCTGTCTAATTTAATTGAAGGCTAATTTCATAGAGAATAAAGAAAGCTGATTGAAAATAGTATTTTTAGTCAGCTTTTTTGAATTTTATTTATATTTATTGTTCCTTATATACTCATTTTCAATAATACAAGTGGGAAACGTATTTACTACAGTGATAGAATGTTATAAACTATTATAGGAGTTATTTTCCAATTAATATTTTTAATATTAGTTTGATTAAGAGAATTGTATAATGTGAGATTTCGAGAGGGGATTTATTTTTTATGAAGTACAAAGCAATAGCTGCTGGTATGTTAGCGGCAAGTTTACTAGCTTATCCAGTTAGTAGTTTAGCAGAAACGAAGAAGTTTACAGATGTTCCGGATAATGCATGGTCAAAAGATGCAATTTACTATTTAGTAGAGAGAAATGTAATTAGCGGTATGACGGACAGTACCTTTGTACCACAAGGTCTTTTAACACGTGCTGAAGCAGCGACAATTGTAGCGAAAGCAATTGGCTTAAAAGTTAATCCAGCGGCGAAGCCATCTTTTAATGATTCAAAAAATCATTGGGCAGCTCAGTATATTGCAGCAATTGAAAAAGAAAATATTATTGCAGGACGAGGAGCAGGTGTATTTGATCCTGACGGAAAAGTAACGCGTGCTGAGATGGCGTCTATGCTTGTGAAGGCTTATAAATTACAAGGATTCGTAAAAGCCCCAATAACGAATAAATTTACTGATTTAGAAAATCACTTCGGTAAAGAAGCGGCAAATATTTTAGTAGCGTTAGAGATTTCTGCCGGTACAGGAGCGAAAACTTGGAGTCCGGATCTTTCTATCCCACGTGAACAAGCAGCACAAATGACGTATAAAGCGGACAAGCTAAAGGAAAATAATGATAATACTAGCAAACCAGAAGATACAACGAAGAAAATGAATATCGATCGTAAGTTCATTACATATCACCAACCATCTTTATCATCAGGAATTACTGACGTGCAACATGAACCACAAACAGTTGTAGTAAAAGAAGAGCGAGATGGATGGATTAAAATTGTAACGAGTAAAGGCGATAAATGGACACCTTTAAAAGAGAAAACAGAAGTGATTAACGAAGAATTTACAACATATGCAGAAGCATCACATTCTTCTAAAGTGTTAGCGAAACGTGCAGCACAAACAGTAACAGTTATTGAAGAAAAAGATAGCTGGATTCGTATCCGTACAAATAGTGGATTCCAGTGGCTTGATAAAAACCAACTAAACCCAGTGAAACAAGGTAACTTCTTAGAAGGTAAAGCGATTATTATTGATCCAGGTCATGGTGGAATTGACTCAGGAAATACTGGTTATTATGAAAAAGAAAGTCAAATCGTATTAGATGTATCATTACGATTAAAGAAAATATTTGAGAAAAAGACACCGTTTACTGTGATGTTAACTCGTGAGAATAATACACGTCCAGGAAATGATTCTTCAGAGTCTTTAGTGAAAAGGGTAGAATTCGCTAATGCAAATAATGGTGACATTTTCGTAAGTATCCATGGTAACGGTTCTACAGGTAAAGATGGGAAAGGTACAGAAACGTTCTATTATGCAGCGCCGGCAAGATCAACGAATCCAAATACAGAAGAAAGTCGCTTATTAGCAGAAAAAATTCAAAAACGTCTTGTAACAGCACTTGGAACAAAAGATCGTGGTGCGAAACCAGATCAGTGGTACGTAATAAAATATAATACAATGCCAGCTGTATTAACAGAATTAGCATTTGTAGATAATAAAAGTGATGCAGATAAAATCGCTACAGCAGAACAGAAACAACGTGCAGCAGAAGCGATTTATCAAGGTATTTTAGATTACTACGAAGCAATGGGTAATAACGTATCTTCTTTCCGTTAATATTTAAAAAGAGATTGCCAATAGGCAGTCTCTTTTATTTATGAAACAGATTATAAAGGTTTCTCTTTATTTCGGGCATGTGATATCATTTAATTTTATATACAAAAAAACGTTCGAGTAGTTGTGATAATAATAATTTAAACTGATAAAGGATGATCATAGATTGAATAATCATAGTAAAACACCTGCATGTATATATACGTATGCATTTCGTGAGGAGGAGCGCGCTTTATGTTATTTGGAAATGCGTTCGTTCTTTGGAATGGAGTCTCACGTTAATATTTTGAAAAGTGACGTTAAGATTGATCCGAGTAGAAGTGCGTTTATTAAAGAACGCGTTGAAGTTATGTATGAAGGAGACGACTTAGAAAGCATCCTAAAACAAGTGGAACAAATTGACTTGGCGGGAGCGACGTTCAAAGTTATCTTTGTGAAAATAAATGACCTTGGGAAAGAAAATAAGATTGAATATGGAGAGCGCCGTCTTATTGAACGAGATCTCGGCATGCATATTGAAGGAGAAGCGGACGTTCGTAATCCGGAGCGTGTATTTGGGATTGTTCCTCTTGGAGGACGTTGGTATTTCGGACATTATGTAGAAAGTGAACCAGTTTGGTATCATCACATCAAAAAACCGCATAGCTATTCGACATCTCTTAGCACACGTGTTGCGAGATCGGTTGCAAATATTGCTGTGCCAAATCCAGAGGGAGTACGAGCGATTGACCCGTGCTGCGGTATTGGAACGGTAGTAGTAGAAGCTCTTTCTATGGGAATTAACATCGTTGGTAGAGATATTAATCCACTTGTAGTTCTTGGAACGCGAAAAAACATCGCACATTTCGGGTTTGAAGGAACGGTAACAAAAGGTCCAATCGAGGAGATTACTGAGAACTATGATGTTGCCATTATCGATATGCCGTACGACTTATTTACGCACGCAACACCAGAAGATCAGCTTTCTATTCTTTCAAGCGCACGTCGCATTGCTAAAAAAGTAGTCGTTGTTACGATGGAAACAATGGACGATATGATTCATGAAGCAGGATTTGAAATTACAGATCGTTGTATTACAAGAAAAGGATCATTTACTAGACAAATTCTTGTTTGTGAATAAGAAAGGAAGGTCACCCGTTTGGGTGACCTTTTTTGTTTGTATTGATGTGGGGTTGGTTGGGGGTTTAGATGGATGATTTGAAAGTTCTAGCCGGATAGCCGATATATTCCAAGAGTTGTTTTGTTAGTAAATTACTGTTCTTTTAGTTTCTCTTGTTGTGCGATTAATAAATTGCGTAAAACGTGCCCGCGGTAGCTTTCTAGCTTTCGTCCTTCATAGTAACGAACGCCTAATTTTTTCAGTTCGGCTACGTACCAGCCTTTTGTTCCGTAGTACATGAGATCACTTCCTTTTGCTTTTGAACAGTATATGTTGGGGTGATTTGGAAATTTCACCTCAAATTAATATTGAATATTCAGTTTATTTATATTATGATTAACTTATTATCGGATGACAGTGATTAGCCTCCCTGTAAGCCCGGATGTATGTTTGAAATGAATAGAGGAACTTCTTTCCCACTCGAGCTTCCTTAGCAGGAGGACGAGCCATAAGGATAGAGGCAGTAAAATTCAATGCAGCTGTATGCGTTGTTTTTCTGGCTCTTTTTATTTTTTCTTAAAACGTAGGAGGGGATTTTGAGAAAGCGTTATCAATGGATTGTGGCGCACGTTCATGCTAATGGAGGGGTTGGTGAACTGTTTGGCTAAAGAGAAAAAGGAGTTACAAAAAGATTTAAAAACGCGGCATATAACAATGATTTCGATTGGCGGGGTTATCGGGGGCGGTTTGTTTGTAGGGAGTGGGACGATTATTCAGTCGTCAGGGCCGGCTGCAATTTTGTCCTATATTATCGGTGCTTTAATGGTTGTGCTCGTGATGAGGATGCTAGGAGAAATGGCGGCGGAAAATCCTGATAGCGGTTCTTTCGCAACGTATGCGAATAAAGCAATTGGGCCGTGGGCAGGGTATACGATCGGATGGTTGTATTGGTTTAACTGGGTCATTATTATCGCAATCGAAGCGGTGCTTTTAGGCGTCATGATTAACAATTGGTTTCCTTCCATTCCAGCTTGGATTGCGAGTTTATGTATGGTCCTTTTAATGACGATGACGAATGTATATTCAGTGAAATTGTACGGTGAGTTTGAATATTGGTTAGCGTTTATTAAAGTTGTGGCGATTGTTGCGTTTTTAATTTTAGGAGTTTCGATGTTCTTTGGTCTTGTTCCAGGGGTGGATAGACCGAGTCTTTCTATTATTACAGAACACGGTGGTTTCTTCCCGAACGGTATTGTCCCTGTCTTACTGAGCGTTGTGTTTATTTCGTTCTCGTTATCAGGAAGTGAAGTCGCAGCGATTGCGGCCGGGGAATCGGAAAATCCAGAGAAGAATGTTATACGAGCGATTAATAGTGTAGTATGGCGCCTTATGCTTTTCTTCGTCGGATCGGTAACAATTTTAGTTATGTTTATTCCGTGGACGGATAAGGAGTTATTAAAGCTTCCATATGCAAGTTTATTTAATATGGCAGGAGTACCTGCAGCCGCAGAAATCATGAATGGTGTCGTATTTTTATCACTACTTTCCGTTATGAATTCAGGTATATATACGAGTTCGCGTATGTTATTTTCACTGGCGAAAAAAGGTGACGCTCCATCCGCCTTTTCAAAGTTAAATAGTAGAGGAACGCCGGTTATCGCGATCTATGCGAGTATCGTATTTGCCTTTATTTGTGCGATGTTGAAATTTATATCTCCTGACAAACTGTTTGCGTTTTTAGCGAATAGTTCAGGTGGAGTAACGATGCTTATGTATATGTTTGTTGCCGTTTCGCATGTGAAGTTAAGACGAGAAAGGGAACTAGAAGGGGCTGGAAAGCTGAAAGTGAAAATGTGGTTATTCCCTTATCTCACATATGCAACGCTTTTAATGATTGTTACGATCTTTGTTTCGCAGGCGTTCATCGCAGATATGCGCATGCAGTTTTACATGACATTACTAGCTACTACCCTAGTAATCATAAGTTATTTTCTAAGAGTTAGAAAGTTAGATAAGCAAAAGTTGAATGATTTTACGATTATAAAAGATTCGGAAATTAGCCTAGAAAAAGAATAAGAAAAGGGGTATGTTCCATGTTGAAAGATATTGTTACTACAAAATCTAGCATATTACATGAAAGAAGAAAAAATGCGGTGCCAGAAGGGCCATACAATATTACAGAGCTGTATGTGCAATCGGCAAAGGGAGCAATTATTACAGATATAGATGGGAATGAACTGATCGACTTTGCGGGCGGAATTGGTATGCAAAACGTTGGGCATTGTCACCCGAAAGTAGTGAAGGCGATTCAAGAACAAGTGGAATCTTCTATTCATAGTTGTTTCCACGTAGCGCCATATGAAAGTTATATTGCGTTAGCTGAAAGACTGAATGAATTAACGCCAGGTGATTTTAAGAAAAAAACGATGTTTGCTAATAGCGGAGCTGAAGCAGTAGAAAATGCAGTGAAGATAGCTAGAAAGGCAACGGGAAGAAGCGCAATCGTATCGTTTGAACGAGCTTATCACGGACGTACACTTATGACGATGTCACTTACAAGTAAGGTGAAACCGTACAAGCATGGATTTGGGCCGTTCGCATCCGAAGTGTATAAATTACCATATCCGTATTATTACCGTGCTGACGAAAGATTGACGCAAGAAGAAGTAGACGAACAAATTTTATCGTATTTCGAACGTTTTATGTTAGAAGAAGTCGCAAGTGATAATATTGCAGCGATTATTTTGGAACCCCTTCAAGGAGAAGGTGGATTTATCGTTCCGACGACTACGTTTATGCGAGGTGTCCGAACTATTTGTGATAAGTACGGAATTGTAATGATTGCGGATGAAATTCAAACTGGTTTTGCTCGTACGGGTAGCTTATTTGCAATGGATCATTTCGGCGTAGCTCCTGATTTAATGACATTTTCAAAATCAATTGCTGCTGGCATGCCGCTTAGCGCAGTAACAGGGAGAGCGGAACTAATGGATGCGCCTGGACCTGGTCAACTTGGAGGTACATTCTCTGGAAGTCCAGTTGCTTGCGCAGCTGCGTTAGCTGTTTTAGATATTATAGAAGAAGAGAATTTAGTAAATCGCGCCGCTGAAATTGGCGCACGAATGATGACAGTATTTAATAGTTGGAAAGAGAAATACGAACTAGTTGGTGATGTGAGAGGAATCGGTGCGATGACTGCAATCGAGCTTGTAAAAGACAGAGAAACGAAAGAGCCAGCGACGGAAGAAGTGAAAGCGATTATGAAGGAAACGCATAGTAAAGGGGTTATTACGATAAGTGCAGGTATTTATAGTAACGTACTTCGTTTCTTACCACCTCTCGTTATAACAGATGAACAGCTGGAAGAAGGGCTTACTATTTTAGAAGCGGCAATTGCAAAACTATCAAAATAAAAATGGTGGGGGCAGGGGAATGAAGTTTTTCAATTATATAAACGGTGAGTGGAGAGAGCCTTCCACGAATGCATATGTGAAAAATTATAATCCGCATAACGGGGAAGTGCTAGGCGAATTCCCGTTTAGTTCAGTAGAAGATACACTACTAGCAATTGCATCAGCGAAAGAAGCTTTTTATAAATGGCAAAAGTTATCGTTTCAAGAAAGAGCAAGCTATTTATGGAAAGCGGCAGCTATTTTAAAAGAGAAGGTAAAGGAAATTGGCCGAGATGTAACGAATGAAGAAGGAAAGACGATTGCAGAAGGGATAGGCGAGACGAAGCGGGCAATTAGCATTCTTGAATATTATGCGGGGGAAGCGAATCAGCCGATTGGAGAGATCATTCCGTCTGCGAATGAAAGTACGATGCTTTACAGTAAACGTGTAGCAGTAGGACCCGTCGGATTAATTACGCCGTGGAATTTTCCCATTGCGATTCCAGCGTGGAAAATGGCGCCGGCACTTATATACGGAAATACAATTGTCATTAAGCCGGCTGAAGTGACGCCAAAATCGGTGTACCATCTTGTAAGTGCGTTTCATGAGGCTGGTATTCCGGCAGGTGTTATAAACTGTGTGTTCGGCAAAGGATCTGAAGTGGGAGCAGAGTTAACGGGAAATCCGGATATAAAAGCGGTATCCTTTACTGGCTCTAATCACGTTGGCAATATCATTCAGAAAGCAGCCGTTGAAACTAGGAAAAAAGTACAATTAGAAATGGGCGGGAAAAATCCGCTAGTTGTATTAAAGGATGCTGATATTGAAAAAGCGGTAAGCATTACGATAAAAGGTGCGTTTATGTCCACGGGGCAAAAATGTACCGCAACAAGTAGAGTCATTGTAGAAGAGGGTATTTATGAAGCGTTTCGCGATCGACTATTGCAGCGCACGGAAGCTCTTACAGTTGGGGACCCGCTAGATAGTAATACATTTATGGGCCCATGTGTTTCCAAGGGGCAGCAGCAATCTGTTTTATCGATGATTGAAGTAGGAAAAGGAGAGGCTTCTTTACTGTATGGAGGCAGCGTGCCGGACGAAGCAGAATTGCAGGACGGTTGTTACGTGTTACCGACTATTTTTGAAAATGTAGATGTAGATGCACGCATTGCAAAAGAAGAAATTTTCGGCCCAGTTATATGTCTATTTAAAGTGAATAGTTATGAAGAAGCAGTTTCTGTAGCGAACGATACAGAATACGGACTAAGTGCATCGATTTGTACGAATAATTTAAGTTTGTCGCAAAGGTTTATTGATGATATGGAAGTTGGCATGGTTCATGTGAATTCAGAAACTGCAGGAGCAGAACCACAAGTTCCATTTGGCGGAATGAAAAACTCTAGTGCTGGCCCGCGTGAACAAGGAAAAGCGGCGAAAGAATTTTACACGAGAATAAAGACAGTATACGTAGATCAAGTATAAGTGCTAAAAAACATAGTAACGGAGGATGAAATATGCGTAAAGGGACATTTTTCATGGCAGGACACTCGAGACTTCCGAAAGGGATGGCTGTTCGCAGTATGTATGAAACATTAACAATTACAATTGAGGCAGATCATAAATATCATGTCATTATTGAAGCGTCATGTACGCTTGCGACAGAGCACGGTAGAGACTTCGTCGCTCAAATGTTGAGAGGACATAGTTTGCAAGATGGTATTGAAGAAATTGTGCAAGATATTACGGACCATTATCAAGGAAAAGCGCAAAATGCTATCGTCAGTGCGGTAAAAGATTTACATCGCCAATATGTAAGTTATTTAAATGATGAACAGCTCGAGGGAGAGTACGAGGAAACAACACCATAAAAACTGTCTAGTTTGTATAGCTATAAACGAGAGCCAGTTGTATTTCCGTTAACGGGATACGACTGGCTTATTTTTATTGAGGAGGCAAGGAATATGAAAAAGGTAAACGAAGTGCAAGTTGTAAAACAAGAGACGAAAAAAAGAGGATGTGCGGAAAGTAAGGGGATTTGTAAAATGTGTAAAGTTTGTAGAGAAAATAAGAAAAAACGAATTGACAGTTAGAATATTTTGAATTATTATTTAATTAATTAATAAGATCCATTCGAGAAATTAGCCTTCTCTAAATTCGATCTTGTTTTCCTGTTTTACACATATTTTCATATGAACTGTCTATTATTATTGTACTTTAAGAGATTAAAGAACACTCGTAATTATGAGCCAGTTGTATGTATCTGCGATTGTTTTGTCGTGGATATGTATGACTGGCTTTTTCGTTGTTAGGGCAGTAAGACCGGATCTCAGCATAAGAAGATAAGGATAACTGTCTGTAAAAAGCGTCAATACGTTCTTCATATTTCATTTAGGGAGGAATTGAAATGTCGATTATTACAGAACAAAGTGCGAAGAGGAAGTTTGCAAAGAAATATGAGGGATATGAAATTGTTCCTCATCCGGAGCATAAACGTTTATATCATATCGTATTAAATCAGCAATTGCTTAAGCAGTTTTTTGAAGAGGTAAAAGAGCATTCAGAGCAGTCACTCCAATACATTCCGTATTCTCGGTTTAATCTTGCAGATAGTATGAGAAAGATTTTTGGGCAATCGTTTATGGATAACATTCGCGGTATTATTCATGACCGTGAGACGGGCGGATTTACAATTGGCGTACAAGGTGAAACGATAGATCCAGCAGATTACGTGAAATTTGCGACAGCGTTAACACATTTAATCGGATCGCCGAACTTTGATGCGATGACAGGAACGTATTATGCAAGATTTAATGTGAAAGATACGGATAGTAGTGATTCGTATCTCCGTCAAGCGTACCGATTATTTACACTTCATACAGATGGAACATTCGTTGATGAGCCAACTGACTGGCTTCTTATGATGAAAATTGAAGAGCAAAATGCAGTAGGAGGAGAATCTCGTTTACTACATTTAGACGATTGGGAAGATCTTCAAAAATTTAGAGATCATTCGCTTGCATCTGTTAAAATTACGTATAAAGCACCACCAAGTAAAAACTCGCAAGAAATCGTCTATCGTGAAACGTTTTTTGATGTAAATAACGCACCATGTATTTGCTTTATTGATCAGTTTGCGTATCCAGATAATATTGAACAAGCAAACTATCTGAAAGATTTATCGTATTCAGTTGAAAACTCACCGGCAACACATGCATTAAAACTACCAGTTGGTGATTTAGTTCTTTTAAACAATTTATTTTGGATGCACGGAAGAGCGGCATTCGAAAAGAATAAAGACTTATATAGAGAACTCATGCGTCAGCGCGGTTGTTTTTCTAAATAATATGTACGGCGGGTCTTTCAAAGAGACCTGCCTTTTATACTATTAAGGGGGAAGTAGGATGTATGACTTTATAATTATTGGCGGAGGAATCGTTGGTCTTTCAACGGGAATGGCTTTAACGAAAAAATTCCCTTATGCAAAAATCGCAATCATTGAAAAAGAAAAGGAACTAGCACATCATCAAACAGGACATAATAGCGGTGTCATTCACTCGGGTATTTACTATAAACCAGGGAGTTATAAAGCAAAATTCGCCAAAGAAGGAAACGCAGCGATGGTCCAATTTTGTAAAGAAAATGACATCGCTTATGACATGTGCGGCAAAGTCATTGTCGCGACAGAAAAAGAAGAACTTCCTCTTTTAAATAACTTATACGAGAGAGGATTACAAAACGGTTTGCATATTTCTAAAATAGATAAAGAACAATTAGCAGAAGTCGAACCGCATGTAAAAGGACTAGGCGCAATCCGTGTTCCTTCGTGCGGGATCGCTGATTATAAAGGAGTCAGTTATGCATTTGCTCGTTTGATTCAAGAATGCGGCGGTGAAGTACACTTAGGAACAGCCGCAGAGCGTATTACAGAAAAGAAAGATGCCGTAACAATTGAGACGAACAAAGGCACATTTAAAGCGAAATTTCTCATTAACTGCGCCGGCTTACATAGCGATCGCATTGCGAAAAAGACAGGTATATTAACGGATATGAAAATCGTTCCGTTCCGCGGTGAATACTATGAACTCGTCCCAGAAAAACGCCATCTCGTAAAACATTTAATTTACCCAGTTCCAAACCCAGAATTCCCGTTTCTAGGTGTTCATTTCACAAGAATGATAAACGGAGACGTACATGCGGGACCGAACGCAGTATTAAGCTTCAAGCGCGAAGGCTACACGAAGAAAGACTTCGACATAAAAGACTTCATGGAAACAATGACATACACAGGCTTCTGGAAAATGGCAATGCCAAACATGAAAGAAGGCATAAAAGAAATGGTGCGCTCATTCAGTAAACAATCATTCCTAAAAAGCTTACAGCGCCTCATACCAGAACTAACAGAAAAAGATATCGTCCCAACGCATGCAGGTGTAAGGGCACAAGCCATCCTATCGAACGGCAATATGGTTGATGACTTCTGCATTATCCCTGGCATCAATTCGCTGCATATTTGTAATGCACCATCCCCGGCCGCAACGGCAAGTATAAAGATTGGGGAGGAGATTGTAAGGCAAGTGCCGGATGTAGTGGTGGTTAGGGTTTGATTAGATTTTTATGAAAAATTTAATCTGTTAGATAAGAAGCTATTTTGATAACCTTTTGTCAAAATAGCTTCCCTCTTTATTTCGTAACATATGAGTTTGTTGAATGCTTTAATGAAAATTCATTTCGAAAATCAATAGTTTTTTAGTTGTTTCTTTAAAATTATTTCTGAAAATTCTAACTAAAATATCGATAAGTGGCTTTTATATGTTAAAATAAGGAATAAAATGAAATGTTAGGAGGTGCTATTTCCGAAATGATACAATTCATCAGAAAAATGTTTTATGGGGTGGATACTCAGTATTTGGTAAAATCATATATTATTTCAATGGCTGTATCCGGATTTTTACTATATGTAAATGAGGTTTCATTTTCGCTGACAATATATATTGTATTGGCTGGACTTTTATTTCCTTTTGCAACAATTGTTTGGGATGACTTGATAAATACACTTATGGGTGGTCATTTTATTATTTTACCATTGCTATTTATGTTGATGTGGAAGGCATTTAAGATTTTAATGCTTTATATGCTTAGCCCGCTTATTGCCCCTTTTGGAATGTTATATGTATATATTGCAAATGGGTACTATCGTAAAGGGGAATAGTTAAATAGTAGAAAGTAATCAAACTTTTTATCCCGCTTTAATGGGCAGTAAGACCCCCACCTCAAAATTTAGCGAAAGCAAAGAATTTAGGTGGGGGATCAACTGCCCATAAAAGTCCGATTGGTGAAGGCTAATAATCAGTGGGGGATGAAGAAAACCCCCACTGATTAAAGTTTCACT
Source organism: Bacillus luti (assembly GCF_001884105.1). Lineage (GTDB taxonomy): Bacteria > Bacillota > Bacilli > Bacillales > Bacillaceae_G > Bacillus_A > Bacillus_A luti. Next base: position 99,674 of record NZ_MACI01000034.1, on the reverse strand, counting down.
TTATGGAAATTGTATAATATTTCATAAATTGAGAATTTGTTTTAATTAGACTGTTTACTTAAAATATATACCTCCGATGTTTCGGAGGCTTTTTTATTTTGAATTTTGGTGAGTGTTCGGTTGTAGGGGAGTTGGATGATAAGGCGAGGTGTGGAATCGGGTGGTGAATCCGGGGGCATCTATTTTTAGTTGGTGGTTATTAGGAGTGAAAACGAGAACTTTTTGTTAAGCATTAGGGCTACAAAGTTGAAAAAATACGATAGCACTTCTATTTTTAGCTTCTTAAAATAGGATTTATAGTAAGAATTTTTTTAATATAAAGGAGGGATATGCTTTGTTTCCAGGTACTTTATATGAAACACATGTTAAAACAAAAAATTTAGAAGTAGCAAAAGAGTTTTATACTAAACTTGGATTATTTCATGCTCGCACTATTGAAGAACGCCGTGTAGCATTCTTTTGGTTTGATAAAGAAAATAAGAAGGAACAGATGCTAGGCGTTTGGGAGGTATCGGAAGAAGCATTCCATACAAGTCACTTTGCATTCAAGGTTAATTATGAAGAAATCATTCATGCAAGAGAATGGCTTCTGAATAAAGGAATAAACCCAAGGGCCGCTTTTGGTCTTGAACCTTCTGAGCCTATGGTTCAAACTTGGACACCTACTGCAAATCTTTATTTTTATGATCCTGATGGCAATTCTTTAGAATTTCTATGTTTACTTCCTGAAAAGAAAAACGTAAAACAAGATGTCATGTATTTAAGTGAGTGGGAAAGCTTGGAGGATGAAGAATAAATTTGATTTTTAATTTAAATCTCGTCAAATTATTTTAAAAGGAACTATAACTTTGTCAAAGTGGAAAAGCTATAGTTTAAATTATCCTCTGAGTTTTCGGAGGATTTTTTGTTTTGAGTTTTAGTGAGTGCGGGGGACTAATTGGAGATTAATAATCACCGACTATCTACTGTATAAAAAAATAGACAGTAGTGTATGTTTTTTTGAAAAAAGTATACAAATCTCGCCCTTATACGCTGGCATGATACTTGCAATAAAAATAGTATCAACATATAGGGGAGAGATAGAAATGAAGGTTAGTAAAATATACACGACAATTGATGCACACGTAGCTGGGGAACCGCTGCGAATTATTACGGGCGGAGTGCCAGAAATTAAGGGAGAAACGCAGTTAGAAAGACGTGCATACTGTATGGAACATTTGGATCACCTTCGTGAGGTTCTTATGTATGAACCGAGAGGACATCACGGTATGTACGGTTGTATCATTACTCCGCCTGCAAGTGCTCACGCTGATTTTGGCGTATTATTTATGCACAATGAAGGCTGGAGTACGATGTGTGGTCACGGCATTATCGCTGTCGTTACAGTAGGAATTGAAACAGGCATGTTTGAAGTGACAGGTGAAAAACAAAAGTTCATTATTGATAGCCCTGCTGGGGAAGTCATTGCGTATGCGAAATTTAACGGGAGCGAAGTAGAGTCCGTATCATTCGAAAACGTTCCTTCGTTCGTATATAAAAAAGACCTTCCTATTAAAATAGATAACTATGAATTTCAAGTAGATATCGCATTTGGCGGAGCATTTTACGCAGTAGTAGACAGTAAAGAATTTGGGTTGAAGGTTGATTTTAAAGATTTACCTGCCATTCAAGCGTGGGGCGGTAAAATTAAGCACTATATTGAAAGCCAAATGGAAGTAAAACATCCACTTGAAGAAGATTTAAAAGGAATATACGGCGTCATTTTTTCAGACGAACCGAAAGAAAAAGACGCTACTTTACGAAACGTAACGATTTTCGCTGACGGGCAAGTAGACCGCTCTCCTTGCGGCACAGGAACTTCCGCAAGAATCGCAACCCTTTTTGAAAAAGACGCTCTGCAAAAAGGAGAAATCTTCATCCATGAATGCATTACAGACGGTCAATTTGAAGGAGAAGTGTTATCCGTAACAGAGGTAGACCAATATGAAGCAGTCATTCCGAAAGTAACAGGGCAGGCATTTATTACAGGATTTCATCAATTTGTCGTAGATCCGAGAGATGTTTTAAATCGCGGATTTTTGTTAGGGTAGAAGGAGGAGGTGGAAAGATATGCTAGTCATAAGCGCGAACGAACAAAGAAACTTAGTAAATATGAATGAAGTTATTGAATACGCAGCGCTTGCTTTACAAGAATTTTCCGCAAAAAGAACGATTACACCAATTCGTGGCTCATTACCATTTGCAAGCGAACAAAATACGGCATTAATTATGCCTTCAGTAGCGGAAGGACTTGAAGCACTCGGTTTAAAAGTAGTAACAGTAGTCCCGCATAATAAAAAGATAGGAAAGAAAACGATAAACGGGCTTGTTATGCTATCAGACTTTCAAACGGGAGAACCACTCGCACTTTTAGAAGGTTCGTATTTAACGATGATCCGAACAGGCGCCTTATCAGGAGTAGCGACGAAACATTTAGCTCGTCATGATGCAAAAACTTTATGCATTATTGGGACAGGAGAACAGGCGAAGGGAATTGCGGAAGCTGTATTTACGGTTAGAGATATTGAAAAAGTCATTTTATACAATCGAACAGAAGAAAAAGCGTATGCATTTGCGCAATATATACAAGAGAAATTTGGTAAACCAGCATACGTTTACAGAGATCCAAATGAAGCAATAGGCGAAGCAGACATCATCGTCACAACTACGAACGCATCCACACCAGTCTTCTCAGAAAAACTACAAAAAGGCGTCCACATAAACGCCGTCGGCTCATTCAGGCCAAGCATGCAAGAACTACCATCTCACGCCATCACAAGCGCAGACAAAGTAGTAGTCGAATCAAAAGAAGCAGCACTAGAAGAAACAGGAGACCTTCAAGTTCCGATAAAAGAAGGTGTATTCGAAGCGAGCAATCTCCACGCCGAACTCGGTCAAATTATAAGCGGAGAAAAAGCCGGCCGCGAAAACGATGAAGAGATTACTATTTTCAAATCAGTTGGTTTGGCAGTAGTAGATATTATCGTTGCGAAGTATTTATATGAGAAAGCGGTGGAGCGTGGGGTTGGGAGTAGGATTGAGTTTTGAGAGACTGCCTTTTGGTGGTCTTTTTAATTTGGATTAAAAGTTACTTTATTTGGCGATTCATATATTTTTGTGCATGAAGATGCATTGAGATTGTGGTGTTATTTTTGTTTATAATGCGCGTATGCATTTCAATTTATGTGATGTATCATATATTCTGTTAAAATTAAACAAAAATGCAGGTGAGAGACTTTGGATTTAGTTCGAAAATTAACTCGTATTTATGGCTTAGGGCTTTGCTGTGGGTTGTGGAGCAAAGCTGAAGTAATTCAATGGTGTGATAAATTAATTGAAGGAAGTGACAGTCCGCCATATGAATTAATTGAGATATCCTTAATGTCTAAAGCAAAGATAGATGATATGGAAGGGAAGTTATTTGAGTTTAGTAGCACGGTTGACGAAGAATACGCTGTTAAATTAACTCTTTCCATCATTCATGAAAAATTAAAAGAACAGGAACTGACGATTGAAGAATCAATTAAATGCACCACTAGACTTTTAGTCAACAGAGGGGTACATTGGGAGGCTGAATACTTTGAATTATATAGTCTAGATGATAGCTATGACTTAGCTAAAGATGGTGTTCATTTTGATTTAAGCGAAGTTATTCATACATATAATGAAATGTTAAGTATGTACAGTGAGTATTTTAGGGGATTTGAAAAGCTGTATTTTAAAGTAATGGGAAATGAGTGGAGATTTTAATATATATCGGTATTTGATTGGCTTTGTTTGTCCCTTCTTTTCCAATTGGAGAAGAAGGGACAAAGTTTTATGAAGGAGTAAATGTAGACATCAAGTATGCAGCTTGTTTACCATTCTCGCCATTCTTCTGTTATGTCTTCTTCGGATTCTAAGCCAGCTATTTGTGCTGCTGTATCGATAAATTCATAGAGATCTTCTCTTTCCATAGTTTCGATAAATTGGTCATGTTCGATATTTAATTCATTTATTTTAATAACTACTTCTTCAACGATTTGCATGATTGCGGCTTCGGTTGGATTCTCTCCCAATTGCTCTAAATTGTTAATGTAAGAGTCGAGCACTTTATTTGTTGCACTTATCTTTTCTTCAGTGAAAAACTCCCCATCTTCATCACTCTCGATCCATAGGGTTGTTGGTTTGTTTTTTTTCAATTCATCAAATGTCATGATAACCTCCTAAATATTTCTTGTATTTAATCTCATTCTAGAGAAATTTTCTGTAGACTGCTAGTTTTTCAACCCATTTTGCGAGGTCATTTTTTCGTGGTCTTTTTATTTTACGCCCCGCATAAATATAGTTTATCGCAAGAATTCAATTGGTAGATTTCGAACTTTCTACCTTGGCGAAAAAGTTTGACAATACATACAGGTAGTGGTATTTTAAAACCTATAAGAAAACTCGGTATTAATTCCGAGTTTTCTTATAGGTGTAAATAGTCGAGAGGGGTCGAAATATGAAAAAGAAGTTGTTTGCATTACCATTTGTCCTAATATTACTTATTGCATTAGCGGCTTGTTCTGGGGAGAAAGATTCTTCCAAGCAAGCGGGAACTAGTACGTCAGGGACTCCGAAAGATGGAGGAACGTTAACAATTGGCGTTAGTGACAATCCAGATACGATGAATCCGCTTTATGCGAATGATCGTGTGTCATTAACTGTGCAGCAAGCGTTATATGCACCGCTGTACCATATGGAAGACGGTAAGAAAAAGTTTGTTCTTGCTGAGAGCTTTACGCCTTCAGAAGATCAATTAACATGGACTTTAAAATTAAAGGATAATTTGAAATGGCATGATGGTAAGAAAATTACATCAGATGATATTGCATTTACATTCCAATCAATTTTAGATGAGAAGCAAAATAGTTCAAGCCGTGAAAACTTTATCTTTAAAGGAAAGCCACTTGAGGTGAAAAAAGTGGATGAGCTAACGACTCAATTCGTATTACCACAAGTAAGTGCATCTTTCGAAGGGGTTATGAATGATTTCTTCCCAATTCCGAAACATGTATTTGAAGGTGAAGGAGATTTAGTGAAGAGTAAGAAAAACCTACAGCCTGTAGGATCAGGTCCATTTAAATTCAAAGAGTTTAAATCGGATGAATATGTTGCGTTAGAGCGATTCGATGATTATTTTGCTGGTAAAGCGAAATTAGATTCTATCGTGTACCGCGTTGTAAAAGACCGTAATACGGCAAATGTTTCACTACAAAATGGTCAAATCAATATGAAGATGATTGAGCCACAAGACTTTAAGAAATTAGATAGCACAGGGAACTTCTCAATGGTGACATTCCCAGAAGGTAGATTATTCTACTTATCTTATAACAATAATACAGATCTTATGAAGAAGAAAGAAGTGCGCCAAGCAATTGCGCATGCATTAGATAAGAAAGAAATGATTAACTCAGCGTTCGTTTCTAGTCAATTTGCAGAACCGGCAAATTCAATCTTAACACCAGACGCTATGTATTATGCGAAAGATATTAAAGAGTATAAGTATGATCAAAAAGCGGCGAAAGATTTATTAGCAAAAGCTGGTGTGAAAGATAAAGAAAAAGTACGTGTTATGTATGTAACGAATAATAAAATTATGGAAAGCTTAGCACTTTATACACAGCAAAAATTACAAGAAATTGGCTTACAAGTTGAGCTGAATGCATTAGATGCTAGTGCAGCAAGTGAAAAAGGCTTAGATAAAGAAAATAAAGAATATGACATTACATTCGGTGGTTACATAATGGGACCAGAGCCAGATTCATATAAGAGCTTATTCTTAAGTAATGCTGAGTACAATTATGCACGTTATAAAAATGATGACTTCGATAAATTATGGGAAGAAGCTGCAGTTGAAACAGACAAAACGAAACGCGCAGAGCTTTACCATAAAATCCAAGATACAGCGAGAGAAGATCTACCTTATCTTCCAATCGCATATCCGAAAGCAGTTATTGCAGTAGATAAAAAGTTTGATGGATTAAAAGAAGCAAAAGCAATTCCAGTTACAATGTTTGAAGATCTATCGAAGATTTATGAAGTGAAATAAGAAACGATAAAGAAGCTGGTGAAAATCAGCTTCTTTATCCCGCTTTAATGGGCAGTAAGACTCCTACCACAAACTTCGGCGAATGCGAGGAAGTTAGGTGGAAGCGCTGCTGATTAAAGTTTCACTCTATCTTGAGGGGGGAAGTTTGTGTATAAAGTAATTGCAAAGAGGCTTTTAAATGCAATTCCGCTTTTATTTGTTATTTCTATTATTTCTTTTCTATTAATAAAACTAGCGCCGGGCGATCCGGTTCGAAACTTTGTAACGCCGAATATGAGCCCAATTGATGTCGAGCGTATTCGCAAAAGCTTAGGACTAGATCAACCAATTTACGTGCAGTATATTTTATGGTTAAAAAATATTTTAACAGGGAACTTTGGTTACTCACTTCAAAATCATCGTCCTGTTTTAGAACTTATTACAGAAAGATTACCCGCAACAATTGGATTAATGGGGTCATCTTTAGTCGTCTCCTTTGTAATCGCAATCCCGCTTGGACTACTTACAGGGGTGAAAAAGAATTCGTTCTTTGATCGCATTGTGAATTTTATCTCTTATGTAGGAATCTCAATGCCAGTCTTTTGGTTTGCTTTACTATTAATCTACTTATTCTCGTTAAAGTTGAATCTTCTTCCGAGTATGGGTATGCGTACAGTCGGTCAAGATTCTGTTTGGGATATTGTCCAGCACGGCATTTTACCTTGCATGGTGCTTGCGTTCCAAAACGTCTCTGTTTATATGAGATATATTCGTTCAAGCACAATTCAGCAATTAGAAGAAGATTACGTACAAATTCAATATGCGTACGGCGCTTCGAAGAAATCCGTTTTATTTAATCACGTACTTCGAAACGTATTAATACCGATCATTACAATTTTCGGATTATCCATTCCAAGTTTAGTAGGCGGAGCATTTATTACGGAAACAGTATTTTCATGGCCGGGACTTGGTTCGCTCGGGGTGAATGCTATTTTTAGATTTGATTATCCAATTATTATGGCAATCACATTATTATCATCATTCATGTTAATTCTCGGTAATTTAATTGCTGATATTTTATATGGCGTAGTAGATCCGCGCATTCGAATGAGGGGGTGATTTGGAATGAATAATAGGAGATTTCAAACGATAAAAAGTAGTTTTACAAAAAATAAGTTTGTAGTAATGGGAGTTATTATACTTTCGGTCTTAACGATCGCATCAATTTTTGCATTCGTATCGCCATACGATCCTAGCAAAATGTCGATTCCAGATCGTTTACAAGAACCGGGTATGAGTCATCCTTTCGGCACGGATGATTACGGAAGGGATTACTTAACGAGAGCATTATATGGAGGAAGAGTGTCGCTTGCGGTTGGTTTTCTAGCGATGGTTGTTTCTATTACAATCGGGACCGCAGTCGGAACAATTAGTGGATATTTTGGCGGAAAGTTAGACAACTTCTTAATGCGAATTGTTGAAGTTTTAATGTCGATTCCATCATTCTTTTTAATGCTGTTATTAAATGCGTATTTAAAACCAGGAATTACAACGCTTGTTCTTATTATTGGATTACTGACATGGATGGACACCGCACGTATCGTAAGGGCAGAAACGTTATCGGTAAAAGAGCGTGAGTACGTGTTATATGCAAAAGTGTCAGGGCAAAAGTCATTTATGATTATTGTAAGACATATCATTCCAAATATTTTATCGACCATTATAATCGCCGCGACATTAACAATTGCGACATCTATTTTAATGGAATCATCACTTAGCTTCTTAGGATTAGGTATTAGAGAACCAGATTCTTCTTGGGGTAGCATGCTAAATAATGCGCAAGGATATATCGGTGAAGCTTGGTATTTAACACTCTTCCCAGGGTTCCTTATTCTATTAACAGTACTAAGTTTTAACGTGATCGGTGAAGCGTTGAAAAAAGCTTTCGCACCAAAAGGGGCTCATCATGAGAACTAATGCTTTAAGTGAGGGGGAGTGAAAAGCGTGTCTGAAAAACTATTAGAAGTAAAAAACTTAAAGACTTCTTTTTTCATAGAGGGCGGCGAAGTAGAAGCTGTTCGCGGCGTTTCATTTAGTTTGAAAAAAGGGGAAGTCGTCGGGATTGTTGGCGAATCGGGAAGTGGAAAGAGCGTTATGGCAAAATCCGTTATGGCTCTCGTTACGTCTCCGGGGAAAGTGAAAGAAGGAGAGATTCTTTTTCAAAATGAAAACGTACTTTCTAAATCAGAAAAAGAATTACGCTCTATTAGAGGAAATCAAATTTCACTTATCTCCCAAGATCCGATGTCGGCATTAAACCCAGTTGTGAAAATTGGAAAGCAAATGACAGAAGTAATCATAAGGCATCAAAAAGTGAAAAAGAAAGAAGCAGAGCGCATCGCGGTTAACTTGTTAAAACAAGTCGGCCTTTCTTCACCGGAAGAAAGGGTAAAACAATATCCGCATGAGCTAAGCGGCGGAATGAAACAGCGGGTGATGATCGCAATGGCGATGTCTTGTAACCCAGACCTTCTCATTGCGGACGAACCGACGACAGCACTTGATGTAACGATACAAGCGCAAATACTAGACTTAATGAAAAACTTAAAAAACGAAACGAATATGTCGTTATTGCTCATCACGCATGACCTTGGAATCGTCGCGCAAAACTGTACGCGAGTGATTGTAATGTACGGCGGGCTTATTATGGAAGAAGGACCTGTACTTCATATTTTCCAATCGCCGAACCATCCATATACGAAAGGGTTATTAAACTCTTTGCCGAAAATATCGAACGGCGTGAAAGAAAGACTCGCGCCAATTCAAGGTGTAACGCCAAACTTACTACATCCGCCGAAAGGTTGCCCATTCGCAGAGCGTTGTCCGCATAAGATGGACATTTGTGAAAAAGAACGTCCGCCATATTTTGAAATCGGAAACGAAAGACGCTCTATGTGCTGGCTAAACGATGAAAAAGTAGGTGTTTCCCATGCGTGAAGAAAACTTAATTGAAGTACGGAACTTAAAAAAGTATTTTCCTATTAAAAAAGGATTATTCGGCAGAAAAACAGAGCAATTAAAAGCAGTAGACGACTTAAGCTTCACAATAAAAAAGGGTGAAACATTCGGGCTAGTAGGGGAATCTGGCTGCGGAAAATCAACGACAGGAAGAAGCATCATTCGTTTACACGACGTCACTTCAGGGAATATTTTATTCGACGGACAAGACATTGCGAATTTAAAAGAAAGTGAACTAAAAGAATATCGAAAACGAATGCAAATCATTTTCCAAGATCCATACGCATCATTAAACCCGGCAATGAACGTATTCCAAATTATTAGCGAACCGATGAACATTCATGGCTCTTACAAAGCCGAAGAAAGAAAAGAAATCATTCTAGACCTACTCAAAAAAGTAGGCCTAAAAGAAGAACATCTATATCGCTACCCGCACGAATTTAGTGGAGGCCAAAGACAGCGCATCAGCATCGCGCGCGCACTATCTGTAAAACCTGACTTCATCCTATGTGACGAACCAATCTCAGCACTCGATGTCTCAGTCCAAGCGCAAGTCGTAAACATGCTGCAAGACATCCAAGAAGAAACAGGCGTCACATACTTATTCATCGCACATGACCTATCTATGGTAAGACACATATCAGACCGAATCGGAGTCATGTACTTAGGAAACATAGTAGAAATTGCCGATAGCGAAGACCTATACACAAAACCAGCACATCCATACACACAAGCACTACTCTCATCTATGCCAGAACCAGACCCAACAAACGCAGGCAAAGAACGAATCACTCTGCAAGGTGAAGTTCCAAGCCCGCTCAACTCACCATCCGGCTGCAAATTCAGAACGCGCTGCAAATTCGCCACTGAAAAATGCGCACAGGAAGTACCGAAAATGGTGGAGATTGCGAAAGGGCATCAGGTAGCTTGTCATTTGTTTTAGAGGGGGAAGCATCAGGGGGACCTGGTGCTTTTTTCTTTTGTGCGGGGGTGTGGGATTGGTTGTAGACTAATGGTCAGTGATTGTTTATATTTGCATCTCTTGTCATATAATTTTCCTTATTTTTCAACTATAATTGTAATGATATGTTAGATTGTATATTTTATCCTTAATATATTTAAAGGAAGGGGACTCTCTATGAAATTACTTCGCTCATTTCTCATTTTCACTCTTGTTGTATTGTTAAGCGCATGTAATACAGCAACAAAAGTCACAAAGGTTCAAAAAAATGGCGAAACGACTTTAACAATTGGTTCTTTGCAGGGGTATTACGATGTACAAACGCTTAAAGCTGAAAAAGGAAATGTGGAAATTCCTTATGAGGCAGCAGTTGAAGAAGGTACGATTTTATTGCAAGTCACAAAAGATGATAAGGTCATTTATGAAGAAGAAGTCACTTCTCAAAAAGAAGGTTTGCTTTCTTTTGAAGCGCCAAAACCCGGATCATATGATTTAATTGTACGCGTGAAGGGTGAAGAAGAGAAAGCGAAAGGAATTCAAATACATACGAAGCTATGAAAAAACGGCAAGCAGAGTATAATCGCTTGCCGTTTCCATTTCCAGTTGGTTCTGGCATAACAAATGTTCATCAATTTTAAGAAGTAAACGTAAAGTAATTCTAAAATATACAATATTTCACTTTCGGCGGTGTAATCTCTAATAAAAGATTCAATAAATTTCATAATATAAATATTTAATTCTAATCATTAAAAATCCTACTTTTTCTTACTTTAATTGTTTCTAAAATATAAAGAAGAATACCTAAACCAAATATTTTTTCAGCATTAGAAATATTATTACCTAATTTAATAATCGGTACATTTAAGCTAAATCTTTCATTCCATTCTAAAGGCATATATCCCCTCTTGCAGTTTATTAATATACGATCATCCATTGTATGAAAAGACGTTTCGAAAAAATCAAATTCCACTTCTATCTCAGAAATTTTTATCTCTTTTTCATTCATCAAAGAACCACGTACCATTCCAAATCCTTGTATCATATTTTCTTTAAACATACCTACACAATTATAATTTGAATCATAAATAGCCCAATCATAATTTTCAACTTCACTTTGAAAATATGCAAGAATTTCTCCATCACTTGCTTCCAATCCAAAAACTTCTTTATTTTTTAAAATAGGTAATGTTGAAGAAATCATCTTTGTTCCTGCTACATATCTTCCATCAGGAGTATATAAACCTAAATGTTTATTATTGCCGGGTAATTCTAACAAAACATAAGTATCAATATCCCAAAATGTTAAATCATTTTTAACTATATTTTTTTCTAGTAAATTTCCTTTTCTTAATTGCCAAAATCCAATACTAAAAAATACAAGAGAAGCTATAATAATTAAGATTACTGGTCCCCAATTAATATTACCCCAAGTATTATACATACCAATTAATCCATAAAGAAAAAGCCCAGTTCCAATTAAACACTTAAACTTCCCTCTTTTTTTATAATACTCAAATAATTCCACGCAAACACCTCTATCAGTTGGTCTTAATATTTCAATTATCCTTCAAATGGTCACATTACCGAAAATTAAAAATTGTACGCTAAGGGTGTAAAAAACTATTATAGCAGGTTTTATAGAGCATATAAGTCTATGTTGATGCTACCCCAATATAGACTTATATTTACCTTGATAATAAAAGAGGACGTGGAGTAACTTGATTATTCTTAATCATTCGACAAGATGCAACAATTTAATATGGTATTTTTTGCTATGATAAGTAAGGAATTTATATATCGTGTTATTGGGGGATAAAAAGAGATGTTGAAAAAATTTACTACATGTATTTTAGGTGGCGCTTTAGTATTCAATTTATCTGGTTGCGGCAATACATCCGACAAAACTTCTTCAGAATCTAAAGAAACCAATTCTAAACAAGAAGAAAAGAAAGTGCAAACAACTGATGAGGCGAAAACGAAAGAGAATGCAAAGCAGAAAAATACAGAACAAACAAAAGAGAAATCAAAAATAAAAGAAAAAGAGTATGCTGTAAACAAGGATTTTCATACACCTAAATTTGATGTAACTGTAAAAAGAGTTGTAGAAAGAGATAAGGTTGGTAAAGAAAGTATAGGATTCCAAAAACCTGAAGATGGACATGTCTTTATTGTTGTAGAAGCAGAAGGGAAAAATATCACAAACGAACCGATGAAATTAGCCGTTTTACCATCAGTGAATTTAGTGGATGAAAATGATAATGCTTACCAAAGTGATGTGTGGGCAGCTAGTACTTATGCGGTTGAAAAAGGCGAGACCTCTACTCTTACTAAGGGATTAAAACCAGGGGAGGTAATGAGAGAAAGTAAAGTTTACGTGATTAATAAAGAAAAATTTGATACAGGAAAATGGTATGTACTTGTTAACCATGAGTATAAGGAACAAATTAAGTAGTGTTTATTTATTAAGAGGAGATGGCTCCTCTTTTTTTGTTACCGTACTTTCTTTACTATGGAATATAGTTGCTCATAATATTATGGATAAATTTAAAAAAAGGGAGAATAAATAGCTATGAAACTTTTACCGATTGGAACAGTAGCGGGGTGGTTTAATTAACATGAAAAAAAGTATAAATTTTAATAAAAAAGCTTTTGAATATTATATGGCTCTTTATGCTATAAATGATATAAGATCGACTATAATTACTCTTGTTATTGGGATAGCAGATATATTTGTGCTTTTACCTGCTTTTGCGAATCCTGTTCAACCGATATATATATACATAATAGTTCCACCAGTTGCTTTTTTAAATGTATGGGCAATATGGATTGTTATAAATCCTAGGAAGCGGCAATTACAATACACTCTATTTCGTGGGGTATTTGGCATCGTATGTTCAGTAGGATTATTAGTTATAACCCAAAAGTTTGCATATGGGATGTTAGGATTACAAACTCCAATCTATTTTGTTTTTTCAGTGGGTTTGTATATTTTTGCTTTGAATTATTATTATAAAAATCATATAAAAAAACTTCAGGAACCAATCAAAAAATCAAAATCATCGAAAAAAAACTCTGGTTTTGGAGTAGTGGCTTTTGTAGGATTGGGTCAACTCGTTGCTAATATCAGTCTTGGTTTTGCAACACAAAAGATGGTAGCAATTGTATTAATGTGTGTATACTCCATGCTTTCGTTTATGTTGTTTCATTTCATTATGGAACTCCATAGGTATTATTATTTAAGGAAGCATATAGAAGATGGGGGTAGAACACATGAAACCTTTTAAAGAGGTTTATTGAATGTTAAGTATTGTGATTTATGGAAGGAAACAAAAACTTATGGTTAAAGAACCTGTGATGTATGACTATATTGGCTGTTTTTATCCAGAAGGAGGAAAGCTGATATGCAAGCATTTAAAGTTGGAAAATTAGTCACATTCGTTGCAATTATAATACTTCTTGTAGTTGCTGTTTTATCTCCTTACAACTTATTTAAAAAGATTTATTTTATTATTGGCGTTCTTATTATTGGCGCAATTTCACTTGGTGCAAATAAATTCTTTGAACTGATACACAGTAAATTTAATAAGAAATGATATTACTTATGTGATAGGGGAATTCAAAATATGAATAAATCATTAAGGATTTAGAGGGGAATTTCCACAATATGATTTTACCGGATTACGTGGAACTAAATTAGTTCATCACCATATTGGTGGTGGTCAAGCTGTTGGTGTTCCGCTGCCACTACATCCTGGTTTTGAAGGGATTCATAACGCAGAAAAAGCGATTGGAGCATGGGGGAAAAGATGCAGAATATGTAGAAATGCTTCAGAAATTTATTGAACATCATACATTAGGTGGTAAATAAAAAATGAAAAATGAAATGAAAAATTGTTTTGATAAAATAATTAGAGAGTGGCAAGATTGTAATAATTCATTGCCAAAATCTTTATGGATAGAAGAAGCAGAGGCTTTTATCTATGAAGGAGAACCAGATACAGAGGGGTACGTATTCTGGAAACCTTTAGAGAAAAATATAATTCATGATTTTTCTGATATAGAAAAAGATTTGGGGATACAATTACATAATTCAATTAAAGAATATTATAACTCTTATTGGTTTTTAGACTTAGGAGGCAATTATTTAGGTTATGATTTTGAATTAAATCCTGTTATACCAGGAATTGAACTGCATGATTTTTATGTATCTTTACAAGGATACCAAGGCGCACATGATAATCAACTGAATAATATTCCTATTGGTATGGAATTTAATGGTCTCTTGGTAGTTGTAGATAATGAAAATGGACAAGTGAAATTAGAAGATTATGAAAGTAAAAGCTTCGAAGTTATTTGTGATAGTTTAGCAGAATTAATTTTAAATCTTTCATAAGATATATAAAAAAATAAAAAGTAAAAGTTGACTCTTATGAGTCCGCTTTTACTTTTTTTAATATATAGTTAGGATTTATTGTTAAAAATTAGATAAGGAATGTATAAAGGACATTTGAAACGTTGATAGTATTGCAAACATATGAAGCGGAAATTACTAAAATTAAGAGACCTGATTATATACCTGTATTAGGTGATTATGATATAAGTGTCAAAGGTGAGATTATAATAGGTGGGGATGTTTATAGATTCCGCGCAGGTGAAGAATCAGGGTTTTCCGCAACTTCACCTAACGGTTATGGCGGGGGAGTTTCATTTGAATTTGAGAAGGAATCGAGATAATAGAATGCGAAAATTTTCAAAAATAGTTATATGTGTTGGTGCGTTAATAATGATTATACTGGGCATGATTGTACATGATACATGGAAGGATAGGATTTATTTTTCTTTAGCTGTACTTTTTGTTACCGTACTTTCTTTACTATGGAATATAGTTGCTCATAATATTATGGATAAATTTAAAAAAAAGGAGAATAAATAGCTATGAAACTTTTACCGATTGGAACAGTAGCGGGGTGGGTTAATTAACATGAAAAAAAGTCTAGATTTTAATAAGAAAGCTTTTGCACATTATATGGCTCTTTATCCTGTAAATGAAATAAGGGTCCAAGTAATTGTCCTTGTCCTTTTGGGGGCAGATGTGTTTGTTCTTTTGCCTGCTTTTGCGAATCCTTTTCGATTACTCTATGTATATATAGTAACTCCTCCAGTTATTTTTTTAAATTTGTGGGCGATATGGATTGCTATCAATCCTCGGAAACGACAATTACAATACACTCTATTTCGAGGAGTATATGGCACCATATGTTCAGTCGGATTATTGATTATAACTCAAAAATATGCCTATGAAGTGTTACAATTACAAACTCCCATCTATTTTATTCTTTCATTTGGTTTGTATGGTTTTGCTTTGTATCTTTTTTATAAAAATCATATTGAAAAACTTCAGGAACCAAGAAAAAAATCAAAATCATCGAAAGGAACTGGTGGTGTAAAAGTAGCAGCTATTGCAGCGGGATCGGGGCAGTTAATTGCTAATATAATTCTTAGCATTGCAACACAACAGATGGGGGCAATTGTATTTATGTGTGCATGCACAGTGTTTTCGTTTGCTTTGTTTTATATGATTATAGAACTCCATAAGTATTATTATTTACGGAAGCATATAGAAGATGGAGGGAAAATACGTATAGGCTTTTAAATGGAAAAAAAGAGCAGCTTCTCTAATGGTGATGAGCTTTCAACAAAGGCTATAGCTGGGAAATTGGATGTGAATATACCCTATGATTGGAAGAGTTTAAAAGAAGATGTATTTGTTAGTAAAGTTATTGGCGTAAAAGGGGCAGCAGGTATTTGAGATAACTCATATAAATTTAAATCCACAATTCCTTTAATGACACCTTTAGGTATCATACAATTAAAAGATAGAAAGGTTACAGTTACTCAAAAAAATTTTTCAGGAGAAGTTATAGCGGGTATTGACGATTACTCCTTAAAAGCAGGATCGGAAGCTTCTACACTTAAGTATGAAGTAGAAGTAAGTATGCTACATTTTTCAGATTAGTTTCCAATTTTTGGAGGTATAAACCTGGAAATTAAAGGTGATTTGGGATTAGGCGCAATAGGTTTGAAAGGTAGCGTTGGAAAAGAAACTGGTATAACGGTTCCTGCTTTAGAGGGTTTTACTGTGGGAAGTAGTTTAAAATTTGAAAAACCTGAGGAGAAAAAATGATATGAAAACTCCATCGTATAAACCATTATATATTTTAGTTTATGTCGTAATATCTGTATCTATTATAGGATTAATGATTACTCCATCCAACAATTTGTGGGAAAAATTGTTAGGAACTATCGTTCTCATTCTTTTGGGTGTAGGTTTAATATGTTTTTTAAAATTCGGACGGTGGGCGCAAGAGAAATTTTATGATAAATTTACAAAAAAACGGGATTAATATAAGACTGGAGTAATTTAAAACATGAGAGCAACCTTTGATGATATATGGTAGAAAACAGGAAAATTCAAAAACTAAGGAAACTTGGGATTATGTGGCTTGTTATTATCCTATTGGAAATGTTTTAACTGAATATAATATGTTTTTAAACCATGAATACATATCAGAAGTTATTTTTACTGGTTACATAAATGAGGATGAAATTAAGTTGCGTGAAGATTTGAAATGATAATTTGGAATTTATAACTATAATAAAATATATATATCTTAATGGATATAATTTTTTATTATAGTTATTTTTATAAGTTTAATGGTGAAAATTTTATTGGGAATAGAAGGGGTAATGATGGTAAAAATTTTTAAAAATACAATTTTATTTGTTTTGTGTTTAATAATTCTTAGTGGTTGTTTTACAAGAGAGGGAACTATTGTTGGTGGTAAAGTTCATGGTTCTTCAGATAGTGTATCAGGTAGTATATCTGGAGATTATAGAAAATTTACTGGATCTGCAACTCAAGATAGGAAAGTTAAAAAAGGTGAGAATTGGATTTTTTCTTTTGATGATAAAACTAAACAAGGAACTATAACTGCTTATGTTGTGGATTCAAATGATAATACAATACTAGAGTTTAATAGTGGCGAAGGCGAAAAAAATATTAAAGTGCCTAAGGATGATACATATAAGGTTAAAATTAAAACGGAAGAACATGGTGGGGAATTTCGAATATCATGGAAAAAAGAAAAATAGTTTTTTGATTGAAAAAAGCATCTAAAGAATACAATGTATTTTTTAATCATAATTAAATCGATAGTTTATTTTTTAAAGGTTTTGAAACAGTTGAAGAGTTAGAGTTAAGAAATAAACTAGCAAAATTTTAATGAAAAGGTAGATTAATTATATGTTTTCAGGATTTCAATGGTTTCCTAAAAAATGGGGAAAAAGAAAAGTTTCAGAACAGTTTCATCAATCAAAGTTTGCTGATGAAGGTAAAGGTATTTTGATTACTATTTATGCTATAGATTTGTATTTTATATCTATTCCTTTAAAGGTAAAAAAATATAATTAGTTTTAATCATAAATCTATTCTTTATTTGAAGGTTGGGGTAGAACACATGAAACCTTTTAAAGAGTCTGTATTGAATATTAAGTATATAATCGCGGTTCTCCTATAGTCAGTAAAGAATACGGAAAAGAAAAGGGAGAAGCAACATCATGAATATAGAATTACATTTAGATAAAGGAAGGATAGAAAAATAACAAAGGAGAGTAAAAATGAAAATTTGGGAATTAAAGAGTTCATTTGATGACTATGAATCCTTTCAACTATTGAATTTAGAAGAAGATTCTAAAAAGTATTTTGAAGGAAAAATTGACTCAGCAGTAAAAGCATCTGATTCATGGGGAGAAATACGTATTAAATGTGTAGAAGAAGGAAATCAAAGTGATTTTCCTCATTTTTGGGGAGAAGTTGGTACACCAATAGTTAGTGGGAAAGCTAAAAAATTCTTAGAGTCTATGCTTGGTGATAATGTAGAATTTCTTCCCCTAATTCATGATGTGCCGGGAGAAGTGTATTCTATAATTAACGTTCTAAATGCAATAGATGCCATTGACTATGAGAAAGCTATACTAAAGAAACTACGTTCTGGCTTAGTAATAGATTTCAAAAAATACGCATTCTTACCTAATATGGTTAAGAACCAAACAATATTTAAAGTTTACTTAAATGAAATATTACATATTCCTTCTGTTTTTGTATCAGATGAATTTAGAAATACAGTGTTAGAAAGTGATTTAAAAGGCTTTGAATTTGTAGAGGTATGGGATTCAAAAGCGGACATGTAAAAGAAAGTTCTTAAAATAACTGATAGAAGTTGAAGCAATGGTTTACATTAACTAGATACTTACAAGATGGAGATAGTATTGATATAGATTGGCCTATACCAAATATAATACCTATCC
The DNA here is from genome assembly GCF_001884105.1 of Bacillus luti. Lineage (GTDB taxonomy): Bacteria > Bacillota > Bacilli > Bacillales > Bacillaceae_G > Bacillus_A > Bacillus_A luti. The sequence continues at coordinate 81,237 of NZ_MACI01000034.1, read as the reverse complement.
TAAAGGGGAATAAATTGAGAAAGAAGGTTTTTATATGTGGAAAGATACGCTTTTAGAAGTTGAAAAAACAATGAAAAGTTTTAATCTCAAACTGAATAAACCAGCAAAAGATACTGAAGTTCAAAGATTAAGAGAACGTGTTAAAGAAAGCTTTAATATTGATTTACCTAATGAGTATGAGGAATTTCTTAGAACTGTAAATGGCTTCGAATTTGATGGTCTGATAATTTATGGAGTTGACCCTTCTTTACTAGAAACAGAAAGAGATGAAACAGTTTATGGACTTTTAGAAAATAATAAGATTTGGTATGAGAATGAGTGGCAACAAGAGTACCTTTTCCTTGGAGATTCAGATATAGCATGGTTCTGTAAAAACATATCTGAAGGTACTTATTTAGAACTTGATAAACCATCTGGTACGGTAATGAACACATATAATGATTTTAATACAATGCTTGAGGAAGCGTTAAAAATAACCCTTCTTTAATAGGATGATAAAATTATAACTATTTATCCAATGTATTAAAGAATGTGAGGTACTCAAAAATGAAAGTAACTACTCAGCCCATAGTTAAAAATGCAAGACAATATAGAGGTAATTGCTAAGAAGCATCCCCCCTAAATTTCAGATGAAATTAAATGATTGAATATTTATATTTAAATAATCGACTATTTATGCTTTAATATTTCTATGTACATAACTGGGATAATTAGGGATTTATATTTAATATGTTTTAAGAAAGGGGAATGTTTTTTTATATGGAAACTCCAGAAAATCAATTTAAACGTGCACTTAATCCTTGGTTCTCCATTTGGACAAAACCACGTGATACAATGAAAGAAATTTTTATATCCAAACCTAAGAATGTGTTTTTGCTCATTTTATTAGGCTCCTTCGTACAGACTTTAGATCGAGCATCTTCTAAAAATGTGGCGGATTCAATAAGTAGTCCATTTTCAATAATCTCAATAGTTATATTCGGTACTTTCGTTGTTTTCTTAACTTATTATTTTTTGCTACCAGCGTTATTTAATTGGGTGGCAAAAAAACTTGGTGGACGAGGTACCTTTGAAAAAACACGTTACTCGGTTGCCTATTCTTATATCCCTTACGTTTATTCTCTTATATTAGTTTGGTTGCCTTCATTTTTCTTGTTTGGGATAGAAAACTTTACGAGTGAGACACCGAAAATGGATAGTAGCATAACTTTAACGATTTTGTTTATTATTTTTGCCATAATTGATGTAGTTATTGGAATTTGGACAATCATTATTTCCTTAAAATGTTTAGGAGAAGCACACCAATTTTCAGCATGGAAAGCATTATTAACAATAATAGTGTCCTTTATGATTATCATTCTTCCTTTGGTAATAATAGTATTTCTTATAGTAGGGGTTACAATCCTTTAATAATTTATTTGCTTCTTATGAACTTAGAAATTTAATTGAGGTTTGGAGACAAGCACAAAATAAGAGGAAAGAAATATATGCTATTAAAAAAAATCCAGAAGATCCGGTTTATCAGTTCTTAGCAGCAACATTTCATCAAGATACATTTTACGAAGAAGCACTCCAAGAGTTACTTGAAGAAGAAAGTACGGAATATTTACAAGACGCTATTATTTTTCTAACTGAATTTATTCAAAGTGATTATAGTGATAAAGAAAAAAATGAGTACATACAGTTTTCTACAGATGGGATATATTTTGAAGGATTAGAAATAACACCATTAGAATGGCTTGAACAAACAGTTAAAACGCTAAAACAAGCATTAAAAAACACTTAATAAAAAAATCGACCGCCCGTAATAGGCGGTCTTTATGTTGGTTCTGGGCAAGTTATCGGAGGGATTGTAGAAGGATTCAATTCACTAAATGATACAGTAACAAAAGAAAATATTAAGTATGCTATAGGCCATCCTAGATTTGTTCTTATTAATGATAAAATTATAACTGTTTATCCAAAGTACTAAAGATGGTGAGGTACCAAAAATGAAATATGATTATAAAATAACAAAATATGAAGATGTAGATTCTTTAAAAATAGAATTACCTAAAGAAATAGAAATTGTAGCCACATTTTTAGAAGATGATATCCAAGGGATTCCCATTAAATGGTGGTTACAACAAATCGATGAAGTATTAAACAATATAAAAGAATATAATGAATTTCAAGGTAATCTATGTGCAGTTCAAGTGAAAAAAGAAGAAACTCTACTAGTCGATTTATATTCTAATCATGATCCTAATATATGTAAAATAGAAACAACTGAACTTAGAGATTTAATTGAGATATGGGGACAAGCGCAAAAAAATGTATAAAAATAACAATTAAAAAATTAATTTTTATAAAAACATTTAAATTAAGACTCTTCTTAAGTGTGGGCTAGATAGCTCATGCTTTTTATTTTGGGTGACTATAACATTTATTTTTAAAATTTATAATCATACTATTTGTTGCGAACAAACTTTCAAAGAATCTATTGGTGCTACAGCGGCTGGTGTTGGTGCTGTTGTACATGGTGGATTGGTTTGGGATAAATCGATTCAAAATGCTAAGGATACTCTTCAAAAATTCGAGTCTTCTCCATCTTCTGGTGAGCGTATTAATAAAGTTAAAGAGAATGGTAAACTTAATAAAGAGGAAAATGCTACTAAAGGGATGGATAATACCAGTAATAAAACCAGCGGAGATAATCCAAAAGTAATTGAGGAATTAGAGGGACCTGTTATTGATGGAAAGCGAGTTGGAAGTGGAGAAAAGATTGATAAAGTAAAACCTATTTGGGGAAGAGATGAAAAAGGAAAGCCCATCATAGTAAAAGAGTTTCCTCATGTCCCTAAGGAACATGGCTTTTCTGATATTGTTGATAATTACTCAAGATTTGCTGATGAATTTCCATTAGTAGGAGGAGATCGTATTAGTAGAAGATTCTTCCAAATAGAAGGAAGCAACGGTGGTAAAAAAGGTGTCTTTGAGTGGATTGTTGAACCAAATGGAAATGTAAGTCATAGAAGATTTATTGAAAATGGTACTGTTACAGGGAAACCAAATCAAGTTCCAAAAAAGTAAAAGGAGAATTATATGGATTTAATAGATTTTAAGAACAAAGGTCTTAAGTATGATTGGAAAACTATTTACACCGGTGTAAATAAAAAATATTTCGAACCGAATGTCATTTCTGATTATGCGGTGGAACTAATGGAAGCCGGTGATGATGAAGCTTTTGTTAATGAACTAGCTTGGGGAATAGATTCTAGTGATTTAGATAAAATTTTGTTTGAAATTAAAGATTTCCACTTTCCTAATCTAGAAGAAAATAGTGAAGAATTACAGAATGAGATAAGTAAACTCAGATTCGTTTACTTATCTAAGTTAAAAGAAAAGATTACTGATGAGGATGAACTATTAAATAGAATTGCAGAGTTTTATGATAGACATGATTATCCTGAAGATATGACAAGTTTTATTACTTATATGCCCCAAGATACCCCAACTACGAAAGAAGATTTATTAAATAGGTTTTATAAATTTTTGGATTCAGAGAAAAAATTTATTGAATAGCTACTTTGCTAGATTCTGAGGGCAAGAAATGAATTTTTTGAAGAACAAGCCTTCTTTAAGATTGAATATTTCAATGAACCATGTTATCTAGCTTGGAGTAAGTGAAGAGAAAGTTACATATGGAGAATGATCAACAAAAGAGACCTAACATTTGCGGTCTCTTTTGTTGATTTAAATTAAAAAGTATCATTTAAGTGGATGCCCTTTTGTACCTCTTACTTTACATACAAATAGGCTTCAATTGCTGATACATAGTATCTTTTACCCTTGCTGTTATGTACTTTGTATTGTGGCGCTCCATTCACAGTTACCTTTACATCAATGGTAAATCCTAATCTTACCTCTAAAGCACCAACAACATCTTTACTCTGCCAAGAAAGAGATTTATCGAGTTCAGATAAACGAAGATTATAGAATACATAGTTTTAACTAGATTTATTATTAACTAATTTATCCCCACCACCAAGTTCCGCCTCAATCTGCGAAGTCTTCGATGACTCATCCATACGCCAATACGTAATAAAGCTTATCGCGATACATCCAGCTACGTAGAAGTAGAATAGTGATTCCATTCCGATACTCTTTAGCCATAATGCGATGAACTCAGCTGTTCCGCCGAATATCGCAACTGTTAGTGCATATGGTAAACCTACGCCAAGTGCGCGAATTTCAGTTGGGAAGAGTTCTGCTTTTACAATTGCGTTAATGGAAGTGTAACCAGTAACGATAATGAGACCGACCATCATGAGTAAAAATGCTACGATTGGTTCTGTCGTTTTTTCCATGAAGAAGAAGATTGGTGCTGTTAGTAACGTTCCAAGAATACCGAATGCCATTAATAGTGGGCGGCGTCCAATTTTATCGGATAATAGCCCCGCAATCGGTTGAAGTACGACGAATATAAGTAGTGCGACAAAGTTAATCCAGCTTACAACTTCTTTCGGAAGGCCGACTGTGTTTACCATGAATTTTTGTAAATATGTTGTGTACGTATAAAATGCGACAGTGCCTCCTAGTGTTAGGCCAACTACTGTTAATACTGCTTTCGGATGTTTCATAAGAGCGCTAATGGTTCCTGCGCTTTCGCGTTTTTGTGATTTTATGTTTGCGAATTGCTCCGACTCATCCATCGTGCGGCGAAGCCATAATACAGCTACTGCACCCATCGCTCCAATAATGAACGGAATACGCCATCCCCAAGCTTTCATATCTGGTTCGCTTAGTAATTGCTGAAGAACAATTTGAACGCCTAACGCAACCATTTGTCCAGCAACGAGCGTTACATATTGGAAACTTGAATAAAAGCCGCGGCGTCCACTACTAGCCATTTCAGATAAATACGTTGCGGAAGTCCCATACTCTCCGCCGAGTGATAATCCTTGTAGTAAACGGGCAAGAACTAAAATAATTGGTGCCATAATCCCGATGCTTTCGTAACTAGGTGTACAGGCGATAATTAAAGAACCACCTGCCATAACCGTAATCGAAAGTGTTAATGCTGCCCGGCGTCCGTGCCGATCCGCATAGCGTCCCATTAATAAACTTCCGATAGGGCGCATTAAAAATCCAACTGCGAAAATAGCTGCTGTGTTCAGTAACTGACTCGTTGGATCTCCTTTAGGAAAGAACTCTGCTGAAAAATAAACAGCGAAAGCAGAGTAAACGTACCAGTCGTACCATTCAATTAAATTGCCGACAGAACCTTTGAAAATATTGCCGGCGACTCGGTTAGATTTTGTTTGAGCCATAATCATTCCTCCTCTTGCTTATAAATAAAAAAATAATATGAAAGCGCGTTCATTGTAGTTGAATTGTACTGTCCTTTAACTAAAATCTCAATATTATGACAATTTTATTCTTTTTGTACTTTATGTACATGGATATTTTTAATAGTTGCTTCATTTTCAGTTTTGTCATAATAATAGAAAAAGGAGATTGATAGTTTTGAATATTTTATCAAAGGATATGAAGTATGAAGAAATCACGCAAAGTGTCATTGCAAACGAAAATAGTAAGCTTAATTATTACGTTAATTTTATTTGTCGTTCTCCTATTAGCAGGAATATTTGTTTACATTCAGTCCGTTGATACGAAGCGTCAAGTGGAGCAGCTAGCACTGCAAACGGCTAAATCTCTTTCTTTTATGCCAGCTATAAAAGATGTTTTTCAATATAACGAGCACAAAAGTACCATTCAATCCATTGCAGAACAAGTTCGTGAGCAAGCTGGTGCGGATTATGTAATTGTGGAAGATCGCTATGGGGTTATGTATTCGCATTCTAATTCGGAGCTGATTGGTACAAAGAGTAACAATCCATATAACTATGAAGCACTCACTTTTGGTGGTTATTATACGCTCGAAGGAAATGGTGCAAGTGGTCCAGCTTTAATGGCGAAAGCACCGATTATTGTTCAGAACGGAGACTACGATCAAGTAGTAGGCGTTGTGACGGTAGAGTTTTTAATAAAAGGTATCGAATCTAACATACTGAGCAGAACGAAAGAAATTATCCTCTTTTCCGTAGCGGTATTACTAGCCGGAATTGTTGGTGGGATTCTTTTAGCACGTAGTATTCGTAAAGATACACTCGGTTTAGAGCCGAATGAAATCGCAGCGTTATACCGGGAACGAAGCGCGATACTACTATCTATAAAAGAAGGGATTATCGCCATTGATCAAAACGGTTTTATTACGATGATGAATACGTCGGCAGAAGAAATGCTACATGTAAATGGTGATTATATGCAGCGGCACATTTCAAAAGTTTTACCGGAATTTCATATGGAGAGAGTACTAGAAAACGATCAAGAAATCGCATTTCAAGATAAAGTGTTTATTTTAAACATGACACCGATACTCGAAAATAACAGTACGGTAGGTGTTGTATGTAGTTTTAGAGATAAAACAGAATTGCAAAACCTTGTGAATACAATATCTGAGGTAAGAAAGTATTCAGAGGACTTGCGTGCTCAAACGCATGAATTTACAAATAAGTTGTTCGTCTTATCTGGCTTATTGCAGTTAGGGCATTACAAAGAAGCGATTGAATTTATCCAGCAAGAATCTAACATTCATCAAAGCCAAAATCATATTTTGTTCCATCAAATTCATGATGCGAAAGTACAAGCTATTTTATTAGGAAAAATCGGAACAGCGTCTGAAAAGAAAATCGATTTTCATATTGAAGGAGATAGTGCGCTTCATCCGTTACCAGACCATATAAAAGTGTCGCACCTTATTACGATCCTTGGAAACATAATTGATAATGCATTTGATGCGGTGAATGAACGAGAGGAAAAGAGAGTTTCTTTCTTTGTTACGGATATTGGGCACGATATTGTGTTTGAAGTGATAGATAGTGGAGTAGGAATACCAGCAGAAAAAATCGCGACCATTTTTCAAAAAGGATTTTCAACGAAAGGAAATGATCGTGGTTACGGACTAGCAAACGTGAAAGAAATGGTAGATGTACTAGAGGGAACAATTGAAATTCAAAACGAGAAAAATGGGGGAGCTATTTTTACAATTTACCTTCCGAAAACATTGAGAGAAAGTACATAACAAACAGGGGGATGGGCATATGTTGAAGGTTGCAATTGCAGAAGATGATTTCCGCGTAGCGCAAATTCAGGAGGAGTTTTTATCGAAAATAAAAGATGTAAAAGTGATTGGAAAAGCATTGAACGCGAAAGAAACGATGGAACTACTACAAAGGGAAGAAATCGACTTACTTCTATTAGATAATTACTTACCAGATGGAATTGGTACAGACTTATTGCCGAAAATCCATGCTGACTTTCCAAACGTTGACGTCATTATGGTTACTGCGGCAAATGAAAACCATATGTTAGAAAAAGCGATTCGAAACGGCGTAAGCAACTATCTTATAAAACCGGTCACATTAGAAAAATTCGTCCGCACAATTGAAGACTATAAAAGAAAGAAGCAACTATTACATAGTAACAATGAAGTGAATCAAACACTCATCGATAACTTTTTTGGTACTTCGCAAATACAAGATATGAAAAACTTACCGACAGGTGTCGATCCGTTAACATTGCAAAAAGTGAAAGGCATTATAAAAGGATTCGAAGAGGGTATTACAATAGAAGAAATGGGAGAACAAATGGGGGCTTCCCGAACAACCGCAAGAAGATATTTAGAATACTTAGTAGCGACAAATGAATGCACAGTAGAGTACACATACGGCATTATCGGACGACCAGAACGAAAATATCGAATAGGACGAGGACTATGAAAAAACGATTATTACTATGTATATGGATCATGACAGGAGTAATAGCTGGTTGTTCCTCAGAAAAATCTCAAACGAATACAGTAAACATAGAAGAAGTAGAAATCGTTGCGCCAAACGTTCCAGGAGCTGGATGGGACTTAACAGCGCGAGCAATGCAAAAAACACTAACAGAAGAAAAAATCTTCACAAAACCAATCACAGTCACAAACAAAGTAGGTGGCAGCGGTGACGTCGGATGGAAATATACGAAACAAAAAGGCGGTCACGTACTGGCGATTAACTCAAGCTTACTCATAACGAACAACCTATTAGGCCACAGTAAATTAACATATAAAGACTTCACACCGCTCGCAACACTCGCATCGGACTGGGAAGTCGTTGTCGTATCAAAAGAATCAAACATAGAAAACGCAAACGAACTAATGGAACAACTAAAACAAGACAAGCAAAACTTCAAAATCGGCGTTGCCCCAGGCCTAGGAAACGACGATCATCTATCCTTCGTACAAGTAAGCAAAGCATTCGGCATAAACCCAGCCGAACTACAATTCTTCGTCTACGAAAACAAAGAAAAAATCATAAATGCCCTAACGAACAAACAAATAGACGCCGCAACCATGACCCTATCCGAAGCCGAAAAACAATACAAAGCCGGCAAAATAAAAATACTAGCCGTATCCGCACCAAAACGACTAGACCGACTACCAGAAATCCCAACATGGAAAGAACAAGGAATCAACGTCATATTCCAGCACTGGAAAGGGATCATGGGCCCGAAAGATATGACGGAGGAAGAGGTTGCTTATTGGGATGGTGTGATTAAGAGGATGGTTGAGAGTGATAGTTGGAAGGGGATTTTGAGGGAGCGGGGTTGGGAGAGTTTTTATAAGGATAGTGGGGAGAGTAGGAGGTTTTTGGAGGAGAGTGTTAAGGACTATGGGGAGATGATTAATTTTAATATTTAATTGTCTCCCTATTAGTTCGATTCAAAGAAGATATAGAACCTTTTAAAGCACAGATTATAGTGCCGGCTAACTTAGGGTTTAAAAGGTTTCCGTAATATAATTATTTGTAATTAAATTAAGTATTGATTGTTCTATGATATAAAACAAACTTTTCGGTTATCAAAGGAAAAATATGTTGTTAAGGCCGTTTCATTATGTATAGAGGGATTTTCGATTTTACATAGATGAAATGTTTCGAAAAAGAGTGTAGCCTATACGAGGAGCATGTATCTCTTGAATAGGGTAGATACTAACTAGGTTGAAGTAGATTTAGTTGTGTTTTTGTGCTTCCCAATCAAATACGTTCCTTATTAAATGCAGTACTAACGCATGGTCTTCAGAAGTCCGAGACAATAATAAGTCCATGATAGTGTTTAGATCGTCTAGTTTATCCATAGGTTGAAGATATCGAAATAGTTCCTCTAAGGTAATACCTAATCCCTTGGTAACTTTAGCCAAGCTTTCTAAAGTTACGTTTTTTTCGCCTCGCTCAATAGCCCCTATGTGATTTGTGTGTATGCCTGATAATTCGCCTAGTCGTTCCTGACTTAAGTTTTTTTCTTTTCTTAAAAAACGAATACGTTCTCCTAATTTTGTAGTTAGTTCCATAAATACCACCTTCTAGAGTTAAACTAAGTAATACAATAATGATACTAATAACTGATAAGTGAATTGTTATATTATTATACCATTTATATGTTTTATGTGGTAAGGATTTCATAGAGAGATGTATTATTTGAAAAGAACAGTATAAAAAGTGAAAAAGAATATTTTTTCCTATTATTAAGTAAGAGGCATCTATCTTCTTCTTTTGTTGACCTACCTATTCTCGATATGTTAATTTAAATGTAACATATCGAGAATAGGTAGGGTAAGGTATGCAATTTGTTCATCCTATAAAAAGTATAGAAGATATTCAAAAGATGGAAAAAGCATTGATGTGCCATTGTTCATATCGAGATTATTTTATGTTTGTTTTTGGTATTCATACGGGATTAAGAATTAGTGATATATTGCCACTGAAAGTAAAAGATGTTAAAGGGAAACGATATTTGCTTTTAATAGGAGATAAGAGTGAAAAAGTAAAAAAGGTAGTATTAGATGACGTTTTAATATCGGTGATTTTAGAGTATATACAAGACAAGCAGGATGGTGAGTGGCTTTTTCCCAGTAGAAACGGTAATGAACATATCTCAAGAGTACAAGCATACCGTGCTTTAAATAAGGCAGCACAAAAAATAGGTATAGATAGAATAGGAACTCATACATTGAGAAAAACATTTGGTTATCATTATTATCGAAAAACTAATGATATTAATACGCTAATGGAATTTTTTAACCATTCCTGCAAGAGTGTAACTAGAAAGTATATAGATGTTTTTGAGGAATTACCATCTAATACAGCTAAATTAAAAAGAGTTATTTCCTAATAATGACTGAAGATTTCTTAATTATTAGGGTGATATAATAAATTTAACAGAGGATTTTTTGAGTTAGAAGGAGAGAACTTTAATGACTGTAAAGTATAAATTAGGGAGTATGTTTGCTGGAGTTGGCGGCACATGCTTGGGATTTCAACAAGCCGGTGCTGAAATTGTTTGGGCTAATGAAGTGGATCGTAATGCTTCCATCACATACAGACATTTTTGGAAAGGTGAATATTTACAAGAGGCTGATGTTACAGAGGTAGATAAAACTACGGTTCCACAGTTAGATATATTAATTGGTGGATTTCCATGTCAAGCGTTCAGTATCGCAGGTTATCGAAAAGGATTTGAAGATGAGAGAGGAAATATGTTTTTCCAAATTCTTGACGTAATTGATGCACAAGAAAAAATGTATGGTACTAAACCAAAAGCAATTATGTTAGAGAATGTTAAAAATTTACAAAATCACGATAAAGGCAATACTTTTAAGGTTATTAAAGAGTGTCTAGAGGACAAAGGATATACAATAAAGGCTAAGGTTTTAAACTCAATGGAGTATGGAAATGTTCCACAAAATAGAGAGCGAATTTATATTGTTGGATTTTTAGAAAATGAGTTGACAGCGAAATTTGATTTTCCAGCGCCAATCCCATTAACTAATACACTTAATACAGTTATTAATCGAAATAGTAGTATTAACGATGAAAAATATAAAGCATTTTATTATCTCCCAGAAAAGGTTAGTTTTTATAATGAACTTCAAGAAGGAATGACTAGCCATGAAACCGTTTATCAGTGGCGTAGAGTATATGTGAGAGAAAATAAAAATAATGTTTGTCCGACACTAACAGCTAATATGGGAACGGGTGGCCATAATGTCCCTCTGATTTTAGATAATGAAAATAATATTAGAAAATTAACACCTAAAGAATGCTTATTACTTCAAGGGTTTCCAGAAGAATTAACTTTGCCACAAGGAATGGCGAATAGTCATTTGTATAAACAAGCTGGTAATTCGGTTACGGTTCCTGTGATTCGTCGTATTGCAAATAACATAATTGAGGTGTTAAGAGGCAATGAATTAATTGATGATGTCATTGTTCAAGAAGGAACTGATGGACAATTAACTTTTGCATAGAAACGCTTTTAAAGATGTGCCTATTAATGTAAAATTACGAATAACCCCCTTTTTTCATGGAGTATTTATGAAAAAAGGGGTTTTTAGGTTTCAATGATTATCATAGGGGAACTGAAATTTTTAAATATGTTTTTGTAGTAATACGTTGTTTTGAGCGCATATTGTTGCTGGAAAAATTCTTTGAGATGCGGTGTATTCCAAAAAAAGATTTTTTTATTGATGCAGTATTTTTGGGGGATAAACGTAATTAACTAAAAGTTTTACATATGTTAAGATATTTATAAAATATAAGAATTGATAGATTATTATATTGGATGTTTAAACATAAAGTCTCTAGTGTATGAAATTAATGAACAGCTTTATATAAAGCGATTATAGTTGTTTTCTCAATCATATAGAAAGAAATAGTAAATTAACTGATTTGAAGAAGATTAGATAGGAAGAGAGAATGGGATTTAAAGTATTACTAGTAGTAATTAAGGTGATAGATTATAGTTTAAATATGGAAGAGTTGGTGGTAAATTGAAAACGGAAGTGGTGCAACCGATTGTATCAAATTTTATTAAGTCTTTGAGGGATATAGGATATACATTTGAAGTAGCTGTTGCAGATGTGCTGGATAATAGCATTACAGCACAAGCAAAAAATATACAAGTTTTTTGCATTCCAAATCCAAATACGGTGTTTACATTATTAGATGACGGTATCGGTATGTCTAATAGCGAACTTATTAATGCAATGCGTTTAGCTAGTAATGATCCTGATTCTCCTAGAGAAGGAACTGATTTGGGGAAATTTGGACTAGGCTTGAAAACAGCATCTTTTTCTCAATGTACTAATTTAACAGTCTTATCAAAAAAAGATGGAATAGTTTCTCTTAAACAATGGGATTTGGATTATATTTCAAGGGAAAATGAATGGTTACTAATAACACCGGACATAAGGGAATATGAAAATATGCCTTTATTTGAAAAATTTATGGAGCAAGAAAGTGGAACGTTAGTAGTGTGGCGTGATGTAGATGTTTTTTCAGAATCGGACATACCTAATAAGTTGGAGACTTTGAGAAGCCATTTATCCTTAGTTTTTCACAATTTTTTAGAAGGGGTTGTTCCTGGAAAAAAAGCGATAGGGATATATGTTAATGGAGAACGGTTAGAACCATTTAATCCGTTTAATCCTAAGCATATAGCAACACAGCAATTAATGCCGGAAAAAATAAAGTATTTAGATTCAGAAATTATTGTTCAACCATACATATTACCTCATCATTCTAAATTATCTCAACAAGAATTTGAAAAATATGCTACAAAAGATGGTTACACGAAATCGCAAGGATTTTATCTATACCGTGCCCATCGCTTGCTTATTTATGGAACATGGTGGGGAATGCATAGAACAAACGATGCGCACAAACTTGTGCGAATTAAAATAGATATTTCGAATAGTCAAGACTTTGCATGGGGCATCGATATTAAGAAATCAGCTGCTAACCCAATAAGTGAGATAAAGAAAGATTTAAGACGTATAATTCAACAAGTAACTGTTAAAGGGTCTAGACCGTTTACAGGAAGAGGGAAGAAAATTGAAGATAAAACAATGACTAGGTTTTGGGAACTGGTTGCGGATAATAATGAAATTCATTTCGTTATTAACCGAAAACACCCGATACTCCAAGATCTGATCAATAAACTAGATGACGCCCAACTTAGTTTATTAAATGTTATTTTAATGGGATTAGAAGGTTACTTGCCATTAGATGCTATTGTTGCTCAGTTGAATGTGAATCCGTTGAAGGTGAAACAAGAAACCTTAATTGATGAAAATGAAATAAAAGCGCTTGTGGAGAATTGGCGTGCTAATGGTATTAGTGAGGTATTCATTAAGGAATTGTTAAAAACGGAAGTATATAAAGATAAGGGGAGTTATTTTGAAAATGCAAACCAATACTGAGAGTAATCATAGTGTCATGTATAAGTGTGTTAAAGAAAAAATTAGTGGGACTCTTGAAGAGCAAAGAATTTTGCAGGCGGAAACTATTCAAAACCTCATAGAAGAATGGAAAGAATTAATTGCAGTAACCCCACAAAAACACTTGAAAATTATTTTAGGAATGATAGATGTTAAAGATATACGTCCTTTGACAGAACAAGAATGGAAGTATATTCAAAATGATTTAGAGCAGTCGTTTAATGTTCGTATCGAAACAGGTATTCTTGTTACTGGGGATGAACAAAAAGCAAGAGACTTGTCTTGGTGGACGAGTAAAAAACAGCTACAATCAGATAATTATTATCTAACTAACTATTTGAATTATATGAAACGGGATCTACCGCCGAAAGTACTTGAAGTTATAAATGAAGACACTGATGCAATTATGAATAATTTAGCGGATCCTGAATTGGATGCGTTTTCAAGATATGGTATGGTTGTTGGTCACGTCCAATCAGGAAAGACATCTAACTATGCAGCATTAATTTGCAAGGCAGCGGATGCAGGGTATCGTTTTATTGTAGTCATTGCAGGTGGACAAAACAATTTGCGAAACCAGACACAATCAAGATTAGATGAAGTATTTGTGGGAACGAATTATAAAGGTGTCGGTCAATTAGCTGGATTTAAAAAAGAAAAAATGCCAGACAGTCTTACCAATGCAGAAAATGATTTTAAAATTGAAACTGCAAGAGCAAGAGGAACAACTAATTTTGAGAACATGCAGTTGCCTATTTTAGTTGTAATAAAAAAGCATACAAAGACCTTATCACATCTTTTAGAATGGTTAGATATCCATTATAAAAATCAAGTAGACAAAGCAATGTTAGTTATTGATGATGAATCTGATTATGCGTCTATTAATACAAATAAAGAAGAAGATCCAACCGTTATTAATGAGAAAATACGAATGCTCCTACAGAAATTTAAAAGGAGTGCATATGTTGCATATACGGCTACACCTTATGCAAATATATTCATTGATCATATGGCTAATAATGATGGAATGGGAAGAGATTTATTTCCAAGTGATTTTATTTATGCTTTAGATGCGCCGTCTAATTATTTTGGTGCGGAAAAGATTTTTAATAAGGATAATGAGAAGCATATAGTAGAAATCCCCAATAATGAAGTGGTTTATGAATTAGATCAGGCTCGTCCTCATATACAAGATGAAATACCTTTTATCATCAAGCATAAAAAGGACTATGATATGGAGTTAAAACAGTTGCCAGATAGCTTATATGATGCAGTTCGTTTATTTATTATTAATATTGCTATTCGTAATCTTCGTAATCAGAATAAACATAATAGCATGTTAATCCACATTTCTAGATTTACAGGTGTTCATATTAAAGTGAAAAACCTTGTAGCAAGTTACTTTGAGGATCTGAAAAGTAAGATTAAAGCATTTGGTAACCTTGATAATCCTTATCAGTATTCTCGAGATTTGAAGGCTATGAAAGATACATTTGACGCAAGATTACAAGATATTGAGTTTAATTTTGAAATCATTTTACAAGAAGTATGTAGGATAATAGACTCTATACAAATTGTAGATGTACATCAAAAAGCAAAAATCCCTTTGGTATACCGAAAAGATGTCCAATCGAATGTTATTGTGATTGGTGGTTTAAGCTTGTCGCGTGGCTTTACATTAGAGGGATTAAGCGTTAGCTACTTCTTAAGAACAACCATTTACTATGACACATTAATGCAAATGGGACGATGGTTTGGCTATCGAATTGGTTATGAAGATATTTGTAGGGTGTACATAACGGACGATATGAATAAAAAATTTGGTTTTATCATTGATGCTACGAATGATTTAATTAATTGTTTGAATGACATGCGTGAGGAAAATTTAACACCAAATGATTTTGGATTGGCCGTACAATTACATCCAGACAGTTTGCTTCAGGTTACGGCTCGGAATAAATCAAAATATACAGAGGACATGTATTTAGAGATGAACCTAGATGGACAGATTAAAGAAACAAGATGGATTAGCGATATAGCAATAGATCTTGAAATAAATGAATCTCTGTTAAAGGAAAGTGTTAAAGCTTTGCAAAATGGTGGCTATGAGCATTTAGAAACTGATAGTCATGTATGGAGAAATGTGGATAAGACTATCGTTCAAGATTTTGTGAATAATTTCCGGTTGTATAGAAATGATCCTTTAGGTTTAAAATCGAGAATGCCAATTGATTTCATTAAAAAGTATATTGAAGAATGTGAATTAGATTGGGATGTGGTTTTATTCAATGGTAATGGAGACGCAAAATTCCAAGTGGATTCAATAAAAGTTCAGCGTCAATCCCGTAAGGTACAAAGAAAGCAAGGATATTGCGAAGTAACCAATAGACAACTTTCGAGAGCGAACCCAGAGAGAATCATTATGCCAGATGAATTTAAAAAATTAAATTCACATGAAATGCGTAAAAGATTGGTTAAACCACTAATATTCTTACATGCTTTAGAACTTGAGTATGAGGAGAATCATAAATTTAATGCTGTAGGCTTTAGTATTAGCTTCCCGATTTCAAAAGATAAAATCACAGATACTTTAAAAGTTAGAATTAATAGTGTGTATAAAAAGCAACTGGAAGAAGCTTATAAAGATGAAGTTGGTGAAGATGTTGTCTATGAAGAAGAATAATCCTTGGTTGCAATTAGAGAGACTCAGTCGAATTAGAGTGAAGGAATCAATAAAATATGATGTTTTTTGGATTAAGGATGCTTTAAATCAATATGGTCTAATGATTCAATGTGATGAAGATTTTGTTCAGCCAAAACAAGAAATTAAGTTAAAAGGGGTTCAGATAAAGGTTGATAATACTTTGAAACCCAATCAACTGATTTTACTCTTAAAAGAAATGAAAGATTGGGAGATTTTCTTAATACTATGCAATGATTTAATCAATACCATGAAGGAACAAGATGAGAATATTATTAAAAAGGTCATGCAGCGACTGGAACGGTGGCAAAAACTACTACAAAAAAGGACGCTGAGAGTGATGTCAAAAGAAGAGCAGATGGGATTATTTAGTGAGTTGAAAATATTGAGTGATTACCTTATTCCTAAATATGGATGTGGTAGTGGTATTCATAGCTGGGTTGGAGCGCTTGGAGATAAGCAAGATTTCCTTTTGGAGAACTTAGCGATTGAAGTAAAATCTTTTAGGATGACTAAGGGGCATTCGGTTTGGATTTCTTCTAAAGAACAATTGAATTCAGAAAAACAGCCTTTATATCTGTTTGGTTGTGCTTTGAACGAGTTGACTAGTGGTGAGACGATTGCAGATTTAGTCCAAGCTATTTCGGAACAAATTGATACGGAAAGTCTTCTAAATGAGTTTATTGATAAAGTTGAGCAGTATGGTTATATTTTAGAAATGCAACAAGACTACTTATCCAAATTTCGTTTAGAGCAAGTTAATAGTTATGAAGTTGGAGAGGGGTTTCCTAAAATACCTTTACATTATATTTCACCGCTAATTAAAAATATGAAATATAGTATTGATTTATCAGGGTGTTCACAGTTTAAAGTGGATATAACCAACATTTTGAAATAAACGGAGATGGTAGTTATGGTAACTTTAGAAGAGTTCCATCAAGACTTTTTACAATCGATACTTTCTGATTCTGAAAGTCGTGGATTATTGAAAGCTCAATCTTTTTTCGAATTAGTATGTGAAGATCTTATGCAAGTGGGTGACTTAACAAATAATTACACAATGGCAGAATTTATCAAAACGGGTTGCGAAGTCTATGGATACGATTATGATGAAAGTCGAAAAGTATTTACATTGATTAATTTTCAATTTTTTCAAGATGATGAAATTGAAACATTGGCAAAACAACATGTAACTATAAAATTTAAGCGCTTAAAAAAATTTGCAGAGTTATGTATAGAAGGATTACATTATGATTTAGAGGAGACTTCTGATGCATATTCACTTGCATTTAATGTGCATCGGCACGTACAAAATAATTTAATAGATAAATTTCGGTTAATTGTATTAACTGATGGTAGACTGACAAAAACTATATCACGTATACCAAATGATTTGATTAAAGGTATTGAATGTGAACATCAAATTATTGATATCAATTATTTATACAGTATCTTTATGTCTGAAAACAGTTCAGGTTCATACAATATTGATCTGAAAATTCCATATCTAGAAGTGCATAGCACTTCTAGTGAATATCAATCCTATTTAGGAATTATGGATGGGATACAATTATTTAAAATATACGATGAATATGGACAAAAACTCCTTGAACAAAATGTTCGAACCTTTTTACAGTTTAGGGGTGGTGTCAATAAAGGAATAAAAAAT
Organism: Bacillus luti; assembly: GCF_001884105.1. Lineage (GTDB taxonomy): Bacteria > Bacillota > Bacilli > Bacillales > Bacillaceae_G > Bacillus_A > Bacillus_A luti. Next base: position 63,504 of record NZ_MACI01000034.1, on the reverse strand, counting down.
ACTATTCAGTATAAACCAGATATGTTTTTTGCTTATAATAATGGTATTACTGCAACTGCAACACACGTAGAAACAGAAAATGGATATATTACTAAAATAGTAGATTTTCAAATTGTGAATGGTGGTCAAACTACTTCTGCTATTTATGCTGCTAAAAAGAATTCGAAACTAGATATTTCAAAAATATCTGTACAAATGAAATTATCTGTTGTGAAGAACATTGAGAAAAAAGGTCAGTTTGTATCGAGTGTGTCACAGTATGCTAATACCCAAAACAAAGTGAATAAATCGGACTTCTTTTCTAACAGTCCGTTTCATAAAGAAATGAAAGATTATTCTAAACGTATTTGGGTGGCTACTCATGGAGGTTCTCAGAAACGTACCCATTGGTTCTATGAAAGGGTACGTGGAGAATATTTAAATGAGCAGGCTTATTTAACAGTGGCTAAAAAAAGACAATTTCAAATAGAAAATCCCAAAAACCAGCTAGTAGATAAGACGCTCCTAGCGAAAAGTGAAAATTCTTGGGGAAGAAAACCGTATATTGTTTCTAAAGGAGCACAATATAGCTTCGAAGAATTTGCTCATTCAGTAACAGATACGCTAGAGAAAAATCAGTTGTCGATTACAGAGAATTATTTTAGAGATGCTGTTTCAAGAATTATTCTATTTCGTGCCACAGAAAAAATTGTTTCTAAAGCTTCTTGGTATGAAAATGCGTTTAGAGCACAAACAGTTACTTATTCAATAGCGTGGCTTTCGCATGCTATTCATAAAAGAAAACTATTTTTTGATTTTGGTGAAATATGGGATGAACAACGTTTACCTGTTGAGTTAGTGGAATTAATGAAGGTTATCACAAAGAAGGTCTACGAAAGAATTACAGATCCACCACCAGGTTCTGCTAATATTGCTCAATGGTGTAAAAAAGAGCAATGCTGGAATGACGTGCGTAATATCGAAATTGAGTTATTACCAATTAAGAAAATGGTTTTAACTACTGAAGAAACTAAATATGAACAAAAGTTAGAGAGGAAACAAAAGAATTTAGATAATGGTATCGAAATTCAAACTTTCGTTGTTCAAACCAATTTTGAATATTGGATTCAACTATTTGGATACTATATGAGCAGTGATAACCTTAGATCGTTGACTATTACTCAAAGGGATATTTTAAGAAAGTATGTCGAAGGAAAATTGCCTTTACCATCCGAAAAGCAAGCGAGAGTGCTATATTCGCTGTATCAGAAAGCAATTCAAGAGGGATGGGAAGCTTTAAGTAGTTGATAGTCTTTTGTGATTACTTTTCCTGTTTTTTATGAAGAGTAGGTTTGAATTATTCATGTTAACTTATATTTTTCAAAAGAGAGCTTGGAATATAACGTGAAACTGATACAACTTCTATCAATTTTAATAGCTACGTATATTTAATGCTTTAATGAAATGTTTGCTAGTGGAATTTGTTCTAATAAATAAAGCTGGTATAAACCGGCTTTATTTATTAGAACGTTAATTATTGTATTCTCCCACGAATTCATCATACGTTCCGATTTCACAAAAATCTATGGAATAGTCTGTTTCACTATGTTTATATACTATTACTGAATCGATGCCTAATATTTCTAACTTTTCGTATGTAAGCAGTTCTCTTTCTCTTAGATCCATAACTTGCCTTAATAACCACTCACCTAACGCGCTATTGGGATTAGACATAAGGGCTTTGCTATTTTCTTGACAAACCTTGGCTGATAAATTTTTTTTGTCAGGAAGGCATAAATCAAAACTTTCATCACGTGCAGGGAAAAAAGTTGGGAAAACTTTATGAATCCAAATAGGAATTGGAATATATACTTCATTTGGATTACGGAGTCTACCTGCAGCATTCCATTGATTTAAACCGCTTTTTTCCGGTACGTGTCTTTTGGTGCCACGATCCGAAAATAAAGGTAAAATAATATATTCTCGATCTTTGCTGGTATTAATTGGTGAAGCTAAAATGCGATTTTTCATATTTTCAGTGTTAAGGTTAAACAATTGTGCTAGTGCAGTGTAAGGGTTTTCGATGATTTGAACATTAATTTCATCTAATGGGTTTTCCATATAGAAGCGCTTATAAAGTGTACTCTTAGTAATATTAAAACTATATTCGTTTAATCCGTCTTCGAATGTAATAATATTTTTGTTGTTAACATTTATATTTCTAATTCTCTTAATATCTATTAAGCTCATAGGTACTTCAAATAAAGAAATGTTTTTCGGCTTTCTAGTAACGCAATGATAAATCATATCATGTAGTCCATAAGTACGTTTAGTAAACTCAATACGATTGTTTCGAAGTTGAGCAACAATTTCAATCATTTCTCTAGGGGACTTCCCTCTGTATAATTCAGAATCCTTATTGAATTCCGCGACTTTTTGTAACGTACGGCCGTTACCGTGTAAAAAAGTTTTTAATCCAATGCCTACACCATCCAATGCAGCGTCAGCTGAACAATCAGAGCGTCCTAAATTATCAGCTTGAAAAGCTTCACAATAAGTATTTTCTACATTCCTAGAGACTAAATAGGGAGCAGTACTTTCCGAGAATAAATTAGATAGTGCCCCTGTTGATTGAAGCATTTGAATATAAGTTGTTTGGTTTGATTTTGGTTGTCTTTTATACAGCATATGATCTGTCCTCTCTTACTGTGGTTCTTTTTTTAAACCAGCTAAATAATCCATTGATACTTCTAATTTTTGTGCAATTATTCTTAATGTTTCTACAGATGGAGTTCGCTTATTGTTTTCGTACAAAGACCAAGTACTAGGGGATACGCCTATTAATTTTGCAGCTTCTTTTGAGCTTAAGTTTTTCTTTTCACGGGCATCTTGTATGCGGGTTCCTAAAAATCCCTCCATTTCTACACCTCCTGTTAATACAGATATAGTATCATTCAAAAACCAGAAAATAGTCGCGAATTTGCAATTAGCAAATATATTGTTTTGCTAATCGCAAATTCACGACTAAAAATAAGAGGAATCAAAACAATGGAGGCCACCCCATGCCAACCTACAACAAACTAATCAGAAACAAAATCCCACAAATAATAAAAACCAACGGAAAAACCCCCACAACAAGAATCCTACTCCAAGACGAATACATAAAAGAAATCTGCCAAAAAACACAAGAAGAACTAACCGAATATCTAGAAGCAACAACAAAAGAACATAAACTCGAAGAACTATCCGATCTACTAGAACTAATAAACGCCCTAGCCAAACATGAAGGCACAACACTAGAAGAAATCAACAACATCCGCAAAAAGAAAGCAGAAGAAAGAGGCGGCTTCTCAGATCGAGTCTTCCTAATCGAAGTAACCGATAACTAACCCCTCCTAAGCCCCTTACAAGCCCCTACCAAGTAATAAATCACTAAGAAAAAACACAACAAAAACAAAAACAACTACAAACACCGTAGTAGTAGTCAAAAAAAATTTGAAATAACACGCCCAAAACCCGAACCTCCCGCCTATATATATTACAAAGGGGCTTTTACATTTTGAATGGGGACGGGAGGAACTTTGATGGCGGTGTATCGTAATGTGCAGGTGAATTTTTGGCAGGATGATTTTGTTTTGGATTTGACGCCGGAGGAGCGGTATTTTTATGTTTATTTGTTAACTTGTTCGAAGACGACGCAGTGTGGGATTTTTCCTTTTCCGAAGCGGTTAGCTGAGATGGAGACGGGTTATAACAGGGAGACTGTTGATAAGCTTGTGCAGCGTTTTGTTGATTATGGGAAGGTTCTTTATGATGCGGATACTCGGGAGTTGTTTGTTTTGAATTGGCTTCGTTATAATCCGGTGACGAATACGAATGTGGAGAAGTGTGTGCTTCGTGAGCTTAAGGGTGTGAAGAATAAGGAGTTTGTACATATGTTTCTTCAGAAGTGTGCGGAGGAGGAGCTGAATGTTCCGATGCTGTTGGCGCATTTTGGTATGCCTGGTGATTTGGCTATGGATGATGTTGAGCCTATTTGTGAGGAGGAAGAGGAAGAAGAGGTTATAGAGGAGGAAACGGGAAGTCGCGTGTTTTCCTTTTATGAGCAACATTTCGGTAGTTTGTCTCCTCATACTGTAGAGGAATTGAGTGCGTGGATGGATGATTTGTCTGAGGATCTTGTGCTGAAGGCTCTTCAAATTGCGTTTGAGAATAATAAGCGGACGGTTGCTTATGTGAAGGGGATTTTGAAGGGGTGGCATGGGAAAGGGTTTACGAAAGTATCTGAGGTTGAGGTGGATATGGCTCAATTTAGGAAGAAGGGGTCGTCTGTTAGTACGGGGGAGACGGAGCATTTTTTGGCGAAGTGTGAGGAGTGGGAGAAGAGTGTGCCGTCAGAGGAAGAGTTGCAGCGCTTTTTAGCGGAGCGCGGGTGGCGGCCATGAGTATTCAAAATGTGGAGGCGGAGAAGACGGTGTTAGGTTCTCTATTAATTGATGGAGAGCTTATTAAGGAGTGCCGTTTGACGGAGCAGTATTTTTCTATGCCGGTGCATAAGTCTATATTTCAGTTAATGCGAAAGATGGAAGATGAGGGGCAACCGATTGATCTTGTGACGTTCACTTCTAGAGTGGACCCGAAGTTTTTGAAGGGGATCGGGGGACTGGCGTATTTTATAGGGTTAATGGATGGTGTGCCTACTACTGCCAACTTCTCGTATTATGAGGGGCTTGTTCGAGGTGCCTGGAAAATGTATCAGGCTGGTGTTCTCGGGCACAAGATGGGAGAGCGCCTTATTGCGGAGAAGAGTGAGAAAATTATTGGTGAGACGATTACGGCACTTTGTGAGTTAGAGGAGAAAGACTGTGTATGTGAGTTTGATTTGAAGGATGCGTTAGTTGGTTTGTATGAGGAGCTGCATCAAGATGCAAAAGAGATTACGGGGATTGAGACTGGTTATACATCGCTAAATAAAATGACGTGCGGATTGCAGGAAGGTGATTTTGTCGTTCTTGGTGCACGTCCTTCTATGGGGAAGACTGCGTTTGCGCTGAATGTTGGCATGTATGCGGCGAAGTCTGGAGCGGCGGTTGGATTGTTTTCGTTAGAGATGAGTAGTAAGCAATTGCTAAAACGGATGGCGTCTTGTGTAGGTGAAGTGTCAGGAGGTAGGCTGAAAAATCCGAAGCATCGTTTTGCGCTGGAAGATTGGGAAAAGGTGAGTAAGGCGTTTGCGGAGATTGGTGAACTGCCGCTTGAGATTTATGACAATGCAGGGGTTACGGTGCAAGATATTTGGATGCAAACGCGTAAGTTAAAGAGAAAGCACGGGGATAAAAAGATTTTAGTCATTGTAGATTATTTGCAGCTTATTACAGGTGATCAGAAGCATAAAGGCAATCGATTTCAGGAGATTAGTGAGATTTCTCGTAAGCTTAAGTTGTTAGCGCGTGATTTGAATGTTTGTGTAGTGGCGTTGTCGCAATTGTCTCGTTCTGTAGAGTCGCGTCAAGATAAGCGCCCTCTTTTATCTGATTTAAGAGAGACGGGACAAATTGAGCAAGATGCGGATGTGATTATGCTTATGTATCGTGAGGATTATTACGATAAGGAAACGATGCAGAAAGAGATGACGGAGATTCATGTGGCGAAGCATCGGAATGGACCTGTTGGTAGTTTTAAACTACGATTTTTGAAGGAGTTTGGGCAGTTTGTGGAGAAGGGGAGTTAGCTGGAGGGGAAGTTTGTGTCTAGAAAAAAGTTATGGATTATTATACTACTCGTTTTCGTTATTGCATTAGGCGTGATTGGTTATAGATTGTTAGGCCCTTTTATAGAAGGAAGAAGTTATTATTATAGCCATACTGCTTTTACAGATCTTTCAAATGAATCGATTGGAAAGATGAAGCTGCATGACAATATTGATAAAGAGGCATTGAGAAAAGAATATGGTGAACCCATTAAGAAGATAGATAATGTTTATTACGATTATTATGATTGGAAGAACGGAGTAGAAACAGCTTCAATTATAGAAGGAAAAGAAAAAGGGAAGATTGTTCGTTTAATGATCGGAGAAAATAGAGAGCTTAAGACGGTAAAAGGGATAGGACTTGGTAGTACGAAGCAGGATGTTATTAATTCATACGGTTCGAATTATTATGAACGAACGGAGCAGGGTACTACGATTATCGGCTATGTTGATCATAAACGCTATGTAACACTTGAGTTTTGGTTAGGAGAAGGGAAGATAGCACATATTCGTTTGGATGATGCGGATGTTGAATAGATAAGTGTTTAATGGAGCGATGTTCAGCATTGCTCTTTTTTTATGTGGAAAAGTTATTAGGTTACATAAGGAACGGAGGAGTCTCAAAGTGATGAGGAGATAACTAAGTTGAAAAAACTGTAGGATGCTTAATTTCTTCAATATATAAATGTGTATTGATTTTATAACAATTTTAATATAAAAATATTAAGATGGTTAGTATATTGGAAGAAAATGAGGTTCATGTTTATGAAAGACAATATTGTATTTTTACATGGGATAACAGGGGATAGAAATGCATTCAAAATAGAGTATGAATACTTGAAATCTTCATATGATTGTTGGTGGTATGATTTCCCTGGGTATGGTTTGGATACTTTAGGGAAGGATGTGCCTTTTTCCTTAGAGATTTTAGTTGAGCAATTAAATAATGAATACGAGCAGGCAGGTATTGAAGTAGCGCATTTATGTGCCCTTAGTTTTGGGTGTTTACCAGCTTTAGCATTTGCGAATAAGTATCCTGAAAAAGTAGCTAGTTTAACTTTTTCCGGTGGATATTGTAATGTTCCATCAGAATTTCAAGCGAATCTATCGCAACTTTTAACGCGGAAGAGTGAATATACAAATCAAAGTTGGTTAAAGCAATATGCAATGCTTCAAAATCCAAATAGAAAAGAAATACCTGAAGACTCGCAATCTATTTTCTATAAGTATGGACAATTATTACATCCGAATGTATTCGAAAAAGCAGTACGAATCCAAATGGAATTTGATTCGGAAGAAATGTTGATGTCGATTAAGCAACCCGTTTTATGGGTGATGGGTGAGCATGATCATTTATATAAAGAAACGCTATACAATATAAACTATTGGATTCCTCATGTGACATATATAGAATTAAAAAATGCCGGGCACGTTGCTCACATACATGAGCCTAAACAATTTATGGATGTATTCGAGAGTTTTCTCAAGGAAACTGAATGTCGTTCTCCGAAGGTTATGGAGGAATTAGTAATATAACGATTATAGTGAGAATTAACTTATTTCAGCGACAGGAAATAAAGTTCCTGTCGCTGAATAAAAGGTATAGTACGATATGCTGCAGTTAGAATGAGAGGATCATGCAAATGAATCCTCTCATTAACTGCCTACTCCACATTCCTCTTAAAACCAATCCTCAATAACCCCTTAAAATCCACCTCAGCAATTAACACACTTAGTAATATAAGAGTCGCCCCTAAGTATCCTTTTCCTGTAAGTGTTTCACCTGTGAAAACGAAAGCGAATCCTGCGGAAAAGACAGGTTCTAATGAGAAGATAAGTCCTGTATGTGTAGGCGTCGTGTATTGCTGGGCAATCACTTGCACGATGAATGCGACTGCGGTGCAAAATATGCTTAAGATTAATATGATGAGCCATGAGTCGATTGTGCTAGGAAGTTTTGGTGTTTCTATTATGAATGAAAAAATAAGACTAAATAGGCCGACAAAACCGAGCTGCACTACCCCTAGTGCAATGGAGTTCACATGTTTCGTTACGCTTCCGGTAATGATGACGTGGATGGCATAAAATAGGGCGGACAGTATGCAAAATATATCGCCGTTACCGATCTTGAATTCACTCGTTAATGTTAATAAGCCGATTCCGATTATCGTTAAAACAATTCCTATTATCACTTTCTTTTCAGGAATGTGTTTTAAAAAGATAGCTGATAATATCGGAATGAAAATGACTGTGAGACATAGTAAAAACCCTGCATTAGATACGCTCGTATACTTTGTACCAAATGTCGCAAAAATGTACACGATAAATAAAACAGAAGCGAGTATGAATGCATATTTTACAGTTTTAAAATCGATTTTGAATAAATGTTTGTAAAATATTAAACCTGATAAAAGAAAAGCGATAATAAATCGTAATGCGATTAAATTATATTCTTCTATGTCATCAAGTCCAAGCTTTGTAAGTAGGATGGATGCACCCCAAAAAAATGTAACTAGTAGTAGCATGAAATCCGCTTTTAATTGAGTTTTCATTTGTATTCCCTCGTTATGTATAAATTTTATAATCCCATACCCCTATCCCCATTCTATATTTTAATATTAATTCTGAATATTTGTAACTTAAATTTATCGACGTTTTACTGCATAAGAAAGAGGCTGTTTTACAAACCGATTGAACCGGATTGTAAAACAGCCTCTTTTCCTTTAAAAATTCCTATCCAACAACACGCCAAGCTGCTTTGCAACAACCTCCGGCGGATCAGGAAGTCCTTTCATGAAGTATGTTTCCACGACTCCGACGATAGCGGATCCGAAGAATGTGAGTAGCATTTCTTCACTGAATCCTTTATTGATTCCTTCTTTAATATTTACATCGTTTTTTATTTGTTCGATGACGTATTCAAAGAAATGTTTTCGGAAAGCGAAAGCACCTTTTCCTACGAGCATCGTTGAGAAAAAGAAGTAATGTTGTTCCATGTTTTCGAACCAAGCGATACAAGCTTCTGTAAAGCTCAGCTGGGATAGCGGAGCACATAGTACTTTTAGAGCGTTGATATGTTCGATAACGAGTTTGTCGAGTAAATCAAATTTATCGAGGTAATGTAGATAAAACGTTCTGTTTCCGATGTTCGCCTCGGCGCAAATATCCTTTACTGTAATTTTATCAAATCCTTTTTCGGCCATTAGTTCAACGAAAGCGTTTTTTATTGCTTCTTTTGATTTAATGATCCTTCTATCGACCTTTTCCATTGTCTTCACCAAACTTTCTTGAGAGTTAATACACGATTTTGATGGAAGTGTGCATTAATGCGTGAATTCATCAAAATTGACGTTTGAAAACATTCTTTTTTCGTTTTATATTATACACACGGAAGAGATAATACATCAACGTGCATTATTTCTTTCTCGTTTCATTTCTTTATAGAAGGAGGAATGTTGTAAGCAACTTTCTTCAAAAAATAAATAACAGAATAATGGCAATTTCAAATATAAAAAACAAATAGAAAGAGGTTAATTATGAATCCGAAATATAATCACTTATTTGAATCATTTACATTGAAGAGCGGTGTTACTCTGAAAAATAAAGTTGTTATGGCACCGATGACGACTTGGGCAGGTAATGATGATTTTACGATTTCAGATGAAGAAGTAAGTTACTACAAGAAAAGAGTGAACGGAGTAGGGCTTGTGATTACGGGATGTACGCATGTGCAGGCGAATGGTATCGGTTTTACAAATGAATTCGCAGCCTATGATGATACGTTCACTCCAAGTTTACGCAAATTGGCGGATGCGGCTAAGAGCGGCGGGGCTCCTGCTATCCTTCAAATTTTCCATGCTGGGAACAAGGCGTTACCTGATTTCACACCAGGCGGGGATGTAGTAAGTGCAAGTGCTTTAGAAACAGAAGCATCTCCGTTTGCGCCTTCTGTATTACCAAGGGAACTTTCGCATAATGAAATTTTAGAAGTAATTCGCGACTTTGGAGAAACGACGCGAAGAGCAATTGAAGCTGGATTTGATGGCGTTGAAATTCACGGCGCACACGGATTTTTACTACAAAACTTCGTCTCACCTTTCTTTAATAGACGTGAAGATGAGTGGGGCGGTTCTTTAGAAAATCGATTACGTTTCCCGTTAGCGGTCGTTCGTGAAATTCAGTCAGTTATTAAAAAGTATGCAACTAAGCCGTTCGCACTTGGTTACAGATTCTCACCTGATGAACCACAAGAAGGTGCTTTAAGAATGAAAGATACGTACGAATTAATGAATCGTCTTATTGAATTAGATGTTGATTATGTTCACGCTTCGTTAGCGAGTGCGCTTACTTCTAAACCAGTTGATAGCGAGGGCGAGAAAACATACATGGAGTTAATCGTTGAACATGTAAACGGAAGAGTTTCTGTAATGGTAGCTGGTTCTATCGTAACGCCAGCTGATGCAGCGTTAGCTTTAGAAGAAGGAGTATCACTTGCGGCAATTGGTCATGCGTTAATTATGAATCCAGACTGGATCGAAAAAGTTAAGAACGGAAAAGAAGAGGAACTGAAAACAGCGATTCAGAAATCAACAGTAAGTGAGCTAGAGCTTCCAGAAAAACTGTGGCATGTAATTGAAGCTTCAGGCCCATGGTTTACTATCGAAGATTAATATAAAAAATATTGGAGGGTTTTATTATGAGACAAAATGTTACATTCAAAAATAACGAGTTATTATTAGCAGGTCATTTATATGTTCCAGTGGAGTTTGATGAAACGAAAAAGTATCCAGCAATCATCGTTTCTCATCCAGGTGGAGGCGTGAAAGAACAAGCAGCCGGTCTTTATGCGAATAAGCTTTCTGAATTAGGTTTTATTACTTTAGCGTTCGATGCATCAAACCAAGGAGAGAGCGAAGGAACGCCGCGCTATTTTGAAGATCCATATGCTCGTACAGAAGATATGCGTGCAGCGGTAGATTATGTAACGACATTATCATATGTAGACAATGATAAAATCGGTGCGCTAGGTATTTGCGCTGGCGGAGGTTATACAGTAGCAGCTGCGCAAACGGATCGTCGTATGAAAGCAGTCGCAACAGTAAGTATGGTTGATATTGGCTCACTATTTACAGAAGGGCTTGGCCGCGTTATCCCAGCAGAAGATCAAATTAAGCTATTAGAACAAGTATCAGGTCAACGCACGAACGAAGCGAATGGTGCGGATACGTATTATATTTCGTATGTACCAGAAGAGTTAGATGAAAGCATGACTGGGACGATGGCGGAAGGGCATGAGTACTATGTACAAGAACGTGGCCGTCATGAAAATGCACCGAACCGTCTAGTATTCACAAGTTTTGCTAAAATTGCAACATACTCACCTTTTAGCCATATTAATAAGTTTTTAACACAACCGCTTTTAACAATTGCAGGTAGTGATGCGGATACGCGCTATTTCAGTGAGGAAGTAGTGGAAGAAGCTGCGAGTAAAAATAAAGAATTATTCATCGTGGATGGTGCGACACACGTTGCATTATACGATGTGCCGGAATACGTGAATCCAGCGATTGAAAAATTAGATACATTCTTTAAAGAAAATCTTAAATAAAAAATGATGTGAGGCAGTAGAAATACCTTCTACTGCCTTATACAAAATAAGAAAGGGAGTTTTTGAAGATGACGAACGTATTAATTCTTGGAGCGAACGGACAAATTGCGCGTAATGCGATTGAGTTATTTTTAAATGAAACGGATGCAAGGTTAACGTTATATTTACGAAATGCAGATCGAGTACAGCAATATGCTTCTGATCGCGTACGCATTATGGAAGGCGATGTTCTAAATCGTGAAACGTTAAACGAAGCGATGATAAATCAAGATGTTGTGTATGCAAATTTAGCTGGTGATGATTTAGAAGAGCAGGCGAAAACGGTTGTGCGTGCGATGGACGAAACTGGAGTGAAACGTCTTATCTTCATTAGCTCACTTGGCATTTATGATGAAGTTCCAGGAGAATTTGGGGAGTGGAATAACCGTACGATTGGTCAATATTTAGGGCCGTACCGAAAATCTGTTGATGTAATTGAAGCTTCCAACCTTCATTACACCGTGTTGCGACCAGCGTGGTTAACGGATTATGATGAAGTTGAATATGAAATTACGGAAAAAGGTGAGCCGTATAAAGGAACGGAAGTATCACGTAAAAGTGTCGCGGCGTTCGTTGTTAAATTGGCACAATCACCTGATTTACATGTTGGCGGAAACTTAGGTGTAAACAAACCGAATACAGACGGTGATAAACCAGCTTTTCTTTAACATATAAAGGAGGATGCAAATGAAAGTTATAATCTTTGGAGCGACAGGTATGGTCGGTCAGAGTGTATTACGAGAAAGTTTATTAAATGATGAAGTAAAAGAAGTCGTAACGATCGGTAGAAAACGTACGAATGCGATGCATGAAAAACTAAACGAAATTGAGCTTGCAAATGTGGCTGACCTATCGCCTGTTGAAGAGAAAATAACCGGATTTGATGCATGCTTCTTTTGTTTAGGTGTTTCTTCTTCAGGTATGAAAGAAGAGGAATATACAAAAGTTACGTACGACTTAACGATATCTGCCGCGAAAACATTAGCAAAATTAAATCCAGGTATGACATTCATTTACGTATCGGGTAGCGGCACAGATAGTACAGAATCAGGACGTACGATGTGGGCGAGAGTGAAGGGAAGAACGGAAAATGAGCTATTACGTTTACCTTTCAAAGCTGCGTATATGTTTAGACCAGGATTCATTATCCCGGCAAATGGTGTGAAATCAAAAACGAAATTATATCAATTGATGTACGATGTGATGAAGCCTTTTAATCCACTATTGAAGAGATTTGGCAGTGTAATAACTTCAGAACAATTAGGAAGAGCGATGGTGCGAGTTGGGAAAGATGGATATTCCCATTCAATTATTGAAAGTTCGGATTTGAAAAGGATCGGTAAGTAATAGTATGTATAAAAAAACGCCTATTTCATATAGGCGTTTTTTTGACGGGGAAATTATTCCTTCTCAAACTGAAAAATATCCCGATTAATAAGTTGATGGAGATACCTATCCATTTCAGCCGCAGAAACGCTTCTTTCATTTTGAAACCACCATGCGCTTAATGAGGTGATTGCCCCTGAATAAAATTCAATGATTAAATCATTTGGCATCGTATGGTTTTTGCAAAGTTGATTTAACGCTTCTATTTCTTGTTTTCTCGTTTCGTGACTTAAATACTGTGTCCGGCTAATAAATTGTTCATCAGACATTTGCGTCTCTAATATTTTACCGATTTCTTCATGATGTAGAAATTGTTCCATTACTTGAAATGGTTTACTTAATCGATCTGAAACCGGTATTCCTCCAATCATCTTGCTGTATCGTTTAAATCCAAAGGCTAATAAAGCATCTTTATCTTCAAAGTGTTTATAAAAGGTTGTTCGGTGTACCATTGCGCGATCGCAAATTTGGTTAATCGTGATGGTACTATATTTCTGTTTTGATTGCGTCATTAATTCAAATAAGGAATTCCATAATAATTTATGTGTACGTCTAATACGTAAATCAAGTTGTTTTTCATTATCATTCATCTACAATTCTCCTTTTTTGTAGATTAAATATACAATGGCTAAAAATTGATTCTCCCTTTTTAATCTACATATGTATATTATATTACATGTGTTCCGGTTTAAATAAAGCTTTTGGAGTAAAAAAACAGGAGGAGAATCAATATATGAATATAACAACTAAGAGCCCTGCAAATGGCAAAGTTGATACTTCGAATATGAAGCATACCCCCATTTTAATTGCGTTACTTTTAGGGACAATGGTTGCATTATTAAACGAAACGTTACTTGGTAATGCGTTAACTGTATTAATGAAAGAATTTGACGTGACAGCTTCAACAATCCAATGGCTTTCTACAGCCTACATGTTAGTGGTTGGTGTTTTAGTACCGATTACAGCGCTACTTCAGCAATGGATCACAACGAGACAAATGTTTTTGATTGCAATGGTAACGTTTTTAGTCGGTACATTAATTGCTGGATTCGCACCGACATTTGCCGTTTTATTAGTCGGTCGTATTGTCCAAGCGGTAGCGACTGGATTAATTTCACCGTTATTAATGAATACGATTTTAATCATTTGTCCACCTGAAAAACGTGGTGCCACGATGGGGTTAATCGCACTCGTTATGATGTCAGCTCCGGCAATTGGTCCTACATTATCTGGAGTAATCGTTGATTCATTGAATTGGCGCTGGTTATTTTACTTTGTCGTTCCAATCGTAATCATTTCCATTGTAATTGGAATGAAGTACATTCAAAATGTTTCAGAGTTAACAAGGCCAAAAGTAGATTATCCATCTATTCTTTTATCAACGTTAGGCTTCGGCGGGATTGTGTATAGCTTTAGTGCATCAGGTGACTTAGGGTGGTCTGATCCGAAAGTGTATGGCACTTTGATCGTTGGGCTTGTATCACTATGTATTTTTATCGTACGACAATTAAAAATTGATAATCCAATTTTAGAACTACGTGCATTTAAAGTTCCAATGTTTACATTATCAGTTGGATTAATTGTCATTGTGATGATGTCGTTATTTTCAACGATGACTTTATTACCGATGTTTCTGCAAACCGTTTTACTCGTTACAGCCTTTAAATCAGGATTAATTATGCTTCCAGGAAGTATGATTAGTGCCGTAATGGGACCAGTCGCAGGTAAACTATTTGATAAATTTAGTCCGAAAGTTATTATCATTCCCGGCATTGTGTTAGTAGGTATTGCAATGTTCTTATTTAAAGGCATTACGCCTGACACATCAATGGTACAAATTATTGTCATGCACAGCGTATTAATGGTTGGACTCATGTTTGTCATGACAGCACAAACATACGGTTTAAATCAATTAACACCAGATCTATATCCGCACGGAACAGCACTGTTTAATACACTGCAGCAAGTAGCTGGCGCAATTGGTACAGCTATCTTTATTTCAAAAATGTCTTCAGGAACAACTAGCTATATGGAAAGCTCCGCAAATCCAATGGATCCAGTAGAGAAATTAAATGGTTTAACATCAGGATTCCAAGGTGCATTTGCACTTGGATTAATCTTTATTGTGGTTGCTTTTATCGTATCGCTATTCTTAAAAGAAGAGAAAAAGGGAGTAGAAGTAGCCGGGGTTTTACAGAACGAAAATTAAAGTTTATATAAAAAGACATCTTTATGATTAAAGATGTCTTTTTATATTTTTTTCGTAATAATGGTTCAAATAATTAAGGGGGATTTGGTGTATGTATTGTCTGTTTTTTAGTATGAACAACTATTGAGAATAACGATATAAAGCTTTACTAATAACCAAAAGGCCGATAATAAGGGATAGTATTCTCATTATAAATTCTGCAACTAATAAGTTGCCCATAGCTGTCGAGCCATCATACATCAACCCTGTGATGATAATAGGTGCGATCATAATGATAATTCCAATTACTATTTGAAGAAGTAGATTCATGTTTTTATTCAAGATAATCACCTCCAAAAAATATTGCAAAATAATTATATGGAATTTTTTGTATTATATATTTATTATACTGTATCGAATTAAAGTTATGGTAATGTTTCTAAAATAAAAAGGAGGTGTCACATAGTCAAAAAATGACTCGTGGGACAGCTCCTTTTAAGTAGTTGAAATTAAAGATGTTTCAATGACAGTTCGATCTTCTGCGTCTGTTATCCAATGTTTGTTAATCTTACATTTCCTCCGTAACATCATACCTTAGCAATTGCCCTTGATCATAAAATCTCTCAAAAATAATCCCCATTACATAGAAGAATACGAGACCGAAGCCAATGTGAATAAGTGTAAAAGTAGCTCCAAATGAAGAAAACTCATATACGATAATCGGCAATTTCGCAGTTGTCCAAACGCCTAAGAAGAATACGATGTACCGAATGCTTGCACCTTTTTTTAGTAGTAGTGCTGCGATTGGAAAGGCGACGTAAAGAGGACCAGCTGCAATGCCTCCTAATAATAGAGAGAATAAGATACCATATATGCCCGATTTTTCTCCCATATATTTTATTAACGTTTCTTTCTTCACCCATTGATCAAGTAGTCCTACAAATACGAGGACAGGAGGGAGGAGAAATAACATATCTAAAATGCTATTGCCTGTTAGTTGTAATGCAGTCCAGCCTAAAGATTGGTTTATAAAAGTTAGGACAAAGAGCCCCAGTAGTAAAAGGAAAAAGAAGCGATATTTTTTAAATTCTTTCATACCATCACCACCCAAATGATATAGGAGAATAGGAGAGACATGAGTAATGCAGATGCATTACGTGCGTAAGCAAAGCTTCGCCCGAATATTTTTTGTTCCATTGGCAAAGTTGTAAGTCCTACTGACATGAGTGTAGACATAAGTGCCGCAACTTGCGGGAGGCCTGCACCGTGTTGGACTAACGTATTTCCAAGAGGAAACACGACAAAGCTTGGAATGAGTGCAACAGAGCCGAGTATTGCAGAATAAACAATACCTAACAATCCAGATTGTTCTCCAATGATAGAAGAGATGAAAGATGGCGTTAAGATTGAAAGCGATAAGCCAACGAAAAGCATGATGGAAAGCATGGCAGGGAGAAGGTTTCGAAATATTTTCCACGATTTCATGAGAGCGTTTTTCGTTTTAGTACGGTCCTTCATAAAAGAAATCCCGGTAAGAAGAATGGCTAACGTGTAAAGGATCACGCCGTTAATCATGATCGGATTCCTTTAAATCTTTATATTTGCCTAGGAAAAAGGATAAGTTTTTCATTTTTTCTTCGATGTCCATTTGAAAATCTGCTAATTGTTCCTTTCCAGCAGACGTAATTTTGTACATCTTTCTCGGTTTGTCTTGATGGTCTGTACTTACGTAAGATTCAATTGCCCCTTCGTTTTCTAATTTCTTTAGCGTGCGATACAAAATGGCACTATCAATTGGATTGACGGGAAGTTCTTCTTCACATTTCTGAAGTAGCTGACCGCCGTAGTTATCACCTTCTGCTAAAAATAACAAAAGAAATGCACCTGTATGTCTTCCTGTATGTTTCATAAATAGACCTCCTAGAATGGATTATGTTACTGTTAATGACAGTATACTGTTGTTAACAGTATATGGTGCATGAAGTGCTATGTCAATTTTAAAAATTGTGATTTTCGAGAGAGAAACTCACAATAACGCTTTTTCAAATATTCGAGTGAAATCCTGTATTTTGATATATTCAAATGGAACTTCCCTTGGTTCATATTTTATGAAGCCACTGGAAGTTGCTGTAATGTTTATCCCGCTTTAATGGGCAGTAAGCCCCCACTGATTAAAGTTTCACTTTATTACAGCACTTTATGTTTGATAAATAAAAAATCACATATTCATAAAAAGGAGAATTATATATGATATTCTTTATGTAAGATATTTGGATAAATATAGGGAGAAGTGAGTATGGACAAGAAGCTAACGTATTGGCTAGGATCTATTATAGGGATGATAGTACTTGCAGCTGGTATGACTTATGGGATGTTACAGTTTGCGGAAGTACCAATGGGTGGTGAGGAGCATGCTTTTGCAGAGTCTAATAAAGAAGAAACACCATCGAATGAAGCAGAGATTAAAGGTTCAAATGCACAACTTCACATCACTAAAAGTTCTACTGAAGAAGAAGTTATTTCAGCTATGCATAGCATGACTCATCAAAAGGTAAAAGCGAGTGACGGACGGGGCGCAACTCCTATGTCTAAAAAGAATGCAGAGAAAGTAAGAAGCATTTTAAATGAAAATGATTTTAAGAATAAAGAAAAACTATTAGCAATCACTGAAAGATGGGTAAATAGGGATTTTAGTAAAATCGTAGAAGAACATAACTATTTCTGGGAACTTCAAGACGGCAAGATAGGTGAAGCTACAAAAATGGATTCGTTAGACGAGCAAACATTCTCTCTAAATACTTTCGGTGATGAAGTAACAGCCGCATTAATTAAATCCGGAGATCTTCAGCATGTTGGAGAATAATAAACATCTATAGATTATAGTGAGAATCTTACCTTGTTGTATTT
Organism: Bacillus luti; assembly: GCF_001884105.1. Taxonomy (GTDB): domain Bacteria; phylum Bacillota; class Bacilli; order Bacillales; family Bacillaceae_G; genus Bacillus_A; species Bacillus_A luti. The sequence continues at coordinate 45,648 of NZ_MACI01000034.1, read as the reverse complement.
ACCGTTTCTAAATTTCTTCAATACAATAGATGTGATTCTCAAGCAAGAGGAAGGCACCTTATGGTGTCTTTTCTTTATGGGGTACTGACGCATGCTCATCAACTTAAAAATGAAAACAAAGTGTACTTTCATTTTGTGGAGGTAAAGCATTCCTAAAATAGAAGCATACTCTTAATAATATGCATACCAAATAAACCCTAACAAGTTTCCTTTTTTAAATTATGCAACTTTCTTTTGTTTTTTCAACCCATTATACTCATAAACAACACCCATAATATCAAAAACAGTCTTCTTCTCATATCGATGAGATTTTCCAAAAATGAAGGGGTAAGATGTTCATATAATTCTTCAGCAAATAATTGTAATTCGTCAGAAATTGATAGATACATACAAAAACGCCATCCTTTCCTATGATTCTACAGAAAGAATAGCGTATTTTTTGGTTCTGGTGCAAAGGTAGTGGAAAAGAAAATATAACATATATATTTCTAGCATAATGGTAGGATAATCCTGGTTCCTCATCATTTCTACTAAATCACGAAAAATTAAGTTGTACCGTACCAACGTACAGTTAACAAAATAATATCTTGCTGATAATGCTTCCATTTGAACAAATTTTCATTTTCCATACCGATCACACATCTTTTGTAGAGTAATAGTATCAGCATATCCCAGTTTAAGAGGTTGCTTACAAAATATTTAGAATTTTTTTGCGAGAATCCTCCGAAATGTAATACGGACTTTAAATACTTTCATTTATAATTCTCTATTTGTCTATACTTTTCATATCGCTGTTGTATAAGCTCTTCCGAGGATAATAGTATCAATTTTTTTAGAGATGATTCGATTACAGATTCAATCATTTTTGCCTGTGATTTTATATCATTTTGTGCTCCACCTTTAATTTCAGGAATGATTTCATCAATAATTCCTAAATGTTTTAAATCTTTTGCTGAAATTTTCATATGTTCAGCAGCTTCTGGAGCATACTTAGCGTCCTTCCATAGGATAGATGCTGCTCCTTCTGGCGAAATTACCGAGTACCATGAATACTCTAACATATGGATATGGTTACCGACACTAATGCCAAGAGCTCCACCACTTGATGCCTCTCCAATTACAATACAAACAATTGGCACTTTAAGTGTAGCCATTTCAAATAGATTTCGAGCTATCGCTTCAGAAATTCCACGTTCTTCAGACCCTATCCCTGGATAGGCGCCTATTGTATCAATAAATGTAATAATAGGGCGATTAAATTTATCAGCTTGTTTCATAAGTCTTAGCGCTTTTCTATAACCTTCTGGATGTGCCATTCCAAAATTTCTTTCTATACTTTCCTTTGTATTTCTACCTCTTTGATGACCAATAACCGTAACGGGCATTCCTTTAAATTTTGCAATACCACCTATCATTGCTTTATCATCACCATATAATCGATCACCATGAAGTTCGAGAAAGTTTGTAAACAATAAAGGTATATAGTCCAATGTCGTGGGTCGGTTACGTAGCCTTGCAATTTGAACTCGTTGAAAAGGTGTAAGATTAGAATAAATTTTATCTTGCATTTTATTTAAACGTTTTTCTAATTCATGAATTTCTGACGATAAATCTACATTATTTTCTTTCATAATTTTCTTTAATTCATCAAATTTCTCTTTTAATTCAATAATAGGACGTTCAAAATGCAAACTCATTTTATCCTCCAAATGTTATGACTTACCTCACTCTAATCAAAAGACTTAGAAATAGAATCAATAAATAATTCAAAACCATCCACAACTATTTTTTGTTCTGATTCTGATAAATTATTGAGAATACTTTGATAAAATGTAATAGATTGCTCTCTTAAGCAATTAACAGTTATGTGACCTTTTTCTGTGAGGTGTAGAAAAAGTTCTCTTCTATTTTTTTCATTTACTTCACGATAAATAAGCCCCTTTTTTACTAACTTATCTACCAATCTACTTACAGTTGAAGTCTCTAATCTAAGTTTATTGGATAGTTGCCAAACAGTTAGTTTTTCCACCTCTAGTTCCTCTAACGCCATCATTTGAGAAGTTGGTAAAGGTTTTTCAAATGGTCCATTGGGCAAATTTTGAGATTCAAAAACCCCAGTTAATACAATCATTTTCTTAATATCTGTTCTTAGTTTTAAGGCATCTTCTCTTTTCAAAAAGTTCACCCTCCTACAACTATTGTATCATACATCAATTGTATTATACATGAATATGATCTTTTCACAAGCTTAACGTAAGCCAATATTACAACATGGACGAGATATTTCTTCTTGTTAAAATGGTATAAGTGGATTGTTTTCTACAAATGGCAAAACATCAATCATGTATCAGGGGCCTTTATGAGGTACCGCTCATCGAAATCAAGCTAAGAAAATAAAACTACCCCAAAAACGAAATTTTGTGATAACTTGTAACAAAAAACTCATAATTTTTGGGGGGAATTCTAAATCCTTAAGTTGATGGGCATGGGGTACTGACGCATGCCCATCAAGCTAAGATTTTAAGACACCCCCATAACGAGAATTTTACTTTTTTACAGTTATTTATGAAAATTCCGCTTGTTTTTTTCATTTTTGGGGTGCTAAACCTAAAACTTCAGCAATAAGCACAGACTAAAACATCTAGTTTTCACGATATAATTCTCAGCTAAATTCGCAAAAAAGAGCTTGAATTCCCAAGCTCTTTTAAATATCACTTAATAACTTTATAACCACCATTTTTCCTGTGGAATTAAAACTGTTTCAATATCAAAGTTATTCTCAAACCATTCCTTCATCAATGTTTTATGGACCAGATATTCTGATGCTGAATGGGAAACGCCGATTAAAGACATCGAAGTATTAGAAACATAATCCATCATTTGTTTGTATCTTTGTTTACCATATTCGTTATCAATATGGCAATGGATTTCGCCAGTGATATAGGCTTGAACTCCTCTTTTTTCAGCTTCCTCCATCCAACTTACTTTGTCGCCACAACCTGCAACGATAGCTATTTTCTTTACGTTATTTATGTTCTTACCTTCAAAATCAACATATGGAATATCGAATATTTCTTTTAAGTGAGAAGTTAGTTCACTTGTACTCTTTTCTTCAATGTTACAAATTAGAACTAGGTCTTCATTATTTATAGAACTTGTTAAATACCCATCAATAATTTCTGCATTTAATTGTTTAGCAATAGCTACACTTGTACCTAAATTGGCATGATAATCCATCGGTACATGGCATGTATAGAATGATAATTCCTTTTCTTTTATTTGTTTAATGTATTTTTCTTTTATAGGAACAAAACCTTTGCCCCATACTCCTTTTGGATCTCCACATTCCATCAATAAGGGATGGTGCATAAAAAGTAAGTCTCCGCTATTACTTTCTTCTATAAAACGTTCCAACACTTCATCTGTAGGGAAGACGGCAAGAAAAATTTTCTTTACATTTGCATCTCCTTTTAACATTAGACCATTAAATAATTCCACAAAGTCTTTTTCAAAAACTGATTTCCAGTCAAACTTTAAAGGTTCATAGACCATTGGTATGAATTGACTGAAAGCAGAATCCTTCCCAAATGATTTTATATCAAGTTCAATGTCCAGTTTAGACACTATTTCACTTAGTTTAACCATAAAATTATTCCCCCAAAAATTTTATAATTCAATACAAACGGTTAGAAAAATAAAAATTATTATATTCTTTTAAATATTTTAACATAAAAATCCATTTTTCTTCATGAAAAAATCACTCCTGTTGTTTAAAGTGGTCCCTCCACATTCCCTTCAAGCAAAGTTAAAATCATACCTTCAAAATGAAAAAACGCTATGCTTATTGTAAACAGTTTATAAGAAAGGATGGCGTTTTGATGAATCCTATCATTTCAAATAGATTGAATCTTTTCGCTCAAGAGCTACAATACTTTTTATCTCCAGTGGTCCTACAAGATATTGCCAAACAAGTTGGCTTTGTACAGCGATCTAGTAAGTATCAAGCAAAAGAACTCATTGCCCTTTGCGTATGGCTTAGTCAAGAAATTGCTAGCACATCACTTACACAATTGTGTAGTCAGTTAGAAGTTTCCACTGGGGTACTTATGAGCTCAGAAGGACTGAATCAACGCTTTAATCCAGCAGCTGTCGCATTTCTTCGAGAAGTCTTTACTTCTCTTCTCAAACAAAAACTCTGTTCAAATCACTCACTTTCTGCACACATGATCTCTACTTTCAATCGTATCCGTATTTTAGATGCAACAGTGTTTCAACTGCCTGATCATTTCGCCACTGACTATCAAGGTTCAGGTGGAAGTAGTAATACGGCAGGCGTGAAAATCCAATTGGAATATGATTTACTTAGTGGTCAATTTCTTAACGTGCAGCTTGGTCCAGGAAAGAATAATGATAAAACATACGGTACCATCTGCCTTGAAACCGTAGAGGCGGGCGATTTGTGTTTACGTGATCTTGGTTACTTCGATTTAGGAGACTTACAAACTATTCATGATAAAGAGGCTTACTATATCTCGCGGTTGAAGCTAAATACACGCATTTATATCAAGAATCCTGAGCCAGAATACTTCAACAACGGCACGCTAAAAAAGCAAACAGAATACATACAGCTTGATATGACACAAATGATGTCGAGCCTAATCCCTGGTGAAACAATAGAAATTTCCGAGGCATACATTGGACAAAATCAGAAGCTCCCAGCACGTGTCATTATCCATCGTTTAACCGATGATCAAACGCAAACACGCCTGAAAAACCAAGCGATACGTGAAAAGAAAAAAGGCATTGTCATGAAGGATAAAAGTAAACGTTTAATGGGTATGAATGTATATATCACGAACACGTCTCTAGAAGGAGTACCAACGAACTACGTGCACTCACTGTATTCACTTCGTTGGCAGATTGAAATTTTGTTTAAAACGTGGAAGTCATTTTTGAAATTGATGAATGTAAAAATATTAAAAGAGAACGCCTAGAGTGCCATTTATATGGACAACTCATCGGCATTCTCCTCTGTTCTTCTACGATGTTTCAAATGCGACAGTTTCTGCTTGAAAAAACAAAGCAGGAGCTGAGTGAATACAAAGCGATTTATATGATTAAAGATTACTTTCCGTTACTGTTTCAAGCGATAGCCATTGGCACAGAAGAACTTTTGAAAATTTTGCATCGTCTTTATCTACTGCTCAAAAAGAACGGTCGTAAATGTCATCGGTATAAGAAAATGACTGTCTTTGATATTCTAGGGATTGTGTATAAAACGACGGTGAAGCATAGACAAGCTGCCTAGCGAAAAAATCGTATTTTAATAGGCTTCTTTAGCATGCCTATTTTTTTATCACTTGCTAGTTTTGAAACAAGAATCATTTCGTATCTAGTAATTTACTTGGTTAGCTTGATGGGCATGGGGTACTGACGGCAAAACGCAGATTTTATATGGCTAAGAATATGCAGGATCTCATGCAGACTACAAGAACGGTTTGAGCTTCCAAATACTGTTGTGACAGGAATGTATGAAACCTTGCATACAAAGAAGGGAACGGAAAGCCAGGAAACTATTGATATGAAGGACTTTCTGAGATGTGGTTACTACTGATAATGAGACGTTATGTTAATTAGATGTGTATATAATATACAAGAGGAACTCTTTCCTACTTACACAAATCTATTATAATAGAGAACGTCTTGATAATAAGGGGGCATCACATATTTAAACAATTCTGGGCATAGATACAGGGAGAAATAATAGATCAAAATTTATAAATTGATTGAACATCTAAAAGGAGTATAAAGTATTTTGAGAAAAACTAAAATGAGAAACTGTGTGAAATTATTTGTTCTTTACTTAATTATAATTCTAATATATTTCCTGTTATTTGATTACAGTAAAATATATATTAAAGCAAAAATAAATAACGAATTTTTATATCAATTATATTTATTAATAGGACGTATTAGTATAGGGTTGGGAATATATTTTATTCCAGATAAACTAGGTATTAAGATTAAATTCAGATTTAAATTTCTTATAGCAGTTATCGCAATGATAACTACTATAATTTTTCTTGATATAGTTGGTTTAATTGAATAACTTCCTGTAACGAGAATTATGTAAAGGAGCTGTCCAAATGGATGGCTTATTTTTTTGCTTAGCGTGATTTTTTTCCAAAATGCTGGCGGTACCCCATTGCTATCAAGTTAGTAATTTCAAGTATCCTAAAAACGGAAATTTCATTATTTTACAGTAATTTATGAGTGTAAACTTTGATAAATTTAAGACTGAATATTTTTAATAATTAAACTAATATTTCTATAAATTCTAAATATTTTCTTTTTTGTAAAAAATGATACATTTGAGGTGTAAGTTACAAAACTATTAAAGGGGGATTTTTTATGTTCAAGAAATTAGTAGTCGGAGCATTAGCAACAGGTATTGCATTAACTGGGGGGATTGGTGCAGCATCAGCTGATACAGTAAAACCTATGTCAGATAGAATTGAAAGTATAGTTGAAAATACAAATGAAGTCGAAAGACCATTTGTACCAAATTTTTCTGATAAAAATAATCTTATTGGAGAAAAAGCAGCTGCAGCATTTGATTGGGGATATTCCGGTAGTTATAATTTTTCTACATCAATTCAAGTGAAAAAAACTGTATCTGTAGCAGACAACGAAACTATTGGAGTAGCTATTCAAAATAATAAAAATTTTAATTTTAAAGTTGTAGTAAAAAGTTTATCATCAGGAAACACCGTAACCCATAATGTAACAGGAGGGCCAATGAGTGGTGGTAATTATGTTTATAATTACTTTGGTCCTATGAAAGCAGGAAACTATGTTGTAACTCTAGTAAATACAGATGGTTCATGGCACCAAGGTACTGTTTGGCTTGGATGGTAATTACTTGAATTTATTTCTTTTTAATTCTGCATGTCCCTTTGTTTTCGAGATGCTGATTTAGAGGGCCCGCCACATCGCTATCAAGTTAAGAAATACAAATACCTCCAAAACGAGAAAATTGACATCTTCATGTGAAAATGTCAATTTTTTTTGTTTTGGGGTGTTATAAAGCTCTTAAGTTGATGGGCATGTGGAAATACCCCTAAGTAACCTAAAAAACTCTTTTCCTTCCTCAGTCAATGAAAGGTATTTTGTTTTCCATTCCTGTTCCCGATTAATTAATCCCGAATCTTCCATTTTGGTAACGTATTACAGCATTTATTTTCTGTTCGGAATTAAATTTAGTCATAAAAAACCGCACCCCAATTGTTAGACTGTTTCTAACAATTGGGGTGCGGTTCAAGTTTTGATACTGGTTTTTTGATGCTTTTATTTATGTAGTTGTTAATTTAGCATAGATGATAAAAAATAGGGTTAATTGCCCTATTATCACAATATTTGGTACTACTACAACCAAATTAATAACAAAAAAGACTGCTAAAATCCCTAAAAACAAGCATAAATGATAAATTTTCAAACGGTGTTTTTCAAACCTGTATTGATGGAAAACAATTGTAGTTGATAGGAAATAGAGCAATGCAGAACCAAAAACAAAATATAAGATAAAAGAATAATAGACCTCATTTAAAAATAATAGTCTAATGGATGCCGCAACCATACTCAAAGACATTAAAATAAACAGATGACCGTAAATAATAATTTGACCGGAAGTTTGTCTAGACTTGTCGAGTTTCTTCTCCATGTTATCGAAATATTGCCACCACATCGAAATAATGAGGATAAATGAAATGATCGCGAAGCTTATTGAATCCCAATTTCCTTGTTTAGGTTGAATGACCACAAGAGTACTTATAAGTGCTTCTCCAAAGAGAATAATGGAAAATAGACCAAATCTCTCTAACAAGTGAGCTGTATTTGTAGGAACTTTTTCTAAACACTTTCTTCCAAGCAGTGGGACAATAATATCGATAAAAATTCCTAAATACAACGCAGCATATCGAATCCAAGAATCAAAAAAGACGGAGAATAATGAAATAACGATTCCAATCCAAAAATATCTTCCTAAAAAGAGTGCTGCTTTTTTTCGAGCTCCCTCTTCTATACGCTGGACAATAAGATATTGGATTGCAGTCACTGCCCTTAAGCCAATATAGCCAATTAAAAAAGAAAGATAATAAGGATCAAAATCAGCGGATAAGCTTGATGTCATTATTAGGACAAAAAACATTTGCAGGATCAAAAAGATTCGTTGATGAAATAAATCTTTTCCAAACCGGTTAATAAAGATGGTTTGCCCTACCCAAGCCCACCAGATTGGAATAAAAATTAGGACAAACTTTACTAAATACTCTGCATGGATATGACCATCTTCAACATGGAGTAAAACATGAGTCGCAGCCGTCACCGCTGCCACAAATAACAAATCATAAAAGAGTTCTAACCACGTCACTTTCTTTTCTTCCATTTCTACACTCCCTCCTTATAGTTAATAGTATGTTAAAAACATATAGTAATTGGAAGAGAAAATAATACAGACATAGAGCATTTGTCATAGCTTGAAAAACTCGGACCAATAATAAGAAAACTAATGAGAAATCCTTACATCCTAGGCCTTTTGTAGTAAACACTTCATTAAATTGGTTCTGGTGCAAAGATAAACTAAAAGAGAATATAGCACATATATTTCTAGCGGAATTGTATTTTATGCTGTTAGCCCGAATAATTGATGGATAAATTCTTTCTGTTTTTTGAACAGACCGATCCTGTAAATCAATCTGTTCTTTTTTAATCATATGCATGGCTTCTACTCCTGCAAGAATGGATGTAGCTGTGCTAAAAGACTTGAACGCCAACATAGAACGCACACGTTTTTTAATAAAACGATGATCTTGTTCCACTTGAACAGACTTTGCTTTTCCATACTGATTACGTCCTTTTTTAGAGTACTAGTATCAGTATGTCCAAGTTTTATAGATTTCTTGCACCAGAACCTTTATTAGCGATAACCTTAATAAAAATAGGTAATCTCTATCAATAAAATACTAGAGATTACCTGAAAAAACTTAATTGAGTTATATTTTCAAATCTGGATATGTGATATTAAAAGTCTCTGAAACTTTTACAAGTTTTTGAAGTTCTTCTAAAGAAGGTGGCTTCACTTCAGGAAGAGGTGCATTTTTTGAAACGGGAGTTCCTAATTGTTTTACAAATCGATCAAAGCCTGCCGGAGTTGCAGTAACAATAAATTCAGATTGTTCTGAGCCTGATACGAATCTATGAGGAATACCTCGAGGAGCAAATACATAATCTCCAGCTGATACTTCGATAATCTGGTCCCCCACAAAGAAAGTAAATTGTCCTTTTAAAATATAAAATGCTTCGTCTTCATCTTTATGAATATGAAGTGGTGGTCCTAATTTTGGGGGTTCTATAACATGTGCAATAGCATATTCTCCATTTGTTTGTTCTCCTGATACTAAAACCGTCACTTTTTCACTTAGAAAATGATATGTGTTTTGATTGCTTGGAGTACTATGAAAAGCTTCTTTATTTTTATTGTTAATTAATTCCATATTTTAAACCCTCCTTGATTTTTTGAATGAAAAATAAAAATCTAAACAAATAATTCTACGTAGAGGATTAAAGAACCTTCTTAATACCAAACACGTAAATTTTGTGATTTTAAGCTTTCTCCTTGTTTTTGAATTAATCGGAGATTCCTATAACCTTTAACATTTTTTCAATCTCACAATTTCATTTTCTCTTCCTAAAACGGTTGTCGCTTCGCTCGATTTTAAGTGAAAGTAAACTTTTAAATATTAGTTAACATTCAGATCCCCTGATATCCTCAAAATACAAAATAAAAGTATACATTCAAAACATAATTAAAAATTAAATTACCGCTTATCACCTTTCAGAAAGCAAACAAGCTATAGATTGGGATCATATTTCTCAATGAAAAATATAACTTAACATGATAAAATAATATGTGGATGGGAGTCCAATACATATTATTAAAATTAAAGTGGTTATCAAGTCGGAGGAAGGCACCTTAGGGTGTCTTTTCTTTATGTATATGTTCTGAAAGATGATTACGAGAAGCGACATATTTTTACCACATTCAGCAAACTTTACTTGCCATGTCGCGTAATAGTATAAAATATGAAAGAAAAATACAGTGTTAATCTTGATATTGATAATCTGTTCTATATGGTATAGTGAAAGAAAAAATGTACAGGAGTAACCAAAAATGAAACATAGCGCTCAACATCTTCACAAACGTTTCGCAGCATTTCACACCGAACACAATCAACGCGTAGCAGAGTTTCATAAACGTCACGCTGCTCAAATAGCAAGTGGAAAAAATGGAAATAGTTTGTTAGCAGAATGGGAAAGATATGTTTATAACAAAGGACTTAATATCTTCCAGACAGTTAAAAAGTTATTCAACTAGGGGGCTGTTCCTGAGGGGACAGTTTTTTTACGTACCTCTTAGGGTGTCTTTTCTTTATTACCGTTCGCAAAAATATAACGATATGAAAATAAGTCATTTACTACTATGAGATGAGAAATCTTACATTTTAAAAAGAGCTAATACAGATCGGGGGGGAAAATGAAACAAAAAAAAGACACTCTCAAGAGTGCCTTTACTTAGCAGCCGAATCCGCCGCCCCAACAGCTAGCTCCAACGATGATTAATAAAATAAAGAGTACAACAAGTAAAGCGAATCCGCCGCCGAAACCGCAGCCACCACCACAACTACCGCCATAGCCCATATTAACTCCTCCTTCCATAAAGACCATTTAATAATGGATTTAATTCACTTTATGTTTTTACGGATGAATGGAGCAGGTCCTTTTTAAAAATAAAGGTGTCACGAATTTTAAAAGAATTGACGACCTTATTTTTGTCACCGGTGTTTCCTCGTTTACATATTGTATTTTATTCTGTGTATTGGGGGAAGGAGGATCTTTATGGCTAATTCTGAAATGATTTTACGTTTACTTACAGATTTAAAGATTGAACAACAAGCTTTAAAAGAGCAGTTGGAAAAAATACAAACAGCTGTGAATACTCTTGAAGAAAAATCAGCGATTGTGGAAGAAAAACCAAAGACTATTGAAGAAAAACCAGCTGTTGCTGCGAAGCAAAGAGCTCATTCTGGACGCCCAACATCTTTTCGTGCTTGGAGAGCATCAACTCAAAAAAATTCATAAAAATATAAGAAAAGAAGACATCTAGTAAGATGTCTTCTTTTACTTGTACAATCCAAATGAGTTAAGAAGGTATATCCCTATTGCTTTAAAAATAAGAAGAAAATAACGATTGTCGACTCCTGTTTTAGTATAGCATGTAATAATAAAGAATTTCATGTAATGTTGCATATATATAGATTATATGATGTTATATAGTATATATTGTAGTTGTCTGTTATTTGTTTTAATTCATTTACTTATATTATTTTTTGAGCGCCCCAGTGATGGGGCCTTTTTTTATAATTGGGTTAAAGCAGAAACCCCTCAAGCATAAAGAAGGGTTTCATAACTAGAGAAATGGTTATTGGTGTTTAATGAGATGAAGATATGGATGTTGCGTCTGAATTTCTTCTAAGTAGATTAATATTTATTTTTAAACCGTTCCCCATAAATGATAAACCATGCCAATAACAAAAAATGCTAGTCCTACAAACAAAACAATTAAAGCAAGCATTCCATTTTTATTATGTTCCATAAAGTCAGCTCCCTTTTTTATTTACATACAAAAAAGCCCTTAGTCGTAATTATAGCTAAATGCTTCATTTCTCATACTTTGTAGTTTACAAAGAAAAGACACCCATATAAGAGTGTCTTTTCCGATAGTTTGTTTAGCAGAAGCAAGCAGCTCCAACTATGATTAATAAAATAAACAATACAACTAATAATGCAAAGCCTCCAGCAAAACCGCAGCCTCCGCCGCAACTACCACCAAATCCCATAATAGTTCCTCCTTTAATAAGAGGGGAAAACAAAGGGTCACTCATGTTTTTTAACGGATTCCATTTACTTTATGTTTGACGCATGAATGTGAGCAGGTCCTTTTAAAAATAAAAAAGACACTGTGAGGTGCCTTCTGTCTAATGTAATTTCATTAATATTCGTTAGCATAAAACTCTTTTATTAGCTTTATTTCATTTGTAGCCGGATCAAACTTGAATATTCTAATTTGATTAGATTCGTCTTTATAGGCAAATGTATTATCGCCAACTTGGGTCATGTTGCTGGTATTTAAGATAGGGTCGCTACCGTGATCAGTGATTTCCACAGTTTTCTCACGGTCCCAAAATGCAATGACAATGATTAAGATGATAAGGCACACACGTATGAAACGCAGTTCTTTTGCAACAGGATGTTCCATTTTCTAGTCTCCTTTGTCATGTAATAGATTTTGTGTATAGAAGAGATAGTTCTTATGAGGATATAAATAAAAAAGACACTGTAAAGTGTCTTTTTTATTTAATTTATGCGCATTACTTAATAAGACGCTAGTTCCTCAGTCCGGATATGAGGAACTATGTAGGGTAATGTAATTATAACATTTTAACCAGTAATGGGTCTATATGGAATTTTTATCATTTGTGTTTAATTATTCGGAATAATAAATGTGGTGAAGTATATGCATTTCCTATAGTAATTGTAAACTATAATGATAGGCATAACTAGTCTTGTAATGGCTTGCTACTGTATTTAACATTGAAGTAGAAAAGTATAAAGAAGGAGCTGTGGAATATGGGTGCTTGGGGAACTGGATTATTTGATGATGATACAACTTGTGATGTGAAAGATCAGTTTATTGAATATATAGAAGAAGGTAACAGCGTAGAAGAAGCAATGAAGCTTGTTTTAGAAGAGTATGTAGATGAGTTTGATATAGGTGAAGAGTTAGAAGTAATGTCTTTAGTATACATCGGTCTTGCGGCAATACAACTTGAGAAAGGTTGTCTTCAAGAAGAAGTTCGCAGTAATGCGATTGCATTAATTGAACGTGGCGCTGATCTTGAACTTTGGGAAGAAGCCGGTGAAGAAGAATATGAAGAGAGAAAGAATGTTTTACATACATTTAAGCAAAAGCTGATCAACTGTTAGTATTTTTCTTTGTAAAAAAATATTCAAAAAATTATCATTGCAACCGCTTACTCTTTGTGTATAATAAAGGTAAGATAATAAGTAAAAGGATTGTTACTGTTCGGCAGGCAAAACCTAAATTGACCTAAAGGCTACGGGTGTAGTGTGGCTTTTGGAATCAGTTTAGGTTTTTTTATTACCTTTTGTGACTTTAAGAAGAAGAAGGCGGAACAATATGAGAATCCATAAAATCTTAAATAACAATGTTGTTTGTACGATGAAGGATAATGAGACAGAAGTTGTACTTATGGGCAGAGGTTTGGGGTTTCAGCAAAAAGTAGGCGATGCGATTGATGAGTCTAGGGTAGAAAAGACCTTTGTTCTAGAAACGAGAGAATTATCAGAGAAGCTTGCTAGGTTGCTAACTGAAATTCCTGTAGAGAATTTAGAGATTACAGAGAGAATTATTCAATTTGCTAAGACAGTTTTGCCGGGGACTTTAAGTGATTATATTTATCTTACATTAACGGATCACTTAAGTTTCGCCTTAACTCGGCATAAAGAAGGAATGGATCTCAAAAATACTTTGCTTTGGGAGATTAAGAGATTCTATCAGAAAGAGTTTGAAATTGGTCTACAAGCTTTGAACATCATTGAAGAAGAGACTGGGTTTAGACTTTCTGAAGATGAAGCAGGATCAATTGCCTTGCATTTCGTTAATGCGCAGCAAGGGGAGCCGGCGATGCAGCAAACGGTGGCAATGACGAAAATCGTCCAAGATATTTTAAATGTTGTAAAGTACCACTATAAAATGAACTTAGATGAAAATTCATTTAACTATAGTCGGTTCGTAACGCATTTACGATACTTTGCCCAGCGTTTAATGCAGAAGGAATTGCATTCGGCAGAGGATGATTTTTTATACGAGCAAGTGAAAAGTAAGTATGAAGAGGCATATTGTTGTACAGAAAAAATTGAAGCATACTTACAAAAAGCACATAATAGCCATCTTTCAAAAGATGAAAAAGTGTACGTAACGTTGCACATTCATCGTGTAACGAAACGCAATGAATTATGTAATTGAATAAACGGGATTGTTACTGTTTGGCAGGCAAAACCTAAATTTACTTGTAATGGAGTGATTCGTATGTATCGCGCCGTTATGGTTAGTTTAGGTTTTTTCTTTTATCCCGCATTAACGGGCAGTAAGACTCCCACCTAAAAGTTTGGATAGGGCAAAGAAGTTAGGTGGGAGATCAACTGCCCGTAAAAGCCCGATTGGTTCAACTAATAATCAGTGGGGGACGAACAAACCCCCCACTGATTAAAGTTTCACTTTATAAAAATAATAAATGGGATGATTGTAAGGAGGGGGAACAATTATGAAGTATGAACAGTTGGCAAAAGACATACTGAAACATGTTGGGGGAAGAGAAAACATAAATAGCGTCGTACATTGTATAACGCGTTTACGATTTCAGTTAAAAGATGAAGGGAAAGCCAATACAGAAGTACTGAAAAATATGGAAGATGTTGTGACTGTTATGAAAAGCGGCGGACAATATCAAGTTGTAATTGGTAACCATGTATCCGACGTGTATAAAGCGGTTATTGTTGCCGGAGGGTTTCAAGAAACAGAGGAAGAAGATGTGAGTGAGAAGAAAAAGAGTAGTCTTATAGATATTCTTTCTAGCATTTTCACTCCAATTTTAGGAGTGCTAGCTGCAACAGGGATGATTAAAGGGTTAAATGCACTATTTGTAGCGTTAGGTTGGTTAAGTACACAGTCAGGAACGTATCAAATATTAAATGCAGTTGGCGATTCGTTATTTTATTTCTTCCCGATTTTCTTAGGATATACAGCAAGTAAGAAATTCGGAGGTTCGCCGTTCATTGGTATGGCAATTGGGGGCGCTTTAGTTTATCCAGCTTTAGCCGGTTTAAAAGCAAGTGAGCCATTATATACGTTATTTGCAGGAACGATGTTTGAATCACCCATTCATATTACGTTTTTAGGAATACCAGTTATTTTAATGAATTATGCATCATCAGTTATTCCAATTATTCTCGCTGCTTATTTTGGAGCGAAGGTAGAAAAGTCTTTAAAGAAAGTGATTCCGGATGTTGTGAAAACCTTTGTACTACCATTCTTAACGTTACTAATTGTTGTACCCGTTACATTTCTTGTTATAGGTCCAATTGCGACGTGGGCAGGGCAATTTTTAGGACAGGCGACACTTTGGCTTTATAATGCAAGCCCATTAGTAGCGGGTGCTTTACTCGGTGCTTTCTGGCAAGTACTTGTTATATTCGGCCTTCATTGGGGCGTTGTTCCGATTGGCTATAACAATTTAGCAGTAAGCGGTGTTGATCCGATACTCGCACTTATATTTGCTGCTTCATTTGCTCAAATTGGTGCTGTGCTTGGCGTTTGGATGAAAACGAAAGATCAGAAATTAAAAACGCTTAGTATTCCAGCATTTATTTCAGGTATTTTCGGCGTTACAGAGCCGGCGATTTATGGTATTACACTTCCTCTTAAAAAGCCGTTTATTATGAGCTGTATCGCTGGAGGAGTTGGCGGCGCAATACTTGGCGTATTTGGTACACAAGTTTATATGACAGGCGGACTTGGTATATTTACGCTTCCGACATTTATTAGTCCGAAAGATGGGATTACAGCTGGATTTTGGGGCGCAATTATTGCGATGGTTGTCTCTTTAATAGTAGGTTTTATTCTTACTTATTTATTCGGTTTTACGAAAAAGAAAACATCTACAGAAATAGCTGAGACAAGTGAGAAAATTGCTGCATCAAGTGATGATGAAGTAATCCTTAGTCCTTTCCATGGTGCCGTTATGCCGCTTCAAAACATTGATGATGCAGCATTTGCATCGGGTGCGTTAGGTGAAGGAGTTGCGATTGAACCTTCAGAAGGAAAGTTGTTTTCACCCGTTTCAGGTACAGTTTCGGCACTTTTCCCGACGAATCATGCGATAGGGATTACGGCGGATTCAGGTGCTGAAATTTTAATCCATATTGGAATGGATACTGTGAAATTAAATGGCGAATTTTTCTCTTCTCACATTGAACAAGGAGCGAGAGTAGAAAAAGGTCAGTTACTTATTGAGTTTAATATAGCTGGAATTCAAAAGGCGGGTTATATTGTGACAACACCAGTTGTTGTTACAAATTATGATAAATATAGTATTAAAAAAACAGAAGTAGAAAAGATTCAAGCAGGAGATTCCTTACTAAAGTTAGGAGTTAAATAGTAGTACATTTCATACAGGTTCATACGAAGAAAGGTATTCTGTAAAACTTGCAATACCTTTCCTCGTTCATTCTTATATAAAGGAGTTTTTCTATATGTCTAAAGTTATTTTTCCAAAAGGATTTTTATGGGGTGGAGCGACTGCAGCGAATCAAGTTGAAGGCGCATATTTAGAAGACGGAAAAGGATTAACGACGGTTGATTTATTACCAACTGGTGAAAACCGCTGGGACATTATGAAAGGAAATATTCATTCCTTTACACCGGTAGAAGGGGAGTTTTATCCGTCACACGAAGCGATTGATTTTTATCATCGTTACAAAGAAGATATCGCTCTATTTGCAGAGATGGGATTTAAAGCGTTACGCGTATCTATTGCTTGGACACGTATTTTCCCAAATGGTGATGATGAAAAGCCGAATGAAGCAGGATTACAGTTTTATGATGATTTGTTTGATGAACTGCTGAAGCATGGCATTGAACCAGTCGTTACGATGGCTCACTTCGATGTACCTGTTCATTTAGTAGAAAAGTATGGAAGCTGGAGAAGTAGAGAGCTTGTAAACTTCTTCGAGACGTATGCAAAAACGATTTTTAGTAGATATAAAGATAAAGTGAAATATTGGATGACATTTAACGAAATTAATATGCTTTTACATTTACCTTTCATGGGAGCAGGTCTAGCATTTAAAGAAGGGGATAATAAAAAACAAATTCAGTATCAAGCAGCGCATCACCAGCTTGTCGCAAGTGCGTTAGCTGTAAAAGCATGTCATGAAATTATTCCAGATGCAAAAATCGGTTGTATGCTTGCGGCTGGTGCAACATATCCGTACACATGTAATCCAGACGACATCCAACGCGCGATGGAACAAGACCGTGAATCATTCTTCTTCATTGATGTACAAGCAAGAGGCGCATATCCTGGATACGCAAAACGATTCTTTACAGATAACAATGTAACAATTGAAATGGAAAAAGAAGACGAGGCAATTTTAAAAGAGCATACAGTTGATTATATTGGCTTTAGCTACTATGCAAGCCGAGCGACAAGTACCGATCCAGAAGTGTTAAAAAGTATAACGAGTGGAAATGTATTCGGTTCTGTTGAAAATCCTTATCTGGAAAAATCAGAGTGGGGATGGACGATTGATCCGAAAGGTTTCCGCATTACAGCGAATCAACTTTATGATCGCTATCAAAAACCTTTATTCGTCGTTGAAAACGGCCTTGGTGCAATCGATCAATTAAATGGTGAAGACGAAGTGAACGATGAATACCGTATTGATTACTTACAGAAGCATATGATTGAAATGTCAGAAGCAATCCAAGACGGAGTAGATATTATCGGATACACAAGCTGGGGCCCAATTGACCTTGTAAGTGCTTCTACTGGAGAAATGAAAAAACGTTACGGATATATATACGTTGATAAAGATAATGAAGGAAAAGGTTCATTAAAAAGATCGAAGAAGAAAAGCTTCGATTGGTATAAGGAAGTAATTGCGACGAATGGTAAGAGTTTGGAGTCTTAAGTGTGAAAGGAAGACATCTTAATAGGTGTCTTCTTTTTTGTGTGATGGTAAAAACGTGGGGGAGGTTTCCCTTTACACAAACAAAACAGTATACTATAGTTAAGTTAAGTGAACTTAACTATTAATCGGAACGAAATAACAGCATGGAGGAAGATTGCTATGACTAGAACGTATAAAGAAATAATTAATGAAATGAACCGAGCCTATAATGAATTCTACATTTTACTATTTCAGGAGTTGAAAGATGAGTACGCTCTTACAGGACAGCAAGAGAGTATGCTATTTCATATTAATTTAAATGAAAACACGACAGCGAATCACATTGCGACTACTTTTAATATATCAAAAAGTGCTGTCAGCCAAGTTTTATCGAAATTGGAAAAACAGAAGATGATTTCAAAACAAGTTAATCCTAACAATAAAAGGGAGTATTTCCTTACACTTGGTCCAAACGGTAGTAAGTATATGGAGCAGTTGTCTGAGTTAGATGATGTATTAATTGAGAAGTATTTTTCAAAAATCGATATCGGTGCTTTAGAACAAATGGCGGATACGTTAACGAAAATAAATAAAGTGATATTGGAAGAAAAACAGAAGGATCTTGATTGTAATGAATAAGAACCTAGATGAGGTAATTCGTAGAAAGGAGGAGAAGCGTGTGATGAGTTACATACCAAATATGATGACGATAGCGAATTTTATTTGTGGAATATTGGCCATTTATTCTGTTTTCGCACACGATATGTACGGTGCAGTTATGTTCATTATTACAGGTATGATATTTGATCTGTTTGATGGCATGGTCGCTCGGAAACTCGGTTCTGTTTCAGAAATTGGCGGAGAGTTAGACTCATTTGCGGACTTAGTTACCTTTGGTGTAGCGCCGTCTATTCTTGCATATACTGTCGCGTTAAAAGATTTACAGTCTATCGGGATGATGTGCGCGCTTGCATATAGTGTGTGCGGAATGCTTCGGCTTGCGAGATTTAACACGCAACAAAGTAAACTTCCGACATTCATCGGTATGCCAATTCCATTCGCGGCAATGTGTCTCCTCATTTTATGTTTTTTAAAGAATCCAGTTTCCGTGGCGTTTGGTACATGCATACTCGCGTATTTAATGGTGAGTAAAATCAAATTCCCTCATTTTAAAAAAGATATATCGGAAAGTTTGAAGTCCGAAAGATGGGATTGATGATACGGAAATACAAGGAGAAAGATAAGGAGCACAACATGATTCGTATGGCACTAAGATCATTCAACATACAAATGTATTGTTTGCTAGGGGTGATGTTATTGGGATGGATTGTGACACCTTTTTCAGCCCAGTTCGTAGGGATAAGTATTGGCCTTTTAGTGAGTATGTACTGCGCCTGGATTTTAGGAAGGCGCATTGAAAAGTTCGGAGATAGCATTGTAAAAAAAGAAAAAGCACCGATGCTCGGAATGATGAACCGATTCGCAGCCGCAATTCTCGGTGCAATTATTATGTATGAAATTGAACACCATGAGTTCATGTGGACATTTGCTGCTGGAATTATGGGTGGGTATTTCTTGATTATTATTAATTTGGGGTATTACAGTATGAGGGATGAGAAGGAATAGAGTGAAAACTAAGTTTAAGCATACTGTTGCCTAACAACGAATAGCAGATTAGTAATAATAAAACCCAACATAAAATTTAAGAAAAATTTTATATTTACCCTACTTTTTATTTTAACAGTTTTTCCTATCCTATAAATGAGTTACATCAAGGAGGAGACTAAAAACGACAAGGTCATAGATGAAGATGTAAAGTTAGGGGATTCTACATGCATACAGAAGTTTTGATTAGTTATTTGTATACTTATTTTTTTACTATTATTTTTTGTATTATGTTTCAAATTGGAGTTTATTTTAAAGCGAAAAGAACTATATCTATTTGGCATTTTCTATGGGTGTATGTTTTTCTATTCTACCTTTCGTTAGTGTATAGGGTGACGCAGATCGCGACTGTATGGGATATAAGTAACTACGAAACGTGGATTCGTGTAAGTCAAATCAACTTGACTCTATTTGATACGGCAGGTAGTACGACGTATCTTTTGAACATTGTACTGTTTATGCCGTTAGGTTTTTTACTACCGATGATTTGGCCGCACTTTAGAAAAATGAAAAACACCGTATGTGCAGGATTCCTTTTTTCATTGGCGATTGAGCTAAATCAATTACTAAATAATAGAATTACAGATATTGATGATTTATTTACGAATACCCTCGGAGCGATTATTGGGTATTTATTATATAAAGTATTATATACAGCATTATTTAAAATGATATTGAAAAGAGAGGGGAAAAAGCTTGATACGAACTCTCCTTTAGTCATAAAATACGAGGCTGTTTTTTGTCTAGTATGTTCATTTGTAGGTGCGATGTTCATTTATCATCCAGCTTTATTTGGAAGACCTGTCATCCTTCAGTGAGGTGATTATGCCCTAGTGCGATTTCGTTTGTAAAATGATTCTAGTTCCCCGCACTCAAACACGGTAAAATGTGAATGGCGCATTCTCTTTTTCTAACTTAATAGATACAGTGTATTTCTTCCAATCAGCACAAGATTCTCTCTATACGTTATTAAGCTATTCAGCAGACTGTAAGATTTTCAGTAATCGTACTGGTGAGATTGAAATAAAGACTGACAGTTTCTATCCAAGTTTTTCATTTATGTATGATGCGCAAGAGTTATTTATTATTGGTGGGGAAGAAAAATGGTCAAATATCGATTATATAAAAAGAATTTTCCATCTTGAGCAGATTACAGATGAGCTAACTATTGATTTAAGAATATGAGAGATGAGAAGAAATAGATGAGTAAACCCTCAAGTATAGAACGATATACTTGAGGGTTTTTTATTATATGAATTTTTAGTTTGTAAAATTTATAAATGGAACATCAGTTATTGACGTTTGATAATTCTCTTTCAACTATCCTTCCTTCATAAACAAAGCGTTTAAATATGCTACACTCTCCTGTAAAAAAGCTTGATGCTCTTCAATACCTCTTCTTTTACACCAACCAATTGCATTAAACGCATCGGTAAAGCGATAAAATGGTAAAACTTCTTGTAAATCAATAAGTGGACGAATGGACTCATAGCCCTTTTTATACGCATCCCATGTTCCAGGAGATTTCATGAGAATATCACTATTAATTTTTGTAAAGTCTATTTCGGTTGCACCAATTCGGGCACTTTCAAAATCAATGATGCCGACTACTTGATTTTCATGAACTAAAATATTACCTGGTCGAAAATCCATATGTATAAAACTAGGTCCATCTGGAGCTGGAAGTAATTTCACTTGACGGTCAAAATGCTTCAATGATTGTTCGTATAAACAAGGATCAATCACTTCTTTTACATCTTCTGCAAAGGAATAAAATTGTCGCTTAATAAACTCAGACCATTTCCCATATACATTGGAAACGGAACTTTTGAAATCCTGCTCATTTGGAATGATTGCATGCAGCGTTGCGTGGTGAACCCCAATATCATAAGCTAAAGCCGCATCCACCTTCTCTGTAATCGGAACACCGTTGATTTCGGATAATAATAAAGCACCAGTGACATCGTCATTACCTTCCCAATAGTCTAACATTTCTGGTACAGGTAGCTCATTGCGTAATCGTTTAAGTACAGTATACTCACGTTCAAGTTTTACTTTTGAATAAGGAATTTTTATATATACTGTACGATGATCAATTAGCTTGATTTTATATACAGTCGAACTAAAAGACTCAGGAACGTTCTCGACTGCTAACACATTCAACTTAAATTTATCTATTACTTGTTGCAACATATCCATTAGAAAAACCCCATTTCTGTACTGGTTATCTTTTTCAGTACGTCTAAAAATATAACATATATATCCATTATTTTTGGACATCTCAATCTATTAAATGTCCCTTTTTCGGGATTCGCTTCATTTCGCTAGAAGGCTTTTCTCTTTTTCCCGAGAATGAACAGTAATATATAATCTAATTTCCGTGAATGTAATAGGGGGGCAGTAAAATTTGAACAGGAAAATTTGGTTTGTATTTACTTGTTTTGCTTTTTTAGTAGCTAGTTATATTGTTGTCCAATATTCTATTATGGATGGATTTCAAACAGGGCTTGTAAAAGCGAAGCTTATGTTTGGATCTAAATTAAGTGAGTTCTGGTATATGATGCTCTTTATACATATTACAACTAGTATAGTAGCATTAGTAATTGGTACGTTTACATTATCCACTAAATTTAGAGAAAGGAATATCAACCGTCATCGAATAGTTGGGAGAATCTATATGGTTGGTATATTATTAGGCGGCGTTTCTGGGCTGTACTTATCCTTTTATGCTACGGGGGGATTGGTAGCGAAGCTGGGTTTTGGTTTGTTATCCGTACTTTGGTTAACATCAGCATATCAAGCGTTACATAGAGTTAAGAATAAAAAGATTAAAGACCATCGGAATTGGATGATTAGAAATTATTCTTTAACCTTTGGAGCAGTTACATTAAGAATTTGGCTACCGTTGTTTATCGTTCTATTTGGGATAGAGCGGTTTGAACTTAGTTACGCTATTATTGCTTGGTTAGCGTGGGTACCCAATTTAATTGTTGCAGAATTATTCATAAGAAAAAGGATTAATAAAGGAAAATACCAGGGAAATGAGGATTTACATTTTTGATGTGAATTTGCTGTAATATTGAGGGCAGAATTCTTCAGTAATTGAATTTTTTAATAGCTGAATTTCGTTTGTAGATTCAAAAATTACGTATACGGGTAAGCACACATCGCTATCAAGCTAAAAATTCATAGTCCCCCCAAAAAACGAAATTTTGTGCTGATTTGTAACTGAAAAGCTCATTTATTTGTTTTAATATCTTATTAAAAAATGTTTTAGACTACATGTAAAAGCCCCTTCAGAAGTACTGAAAGAATTTTCAATTCGCATAATCAGCTTTAGTGGTTGTAAATCAAAAAACCACTGGTTTTATTGAATAAATAGAAAATTCTTTCCTTTTTCGTCTATTTAATTTAATATCAATAAGGGCACCAAAAAAGTAGATGGAGGTGCTAGAATGTACGGTATTATTAATTATGAAGTGTTTTTACTAACAGGGATTTTATTAAATTTAATTCCTGGCGCAGACACCATGTATATTGTGGGGAGAAGTATTTCACAAGGTAGAAAAGCAGGTGTGTATTCTGTTTTTGGTATTATTACTGGTTCTTTAGTTCATACGTTATTGGTTGCTTTTGGTTTATCTATTATACTTACAAAATCCATTGTGCTATTTAACACCATTAAGGTTATAGGTGTTATCTATCTTGTATATTTAGGGATTAAAATGCTACTTGATAAGACAAATGTAGCTTTCCAAGCCTCATCCAATAAATTGAACATTAGAAAGATATATGTACAAGGACTTTTAACAAGTCTGACGAATCCAAAAGTCTCTTTATTCTTTATTGCGTTTCTTCCGCAATTTATAGATACAAAGGCTTCAGGTCCTATGCCTTTTATCATTTTAGGACTTACTTTTACAGTAACTGGACTATTATGGTGTTTATTTGTTGCTTATTTCTCTTCATATGTTACAAAAAAATTAAGAGGAAACCAAAAGGTAGGAATGATTTTAAATAAGATAACAGGACTGATTTTTATTGGTATGGGGTTAAAGTTACTTCAAACGAAAGCTCCTCAATAAACCTGAATAACATAAAAATGCCCCCTTTCAAGAGATGTAATCTTAGGTTTAGGCTAATTTCTACATACTAAAAAGTCCCTTTAAATTTGAAGGGACTTTTTGCTTGTTATTTTGAGTTATCTAAAAATTCATTTCAAGAAACAACTTCTACTTTAATTGACGTTGTACGAGCTTAGCTTGATAGCAATGGGGTAAGTGCAGCGGATATTTCAAGGTGAGGAATGATAAAGAGTTTTTCATAGTTAACC
Source organism: Bacillus luti (assembly GCF_001884105.1). Taxonomy (GTDB): domain Bacteria; phylum Bacillota; class Bacilli; order Bacillales; family Bacillaceae_G; genus Bacillus_A; species Bacillus_A luti. The sequence goes on along the minus strand of NZ_MACI01000034.1, from coordinate 21,782 downwards.
GTGATGGTATATGGCAAGTAGAAGAAGTTGCCTTTCAATAATTATACGTACAAAAATAGGAGGGCCAATTGAAGCCATCCTATTTTTATTTGTATTACCAACTAGCAGTTTCCGTACTTTCCTTCAACCACTTCACCCAATCTAAATCCTCTACCTTAAGGAAACTAAGCGAAACACCTTTCATATCTAAAGAAGTTAGAAGAGTACCGACCTTTACGAATGTAATCTGTAAACCTTCCAGCTCACATAAACGGCGAATGTCATTTGCGAAAATGTATTGTTCCATTAATGGTGTAGCACCGAGTCCGTTAATGAGAATGGCGAAGTTGTCGCCTTTTCTCCAGCGATAAATGCTTTTTAGTTTGTTCATTAGTTCGATCGCTAATATTTCAGAAGAGGATAGCGCTTCTTTACGGTAACCTTTTTCGCCGTGGATACCGACCCCATAAAATACTTCATCTTCGTTTAATGTAAATGAAGCTTTTCCTTTCACTGGATCATTGGCAGGTGAAAGAGCGACTCCTAATGTGTGTAAGTTTTCAGTGATAGAACGGCCGAGTGCTGTTAGTTCTTCTAAAGAATGTCCTTCAAGAGCGGCCGCACCAAGTATTTTTTGAACGAAAACAGTACCAGCGACGCCGCGTCTTCTTTTATTAAACGAAGCATTATCTTCAATTGAAATGTCGTCATTTACGATGATGTGGTCAATTTGTCTTCCTTCTTCTTTTGCGATTTGTTCTGCCGCTAGAAAGTTTTCTACGTCATCTTTAAAGTTTTTGATGATGAATAGTATACTTTTTTCTTTTGGCATGAGGCGAGTAGCCGCTACAATTTGTTCTACTGTAGGCGGAGTGAAAATGCTACCGTTTACTGCCGCTGTAAGCATTCCTTTTCCTACATAGCCAATATCAGCAGGTTCATGTCCGCTACCACCGCCGCTTATGATGACAACATTTTGCTTCAGTTTTTCGATATCTTTTACATAAATGATGTGATGTGTTTCGTCGTAATTTACTTTGTCATTATGTTCAAAATAAAAGCCATGCAGCATATCTTGAACGATATTTTGTACATCATTCATAATCTTTTTCATTGCTTTTGCCACCCTTTAATTACTTTGCTGATTGCTCCAGTAATAGTAGTAATTGATTGTTTATCATATTTTTCATGAGAGAAGACATAATGGACGGATTTACTTCGCATTTACTTTCAATCCAATCTTTTATCGTTCCAACGAAGCCGTGACTATAAAAGGAGGCAATCGTATTTTTTGTCTCATCAGAAAGGCTGAATCCGCAGCTCACGGATAGTTCATCAATAATCTTCATATATAAGTTTTTCGTATGCTCAAATAAATAGTGATTAAACGAGTTTTGTTCAATGACTTTAAAAGCATTTCGGTAAAATTTTTGATTTTCATAAAAGTAATCAAATAATAAATCGAAAATGTTTTCCCACGTTTCATAGTCGAGAAAGTCAATAATGTTTTCTTTCGTTTCTTCTCTATAAATCCAGCTTAATAGTTCAAATTTATCTTTAAAATGATAGTAAAAAGTTTGCCTACGCATTTGACAGTGTAACATAATATCGCTCACTGATATTTTATGAAAAGACTCTGTTTCCATTAAATATTTCAATGAGTTCGCGATTATCTTTTTAGAAATTATAGAAGAGGTCATCTGAATCATCCCTAGAATGTTAGTAATATGAAAATCCTACCCATAAATGAGAGCGGTGTCTTTAGACAGATTGTCCATTTTGTCCGTTTACTATAAAACGCTTTCATTTTAACATGAGTAGTAAGAAGAAGATTTCAAATATATCACAATATATTAAAGGAATTGAGGGAGAACTACAATGAAAAAGATTATAAACAAACCAGAAACATTAGTAATGGAAATGTGTAACGGAATGGTTATGGCTCATCCAGAGCTTGAGCTTTTGAAAAAATATAAAGTGATTAAGAAGAAAGAAATGAACGAAAACAAAGTAACGTTAATTAGTGGCGGCGGTAGTGGTCATGAGCCAGCACATGCAGGCCTAGTCGGAAAAGGAATGTTAGATGCGGCAGTGTGCGGAGATGTGTTCGCTTCTCCTTCGCAAATTCAGGTATACCAAGCGATTAAAGAGACAGCTAGTAAAAAAGGTACGTTATTAATTATTAAAAATTATAGCGGCGATATTATGAATTTCAAAAACGGAGCGCATTTAGCGACGGAAGATGGAATTGAAGTCGACTACGTAAAAGTGGACGATGATATTGCGGTAGAAGATAGCCTGTATACAGTAGGACGCCGCGGCGTTGCGGGCGTTATTTTAGTTCATAAAATTGCCGGCGCAGCAGCGGAAGCAGGTATGGATTTAGGAGCGGTGAAAGCTGTAGCGGAAAAAGCAGCGGCTAACGTGCGCACAATCGGTTTAGCGTTAACGTCTTGTACAGTTCCAGCGAGTGGATCACCTACTTTCACACTTGCGGGAGATGAAATGGAATACGGCGTTGGTATTCACGGTGAACCAGGAATTAAACGTGAAAAAACGATGTCAGCGGATGAATTAGCGAACCGTATGACAAATGATTTAATAAAAGATTTAGGAGTAAAAGATGGCGAGGAAATCGCACTTCTAGTTAACGGTTTTGGCGGAACACCACTGCAAGAACTTTACTTATTTAACAACGCAGTTACACGAGAATTAGCTGCTAGAAACATTAAAATCAATAGAGTATTCGTTGGCAACTATATGACGAGTATCGATATGGCTGGTATGTCTTTAACAGTAATGAAATTAGATGATGAGCTAAAAACATTACTATCGAAAGAGTGCAATACACCAGCGTTTAAAGTAGATGGACCAGTTGAAAGTGTAGAGTATGTGAATGTACTTGAAGAAACAGAAGAGAAAGAAGTTTCCTTTGAAATAGAAACAGCGGAAGAGCACGCTGTTATAAAAGATAATGTTATTACATTAAACAATATGATTTATCTCGTTGATAAAATGAGCGACATTATTATTAAAAATGAAGTACCGTTCTGTGAGTTAGATACGCATGCAGGTGACGGCGATTTCGGAATGAGTGTGGCAAAAGGATTTAAGCAATTAAAACGTGAGTGGCATTCGATTGTAGAGCAAGAAAACGTAACGATTGGATCATTCCTTGACGGTTGTTCGATAATTATTATGGAACATTGCGGCGGCGCATCTGGTCCGATTTGGGGCGGTGCATTCCGCGCAGCTAGCAAAGCAGCAGGCGAAAAACGTGAGCTAACAGTGAAAGAGTTCGCTGAAATGTTGCAAGGAGCACTTCAAGGCATACAATCTATCGGTGAAAGATCATTCGGTAGAGGAGCGGTAGTTGGTGACAAAACACTTGTTGACGCACTTGCTCCATGTGTAGACTCTTGGTTAGCTAGCGCTTCAAGCGAAGTAGACATGAAAACTGCCTTTGAAAAAGGAGCAGAAGCAGCTGTTAAAGGCGCAGAGTACACGAAAGAAATCGTAGCTCGCATGGGCCGCGCTGGTACAGTTGGTGAAAGAAGTTTAGGCTATCCAGATGCAGGTGCACATGCACTTGGAGTTATCTTTACGGAGATTGCGGGTAGTTTGAAATAGGAATTAGAAGATCCCCTCTGCCTTGTGGTGGAGGGGATTTTTCTATAAGTTTGAAATGTTTTTATAGACGTATAAATAATTATTTTTAAAGTATGAAGTGATACTTTTTCATCCTGTAATGATAGATTATGTTAATTTCACATGAATACGATATACAGAAATCCGCAAGAACTGTTACCAAGACATGTTTACAAAGTATGTTGGACAAGTATAGATAAACATACAAGCAAAACAGTCTATTTTCACATTGAATATACTATCATGAATACAGGAGGTTATTGATTTTGTCGTCACATTGTGAAAATGAATTTGATTACATCGTGATTGGTGCTGGAACTGCCGGAGGGGTAATCGCAAAAAAGTTAACAGATGATAAATGTACATCCGTGCTAGTGCTTGAAGCGGGAACGAATATGGAGAATAGCAGTCCTTCTATTGCAGTAGCAGAAATTCGAGCGAATGATAATGAACTGTCTTTTAATATTCTTTCGCAAACAGAGGAACATATCGTACGTCAAATTAGATTAAGAGCAGGGAGAGTAATCGGGGGAAGTTCGCAACATAATTTTATGGCTGCAGTTCGCGGGAGCCGTGAACTTTATGATGAGTGGGCAGCTCTTGTTGGTGATCAGTGGAGTTACAACAAGATTTGTTCTTTATTTAAAAGAAATGAAAACTATAAAGGAGCATCACAAAGCCCTAACCAAAGGGGAACGGAAGGGCCTATTTTTGTTAGGCAACAAAACATACCGAGTAATGGGCTCATCCAGACTTTAGTTGAGGCAACATCTGATGTTCTAGGGATTCCAATTGAAGAGGATTATAATACTGGTATAAGAGATGTTGTACCTTTCAAAACACAACTTCTTCAACAAGAAGTAGAAGATAATATATTTATTCGATCGTCTACTGCAACTGGTTATTTAAATGAAAATATTGTAACACAAGGGGATGAGTCCAATCCGGATGAGTTTGGGGTTGGTAGGAGAAATTTGGTTATATTCGCAAAATCAACAGTAAACAAAATTCTTTTTGGGTGTAAAAAGGGTGTTAAGATTGCTGTTGGCGTTGAATATGTGAAAGACGGAGTGACACAACGGTCTTTTGCTCGAAAAGGGATTATTGTCTCAGCGGGTATTTTTTCATCGGTCATTCTACAACGTTCAGGAATCGGTAATTCGATAGATTTGGAGAAAATTGGGGTGCCAACTCTGGTAGAAAGTCCAAATGTTGGTCAAAACTTTCAAACTCAGTATTTTGCTGGAATGGGAATAGAAGTAGAAACAAACCGACTTTTACAGGTAATATCCTCTGACCCTGTACCAATAACGCTAGGTGCTTTTAAAAAAGGAGATGGACCTGGACGCCGCCTTCAATTAGTAGGATTTCCAGTATCCAATTTTGTTCCAATTCAAGACGTATTCGTTAATGGTTGGCAATTTAATCCAGAGAGACCTAGCAATGTCATGAGTATTGCAATTGCTGATCTAAACCCAAAGAGCAGGGGCACGATAACGGTAGCGCATAGTGATCCTGAAGCTTATCCGTCGATTAACTTCAATCCACTCGAAAATCCAGATGACTTAAATTTTTTAGTAGATCAATATATTGAAACTTTTAATATTATGAAGAAAGCTCGTGAATTAGATCCAGATGGTATTTATAAGGTTGTATACCCTCCTGAAAATATTTTTAATTTGCCGAATGAAGAAGAAAAGAGAAATCAGCTTGCTACTTATGTAAAGGCCTCTTATGCTAATTTTGACCATTTTGGAGGGCACTGTAGAATGGGGAGGAATATTCAAGAAGGAGTTGTAGATGGATTCCTGAATGTTTTTGGTACCCAAAATCTTAAAGTAGCTGATCTTTCTATTGCTCCTATTTTACCAGATGGCAACACTTCCATGCCTGCTCAAATGATCGGTTTAAATGCGGTACGATTTATTCGAGAGGGAAGATAAGGGATAGAAGGCATATTTGTGACACTAAGCCCTTTATAAAATAAGTTTATTAGATTGTAAGTGATGTAATTAAATAGAAGAGGCTTTTTAAATAAAAAAGATAAATCCCCTCGTTTTGTAACCACTTTTTTCACGTTTTTCTATCTTTGAAGCAGGTAATTTTCCGGATTTGATATATGTAAAGACAGTAGATGGTGCTACATTAAAAATTTCAGCTTCCTCTTTTGTCTTTACTGTAGGTCTTGTAATATACAATAAATCTTGTGTCATGAAAGGATATCTTCATAACTATTGTTTGCTAGTATTGTAGATATTTATATATCATATCAGAATCTGATTTGTATTTAAAAAAAGAATTTTGAATCATTGGCTTAGTAATAACGAAGGTTATTATGGGTATATTAATCACATAATTTGTCCCTATCAAAATGAACGTTTTTTGCATTTAATATATTGTAAATATATTTTATTTTGAAAGGATGTGATTGTATGGCTCATAAATCTACTGGAGTGTTTCGAGTTCCAGTTTCTGAAAATGGGATTATTCCAACTGCTCTCAACATTATGCTAAACAATGATTCACGCTGCCATACTAGTAATGTAACGGTAACTGTTAAGAGAAGTAGAAACACTTTTTTCCCGGTTCAAAATGAATTAGTTGAAATCTCTCGTACTTTTGTTTCTTTAGAACCAAACAGAACAACTAAGATTGTGTTGTTTACTCCAGAATTCCAAATAGAAGATTTCCTTGATGTCATCATTAGTGGAAATAAAGATGATGTTAAGGATGTTCTTGTATATTCTTTCTTAGCAGATTCAGTAGGTCATAATCTGCCATCTACTGTTTTCAGAAATGCAGAATACACTTTTGTTTGTTGACGCACTTGCTCCATGTGTAGATTCTTGGCTAGAGATCGCTTCAAACGAAGTTTAGGATATCCAGATGCAGGTGCACATGCACTTGGGGTTATCTTTACGGAGATTTCGGGTAGTTTGAAGTAGAAGTTAGAAGATCCCCTCTGCCTTATGGTGGAGGGGATTTTTATTTATAACCATCATGCTTCCAGTGAAAAAATTATTTGTTAGCCAATCTAGAAGCTGCTTCTTCAACTTCTTTATACGCATTTTGTAATACTTCATTTGGATCTAGTACTGCTGTTCCTTGTGCACGGACGATTTGATAATCTTCAATACCAAGGAAATTAAACATTGCTTTTAAATATTTATGAGAGTATTCCACGTCTGTATACCAATCATCATTTGTATAGATTCCTCCACTTGCTTGTATAACAAGCATTCTTCTTCCATCTTTAAGTAGTCCCACTGATCCAGTTTCAGTATATTTAAATGTTTCACGTGCAATCATGATATTGTCCATGTAATCTTTTAACTTTGATGGAATATTAAAATTGTGCAAAGGTAATACGATAACATACGTATTTACACTTTTAAATTGTTGTAAAATCTCGGACATACGCTCTGTTACTTTTTGTTCTTCACCAGTTAACTCTTGTCCGGTTCCTTGTTTTTCCCATGCGCTTAAAACAGTTTTATCTATCATTGGTACTACATCATCGTATAAATTAATCTGTTCAATCGTTTCATTATTAGGAATTAATTCTGTATAAGATTCTAAAAAATGGTTAAGAACTTTAATGCTGACTGATGATGTATCGTCCACTTTCGGATGTGCGTTTATGATAAGTGTTTTGTTCATTTGTATTTCCCCTTTTTAAAAGATTTTACGCTTTGATTGTCGACCAAGTTAATCGTCGATTAACTTGGTCTTTAATATAAACGCTGCAATTATTTTTGTCAAATGAAATACATACTATTCTAAACGAGCCTTTTTTTATTTGACTAAAATTCTAAATGGTCCTAAGATACAATTTGATAACCCTTAAAATAAAAAGCAGGTGATTTGTATATGCAATATAGTGTTGGGGTTGAATATGCCTTGCATTGCCTAGTTTATTTAATTAACACTCCTTCCAAGGAAAGTGTCGGAATAAAAGATTTGGCAGAGTTCCAAGGGCTTTCTGAAACATTCCTTTCAAAAGTTTTCGGTAAATTATCTAAAGCTGGCATTGTAAGTTCTGTCCCAGGTGTAAAGGGCGGGTATAGGTTAGCTAAGTCTCCAGAAGATGTTTCTTTTTGGGATGTAATAGAAGCTGTCGAAGGTCCAAAACCTATTTTTCAATGTAAAAATATTGTACAGAATGGTCTACTATATCGAGACGAGGCCGAGGCTTGCAATTCTTGTGAACCTAGCAATTCTTCTTGTACAATTAACTTAGTAATGCTTGAAGCAGAAGAACACATGCGTGAGTTTCTTCGTAAAAAGACTCTTGCATGGTTAGATAAAGAACTTGATATTGTTTTACCTGAAAAGATAAGGGTAGATACTCGTGAATACTTCAAACAAAAAAACTCTAACTAAATCGCCATGACGAATTAGTTAGAGTTTTTTTGTTTTTTAACAATATCAATCAACTTTTATTTGTTTAGTTTAAAGGGTTCTGGTGCAAAAAATATAAAACTTGTGCAATGAATCTGTAAATATTGGACATACTGATACTATTACTCTACAAAAGGGTGTGTGATCAGTCTGTTCAAAATCAAAACAATTCATTCATCAATTATTTGGATTAACAGCATAAAGAACGATTCCTGTAGAATCCTCATTGTTTTTTGGAATGTATCCTTTATTTGCACCAGAACCTTTAATCCGAATAGTGGTTTTCGTTTGAAGGGGTTGTCCTATGAATTTAAGTTGTTACTGCATTTTTTAAATTTACAAAAGAACTGATAAACCCCTATAAAAAGTATTTAAAGTAGTAACAAATAGGCACAATAATTCCAACTATAGAAAATACAATGCTTCCTAGATTAAATGCAGAAAGTTTTGCACGATGAACTTGGACCTCACCTAAATCTACTCCGCCACTAAAATGCTTATCCATAACTTTAGCAACGTTTTGTTGCTGAGTAACGAAATAAGGTATTAACCATATGCAACAGAACAAAATAATACTGCCGAAAAAGAGGGTATCAATAATAGAAGATCCCCAATTGAATGAAGTAATGACTATGATAGCAAATTCGACCACCATAACAATTATCATAGTTACTGTATACCTAGATTTCTCAGAAACGTTTTTAAATACAGTATCGTCCAGAATTTTTTCTATTTTAGCCCATATTATACTGATTAACACGATTAGGCTAATGAAGAAAATAGTAAATAAGACTTTAATTAAAAGAAATTCAAACATCACCGACACCACCTGATAATTTCTAAATTAGAATATAAAGTTACAACACTACGCGTATTAGTTATATAGGATGAGCGTTGTTGGACTTCGAACAGAATTTTTCTATTTCTGGTAAGTAAGCAGAAGCTTTTATAAAAAGAATATCTTGTCTCTTAGCAATTCATATTGTAATACAATTTGGTAGAAAATAGAATATTCAAATTTTATTAATTTTTAATAAAACAAACTTTAATAAAATTAAATAGTTACTGTATAACTATAAACATGTAACAAAAATAACGGATTAAGCAGAGGGGAATTTCACAAAGAGGAATTTTACCCGCGTTTCATCATTTTGAAAGGGTTAAAGATATGTATGTTTATAAATACGGAGAGAATAGTTCTAAAAAAAGCAACGTGATTTCCTTTAAAGATGGAATTCACGTTGCTTAATTATATTTTTTAATCTTCGTGATCAATTTCTATTGTGCCTGTTCTAGCGCTAACTTTTAAAACATTCAATAGATTGTCAGGTGTCTTGATTTCCACTTCATATTCAAATTGAGATTGTGTTAAGTTGTTATCTTCTAATTCGAATTCTTTTTTCACATTAATAATTTCCCCATTTGTATGAGCTAAAGAAATTTCACGAACTTGTTTTTCTGTGTAGTTGTCATTCTTTTTTGCATAATTGTAACCCATACCAAAGTATCCACCAACAATAGCGATACCGATTACTAAAATAGAAATTACACTTATTATTATTTTCTTTTTATGTTTTAACATTTTCATTCACTCCTTAATGATTAATCATCTATTCCAAATCTTGCTTCAAGTGCATTTTCTGCGTGCTCTAATTGATCTTCCAGTATATCTTGTTCTCTTTCTTGCGTTTGATATTGTTCAACAGTTATCGTTCCAGCGCGATAATCTGCTTCTAGCTGATTATCAGATAGATCTATTTTGTCATCTAATTGGTCAATTTCTTTTTTTGCTGCTAAGTACGTATTTAAGTCATCTTCTTTTGTTCCAACTGGTTTCGCGTTATTTGCCTTTTCTACAATAGATGAGACTTCATTTTTGAAATCTTGTATTTGCTTCGTATCATTCGTAGCAGGCTCTGTTTTAGTTGGTTCTTGTTGTAGTTGAGCAACCTCTTTTTGTAATTTATCATTTTCGACTTTTAATTGTTGTACTTCTGTATTGTTGTCAGATTGAGTAGAACAAGCTGTTAAGAATAAACAAGACATTGCTCCAATTATCATCCAGTTTCTCATTATGTTTTCCTCCCTTTAATTGAGCACCTTATCCTTGTCTTTATATTACTGAACAAACATTAAAGGAAGATTAATGTGCAAAAAAATAAAATGATATAATTAAATAGCTTCTAATCTTTCTTTAATGTTTTGGAATTATAGTGATACATATAAATAAGAAGCAAAGGAGAATGTTAATGCGAGTTCTTATTGTCGAAGATGAACAAGACTTACAAAATATATTAGTAAAACGATTACGTGCAGAACATTATAGTGTCGATGGATGTGGGAGTGGAGAAGATGCCTTAGATTATATAAGCATGGCTACTTACGACTTGATTGTGCTTGATATTATGATTCCGGGAATAGATGGTTTACAAGTATTACAAAGATTACGTGCAGACAATAATACAACTCCTGTCTTGCTTCTTACAGCTAAAGATACAATTGATGATCGCGTAAAAGGGCTCGACTTAGGTGCGGACGATTATTTAGTAAAGCCGTTTGCTTTTGATGAACTATTAGCAAGAATTCGAGTGTTAATGCGAAGAAAAACAGGAAACACATCTAATGTGTTTGAAATCGCTGACCTAGTGGTGGATTGTAATATGCATAAAGTAACAAGGGGAGACCAAGTTATCAATCTTTCCAGCAAGGAATTTGCTATTTTAGAATATATGATTCGGAATAAAGAAGTTGTGTTGACACGAGATAAAATTGAGCAACATGTGTGGAATTACGACTATGAAGGCGGCTCGAATATTATTGATGTTTACGTCCGATACCTTCGTAAAAAAATTGATAGCCAGTTTGAAACGAAGTTAATTCATACAGTACGAGGCACTGGTTACGTATTGCGAGTAGAATCATGAAAAAACTATCAATAAAAATGAAAGTAACCCTTTGGTATACGGGGTTAGTTGTAATTATTATGGCACTCGTGTTAGCTTTTATTTTAACTTCTTCAGATAAAGTTGTACTTTTTAATATGAAAAATCAATTAAAGAGCACAGTAAAAGAAAGCATTGAAGATATCAAATATAAGCATGGACAGCTAAAGATTGACGATGAGTTTGAAACTTTAGAAGATGGAGTAAATCTTCTCATTTATAGTAAGCAAGGTGAGCTACTGGCAGGCAATAGTCCGGCCGGCTTTAATAAAAAGGTATTGCTTAAATCCGATGAAATACGAACTATTAAAAATGGTAATAAAGAATGGATAGTATATGATTTTCTCCATAATGCAGGCGGCGATGAGCAAGTCTGGGTTCGTGGAATAATGACGATGAACCAATTATCATCAACGATGAATACGCTTATTGTGGTAACACTCATCTCTTTCCCATTACTTATTCTCATTGCGGCAGTGGGAGGATATTTTATTACACAAAGAGCGTTTCGACCTGTGAAACAAATGAGTGATTCAGCCAGTGAAATTGGTGATGGTAAAGACCTTTCGAAGAGGATTAATTTACAAGGTTCATCGAAAGACGAAATTTATCATTTAGCACAAACCTTTGACAACATGTTTGAGCGATTGGAGAAGTCATTCGAAAGTGAAAAACAATTTACATCTGACGCATCTCATGAATTAAGAACGCCAACATCTGTTATTATTTCGCAATGCGAATACGCCTTATCGCAGAGGAATAATCCGAAAGAAATGGAAGAATCTTTAGAAGTGATTTTAAGGCAATCAAGTAAAATGTCCTCGTTAATCTCGCAACTTTTATTATTAGCACGAGTTGACCAAGGAAAGCATGATACTTTTCAATTTGAATGTATCGATATGAGTGAATTAACGGAAATCGTTGTAGAAGAGCTTTCATTAATGGTTCAAGAAGCCTCGATTGATATAACAACAAATATAGAGGAAGACCTGTTTATTAAAGCAGATCAAACATTGATGATGCGTTTATTAATGAATTTACTAACGAATGCGATTGCTTATGGCAAAGAGAATGGTAGTGTGAATATACAACTGTACCGTGATGGAACCAACATAATGGGTAAAGTTTCCGATAATGGTATCGGCATCAGCGAGCAACATATTGCGAAAATATGGGAACGCTTCTATCGAGTTGATGCAGCACGAACATCTTCAAACAATGGAAACACAGGTTTAGGATTGTCGATGGTAAAATGGATTGTCGAACTACACGGAGGAGAAATTACCGTTGAAAGTAAATTAGGGGAAGGCAGTACTTTTACATTTAAACTACCGATTGAAAAACGTATTAATAAGTATAAGGGTTAAATTGCGATATAAAAAAACTAAAACAACGTGAATTCCTAATAACTATGGAATTCACGTTGTTTAATTATATGTTTGGAAAGAATTTAATCAATAGAGGGCATTCAAAAGGTGTTTAGTGTTTTAATAGGCTACACGAAACGAGAAAGAAGATCCTTTACAGCAGAATTTGAGGGTCTTGAATGTATTTTATTCTTTAAATTTCTCCGGTTTTTCCACTCTAAATGATTTTACTTCACCGCACTCTAAACAGAATGTGGTTAATAGTTTTGAACTCTTTCCTCCTGAAAAGAACCTACTAGGTTCATCGTCGCAAACATACGCATGATAGGCGTTTCCAACTCGCCCCTCTTTAAAATTAGTAGAACCACAATTGTCACATCTTTTATTTTTCATGTTACTAACACCTCTTTAGGTTCATATTTATTTTGCTGTATTTTTACGGTAGAAGTAAAGCAACTTAGTTATAAATGATGTTTTCGACATGATACAACATACCCCTTTATATATTCGTAAGTAAAACAATATAATACCCCTATAAATCTCTATAATAATATGATTTCCTACATATCATTTAATGTGTATCGGAAAAATAAGTATTAAAAATTGATTTTTATTATTCTGACGATTATAATGAATGAAAATCAAACAATTCTTATGTTGAGAAGTGGAGGGACTGGCCCTATGAAACTTCGGCAACCTCGTGTGAGACGAAAGGTGCCAATTCCTGCAGGTGAAGAAACACCTGAAAGATAAGAGCGGTTCAATTAGTCAAGAAGGCTACTCTTATTTGAATAAGAGTAGCTTTTTTTATGGCTAAGAGATGAAGGGGGAGTATGTAGTGGAGTATGGTTTTTGGTTACCGATTTTTGGGGGATGGCTTCGAAATGTAGATGATGAATCTATGCCGCCTACGTTTGAGTATGCAAAACAAACAGCGCAAGCGGCAGAGCAATTAGGTTTTTCAACAACACTTATTGCAGAATTAAACTTAAATGATATAAAAGGTGTGTCAGCACCAAGTTTAGAAGCGTGGACAACTGCGGCAGCACTTGCTGCAGTAACGGATCGATTAGAAATCATGACAGCTGTAAGACCCGGTTTTCACAATCCAGCAGTTACAGCGAAAATGGCAGCGAATATTGATCAATTAAGTAATGGCCGTTTTACATTGAATGTAGTTTCAGCATGGTGGGAAGAAGAAGCGAGGCAGTATGGCGGAGTATTTACCGCACATGATGAAAGATATGATCGCACAGAGGAATTTGTAACAATTTTGAAGGAACTTTGGAAAGAAGAAGAGTTTTCTTATAAAGGGGACTTTTATGAGCTTCATCATACACATTTAAGTCCAAAACCGGTGCAGAAACAAGGCATTAAGCTTTATGCAGGTGGTGAGAGTGAGAGAGGAAAAGAGGTCATTGTAAATCACGTGGATGCATATGTAATGCACGGGGGAACAGTGGAAGAAGTATCTGTGAAAATAGAAGATATGAAGAATCGTAGAAAGAAAGTCACAGAGGAGCCATTACAGTCATTCGGGCTTGCGGCTTACGTCATTTGTCGTGATACAGAAGAAGAGGCACTAGAAGAATGGAGACGCATAACGGATGTGAAAGACGATGCTTTAGGTTATGCGGGTTACCAAGACTTTATTAGTAAATCGCATTTGGAACAGCAAGTGAAGCTGAATGATTATTCCGTATCTAATCGCGGGTTACGTCCTAATTTAATTGGAACACCAGAGCAAATTGCAGAAAGGATACTCGCTTTTGAAAAAGTGGGTGTTACTTTATTACTTTTACAATTTTCGCCACAGCTTGAAGAGATGAAACGATTTTCTGAAAAAGTGATGCCATTAGTTGAAGCAAAAAGAAAGGAATTGATTACAAATGAGTAAAATTTACATATTACATGAGAATAAGGAATGGACGGATCATTTGGTGAAAAGGTTGGAAGAACTGGAGTTACCGTATGAGGAATGGTTTTTAAATGAAGGAACACTTCCGTTAGAACAAGAGCCTCCCCAAGGTGTTTTTTATAGCCGCATGAGTGCCTCTTCACATACGAGAGGACATCGATATGCACCTGAATTGACTGAAGGTGTTCTTGCTTGGCTAGAGGGATACGGGCGAACAGTATTTAACGGGTCTCGAGCGTTACGCCTTGAAGTAAGTAAATTAAATCAATATGCAGCATTAAGAAAATTTGGGATACAAGTGCCGAAAACAATTGGTGCTGTTGGCCGTGATCATATAGTAAAAGCAGCAAGGGAGTTAGGGGAAGTACCGTTCATTACAAAGCATAACCGCGCAGGTAAAGGCCTTGGTGTTCAACTGTTTCATTCCATTAATGCTTTAGAACAATATTTGGACGGTCCGGCGTTTGAAGAACCGATTGATGGAATTACTTTAATCCAGCAATATATTGAAGCGCCAGAACCATATATTACACGTTGTGAGTTTGTAGGTGGCCAGTTTGTATATGCAGTTAAAGTAGATACATCAGAAGGATTCGAGCTTTGTCCAGCAGATGTATGCTCGATTCAAGATGCTTTTTGCCCAGTAGGAGAAGAGAGTAAGAAAGGGACGTCAACAAAATTTGAAATTATATCGGACTTCCACGAGCCAATCATTGAACAGTACAAAGAATTTTTGAAAGAAAATGAAATTACTGTTGCTGGTATTGAATTTATTCGCAGCTCGGATGGAACAATTTATACGTATGATATTAATACAAACACAAACTATAATTCTGATGCAGAGTCTGTAGCGAGTCAATTTGGCATGCTTGAGCTTGCTAAATTCCTTGGAATAGAATTAGAAAAACAAGTAGAATCAGTTAAATAATAGATAAGGTTCTAGTGAAAATCCTTTTTTAGTTATAGTGGTCGTATGGCCAAGTTCTGATGGTTTTTACACTAGAACGAAAAGTATAAGAAGTAGCCCAAGTTTCAATGAGGAACTTGGGCTGTTTGTATGTTGTATTTCTCTTTTATATATATTCGCAACTAAAGTAGCACAATATCCCTATAACAATTAGAATAAGAAAACGTAACAATCAAATCATTTCTGAACTGTTGATTTTGTTTTGATTGCCGATATACTTACTCTCCATCCAGCCATTTTTGGGTATGTTCGATAAACCGTTTTGCAGCTGGTAATGCGTGTTTAATTGAAGTGAGCGACAGTCCAAGTGATCGTGTAGGTCTGTCTTCCAATTCTACAATCGTAACATTTTCGCTTTGTCCTTGTAATGCAAGTTCAGACATGACACTGATCCCAAGTGCATTCTCCACCATCGCGACAATTACATGATCATCGCCGGTTTCAAATTGAATATTGAGATGAACCCGAGCCGTTTCTAATACTTTCCTAACATCGTAACCGCACGAAGAAGCAGGCATAATAAAAGGCACTTTCTCAAGCTGAGCATACCGAATCGTGGATTGTTTACTTAACGGGTGATCTTTAGGGAGTACACATAGCATTCGATCTTTTCTTAGTGGGATAGATTCTAGATGGCTTGAAGACGGTAGTGACATAAAACCTAAGTCAATCACTCCTTGTTGAATCCACGTTTCAATCGTGCCATAATCTCCTTCCATTAATTTGATTTCAATTCGAGGGTGTTCCAAGTGAAATCGATGTATGATTGCAGGCAGCCAGTGAGTGGACACGCTTGTAAAGGTGCCAATGCGCAAGGTTCCCGCCTCTATGCCATTAATCTCTGCAACAGCTTGCTTCAGTCGCTCATTATGGTTTACTATTTCACGAACATGCGTTAAAACACGGTTCCCATTTTCCGTTAATCGAATACCTGTTTTATTCCGAGAAAGCAGTTGAAACCCATACTCTAATTCAAGACTCTTGATCGCATGGCTGACACCTGACTGAGTTACATTCAGTGCTTCTGCTGCTCTTGATAAATTTCCCATTTCAACCGTCTTCAGAAAAATTTCTAACTTAGTCAGACTCATCGAATCTCCTACTTTCTTATGTATGAATTTTGTTCAAGTATAGCATTAAATATATTCAATTTACTAATACTTCAATCACAATTATACTATGTACATAAATCTGAAAAGGGGAACTAAAAATGAAACCTATAAAAGCTGATTTTATGATCTTAGTTGTTACAATGACCTGGGGTTCTTCCTATCTTTTTATGAAAGTCGGATTGGAAACTGTTCCTTCATTTTCTCTTGTTGCATTACGCTTTGGTATTGCTTTTTTGGTTTGTGTCGCTGTTTTTTGTAAACAATTTCGTTCAATTCATTTTGTTACTCTAAGATATGGTTTTATTCTGGGGTTTTTACTATTTGTGGTATCTTCTTCAGTCATCTTAGGTTTAAAAACAACATCAGCTTCAAATGCCGGTTTTCTAGCCAGTTTGACGGTAATCTTTATTCCTTTATTATCTATCGTTCTGTTCAAAGATCGACTAAGTTATAGACTAATCATTAGTTCCCTTGTTGCAATGACAGGTATTGGTTTACTGACTTTGAATAATCAATTAACACTAAATTCTGGAGATTTACTCTGTATACTCGCCGCTTTCTTTTATGCTTTTCATATTATTGTCACCGGGAGGGCGGCTAAAGTTGCCAATACATTGCAGCTTGGTATTCTTCAATTGGGATTTGCAGGAGGCTTTGGCATACTCTTTACCCTGATTTTCGAAAAGCCGCAACTTCCATCCACTAAAGAAAGTTGGATCGCTGTACTGGTGTTAAGCATTGTCTGCAGTGCTTTTGCCTACATTATTCAGGCGATGGCGCAGAAATACACAACACCGACACATACAGGACTCATCTTTTCATTAGAACCTGTATTTTCTGCAATATTCGCTTACCTGTTCATGAACGAAGTATTGCCACTCAAAGGGTATATTGGAGCATTGCTTATTCTTAGTGGTGTTATACTAGCTGAGATAAAAGTGAAGCGAAAACATTCATTTAAAGTAAAAAAGAGAGACGTGAAATGTACAGAGTAGTACCACTGAGTGAAGTTTCGCTTTATTCCAATGATTTTTGAATGTTATATTCTCTTATTATTTATGTATTTACAAATAAAACAGCATAATATCACCATGAACTCCTATAACAATATGAATTTTTGCATATTTTAAAATTTAATATATCCCCTAAAAACTTTTAATTGTATAATGTGTCTTGTCATAGTCTTTTAGATTTTTCGACAAAAAACCACAAAAATAGAAGACGTATTGGGAGAAGACACTATGTACACAAAACTATTAAAATCAATTACATCATTATCACTTATAGGTGGTGCTTTATTATATACAAATGGCAGTGATGTGAAGGCTGCTGAAGCAGGTGTTTTTTCTGATGTGCCGACATCGCATTGGTCGTATCCAGCGATTAAAGATTTGGCGAGTAAAAATATTATTTCAGGTTATGGAAATGGGATATTTGGTTTTGGAGATGTTGCGACGAGGGAGCAAGTAGCGGCTTTAGTGTATCGTGTTATGCTTCCGAATAAACAAGGTGGAAATTTTAGTAGCAATAATTCTCTTTATATATTAAAAGATGGATCTAAGTTTAATAATCCTTATGGCGATATTAACCAAAACTCTACGATGTTCCCTGAGGAAATTTTAATGTTAACGAATGCAGGGGTATTTAAAGGGGATGAGAAAGGGAACTTTAGACCGAAAGCTCCTGTGAATCGTGCAGAAATGGCGCAAATTCTTACAAATGCTTTCCATCTTTCAGCGACACAAAAACATACATTTAGCGATGTTCCAAACGATTTTTGGGGCGGAAATGCGATTAGCGCCGTGCAGTCAAACGGGATTGCATCTGGTACAGGTGAAGGGAAATTTGAGCCATATGGTGTGGTAAAACGTGAACAATATGCGCAGTTTTTATATAATACTTTGAACTATAAAAAGCCTGCGGTTGCGGTGCAAGATACAGGGGATGCGGCGTTATTAGCAGCATTTAAAGGGGATGTACAAAAGCGTATTAATGCATACGAAACGGACATTACAATTCCATATAAAACGAAAAATAGTAATTCAAAAGAAGTGATGAATACACTTTTTAACGCGTATAAAGAAGTGGCAAGTAAAAATGAGTATACAAATTATAATAGATCGAATGTTTCATACGGCATTTCTGGATCGCCTGGAAATTATACCTTTACGTTAAAGATTACATATCGCGAAACGAAAGAGCAAACGGAATATGTAATGAAACAAGCGAAGGCAATTGTCTCTTCTATTATTCAAGTAGGGATGGATGATCACGAGAAAGTGAAGGCGATTCATGATTATGTCGTAAAACATGTTTCTTATGATACGTCTTATAAAGCTTACACAGCATATGAAGCACTCGTAAATCGTTCTGCGGTTTGCCAAGGTTACGCACTATTAACCTATCAATTATTAAAAGAAGCCGGTATTGAAAATCATTTCGTAACAGGAACTGGTGATGGACAACCTCATGCTTGGAATATAGTGAAAATCGAAAACAAATGGTATCACCTCGATACAACATTTGATGATCCAGTGCCAGATGAACAAGGGCGCGTAACTTATTCATATTTCAACTTATCTGATGAGCAAATTGCAAGAAATCATGAGTGGAACAGAAGTGATTATCCGCAAGCTACAACGAACTATTATGGTACATTAACAAATAAAATTGCGGCAGGTAGCACAAAAACTCCTGTATATCAGCAAATATTAAAAGATACAAAGTTAAACTATTTAGGAAATGAATACATCGCAAATAACTATAATGAATTAAAAAATAAAATGCAGCAGCGTTATAGTGCCAAGCCAGAAAAGATAGAAGTGCTTTATAAGCAATCAATGAACGGTGCACTGCAAGATGTGAAAAAGGCAATTGGAGAAATCGGTTATCCGAAAGGATCCAACCGTGTTTCTTATAAAGCGGAGCCGTATAATGCGAAAGAAGGGTATTCTTTAGTGACGATTACGTTTATGTATTGATAATGAAAAAAGCACCTATTTTAGGTGCTTTTTTATTATTTTAGTTCGACAAAACGTGACAAAAGAACATAACTATATCTGTTATGATGACTTTGATAATTTTACATTTTGGAGGATTAATAATGAACAAAAAGAAGATTTTTGCTGCGCTAATAGGAATTGTAGTTTTACTTGTGATTATTAATGTAGTTGTTACGAAAGGGAAAACGGCATCAACTAGTGAAAAAATGTACACGGAGAAAGAGTACAATAAATTAGTAGATGAGCATTTTGAAGAAACGCAAAAGCTAAAAAGTGATAAGAGTGTATTAGAAACTGAAAATAAATCTCTTGATGCACAAGTTAAGAAGTTAAAAGATGAATTAGCGAAAAAAGAGCAACAAGTAGCACAGCAACCAGTTCAACAAGAACAACCAAAGCAAGAACCACAACAACCAGCCCCACAGCCGGAAAAGAAAGAAGAGCCTAAACCAGAGCAACCTACAGGCGCATTTGCAAATCCTGTGAAAAGTATAAATAAAACAGATGCAATGAACAAAGTGAAAGAAAAAGCGAAGCAAGATTTCCAAAATGATTATATGACGCAAAACTTTGTTGCAGATGAACAATCAAAAGCATTTGATTTCTTAAACGGTATTGAAATTAAATCACAAGAAGAATTGAATGTGATGAAGAATGCATTGAAAGATTTTCCGAATGACTTTATGACAGCGAAGTTTGTTTATGAAGAGCAAATGAAGGCGAAGAATAAGCAAGGGTAATACAAAAACGCTATCTTTTAAAAAGGTAGCGTTTTTTTGTTATGAGTTATAAAGTTATTCCTGCATTTGACATATGCAGTCTAACCTTGAAGCTAAGATTATGGGATAAGCAAGGACTTTTAGGTGTCATCGCTGCTATTGTCCTCTTGTTAATCGCTGCATGGACTACAAAAATACCTCATACAGACGACCAGTATAACTAAACTATTGTATTTCTCAATAAACAAAAACAACTTAACATAGTAAAATAATAGTTGGATGGGAGTCCGATACATATTATTAAAATTAAGATGGTTCAAGTCGGAGGAAGGCACCTTAGGGTGTCTTTTTCTTTTTGCTAAATGAGAGTTTTGCCTTAAAGAAGATATATTTTCAATGGATGATTACCATGAGTATATAGATAAAGTTCATCCATATATTTGTAGAAAGGAGGAATTCAAATGAAGAGAGATGATAATAAGATTGGTCACTTTATATCCGAAAAAGGGAAGGAAGATTTTCAAATTGCCTACGATGAATCAATGGCACTCCTTCCAAAACCTAACGAAACGAAAGATATAAAGACTAAATATGGCACAATTCGTGCTTATTACTTTACTAAAGAAGAAAACAAACATAAGGAACCAATACTCTTACTCCCTGGACGCGGTGCATCTACTCCAATGTGGGTACCCAATTTAGAAGGGTTAAGGGAGAAAAGGCCTGTTTATACGATAGACTTACTCGGTGAACCTGGAATGAGTATGCAAACGAAGGTGATTGAAAACCAAAAACAACAAGCAGAATGGCTAAATGAAGTAATTGAAGGATTAGGTTTAGAAAAAGTGCATATCGTGGGTGTCTCCATTGGAGGTTGGACAACAATGAACTTGGCTAGATATAATCCTGAGCATATTGCTACGGCTAGTTTATTGGACCCAGTCTTTGTATTTGCGCAAATATCCATAAAGATGATTCTAGCATCTATTCCAGCTTCCGTTCCTATTGTACCTAAGTTTATAAGAGAAAAGATGTTAAGCTATGTTTCTGGAGGAGCAGAAATAAATGACGATGAGCCGATCGCTAAGTTAATCGAATCGGGTATGCGTAACTATAAACTGAAAACGCCAGCGCCTGATCTATTTAGTAAAGAAGACTTAAAAAATATCAATATTCCAGTACTTGCATTAATGGCTGAAAAAAGTACAATGCACAATTCGGAAAAAGCAGTTGAAACTGGGAAAAAATATGTGAAAGATATTGATATAGTTAATTGGAAAAATGCATCTCACGCAATCAATGGTGAGTTCTCTAACGAGGTTAATGCTAGAATCCTTGATTTTGTAGAAAAGCATTCTAATGATAACTAAGTTGAAAATGGGAAATAAGTTGTAATGACAATTTTACTTCTTCTATTTTCATGAATATGTATAATTACATAAAATTTCAGAGAAAAAGAGAGTATACTTTCATATTGTGTAATAAAGATAAAGCCCGCCTACGGAAATAGGCGAGCTTTTTTAACATATAAAGAAAAGACAACCTTTAAGGTGCCTTCCTTCGAGTTGAAATATTTTACGTATATTACTTTACTAGGTTAAGTTTTGTGATGATTATCTCTTTTAATTTAACGTATTATCCGAAAGAAGTCTCTCTCCTCAGGCGTGTGAAAGACGATAGTCTAGCGGCAGGTGGGAGATAAATTTCGGTTTGGCGTAGCCAAACAT
>NZ_MACI01000033.1 GCF_001884105.1 Bacillus luti | reverse complement strand
ACCTTGTCCCTGTGAGAGTAGGACGTCGCCAAGCAACTTAAAACACGAGTCATTTGACTCGTGTTTTTTTATGTTGTTAAACAATATGTGAAAGAAGTCAAGGTAATACAAACACGTTGCCCAAGAGTAAATCATATTATATAAGAGATTGATGTATATTTTTCTGTAAATTGTTAAGGAATAGTAGTACAAAATATGTGTATTAAAATAGGGGAGGAAAGGATATGAAATTACAAAGTGAAATTTGCATCGTGTGTGAGACAAAAAGAAAAGAAGGTATATATGTTTATAATAATTTGATATGTCATGAATGTGAAAAGGATATGGTGAATACCGAGACGAATGATCCGAAATATATACATTATTTAAAACAACTTCGAAAATTAGAAGTATCATATTTTTAAATAGGCGTATGCCTATTATTTTTTTTGTTCTGTATAATAGATAAAGAATGAATAATAAGGAAGAGGTATATATGAATCAAAATCGTATGCCTTTATATGAGGCTTTAATAGAGTTTAAAGAAAGAGAGCCGCTATCTCTTCATGTTCCAGGTCATAAGAATGGTTTAAACTTCCCACAGGAAGCTATTGGAGAGTTTAAAGATATACTATCCATTGATGTAACAGAGTTAACAGGATTAGATGATTTACATAGTCCGTTTGAATGTATAAATGAAGCGCAACAATTGTTAACTGATGTATATGGTGCAAAAAAAAGTTATTTTTTAATTAATGGTTCAACAGTGGGAAATTTAGCAATGATTTTGTCTTGCTGCGGTGAGCATGACATTGTCCTTGTGCAAAGAAATTGTCATAAATCAATCATTAATGGGTTGAAACTAGCGGGTGCGAATCCTATTTTTCTAGACCCATGGATTGATGAGGCGTATAACGTGCCAGTGGGAATTCATGATGAAGTTATTATAGAAGCAATTGAAAAATATCCTAATGCTAAAGCTCTCATTTTAACGCATCCTAATTATTATGGTATGGGAATAGATTTAGAGGCAAGTATTGCTTATGCACATGCACATAAAATCCTTGTTTTAGTGGACGAGGCTCACGGAGCACACTTTTGCTTAGGAGACCCATTTCCAAAGTCAGCATTAGAATATGGTGCAGATATTGTAGTTCATTCTGCACATAAAACATTACCTGCGATGACAATGGGATCCTATTTACATATAAATAGTCATTTAGTCGATAAAGAAAAAGTTTCTACTTATTTGAGTATGCTACAATCTAGTAGTCCGTCATATCCAATTATGGCTTCTCTTGATATAGCGCGCTTTACGCTAGCGAGTATAAAAGAAAAAGGTCACGATGAAATTATTGGGTTTTTACGGGGATTTAAAAAAGGATTGTACTCTATTCCACAAATAGCTGTTTTACAATATCCGTTGCAAGACGATTTAAAGGTTACTGTACAAACTCGTTGTCAGCTATCAGGATATGAATTACAGTCTTTGTTTGAAAAGGTCGGAATATATACAGAAATGGCAGATCCATATAATGTCCTATTTATTTTACCTCTGCAAGTAAGTAAGGAGTACATGCAGGCTATAGAGACAATTCGAGTAGCATTGGAACATTATGAGAGGAAAGACAAGAACGAATCTATTCGTTATACTTATAAAAGAGAATTCACTCCTTTACCGTATACGTATAAGCAACTAGAAGGATACAAAACAAAAGTAGTACCGATAGAAGAAGCGGTTGGGATGATAGCGGCGGAAATGGTAATTCCGTATCCACCTGGAATTCCATTGATTATGTATGGTGAAAGAATTACTTCAGAACATAAAGAGCAAATTATGTATTTAGAGAAAACGGGAGCTCGTTTTCAAGGGAGCACGAAAGATATGAAAGTGTATGATATAGAAAGTAGGTTTTAGGATGAAGGGATTATTTGTAACAATTGAGGGGCCAGAAGGTTCGGGTAAAACAACGTTAATTAAAAGATTATTACCATATTTTGAGCAAAAAGAACAAAAGGTAATGGCGACGAGAGAACCAGGTGGTATTGCAATTTCTGAGGATATTAGAACGATTTTACATAAACAAGAATATACGATGATGGAAGCACGTACAGAGGCACTTCTATATGCCGCTGCACGTAGACAACATTTAGTGGAAAAGGTTATGCCAGCGCTTAATGAAAACTATCTTGTGCTATGTGATCGTTTTATAGATAGCTCTTTAGCTTATCAAGGCTATGCAAGAGGATTAGGTATGGATAAAGTATTTGAAATCAATCGTTTCGCAACAGAAGACTGCATGCCTAGTTTAACAATTTACCTAGACATTGAACCCGAGGTTGGTTTAGCTAGAATTGAAAAAGATGCGGGACGCGAAGTGAATCGATTAGACATGGAAGATATCTCTTTCCATAAACGAGTGCGTGAAGGATATTTACAAGTTGTAGAACGTTTCTCAGATCGTATTGTAGTGGTAAATGCTGATCAACCAATGGAACAACTTATAGAAGAAGTTGTTCAGATTATAGAAGAGAAATTGTTATAATAGAAGGAAAGAATGAAATAAGTGAGGTATGCATTATGACGATGACGTGGGAGCAGCTTTCTGGTATACAGCCCATCGGTGTAAAAATGTTGATGAATAGCATTGCAAAAGAGCGTATATCCCACGCTTATTTGTTAGAGGGAGGGAAAGGAACAGGGAAGTTTGCGACAGCAATTCAGATGGCAAAGAGTTTTCTCTGTTCCCAAAGGAATGGGGTAGAGCCCTGTCACGTATGTACAAATTGCAAGCGAATTGATTCAGGTAACCACCCTAACTTACATATTGTTAAACCAGACGGATTATCTATTAAAAAGCAGCAAATTCACGATTTACAAGAAGAGTTTTCAAAAACAGGATTAGAGGCAAATAAAAAAGTATACATTATTGAGCATGCAGATCGTATGACAGCAAACGCAGCGAATACACTCTTAAAATTTTTAGAAGAACCAAGTAGTGATACAACAGCTATTTTACTTACTGAACAAAGTCATCAAATTTTAAATACGATTTTATCTCGCTGTCAAGTTGTTACATTTAGACCATTACCTACTGAATCTTTAATTAAAAGATTACAGGATGAAGGTATTACAGCACCTTTAGCGACCCTTGCTGCACAACTTACGAATAGTTTTGAAGAAGCTTTAGCTTTGTGTAATGATGAATGGTTTGCACAAGGACGAGCTTTAGTGATAAAATTATGTGAAGCGCTCGAAAAAGATAAAGCCTCTATTTTTTTTGTACAAGAAAAATGGGGAAAACACTTTGGAGAGAAAGAACAATTACAGCAAGGTTTAGATATGTTACTCCTTATTTATAAGGATTTATTATATGTTCAACTTGGAGAAGAAGATCGTCTTGTTTTTCATGAGCAGAAAGAGATATTTGAATCTTTCTCCTATGCTCAGAAGCGCATTGTATCAGCTCTCTTTAATATATTAGAGGCAAAAAATAGAATCAACGCTAATGTAAATGCGCAGCTTGTGTTCGAACAGTTAGTGTTGCGGTTGCAGGAGGGATGACCGTTTTGTATGATGTAGTAGGTGTTCGCTTTAAGAAGGCCGGAAAGGTATATTACTTTGATCCGAATCAGTTCGATATCTCTGAAAATGAGTTCGTAATTGTAGAAACGGTAAGAGGTATTGAATACGGAAAAGTAGTTATTACCAAAAAGCAAGTTGATGAAAACGACGTTGTATTACCGCTGAAAAAAGTTATTCGTATTGCAAATGAAAATGATCGTACCATTGTTGAAGAGAACAAACATGCTGCGAAAGAAGCATATCAAGTTTGTCAACAAAAGGTAGTAGAGCATAATCTTGATATGAAACTGGTAGATGTAGAGTATACGTTCGATCGTAATAAGATTATTTTCTACTTTACTGCGGATGGTCGGATTGATTTCCGCGAACTAGTGAAGGACTTAGCGGCAATTTTTAGGACAAGAATTGAACTAAGACAAATTGGTGTTCGTGATGAAGCGAAGATGCTTGGTGGTATTGGTCCATGTGGTCGTATGCTTTGTTGTTCTACTTTTTTAGGAGATTTTGAACCTGTATCCATTAAAATGGCTAAGGATCAAAATTTATCATTAAATCCTGCAAAAATCTCTGGTTTATGTGGTCGCTTAATGTGTTGCTTAAAATATGAGAATGATGAATATGAGGCAGCAAAGGAACAACTTCCTGATTTAGATCAACGTATACAAACCCCGCATGGTACTGGCCGTGTTATCGGATTAAATATTTTAGAAAGATTAATTCAAGTGGAACTAGTAGACAAGGAACGGATAGTAGAATATACGTTAGATGAATTAGTGAATAAAGGGGTCGTTTCGAGTCAAACCACAGATTAATGAGGTGGGTGCTTGTGGAGAAAAAGGATATTTTTGCATCGGTTTCTAGTATGGAAGAGCAAATTGGACATTTATATAAACAGTTGGGAGAATTAAAACAACATCTTGCAGAGTTATTGGAAGAAAACCAACATATAAAAATGGAAAATGAAAATTTGCGACAACGTTTTGAAGAAGTGCAGATTAAAGAAAAACAAAAAACTCAAAAACGTAAAGAAGTGAAGCCAAAGACAGATATTGGTGAAGGCTACGATAATTTAGCAAGACTGTATCAAGAGGGTTTTCATATTTGTAATCTACATTATGGAAGTGTACGTAAAGAGGGAGATTGTTTATTCTGTCTGTCATTTTTAAATAAAAAGTGAAATTACCTTTCCAATTATAATTGGAAAGGTAATTTTTTATACATGGGAATAGAACGAAATGTGTTTTATATTAGTAGAAGATCCAATAGGGTAGGTTAAGGGTAAGAAAAGGAGTAGTATATGAATTTATATGAAGATGAACGTTTAGATTACTTATTAGCGCAAGAAATGAAAATTATACAAAGTCCATCGGTATTTAATTTTTCTTTAGATGCTGTTTTACTTGCAGACTTTGCTTGGGTGCCAATTCAAAAAGGTAATTTACTCGATCTGTGTACAGGTAACGCAGTTGTACCTCTGCTATTAAGTACAAGAACAAAAGGGAATATTACAGGTGTGGAAATTCAAGAACGTTTATATGATATGGGAATAAGAAGCGTTCAATATAATAAATTAGAAGAAAGAATTCACTTAATACATGGGGATTTAAAAGATATGCCGGAGAAACTGGGCCGTCATCAATATGATGTTGTCACATGTAATCCGCCTTATTTCCAAACACCTGCAACTTCTGAAAAAAATATGAATGAACATTTGGCGATAGCTCGTCATGAAATTATGTGTACATTAGAGGATGTTGTATCTGCAAGCAGTCAGCTAGTAAAACAGGGTGGGAAAGTAGCATTTGTACATCGTCCAGGTCGTTTACTAGACATTGTTACATTAATGCGTAAATATAAAATTGAACCAAAGCGTGTACGATTTGTTTATCCTAAGGCAGGGAAAGAAGCGAATACATTGTTAATTGAAGGAATTAAGGACGGAAACGCAGATTTAAAAATATTGCCACCTCTTTTTGTATATGAAGAAAATAATGAATATACAAAGGAGATTCGTTCAATTTTATATGGAGAAGAATAAGCATTGTTTTTATGTAGTAGAGTGCTCTGATGGAAGTTATTATGCTGGATATACAAATCATATAGAGAAGCGGGTTCAAACGCATAATAGCGGAAAAGGGGCTAGGTATACGCGTGCTAGACTTCCTGTTGTTTTAAAGTATGTAGAATTTCATGAAGATAAGCGTACAGCTATGCAGGCAGAGTATTATTTTAAGCAATTAAATAGAAAACAAAAAGAAGAATACATGCAAAAAGGAGAACCATATGTGGCAACAAAAAAGCTTTCAGCAAACTGAAAAAGGAATGTTATATTTAGTACCGACTCCAATTGGAAATTTAGAAGATATGACATTTCGTGCGATCCGCATTTTAAAAGAGGCAGATGTTATTGCAGCGGAAGATACAAGGCAAACGAAGAAGCTTTGTAATTATTTTGAAATCGAAACACCGGTTATGAGTTATCATGAGCATAATAAGGAAGTAAGTGGACGTAAAATTTTAGATAAGTTAGAAGAAGGCAAGACTGTAGCCATCGTAAGCGATGCTGGTATGCCGTGTATTTCCGATCCAGGCTATGATATTGTTGTCGAGGCAGTAGCTGAACAATATCACGTAATTCCGCTTCCTGGGGCAAATGCGGCTCTTACAGCATTAATTGCATCAGGTCTTGAGACAAAACAATTTTATTTCTATGGGTTTTTACAAAGAAATAAAAAGGAAAGAAAACTGGAATTAGAAAAACTTCGATATGTACAAACTACAATGATGTTTTATGAGGCACCTCACCGTCTGGATGATACTTTAATCTCAATGCAAGAAGTATTGGGGAACAGAGAAATTGTATTATGTCGAGAGTTAACGAAGAAATTTGAAGAATTTATTAGAGGGACAGTTGAGGAAGCGATTGAATGGACAAAGCAAAATGAAGTTCGTGGTGAGTTTTGTATTTTAGTAGCTGGTTCAACGGAAGAACCTGCCCCAGAAGAACAATGGTGGGAATCTATTTCGGTATATGATCATATTGAACATTATATAAATGAAAAAGGTATGAATTCAAAAGAGGCGATAAAAACAGTCGCTAAAGATCGAGATTTGTCGAAACGCGACGTATATCAAACCTATCATGTTGATAAAAAATAAGCTTCTCATAATTGAGAAGCTTATTTTGCTGTTTCGATATAATCTTGAAGTTCGTTTAAGATTTGCTCAGCGCCTTCTTTGCTTAAGATAATTTTACCTTCAGCTAAAGATAGGTTACCATCAGATACTTCACCAGTTACTTGGCAAGTCATGTTTGGCTTATATTTTTTTAAGATGATTTTCTCGTCATCAACGTAGATTTCAAGAGCATCCTTTTCTGCAATACCTAAAGTACGGCGTAATTCGATTGGAATTACCACACGACCTAATTCATCAACTTTACGAACGATACCAGTAGATTTCATAATTCTTTTCCTCCTAAATAAATAGTTTATAAGTTTCGAGTCTATTTTTTGATTCGTCATTTTTCGACAAAATACCCTATGGACATATGATACCAATCATTTACATTTCCGTCAATTCTTTAATTCTATATTTTTTAAAAAGATTTATAGATTTCTTACTTCTTATATATAATAGAATGGGAGTAATTTCTACAAATATTTCACTTTATTTTCTGAAAAGTTTATATATTATGTGTGAAAGGTGTATATTTTTTTGAAATATGAGTAATAGATGATAAGGATATTGAGTATTAACTCGTTTCTATCCCATTATTTTTGAATAGTAAGACTTCCACCCCAACATTAGGCTGGGACAAAGAAGTTAAGTGAGTGCCGGGCCGTTAGTAAAAGTCCATTTGGTGAAAGGAAATGATTAGCGGGAGATGAACAAGCCCCTTACTGATTAAAGTTTCACTTTATATATGAGTTTTTGATATACTGTTTATAAATACATATGAGGTTATTCGGGAGGTCCAAAACAATGACAGAGGAAAATAAGTCCTTTTATATTACTACCCCAATTTATTATCCAAGTGGAAAATTACACATTGGACATGCTTATACGACAGTAGCAGGAGATGCGATGGCGCGCTATAAGCGTATGCAAGGATACAATGTTCATTATTTAACAGGAACTGATGAACATGGGCAGAAGATCCAAAAGAAAGCAGAAGAATTAAATGTTACACCACAAGCGTATGTGGATAACATTGTTTCAGGAATTAAAGAACTATGGGGAAAAATGGATATATCTTATGATGATTTTATTCGTACAACTGAAGATCGTCATAAAGATGTTGTCGAAAAAATCTTCAAGCAGTTAGTAGATCAAGGTGATATTTATCTGGATGAATATGAAGGTTGGTATTCTGTACAAGATGAAACATTCTATACAGCGCATCAATTAGTAGATCCAATTATGGAAGGCGATAAAGTAGTTGGAGGAAAAAGTCCAGATAGTGGTCACGATGTAGAACTTGTTCGTGAAGAATCATATTTCTTTAGAATGGGTAAATATGTCGACAGACTATTAAAGTTCTATGAAGATAACCCACATTTCATTCAGCCAGAGTCTCGTAAAAATGAAATGATTAATAACTTCATTAAACCAGGATTAGAAGATTTAGCAGTTTCTCGTACGTCATTTGACTGGGGAGTTCGTGTTCCAGGTAACCCGAAACACGTTATTTACGTATGGGTTGACGCATTATCTAACTACATTACAGCACTAGGTTATGGAACAGCAAATGAAGAGAAGTATAAGAAATTCTGGCCAGCAGATGTGCATTTAGTTGGAAAAGAAATTGTTCGTTTCCATACAATTTATTGGCCAATCATTTTAATGGCATTAGATTTACCTCTTCCGAAAAAAGTATTTGCTCATGGTTGGATTTTAATGAAAGACGGAAAAATGAGTAAATCAAAAGGAAACGTAGTAGATCCAGTTACATTAATTGATCGTTACGGATTAGACGCATTACGTTACTACCTACTTCGCGAAGTTCCATTCGGATCTGACGGGGTGTTCACACCAGAAGGATTTGTTGAACGTATCAACTTCGATTTAGCAAATGACTTAGGTAACTTATTAAATCGTACAGTAGCTATGATTGATAAGTACTTTAACGGAGAGATTCCTGCATATAAAGCAAATGTAACGGAGTTTGATGAAACATTAGTAACGTTTGCAAAAGATACATTGAAAAAAGTAGAAGAAGCAATGGAGAATATGGAGTTCTCTGTAGCTTTAAGCTCAATTTGGCAATTGGTTAGCCGCACGAATAAATATATTGATGAAACACAACCATGGGTACTAGCGAAAGATGAGAGTGATCGTGAGAAATTGGCTTCTGTAATGGCTCATTTAGCGGAAGTACTTCGTCAAACGGGTATTATGCTTATGCCATTCCTAACAGTGGCACCGAGCAAAATGTTTGCTCAACTTGGCCTTACTGATGAAGCGCATAAATCTTGGGAAAGTCTATCTGCAATTGGCTGTATTCCAGCTGGAACAAAAGTAGAAAAAGGACAACCAATCTTCCCACGTTTAGAAATGGAAGTAGAAGTAGAGTATATTAAAGAACAAATGAAAGGTTCTGCTCCTAAAGTTGAGGAGAAAAAAGAAGAAGAACCGAAAGCAGAAGAAATTACAATTGATGATTTCTTCAAAGTAGAATTACGAGTAGCAGAAGTAATATCGGCTGAACCTGTGAAAAAAGCAGATAAGTTATTAAAAATTCAGCTTGATTTAGGTACAGAAAAGCGTCAAGTTGTTTCTGGGATTGCAAAATTCTATTCTCCGGAAGAACTAAAAGGTAAAAAGGTTATTTGTGTAACGAACTTAAAGCCTGTAAAATTACGCGGTGAATTATCACAAGGTATGATTTTAGCAGGTGAAGAGAATGGCGTATTGTCATTAGCATCAATCGATCAAAATCTGCCTAATGGTACAAAAATCAAGTAATTAAGACAAGAAAAGAGATGTTTCACGTGTAACATGTGTGAAGCGTCTTTTTTCTTTTTACACTCTCTATTTTTGCATTAAAATTGTAGTATTGTTATCGTTAAGTTATTAAAAAGCTTATTTTTGTAGAATAAACTTGATTTCAATATAAAAGGAGTTATGTATTATGTTGTTTGATACACATTCACATTTGAACGCAGAGCAATTTGAAGAAGATTTACAAGAAGTTATTGCACGAATGAAAGAAGCGGGAGTTACATATACAGTTGTTGTCGGATTTGATGAAGTAACGATAAAAAAGGCGATTGAATTAGCGGAAGCCTATGATTTTATTTATGCTGCAGTTGGATGGCATCCTGTGGATGCAATCGACATGACAGAAGAACATTTAGCTTGGTTAGAAGAACTTGCTTCCCATCCTAAAGTCGTTGCACTTGGAGAAATGGGCTTAGATTATCACTGGGATAAGTCACCGAAGGAAATACAGAAGGAAGTATTCCGTAAACAAATTGCATTAGCCAAAAAGGTGAAATTACCAATTATTATACATAACCGCGATGCAACTCAAGATATTGTTGATATTCTAGAGGCAGAGAATGCAGCTGAAGTAGGAGGCATTATGCATTGCTTTAGCGGTAGTGTGGAAGTAGCGCAGCGATGCGTTGATATGAACTTTTTAATTTCGTTGGGCGGGCCAGTTACATTTAAAAACGCTAAGAAACCAAAAGAAGTTGCTGTGGAGATTCCACTAGAGAAATTGTTAATTGAGACAGATTGTCCATATTTAACACCACATCCATTTCGCGGAAAACGAAATGAACCGAGCTATGTAAAACTCGTAGCAGAAGAAATTGCGAATTTAAAAGGAATTTCTTATGAAGAGGTAGCGGAAGTAACAACTAAGAATGCAAAAGCTTTATTTGGTGTTGAATAAAAAGAATGGGGGAGCCCATTCTTTTTATTTTTTGAGAAATGGAGTAGTAGAAGTGGTAGAGAAAACGAAGGCGAATGAGGAAGTGTTACAATAAGGAGAGAGAACAAAGTTTTTGCCATTCTATTTTTTAAAATGCAAGAATGGGGAAAATAATAATGGAAAAGTCGTCATTTTTTTGTTTTACTAAGTAGAGACGAAACGAGTGTGGAGGCAAGCATGAAAATTAAAGAGATTATCGTTGTAGAAGGTAAAGATGATACAGTTGCGATTAAGCGTGCTGTTGATGCGGATACAATTGAAACGAACGGTTCAGCAATCGGTGATCATGTTATTGAGCAAGTTAAATTAGCGCTGCAAAAACGAGGCGTTATTATTTTCACAGATCCGGATTATCCTGGAGAGCGTATTCGAAAAATTATTTCTGATAAGGTGCCTGGATGTAAACATGCTTTTTTACCGAAGGAAGAAGCACTTGCTAAGAGGAAAAAAGGTGTCGGAATTGAACATGCTTCTAATGAATCAATTCGCCGTGCTTTAGAGAATATACATGAAGAAATGGAAGCTTACACAAGTGAAATTAGTTGGAGCGATCTAGTCGATGCAGGTTTAGTGGGCGGAGAAATGGCAAAGAGTCGCAGAGAAAGAATGGGTAAGCTATTAAAGATTGGTTATACAAATGCAAAACAGTTACATAAACGTTTACAAATGTTTCAAGTTTCAAAAGAATCATTTGCAGAAGCTTACAAGCAAGTCATACAGGAGGAAAGAAAATGAAGGATATCGCAACACCAAATCGTACGAAAGACATTGTTGAAAAGTATGGATTTTCATTCAAAAAAAGTTTAGGGCAAAATTTTTTAATTGATACGAATGTATTAAATCGTATCGTTGATCACGCTGAAATTGGTTCAGAAAGTGGTGCAATTGAAATTGGACCAGGTATCGGTGCATTAACAGAACAATTAGCGAAGCGTGCTAAAAAAGTAGTGGCTTTTGAAATTGATCAAAGGTTATTACCGATTTTAGATGAGACATTAGCTCCATATGGCAACGTTACAGTTATCAATAAAGATGTACTAAAGGCAGATGTACATGAGGTGTTTAGTGAGCAATTTGAAGAAGGGCAAGATGTAATGGTAGTAGCTAACTTACCATACTATATTACAACGCCAATTTTATTTAAATTGCTGGAAGAGAAATTACCTGTTCGTGGATTTGTTGTTATGATGCAAAAAGAAGTTGGGGATCGTTTAGCAGCTAAACCTGGAACGAAAGAGTATGGTTCTTTATCAATCGCTATTCAGTATTATACAGAGGTAGAAACAGTCATGACTGTGCCACGTACAGTGTTTGTGCCACAACCAAATGTTGATTCTGCAATTATTCGTCTTCTAAAGCGTCCGAAACCAGTTGTAGAGGTGGCGGATGAGACGTTCTTCTTTGAAGTAGTACGAGCAAGCTTCGCGCAACGTCGTAAAACTTTAATGAATAACTTATCAAATAATTTAAATGGTTTCCCGAAAGATAAAGAGCTGTTGAATCAAATTTTAACAGAAGTAGGAATTGATCCAAAGCGAAGAGGCGAAACGTTATCTATTGAGGAGTTTGCAACATTAAGTAATGCATTAGTTCTTCATAAATTATCATAAGAATATAAAAGGGACAGTTCAACTTGAACTGTCCCTTTTGTCACCTTTTCTCTCCTACATTCATACTTTAAAAACAGGTAAGATGGCCTAACGAGTTTGGAGGTAGGAGAATGGCTTTACATGTTGGAGAATTAGTGGAACGATATTCTCATAATAGGGATATCCTTTTTCGTATTATAGAAATAAAAGGCGAGATAGCTATATTGTTTGGAGAGGAAATTAGACTCGTGGCAGATGCGCCGCTTGAAGATTTAATTAGTATAGATCAACGAGAACATAAAAAAAGAGTGAAGCGTGAAAAAGAGACAATGGAGCGTACGTACCGTTTATTCCAACAAGATTATGTATTGATGAAACAAAGGCATGAACACACTTCAACTGGTGGGTACACAAGTGAAGTGAATTATTTTCAAATGCCAGGGCGTGTATTGCATATAGATGGGGATCCTTTATATTTACGTAAGTGCTTAGACTTATATAATAAAATCGGTGTTCCTGTACAGGGTATTCATTGTAAGGAAACGGAGATGCACGAAAAGGTAGTAGACTTAATCGATCATTTTCGTCCAGATATTTTAGTTATTACAGGGCATGATGCTTATACAAAGTCAAAAGGGGTAAAGGGAGATTTAGCAGCATATAGGCACTCAAGACATTTTGTACAGGCTGTTAGAGAAGTGCGAAAAAAATATCCATCATTGGATCAACTCGTTATTTTTGCGGGAGCGTGTCAATCGCATTTCGAGGCGTTAATTCGAGCAGGTGCTAACTTCGCTAGTTCCCCGTCCAGGATTAATATTCATGCACTAGATCCTGTATATGTGGTTGGTAAAATTAGTTTTACCTCATTTATGGAGAGAGTCAATGTATGGGATGTTGTACGTAATACGATTACTGGTGAAAAGGGACTAGGTGGGATTGAAACGAGGGGGATTTTACGAACTGGATTACCTTTTCAACACTATGAAGAGTAAGCAAGGTACATATGTATCTTGCTTTTTTATGTGAAAGGGAATGAAATGAATTTGGATAAAAAGTGGTAAGAGCGTAAAGACTACATAATGATACTTTTACAATATAGTATTTCTTCTATCTATTCGAACGCATGATGCTTTTATAATGATATTGTCTATGAATTGCAGTTAATCATTGGGATAGATATATCGTGTTTTAAGTGTTCAATCTAAATTACAGCGAGGTGTAGCAAGGTATATGTCAAAACGTTTAGATGAAATTAAAAGCGAATTAGATCACCATCTTGGACAGAGACTTATGTTAAAGGCTAATAGTGGAAGAAGAAAAACTGTGGAGCAATCGGGTGTACTTGCAGAAACATACCGTTCTGTGTTTGTTGTACAGTTAGATCAGCAAGAAGATGCGCTGCAACGTGTATCTTATAGTTATGCAGATGTTTTAACAGAGACAGTGGAGTTAACATTTTATGATGAACCACATAATGAAGTCATTTTATAATTCATGTATCGTTACATATATTCCCACAAATGAAAAGCTATATTATTTTGCATACTAACTATACCGTAGCAAAATAAGGAGGGACTCTGCATTGAGTAGACGAAGAGGTGTCATGTCAAATCATTTTAAAGAAGAGCTAGCAAAAGAGCTAGGTTTTTATGATGTTGTTCAGAAAGAAGGATGGGGCGGAATTCGTGCGAAAGATGCTGGTAACATGGTGAAACGTGCTATAGAAATTGCAGAACAGCAATTGATGAAACAAAACCAGTAGTTGTAAGATACTTTCTATGCTACGGTAGCCGAGGAGTGATTCCTCGGCTTTTTGTACTCTAAAAGGTGCCATCATTTTACATAAATAGTTTCATTCTTAATGCTTTTCGTTATAATTAGGGAAGTGTCATCGTCTTACTATAAATTTATGGTAAAATAAACGATAAAAGATTGAGTACATAGAGTGGGTGAATAGATTGAAGCTACTAGTGAAAGCACCAGCAAAGATTAATCTGTCGTTAGATGTACTGGGAAAAAGACAAGACGGATATCATGAAGTGAAAATGATTATGACAACAATTGATTTAGCGGATCGTTTAGAACTAACGGAATTAGCAGAAGACCGTATTGAAATTTTATCCCATAATCGGTATGTCCCAGACGACCAACGAAATTTAGCTTATCAAGCAGCGAGATTATTAAAAGAGAAGTTTAATGTGAAAAAAGGTGTATCTATTACTATTGAAAAAACGATTCCAGTTGCGGCTGGATTAGCAGGTGGAAGTAGTGATGCAGCAGCGACATTACGTGGCCTTAATAAATTATGGAATTTAGGGCTTACAATTGACGAATTAGCAAAGCTTGGATCAGAAATTGGATCAGATGTATCGTTCTGTGTATACGGTGGAACAGCAATTGCCACTGGAAGAGGAGAGCAAATTGAGCATATAAAGACTCCGCCTTCTTGTTGGGTTATTTTGGCGAAGCCACATATTGGTGTATCTACTGCTGATGTGTATGGAAATTTAAAATTAAATCGAGTTACACATCCAAATGTAGATAAAATGGTGGATGTTATAAATGCTGGGGATTACAAAGGAATTTGTGATACCGTTGGCAACGTTTTAGAAGATGTAACATTTAAGATGCATCCTGAAGTTGCTCGTATTAAAGCACAGATGAAGCGATTTGGAGCAGATGCTGTATTAATGAGTGGAAGTGGTCCAACTGTATTCGGCCTTGTACACCATGATTCGCGAATGCATCGGATTTATAACGGATTAAAGGGATTTTGCGAACAAGTATATGCCGTACGTTTATTAGGAGAGCGAGAAACGCTTGAATAAAGACGTATAATACGTTATGATTTGTTTAAAATATTCGTGATTTGAGGTGAGGGTATGAAAATTAGACGAAGTACAAGATTGGTCGATATGACGTATTACTTGTTACAAAATCCTCGTCAGCTAGTTTCTCTCACTTTTTTTGCTGAAAGGTATCAATCAGCTAAGTCTTCCATTAGTGAGGATTTAGTTATTATTAAGCAAACGTTTGAACAACAAGGGGTCGGCACATTGCAAACGATACCAGGAGCAGCAGGAGGAGTGAAATATATACCATATATAAGTGAAGAAGAGGCAGACCTAATTATTGGTGAGCTTTGTAACTTATTTGAAAATCCGGGTCGTATCTTGCCTGGCGGTTACTTATATATGACAGATCTTTTAAGCAATCCTCGCTATATTAATGGCGCAGGTCGTTTGTTTGCTTCTGTTTTTGCTAGGCAACCAATTGACGCAGTTATGACGGTAGCGACAAAAGGGATTCCACTTGCTTATGCGGTAGCAAACTACTTAGATGTACCGGTAGTAATTGCGAGAAAAGATAATAAGGTAACAGAGGGACCTACTGTTAGTATTAACTATGTATCAGGTTCTTCTAAGAGAATTCAAACAATGACATTAGCAAAGCGTAGCCTTCCAGAGGGATCAAATGTTTTAATTATTGATGACTTCATGAAAGCCGGCGGAACAATTCAAGGTATGATGAGCATGTTAGAAGAGTTTAAGGCTAATGTTGTCGGTATTGGAGTATTAGTAGAATCTACGGACATCGAAGAACGACTGATTAATAATTTTGTATCATTAATTCGTCTGTCAGAAGTTGATGTGAAAGAAAAAGCAATTCAGGTGGAAAAGGGAAATTATTCACTGGCACCATTTGATGAAGGGCTTGTAGAGGCTGAATAAAAAGATAAAGCGGATAGCTTTATCTTTTTTTATTCTATTTATAAATTATAAAATAGATGGACAAACTGCTTTTCGTGCACTATTTTTAAAGAGTAAAAATAAATAATAAAGGGTGAAAAAATATGAAAGTTGTTCAAACAAGCAAAGCACCACAAGCAATCGGACCATATTCACAAGGGATTATTGTAAATAATATGTTTTATAGTTCAGGACAAATTCCGTTAACAGCAAGTGGAGAACTTGTAACGGGAGATGTGACAGTACAAACAGAGCAAGTATTTGAAAATTTACAAGCTGTATTAGCAGAAGCGGGTGCTTCATTTGATACAGTAGTAAAAACAACAGTATTTTTAAAAGATATGGACGATTTTAACGCTGTTAATGAAGTGTACGGCGCTTATTTTTCTACTCATAAACCAGCACGTTCTTGTGTACAAGTAGCAAAATTACCGAAAGATGTTTCGGTTGAAATCGAAGTAATTGCCCTAGTTAAGTAAGTCTTTGTAAGCGATAACCTCTATTAATCCTTATATTCAACTGTGCTAAAAATTTTTATCTTAAAAATTTTTAAAAAATTAAAGGGAAAATAGAAATTTTGTGGAATTTATACAAATATATCGCTTATTTAGAAAAGGGTGGTGAACACAGGATGGAAGTAACTGACGTAAGATTACGCCGCGTAAACACAGAAGGCCGCATGAGAGCAATTGCCTCTATTACTCTAGACCATGAATTTGTTGTTCATGATATTCGTGTAATTGATGGTAATAATGGATTATTTGTAGCAATGCCAAGTAAACGTACTCCAGATGGAGAATTCCGTGACATTGCACATCCAATTAATTCTAATACACGCTCTAAAATTCAAGATGCGGTTTTAACAGAGTATCATCGTTTAGGCGAGTTAGAAGAGGTTGAGTTTGAAGAAGCAGGCGCTTCGTAAAATTCGAATGAAAAGGGCTTTTGAAAGAAAGCCTTATAATTTTGTAGCAAACCCCTGTAAGCATTTACAGGGGTTTGTTTTTTTGTGATTTTATATAATATTTATTTAGAAAATTCTAAATCCATTCGAACGAAGAGGAGAAACTTCTAATTTTTTCAAAATCATTTTAAATAGTATAGCTTATTTCTTAAAAAAGATACTAAAGAGTAAAACATCTTATAAGAATTATGGTAAAATTTAATAGTTAAAATGTGTTTCTTGAAATATATGATGATTTAGGATAATATCGTTAATGGATAAATAGGTTGCGATGGAGGGTCTATATGTCAAACAGATTTGCAGTGATTCTAGCTGCAGGTAAAGGCACACGTATGAAGTCTAAGCTATACAAAGTGCTTCATCCTGTATGTGGAAAACCTATGGTACAACATGTTGTCGACCAAGTATCTCAATTAGGATTGCAGAAACTTGTAACAGTCGTGGGACATGGTGCTGAAATGGTACAAGAACAGCTAGGAAACGTAAGTGAG
Organism: Bacillus luti; assembly: GCF_001884105.1. Lineage (GTDB taxonomy): Bacteria > Bacillota > Bacilli > Bacillales > Bacillaceae_G > Bacillus_A > Bacillus_A luti. Next base: position 31,131 of record NZ_MACI01000033.1, on the reverse strand, counting down.
TTTGCATTACAAGCAGAACAACTGGGTACAGCGCATGCTGTAGATCAAGCTGCAAGTGTACTTGCAAATGAAGAAGGAACAACTTTAGTTATTTGTGGTGATACGCCGCTAATAACTGCTGAAACGATGGAAGCATTGCTTCAGCAACATAAAGAAGCAGGGGCAATGGCAACGGTGCTAACAGCGTACATAGAAGAACCTGCTGGATATGGTCGTATCGTTCGTAATGAGAATGGTCATGTTGAAAAGATTGTTGAGCATAAGGATGCAAATGAAAAAGAATTAGCTATTAAAGAAATCAATACAGGTACGTATTGTTTTGATAATAAAGCTTTATTCGCTTCACTTTCTAAAGTTTCAAATGATAACGTACAAGGTGAATATTACCTTCCAGATGTTATTGAGATTCTAAAAAATGAAGGTCATATCGTATCAGCTTATCAAACAGAGCACTTCGATGAAACGTTAGGTGTTAACGACAGAGTCGCTCTATCGCAAGCGGAAGTTATTATGAAAAACCGTATCAACCGAAAAAATATGGTGAATGGTGTTACAATTATCGATCCAAGTAACACATATATTTCTGCCGACGCAATTATCGGTAGTGATACAGTTCTTCATCCAGGAACAGTTATTGAGGGTAATACTGTAATTGGTTCTGATTGTGAAATTGGACCGCATACAGTAATTCGCGATAGTGAAATTGGAGATCGTACGACAATTCGTCAATCTACTGTACATGATAGTAAACTTGGTACAGAAGTAGCGGTTGGTCCATTTGCACATATTCGCCCAGATTCAGTTATTGGAGATGAAGTACGCGTTGGAAACTTCGTGGAAATCAAAAAAACTGTTTTTGGTAATAGAAGTAAAGCTTCACACTTAAGTTATATCGGGGATGCACAAGTTGGAGAAGACGTGAATCTTGGTTGTGGTTCAATTACGGTGAACTATGACGGCAAGAATAAATTCAAAACTGTGATTGGTAACGGGGTATTTATTGGATGTAATTCAAATCTAGTTGCGCCAGTAACAGTTGAAGATGGTGCTTATGTAGCGGCAGGCTCTACAATTACAGAGAATGTTCCATCAAAAGCATTATCAGTAGCACGTGCACGTCAAGTTAACAAAGAAGACTATGTTGATCAATTGCTGAATAAGAAAAAATCATAATGTGGAGGGTTAATCTAGATGTCGACTCAATATCTAAATTCTAATTTGAAAGTATTCTCTTTAAACTCTAATAAGGAACTTGCTGAGCAAATCGCAAAGCATATTGGAGTAGGACTAGGAAAATGTTCTGTTGATCGTTTTAGTGATGGAGAAGTTCAAATTAACATTGAAGAAAGTATCCGTGGTTGCGATGTATTCATTATTCAATCTACAAGCTTCCCAGTAAACGAACATATCATGGAATTACTTATTATGATCGATGCATTAAAACGTGCATCTGCAAAAACAATTAATATTGTTATTCCTTACTATGGTTATGCGCGTCAAGACCGTAAAGCGCGTTCTCGTGAACCAATTACATCGAAACTTGTAGCAAACTTGCTTGAAACAGCAGGTGCAACTCGTGTAATCACTCTAGATTTACATGCTCCACAAATTCAAGGGTTCTTTGATATCCCAATCGACCACTTAATGGGTGTACCGATTCTTTCGGATTACTTTGAAACAAAAGGTCTTAAAGATATCGTAATCGTGTCTCCTGACCACGGTGGTGTAACTCGTGCTCGAAAAATGGCAGATCGCCTAAAAGCACCAATTGCTATTATTGATAAGCGTCGTCCTCGCCCGAACGTATCAGAGGTAATGAACATTATCGGTAATATTGAAGGTAAAACAGCGATTTTAATTGATGACATCATTGATACAGCTGGTACAATTACATTAGCAGCAAACGCTCTTGTAGAGAACGGTGCTTCTGAAGTATATGCTTGCTGTACGCACCCAGTATTATCTGGTCCAGCAATTGAGCGTATTCAAAATTCAAATATTAAAGAGTTAGTTGTAACAAACTCTATCGTATTACCAGAAGAGAAGAAAATCGACAAAGTACATGAACTTTCAGTTGCTCCATTAATCGGAGAAGCAATCATTCGTGTATACGAAGAAGAATCTGTAAGTGTATTATTCAATTAATTGGATAGAATGAGACGTAACCAAGCTTGGTTACGTCTTTTCGTATCGAAAAAAGAAAGTAGTTGGTACAAGAATGAAATTGATAGTAGGACTTGGGAACCCAGGTAGAGAATATGAATTAACAAGGCATAATATTGGATTTATGGCGATTGATGAACTTGCAAAGCGTTGGAATATTTCTTTAAATGAACAAAAATTTAAAGGGGTATTTGGTGCAGGATTTGTTAATGGAGAAAAAGTAATATTATTAAAGCCGCTTACATATATGAATTTATCTGGGGAAAGCATTCGACCACTCATGGATTACTACAAGATTGACGTTGAGGACTTCGTTGTGTTGTACGATGATTTAGATATCCCTGTAGGTAAATTACGTCTTCGTATGAAAGGAAGTGCTGGTGGACATAATGGTGTGAAATCAACAATTTCACATTTAGGAACACAAGAATTTCAACGTATCCGTATGGGAATTGATCGTCCGAAAAATGGAATGAAGGTAGTAGATTACGTATTAGCACGTTTTACATCTGAAGAAATCCCAGATGTTAATCATTCTATTGAAAAAGCAGCGGATGCATGTGAAGAATGGTTAAAAAAACCCTTTCTTCAAATTATGAATACTTTCAATAGTTAAGGGCATGATTGGGAATATTTTATTTTATTTTCACCCATACTAGTAGTAATTAGATATTTAGGAGGCTAGTATGGAAGGGTATTATTATTGCAGACATTGTGGGAGCAATGTAGGCTCCGTTACCGCAGAAAAAGTATATAGCGACGTTTTATTTCAACTAACAGAGCAAGAAGTAGTAGAGATGATTCGTTTTCATGAGAATGGAAATATATATATAAAAACGATTTGTGAATCGTGTCAAGAAACGCTCGCATCTTATCCAGAGTATTATGAATATGAAAAATTTCTACAATAAAATGTTGTCGCTTTGGCATGTCCAAAGCATTTTTCTGTTTTCTTTTTCCGAAATATTTGCATAAAATATAGTGGCTTGCTCTTTATGTTGAGAGGAGTTTTGAAAATGATAGGTTTATTAGAGCAGTTTTATAAAAATGAAGAGATACAATCGGTTATTAATGGGTTAGAAGATGGTTTAAAAGAGCAACTTGTATCAGGTATGGCAACATCTTCTCGTTCATTATTAATGGCAGCTTTATATAAAAAAACAAAAAAATCACAACTGATTGTGACACACAATTTATACCAAGCACAAAAAGTACATGAAGATTTAGTGGCGTTACTTGGTGAAAAAGATGTGTGGCTATATCCAGTAAATGAATTAATAGCATCAGAAGTTGGGGTTGCAAGTCCAGAATTGAAGGCGCAGCGCATTGAGGTGCTAAATCGCTTAGCAGCGGGAGAGAATGGAATTATTGTAGCGCCAGTTGCAGGTTTGCGTAGGTTTTTACCAATAAAGGAATTGTGGAAGCAAAGGCAAATTGAAATCAATCTAGGGCAAGAGATTGATTTAGATGCATTCTTGCACACTTTACATCATATCGGCTATGAGCGTAAGTCGATGGTAGAAGCTCCAGGGGAGTTCAGTTTACGTGGGGGCATATTAGATATTTATCCATTAACTGAAGAATTACCATTTCGTATTGAATTTTTCGACACAGAAGTCGATTCTATTCGATTATTTGACGTGGATGAACAGCGCTCTCAAGATAAAAAGGAAAGTATTAGATTCGGTCCAGCAACAGAGTTTTTATTTTCACAGGAAGAATTGAAATCGGGAATTAAGCATCTTGAAGAAGGTTTAACTAAGACGATGCAAAAACTTTCTGATGATAAGTTAAAGACTACAGTGCTTGAGACGGTAAGTCATGAAATTGAAATGTTGAAAAACGGGCAAAGTATAGAACAAATGTTTAAATATTTATCTATTTTCTATAAAGAACCTGCTAGTCTGATAGATTATTTACCAGAAGACGGTGTTGTCATTTTAGATGAGATTTCCCGCATTCAAGAAACAGCATCACACCTTGAAACAGAAGAGGCGGAATGGTATATATCACTTCTTGGCGAAGGAACAATTATTCAAGATTTATCTTTCTCTCACTCATTTGAGGGATTTCTTCATCATAAAAAAAGAAGTTTTGTATATTTAACGTTATTCTTACGCCATATAGCACACACACATCCGCAAAACATTGTGAATGTGACATGTAAAACGATGCAAGATTTCCATGGGCAGATGCAGTTGTTAAAAACTGAAATTGATAGATGGAATGAAGGACACTTTACGACCGTTGTGCTTGGAACAGATGATGAACGTGTAAAAAAACTACAACATATTTTAAGTGATTATGATATTGAAGCAGATATTGTAGAGGGCACAGATATCTTATTGCCTGGAAGGTTACAAATTGCGGTAGGTGATTTACATGCAGGATTTGAAATGCCGATGCAAAAGTTCGTTGTCATTACTGAAAAGGAGCTTTTTCATAAGAAAGTTAAGAAATCACAACGTAAGCAAAAGTTATCTAACGCTGAACGTATTAAAAGTTATTCAGAATTAAAAGTCGGGGACTATGTAGTTCATGTAAATCATGGTATAGGTAAATTTTTAGGTATTGAGACATTAGAGATTAATGGTGTTCATAAAGATTATTTGAATATCAAATATCAAGGTAATGATAAGTTATATGTTCCGATTGAACAAATTGACCAAGTGCAAAAATATGTAGGATCTGAAGGTAAGGATCCAAAAGTTTATAAATTGGGCGGAAATGATTGGAAGAAAGTCAAAACAAAAGTCGAAAAGTCTGTACAAGACATAGCGGACGACCTAATTAAACTATATGCTGAGCGCGAGGCTTCAAAAGGTTATGCGTATACACCAGATACGGCAGAACAACAAGAATTTGAATCTTCTTTCCCGTATCAAGAGACAGAGGATCAGTTACGTTCTATTGAAGAAATTAAGAAAGATATGGAACGCGGACGTCCGATGGATAGGCTTCTTTGTGGTGATGTAGGATATGGAAAGACGGAAGTAGCTATTCGTGCTGCATTTAAAGCAATTATGGATGAAAAGCAAGTTGCGATTTTAGTACCGACAACAATCCTGGCTCAACAACACTATGAAACAATTCGAGAGCGTTTTCAAGATTATCCAATTAATATAGGATTATTAAGTAGGTTCCGTACGAGAAAACAGCAAAACGAAACGATTAAAGGCTTAAAAGATGGTACGGTGGATATTGTAATCGGAACGCATCGTATTTTATCTAAAGACGTTACTTATAAAGATTTAGGTCTTCTTATTATTGATGAAGAACAAAGATTTGGTGTGACGCATAAAGAAAAGATTAAACAATTGAAGGCGAATGTTGACGTATTAACATTAACGGCAACTCCGATTCCGCGTACACTCCATATGTCTATGCTTGGTGTGCGTGACTTGTCTGTTATTGAGACGCCGCCAGAAAATCGTTTCCCAGTCCAAACGTATGTAGTAGAGTATAATCCGGCATTAATGCGAGAAGCGATAGAGCGAGAACTTGCAAGAGGTGGTCAGATTTACTTCCTGTATAACCGTGTGGAGGATATCGAAAGAAAAGCAGATGAAATTTCGATGTTAGTTCCAGATGCTCGTGTAACATATGCGCATGGAAAAATGAACGAAAGTGAATTAGAGTCTGTCATGCTATCGTTTTTAGAGGGGCAGCATGATGTTCTTGTAAGTACGACAATTATCGAGACAGGTGTAGATATTCCGAATGTAAATACATTAATTGTATTTGATGCAGATCGTATGGGCTTATCGCAGTTGTATCAGCTTCGTGGGCGTGTTGGACGTTCTAATCGTGTCGCGTATGCATACTTTGCATATAAACGAGATAAAGTGTTATCAGAAGTTGCAGAGAAGCGTTTGCAAGCAATTAAAGAGTTTACAGAACTAGGATCTGGTTTCAAAATCGCGATGAGGGACTTATCTATTCGTGGTGCTGGTAACTTATTAGGGGCAGAACAACATGGATTTATTGATTCTGTCGGATTTGACCTGTATTCTCAAATGTTAAAAGATGCAATTGAACAGCGCAGAGGGACAGATGGGGTTGAAAATACAGTTAATGTTGAAATTGACTTGGAAGTAGATGCATATTTACCAGATGCTTATATTTCAGATAGTAAGCAAAAAATTATGATGTATAAACAATTTAGAGGTGTTTCTACAATCGAGGATATTGAAGAATTACAGGAAGAAATGATCGATAGATTTGGTGATTACCCACAAGAGGTTGGTTATTTATTACAAATCGCAAATATTAAAGTATTGGCAATGAAAGAACAAATTGAGTTGATTAAGCAAAATAAATTTGAAGTAACAATCCTATTCTCTGAACAAGCCAGCCAAAATATTGATGGTGGAAAATTATTCATGCTTGGAAATAGTTTTGGTCGTATGATTGGTCTTGGAATGGAAGGATCACAATTGAAAATCGTTATGAAAACGAATGGATTAGAGACATCGAAGTGGTTAACAATTGCTGAAAATTTATTAAAAGGCTTACCAGATGTAAAAAAAGAAGTAATAAATGCCTAATATAAGATAAAAAAATACAATTCGACGTGCATAGAAGAACTAATGTGTAAAATACTATGTCTAACAGTTGGTGATTTTTACATGAACAGGTAAATTCACCACTTTGATCATCAGTAGAAAGTGAGGCAGCATTAGAATGAAAGCAACTGGAATCGTACGTCGAATTGATGATTTAGGCAGGGTAGTAATCCCGAAGGAAATTCGTAGAACTTTACGTATTCGAGAAGGAGACCCACTAGAAATATTTGTTGATCGCGATGGAGAAGTAATTTTGAAGAAATATTCTCCAATTAGTGAATTAGGTGACTTTGCAAAAGAATATGCAGATGCTTTATATGATAGTTTAGGACATAATGTGCTTGTGTGCGATCGAGATTCTATTATCGCAGTATCAGGTGTATCCAAAAAAGAATACTTAAATAAAAGTGTTGGGGATCTAATTGAAAAAACGATGGAAGAACGAAAGTCTGTTATTATGACGGATGAAAGTGATATTTCCATTATCGATGGTGTAACAGAAAAGGTTCATTCTTATACAGTTGGACCAATCGTTGCAAATGGAGACCCGATTGGAGCTGTCATTATTTTTTCAAAAGAAGCTATTATAAGCGAAATAGAGCATAAAGCGGTCAATACTGCAGCAAGTTTCTTAGCGAAACAAATGGAACAGTAAGAATATATAATTTTAGAAGTAGCAATTTTTCCTAATTATGATATTTCTTTTTGAGAAATCAATTATTTGGAGATACATGTATATTGAATGAAGGTAGCGCTTTGCTACCTTTTTTCGTTGAACATTTTCTAATGTCGCACGAACTTATTATCACTCATGGAGGTAAGGGAGCTTGTCTTTTTCTTTATGATATAATACGAGGGGTGAGAATAGAAAAAGGAGTTTTCTTGTATGGAAGCGAAGAAGTATCAAGCCTTTTGGCGTGGGGCTATTATATTAACAATCGCAAGTTTTATTACGAAATTATTAAGCGCTTTTTACCGTATTCCATATCAAAATATAGCGGGTGATATTGGATTTTATATTTACCAACAAATTTATCCATTTTATGGATTTTGTTTAATTTTAGCTACTTATGGGTTCCCTATTATAATTTCAAAAATGGTCGCAGAACGATTAGAGCGAGGAAAGCAAAAAGAAGCAGAAGAAATTATTTGTGTATCTTTTTGGTTTTTATTAGGGATTGGTTTCGTAGGATTTTTTACATTGTTCTTTGGCGCTGAAACAATTGCAATAGCTATGGGCGATATACACTTAGATAAATTATTACGTGTTATTTCGTTTTCATTCATATTGATGCCATTTTTATCTGTAGCAAGAGGATATTTTCAAGGGTTTAATAATATGATGCCAACGGCTGTTTCGCAAGTGATAGAACAAACCATTCGGGTTTCTATTATTGTGTTTTTATCCCTATTTCTAATTGCTCACGGATTTGATTTATATACAGTTGGTGCAGGTGCTATGTTAGGTTCAATCGCAGGTGGACTGATTGGGATTATCGTACTTGTACTTTATATGCGTCGTGATTTTCGTTCTATATTCTTCACAAGTTTGAAAAATATTAGGGGGAAAGGAAGGATAATTAAAATCCTTTTTTGGCAGGGGTTAGCAATTTGTTTTAGTAACTTAGTGCTTATTTTTATACAAATGGCTGATTCTGTTTCTTTCTATTCTTTACTTATTGGGGCGGGAGAACAAGCCGAAAGTGCAAAGGTACTAAAAGGTGTCTATGACAGAAGTATCCCGCTTATGCAATTAGGCACTGTTGTGACAACTTCTTTCTCGTTGTCACTTATTCCAATTATTACAGCAGCTAAGGAAAGAGGAGATCTTGCCTTTATTCAAGAAAAGGTAAGGTTAGCAATGAAAATAACATTCGTAATTGGATTTGCAGCTGCGATTGGATTAACTTGTATTATTCAACCTACGAATATTATGTTGTTTGAAAATAGTGATGGATCAGATGTTTTATCCATTTTATCTTTATCTATTTTATTTAGTTCATTGTCAATTACAACCGCTTCTATTTTACAAGGGTTGGGACAAATGTTAAAACCAGCAATATTTGTTGTATTTGGAGGTTGTTTAAAGTTAGCTTTAAACTATATACTAATGCCGTATTTTGGTGTAAAGGGAGCTGCAATTGCAACCTTAGTTGCGCTAATTGTAATTTCAATGCTAAATAGTGTGTTACTTATGCGAGCTGTATCGGAATCGCTTATCGATAAGCGGAATATGTTAGGTGTAGTTATTAGTGGTATTGGTATGGGATTTGTATTAATAATGTTTATACGTGTGTTGCAAATGTCCGGATTAGTAATTGATACGGAGCATAGAGGAATTGCAACACTTGAAGCGCTGTTAGGTGTAGCCATCGGCGGATTAACATATGTGTTTTTTATTTTAAAATTACGTGTATTTACAAAAAAAGAGCTAGGAACCGTTATGAAACAAGAGAAAAAAGAAGGTTCATTGAAGAAGAGTGGATAGAGGTGGCAGGTTGTGAGTGGAATCATTACTATTTTAGGATTAGGTGCTGGTGAATTAGATCAGCTAACGATGGGTGTATATCGAAAGATAAAAGAAGCAGACCATATGTTTGTTAGAACGAAGGAACATCCAGTTATAGAAGAGTTGGAGAAAGAAGGTATACAATATACGGCTTTTGACAATGTATATGAAGCGCATGATACATTTGAAATTGTATATGAAACAATTGCGAATACATTGCTAGAACGAGCTGAAGGTACAGAAATCATCTACGCTGTTCCAGGGCATCCACTTGTAGCGGAAAGAACAGTTCAGCTACTGTTGGAAAAAGGCGAAATAGCAAATATTGAAGTGCGAATTGAAGGTGGACAAAGTTTCCTTGATCCAATGTTCGCAAGCCTAAAAATCGATCCGATTGAAGGATTCCAATTAATTGACGCTACATCATTTGAAAGAGGGCAATTAGAATTACGTCAACATTTAATCTTTTGTCAAGTGTATGATGCGTTCGTTGCTTCAGATGTGAAGTTAACATTAATGGAAATGTTGCCGGATGATTATGAAGTGTATATCGTAACAGCTGCAGGAACGTCGTTTGAACAAGTTAAAAAGGTACCGTTGTACATGCTAGATCATGAAACAGAATTGAATAATTTAACGAGTGTGTATGTACCACCAGTTCAGGAACGTACGTCCTTGTATCAACAGTTTGACGTACTTAGAGAAATTATTGCAGACCTTCGTGGACCAAATGGTTGTCCATGGGATAAAAAACAAACACATCAATCTTTAAAGAAGTACTTAATTGAGGAAGCGTATGAAGTGTTGGAAGCAATTGATGAAGAGGACGATGAACATTTAGTAGAAGAACTAGGTGATGTATTATTACAAGTTATGCTTCATGCTCAAATCGGGGAGGATGAAGGTTGGTTCTCTATAGATGATATCATTCGAACTTTATCTGAGAAAATGGTTCGTCGCCATCCACATGTATTTGGGAATACGGATGTAAACAATGCTGATGAAGTGATTGCTAATTGGGAAGAGATTAAAAAACAAGAAAAGGGATCTGTGAAAGAATCCGTTTTAAATGGAGTTCCAAAAAGTTTGCCGCAGTTACTACGCGCCTATGAAATTCAGAAGAAAGCTGGAAAAGTAGGGTTCGATTGGGCTGATGTACAGCCGATGATAGAGAAAGCTGTAGAAGAATGGCAAGAATTCCAACAAGAAGTTGTAAACATGGATGATGAAAAGATGTTAGGTGAATTTGGCGATTTATTATTTGCGTTTGTCAATATAGCTCGTCATTATAAAATAGACCCAGAAGAGGCGTTACGTTCAACTAATGAAAAATTTAGCGGTCGTTTTTTATACATGGAAGCAAAAGTAGCTGAAATGAATAAAGAAATGCAAGATTTATCATTAGAACAGTTAGATGTTTTATGGGAAGAGGCAAAACAAACAGAGCGTTAATAGGGGGATTTGATATGCGTCTAGATAAGTTTTTGAAAGTATCACGTTTAATTAAAAGAAGAACATTAGCGAAAGAAGTAGCTGACCAAGGAAGAATAGCAATTAATGGTCAAGTGGCAAAAGCAAGTTCAGATGTGAAAGTGGCTGATGAATTAACAATTCGTTTTGGTCAAAAAATAGTAACTGTAAAAATAAATGAATTAAAAGAAACGACTAAAAAAGAAGATGCAGCAAACATGTATAGCTTAGTTCGCGAGGAAAAAGTAAAAGCGGAAGAAGGCTTGTTCTAAAGTTGATTCCCCCTTCATACATTACTATTAGCTAGTATAAATCTATGGGGGGATTTACGTGAATAATGGTTACTCACCTATGTCTTCTAATCAACAAAACGTTTCTGTAGAGCATGATATTGTTATGCGTGGCAGGCGTGTAATCGATATTACGGGTGTAAAGCAGGTAGAGAGTTTTGATAGCGAAGAGTTTTTACTCGAGACCGTAATGGGTTTTTTAACGATTCGTGGTCAAAATTTACAAATGAAAAATTTAGATGTAGAAAAAGGTGTTGTATCGATTAAAGGGAAAGTTCATGAGATGCTGTATATTGATGAGAATCAAGGGGAGAAAACTAAAGGTTTCTTTAGTAAGTTGTTTAAATGAGTCTAACAATTCAGCTGTATACAATGCTTTCAATGATTGGAATGGGTGCTTGGATTGGGGCATCTTTAGATACATATCAACGGTTTTTAAAGCGTCCAGAACGTAAACGTTGGCTTGTATTTATACATGATATACTATTTTGGATTGTCCAAGCATTATTTGTTTTTTATGTATTGCTTCTTGTAAATGAGGCTGAACTACGTATATATGTATTTTTGGCATTATTATGTGGTTTTGCGGCATATCAAAGCATGTTGAAAGCACTATACATGAAGCTGTTAAATTTTCTCATCTATATTTTTGTACAAACAACACATTTTTTTGTTCGAATTATACAGCTACTCATGATAAAACCTGTTATTATTATAGCGCAGCTATTTATTGCATTTATATTATTCTTATTTCGTATACTGCTTTCAATTGGACATGTGTTATGGAAAATGGTGATTTGGATATTACTTTTCATATGGAAAGTTTTTTTCTGGCCTGTTCGATTTATTGCTTCGCTCATATGGAAACTTCTCCCTAATCGTGTTAAACTTTTTATAATGAAACATGTAGGGTTCCTGCAATATATAGCAAAATTGAAGGGACATATCTTCCAATTGTGGAAGCGTATAAAAAAGAAGTTAGGGGGACCTCGGAAATGAGGGAACTGAGACAAAGAACAATCGAAAAACAGAGTCCAAATCCTGTTAAAGAGCATATAATACAAACGGATGAGAACAGGAAGCGACTTTATCGCCGTTTAGCGGTTTTTCTTGTCTTTGCTTTTACAATTATTGCGAGTATTAGTGTAACGTTTTATCAACAAAACAGTTCCATTAAAGCAAAAGAAGCAAAAGTTAAGGACATGAAAAAAGAACTGGATTCATTAACGAATAAAGAAAAAAGTCTAAAAGACGAAGTTCAAAAGTTAAATGATGAAGAGTACGTATTAAAGATTGCTAGAAGGGATTATTTCTTCTCTGGAAAAGGGGAGATAATTTTTCCTGTTTCTAAGTAGAGTATGTCTTATTGACACTATATTTTAGGATTATATATAATAAAGTAAAATTTGACTTTTTAACCACTAAGGAGGAGCATTTTTTTTATGTCAATCGAGGTAGGCAGCAAGTTACAGGGTAAAGTAACAGGTATTACAAATTTTGGGGCTTTTGTGGAGCTGCCAGAAGGCTTAACGGGTCTTGTTCATATTAGTGAAGTTGCTGATAATTATGTGAAAGATATTAACGATCACTTAAAAGTGGGCGACCAAGTAGAAGTAAAAGTTATTAATGTTGAAAAAGATGGCAAGATTGGTCTATCTATTAAAAAAGCGAAAGAGCGTGAAAAAACAGAAGGAGATCGTCCACGTGGTGAATACCAACGCGGTGGCGATCAACAACGTTCTGGACGTCCACAACGTAATAATCGTTCTTTCAACAGAGATAACCGTGGCGGTGGTAACGACCGAGCTCCAAAAGAAACATTCGAGCAAAAAATGGCACGTTTCTTAAAGGATAGCGAAGATCGCTTAACTTCTTTAAAACGTAACACAGAATCTAAACGTGGTGGCCGTGGCGCACGTCGCGGATAATCAGAACGTTTAATTCTTAGCATATAGAGAGGTGCCCAGGGCAATTGCTCGGGGTGCTTTTTTATATGTAAAAATATATTTTTAAAAAAGTTTTCAAGATGTGTTGACTTTAAATTATATCTGATGTAAGATACTAATTGTCCGTTAAATAAGACGACATGGCGGTGTAGCTCAGCTGGCTAGAGCGTACGGTTCATACCCGTGAGGTCGGGGGTTCGATCCCCTCCGCCGCTATATTTATTTTAACGGCCCGTTGGTCAAGTGGTTAAGACACCGCCCTTTCACGGCGGTAACACGGGTTCGAATCCCGTACGGGTCATCTAAAAAGATCATGCAAATATGCATGATCTTTTTTTGTTAAATAAATTAAGATATACAATACTTCTACAAAATCACCCTATATTTTCTGAAAGTTCCGTCAAAACGCCGGAGATAAGTTACATACTATGTATATATGTAGAATTATTTCAAATAAAAAGTCGAACGATTATAAAAGTGAAAACTGTTGTTTTGACAAAAATCCCAATAATCATCTTTTATAATGACAGTAATTAAACTATGCAGGTGGTGTTAAAAATATGCCTAAAGCAGGAAGGAATACTATGAATACAAGTGCATTGGCAATGAATGAGAGTCAGCTTGGAGCAGCAAAGTGGACGAGTAAGTTGCGAATGAAGTTTGAGCAAGTTTTCTTTAGATGGGGATTTATTATTGTTGTTATTGGTTTTCTTTTGGGACGAGCATATATATTAACAAACATTTTACCGTTTGCACTGCCGTTTTTTGCTGCTGTTTATGTTATGAAGCGGGATAAAATGCCGCTCGCGTTCTTGGCTCTAATGGGAGGCGCACTTTCAGTTTCGATAGATAATTTATTTTTTACCTTTGCATCTATTTTTACTTTCTTCATTTATAATATCTTCTTTAGTCGATTTACACGCAAAACTGTTGGACTTGTTCCGTTCCAAGTATTTATCTCCGCATTAACCGCACACTTAGTTGTTGTTTATTTCGCGCAACAGACTGTCACCATGTACGATTTACTTGTTAGTACGATTGAGGCAGGGCTTAGCTTCGTATTAACTATGATATTTTTACAAAGTGTTCCGCTTTTAGTAGAAAGAAAAGGTAAACAGCAAGCGTTAGAGACAGAAGAAATCGTTTGTTTAATTATATTACTAGCATCTGTTTTAACAGGTACAACAGATTGGTTTGTATACGATGCTTCTATTCAACATATTTTTACTAGGTATTTAGTGCTCGTGTTTGCATTTATTGCGGGGGCCGCTACAGGATCTACAGTGGGGGTTGTAACTGGATTAATATTAAGTTTAGCCAATGTCTCCAGCTTATCTCAACTTAGTCTGTTAGCCTTTTCTGGATTGCTTGGTGGTTTATTAAAAGAAGGGAAGCGTTTAGGTGTTAGTTTAGGTTTATTAATTGGGACGAGCTTGATTACGTTATATGTAGACAAGCAAACAAACATTGTGACAACTTTAATTGAATCTGGTGTGGCGATTGTGTTCTTCTTATTAACACCAAAACTTGTTATGGACCGTATTGCTAAATTTATGCCAGGTACACAGGAACATTCGCAGGATCAACAACAATATTTAAGAAGGATGCGTGATGTTACAGCGAATAAAATTAATCAATTTGCAAATGTGTTTGCTGCTTTATCTAATAGCTTTTCTGTATATGGGTATGTGGAGGAGGAAGATAAAGAGACGGAGGCAGATTTGTTCTTAAGTACAATTACCGCAAAAACATGTCAAACGTGTTTTAAAAAAGATCAATGCTGGGTAGTTAATTTTGATAAAACATATGACTATATGAAACAGATCATGAGTGAAACGGAAGATGGGACGTTGCAACATAATCGGAAGTTAGTTCGTGAATGGGACAAGCATTGTGTGAGAGGAAAAAAAGTGACGGATTTAGTAGCGGGTGAATTAGATCACTTCTATGAAGGACAGAAATTACGCAAGCAAATGAAAGAAAATCGTAGAATAGTAGCGGAACAATTATTAGGTGTATCAAAAGTTATGGAGGATTTTGCTAAGGAAATACAAAAAGAGCGAGAAAATCATCAAGTACAGGAAGAACAGATTTTGCAAGCGTTCCGTGATTTCGGTGTCGAAGTGGAGCATGTTGACATTTATTGTTTGGATAGAGGAAGTATTGATATTGAAATGTTGATTCCAGCCGCATCTAATGAACACGGAGAGTGTGAAAAATTAGTTGCACCGATGCTTTCTGATATCTTAAAAGAAAATATTGTTGTTAAGCATGAAGAAAAATCTTCTTATCCAAATGGGCACAGTTTAATATCATTTGGTTCAGCAAAGACGTATTCCCTTGATACGGGATTGGCTACAGCTGCAAAAGGTGGTGGGTTCGTTTCGGGTGATTCTTATGCGATGATGGATTTAAGTGTTGGTAAGTATGCACTTGCGATTAGTGATGGTATGGGAAATGGGCAAAGAGCTCATATGGAGAGTAAGGAAACGGTAAAATTATTACAAAAAATACTTCAATCAGGTATTGATGAGGAAATAGCAATTAAGTCTATTAATTCAATTCTTTCTTTAAGAACAACAGAAGAAATGTTTACGACGTTGGATTTAGCTATGGTAGATTTACGGGATGCGAGTGCAAAGTTTTTAAAGATTGGGTCAACGCCGAGTTTTGTTAAGCGCGCAAATAATATTTTGAAAATTGAAGCAAGTAATTTACCGATGGGAATTATTGAAGATGTTGAAGTTGATGTGGTAGGTGAGCAATTAAAAACAGGCGATATCCTTATTATGATGAGCGATGGTATTTTTGAGGGAGCACAACATGTGGAAAACCATGAACTATGGATGAAGCGAAAAATTAAAGAATTGCAAACCGAAGACCCACAAGAAATTGCTGATATCATTATGGAAGAAGTAATTCGATCTTGTGATGGTTATATAAACGACGATATGACTATTGTTGTGGCGAAAGTGAAGAAAAATATGCCGAAGTGGGCTACGATTCCAATTGTAGGAATGCAGGCGCAATAAAGTGTTACTTTATTTGGTGGGGTGTTTGGTCACTGCCGATTAATATAGTCTATTTACAAAAAACCTAGGTAAATGCCTAGGTTTTTTTTGCCTTAAAAGGTAATGGTATTATTTTTATGAATATGCACGAAGGATGTAAGATAAAAATGTAATTTTTGTATATCTTTTTTTTGCACAATGTTTGTAAAAGTTGTACCATTATAGACAAGGCAACTAACGTTGCTGTTCTTGTTTAATGAAAGGTGATTACGAAGTTGAAAGATACATTTGTTGAAAAGGTAGATGACTTTGTAAAGCAGCACGATGTATTAAAGGAACGTTCAACAATTGTTGTAGGAGTTTCTGGTGGTCCTGACTCTTTGGCTCTTTTATATTATTTGTTAGAAAAAAGAGAGGCAAAGCGGTTGGAAATTGTAGTAGCGCATGTAGACCATATGTTTAGAGGAGATGAATCTCATGAGGACCTACAGTTTGTGCAGAATCTTTGTAAAGAGCTGGGAGTTATTTGTGAAACGATAAGGATTAACGTGTCGCAATATCAACAGCAATACGGGATGAATGCGCAGGTTGCTGCTAGAGAATGCAGATATGCATTTTTGGAAAGAATAATGAAGAAATATGATGCGAGATATGTAGCTCTTGGGCATCATGGAGATGATCAAGTAGAGACAATTTTAATGCGCCTTATGCGAGGGAGTACTCCAAAAGGGTATGCAGGAATTGCAGTGAAGCGTCCTTTTCATAATGGATATTTAATTAGGCCGTTACTTGGAGTAACAAAGGAAGAAATTATTAATTACTGTAATAAGCTAAATGTAATTCCCCGTATAGATCCGAGTAATAAAAAGGAAGTATATACAAGGAATCGATTACGTAAATATGTCCTCCCTCATTTGAAAGAAGAAAATCCACAAGTGCATGAGAAATTTCAAAAATTTAGCGTGCAGATGCAAGAGGATGAGGCTTATTTGCAGGAATTAGCTTTTGAGAAAATGAATAAAGTAATTACAAAAAAAAGTGATAAACAAATTAGCTTATCAATTCCTGCCTTCGAATCCATGTCTTTGCCTTTACAAAGGAGAGGGATTCAACTAATATTAAACTATCTTTATGAATATAAGATTCCGTCTTCTCTTTCTTCTATACATATTGACAAAGTGATTGAGTTTTTTAAGCGGACACAACCTTCGGGTTCACTTGATTTCCCAGGTGATTTAAAAATTGTCCGAACATATGAGGAGTGTAGCTTTAGATTTAAACAAGAAATTGTTTCTCCTTTTTCGCAAGATTTATCAGTACCAGGGATAATTACATTATCGAACGGTGATAAACTTGTAACAGAGGTGAGCGAAGATATACCAAGTAACATGAATGAAACAGTATTTGTTGCTAAGTATAATGATATATCATATCCACTTCGTATTCGCTCTAGAGAAAATGGAGATCGCATGTCAATACAAGGTATGAATGGCACCAAAAAGATAAAAGCTATTTTTATCGAAGCGAAAGTACCAAAAGAAAAAAGGGAAGAATGGCCGGTCGTTTGTGATGCAAGTGGAAATATTATTTGGGTACCCTTGTTGAAGCGATCTGCATTTGCTGTTTCGAAAGAAATGGCAAAGAAGGATAAATATATGATTATTCACTACAAAAGCAAGGAGTCTTCCGGGAGGATAATGAAATGATGAATCAAGATATCGAAAAAGTATTAATTTCTGAAGAACAAATACAAGAAAAGGTGCGCGAATTAGGTGCAATTATTGCAGAGGATTACAAAAATACAGTACCTCTTGCGATTGGTGTATTAAAGGGCGCAATGCCATTTATGGCAGATTTATTAAAGCGAACAGATACATATCTTGAAATGGATTTTATGGCTGTATCTAGCTACGGTCACTCTACAGTTTCAACAGGTGAAGTGAAAATTTTAAAAGACCTTGATACTTCTGTAGAAGGTCGCGATATTTTAATCGTTGAAGATATTATTGATAGCGGTCTTACGCTAAGCTATTTAGTAGACCTATTCAAATATCGTAAAGCGAAATCTGTAAAAATTGTTACGCTATTAGATAAACCAACAGGCCGCAAGGTTGATCTGAAAGCAGATTACGTTGGATTTACTGTTCCACATGAATTCGTTGTAGGATATGGATTAGATTATAAAGAGCAGTACCGTAATCTTCCTTATGTGGGAGTATTAAAACCAAGTGTTTACTCAAATTAATTAAATACAGGCGTTACAATTGTATAGGAAAGTTTTTCTATGTTACGATTTACTATAGTGTTTATGCCGTGAGAGGAGGTTAGGAATGAATCGTATCTTCCGTAATACCATCTTTTATTTACTGATATTCCTAGTAGTAATTGGAATCGTGAGTTATTTTAATGGTTCGACACAAAAAACGACACCAGTTAGCTACGATAAATTCATTACTAAACTAGAAAAAGGTGAAGTGCGCAATGTGCAACTTCAACCGAAAAATGGTGTGTTTGAAGTAAAAGGACAATTTAATACTTCTAGTCAAGGAGAACAATTTGTTACTTATGCACCAAATACTGAGGAATTACAAAAGAAAATTAATGATAAAGCGCAGGGTGCTGAAGTTAAGTATCAACCAGCAGAAGAAACAAGTGCTTGGGTAACGTTCTTTACTTCTATCATTCCGTTTGTCATTATCTTCATTTTATTCTTCTTCTTATTAAACCAAGCTCAGGGCGGCGGTAGCCGTGTTATGAACTTCGGAAAAAGTAAGGCGAAGTTATATAATGACGAAAAGAAAAAAGTTCGTTTCAGAGATGTTGCTGGAGCGGATGAAGAGAAACAAGAGCTTGTTGAGGTAGTTGAATTCTTGAAAGATCCTCGTAAGTTCGCTGAAGTTGGTGCTCGTATTCCGAAGGGTGTTCTATTAGTGGGACCTCCAGGTACAGGTAAAACTTTACTAGCACGTGCTGTTGCAGGTGAAGCTGGCGTTCCGTTCTTCTCTATTAGTGGTTCTGACTTCGTAGAGATGTTCGTCGGTGTCGGTGCATCCCGTGTACGTGATTTATTCGAAAATGCAAAGAAAAATGCTCCTTGTATCATTTTCATTGATGAAATTGATGCAGTAGGACGTCAACGTGGCGCTGGTCTTGGTGGTGGCCATGATGAGCGTGAACAAACGTTGAACCAATTACTTGTTGAAATGGATGGATTCGGTGCAAACGAAGGTATTATTATCATCGCTGCGACAAACCGTCCTGATATCCTTGATCCAGCATTATTACGTCCAGGTCGTTTTGACCGTCAAATTACAGTAGATCGTCCAGATGTAAATGGTCGTGAAGCTGTACTGAAAGTACATGCTCGTAATAAACCGCTTGATGAGAATATCAACTTAAGAGCAATTGCAACTCGTACGCCAGGATTCTCTGGTGCCGATCTTGAAAACTTATTAAACGAAGCTGCTTTAGTAGCTGCGCGTCAAGATAAGAAGAAAATTGATATGAGTGACATTGATGAAGCAACGGATCGTGTTATTGCAGGTCCGGCTAAGAAAAGTCGTGTTATCTCTGAAAAAGAACGTAATATCGTTGCTTTCCATGAAGCGGGTCACACTGTAATTGGTGTCGTTCTTGATGAAGCCGATGTCGTTCATAAAGTAACAATTGTCCCTCGTGGTCAAGCTGGTGGATACGCAGTAATGCTTCCGAAAGAAGATCGTTACTTCATGACAAAACCGGAGTTACTTGATAAAATCACTGGTTTACTTGGTGGTCGAGTAGCTGAGGAGATTGTATTTGGTGAAGTAAGTACAGGTGCTCACAACGACTTCCAACGTGCGACTGGTATTGCAAGACGTATGGTTACAGAATTTGGTATGAGTGACAAGCTTGGACCAATGCAATTCGGTAGCTCACAAGGTGGTCAAGTGTTCTTAGGAAGAGACTTCCATTCAGAACAAAACTACAGTGATGCAATTGCACACGAAATCGATGTGGAAATGCAAACGATTATGAAAGATTGTTATGCTCGTGCAAAACAAATTCTTACTGAAAATCGTGATAAACTAGATCTTATTGCGAAAACGTTACTTGAAGTAGAAACGTTAGATGCAGAGCAAATCAATCATTTATGTGATTACGGCAGATTGCCAGAACGTCCAACATCTTCAGCTGATGTGAAAGTAAACATCAACATGAAGAAAGACGATGAAGAAACAGAAGATAAGTAAGAAATGAAGGAGTGACGATGGTCACTCCTTTTTTGTTTGTTAAATTTTTTTTAATTACCATTGAAGGTCTATGGGATAAAGTAATTTCAGTAAAACTAGTATTAAAAATTGAAATGGAGAGCAATCTTTTTGTAAAATGGTGAGTATAGAAAAATGATTATATAAGTATGTGTGATATGATGTTTTTATAAGTTTTATACATATTGCACAAATATAGATTAAATAAGATAAGTGGTGAGAATATGATTTTTGTATTGGATGTAGGGAACACAAATGCGGTGTTAGGTGTGTTTGAAGGTGGGGAACTTCGTCAGCATTGGCGCATGGAAACAGATCGTCATAAAACAGAAGATGAGTATGGGATGCTTGTAAAGCAGTTGCTGGAGCATGAAGGTCTTTCGTTTGAAGATGTGAAAGGTATTATTGTGTCTTCAGTCGTACCACCAATTATGTTCGCTTTAGAGCGCATGTGTGAAAAATATTTTAAAATTAAACCGCTTGTAGTAGGACCTGGAATAAAAACGGGACTAAATATTAAATATGAAAACCCGCGTGAAGTAGGCGCAGATCGAATTGTAAATGCAGTAGCAGGAATCCATTTGTATGGAAGTCCGCTTATTATTGTTGATTTTGGTACGGCTACTACATATTGTTATATTAACGAAGAGAAGCATTATATGGGTGGTGTTATTACGCCAGGAATTATGATTTCAGCAGAGGCTTTATATAGTAGGGCTGCAAAACTTCCTCGTATTGAAATTACAAAACCAAGTAGTGTTGTTGGAAAGAATACAGTAAGTGCGATGCAATCTGGTATCCTTTATGGATATGTTGGACAAGTGGAAGGTATTGTTAAGCGTATGAAAGAGGAAGCTAAACAAGAACCGAAAGTTATTGCAACAGGTGGATTGGCGAAATTAATTTCAGAAGAATCGAATGTAATTGATGTTGTAGATCCATTCTTAACGTTAAAAGGTTTATATATGTTATATGAGCGTAATGCAAATTTACAGCATGAGAAAGGTGAATAAATACGTATGAAAGATTATTTAGTAAAAGCATTAGCGTTTGATGGGGAAGTGCGTGCGTATAGTGTACGTACAACAAACACAGTAGGTGAGGCGCAAAGACGTCATGATACATGGAGAACAGCTTCAGCGGCGCTTGGTCGTTCTTTGACTGCAGGTACAATGATGGGTGCGATGTTAAAAGGCGAACAAAAGTTAACGATTAAGGTAGAAGGTAACGGCCCAATCGGTCCTATCTTAGTGGATGCTCATGCAAATGGAGATGTACGTGGTTATGTAACAAATCCGCATGTTGATTTTGAAGGGACAGAACAGGGAAAATTACGTGTCTATCAAGCGGTAGGTACAGAAGGTTTTGTAACAGTAATTAAAGATATTGGTATGCGTGAGCCATTTATCGGTCAATCCCCAATCGTTTCCGGAGAATTAGGGGAAGACTTCACGTATTATTTCGCAGTTTCTGAACAGACGCCTTCTTCTGTAGGTGTTGGTGTTCTTGTAAATGGAGATGATAGCATATTAGCTGCAGGTGGATTTATTCTTCAAATTATGCCAGGTGCACAGGAAGAAACAATTTCATTCATTGAAGATCGCTTGCAAAAAATCCCTCCTGTATCAACGTTGATCGAACAAGGTCTTTCTCCAGAAGAGTTACTATATGCAGTGCTGGGTGAAGATAAAGTAAAAGTATTAGAAACGATGGATGTTCAATTTAATTGCACGTGCTCGCGCGAACGTATTGAGAGTGTGTTAATTAGTTTAGGTAAAACAGAGTTAGAGCAAGTTCGTGAAGAAGAGGAAGAGACAGAAGTTCATTGTCATTTCTGTAATGAGAGATACAAGTTCTCTAAAGAAGATATCACAAATTTAATTGAGAATCTGTAATAAGAGAATTAAGGGAGCGACCCTCCAAATAGATTGACAAACAGGGAATTTTCTGACAAAATCTAAATATAGATAAAACCAATAAAAATACTCGGTGTTAGGAGTGACAGGAATGCGAGTGGCACAATCAGTTTCAGAATTAATCGGGAAAACGCCGATCGTTAAGTTGAACCGCATCGTAGAATCAAACAGCGCAGATATATACTTAAAATTAGAATTTATGAATCCGGGGAGCAGTGTTAAAGATCGTATTGCATTAGCTATGATTGAAGATGCTGAAAAAAAAGGATTGTTAAAAGAAGGCGATACAATCATTGAGCCAACAAGTGGTAACACAGGAATTGGCTTAGCGATGGTAGCAGCTGCTAAAGGATATAAGGCAATTTTAGTAATGCCAGAAACAATGAGTGTGGAGCGTCGTAATTTATTACGTGCTTACGGTGCTGAATTAGTATTGACTCCAGGGCCTGAAGGAATGGGCGGAGCAATTCGTCAAGCGACTGAATTAGCGAAAGAGCATGGCTACTTTATACCGCAACAGTTCAAAAATCAATCGAATCCAGAAATTCATCGTTTAACAACGGGTCCAGAAATTGTTGAACAAATGGGTGATCAACTAGATGCGTTTATTGCGGGTATTGGTACAGGTGGAACAATTACTGGTGCTGGTGAAGTGCTGAAGGAAGCGTATAAAGATATTAAAATTTATGCAGTAGAACCTGCGGATTCGCCAGTGTTATCTGGTGGAAAACCGGGTCCACATAAAATCCAAGGAATTGGAGCAGGATTTGTTCCAGAGACATTGGATGTAGAAATATATGATGAAATCATTCAAGTAAAGGCAGAGCAAGCGTTCGAATATGCGAGAAGAGTGGCTAAAGAGGAAGGTATTTTAGTCGGTATCTCTTCAGGGGCAGTTATTTATGCAGCGACAGAAGTTGCCAAAAAGTTAGGTGAAGGGAAAAAGGTACTTGTTATTATCCCAAGTAATGGTGAACGTTATTTAAGTACACCACTTTATCAATTTGAATCCTAATTAAATGTGATTGAAAAAGCATCCTTGAAAAAGGATGCTTTTTTCTTTTTGGATTGGAAATAGGAAAAGAGTGAATGACTAGAAAACTTCATGTAAAATAAGAGGTAGTATAATTAATTTATTTTCACTAGCCCTTGAGTATAATCATTCTCCATATACATAACATATGTAGTTTGAAATGATTAATCTAAGAGGGTGGGATAAAAGAAGACGGGGTGTTGATATGCAACGAAGAAAATCTTTAGCGCTTTCTATTCCATATCAGTTAGACTTTTTTAAACAATATAAATTTCTTTCTCAGGATAAGCCGCAACATATTTTGTTAGAAAGTGGACGTGGCGGCCGTTATAACATTGTGGGGCTAAATCCGGTAGCGGTAATCCAAGGGAAGGATGAAACGTTACATATAAGCGAAAGTGGTAAGGAAACAATAAAGCGAGGGAATCCATTAGATTTAATGCAAGAATATATGGAGAAATGGAAAACGGACTATAATCCAGAGTACCCGCCTTTCCAAGGTGGAGCGATTGGTTACTTTAGTTATGATTGTATCCGTTACATCGAAAAACTTCCTTCTCTTGCGGAGGATGACATTAATATACCTGATATATTCTTTTTGTTATTTGATGATGTGTTTGTATATGATCAAGAAGAAAAAGTATTATGGATTATTACGCATTATGTAGATAAGCATGAAGAGGCAAAAGAGCGATTAAATGAATGGAAGGTTCTTTGGGCGACAGAAGCGCCGGAAGTGACTATACCGTTTGTGTGCCCTGAAAAGAAAAGTGAAGCAGTTGCTTTTACTGAAGAAAGCTTTATGAAGGCGGTTGAATGTATTCAAGAATATATTGGTGCTGGTGATGTATTCCAAGTTAACTTGTCGACAAGACAAGAAAGAACGTTACAAACACACCCGCTAGAAATTTATACAAGTCTTCGTGAAATTAATCCATCTCCATATATGGGTTACTTGGAGCTTGGAGATTTTCAAATTGTTAGTGGATCGCCAGAGTTACTAATTAAGAAACAAGGAACCGAAGTAAGCACAAGACCAATTGCTGGAACGAGATCTAGAGGGGCGAACGAGCAAGAGGATGAAGAATTGGCAAGAGAATTAATTGAGAACGAAAAAGAAAGAGCAGAGCACGTCATGCTTGTGGATTTAGAACGAAATGATTTAGGACGTGTTTGTAAATATGGCACTGTAGAAGTAGATGAATTTATGGTAATTGAGAAATACTCACATGTTATGCATATTGTTTCTAATGTGCGTGGTGAGGTGGAAGAAGATAAAGATGCTTTTGATTTAGTGAAGGCTGTATTCCCAGGGGGGACAATTACTGGTGCCCCGAAAATACGTACGATGGAAATTATTGAAGAGTTAGAACCTGTTCGCCGAGGGATTTATACAGGTTCAATCGGTTGGATCGGTTATTCTGGAGATACAGAATTGAATATTGTAATTAGGACACTTCTTGCTAAAGATGGAAAAGCACATGTACAAGCAGGAGCGGGAATTGTAATTGATTCGAATCCGAAGAATGAATATAAAGAGTCGTTAAAAAAGGCGATTGCTTTATGGCGTGCAAAAGAACGTAGCGAAGAAACGGTTAGGTGAGAGAAATGATATTAATGATTGATAATTATGATTCTTTTACATTTAATTTAGTGCAGTTTCTTGGAGAACTTGGACAAGAGCTTGTTGTTAAACGTAACGATGAAGTGACTATTTCAGATATTGAGAATATGAAACCAGACTTTTTAATGATTTCGCCAGGTCCATGTAGTCCGAATGAAGCAGGAATTAGTATGGAGGTTATTCGATACTTTGCTGGAAAGATTCCGATTTTTGGGGTTTGTCTTGGGCATCAATCCATTGCGCAAGTGTTTGGTGGGGAGGTTGTTCGTGCGGAACGATTAATGCATGGAAAAACTTCGCTTATGCATCATGACGGAAAGACGATTTTCTCGGATATTCCTAATCCGTTTACTGCGACGCGTTACCATTCCTTAATTGTTAAGAAAGAGACGTTACCAGATTGTTTAGAGGTAACATCTTGGACGGTGGAAGGGGAAATTATGGCGCTTCGTCATACAACATTGCCGATCGAAGGTGTGCAGTTCCACCCGGAATCTATTATGACTTCTCATGGGAAAGAGTTGCTACAGAATTTTATTCGTAAATACAGTCCTAGTGTGGCATCATGCTAATTTACGTAAATGGTGAGTATGTAGAAGCGAGTGAAGCGAAAATCTCTCCTTATGACCATGGTTATTTATATGGCCTTGGGGTTTTTGAGACGTTTCGCATTTATAATGGTCATCCTTTTTTGTTGGATGACCATTATAACCGTTTAATAGATGCGCTGGATACATTGCAAATCAAATGGACAATGACAAAAGATGATGTAATGTTTATTTTGAAAAATTTACTCGTTCAGAATGGATTGGAACACGCGTACGTACGCTTTAATGTGTCGGCGGGTATAGATGAAATAGGATTGCAAACAGCAATGTATGAAGAACCGTCTGTTATTGTTTTTATAAAACCTTTAGCAGCCCCAGGAGATATAGTGGAAAAAGAAGGGGTTATTTTAAAGCAGGTGCGCAATACGCCGGAAGGGGCATTGCGCTTGAAATCTCATCATTATTTAAATAACATTTTAGGGAAGCGTGAAATTGGAAATGTTGTGAATAAGGAAGGTATTTTCCTTACTGAAGCAGGTTATGTTGCAGAGGGTATTGTTTCGAATCTCTTTTTTGTGAAAGATAATATTTTGTATACACCTTCGCTAAAAACGGGGATTTTAAATGGTATCACTCGTGCGTTTATTATAAAGATTGCAGAGGAATTTGGTATAGAAGTGAAGGAAGGTTTCTTTAAGAAAGATGAATTACTTTCCGCAGATGAAATCTTCGTAACAAACTCCATTCAAGAAGTTATTCCGCTTTGTCGTATAGAAGGGCGAGATTTCCCGGGTAAAGTGGGAGTGGTTACAAAAAGATTGATGAATCTTTATGAAATGCAGAGAGAGAAATTGTGGAGCAGAAATGAATTACGAAGAGGAGATGTGTAATTTGAAGTGGGATTATGATTTACGCTGCGGTGAATATACATTGAATTTAAATGAAAAAACATTAATTATGGGGATTTTAAATGTAACGCCAGATTCATTTTCAGATGGTGGGAGTTACAATGAGGTAGAGGCTGCAGTGCGCCATGCAAGAGAAATGCGAGATGAAGGTGCTCATATTATTGATATTGGTGGAGAATCTACTCGCCCAGGTTTTGCTAAAGTATCAGTAGAAGAAGAAATTAAGCGAGTTGTTCCAATGATTCAGGCGGTTTCAAAAGAGGTGAAATTGCCTATATCTATCGATACATATAAAGCTGAGGTTGCAAAGCAAGCAATTGAAGCTGGCGCTCATATTATTAATGATATTTGGGGAGCGAAGGCGGAACCGAAAATTGCTGAAGTTGCAGCTCATTATAATGTGCCTATCATCTTGATGCATAACCGCGATAATATGAATTATCGTAATTTAATGGCGGATATGATTGCCGATTTGCATGATAGTATTAAAGTTGCTAAAGATGCTGGTGTGCGAGATGAGAATATTATTTTAGACCCGGGCATCGGTTTCGCTAAAACGCCTGAACAAAACTTAGAGGCGATGCGCAATTTAGAACAGTTAAACATACTAGGTTACCCAGTTCTCTTAGGTACTTCAAGAAAGTCCTTTATTGGGCATGTGCTAGATTTACCGGTAGAGGAACGTCTTGAGGGAACGGGAGCTACTGTTTGTCTTGGTATTGAAAAAGGTTGTGAGTTTGTTCGTGTTCATGATGTGAAGGAAATGGCACGTATGGCTAAGATGATGGATGCGATGATTGGTAAGGGGGCGAAGTAATTGGATAAAATTTATATCCATGATATGGAGTTTTACGGTTATCATGGTGTATTCCCAGAAGAAAATAAATTAGGTCAGAGATTTAAAGTCGACTTAACAGTAGAATTGGATTTGAAACAGGCGGGAGAAAGTGATGACTTAGAGCATTCGGTCAATTATGGAGAACTTTTCGAACTGTGTAGAAAAGTTGTTGAAGATAGAACGTATAAGCTTGTAGAGAGTATTGCTGAAAATATCGCTACAGATATATTGAAACAATATGAGAGTATTTTGCGTTGTACAATTAAAGTAATTAAACCGGATCCGCCGATACCTGGGCATTATCGCGCTGTAGCAGTGGAAATTACGAGAGAACGTCCATGAATAACATAGCGTACATTGCATTAGGTTCAAATATTGGAGAGCGTTATACGTATTTAACTGAAGCGATTCAGTTTCTAAATAAAAATCCTTATATCCAAGTTGAGGATGTTTCGTCTGTATATGAAACGGAACCAGTTGGCTATACTGACCAAAGTTGCTTTTTAAATTTAGTTATAAAAATTTCTACCAATTTATCACCGCAAGAATTATTGAAAGTAACGCAAAAAGTAGAAAACAACCTAGGAAGAAAAAGGGAAATCAGGTGGGGCCCGAGGACTATCGACCTTGACATTTTACTATATAATCAAGAAAATATTGAAGCGGAGAATCTTATTGTTCCGCATCCGCGGATGTTCGAAAGAGCTTTTGTTATCGTTCCGTTGTTAGAGATTAATCAAGATATAAAACAAGACATTTCACGTTCACAAGTAGAAGAAATGAAAAGGCGAGAGGGAGTAACGGTATGGAAGCAGAAAAATGGGGAAGACGCATTCGTGCTTTTCGAAAGCTAAAAGGTTATACGCAAGAAGGTTTTGCAAAAGAATTAGGGGTATCTGTATCTGTTTTAGGTGAAGTTGAGAGAGGTAATCGATCGCCTTCCCAAGATTTTGTAGTGGAAGTTGCTAAAGCGTTAAAGGTCTCGATAGATGAGCTAATGCCAAAGTGACCATGAAGGAAGGAGTAAATCGAGTGTTAAAGATCGCAAATATTGAGATGAAAAATCCGGTTGTATTAGCACCGATGGCGGGAGTGTGTAACTCTGCATTCCGTTTGACAGTAAAAGAATTTGGTGCAGGTCTAGTTTGTGCCGAAATGGTAAGTGATAAGGCAATACTACTGAACAATAAAAGAACATTAGATATGTTATACATCGATGAGAGAGAAAAGCCATTAAGTTTACAAATTTTTGGTGGAGAGAAAGAAACTCTTGTAGATGCTGCGAAATACGTAGATCAATATACGACAGCAGACATCATTGATATTAATATGGGGTGCCCAGTACCGAAAATCGTTAAGTGTGATGCGGGAGCAAAGTGGCTTTTAGACCCAAATAAAATATATGAAATGGTAGCGGCAGTTGTAGATGCTGTTAAAAAACCAGTTACAGTTAAAATGCGTATTGGTTGGGATGAGGATCATATTTTCGCAATCGAGAATGCAAAAGCTGTTGAGCGTGCTGGTGGACAAGCGGTAGCAGTTCATGGGCGTACACGAGTACAAATGTATGAAGGAAAAGCGGATTGGGATATTATTAAACAAGTAAAGCGATCTGTAAATATCCCGGTTATCGGAAATGGTGATGTCGCAACGCCACAAGATGCAAAGCGTATGATTGATGAAATTGGCGTAGATGGTGTTATGATTGGTCGCGCTGCTCTTGGAGATCCGTGGATGATTTATCGTACGGTAAAGTATTTAGAGACGGGTGAATTAATGCCGGAACCGACAGTGCGCGAGAAAATTGACGTATGTATGTTGCATCTAGATCGTCTTATCGATTTAAAGAACGAAAATGTCGCTGTAAGAGAGATGAGAAAGCATGCAGCTTGGTATTTAAAAGGTATTCGTGGTAATGCAACTGTACGTAATGGTATCAATGCTTGTAATACGCGTGAAGACCTTGCGAATGTATTAGGTGCGTTTGTAGAAGAAGTAGAAGCAAAACAACAAACAATTCACGTTGGTTAATAATAGATAGGGAAGATTGACATTCTTCTACACACTTCCTATAATTACGTGAAAGAAAGAAGAACTGCCAGTTAGTTGCTGGCAGTTTTTCTAGTTGAGTAGAAAATGCTATACTGTATATATTGTAAAAATTAATAGAGCTGGAGTGATATCAATACCATGGATAACATGAACCACGAAGAATTAAACGACCAATTGCTTGTTCGTCGTGAAAAGCTACATAACTTACGTGAGCAAGGAATCGATCCGTTCGGTAAACGATTTGAACGTACAAATGCAACAAATGACTTATTAAGCTTATATGGAGAGTTCTCTAAAGAAGAATTAGAAGAGAAAGAAATCTCTGTTTCTATCGCTGGTCGTATCATGACAAAACGCGGTAAAGGAAAAGCTGGATTTGCACATATTCAAGATTTACATGGACAAGTTCAAATTTATGTTCGTAAAGATGCTGTTGGAGATGAAGAGTACGAATTATTTAAAACAGCAGACTTAGGTGACTTAGTAGGTATTGAAGGTAAAGTGTTCAAAACGAACGTTGGAGAACTTTCAGTAAAAGCAACGGGCTTTACACTATTAACGAAATCTCTTCGTCCACTACCGGATAAATACCACGGATTAAAAGATGTTGAACAACGCTACCGTCAACGTTATTTAGACTTAATTACAAGTATGGAAAGCCGTGAAACATTCGTTACTCGTAGTAAGATCATTCGTGAAATGAGAAGATACTTAGATGACAACGGTTATCTTGAAGTGGAAACACCTATGATGCATGCAATTGCAGGTGGAGCTTCTGCTCGTCCTTTCATTACGCACCATAATGCGTTAGATATGGAATTATATATGCGTATCGCAATTGAACTTCATTTAAAACGCCTTATCGTGGGTGGATTAGAAAAAGTTTATGAAATCGGTCGTGTATTCCGTAATGAGGGTGTATCAACTCGTCATAACCCTGAGTTTACGATGATTGAATTGTATGAAGCGTATGCTGATTATAAAGATATTATGAAACTAACAGAAAATATGGTTGCTCATATTGCGAAACAAGTACTAGGTACAACAACAATCCAATATGGTGATTATGAAATTAATCTAGAACCAGAATGGACACGTCTTCATATGGTAGATGCAATTAAAGAACATTCTGGAGCAGATTTCTGGAATCCAATGAGTGTGGAAGAAGCGCGTGAACTTGCAAAAGAACATAATGTAGATATTAAAGATACAATGGAAGTTGGTCATATTATAAATGAATTCTTCGAACAAAAAGTAGAAGATAAATTAATCCAACCAACATTTATTTACGGTCATCCGGTAGAAATTTCGCCACTTGCGAAAAAGAATGATGAAGATCCACGATTCACAGATCGTTTCGAATTATTTATCGTTGCACGTGAACATGCAAATGCATTCACTGAGTTAAATGATCCAATCGATCAAAAAGAACGTTTTGAAGCGCAATTAAAAGAACGCGAACAAGGTAATGATGAAGCTCACATGATGGATGATGATTATATCGAAGCTCTTGAGTATGGTATGCCTCCTACAGGTGGACTAGGAATTGGTATTGATCGTCTTGTTATGTTATTAACGAATGCACCATCTATTCGTGATGTATTATTATTCCCTGCTATGCGTCATAAACAAGACTAAGCTTTGGAGATTTCTCCAAAGCTTTTTTTATTTGAATATGAGTTACTTGGAGATAGTAAATCTTGATAGTGTGGAAAATTATATTTATATAGAAGAAATATGCTGTTTTTATACTTTTTTACTAAGTTAAAAATTTTATTAGAAAAACTATTGCATTTTAATAATCGAACTGGTATATTTATATTCGTTGCCACGAAAGGTAACAAGCAAAACAAACGAAAAACAACTTATTAAAAAAAGTTGTTGACGAAAATATAACAAAATGTTATATTAATAAAGTCGCTTCTGAGCGATGAAGAAGTTCTTTGAAAACTGAACGAAACAAACAACGTGAAACGTCAATTTTTATTTTTAGATGCTAGACAAACTA
>NZ_MACI01000032.1 GCF_001884105.1 Bacillus luti | reverse complement strand
CTTGCGAACCGAAGCAGGCGGTAGGTCATGACGCGTTCCGCATCTGCGATGTGGCCCACGACTTCTTTCAGCGTCCATTTTCCTTCCGCATACCGATACGCGGCCTGGCTCTCGGTCAACGATGCCAGGAACTCGGTCATTTGCTTTTCCTGGGCGAGCAGAATGTCGATGATGTTACCGTCCGGCACCAAACGGATATATTCGCCGGAGCTCCCGGCGTATTCTTCTTCTGACGGTCTTTGATTCATGCGTAGTCACCTCTTTATGGAGATATAGAAAATTATAGCACTCGTCTATGTCTAATAAATTCGCAAAATGATAGAACTTTCCTTCTAATAATTGAGGATAAACAACCATTTAGTTGGTTGATCGCCATACTATCCTGATTCGTTAGCACAATAAGCAACGCTAATCAATAACGCATAAAAATTAGTTGTTATACAATGTTTCGAATTTATTAATATATTAGGTTATTACAAAACATACATAAATACATTTTGTCGAAACTATTAAAAAGGGAGAATTTCTTTAGCTGGAGAATTAATAATTGTGTTACCAATATTTAAAAATCTCAATTTAAAACTAAAGGAGAACAAAATGGGACAAATAATTGTATCGATGTACCTCTCACTAGATGGTGTCATGGAGGAACCAGCTTGGACTGCTCCATACTTCAATGAAGAAGTAGCAAAGTTTCAATCCGATTTACTGTTTGAAAGTGAAGCTCTTCTACTAGGGCGGGTAACCTATCAAGGTTTTGCAGCTGCCTGGCCTTCTATGACTGATGAAGAGGGTTTTGCTGATAAGATGAACAGCATGCCTAAATTTGTTGCTTCAACAACTTTGGAAGAAACCGAATGGAATGCAAACCTTATCAAGGGGAATATTGTAGAAGAAATATCAAAACTGAAGGAACAGCCCGGTCAGAACCTTTTAATTTATGGTAGTGGTGAGCTTATACAAACATTGATGCAACACGACCTCATTGATGAATATCATTTTATGGTCAATCCTGTTATCGTGGGAAGCGGAAAGCATCTCTTTAAAAACGGAAACGATACAAAGGCTTTAAAACTGATCGAAACAAGAACGACCAGTTCAGGTGTCGTTATTCTTTCCTATCAGCCGGAGAAAAAAGAATAATTATTGATAAATTATATAAACAAAAAAACTCATCAGAATAAATCCTGCTGAGTTTTTTTATAAGATAATACATATATTAATTTATAAAAACTAGACGTTATATTAACCAGACATGTATAAAATATACAACCAAAATCAAACAATACATCAATCCTTTCAAATGGTGAAATAAGGAAAAATGAAGTTCTAAATAATACCTTTAGAAACTCTATTTATTACATAGGAGTTGCTATTATTTTAGTAATCATCGGTGCAATGTTTTGGAGAATTATACTTATAATTCGGCATACTAACAATCGCAAAAAGCAAGATTCAGTTGAACCAAAATTAGATAAGGTTATTCAACTGTTAGAAGAACAAAGATTGATTCTTTCGGATCAGGAAAAGTTAAAAATAACTTCCAATAACGAGAATAATGTAAATAAGCTGTCCATGTAGACAGCTTATTGTTTTTTGCTTAGCGTGCAAAATTCGCGTCTTGTTGGCGGTACCCCAGCCCATCAACTTAAGAAAAAAATGCCCCCAAAAAGAAAAAATGAGCGGCTTCTCAGAATAGCTATCTGTAGAGAAAGAAAATTTTAATTTAGGGGGATATGAACATATTAGCTTGATGGTGATGGTGTGGGACCCCAAACAGTACGATTTTATTTCAAAGACACAACGATCTTACTACACACTTTTTATTTATCCCACACTCTCATCTGCTAGTATTACTATTTTTTATTACTAATGTTGCCGTTTCACTCGGATGACTAAGAGGAAAATGATGGCCATATGGAACAAAATCAACCTTACCAAGATGCGATGGAGCAGAATAGCCTCTGTCATAATCCCCCCAAATAATGTGAAGATTATACTTTGTTACTTCATTGAAATCACCTTGATCGTTTTTCAGTAGTAAACTGTTAAGCTGAACCGTAGTATTTAAAATTCTAGGAGAAGTAAAACTTTTACTTATTTTTTCAATATAATGTTCAGGGATGCTCTCCATACTTTCAAACAAACCATTACTTATTAAATAACGCCCTATCAAATTAGTAGTTGCCAATTTTAATGTCCATTTGTTTATAAATTGAGGAACATTTAGCGATTTAGCATTTTTTTTAACAACAGGTGGCTGAAGTAAAGTGATTGAATACTTCTTATCTATGAACTCTTGTACCAATGCTTCCAGAAGAATAAACGCACCGAATGAATGGCCAATTAGATGTGCACCATTAGTAGCTTTCTCCAATAACTTTTTCACTACATTCAAATAGATATCTAGAAGATTTTTCTCCAGTTTAAAGGGCGAACGTCCCAAACCTGGAAGATCCAAGATCCATACAGGTTTACCAGTTTTTTCATGAAGCTCTTGTGCTAAAGGAAATAAATCCTCTCCATCACTCAATAAACCATGTAATAAAATAAACGGTTTACCCTCTCCTTGTAATTGGTAAAGGGTAGTGTTATCGCATAGTGTTCGTTTAAATAAATGATTATGCTGGCCATTTTGATACATCATTCGATAATCCAGATCAGCTACTACGGCAGGGAAAAATTTCATTACACTCGTCTCCTTAAACCAATCTCCTCCCATAATTTTTTTCGCTGAAACATTTGAAAATTTTCGTTTTGTAATAAAATTCAGTCCGTCAGAAGGAATTTTTGTTATTTTACTTACTCCACTATTCATAATTGCTTTCATAAGTGTCATTGGGACGGAGATTTTTGGTGCCCTCATATTCATACTTTCCGACATAATACTTAATAATTCAGCAATGTTCTGATCGTGCTGTTTGTCTTCAACAAGTGTATATGTTTGAATAGTCGGTTGCTCCAATCTGAAAACCTGCACAATAAATTTCGCAAGCTCATCGTTTGAAATAAGTGGTAACCTATATCCCTTACCTCCAGGAATCACTGGCATGAGCCCTCTTCGCATACTCATCACAAGCAAACCTAATCCTGCTATCTGCTCTGTACTCCCTGTTTTACTACTACCGACTACAGTTGGCGGATTAATTACAGAAAGCGGATAACCTACTGCTGATGCCTGCTGACGGATATAAAGATCTGCTAAAAATTTTGTTCTCTCATATGGATTTTTTATTTTCAAATAATTGTTTCCTTCTTGAAACACATCAATTGCAATCTTGCTATTTTTATCATCAAAGGGACTCATATAACCTACAACATGAATAAATTGTTGCAAGCCCTTCAATTGATGAATACTTTTAGCTAATTCACTAATGTGTTTGGCGCCATTTAAAAATACGGAAGCTGCCTCTTTACTTGTCGCTTGAATATCCATGGGGCCTCCTGCGTGAATAATCACATCCGTTTTCAATACCCTCTCCTTATCTTCAGCACTTAGACCTAAATCTATTTTCGTCAAATCACCTTCAATAAAGTGCATAACTGCCTTTTTTAAGATGCCTCTTTCTTGAAAAAGACGTGTTGCTTTACTTTTCGACCTTACTAAAAGAAGAATTTTAACATCCTCTTTGGCTAATTCTTTCACTAATTGCTTTCCAATAAAGCCTGTTCCACCAGTTAAAAATACTGTTCTCATATAACATCCCCCTTTTTAGTACTACCCAGTACTAATTTGATGTAAAAAAAATGCTTCTTTTATCGAAGCAATTTTAAAAAATGATCTGCTGTTTTCGTGATTACAGTTGCATCCTTCAATGTTTCTGAAATAAATAACGCTCCTTCAAGATTTGTAATGAAAAGTGATGCAACCTCATCAATATGAATCGTATTTCTGAATTCTCCCTTCTCTACCCCTTGTTTAAGTAATAGAGAAACTTTCTTTTGTAATCCTGTAAAAAAAAGACCTATTTTTTCTTTTATTTGCGTGGCCTGTTTAGGACTTTGAATATAAAGAGTAATAAATGGACAGCTCCCCTTATACTCTCTCGACTGAACTCCTTGTGATAATTGCTTTAAAAACAGTTGGATACGATCTTCAACTAAAAATTGATTCTGAGCAAGTACGTCATCAATTGCAGATTGATACATTTCAATCCAATAATCAACGACCGCTTCTAATAATACTTCCTTATTAGAAAAGTGATAATACACATTAGACTTTGAAACTTTGCTTACACGTACTAATTCATCCATACTTGTATAAGCAAACCCTTTTTCTAAAAATAATGTTGCAGCTACTTCAATCACACGTTTTTGATTCATTAATTTTACCTTTGTCATAACTAGAACTATATAGTACTAATTTAAATGTTGCAAGTATTTATGTTCATTTAGAAAAAAGTTTGATTAAAAAAGTTCCACTAACATTGATTTTACTGCAAAAAAATCTTATTTTGAATAAAGTGAAACTTTAATCAGTGGGGGTTTTCTTCATCCCCCCACTGATTATTAGCCTTCACCAATCGGACTTTTATGGGCAGTTGATCCCCACCTAACTTCTTTGCTTCCGCTGAATTTTGAGGTGGGGGTCTTACTGCCCATTAAAGCGGGATAAAGTTGAACTGAACCCCGAAATTGTTCATTCACTATCGTCTAATAGAGGTCACCATACATACCCATCAACTTAAGAAAAAGAAATGCCCCCAAAACGAAAAAATAAGCGGCTTCTCAGAATAGCTATCTGTAGAGAAAGAAAATTTTAATTTAGGGTGATGTGTATGAAGTAGTGCCCCTATAAACAAAACCCACCAGAAACATCTAAAATCTGCCCTGTTACCCAACGACTATCAGGAGAAGCAAGGAACGCTACTGCATCTGCAATATCTTCAACTTGCCCTATTCGCCCGAAAACAGATGAATTCGTAGCAAAATTTCGTATTTCTGGATTATCTAGCAATTTCGCATTAATATCTGTCTTCGTATATCCAGGCATAATTGTATTCACTGTTATACCTCTTTCTCCGAGATGTTTAGCTAGAGGAAGTGTCATCGTATTTAATGCACCTTTACTTAAACCATATGCAATAGACCCCGTAAAACCAAGTCTTACTTCAGCTGATGAAATGTTAATAACGCGCCCCTCTGCTCGTAGTAACGGTAATGTTTGCTGAATTAAGAAGAATGGTGCTTTAATATTTACAGACATAATTTCATCAAAAACTTCTTCTGTCGTATTTTCAATCGTTCCTTGTGTACCTATCCCTGCATTGTTTACTAGAATATCAATCTCTGATGCACCAACTCTTATTTGTAATTCATTCTTCAATTGTTCTACTAACTTTTTGACACCATCAACTGAATTGAGATCAGCTTCAATTAAGAATGCTTTTCCTCCATTAGATTCAATCTCACTAACCGTTTCATCTGCAGCTGCCTTATTTCGGCCGTAGTGAATCGCAACTAATGCACCGTCGTTTGCCAATCTCCTCGCAATCGCACGACCAATACCACGACTCGCCCCTGTTACTAACGCTACTTTCCCATCAAGATTCTTCATTTTTTCCATCCTTCCTAAATTTCCGTTTAATAAAACCTATACTTATATTTTCATGTAAACACCAATCATTTTAAATATAGATTTATAGGTAATTTAGTTCCTTTACTTATGATATTATAGTTATAAATTACAATTTACTTTAGAAAATAAATCGAGGGAGATAGCCCAATGCAAAACACAGTAAAACTGGATGAAATCGATCATAAAATTATGAACTTATTGTATGAAAATGCGAGAATTTCTGTTTCAGAAATAGGACGAATTATATCCATGACGCAACCTGCTGTAAAAGAGCGAATTAACAAACTTGAAGATCAAGGAGTTATAGCAGCTTACCGAACAAAATTTGAGCCTTCCAAAATTAATAAAAACATTCAAGCATTCATCATGTTTAAAACGAGCCAATGCTCTGATTTTATCCAATATTGTAATGCCGCTCCCGAAGTAACAGATTTATATCGAATTAGCGGGGAATTTAATTATATGATGAAGGTCATGAGCGATTCGATGGATTCTCTCGCTACATTTTTAGACTCTTTAATGCAATTCGGATTATCGTCTCCTTTAATTGTTTTAAAGAGTGAGTTTGAGGAGAAATTGTCGTTCTGATAAAGGGATAAAAGAATTGACATCTCAATGTGAAAATGAACACTTTATTTAAATTGATAGGCACCAGCTTTCCCAAAAAAGAAAAAGGAGTGGGTCATCCACTCCTTTCAATCACCTACCCCTGATTCCTCTGCGCCTCTCTAAACTCCTCCTTCACCTTCTCTAACAACCCTTCTTCTGTAATTAATCGATAAGCGGTATTCGCTAATGCTTTTGCCGATGTAATTAATGCTTTATCGCCTAGTTCTGAACGTGCTGCTTCTCTAAATTCATTCGTATGCGCAATTAAGTCATCTGGGCCGATTTTAATGTACGGGTGAATGGTCGGTACGACTTGGCTTACGTTTCCTGCGTCTGTTGAACCAATGCCCACTCTTTCTTTACGATTTACGTCTTCACCTTGTAATTCTAATTCTTCTGCTACGACGTCGTTATATGTTTTTGTTACGAGTAGTTCATCGATTTCATTTTGAAATTGATGGATTTTTACTTTTGTGCCTGTTGCTAATGCTGCTCCCTGTGCGATATTTCTTACTTTCTCTGTTACTTCCGCACATCTTTTTCGCGTTGCTGCACGAATGAAGAACCTTGCTGCGGCGTAGTCAGGAATAATGTTAGGTGCTTTTCCGCCCTCTGTAATAACACCATGAATTCTTACATCTGACGGAAGTTGTTGGCGAAGTGCGTTAATACTGTTGTACAGCTGGATAACCGCATCTAATGCGTTAATCCCTTCTTCAGGTGAAGCTGCGGCATGAGCTGTTTTTCCGTAAAAATGAAAATCAAGTGGATCGACTGCTAATGATGGACTCGTTGTCGCTGTTTTTCCGCTCGGATGAATCATGAGTGCCGCATCAATGTTTTTAAATAAACCTGCTTTTACATAACTTGATTTCGCACTACCATTTGGCCCACCTTCCTCTGCTGGTGTCCCAAACACGACAACTTCTCCGCCGATTTCTTCAAGCGTTTCTGATAATGCAATTGCTGCCGCAACGCTAATTGTCCCAATTAAATTGTGACCACACGCATGACCGAGTCCTGGTAAAGCGTCATACTCCGCTAAAAACGCGATAACTGGCCCTTGTTTTCCTGAACTTTTCCGCGCGATAAATCCTGTTTCATGTCCAGCTATATTGTGCTGCAATTGGAACCCTGCACTCCCTAGTAATAAACTTAACGTTCTTGATGCATAAAACTCTTGATTACCAATCTCCGGATTCGCATGAATATTATGACTTGTTTCTATGTACTTTTCCTTATTTCTTTCTATACTCTCTTCAATTGTTTTTCTTTGTGACGTTACTCCAGTCGCTCCCATTGTTCTTCCTCCTTTTATTTTCACGTAAAAAAGCCTCTTTCTAAAAGATAGAAAGAGGCTTTTGCATATACAGTCAAAATGAGCTTCTTTCTTATCTTTCAAGTTACCTTGCTGGAATTGGCACAGTATTCATAAAGAATCCGCTGCCGAGGTATCATAGGGCCAGTCCCTCCACCTCTCGTGATAAGAATTTTCATAAAATTATATTAAATTATTTTCATTCTAAGTTCATTCCGATTAAAAGTCAAGGAATTCCTATCCGAATTTACCGAATATCTAAAAATCCTTTTAGTACACCAATTGTTTCTGGTGCTTGCAGTCTTGCACATACGTATGGAAACTCCGTACTACCTTCAAATATCATTTGAGATGTGAGTGGTGCGCCTGCCCAGAAGATTTCATCATCAATTACGATAAACGGGAATGCTTTATTTTGCCTTTGTAACTTTACATTCTTCAACGGAACTGGTCCATCACTATACACTGTTATTTGCGCATTTGTACGCATTAACGCTTGCCATACTCGTTTATCCACTTGTTTTGTACTTGGAAGTGAAATGATAATTTTTCGTTTTGCGGCTAAAATATCTTTCAATAACCGATACGATAAACTTAACTAAATCTATACAATTCAATCAAATTTACACAAGTTAGTGCTTCATCGTGTTCTCGCAACCCCAAAGGGACGAGGGGTATAACACTCCACACGAGGCAGTATCGTTACCTCCTATTATCAAGCATTTATTGTACCCATCTTGATAAATTTATCGCAGCATTTACATCCCTATCATGATGGCTATTGCATGAAGCACAACGCCACTCACGTATTTTTAAACTCCACTGTCCTTCTGGTTGAACTGAATGGTCGTATTTTACTCCGCAACATGAGCAAATCTTGCTTGAGGCGAACCATTTATCAGCTTTTACATACGCAATGCCATACTTCTCGCACTTGTATGACAAACATTGAAAGAAGAAGTTTAATTTTTGAAATGAAAATGCTTTCGATAGTTTTTTGTTTTTTAACAGGTTTGAGACAAATAAGTCTTCCACAACAATTCTCATTGGTTTGGTTTTCACCAATTTAGCTGTTGCTTGATGGATATGGTTATTTCGGATATTCGTAATTTTCCTAGATAACCGCAGGTGCTCAGCTTTCGCTTTTTCATATCCGACAGATTGAATTTTTACACCTTTTTTAAATCTCCTAGACATATCTCTTTGTGCTGACTTTTTCCTTTTCAAAAGTTTTTTAACCTTGGCGTCTTTGTTTATATTTCGTTCTTTCATACCATTAGAAGCTACAAACAGCTCTTTTAAACCAACATCCACACCAATCGACTCATTCGTTAGTTCTTGTGATTCAAAGTCTTCTTGAAACCCTACACTAATCCACCAGTGACGACCATCAAATGTAACTCTTGGATTTGATGGTTTTTTATTTCTTGGTAGTTGCTGGCTTGTTTTCACTTCTCCAATAGACTGAATATGAATTACTTTCTTTCCTATAATCAGTCTTGCATAATTGGCATAAAATCCTTGGATTACATCTTTTTTGGATTTATAAGAAGTGTGATAACCATTTTTGTATTTTTTGAACGAATGTTTTCTCGCCGTATCAAAATCTTTTGAAGCCTGTTTGGGCACTTGTGCATTAATATCTTTTAACCACTCATATCTCTTTCGCTTCTTGATCTTTGTAAATCGTTTCTGTAAAGCTAACTGTGAAACAGATTTTCCAAATAGCTTATAGTATCTATCGCTCATTCTTTTACAATAGTTATAAGCAAATCTTGCAGCACCAGCATGGTTTCTAAGCACTTTTTCTTGTTCAGGCGTTGGAATCAGTCTAACTTTCTTCGCCAATATCATCAGAATGTAACTCCTTTAATGAAAGATTTGTTCTTCTGAATAGTAGCGTGTTCCATCAGTATTCTCCTGAGACTACTCGGATGCAAACCTGTTAATTCCGATACTTGACTAACTCGTGAAAATTTCATTATTATTCTTACCTCATTAAATCCAATTTAGCACATATGTTCGATTTATTCAATGAGGTTTGATAGATTTAACTAAATTTATCTCGTTCAACTAAGGACGCAATTCCTTAGCCAGTTCTCTTATGAACTTCTCATGTTTTCACATGAGCGCAGACTATATGTTTATCTCTTTAGAGATAGAGGATTTTTCCACCACCATAGGCTTGTGATGTACTCTCGTCAGTTATACGAGATAGTCGTTGAACGTTCATCTTATCACTTTTGACTTAGATGATTCGAGGCGGAAGACCCATTGTTCTAGTGTTTAGGATTTAACCTTGCACCATCTGATTGATTTTTTCTGCTTTCGCGACATTCACGCTCACCATTTCTAGCCACGTTGTAGTTCAATCAGCTTTAGGGATTGCCCGCAGTTAACCCTCACTACTAGCCAATCACTTGACTAGCAGGGCTTACTGATATATTTAATTACCTTTAGTTATAATTGGTTAAATAAATCGTAACAGTTAGTTACCCTTTCGGCTCTTCAAGATTCATTTCCATATACCAGCGTAATCGTTTCGAAATTTTTCGCTCCCACAATTGTCTTGATGTCGTGCGATCATACACATCTCCGTGACGTTCTATATGAGCTGTTAATTGTGATAACGCTTGTTTTCTCGATAAGTTTTTACGCATATAATGGCAATCTGATAATTGAATGAACTTTCCTCTCGCTCTCGTTACTGCTACATTGACGAGGCGATGGTTTTTATGGTCAAAGAATAACACGCCAGGTCGTTCTTGCGGATAACTATCCACTGTATCAAAGATCATCATATCTCTTTCAGAACCTTGAAACTTATGAACTGTCGCTGCTAAAACTGGTATGTGTCGATACTTCGTTTTCTGCAACATTTCTCTAATACACGTTGATAAAAAACGAGACTGTGCTCTGTAAGGTGTAACGACACCGATCGATTGAACACCATCTAACAGTCCGATTAACATCATTTGCATCGCTACTAGACCAGACATAATATTAAAACGAGAACCAGAAGCAGCGTCTTTTAACGAAAATGCCCCCATTAAACTCGTATCAAATAAAACACTCGCCTCATTTGCGAACGGCTGCAATTGCGCAAGTTCTTTACGTTCTGAAACGGACGGATGATCATATACTCTATTTTTATAAATAAATGAGTTTGTAAACTTCGATATATCCGCATGCATACGTCTTTGTTCCTGCAACATAAAAAGGTTCGGATGTGCTTCCGATTTATTAACAGACTCAACAATCCCGGCATGGTAAAACATATCTTCGCCAAGCCATTTGCGAACGAGTTCATGGTTTGCCATCGCAATTGGAGGTAACTGTAAAAAGTCACCACAAACGACGATACGTTTCCCAAGTGAAGCAGCTAATGCAATTTGCGGAACGAACGCCATACTCACTTCATCTACGACAACTAAATCAAATGTACGTTCATAAATAAGTGAATCAATGGCACATTTCGATAAAGTCGCGCCGATTACTTTCGCATTTTCAATGTATTCTTTTTCTACTTCTTTAATTTTTGCTTTTTGCTTTCGAAGATCACTTTCAATCTCTTGTATACGCTTCTTATCAGCAGACGTCGCTTTATATGATAAAATCTTTTCACGAAGCTCTTGACGTGTTTCTTCTAAATAGAGTCTCTCCTCACCCCAAGACCCGTTCGTCGTTTCTACTAACTTCGACGCAAGTAACGTTTCATGATTTCGTATATGCTCATGTTGACTATAACCGTAACGAACAATTTCACCAGGCGTCCATTTCTTTTTCTTTTCAATTTGCTTCGTTACTTCGCTCATTAATACATCAACAGCCGCGTTACTATGAGCTAACACAAGTACCGATTTTCCTTTTTGATAATGAGCCGAAATAATACGCGATAAATTGTACGACTTCCCTGTTCCAGGTGGTCCCCATACGTACGTTGTCGGATTGTAAAACGAACGATACGCCAATTCATTTTTCGGATTTTTCATTTTTTCAAGATGCTTCGGACTGCTCGTTCCGTCTACAAGACGTTTTATACGATTACGTTTTAGCTTATCTTGACGCGCTTCTTTTAATCGCTCTTGCAGCTGTTCTAGTAGTTGCCACGGTTCACTATATAAAACCGCTTCTCGTATTTCACCTTGTATATAATCATTTAATTTCAGTTCTATTTCTAATCCATGTACAGATAATACTTCCCCTGTCGCTTCCTCACCATCGAACTCAATTCGAATTGGTGAACCTTCAGGTAAGCTTACTTCCGAAATAAGCTGAAATACGTATACTGTATTCTCATAATCTGTATATAAAAAACGACCGTTCATGATAGAAATTTTACTACCGCCAATCGTTTTCCAATGTTTAATTTCATACGCTAATGCATAATGCCACTCTTTCATCGTTTCCGATAATGAAGGAGTTTGAGTAGGTGTATTCATCGTATAATCTCCTTCCTTCTCCCCAAACATACTTTCTCACTATACCATATAACGCCCTAAAAATTGTAACAATTATATCTTGCTTATTTTCTTAATTTTCAATATTATTTTATATATAATTTTCAGAAAGAAGGTTCGCACATGCCAGTTAGAAGAATTGAACACGTAGGACTTATGGTCGCAGATTTAGAAACATCTATCTCATTTTATGAAAAAGTAGTTGGCTTACAGCTTATTAAACGTATGGGACATCCAAATCCAAACTTAAAACTCGCTTTTTTAGGTGTGGAAGAATCAAAAGAAACGATACTCGAATTAATTGAAGGCTACAACTCTACCCTTCCAGCAGAAGGAAAAGTGCATCACATTTGCTTTAAAGTAGATTCATTAGAAGATGAAATTGAAAGACTACAGAAACACGGCGTAACCTTTTTACTAGGAGAAGAAATCGAAACATTACCAGATGGAACACGTTACATATTCTTCGCTGGTCCTGATGGAGAGTGGATTGAGTTTTTTGAGACGGAGAGATAAAGTAAGACTTTATTTTACGGAACAGAAAAGAGCCGGAATTCCGGCCCTTGTTTTTAAACCAGTAACAATGAAATATATCTTCAATCCGAAAACTCAGCTATATTCAAAACAACCCTTTTGTTAGGAGTAGAGAATGATCAATACAATCTATATTATTATTTTTTGGATGCTTATACTCTTTCCAATCCTGTATGTAATCAAAATAAAGCATTGGAATTTAAAAGTAGTTGCCGTTTTGATTGGACGTATCCTATTAAGTATTATCTTTTTCATAAACGGAATGGTTTTAGGACTACAACGAAATTGGGTAGAGCCTCCTTATGAAACAGAATGGGATTTCTTTATAAAGTCTTTATTAAACGGGAAAACTGATGCACTTATAGAAGTATTACTTCTAATTATTATCATTACTTTGGATTTAGCAGTCATATTTTATTATAGAAATAAAAAGAAATAGGATATTCTCTCCTATTTCTTTTCTTAATGTTATAAAAATCTTTCAAATAGCTCTAACTTGCACAATGCTTCCCGTTAATATAATACGCTGATTCTGTGAAAACCGTAAATACAACCTCTACTTCTGGAAGTCCAAAATCCATTACATATGTAGTAATGGCCTTGGCAAATCGATCACGAATTTCCTGTCCACGCTCAAACCATTTCACTTCAATAAGAGGAAACGCTTCTATTTCTTCTCCATTGAATACAAACGTAGAACTTGGTAGTTCCAAGGTAAAATTATCCGTACCACACTCACAGATATCTGCGAGCTCTTCTACTAATGGCTTGCTTATGCTTTTTAATTGTTCAGTAGTAATTCCACGAAACACAACATGCGGCATGTTAATCCCTCCGTTAGATAGCTTTATATTTGCTCACATCATAACACAATTTATTTTGCTGCACTAACCTCTATTGGTACATTTCAATGACATTATTAAGAATGATCATATGTTATTGAAGCTTTTCATTAAGAATATAATCAGGAGTTAGTAGTAAAGCAAAATCCTCTACACTATGGTTGAACTCCAAATCAAGATATTCGTAAAATTTTATCGACGATTTTTAATTACCCTCAGAACATAAAGCATAACTG
Organism: Bacillus luti; assembly: GCF_001884105.1. Taxonomy (GTDB): domain Bacteria; phylum Bacillota; class Bacilli; order Bacillales; family Bacillaceae_G; genus Bacillus_A; species Bacillus_A luti. The sequence continues at coordinate 9,056 of NZ_MACI01000032.1, read as the reverse complement.
ATTACTGATAATGACGCTTTATGTAGATTAAACAGATGGATAGAGATATACAGCTCTTCTTTTATGGTACACTTCAATAAAAGGGGGTACGAGGTTTGAAAAAGTGGATTAAAATCACATCAAGTTTAGTTATCGCTATAGTAGTTGGTATTTTTACTGGTTACAAAGTCGGTACATATGCAGGTTCAGACGTTAAGGAAAAGCAGACTGATAGAATTAAAGGTGAAGAGGTAATACTTGACCTCAATTCTGATCGTCATATAATCAATGCAATGCACAAAATGACTCATCAAAAAGTATTATCTCACGAAAAGCAAGGATTTATTAAAATGACTCCCGAAAACATCGAAACAGTACGTCGAGTAATTGATGAAAGTAATAGTGGAACCTTACAACATAAAGAACAGTACCTCAAGATTTTGGTTCGTTGGTATGAAGGCGATTTCTCTCAATCCGTTGAGGAGCATAATTTATTATGGGAATGGGACAATAACAGCACTGGTCAAGCATACGAATTAGCGACACCTGAACAAGAAGAAGCCTACATTCTAGAACAAGGAAAGCCTGAGAAACAATAACAAAAACAGGCCTGTTATCAGGTCTTTTCTTGCATTTTTTTCGTTATATTCCTTTAAAAATAACTTTAATCATACCATCTTCGTTATTTCTAGTTACTAAACAATAGTTATGTTCATAATTTTGTAACATGTATAGACGGGTATATATGTTATAATTACTTTAGCAAATTAAAATAAATTTGCATTTCCTGTGCCCCTTACCTCCCAGTAAGGGGCGTACCCTTTTACAAATCATTATTTCAATACAATTTTAAAAGTACTTTTACATCAATTTCACAAATTCAAGAACTCTCATATGTTACATCCTTTTTTCAAGGAACTATATGCTGATACACGAATCCCTATCTATATAGGGATTTTTTGCGCGAGCCCCCCACCATCAATTTAAGAATTAAAAAAAGAAGGGGATTATCCCCCTCCTTTTTAAGCTTGCTCCGAATATCGGAATTATTTAATATAACCACGATTCAGTTCCGTTAACTTTTCATTGATGTTAAAAATTCTTACTCTAATATCTTTAACACCAGCTGCTTCAAGTCTGTTCTTGTGCATTTCAGCGTATTTTTCAGCATCTTGTTTTTCTTCAAATACATAAATGCCTCCAGCTTCTTTTGTTTCTTCATTCTCAGTCCATATTTTCCAGTGGAATCCTTCTTCTTCGTTAATACTGTTTGCTAAATCCCAAAATGCTTTTTCCATTTCTTCACCAAAAGGACCTTCAAACGGAAAATCAACTTGTAATAAATATGCCATTTTCACTCACTCCTATTTTTAATATAAAATTCTTCCCATTCTTTTACTAATTATAATGATTTTGATTCGAATGATAGGAATGTCTTAAGTTAGTGCTGCTATTATTACCGTACTAGTTTAAGACTTCCCCTATTCTTTATTGAATAAAAAAGAGATTTATTTAGACTTGAGATTCTTGCCTATATATTGAACAGTTTTTCTCCACATGAAAGTAAGCAGTTTTTTCATGGGTACCATGAGGCTTCATAAGGAACATCATGGTACCCATGATAATACATTGTAAGCTTTTAAATCAATCCGGTTTTCATCTGATAAAATCAGAAACGATAAGTTATTTTCCAATGACAGATTCCTTAAGAATTGTCCGGTTAACTATTATTTATCTAAATATATTCATACTTCTAATTAATAAGTAACGCTACTAGTAGTGCCGACACACTGAAGATGCACGTTAAGGTACGCGTGTGATTCAGCAACGTCCAACGGGTTTCAAATCCGACTCTGAGTGCATCCCATCCAGAATCCCTTACAGGTAGTTCAGCTGAGATAATCGCTCTATTCATCGGAAGATTTCCTGTGAAAGTGATCAGTAGAGTGGCAATATAACTAATCAATGCGATTAATCCTAAAATAACTTTATCAAATTGCTGTAGGTAAACGGCTAATACAACAAAACCGATCTGCGCTATAAGAGCACCGTTTGAAATGAAGAGAAACATCGGATTAGCCACTGATGAGGTAAAGTGTCTAACCGAAAGAACGAAGGTACGATCATCCGAATTACGCAGACCAGGCATGACAGAATTAGAGTATGCAAAAACGGTTCCAGCAACAATACTTGTTGTCAATATAGCAAGAAACGCTAAGATTTTAAAAAATAATAACTCATTCATACGTTTTCACAACCCTTATCTATAATATAATTACAAAACGATATCAACTTGAACGCATGAAGTTTAACAGTTTTCAGTTATGTTTAAAAAATATGATACAAACTTATCCCTAAACTAAGGACAAACAAAACAAGCGCAGGTATCGCTTTCTTAAAAGGATCTCTCGCTAATACAATAAGAGTTAATGCAGCTGCAAGCATCGTACCACCTAACAACAATCCTGCTAATAAAGCTACTGTTGGAATCCAAATTCCTATCAACATTCCAATCGCTCCTACAATCTCAAAAGCTCCGGTTAAGAAATTAAAAAACGAGGGTAAACCAAATCGCTTGAACTCATCTGCCATTTTCCCAGATATAATTTTCGTACCTGTCATTAAAAAGAAAACAAACAATACTACTTTTACAATATTGATGAAAATTAAAATAGTAATCACACCTTTCTTATTATTTGATAAAAACTCAGTATTGTTCAGGTAGTAATCACTACCCGAACCCTATTCCCTGAGATTGACCATAGGGAAGTCGCTTCAATTTTAAAGAGATAAAAATTACATGCTATAGCATATACAATACAAAAATTTGACTGGTACTAGGTAAAAAAGTGATCCTGAATCAAATATCATACAAAATAAAGCTATCTCCATCATTCCTCAAAACAAACAAATCACATGCTATAGCATGTATAATACATAAAACAAAGTTTGTTCCCTATGAATAGCATAGCATCAATAAGGAACAAATGTTAATAGCGTGTATCATACAATTTGTTTAATAACGATTGTAATACTTTAATTTCTTCCTCGCTCAAATTACTCGTAACGAAATGGTGAGCGTCTGTCACTACAGGTAAAATTGTTTTCTTTAACTCGTCACCTTTTTCAGTTAAAAAAAGGTTGTGTGAACGTCTATCTTGGTCATTCAAAGCCTTCTTTACAATCCCTTTTCTCTCCATTGACTGTATCATTCTTACGACAGTAGTTTGATCTTTATCAATAGCTTCTGCTAACTCTTTTTGAGTAGTAGCTCTTTGGCTACAAAGAACACTAATAATCCCCCACTGCTCTGGCGTAACTCCAAAAGGCTTTAATTTCTTAGTAAAATAATTAGTCATTTTCACATCAGTACGATGAACAAGATAGCCTATTAAATCATGTAAGTTCATGTATCACCTCTATAAATTAAGACATAAAAGGATATAGCATACCAGTCAATTATTCACAGTGAATTTATTTGTTTCATTAATTATATGCTATGACATATATATTAAATTAGGTCATTTTAATTGTCAAATGAATTACCTATTTCTCTACAGTAACAGTCCAGCTTATTTAAAAATAAGAAAATCCCGTATTCAATAAAAATACGGGATTTTTATAAATGAGTTATTCACTTATTCGAAAGAAGTTCATTCGTTACATATTACTTATCTAATTAAGAAACATTCATATACCAGCCCAAACATCTTTTCCATATCGTCCTTCATCTTGCACGCGTTCCAACCAATTCCTTGCTTCTTGTTCACTGACTTCATGAATTTCTTGATATGCTTGACAAAGGGTGTCTTCTACGTCAGGAGCCATTTTACTTCCATCACCACATATATAAAGATGAGCCCCATTATCTAATAACGAAATTAAATTGATTCTATCCTGTTTTATTAAATGCTGTACATATGTTTTAGGATGTCCTTCTAGGCGAGAAAAAGCTGTGTGTAAAGAGATTAATCCATCTCTTTCATCATTTTCTAGTTCTGTACGATAGAGATAATCCTTTTCAGGATGACGACAACCAAAATATAGATGTGCTTGTCCTAAGTTCATACCTTTTTGCTTTTGAACACGTCGTGCTTGTAAGAATCCACGGAATGGTGCAATTCCAGTACCTGGTCCAACCATGATAATTGGTGTTTCTGGATTTTCAGGTAATTGAAAGTTTGATTGTGGCGTTCGAATGAAACAGATAATCTCATCTTTATTATGACGCTGAGCTAAATAGTTAGAAGTGACTCCTTCATATGTCCCTTCCCCACTCCATGCAGGCGCATTAACAACACCAACCGTAATGCTCAGACGATCCTGTGCAACGAGTGGAGAGCTTGAAATAGAATAGTAACGCGGTTTGAGCGCAGGAAGAAGTTCTAAAAAACGTTCAAATCGAATTTCACAAGCCTCATACTTTTCAAGAAGATCCAACATTGAAATACGTTTCTTTAATATCTGGTCATGATAAACTCCGTCTTCCAATAATGATTCCAATTCCTTTTTATGAGGAGGGCATGCTGTGAATGTCACCATTTCTCGTATTTGTGCTCGAGTGGCTGCTTCTTGAACTTCAACACTGTAACTAAGAAGGTCATATAAACTAACAGGACTGTCTAAAGGTATGTGATTGACACTTCGTCCACTTGCACTCAGTATGACTTGATCCTTCCTGTTTAATCCAAAGCGGTTTAAAATTCGGTTAACATTTTTCTCACTATTAATTGGCAGCACCCCAAGGTGGTCACCTTCTTGATACGTAGCGCCTTCTGGCAAGGATATCTCAATATGTCGAGTGCTTCTTTCACTGCTAGATGATTGAAGTTCATGATTTTCTAGTATAGATGCATAAACTGCTTCATATGTTCGCGCAAGAGGAGATCCTCCAAGACGACTAACAAATTGTAAACTTAATGTACTGCGTTCTTTCTCAATGTTTTTGTTAAGTTCCAATCCAAAAGCCTTCATCGCATCAGACCACATACTTTGTTTCCATTGCTCGAGCTGTTCCTCGAAATCACCACTTGCATCCGCTTCTCCACGTGTAGAAAATCTTGTTGCTCCTTTTTGAGCCATTTGCTCATCAATATATCTTGGAATCCGCTGATAGGTACTAGCCCAATTATGATCTCCACAACCAAAAACTGCATATTGAACACCTTTTAGCTCATCCGGTTTTAATTCCTCCAACCACTGCACAAACTGTCCTGCATTACTTGGCGGCTTTCCATTATAAGAAGAAGTTACAATAAGAACCGCCCCTTCTTTTGGCAGACTTCCAATTCGATCGTTAAGAGCTACCACTTCCGTTTTAACACCTTCTAAACTAGCTGTATCCGCTAGTTCTCTTGCAATACCTTCTGCTACCCCTGTATCCGAGCCATACAGAACAAGAAGTGACAGCTTATCGGCTCCAATAATAGAAGGCGTCTTCTGAACTTGCCGTTCGATTTCATCAGTTTTCAGCTTCTCCCCTATAGGTGCAGGGACAGTAGGATGGCTGATAGTTTGTTTTCGGGGTAGAATCCTAATCTTAAAATCACCGGGCTTTAGCGTTAATGTTTGTTTTACGTCCAGCTGATAGTCTTGATAATCGATGAATTCAAAATGTTGAAGAAGCATTCCCATTACGAGAGTGGCTTCATGAAGTGCAAACTGCATACCGATACATGCTCGTTGACCATTTCCAAATGGCTTATAAGCATGATGAGGAACCTTATCCAGCTCTTCAAATCGTTCAGGCTGGAATTCTTCCACATTGTCTCCCCACGCGTCTTTATCCCTATGTAGCTGCGGAATAAGAACGGAAATACGATCTTCTCCTTTCTTAATTGGGTATTTCCCCCCAATTACTGTATCTTCTTTTGCATAGAGACTGAATGCTGGAGCAGTAGGCCATAGACGTAGCGATTCATTTAAAATCATTCGGATATACTTTAGTTTCATAACTTGTTGGTATGTTGGAATGGGATCTGTTAAAACCTGATCTACTTCTTCATAGGCTTTTTTCAATTTATCTGGATTCTTTAATAAAAAATAAATTGCAAAAGATAACAATCCACTTGTTGTCTCATGCCCAGCTATTAAAAATGTAATAATTTGGAAACGAATATTTTCATCATCTAATTTTTCACCAGTTTCCGGATCCTGCACATTTAACATACGGGAAAGCAAATCATTTTCTTCCTGATTCCCATTACTTTTACGTTCAGCAATAATATTATCTACTAAAGAAAACATGGATTGAATATCATGTTGAAATTGACGTTTCGTTCTCCACATGAGTTTGTCTTCTATATCCAGCCGCTGCAGTTGGTGCATCGCCTCATCTAGAGCACGGGTCATGCTAGTAATAAAAGGATGAGGGGTCTCACGATAAAAGCTATTAAATCGGTAATTAAAACCACATAGACCAATTGTATCTAATGTAAGGCGAGTCATATCCTCTGGAACATCTACGTTTTCATTCGGATTCAGTCTTGCCCATTTTTGAACGAGTTGTACAGCAATATCGACCATCATGGCATGGTAATCTTTCATTGCCCGTTGGCTGAATGTAGGCATCAAAATATTATGAGCTTTTTTCCAGTTAGGCTCGTGAGTCTCGCTTGTAAATAATCCGTCTCCAGCAAAGGCACGAACCTTTGCTAAAGCACCATCTATACTTTTATCGAACCGTGTTTCATCACAGACTTCTGCTACCAGTTCATGTCCCGAAACGACAATGATAGTATCACTTAAAGTTTGAATTTGAAAAATGGGACCATACTCTTCCGCCAGCTTAATAAACGATAGAGTCGGTTTATCTTTATTGATTAATGGGAGATTCCCCAGCGGTCCATATGTTTTCGGCTGAGGAATGGCAGATACTTTTTTATCCATTAAAAACACCCTTTCAAAAAAGCATGAAATAAAATATCCCATTCAATAAAAAGAAGATAGCAATGAATCGTCTGGGATAAAGATATGTAATTGATTACCTTATTTTATCTTTTCCCTAACTATTCACGATTATGATATTGCTTATAAGGTTGGTAATCTAAGTTGTTTGTTGATATTAGATTTATAACTTGTAGAAAAAATACTAAATTAAAAAAGAGCGAATTATTATAATGTTTATCAGAAATTGAAAACTAAAGATTGTAGTATTTTGAAAGCCAATAGTTTCTACTGTCCAGTCAAACGAATACGATAAGCAATTACATTGTGTTACTAGTAAAAAGGATCTGATATGAATATCAGATCCTTTTTACTATGTGTAATTATTTCACTGTTTCTTTCAGTTCTTTCCCCGTTTTAATTATCAGCTTTTTAGTAGCAAACAACTTGTAGGAATCATTATGTAGAGTTTTATTTCACTCTACCGATTTAATCTCTCGACTGCTTCCAGGCTTGTATCTACACGTTTAACGAAAAAAACTAATAGTAGTGCAACAACATTCATGCCAAGCGCTACATAGAATGAATATTGGATTCCGGATAATAAAGCCTTCTGAGTTAACATTGCCTTCGTAGCTTCTGTGAAGGTTGTTGGATCTAATTCAGACATTAGACTTTCAGCTTTTGTTTTTGTTACTGAATTCATAATCGTAACAAGAATAGCAGTACCAATCGAACCGGATACTTGTTGAGCTGTATTATTAACAGCTGTACCGTGTGGATTTAAGCGAGTTGGCAATTGATTAAGGCCATTTGTCATAAGTGGCATCATCACCATCGCCATCCCAAACATCCGCAGAGTATAAATAAGAATAATATGTGTGTGACTAGAGTCGATTTGCAGGTTTGCCAGCATATAAGTTGAAACAGCTGTAATGGAAAGCCCTACTATACCAAGAATCCGCGGTCCATATTTATCAAATAGTTTACCTGTAATTGGTGACATAACTCCCATTATTACCGCACCTGGAAGCATCATCAGCCCAGAGCTCAGCGGCGAAATACCGCGAACATTTTGTACGTAAGCTGGTGTTAAAATCATACCCGAAAACATGGCCACTGCATTGACAATTGCAATTACAGACGCAAGTGCAAACATTGGGTACTTGTAAACACGTAAATCCAATAACGGTTCATTCATTTTTAATTGACGGATAATGAAAGCAATTAGGGCAATAGCGCCTATGATTAAGGTTGTTAAGACGACTTTATTCGTCCAACCATCGGAGCTTGCAGAACTAAACCCATATAACAAACCGCCAAAACCGACAGAAGATAATAGTAATGAGAGGTAATCGAGTTTTGCATTTTTGTTTTGTCTCATGACATTATCCGATTTCCAAATCCCTAACAGTAAGCTAATGATTGCTAATGGTAAAATCATTTCAAAAAGCAAACGCCAGTCATAGTACTCTACAATATAACCTGATAGTGTCGGTCCAATGGCTGGGGCTGTAATCATAACTAATCCAAAAATCCCCATTGCTGTTCCCCTTTTTTCTCTTGGAAAGCTTACTAGCATAATATTCATTAACAAGGGCCCCATAACTGAAGAACCTGCTGCTTGAACCATCCGACCAGTAAGTAATAAACCGAAGTTCGGTGCTACAGCCGCTAAGGCCGTACCAAGAATAAAAATCACCATCGATGTAATAAATAAGCTCCTATTGGAAAAGCGGGTTATTAAAAATGCTGATGCCGGAATTAATATACCACTTACAAGCATATACCCTGTAGAAAGCCACTGGATCGTTGAATAATCTTTAATGTCTAAATCCTTCATTATTGATGGCAAGGCTACATTTAAAAGTGAGTTATTTAGAAATGAAACAAATGCCCCAATAAAAAGGATTACAAGCATTAAATATGGTGGTTTTCTTTTATGTAATGTTTCACTCATATATTTATTTGCCCCTTCATTATAAATTCCATTGATTCGTTTAAATCGTTTGCATATCTGCACGAGAATATATTACCCTTGCAGTATTTTGCCAAACTCTTCGAATGGATATTCTCTTTTTAGCAATTCTACTTACCCAACTTAAAATTTTGAATGAATATGTAAACACGTTAGTTAACCAAAATTAAATTAGACTGAAATAAACAAGAGGAGCAAATGAAAATACCCTTCT
>NZ_MACI01000031.1 GCF_001884105.1 Bacillus luti | reverse complement strand
AACCAATCGGACTTTTATGGGCAGTTGATCCCCCACCTAACTTCTTTGCTTCCGCTGAATTTTGAGGTGGGGATCTTACTGCCCATTAAAGCGGGATAAAATGAAACTTTAATCAGTGGGGCTTTTACAGGCAGCCCACACAAATAGCGGGATAAATCAACAAGACCACACACCCATTCCTTTAAATACAGGCTTGTAGCTCTAGTTATGTAACCATCCATAAAAAGGAATATTACATAGGCTAAGTCTAACATTACATTTTTAAAGTGAGGGGAATAAGCTTATGCACCAATATTGGTATTTGAATTCAAAGGGAAACGGGGAACAATATAATAACCATATTTCAATGTCATCATTATATTCACAGCCCCAAATAACTAAAGCTGAGGGAATGAATGGTCTGAAGGTTCCTGAGAATTGGAGTTATCGAGTCTATCCATTTGGTTGGAATTCACCAACCAATTATACGGGCTTCAATCCCCAATCCCCTCCCTTCTCTTGGGGGCAGCCAATCCATTATGCAGGGATGATGCCCCAAGGACATCCTGTTAGTTGGACTCCATTACCAAACCATGCAGGTTTTAATTTTCAAAAACCTCCCTTCCCCTGGGCCCAACCATTCAATCATACAGGGATGTTCGCACAAGGGCATCTTGCCGCTTTACTATCACCGCCAGCTAAAGCTTTTAAATTTAATACCAATAACTGGGGGGCTTTCGGAAACTTTCCAGGATGGGGAGGACAGATAAGTCCCATGGGATGGGGGAATAACGGAGGTTACGGTCAGCCAGGAATGCTTGGAAACTTACTTACAGTAGGAAAAGGCACTATGAATGGAATTGGAATGCTTAGTAGTCTAATGGGTATGGGGAAGTTCTTCTTTTAGTGAATTAGAACGAGAGGATAGGTCCATAGCCCCGAATTAAAAACACTTCCTTTTCATTGATTTAATCCTCTCAAACATGCTTCTACTACTCCCTCCACGTTCGTTTCCTCGTCTTTCAAATTATAAAAACATCAAGAAAAGGCATTCCAAACATGGAACGCCTTCTTTCACTTTATAATACCTTTCAACAATCCGAAATATTCTACTTAACAAAATCACACATTTAACGAAAGAAATGAGTTAATTACATAACGCTCTTCTAACTTTTCTTGCGAAATCTAGTGGATCATCAACGTCCTCGATATTAACGTAAATCAAATTTGGATTATCACATAACCATTCGTTGTGTATAGACGAAACGATTATTCCTTGTTTCATAATTGTAGCAACAAATTCAGTAACTTCCTTTTGTAAGAGCGCTACCCGGCCTAGGCATAATGCTCGTCCAGTTTTATAATCTCGTGATTCGAATGAGAAGGATGTTGTTACCCTAAAACGTTTTCCTAAGATTGTTGCTTGTATTTCATCTCGATTTATTGTTGCCACGCATTTCCCGCCGGCGAATCCTTCTTGCCCGCCGATAATTCTTGCAAACTGTTGACAAATTAATTCATCATTACATGCCATACCTTTAATCATCTCCCCTTTTACTGTTAGGTTATGAATGAATACATAGGTCTGAAACGGTAATGAATCTATTCTATTATAAAAAAGATGATGGCAATCTACCGAAAGCTATTAACTCAATTATTTTTGATCGTATGAATTGTTATCAGAGTTTAAATGGTGCAGAATTTTTATTTTATGCTTAATGGGCATCGGAGATTGAAGGCAAAACTCAGCTATTGTATGTTGAGACATTTTTAAAGAGCGTAAAAAAGACACCCTAAGGTGCCATTCTCCGACTTGAGAATCGTATCTATGTATGGAGAAATTTAGAAAAGACAAATACATGCTAACTATAATTTATAGAGCTCTTATGCCATGAATTACTTACATACATATTTCCTTATTTACCAGAAGAAGAAGCCCAGTTACATTACTTTCTGATCAGTCTCGTTAAAGCCATCCCAATAAATCCAGCACCCATCCCTATTAACCATCCAGCATGAGTATCACCTAATATAGATCCCACTCCTCCGCCAAGAAACATGCAGCCAACGAATACTAATCCTCCAATTCCCCAATTCGGCCGTTCCATAGTTCAATCACATCCTTTCCATAAAACATATGCGATTAGCTACCTGAACTTTCTTGCATAGGATGGTTAATTATTTTGCTCAGGCTTAACATTATCAGGGAATTTTAAAATTTCTCTTTTTTATATAGACCAGTCATGTGCTACATTTCTTTTTACATATATTTTTTAAAAGAAGGTTTCCATTCTGTTAAATCCTGATAAACAAACGTTATATTGTCACATATCTCCTCTGCAACTTCGTACATATGTTTTATATCATTAGCCGTAAATAATATAGATCCTTTGCGCTGAGTGCTATCCACAATATTTGGTATGGTGTCGCCCTCTTTTACTAATAGATCAATTAATACGATCTCGGATATGTTAGCTAACCCTTTATACTTGATTTCTTTTAAGCAACCTGGTTTTGGAATTAAACTTAAAGACATAGCTTGACATTTTGAAGGTACACATCTAAATTCATCTATAGTCTCAGTAGCTAGCGCATCATAATAGTATCCAAATTGAGATATGCCAGTTGTTAGTTCCACCATCTTCCAGATGTTGCCGCCACCTATTCTAACTTGAGACTCTATAATTATTGGCTTATTTTGTTTGTCTAACTTTATTTCTGTATGAGTAACGCCATTTTCCATTTGCATGTCGTCCAAAAATAGCATTACTTTCTCCATAATTAATTGTTTTTGAGATTCATCTATAGGTGCTGGCATAATAGTATAGTTTATTATAAATGTATCTTCTTTAAATACTTCAGATGATATAGCAAGTATAGAATGTTTGTTGTTATAAGAAACGGTTTCAACCGTATAAACTATATCACCCTCAATATACTCTTCCACTAAAACAGGTAGTTGAATACCATTTTCTTCAATAAATACCTCTACGTCATCTCCCGAGTCTAGCTTAGATACTCCTTTACCCCCTGCCCCAATCGGCGGCTTTATTATAACACTATCTTTTTTATTCAAAAATTCATTAATGTCTTCAGTGTTATTACAAACTGTCGAATCTATCGAAAAGTCTTTGCCTGCTAGAATTTCACGCATCATGTCTTTATTGCGGGTTATCATATTAGCATTGTAAGAAGGCCCTTTAACATTAAAAATCTTTGCAATTATGCAAGCCGTATCTAATGCTGTTTCGTTGAAAGATACAACCACATCAAAGGGTTTCTCTTTGAATAATTCTTCAGCATAGTATATAGACAAGGGTATGTTTGTCGTGTCTAATTCTTTTTTATAGAAACATTTTTCTAAGATAGCCCCATCAAAATATATGTGTTTAGTGTACGATCCTATATACGAAACAGTATAGCCACTGTCTAATGCATCTTGTATAGGCTTTGTCCATCCCCCTATAAATAAAATGTGTAGTTTATTTTTTATGTCAGTTCCTTTTAATACCTTATGCATCATAATCATCTCCTCTAAAATGCACTCGTATATTCAATGTCATTTCCTTTTGATACACCTCGTCTTAACAACGCCACTAAACACAACGTTGTTCCGAATCCCCCTATAAATAACGTAGTTTGAAGCCCAAATATAGAAATTAAAAATGCACTAGCAAAACTTCCTAATGCCCAAGCTCCCCAATTAAGCGTACGCTGTACAGCATTTACTCGGCCTAGCATATAATTTGGTGAGGCAAGTTGTCGTATAGTTGCAGCGTAAGGCCCAAATACACCTTCTCCCATACCATGTATGATACTTGCGGCTACTATTCCGTAGACTGTTCCCATATATCCCATTATCGGTATAAAAGCCAAACCCGTAACTGATACAGTAGCGCTATAAATAAGCATTTTTGTATTATTAATTTGTTGACTTTTTTTCATGAGTATCGTATTGCCTATTAAAAATCCCACCGCTGCTGAACCTACAACAAATCCTATTTCAATTTCAGATAGACCCATTACCTTATAAAGGAATATTACTAAAATGCTATTTAATATGTATTTAAAAAAACCATAAACAGCACCACATGTCACAATTGGTTCCAATACAGGGTGTTTTTTGAAATATACCAAACCTTCATATATGTTTTGGTATATAGATTTTAAATTTACGTCTTTTAAAGAACCTTCTGTATGCGGTCTAAACTTTGAAATAAATAATACAAACATAAAACAAAGAAAATACGTTACTGCGTCAACAGTGAATGATCCTGTTAATCCAACTAGAGTAATGACGATTCCAGCAAGCATAGGACCAATTACTATAGAAAGAGACTCCGAAAGTGCTAGTTGAGCATTTCCTTTTTTTAAGTTTTCTTTATCTGTTAGTATTTCCGGTAAGAAAGAAGGAATGGCAATGTTGTAAAATGTGGTGAATATTCCATTTAAAAACATGATAAATACCAGTAAAGGGAACGTTATAATATTTGTTACTGTTAGTATGAATACTGATAAAAACAATACCCCTTGACATAAACTACAAATTAGTAAGACATTTTTCCTATGAAAAATGTCTATTAAAGCACCGGCTACTAACCCGAAAATTAGGTATGGGATGAATATAACCCCACGAATCATAGCGGCATTTGCTTCACTTGTTTGTAACACCTCTAATGCAAAAAGTGGCAAAGCTACTATTGTAAACTGAGTACCTAATAAACTTATAGACTGTCCTAGCCAAAGCTTGTGAAAATTAAAACGTTTGCTATCTTTCATAATGTCCCCCCATTAAATTCATATTTATAAATTATCAAGTTAACGATATAAATAAGAACAGGAAAAACCTATCTTTCAACTAATGTCTGTACCACATAAAAATTCGAAGCCTAATATAAAAGCGATTTTAGTTTCAAAATGAAGACTTGATCTTTAAAACTCTCTTGGCTAATGAAAAGCTCATCTTCCGAAAAATAATTCCGCATTCGTTTATAAACCAATTGAAATACGGATGGAATTTACTTGTAAAAATCAGTTTATGAATTAGTTTGTTTCGAATTCATTTTCCGATCGTATGTCACTTTGAATCACCTCCAGACTCAGTATAACCTTGAAGGTACGCTGTTGTACGCATTTTGGAATGTAACAGCAAGATAACAAAGTTACAATGACAAGTTGTTATGTAATTATACGTAATCAGCACGACTGGAGAAAAATCTGTGAATCTAAGGTATCAAGTTTGAATTCAACACGTCACAAATATACACTTGGATTGGATCGATACTTTTATAGCGATGTAGAGGTCCCACTTTTAAAATAGTAGAGTAGAAACATGAAAAAACTCCTAACAAATTTTGTTAGGAGTTTTTTAAAATATGCGATATTCATTATCGATTACTATTGACTATTGGAACACCTATTTTATTATCTCAACCTCTTGCCACTTTGTTTCTTATAAGCAATAAAGTGAAACTTTAATCAGTGGGGGTTTTCTTCATCCCCCACTGATTATTAGCCCTCACCAATCTGACTTTTATGGGCAGCCCGACCCCCACCTAACTTCTTTGCTTCCGCTGAATTTTGAGGTGGGGGTCTTACTGCCCATTAAAGCGGGATAAACTGTTGTCTTCAAACAAAAACACCTCTATTGCATTTGCACTTAGTATGCGAATGCAATAGGTGTTTTTTCATGTACCATCAGGTAAGATTTCCTGCTTCGTTTATTCGTTTAAGTTCTTGATACGTAGTTATTTTCTAATACACGATAACTGGATCATACGTGTTCATACTATCATACACAGTTTTTGCAACATTAGGTAGAAGGTTCACACACCCACCTGATCCGCCTGTTAAATAGGCATTATTTGCCCAGTCTTTTCGCCAGCCGGCATCATGGAACCCTTGACCGCTATTTGTGAATGGAACCCAGTAATCTACTTTAACTGCATAATCCGCTTTCCCTACTGCGCTACCTCTTAGCGTGTATGGTGTTCGTTTGTATAGAACGTACCACACACCTGGTGATGTATCTTCACCCGTGCTATGTTTACCAGTTACTACATTTGTTGTGACTACTAATTTCCCATCTTTATAAATCCAAATTTGTTGATCTGCAATGGAAACTTCTGCATATGTGTCTCCGATGCCATTATTCGATGTTGTTTCATAGCCGATACCTTCCTTCTTCCAACCATTTCCGTGAATATTAGAAGCAGAAAGCGATTTTTCGCCTTTCTCAAAGGCTTGCCCAACTTGTTTTGTCTCTTTTTCAACATCTAATGCCCAGCCGTATCCTTGCCCTTTTACTGATATGACCGAACCAGAATGTGTTTTAAAAGCGAAGTCTTTATTTAATGTAGATTTAGCATTATTAATTTCTGTAATCTTTTTCTTAATGTCGCTCGCATCGATTGTCACTTTCATATCCTTTGACATAGAGGCATTTTGAATTAAATCTTTCGCTTTTAAAGGATACACTTCATTTTGCACTTTATATTCAACGGACTGCCCAAGAAGATTCTGTAGTGCTTTCTCCTCTTTTTTGATAATCGGATCGTCTTCTTTAATAGGCTGTATGTATGTAGACTTCAAATGAATCTCACTTTTGTGCTTCTGCTTGTCGTAATCTTTCAGTAGACTCGTAACATCATACTGTTTTCCATCAACACTTTTCGAGATAACAATTTTTCCTTGTTCAAGCTTCGCCATAGCATCTTGAGGCGCCTTTAATTTTTCATTCATAGAGATGAGCTTTTCTTCTACAAGCTTTTTCATCGTTTTACTACGATACTGATCTACCTCTTCTGGTAGCAATGAATAATTTTTTTCCTTTCCAGAAGGGAAAAATGTCCACTGACTTTTTAATAGTTTCTCAACTTGCGGCAAATCTTTTTCCGTAAGTTCCGTTTTTGTCTCTTTTTCATCTAAAATTTGCTGTTGATCGACATAAACTTTATTTGCTAGTCCAGAAGTTTTTAATTTCTGCATTGCCTGATCAGCACTCAGACCACCGACTTTTGTGTCGTTAATCGTAACATTTGAATTGAAGTGCGTTGCCTGATAATAACTCATTCCCCCACTGAGAAGTGCAATTACACCAATACCCGCTGCGATTAGCTTCCAATTTGTAAAACGTTTTCTTGATCTTACCCGTGTTTTATCCACTTCTTCAACTGATTCATTTACTGGATTATTGTTCATCAATCTTTCCCCCGTATACATTAACGTCAATCGATTTTAAACCAAAACCATTGACTAGTGTACCTTATTTTTCCTGAAATTTCATTATTTTTGACTAAATTTTTAATTAGCAGTAAATCCACATTTAAACGAATAAAAAAGATTAGCATTTTGCTAATCTTATTTTATTAATTAACACTTTGAACACGGCCAATTTGCCCATCTTGTAATCGAACTTTAATTCCGTACGGATGTGTTTCACTATTTGTTAAAATATCTTTCACTACACCGCTTGCAGTCTTACTATAGTCATTATCCAATTGAATAACTACATGTGAACCAACTGAAATTTGTGATCTTGTTGGTTTCCCGCTCGTTGCTTGTGTTGTTTTTTCTTGTTTTTGTGTGCTCGCTTGTTGCATTGACTGCTGTTGCTGAGTTTTCTGCTCTGCTTGTTTACGCTTTTCTTCCTCTACTCTTTGCTGTTCTGCTTGCTTACGCTTTTCTTCCTCTGCTCTTTGTTGTTCTTCTTGCTTACGCTTTTCTTCCTCTACTCTTTGCTGCTCTTCTTGCTTGCGTTTTTCTTCCTCTGCTTTTTGTTGCTCTTCTTGCTTGCGTTTTTCTTCCTCTGCTCGTTGTTGCTCTTCTTGCTTGCGTTTTTCTTCCTCTGCTTTTTGTTGCTCTTCTTGTTTAGCTTTTTCTTCTTTTGCTACTTTTTTATCTTCCTCTATTTTTTGCTCATCTGTTGTCGCTTTTAACTTTTCTTCGTCGCCTTTACAAGCACTTAAAGCAACTACGCACAAGCTCATCAGTACAATTAATAACAATTTCTTTAACATTAAAAAATCCTCCTATATATACATTACAAATCAATAACTTTCATAGTATAACAAACGTATATGTATTCCTCTGTCATAATTTGTCGTATATATTTATTTTCCCGGAGGAGGACCAAAAAGTTACGTACCATATATTTTTAATACTTTCTCTGTTAATTGGGTATCTAACTACATCGAGTTTTGAAACTGAACAATAAATTGAATCTCACTTCTCTTCACGATGTAAAATACGAATACACACCATAAGCCACAAATACAATTAATAGAATAGAAATGCTAAGTACCGTATATATGATCCATTTTAAATTTGAACTCATATAATCGCCCCTCTCACTTCCTAATAATTCCATTACATAACAAAAAAAGCATTGGATACCCAATGCTTTTCACACTTACGCAAATAAAGACGTATTCGCATATAAAGCTGGTGAACCACCTGAATGTACGAATAAAATGTTGTCTTCTTTATTGAATTTACCTTTTTTAATTAAGTCGATTAGTCCCGCAACTGCTTTACCTGTATATACTGGGTCAAGTAAAATACCTTCTGTTTTTGCTAACAGCTGTACTGCTTCTACCATTTCCGGCGTTGGTAACGCGTAACCTGGTCCTACATATTCATCAAAACATGTAACAGCGTCACGTGAAATAAAGTTTGGAATACCAACGTGAGCTGAAGTTTCATCTACAAGTTTCGCTACTTTCTCTTCTTGCTCCGCTTTCCCTCTACTTACGTTAATTCCGATTACAGGAATCTGGCTTTGTGTTCCAGAAAAACCAGTAATTAAACCAGCGTGCATACCAGCGCTACCGCTTACGCAAACGACTGAACTGAAATCAATTCCTTGCTCGAATGATTGCGCCATAATTTCTTGCGCACAAGCAACGTATCCCATTGCGCCAGTAGGGTTTGATCCGCCAACTGGTATTACATATGGTGTATTACCTTTTTCACTAACTTCTTTCGCTACTTTTTGCATCTCTTCCATAAGATCTGCTCCGTTCGGTACAACAATTACGTTTTCAGCACCTAGTAAGTGATATAAGAAATAGTTACCGTTAAAGTCTCGCTTCTCTTCTGGCTCAAGCCCTTCCTCTAATACAAGGATACATTTCATCTTTTCTTTTACCGCAGCCGCAAGAGTTAAACGGCAATGGTTAGACTGAATACCACCAGCCGTAATTAACGTATCAGCACCTTTTTCCTGCGCATCCGCAACTAGAAACTCTAACTTTCTCGTCTTATTACCACCAGCTGTTAAACCAAGTAAATCATCTCGTTTAAAATAAATAGTTGGGCCACCAAGTGCTTCAGAAAAATTGTTTAACTTTTCAATTGGTGTATATGATTCTGTATATTTTTTTCTTGGGAATTTAGATAAATTCATTGTAACGCTCCTTTTGTACTTCTTTCACAATATATGTAACGATACTATTATTACATGTAAAAATGATGAAGTCACCTTTCTGAATTAAAAATGTATTGGAATTCGGTACGTGACATTGCATTTACGGTTTTATAACTTCATTGCGGTACATGAAATTAATATCGACGATTCGACATAAGATATCGAATTACCGACAAAAAACAACAAAACAAAAAGGCCCACACTTATTAAACAGTAGGCCCTTTCCAATCTACTTATTTACCGAAAAACGAAGAAGCTGCGTTAATCCTGGCTGTAAATTCATTTCC
The DNA here is from genome assembly GCF_001884105.1 of Bacillus luti. Taxonomy (GTDB): domain Bacteria; phylum Bacillota; class Bacilli; order Bacillales; family Bacillaceae_G; genus Bacillus_A; species Bacillus_A luti. Next base: position 51,942 of record NZ_MACI01000031.1, on the reverse strand, counting down.
CCTTTATGGCGTACGTATACAATTTTGTCCCCATCAAATTTCGGAGGATTCCCTGGATTATACGTATGCCACTCATTCGTTCCTTCTATAGAATACTCCATGTATTCTGTTGCACCGACGATTACGTTTTTACTGTCATCTGCTGTAACATTTGGTGCCATTTGTGCAATTTTCGAATCGCTAATTAATAATTTTTTAATATCTTTATCACGTTTATAATCGTAAGCTGTTACAATTACGTCGTTACCGTACGCTTTTATTTGTAGTCCTTGTTTAAATGAATATCCATCAGGAGCAGTTTTCTCTCCGCCATTTGGTCCAGCTGACATCCAGCCCGTTTCAATTCCACCCGTATTTACAACCGTAAATCCTTTTTCATCTCCACCTGCAATTTTCTTTTTACCAGCCCAGTCCGGTAAGTTTAAATCCCAATGCGTATGACTCGTAAAGAAAACGACCTGCGGATAGTCTTTTAATATATCGTACAATTTATCGACGTTTAAATAGTCTTGTAAATATGGTGATTGTCTTGATCCAGACACAGTATCAGGTAAAACGTGATGAGAGAAAATGAAAATTGGTTTATTTTTATCTTTTTGGCTGTACTCTTCTAAATTTTGTTTTAACCAACCTAGTTGCTCATCACTCATATATACTTCGTCCCACATTTTTGAATCGTGGTATTTCATATATTTTTCAGTTCCTAAAAATAGAAGCGGATAACCGTCTAATTCTTTTTTATGATATACCTTTTCTTGCCCACTAAATTTCAGATAGCGGTTAAATAACGTTTCCTCCGTTACACCATTTGGCCATGTATTTTGAGAAAGTTTCCCATCCGCCGTCCATTTACCAGCGTAAAACTCATGATTCCCAACTGTTGACCATACATTTCCTGGAACCTTATTTTTGTTTAACACACGCTTCACATCATCATATTGTGACTGCTGTCCAGTTGATGTTATATCCCCATTCATAATAAGCGCTCTAGAAAGTGGCGTCACTTTGTTCATATCTTTTAGCACATGATCAAAATCCCCTAAATCCCCTTGAATATCACTAATAACGTTAAAAGTTGTAGCTGACTTTCGGACTTGCTCTTTCCCTTCCGCATATACTGAAAATGTCGGTAATAACGCCGCCATAACAGCTAATGAAGCAACCGTCTTTTTCATACAAATTCTCCCCCTAATAATTGAATGTATAAACTGACATGTTCTGCCTTCTCTTAGGTGCTTGTCCAATTCACATTATAAGGAGGGATTGTAAAGATTGATGGAGTAAAAATTTAAGTGTTTTTTAAGAGATTTTGTCTTTTTTACACGCCCCATTTAACAAGTAACACTAATTTTTCGATTCACCTACTAATATTAACTGAATGTAAATTTATACGATAAATCACTTCGTTTAATATGTTGTGTTTTAATTTCCTTTACACAATTTCAATAAAGTACTTTACCATTTTAAATTCAGATGAAATCATATTTAAATAATGACAAAACGCTATTCTTTTAGTAAGAATAGCGTTTTTTACTCTTAGGTAGTTAATATTTTTAAATTAATGGATGTGTAGCGATATCCCTATCAGTAATCTTCATATTAACAATTATGCGTAACTTCTAACTCATTATTAGCATAGATTGTTCCGTAAGTAGCACAAAGTAACATTCCGCCACAAACCTCACTACTCACTTGAAAGTTTATGTTATCTTCAAATGTATCTATACTATTAGCTCTAATTGTATCTACAAGTTTTTTGAAATCAAGAACTGGTAAATATTTTGTTATAATTTCATAGCTGGATAAATTATCTTCATTGTTATATGCATTATATTCTTGAATTTCTCTATAAATCGGACTTGGACTATACGGATCATGTTGCAATTGTCCATTTTCATCTTCGAATTTTTTTATTTCTTCTTTTACTATATAATCTGGATAATCTTCACTACTTTCATCTTCATCACCAAATTCCCAAAATGGATATTCTATGTCACATAAGTGCGTTATAACCCACATTAGAAATTGCTCATTTATAAACCCCACATTTGTTTCTAACTCTTTGAATCTATTACCATAATATTTTGTAGCCTTTTCTATCTTCTCTTCTTGAGGCATATTATCCGTCGCCCCTGTTATATCGCATCCATCTAAATCTATAAAAATGCTATTGAATTTACCTAAAACGCCTAAATCAACAGTTTTACTCCAATAGGCTTCACCATCTGTATCGATTGTTATCATAATATCCTCCATTCTATTCTGTTAGTTATATAAGAAAAAACGCTTCTATTCGTACATAACTTGCCTCTCATTAATCCCAATTTCTATTCCAACTTGTTTTAATGGTTCTAATACTATCGGGTAACACATTGAAATATATTCCACTGTTTTTAAATTTTTCAGATTCTGAAATCCTTCAACAGATATAACATCAAATAAACTGTCTTCACCATCCCAATCAGGCCTTAAAATATGATAAATTTCATTCCCTCCATCAAAGCAAAGGGATTCAACCTTTTCCAAATCACTTATTTCCAAAGTTAACCCTTCCCCCTTAGAACTACAAAAGAGGACACACCTAAGCATATAACTGCTGCTAGAAAGATATATCCTTTTACATACTTTTGGTTAAATTTGGTTTTCCGAATGTTATTTTATAATGAAAAAAGTAATACGTCAAAATTACTTTAAGAAAATTCTAAAAAGGGAGATTTATCAATTCTATACATAATCAAATTTCTCCTGTTGCTACATGCAAAGTTAAATCAGTTACTTTCATAAAAATACATAAAACAAAAATAGAGATTCCTTTATAAGAGTATGGTTACTCCTTGTCCTTGCTGGTGGTACAATTAAGGCAATCGAGGGATAACATGTAATAAACAAAACAAATTTCTATGAAATCATTTATAATGAATGTAAATTCATATTGGAGCTGAAACACATGGATTATATAAGTTATTTAAGAAATATGGTTGGACATGAAAAAGTAATTATGGTAGTTGCGGGTTGTTTTGTATTGAACGAAAAAAATGAAGTACTTCTGCAATTACGATCTGATAACGGGAAGTGGGGACACCCTGGCGGCTTTATGGAATTCGGCGAAACAGTTGAAGATACAGCAAGGAGAGAAGTATTTGAAGAAACTGGTTTAAAATTAGGAAAACTTGAATTCTTTAATGTGTATTCTGGAAAAAAATACGAAAGAACGCTATCAAACGGTGATCAAGTTGCCTTAGTGAAATTGACTTATATTTGCAGAGATTTTCATGGAACATTACATACTGATAATGAAGAAAGCTTACAGCTAAAATTTTTCCCCTTAGATAACTTGCCTGAACTCTGGCAGAATCAACAAGAAGTCTTGGACGATTTGTTAGAGTTTATGGAAATAAAGAACTAATTTTCATAGCGAACAAAAAAAGAGCCATATGGTTACGCACCCTTAAATATTAATTTTGTCAAATGTAAATTGACCAGTATATATGGGATCCCGCTATATGTCCATCTCTTCGCAAGAATACACTATTCTTTCTGTAGAATCATAGAAAGAATAGCGTATTTTTTAGTGTAAAACCTTAAATTCATGGCAATGTAACGTTATCATCATGTAGTCGTTTGATAACATGATACTTCCTAGCACTGCATCTCTTTTCCTTATTTCCCCTAAAAAAAAGACACAGAGATTTCTCCCCATGCCTACTTATAGCTTTAAAAGTTAACTACTGCATATTTTTATTGCGCTCTAATTGGTTTTGAATTCCTGACCTATCAATTTGAATCCAATACTCTGCAATTTTCCCATCTTCTACTCTATACACTGCACTTGCTATTTGAATGATTGGAAGTCCTGTAGGTTCATATCCATCAATTTCGCCTACATGCATACCTACTTGTTTCCAACGTACATACACTTTACTTCCTTGTACTAAAAATTCTTGAATTTCTAAAGAAAAATTACCGTATACTTCAATCATCTCTCTTACATGTTCAGCATAATCTTCAGGTGTTCTGCAAACTGTTTGTTCTTCTTCAGATACAATTTGATGTGCCAATACTTCTTCTGCCATGAATTGATTTGAATGATCAGGATTATTCCCCGAACGTACTTCATCAAAAAATGTTCTAACAATTTGTTCTGGCGTCATTTAAAAACCCCCTTATTAAGAAATCCAATGCTAATCATATCATAGTTTATTTTAATCTACCTATTAAAGTAAACTGATTCGTTTATATAATAAAAAGACAAAATTTCTTTTTTCTTAAGAAATCCCAATTGTTCCTCCTAAAAATTCACAATACTAATTATCTACTTCTTCACCGCATGAATATACTGCACCGTCTCAAAAGCTTCTAGATAATCGTTCCGTCCTTCAAAATATAATGTATTTATGTCCTCTGGTGATAAGTGCTCATAAATGAGTAAACCCGACTTCTCTAACAATGCTTCCATTTCGCGATAAGAATAACATGATTTCATCGGTTCTCCGCCTACTGCAGCCATTTTTACCATATTTTCAACTCGATTGGACAACCCTTTTTCCGTAAATAAGTTTTCATCCGGATAATCGAAAATGATAGAGCTCCCCTCTGGAACCATCTCGAATAAGTATTCTATTAAACTAGAAAGCTCCTCTTTCGTTAAATAGTACGTAACACCTAATAGGCTAAAGAAAGTTTTTTTATTTTCAAATCCTTCATTCACTAATGTTTGCTTCGAGAAATCTTTAGTAAAATCCATCGAAACAAAATGAAGATTGCCTGGAATTTCATACTCTGCTTCTTTCACTCTTTGTATTTTAAACGCTTGCGTAGAAGGATGATCCACTTCAAATATTTCTATTTTATTCTCTAACTCTCGGTGTCTAAAACTGAACGTATCTAAGCCCGCACCGAGTATGACGTATTGTTTCGCTCCCAGTGTAATTTCATGTAGTAATACTCTTTCACAATATGCCGCACGTGCTAAAGGTGTTGGTGATAATTGAACTTGTGTAATCCACTTTAATATTTCGTTTGAATCATCTTGAAACTTCTGTGCAATGTCTGTATTAAAAAACTGTATTCCTTGAACCATGTTCGTTTCAATATCGTTACGTTCTTTTTGTGAAATGAACTCTTTAGCTACATAATCATCAAATATTTTCAAACTATCAAATTCACTATGATATGCCCTGCTGAAAGCTGATACTAACGACGTTACACTTGCTTCACCTTTTTTCACGCACATACACTCCTTCATTTTCACAACAAAAATAGGGTTCCCCTGGCCAGGAGAACCCTATTATACACGTTATTTTTATATTGGTAAATTATAGCATAAATAAGTTTTTTTGTCAAGTTTCCAACTCGTTATCTCTCCGGCCATTTTGTCTATTCTCTATATTCATCTCGCTAAAAGTACATCCCCTCCCCCTAAATAATAGATTTTAAACATTACATAATCATAGATTATTATGCAAATAATTCCTCTAGGCGCCGAACATAGTATATAATGATATAATAATCTGCTTTTATATGCTCAATTTTACAGAATGGAATTCATTCATAGGAAAGAGGTACAGAAATATGAAGACAAAACAAACAATCGCTGCGTCAACCCTAGCTTTAGCAATGATTGCTGGCGCGAACTCTGCTCATGCTGAAGTAAATGATGCTACTACTCAGCAAAGTCCTGGAGATCGTTTAGCTGAAATTAAGCAACATAGACAAGAGTTAGATGCGAAATTGCAGCAGCATAAAGAAAACGTGGATCAAACGTTGAATGAACTTAACCAAGTTAAGGAAAATGTTGATACAAAGGTTAATGAACTACATGAACGTAAACAAGTTGCTGATGAAAAAATTAACGAAATTAAACAACATAAACAAGAGCTAGATGCAAAACTTCAGCAAGACAAACAAATCGCCGAAGATAAAATCGCTGAAATCAAAGAGCATAAAAAACAAGTAGAAGATAAAGTTGCTGAAGTAAAAGAACATAAACAAAATATCGATAACAAGGTTAATGAGATTAAAGAACATAAACAAACTGTCGATGAAAAAGTGAATGAAATTAAGCAACATAAAGAGAACATCGATCAGAAGGTTAATGAACTTAAGGAAGTAAAAAAACAAGTAGATGAAAAATTAGCCGAGCTAAAAAAGGCGAAACAAACTGCTGAGGACAAACTTGCTGAGCTAAAAGAAAAGAAGCCAAACACTGGTAACACGTTAGAGGAACTTAAGAAAATCAAAGGCAATTTAGATAGTCTTTCCGCTAACTTAGAACTAGCGAAACAAGATATAAAAAACAAACTAGCTGAATTACAGGAAGCTAGACAAGATTTACTCAATAAAATTAACGAAATAAAACAATCGAAACAAACTGTTTCAGATGATTTAACAAAGAAAAAACAAGACTTAGATATTAAAATCAACGACTTTAAACATACTGAGAAAAAAATTGATGACAAATTAGCTGAGGTACATACTACGAAGCAAAATGTAGATAACAAAATTAATGAAGTATCACAACCGAAGCAAACGACAGTGAATGCTAACAATACAAATGTTCCAGCAAAAAACACTGCTAGAGAACTTCCTAACGCTGGTAGTGAGCAATCAAATAATATGGCTTTAGGTATGTTATCTATTTTAGGTGGACTTTTATTAGTAACACGAAATAAAATTAAAACGTTCTTCTCGAAATAACGCCATTATAAATATATTTGTAAAAAGGACAACAATGCTTATAAGCATTGTTGTCCTTTTTCATTGTTTAATTTTGTATTAGCTGTCCATCTCTAAGCGTCAATATACGATCACATACATCAAGCATTCTTTCATCATGTGTAATCATAATTGCTGCTTTTTGGCTTTCTTTCACTTCACGTTTCATCATTTCTACGACTTCACGTGCACGTTTTGAGTCTAAGCTTGCTGTTGGCTCATCTGCTAATATTAAATCTGGATTGTTCATGAACGCACGAGCAATTGCGACCCTTTGCTTTTCTCCACCAGATAGTTGATTTGGATAATGACTTTTTCTTTCTCCTAATCCAAATGCCGCTAATAAGTGATCCGCACGCTTTTCAGATTCTTGTTTGTTTTCTTTTTTAAGCTTTGCGATGTACAGTAATTGCTCTTTTACATTTAAATATGGAACGAGATTTGCGAATTGGAAAATGAAGCCGATTTTTTTCAAACGAATGTCTGTCATTTCCTTTTCGGATAACTTCGTAATATTTTGTTCACGAATGTAAATATCCCCTTTTGACGGTGATAATAAAGCACCCGCGATTGATAATAACGTACTTTTCCCTGATCCAGAAGGACCGACGATTCCGATAAACTCTCCAGCTTTCACATCAAGCGTTATCGGATGAAGGGCTGTTACTTCAGTATTCCCTTCTCCGTACACTTTACTTACATTGTCTAATTTTAATAATGAAGTCATTACATCCCGCCTCCAATTGCTTCTAATGCATCAACTTTTAATACTTGGTATAACGAAATAAGTGTTCCTAAAATACTAATTACGATAAAGATTGCTGCATATTGTGCAATCATCGGTGTTGTTAATAAGAACGGCATACCTGCTGGTAAAATTTGTTCTAATCCTTGTACAAGAACGATGCTGATTATCATCGCCACGACTGATAAGAATAGCGCCTGTACAACTAAGCTATTTGCTAAATACGTGTTCTTTGTACCAATTGCTTTTAATACACCTAATTGCTGTGTTTTTTGCAATGTAATTACGTAGAAGAATACACCGATTAGTAATGCAGCGATAACAAGTAAGAACGCAATGATCATCGTTAATGTTCCTTGCTCTTCTTTAAATCCTGGAATACTTTGCAGTACTTCTTTTTTGTCAATTACGTGTGCATTTTTTACTTCTTTATCTGTATTAAGTGCAATTGCACTATAATCTTTTTGGTTTGGTTGTGAAATTGCGCCCCATACGTCTTCATTTACATAAACGACTGGTGTATGGCTAAACATTTGATTTTTCGTAAATCCAACGATTTTAAATTCTTTCTTTGAAACAGGATCAATAATTGTATCCCCAATATCGATTCCTTTTTCTTTAATTGATTCGTCAGCAACCATTTCGTTGTTTGCTGTACCTAACTTCTCACCTTCTACAATTTTCGGTTCTAAAAATGAATCGCGTTCACTTGAGAAAATAGCGACATCAACTTTTTTCGAACTACCTTTCTTTTCATAAGTTGAATTTTTCACGCGAAACGGAACAGCCTCTTTCTCGCCTACTTGATTTACTACGTTATCTACATCATCTTGCTTAATTTGTGAACGAAGTAATTTATTTTCCGCATCATCTGCTAATACAAACTTATTTGCCTCCATATTTTGAATCGATGAAGCATTATCATATGATAATCCGTTTGCTAATCCTGAAATGACAAGGACTAAAAATGATAATAACACCATAATAAGTCCGATTAATCCGTATCTTAATTTTGATTGTTTTAATTCACGCAGAGCTAAAAACATTTCGCTCGCTCCTTTCTCTTACTTTCTATGCACTTATAATAAAAAAGAAATATGAACGGAGTATGAACAGAAGATTACATAGTAAAAATTAATTTTTCAGAAAGTATTGAAAACAATTCGAATCCTTGATACAATTCAGTCAAATAATATTGACCGAGTAATTTTATTTAAGGAGTTGATCATTTTGAAGCCCATGTTAACACTCACTACTTATAGCCAACTAAAAGCATTAAGTGATCCACTACGTGCCGAAATGATGATGCGACTATGCGAACGTCCTTATACAGGGCAACTACTATCTGAGAAATTCGGCATTTCAAGGGCGAAAATTCATTATCATTTAAAAGAATTAGAAAAGAATGGTCTTATAGAGATTGTTTATACAGAAGAAAAAAATGGGATTGTTCAAAAGTTTTATCAATCTGTTGCGAAAGGCTTCACCCCTGCCGCAGATCTATTACCTCATTTAGAAATATTAAGCGAATCAGGTCGCCAAATTTTTTTAAAAATGATAGAAAGAACGCAAAGCCAAATTCTCGCTGCACCAGAAGAGGCTTTTATATTAAGAAAAGAAAGCGAAGATCCTGCTAATTGGAATTACGTTTCATCTTGCTGGGAGTTTGATGCTACGCCAGAACAATTTCAAGTGTGGGTGAAAAAGTTTCATCAATTGATGGCTGAATTAAACGAGATCACAAAAGGTGCAGATAAAAACCCAAATAGTAAACCTTATTATATTTCTACTACTGCACTTCAAATCGCTGAGAGAACAATGCAGCAATTTATTAAAAAAGAAGAAAAATCGTAATACGATTTTTTTTACATAAACGGTCAATTTTATTTTACCGAATAAAATTTTTATAAAGGAGTAGATTAAATGGACATATTGAAAAACCGGAATTTCCTCTTATTATTTTTAGGAAGAATTTTCACAAACATAGGAGATAGTTTGTATTATGTAGCGGCGATGTGGCTCGTATATAAGCTGAGTGGTAATCCTTTTTATTCTGGATTAGCAGGTTTTCTTACGTTATTACCTTCTGCATTACAATTTCTTACCGGTCCATTCGTTGATAGATGGTCCATTAAAAACACCCTCGTTATCACACAAGTTTTGCAATGCATTCTTATATTAATCATTCCTATTACACACTACTTCGACCTATTAACAGTACAACTACTACTTATCATCATGCCAATCGTAGCCTTTATCGAACAATTCGCCTATCCCGCACAATCGAAAGCTTTACCACTTCTACTGCATAAAACACAATTATTAAAAGGAAATTCACTCTTCTCATTTGCATATCAAGGCATTGATTTAATTTGCACGACTCTTTCTGGAATATTAGTAGCACTATTTGGCGCCATTACTTTATATGTAATCGACTCTTTTACATTCGCGATTACTGCCCTTTTGTTCTTTTCATTAAAAATGCCAAACCAAACAGAAACGAGCACCTCACTTTCAACTAAACAATATTTCTCTGATTTAAAAGAAGGTTTTTCAATCGTCTTTCGTTCTTTAATGGGCGTATTCTTAATCGGTTCCGTTGTTGCCAATTTTTCAATCGGTATGACGATGGCAATACTCCCTTCTTTCGCTGATTCTTTAGGCGGCGTGAAATCATACGGCTTCTTCTTAGCCGCTATATCAGCAGGTAGTTTAATTGGAGCGCTATTCAGTTCATGGGTTGGCAAACATAACGTTGGCCATGTCTCTATTATTGGCTTTGCGACTGGTGCTATCTTTTGGTTTCTCTCTACGGTTGTACCGTTTCAATGGTTATCTATTTTCTTATTTGGCCTAGCTTGGGTACCGATTGGTGCAACCAATATATTATTTGCGACAATTAGTCAACTTGTAATTCCAAATCAATATATTGGACGCATCAACTCAGTCATGCGAAGTATGGGCACAATTGCGATGCCTTTTGGTTCTTTAATTGGCGGATACACCGCAAATGTATTTAGTAGCCAACTCATTTTCGCACTCGCTAGCATAGGGATTTTCTTCATTTCTCTCGTATGGCTAATTCATCCGAAATTACGGGCATTGCCGAAAGCTGATGAGATTACAGCGGATACTTTTGGGGTTCGGTTTAAAGAAGAACGCGGGAAAGGTGCGGCTTTATAACAGAACAAACATAACCCCGTTTTAAATTAGGGACGGGGTTAAAAATATAACAATAAATTCGTTTGAATATCTAAGTTTTATTCAACAATAGCGCCCATTTGTGGAAAACCAAGATGATGATTTTGATTGCTGCCTGTTTCCTTTTGACTAACGCACCGGTTTAAAAACGGAACCATTTAAAGGAGATTTGCGCTTGAGTAACTCTGTTTTATTTTGAATATAGGTAAAGTCCAAAATCTTGCATAACGGAGGTTTGCCCCATTTGCCGCAACATGGTAGCTATATTGCCACGGTGATAAGAACCATGGGTGACAACGTGAAGTACTGATTCAGAAATAGAAGTTTCAAGCACCCCAGCATATGGGTTATTCACCACTATCAACTTATCAATATCTTCTTGACTGTTTAAAAGGGATTTGTTTCGTTCGGATAAGTCTTGAAATAATTTTTTCATTTCCTCAATATTTTTCGTTTCTACCTGTTCTCTCAATTGGTTCGTAGACACCATTGCTTCATTCATACTTTTACCTAATATAATGTCAAACCATGCGTAATCTGTAAGATAAATGTGCGACAACACCTTTGATACCGAAGAAAAACCACTCTGAATTTCCTTATGATAAATGTCCTGTGGTAGTTCTTTTAAACGATCAATTATCACTCCATTTGCCCATACGTGGTATTTGTACATTATTAATGCGGGGTGTGTCATCTTAAAGTCCCTCATTTCCAATAGTTTTTTCGTATTGAAACAATTGACGCCTAAAAGATAAATAATTTTTCTATAAATTCTGTTGTTCAATTTATTTACTATTCCATTTTATTTATACTATTCCTTCCTAAACTAATCTGACTTGTTACCATAAGTACATTCCTTCACAACCCCTATTTATTCACATGGATATCCAAATTAATCACTAATCGTTATTCAAGAATATGGCCCAATTGTGGAATAGACTGACTCGCATTTTTCAAACAACTTTTTATCACTTTACACGTAAGTGATAATATATCAGCGATTTTTCGATTATATCGACTTACCGACAAAAAAGAGACCGTTCCAAACAGCCTCTTCCCTTGCATTTATTTAGGAAGCTCAACCTGAACAGTAGTCCCTTCCCCCTTCGTACTATACACCGAAACGTTTCCATGATGCAGTTCAACAATTTTTTGTACGATCGATAATCCTAAACCGCTACCTTCTACGTTTCTCGCTCTCGCCGTATCTACTTTGTAAAAACGATCAAAAATACGTTCCATTTCCTCTTTTTCCATTCCGATTCCGTTATCGGATATAGAGATAATGACACTAGACTCTAACTCTTCCACGAAAAACTCAATCGTTCCAGCATCGTTTGAAAACTTAATACTATTCGTAAAAATATTACTCCATACTTGATGAAGCAAGTTTTCATCACCTTGAATAGTAATGTCCGGCACATCAAACTCAACAGCGATATCTTTCTCTCGCCATTTCCATTCGAGCATAAAAATGACGTCTTTAATTTGTTTTTGTAAATTGAATTCTTTTATTTGTAATACTTTCTCTTCTTTATCTAAAGAAGCTAGCGTAAGTAACTGTTTACATAAACTAGACATTCGCTTACTTTCGCCCTCAATAATTCGTAAGTAATGGTTTCTTTCTTCTTCACTCATTTTTTCTGTTTGCAATGTTTTCGAAAATCCTTGTATGGAAGAAAGCGGTGACTGGAATTCATGTGAAACGTTCGAAACGAATTCTTGTCTCATTTCATCTAGTTCCTTTATACTTTTCGTCATCTTTTGAAAGTTTGTAGATAACGTACCAATTTCATCTTTTCGCTTTACGTCTAATTCAATTTCATATTCACCACTCGCAATTTTTTGCGTAGCCTTCGTAAATTTACGAATTGGACGAACGATATAACCTGCTGCAATCGCTATAAAGATAATACTTAATAACACGATAAATCCAAGTAATACAGCTAAGAAAATTCGCATCTCGCCAAATTGGTTCTGAATGTCAGGACGAATAAATAAAGCGTACTGTTTATCACCGTGTTGCACTGGTACACCGACACTATTTATTAGTTCATTATCGAAAAAACCAGTAATAAATAGGCGAGTCGGATATGTAGAAACGCCATTAAACGTTTCGCCATTCAATACTTTATGAACGGTATCATCACTAATAGACGTCTTACGAAACGCATTGCCGATACGCTTTCCATTCTTTTGATCATCGACAATATAAATTTCATATCCCAATTTCGCAATAGACTGTAAGTATGCTTCTTTATTCTCTTCACTTTGCTTTTCATATAACGATTTAACTTCCTCAGCATACGTTAAAATCTTTTCACTATTATACGGTTTTAACTTCACTTGATAATATACGTTCGTTAATAAAAAGCCGATAATACTACTAAGCAGCATAATACCGACTGTCATAAATACAAATCTCGAATATAGTGATTTCATTTTATTTCAACTCCAACTTATAACCGAGTCCACGCACCGTTGTAATTTGAAAATCATCTGTTCGTTTTGAAAATCGATCTCGTAGTCTCTTCACATGAACGTCAACTGTTCGTTCATCCCCTTCAAAATCCATTCCCCATACTAATTCAATTAGCTCTTCTCTTGAGAATGTTCTTCCAGGATAACTAGCAAGTTGTGATAATAATTCAAATTCCTTCAGCGGTAGTAAAATCGTTTGACCGTTACACTTTACTTCAACACCTTTACGATCAATTGTCGTTCCGTGAAGCGTAATAATGTCAGCGCTCAGCATTTGATAACGGCGCAATAAAGCTTTCATACGGAAAATGACTTCAGCTGGTTCAAACGGTTTTACAATATAATCATCCGTACCAGAAACGAACCCTTTTTCTTTATCGACTAGCTGATCTTTTGCAGTTAATAAAATAACCGGTATATCATGATACTTCCGGATTTCTTCACATAACGTATAGCCATCCACAAACGGCATCATAATGTCTACTATCGCAAGATGAATATTTTCCTTCTCTAATACTTCTTGCGCTACCTTTCCATCTTCCGCTTCAAAAACTTTAAACCCCTCTTTTTGTAGATGGTAATGCAATAACTCTCTAATATGCTTATCATCATCAGCTAATAAAATATGTATCATCTTCATTAAACCCTCTCTCGTTCATCCTTCTACATCCTTACATTAAGAAACAATTGGCCTTTTTGCAAGAAAAAGAAAAAGAAAAAGAATCTATTTTGAAAAAAGATTATTCAAAATAGATTCTCACGTTTCAGTATTAAGATTATTTTAATCAAAAACAATTTCTATGCCTTAGAAATATCAACAAATCCTTCTCCAAATACATCACGAACATCGTGTATAGCGATGAAAGCAGCCGGGTCCGTAGTTTGAACAATTCGCTTTAACTTCACTACTTCTTGCTTATTAATAACAACATAAAGAATGTCCTTCGGCGTTTTCGTGTAATAGCCATGACCTGAATACACGGTAACCCCTCTGCCCATTAAGGTTGTCACCTTCCCTGCAATTTCATCCGGATTATCAGAAATAATTGTAATAGCCTTTTTCGGATTCAGACCTTCAATTACAAATTCCATCACTTTCGTTCCGACATATAACATAATAATTGTCAGCATCAGTTTTTCTGCACCAATGATGAAATAAGATGAGAACGCAACGATTAAATCGAAGAACAATAGACCATAGCTAATGCTCCAGCCTAAATACTTATGCGTCATTCTCGCTAAGATCGTAGTACCTGCAGTTGTTCCGCCAACGCGAATAATTAGACCGATACCGCACCCTACAAATATTCCTCCAAAAATGGCATTTACAAGCATTTCATCCGAAGTAATCGTCCAACCTTCTGTCAAATGAAGGAACAATGAATTCGTAACTACAGCAATAATCGTATAAATTGTTGTGATCTTATTTAAAAATTTATAACCAACTATTAATAAAATCGCATTTAAAATTAAGTTGACTAAACCTGGTGACCACTCAAATAAATAGTACGTAATAATTGTGATACCTGTTACCCCGCCCTCACCAAACTCATTCGGAATAACAAACAAATTGACACCTAACGCAAAAAGAAATGCACCGATAATAATAAAAATAATGTCTGTCGTTCTTTTTTTCATACAGTACCTCACTTCTTATGTAAATATTTATTCTGTCATAAACTCTCACCATTATATCGTGGAATATTCAAATCGAACAGTGGTTTATTTTTATTTTAATATAAGGTTTCAATCAAACATTATTCTGTATTTGTATATAAGCTGACTCACACAAAATTTGAACAAAAAACAAAGATACGAAGTCATAGAATAGAATTCGCATCTTTGTTTCTTTTTAAACGATTTATATGAATGTAAATCCCCTCTAAGATCTTTACCTTACTGTTTTCTATCGCATTTTTCTAAACGGAAGTAGAACAATACCCCATCCTCAGTATTATTTACACCGTACTCTGCATCATGTAATTCTAATATGTTTTTTACAATCGAAAGACCAAGTCCCGTTCCACCGCATACTCGTTTTCTTGATTTATCCACCCTATAGAATTGATCCCATATTTTCTCTATATTTTCTTCTGCAATATGTGATCCTTTATTTTCAAACCCTATATATACGCCATCTACTTCCTCTTTTATATCTATTACGATCGTTTGTTTCGCATCTGTATAACGAATTGCATTTGTGAACAAATTTGTTATAACTTGTTCCAATAAATTTGCCTTTCCCTTAACACGTACATCATCAAAATTCAAATTGATTTGCAATAATTTCTCATCAATTTGACCGTGTAAATCTTTTTCAGCCTGCTGAATCAAATCCACTATATTTACTGGATCCATTTGTATTTGATACGTTCCTGATTCATATTTAGCCAAATTAAGCATCTCATCTATAAGTACATTCATTTTCTCTATCTCTTTTTCTAATGCTTCCCAATAATATTGGTTCATTTCAGGCGCAATCCCATCCTGTAGCATCGATGCAGATACTTGCATGACACTAAGTGGTGTCTTCAATTCATGTGAAACACCAGCAATAAAATCTTTTCTTGTCTGTTCTAATTTCTTTTCTTTTTCTAAGTCTTCTTTTAACTGATTGATATATCCTTCCATTCTTTCTGCAAGCAGATTGATATTAGAGGAAAGTTCGCCAATTTCATTTTTAGACTTGATCGAGAGTTTATTTTGAAACTCTAATTCCATAATCTTTTTCGTCGCTTTATTAATTTTTAGTAACGGATTTGTAATGATTCTTGAATAATAGAAAGACACAATAAGCGATAGAACTAACACAAATGCTATGATGTATATATAATAATCACTCATTAATTCAGTTGCCTTTGTAAGTGGTTGTAAAGATGATAAAGTATATACGATTTCTTGCACTTGACCGTTTTTTATTATTGGTTTTATCGTTTCAATATATTGAATCCCATTGATGTGGATTTCATTTTGTGTCCAACCTTGTTCTTCCAACTTCACTTTATCTGATATCCATTCAGCTTGAAAATTTAAAATTCGTTTCGCAAAAACATCATTGTTATACAAAGTGGTAATAGTATCAGGATTTGTATAATTAGGCATACTTATTTCTTTTATAATTCCTTCTAAATAATGGAGCGTCTTCATCCCATCATCTATTATTAGTTGATGTCCCTCTTTATTTCCACGCAACGTATTTTTCCGTATCTGATAATAGTTTGAAGAAACAAAGCTGGTATCATATCCTTTTATTCTCATGCTCATTGGAATAATTATTTCCCTATTCAAATCCTTACTAGCTATATCCATAACAGCGACATTTGATATTTTATCAATGAAACTCGTTATAATAATACTAAAATCAGTATCAATAAATTCTTTTGAATTCATAAAATTGTTAAACACAACTTTAGAAATTTTTTCAGGATTTTTTCTATCTGCCACCTTTAGATAATAATCCCCTGATGGCAACATTTTAATATTTGCTTCTTTATCTAGCCTTGCAATCATAATGCCTTGCTGATTCGCATACTTCTCTTCGATATTTTGCATTTTCTTCTCATCCTGTGAATGAGACTCATAGTACTTCTCATACTGTTGTAATTGTTTTTGCACACTTTCTTTTTCCTTGTCTATATACAAGTATTTCGTTACATACATTTGTCCCAAAAATATAACAGCGATGATCATGCAGCATAATAAAAATGTAAGGGAAAACAATTGAAATACAATTTTCTTTCTCATTCTATTTCTACCTCAAACTTATATCCTGTACGAATTACTGTAGTGATGTGCTTTGCTTTCTTACCGAGTTTCACACGTACATTACGCATATGTGCCGTTAATGTTTTATCATCTCCATCATAATCATATCCCCAAATGTTCGTGATTAATTGTTCTCTCGTTAATACTTGTTCCTTATGCTGCATTAAAGATTGTAAAATTTCATACTCTGTATGTGTAAACTCTACCCTTTGTCCATCTATCGAAACAGAACGTGCCGACTTATCTAAGCGAATACCACATAAATCAATGCAGTCCTGAAATTGTACAATTTGATTCGTCTCTTTGAATAAACGCTTTGCCCTCGCTAGTAAAATAGCTGGTTTAAATGGTTTCGTTACATAATCATCTGCCCCTAGTTCAAATCCAAGTAATGTATCATCCTCATCACTTCGAGCCGTTAATAAGATAATAGGAACATTAGAGTTCTTACGAATACGTCTGCAAACCGACCATCCATCCATTACCGGCAGCATTATATCTAAAATAACTAAACTGATATCATGATCATGTGCAGCAAACAATTCCAATCCAATTTGGCCATCTTCTGCTGTTACCACTTCATATCCATCATGCGAGAAATAATGTGCCACAGTCTCTCGTATAATTTTTTCATCCTCGATGATTAAAACTTTTTTCATTTCTATTCTCACCCAATCTACGTTCACTTTAAATCGAAATAGTCATCGCTTGTCTCCCCATTTGAATCCAAGATTGTTCAAAATCCTTCCGATTAATCGTTCTATGTTTGTCCGTCTTTAGTGGATCGTTAATATATACAAATTGTTCATCGTAATCCGTCACAACGACACTATGTTGATGGTATGTCACTTTCATTTCCCCTGTATCTGTTCTCCATGTGTAAAATTCACTATCTGGTAGTGGTTTAAATCGAGCATTTGTTAATACCCATACAGGGAGTCCTTCATCTATCGCTTCATAAATTTGTTCAGGTTCTTTGTGACTTAGGTCCATCACTTTTTCATCTGGAACATATAACTTTGCCAATTCTAAAATTGGCTCCACATAAACACCAAGTCCTGGTTTATCAAAAGTAGCCATATCACCAATAAACCCCTTGTGCATGTTACCTTTTAAACCATTACTTTGAAAAGGTACATATTTAATTTTCGAAGCAAGTTCCATCTTATCAACTTGCACGCCAGAAAACTGTAATACCATAACAAGGCTCGTTACTTCACAACCGCGCATCAATTCTGGCTTTTGTAAAATTAGCGGCACATCTAATGGCCTTACAATCTCTTTTTCTTGTTCTATAGGTACATTTTCAGCTACTACTTCATTTACGGATTCTACAGATACATTACTCATTTTTTCTACTTCTGATTTTTGTTTCACTTCATTTGCTACCGCAGGTTGTTTTTTAGCAATTGTAGGGCCATCACTATTTGACATGCCAATACATATTCCAAGCCCTGCAATCGTTAATAAGCAAAATGTTTCTTTACTAATATATTTCATAAATACCTCTCCTCACTTCTTTCTAAGGAGAGTTTAGTTCCTTCATATTTAGATAATCTCATATTTATAGAAAGATAAAGAGAAATTTATATAAAGATTATATAAAGATGCCTTCTATACGTATTAATCGTATGTGTAAAAAAACGTGCTTTCAAGAAGCAATATTTAACTATTTTCTCTATTCAACACAAAATATGGATTCATCAGCATGTAAAATAAACTGTAAGGAAAACCCCTACAGTTTATAGGAAGAAATACATATACAACTAAAAAAACAAAAAATTCATCTTGAACAAAGATTGATCAAAATGAACCTTTCTCCAGCAAATTTAAGTTGTTTTTTTAAACATACTATGCTCTAAAAGATAATTACTATATAATTTTATATTCATACATTCCAAAACAAATTCACTTATCTTTCTCCATATATTCTTTAATCTTTCGTTCTTCCCACTCTTTTCCGAATATTCCAACTGGAAAAGTTGTCAAACCGTGTATAACGATACCGATCCCCCAACCTGCAAGTGGATATAAAAACCATAATTTACTGGAATCAGAGCTTATATTTATAATAAAAAGCATTAAGTTCACTAGTATATACACCGTTAAATGAATATAAAACGCTTGTAAATTCTCCACCCTTTTTTTAGCTCGTAAATAATTCTCATCTTGCTCCATCCTTAGACACCTCTTTCCATATTGTTTTTTTCACCTTCTCTCCAGTGTTAACATCATATTCTAATCGGAAATCCGATATTCTCAAAAAAACGCAAAACAAAAAATACCCATCAAATTGTCATACATATGACCATTCGATGGGTACTGCATGATACATTTGTTAATTACAGAATTCTAATTAAGACCAAATCCAAACATCCTCATTATTTTCAACGTTGCTCTTTACCTCATAAACTTTTTCAATGTTGTCCGTTGTGTTCCAGTTAATAGAACTTCCGCCCCAGCCCACATACTTCATATCAATTTTTACTTTCTCACCCGTATGAAATACTTGTCCTTTCGTTAAGAAAACATCAATAATAACTTTCTTCCCGTTTAGCGCTGGATACTTAACTACGACATATTTAGTAGCACCGTCTCCTTCATCTTCCATCGTTCCTATTTTTGATACTTCTCCAATCACATAATCAGGCGAACCGTCTTCTTTCATGTGCATACCTAACTTGTTTGTTGTATTTTCAACTGCAGTTGCAACCATATATTCTGTAAAATTACGCATCATAGATCCAGTAGCTTTTACTTCGTCTCCTACTTTCACGTTTGAAAGGGAATCTATATACACACTAACAGGTTCTTCATATTGCTTAGATTTTACTACAATCACACCGTTATCTACTTCTACTACTCGTCCTTCTAACGTCGAGAAATTCGATTCAATAGAAGCTGCACTCGCCTTTGACAGTTCTAATCCTGATAAATTCGTTCCCGATAATGCTGCGATACCTAAAGCACCTGCTAAAATTAATTTTTTCATACCCATTATGAAACATCTCCATTCATGATGATTTTATTTTTTTGATTGGATACGACCAACCTGTAACCATTATAGTTACAGGTTAAAAGAAATAGCAACCCTCTTTCTTATGCAATGTTGCATACTGTAATTTTTAAATATAAATCGGTTATTCCTATATTCAACACTAAGATTGAATTCTTGAATATCAGCAGGTAAACGGATTGATGACGAAGAAATTAATGTGATGCATCATATTTTTTCAATGCTACGGTTTGTATAATCGTAGTCCATTACATTATGTAGGAGCGGAGTTAACATGTTAAAAAAACCAAAGCGATTACAGGCAGGAGATATTGTGGCGACAGTAAGTCCTTCGTGGGGAGGCGCAGGTGATTCTGACATAAGATGGCGTTACGAACAGGGAGTAAAGCGATTAGAAGAAGTTTTTGGTCTTACGGTTATTCCTATGCCAAATAGTTTAAAAGGTAGCGAATACCTTTATAACAATCCACAGGCTCGTGTGGAAGATTTAATGACTGCATTTAAAGACACACGCGTGAAAGCAATTATCGCAAATATTGGCGGTGAAGATAGCATCCGTTTACTTCCTCATATTGATTTTAATGTGATACGTGACAACCCGAAAATTTTCATGGGGTACTCTGACGTTACTATTTCACATTTATTTTGTCATAAAGCAGGTCTTTCCTCTTTATACGGTCCAGCAATTTTGACCGACTTTGCCGAAAATGTAGAGATGGATCCATATACAATTGAAATGGTAAATCGAACGCTCTTTTCCAATGAAACGATTGGCGAAATTCAACCAGCTCATGAATGGACGAGTGAGCGGTTAGAATGGATAGAAATAAATAAAAATACAAAGCGTACGATGCAGCAAAACAATGGATATGAGGTACTTCAAGGCTCTACGACTGTACAAGGGCGTTTAATTGGTGGATGTATAGAAGTATTGGAATTTGCAAAAGGAACGGAACTTTGGCCTGAGAAAAAACATTGGGAGAATAGTATCCTTTTCTTTGAAACCTCTGAAGATCATCCAGAGCCAAGTTATATAAAATATTGGTTACGAAATTATGCAGCGCAAGGTATTCTGCAAAAAGCAAAAGGTATCATCTTCGGTAAACCGAAAGATGAACAATATTATGAAGAATATAAACATGAAATACTGCTGGTTATGAAGGAACATCATTTAGAAGATTTGCCGATTCTTTATAATTTAAATTTTGGTCATACTGAGCCGAAGTTTATTTTACCTTACGGCGCGATGGCGGAAATTGATTGTGAACATGGATCTTTCTCTATTTTGGAAAGTGGCGTGGAGTAAAGGGAAACTTTAAATAAGTAGAGCCATAAGTTTTATAATTATGTTTCCTGATCCTACATCTTTTATTAGCTTGATAGCGATATGGCAGGACTCAAATAAAGTGAGACTTTAATCAGTGGGGGTTTTGTTCATCCCCCACTGATTATTAGTTGAACCAATCGGACGTTTACGGACAGTTGATCTCCCACCTAACTTCTTTGCTCCAACTGAATTTTGAGGTTGGAGTTTTACTGTCCGTTAACGCGGGATAAAAACACTCCTATGAGATATGACTGTGAATTTATACTTTTTCAAAGTATATAATTGGACGGAGATTACTTATCTAATAATTAAGGGGGATTTACGTGTATGGAAGTAACATTTACAGTAAGTAAATGGGATGAAAAACTACTCGATGATACTAGAAAAGATTTCCCTATTAATATTGCCCATGTTGAATATGATATTGATGGTGAATTAAAAGGAAAAGCTTTTGTTGAATACTTATTATATTATTTAGACTCAAATATAGATGATGGTCACTTGGCTACTGCTAAAATTTCTGGATTTTTACACTTTGAAGGAATTTATAAGGGGCAACAAGGGACATTTACAGCTATAGAGCAAGGAATATTTGATAAAGGAAATTTAGATTCCCCAGGAACAATTATCAAAGCTACCGGTAACTTAGAAAGTCTGAGAGGGGCCTATAATTATCAGTTTACAGGTCAAACCAGTAAACTAATTTTAGAGTTTAAATTTTAGCAAAATATCCTATAATTTAGTGGAAAGGACATTTCTTGTAATACTAGGAATGTCCTTTTTGTTGACGAGCTTATTCATTACTTTTCCTAGAAATTAAAGAATAATCCCCGAAAAACTCCCCTTCATTACTTCCTTTTCAAGTTGATTCCTACATGTAAACATCGCAATAATTTTCGTGCGATTTTTTTCATCAAGTTCAAATTGGTCAATGGTTACGTCACAACGAATTGTATCACCGCTAAAAACAGGACGTAAAAATTCAAAATCCATTTTGCGAGCTAGTACGTTATAATCACCACCAATTTTTGTAGGTAGCGTTGATGTTAAAAGTCCTTGTACAACAAATCTCCCCTGCTCATCTGGTGTAACATGATGAACACCTTCATCTTTAGATACTTCGGTAAATAACGCAACATCCTCTTGCGTAAACGTTCGCTCAAAAGTGATTTTCTCCCCTACTTGCAATTTCATTAATCCCCCTCCTCAAAAGCACTTTTAAAATAAGAAAAACCGAAACTAAAAATCATTTCGGTTTTTCAATCTAAAGAAGTCTATTTATTTTAATGAATGTACAAACAACCCACTGCGCAGCTTCGGTTCAAACCACGTTGATTTTGGTGGCATAACTTCCCCGGCGTCTGCGATTGCTAATAAATCTTCCATTGATGTTGGATATAATGAGAACGCTGCTTTATATGCACCGCTGTTCACAAGACGCTCTAGTTCTTCTAACCCGCGTATTCCGCCTACAAAATCGACGCGTGAATCAGATCGCGGATCATGTATTTCAAGTACTTGGCTTAATAGATGGTCTTGCAGAATAGACACATCTAAACCTTTCACAAGATCGTTCGCATCAAACGTTTCCTCTTTCACAGTGAGCTTATACCATTTCTCGTTTATATACATACCAAATGTTTTCGGCTCATTCGGTTTATACGGAGAAACATTTGCTTCTTCTACATAAAAATATTGCGTGATTTGCTTTAAAAACTGTTCTTCTGATAATCCGTTTAAGTCTTTCACAACTCGGTTATAATCCCAAATGGATAATTCATCTTGAGGGAATAACACTGATAGGAAGAAATTAAATTCTTCTTCTCCTGTGTAATTCGGATATTGTTCTCTTCGCATAAGTCCTACTTTTGCAGCCGATGCGGAGCGGTGATGTCCATCTGCAATGTACAAATTCGGAATATCTTCAAATGCGTTTACTAAAGTCGTAATTACTTCTTCATCTGCAATCTTCCATGCAACATGCCTAACGCCGTCTTCTGCTGTAAATGTATAGATTGGCGCATGTTCCTCTTTCCAGCTACTAATTAAATGCTTCACTTCATCTTTTGTACGGTACGTTAAAAAGATAGGACCTGTATTTGCATCGCACACATCTACGTGACGAATGCGATCTAGTTCTTTTTCATGACGTGTTCTTTCATGTTTTTTTATTGTGTCATCTTCATACTCATCAATCGATGTACAAACGACAAGACCTGACTGTGTTCTTCCTTGCATCGTCAATTCATAAATGTATAGTGCTGGCTCTTCATCTTGAATGAACACTTCTTCTCGTATAAAACGATTTAAATTTTCACCTGCTTTTTCATATACGCGATCATCGTATGGTGAAAGTGCCGAATCTAAATCAATTTCTGCTTTATCAACGTGTAAGAAAGAATACGGATTTCCTTTCACAACTTCTCTTGCCTCTTCACTATTTAATACGTCATACGGTAAAGCTGCAACTTGCAATGCCTTACCTTCTACTGGACGAATGGCCCGAAACGGTCGGATTTTTGCCAATTCCCTCTCTCCTTTACACAATCATTCGAACGGCTACAACACCTGTAATTTTGCTTATATTTTCCACAATATTCTCTTTTATTATATCATCAATTCCGTTATCAATATCAATCATTGTGTACGCCCAAGAATGTTTACTACGATTTATCATATCTGCAATATTAATATGATGTTCTGCTAAACATCCTGTAATTTGACCTACCATGTTCGGAACGTTTTGATGCATAATTGTAATTCGTTTCTTACCGATATACGGTAGTTCGACGTTTGGGTAGTTTACTGAATTACGAATATTTCCTGTCTCTAAATATTCACGTAATTGACGCGCTGCCATGATCGCACAATTTTCTTCCGATTCAGACGTAGATGCACCAAGGTGAGGCGTCGCTGTTACGTTTTTCATCTTTATCACATTTTCATTTGGGAAGTCCGTTACGTAATGTGTAATAACATCTTCTTCTAACGCTTTTTGAAGAACCTTTTCATCTACAAGTTCTCCTCTAGAGAAATTAAATAGACGCATACCTTTTTTCATCTTCTCTACAGCGTGTTCGCCAATAATCCCCTTCGTTTGATTTGTAAGAGGAATATGAAGGGTAATATAATCACATGTTGCAAAAATTTCATCAAGGCTAAATGCTCTTTGCACATGTGTAGAAAGGCGCCACGCTGTTTCAACTGAAATGTAAGGATCATATCCGACAACGTCCATTCCTAACGCTAACGCATCATTTGCCACTAAAGCACCGATTGCGCCAAGGCCGATAACCCCTAGACGCTTCCCAGCAATCTCTGATCCAACAAATTGTTTTTTTCCTGATTCAACAAGCTGAGGTACTTCTTCACCTTCTAAATTTTTCGTCCAGCTTACGCCATTAATAATGTTACGTGAAGACATAATAAGACTCGCGATAATGAGTTCCTTTACTGCATTGGCATTTGCCCCTGGCGTGTTAAATACTACAATCCCTTTTTCTGTACA
Organism: Bacillus luti; assembly: GCF_001884105.1. Classification (GTDB taxonomy): domain Bacteria; phylum Bacillota; class Bacilli; order Bacillales; family Bacillaceae_G; genus Bacillus_A; species Bacillus_A luti. Next base: position 27,185 of record NZ_MACI01000031.1, on the reverse strand, counting down.
TCGCTCGACAGGAATATTATTTACCCCTGCACCAGCTCTTGCAATCGCCTTTAAATCTTTTGAAAACTCTTCTTGATGTAAAGAATAGCTGCGAAGTAAAATACCATCTGGATGGTCAATATGGTCCCCTACTTCATAACGCTCTCCACCAAGAACTTGCAAACCTTTTTCTGCAATTTGATTTAACGTTTGAACACGAAACATATCCCCATCTCCCTATCTATTCTCAAGCTCAAATTCTTTCATATAATTTACTAATTGCTGTACGCCGCTTACTGGCATCGCATTGTAAATACTAGCGCGCATACCACCGACTGAGCGATGTCCTTTTAGTGTAACAAGGCCGCGTTCTTTCGCTTTTTGTAAAAACTGATTGTTAAGTTCTTCTGACGATGTTGTAAACGGAATGTTCATAAGTGATCGATACGTAGGATCAACTGGTGAAGTAAACAATTTAGATTCATCTAAGAAATTGTAAAGAAGTGACGATTTCATTCTATTTTGTTCTTCAATCGCAGATACTCCGCCTTGCTCTTTTAGCCACTCTAGTACAAGTTTCGTAACGTAAATACTAAAGGATGGCGGTGTATTATATAAGGAGTTATTTTTACTGTAAGTTTCATAGTTTAACATTGTCGGACAAACTCGGTCTGCCCCGCCAATTAAATCTTTTTTTATAATCACAATTGTTAAGCCCGCTGGTCCTAAATTCTTTTGCGCTCCCGCATATATGAGACCAAACTTCGAAACATCATATCGTTCTGATAATATATTTGAAGACATATCCGCAACGAGCGGCACTTCTTCTACATATGGAATGTCCACATATTTTGTTCCTTCAATTGTGTTGTTTGTTGTAATATGTACATAATCTAGTTTTTCATCGCCTAGTAAACTATCCAGTTTCGGAATCGTAGTAAACTTCTCTTTTTCAGAAGAAGCAATTACTTGTACTTCCCCTACTTTTTCTGCTTCTTGCATCGCCTTTTTAGACCATGAGCCAGTCAATACGTACCCTGCTTTTTTATGCGTATTCATTAAATTCAGCGGTATCATAGAAAATTGTAATGAAGCACCGCCTTGTAAAAACAATACTTCATACTCATCAGGAATGTTCATTAATTCACGAAGTAAGCTACCCGCTTCATCAATAATACTTTGGAAATAAGAAGATCGATGGCTCATTTCCATAATTGACATGCCTGTCCCGTTATAATTTACAAGCTCCGTTTGCACTTTCTCTAAAACTGGCAAAGGGAGTATTGATGGTCCTGCTGAAAAATTATACACTCTCTCCATCACCCGGATGACCTCCCTATTTCTCATCTTTTATTTTTTAAACTTTCTGAATTATACCCCACAATACAAGACACGGTCAATTTCTTTTCTAATATTACGGCGTAAGAGGCAATGGAATCGCTTGCAAGTGCCAATATATTTTTTATAACGGGAACAAAAAAACATATCAACACAACAACATTCAAAACGTATACTGCTCTCCTTTCAAATTTGATAAGTTCTTCTCTTATTTATTTTACTTTTCACACATAAAAAAAGAGCGAATCTCCATTCGCTCTTTCCCACATATTTACGGTCCAAAGCTTATCATCCAACCTAACATAAATCCAAATACTGCAAACAGTATCATAAAAACAAATAAACTACATGCCCACAATGCATATTTTCGACTTTTTCTTTTTGTGATCATGCCTACGACTGAACATAACAATCCAACTCCAACTATTTCCCGAAAACCTTCGCCTATAAATGTTTCTTGACTAAGCAATGTAATGTTCAAATACAATAACGCTAGAAAGGCAATAATTAATGAAATAGTCCCCATCCATGTTTCCTGTTTATAACTATGATTCTTTCTTTTTTTTAAGAATGCCAATTCCATAATCTCGCTTCACCTACTTTCAAATTTCTAACTTTTTCATGACTCATCAATTTTTCAACTTCACCTTTAGGGCCAGTTACAACTGCCCCGTATGTTTTTACCCCATTTTTTTCAAGAAAAGAAATACGCTTTGACAACTCTAATGTTTTCGCTCTAGATAGCTTCACCGCTAAATCTTCATGCTTCTGTAATGACTTTAACACACCAATAAATTGTTCCTCATGAGGTGAATCACTTGAAAATGGACCACCTAGATTTGAAATCATATCTGCTGGAAATCCAATCGGTGCAACATACATACCCTCATCATTCTTTTGCTTCTCCTCTAATCCTGTATTAACGGCATACCAGACGATATCAATAGTAGGAAACATATTCGTTACCTCTTGTACACTTAATAATTCTCTAAAAGATACAAATGCTTCTACAACAGATTCTTGCGGAAGACCTTTTAATACTTGCGCTTCATCGCTACTATTATAAGACGTATTATAATTATTAGGATGAGACAACACCTCGTTATCTACATATGGGACTTCTGGAATTTTTTCATCTGTTGTATATTCGCGGCTTACTTTCGCCACTTTACTTAATAAATAATATGTTTTCTCTTCGCCTATTCGAATATCTTTCTTTCCAACCCTTTTATACAAATCAAAATTCAATTGTAAACTAAGCGGTAACAATGTTTGCTCCATGTCTCTTTCTTTCATAAATACATTTGGTTCCGTTACACTTATCGTTTGTTGTACTACATTTCGTATCTCCATTGCGTTTGTAGGTGCAAATACGTAGTATAAGAGCGTAGATATATATAAAATAGGTTGAATCAGTAATAAAAAAGTAAATACAATTAAAACGTTCGTAATACGAGCTCTTTTTTTCCCTATTTTCAACACTTGCTCCTGTTTTCCATCAGGAAGAGATGCAGGCCTTTGATGAAGAGCTTCTTGCAACAAGTCTTGATAATCTTCTTGTTCAGAATGAGGTTTATCATTTGTCATTTTGACTCTTTTCCTCCTTTAACAATTGTTGTAATCTCTTTCTCCCACGAAATATGTGGCTTTTATACGTGTTTAACTTTAAATCTAATACAGAAGCACCCTCTTCATACGTTAATTGATGTACATCACATAATAAAACAGCTTGTGCCTCTACCACAGGTAAAGTATGAATAATCTGAATTAATTTTTCATAACTATTTTTTGCGACTACATACTCTTCTGTAGATTCAACTGCTTGTATTGTCTCTAATTCCTCCGTTCCTACAAAAGACACTTTTCTCTCTTTCCTAACAAAATCAATAAACGTATGATACGCCACTTTAAAAAGCCATGATTTTACCTTTTGGTTTTCATAGTCTTCTAGATAAAGATACGCCCGATAAAAAGTCTCCTGCATCAAGTCCTCCGCTACATGATGGCTACGAGAAAGGGAAAATAAATACCGGTACACATCGTTTATATAAACCTTATATATTTCTTCAATTTCCATCCCCCTCCTCCTTTCATATATAACACGAATAAGCGCGTTAAAAAGTTGCATTATTTTTCCTTTTTATTTATAAAAAAAGAAATAATATTCGAATAACTATTTACAATTATAAACAAAATATAAGATGTTATAACTATAAATCCCCAAAAAACTCCATATGTAGTATGTACGGAGATTACACCATAGGTTATTTACAAATTGTAGGTGGGAAATATTTGATGCTTACTTTATAAATACACAAAAAAGTGTTAAGTACATAATCGTACTTAACACTCTAGTAATAATAGAATAATAGCTAATTGTTCGTAAAGAACCGATCAAAAATTTGATAAATAGCAGAAAGACCAAAGAGCCAATAAATAGTGTCCACAAGCGCCGGCATTGAACCAAACCATTTCTCAACTACATTGTAATCTAACGCTACAAATAACCAATTCAAACCGCCAAGAATCACCAAAATTACTGTAAGGTAAGACAAAAATTTCATTATGATTGCCCCCTAGGTGATAAGATGGTGAAAGGCCTTTCACTAGAAATATATGTGGCAAAATTCAAAACTTACCTATTTAATAAAAATTATTTTCGGTACCAACCGTTAATAACTGCCTCTGCTTCTTTACTATGGATTTGATACGCATGCGTACTATTATTAGAGCCAATAAACCAAATAGAAAAACCTTTAAAGTATGGTTTCGGTTCTAATACATCTCGGTAAGCACGCCATCCATTTAATTGCACATCTTTTGAAAACACATTTGAAACGTCTGGATTCCACGGGTTTTGTAAGCCAAGTTCACGCGCTGGAACGTTAAATCCACCAAAGTAAACAGGCTTCCCAGTTGCTTTATGTAATTGTTCCAATTGCTGCACAACATTTTGTCCACGATTATATACTGTCGTCGCAAATAAACTTTGCTTCACTTCTTCGTACGACGGATTTCTACTTCCTGAAACTTCAAACCAACTATCGATACTAACAATGTCTACCTTCTTTAAATACGGGCGGTTTATTTTCTCAACAAACTTCGCTTCGTATGAAGGATCAAAGCTTGCTGTTAACCACCAATTCATTTGATACAAAACATTTCCTTTATACTGCTTACGAACAAAATCAATCGTATCGCTCCAGTATCCTTCTGCATATTCCATATTCACGAAATTAGAAGCAATCTTGAGTCCATACACATTGTATTTACTAGTAATGGAATTAAAAATATCCTGCAGTACAACCGTTTTCCAATTCCAGAAGAAATCATTAATATTACTTGGATTCCATTCCGTCTCTCCTACATTTCCTTGTTGAATGAATGGAAATGGTTCCACTATAACTTGAATATTACGCTTTAATAATTCTTGAATTAAAATAATAGCCTGTTTCTTTTGCGCCTGATTAATTACCATATTAGTAGAAGTTACATTCGGAATATCAACTTGAATTGGTACATTTACTGTATTTAAGTTTAAGCGTTCTACATCCGCTAACACTTTCGCTACATTTCCAACTTCCCATACCGTTACGTTTCCTGCTTTTATTTTTCCAGACTGAACAGTATTTACATCTGCCTGTACATTCCCTTGAAAACAAAAAGAAAACAGCATAATACACACTCCTAAAAAACTTACTACACTCTTATTTTTCTTCACAACTTTCCTCCTGTATTTTTTGGCATACTTGTTTATTCTATACAACATTTCACATATATTCCATAAAAATATTTAATGAATTTTTATAATTGAAAATGATATTCATTATTTATTCACCCCTTATTCATACTAACCTCCTAAAAATAGTACGGTAAATAAAAAAAGAGCGTATTTTCGCTCCTTTTTTATCTTTTTACGATTGAAGTTATTGAACTTCTTCTAGTAATCTCATCAAATCCGTTTTTTCGTATAACATGTGACTAATTATGATATTTATGCATGATTTAACTATATTTTTCTAATATTTTTAGGGGCATCTTATTTCGCCTCGTCATATTTCACTAATTGAATTTACAACACATCCGTATGCTATTTAGTAAGATTTACTATTCGAGACGTAATTATTGCAGTAATTAAGATAATAATAGCGGTTATCAAGCCAGATTCTCCAATCCAAATCTCAGTTTGATATCCTGTACTTGCACGTGCGAAAGGTCCTTGAATAATGGCATTCCAAGTGGTATGGATGATAACCGAAGGCCAAACGCTACCTGTGGTAAGTCGTAAATAAGCTGTAATATAACTGAATGGTACAATACAAAAATAGATGCCAAGTACTGAAAGTAGGACAGATGACCCCTCTACATATAGACCAGCAATAACAATTGGAACATGCCACGTTGCCCAAATCAATCCACTAATAAGGATAGGCCGTGAAAACTCTGCATCGACTAGCCTTGTGAGCATATAACCTCGCCAACCCATTTCTTCTCCCATAACTGGGATTAAGTTAAGCAAGCTTCCTAAAACGCCACTCAATACTACTAGATAAATGAAACTGAATGGTGCCGGTAAATACTGAAGTCCAAGTATATTGTAGATTGGTTCTAACATCCCACCTTCGGGATACTGAAACCTCGCAATTCCGCTCAACCAAGCGATAGAATAAGTAATTCCACATATTATCATAGGTATTAACAGAGCAAGACCAATCCCCTTCCATATCTTTAAGTTACCGAGACTAAAAGATACATCTTTAAATCCTTCTTTCAGTATTATGCGAGTTAAAATAGAAGAAAATGCTGGGATAAACATATATACCACAATAAGCGGCATACTTTTAGTAATTATTACTAATACATTTAGGATGATAGAAGTAATGATTAAGATACTCAGAAAGAGTTGAAGCCCTATTTTAGCACGTTGGATTTTATCTTTATTGTGGAACGATTTTACATGTAATATCATTGTCATCCGCCCTTCCCCTTTACTTCACTTGTTTATCGAATTCACTTCTTGTCATTTCCACAGATACAACTTAGAATGAAAATATTTTGGCAGACAGATCATTCATCTTTAAAACTCCTCCCAAATTCATAATCTAGTCTTACTTGCGACTCATCAATGTAATTATTATTTATAAGTTGTCATAGCCGATAGTACAAAAATGTAATGATTAACCTATGACTTGTGTCAATTTAACCTTATGACAATATGTAACTAGAAAATATGATATGGAATACATAACAATTGAATTAAGGCAATTGATTCGTGCAAGTACATGAATCAAAATAATTCAATTGAGGTGGCAAAGATGAATAAGAAAAGAATAATTACAATGGTTAGTACAGCTTTATTAGTCACAGGATGTGTGGAAGTAGGAAACGCTCAAACGGTAGCAGTCGAAAATTCAAATCAATCAGTCCAAAAAAATATAGTTAAATCAATACAATCACAGGCTATCCCATTAAAAACGATAGAACCGTCAAAACCATTTGATGATCTAAGACCACTTAAGAAAATGATTGGGAACGCACAATATGTAGGATTAGGAGAGAATACTCATGGAAGCTCTGAAATTTTCACTATGAAGTTTCGACTTGTGAAATATTTGGTTACTGAGATGGGTTTTACAAATTTCACAATGGAAGAAGATTGGGGAAACGGCTTAAAGCTAAATGAATATATCCAAACAGGAAAAGGAAACCCTAGGGAATTTTTAAAATTGTTATATCCTACTGATGAAATTATAGCCATGATTGAGTGGATGAAAGATTATAATGCTGATCCATCCAATAAAAAAAAGATCCAATTTATTGGGCTCGACTTAAAGGCGTTGGACCAAGGTAGCTTTAATAAAGTAATTGATTATGTAAGGCTGCATCGACCAGATTTGCTGGCAGAAGTAGAAGAAAATTATAAAGAATTGTCGTCTTTTACTGGAAGTATACAGGAATATATGAAACTTGCTCCTGAAAAGAAAGAGAAGTTTAAAGCAAACGCTGAGAGAGTAGCCCGATTACTAAAAGATAAGAATGAGCAACCCAACACAGAAATAATTCCATCCGAGTACATCTGGGTTAAAGCAACGGCGAGTGCAATAGAGAAATTTACCACAATGCTGCTCCCTAACGACTATCCAAGTATGATAAAGCTACACGAACAATACTTGGCCGATCATGCAATGTGGGCACAAGAGACATTGGGTGGTAAAACTATGGTATGGGGACACAATATTCATATAGCTAAAGGAATTATCGATGAGAAATTATACCCTTATGTTGCGGGGCAATTTTTGAAGGAACGTTTAGACAATAATTATGTCACAATTGGTAGTACAACTACGGAGGGAAATTTCACCTTATACAGCGAATATGATCCTTCCACTGGAGGTAAGATTACAACTCGTGAAATTCCACAAAATGTAAATAGCTTTAATTATACTCTCGGGAAAGTACCATATAACATGTTTTTATTGGATAACCGTCACCTTAAAGGACAAGCGGAGAAATGGGTTAAAGCAAAAAGACCATTACTAAGTATAGGGGGACAAATCTTCCCGAACGAATCGGCATACTTTGATAAATCATTGCTTGAGCAATTTGATATTATTTTTCATATTCGAAAAACAAGTCCATCTCATATTAAATAAAAGTACAAAACAATCCCGTTCTTGCAGATGCAAAAACGGGATTGTTTTGTGGAGGATTAATAAAGTGAAACTTTAATCAGTGGGGGTCTTACTGCCCATTAAAGCGGGATAAAAGCATCTCTTTTAACCAGAAGTAGGCTGCTCTCCCCTTTTTAACATCTTTTAAAACTGTCATATGACACTTTTACACTAGTGAGAATGACAAAAAAAGCAGTATGATTCGGTTATTACATAGATAGGAGCGATGAACTTTATGAAATCAAGATTCATCCAGAATGGTTATTTTTTATTGCTAACTTTCGTTACAGGATTGTTTTATTTTTGTTTTTATCTAATAGCTCTGCTATTCAGTTTCACCCTTTCATTTACAGTAGTTGGGATTCCACTAGTTATACGCGTACTACAGACTACCACACCCTTTATCCAATTCGAGCGCATACAGACGAAAATTTATACAGATATTTCGACCGACTCTTACGATAGAAGTATAACAATGGATACATCGAACTGGGCTCAGGTGAAATTAGTGCTTACAGATCGTCGCACTTGGTTTGCTATCTATTGGTTAATGCAGAAATTTGTGATTGGCATTTTCAGTCTCATTAGTGCAATCATTTTTTATGTAATGCCACTTATGTTCCTGTTGGCACCACTACTATATCGATACATCGATATGAATATTATATTCATACAAATAGATACTTTTGCTAAGTCACTCTTTGTAATGTTTATGGGTATAGTATTTACCGCCATAAGTATTAGAATAGTCGATGGTTTGACAAAGAAAATTGGGGGCTATACACGTAGTATGATTCGGCAACTAAATCAATAGAAGTTTGCAGTCTGTGAGTAGTATCGCAGTTTTAAATTTAAAAGTATAATAGGCATGAAAGATTAAATTATAATATAGGAAGTAAAAAGGTAGGCTACTTAGGGGGTAAATGACTTGTTAGATATGGTTAAGTATTGGTTTTGGTACGATTGGATTATGTTAGGGATACGTCTACTTACTAGTGTGTCTATCATCCTAGCTACATTAAATTTTCAGGATGGTTTAACATTACCACTTTGGATTATTATTCTTTGGGAAATTATTGCCTTCTCTGTTCCATGGGTAGCCTTACTTTTCAATTATAAATATTATTTATTCACAGAAATATTGCTTTATGGTGGACTATGTATATATTTAACCTCTTTATTTCCAGAGGCTTACAATATTTTTCTTATATCAGTGTTCCTTATTGCAGCAAATAGTAAGCATTTGTCCTATTATTGGACAGCTCCAACAACAGTTTTTACAACAACTGGAATTTTTTATGTGGTTGCGCCAAGTAATAGCTATTGGGTTATGGTCACCTATTATGGATTCGCATATGTAATGGGCTTCGCTTTTCATTTATTAATCGCCAACCATAAGCAAAATGAAGCAATTCGTAAACAAAACGCATTACTTGAGCAATATATGTCTCAGATTGAACGCATTACACTGGCAGAAGAACGGAACAGGCTGTCGAGCGAGCTTCATGATACAGTTGGTCACGCTTATACTTCTATTATTATGGGAATGGAAACGTTGCGTACCGAACTTGCTACTGAAATGGGTATACAGAGGCTAGATTCTCTGCTTGAAATGGGACGTAAAAGCATCGAGGACGTGAGAGGTTACCTACATCAAATGGATTCTCCGTATCAATCGCCTTCCTTGATTCAATCTCTACAAAATCTTGGAACCGAATTTCAGGAGCACGCTCAGGTAAACGTAAGTTTTCGGGCATACGGAGAGGAATATGAATTGTCTCGGCAAGCGAAGATCGCATTCATTCGCTGCTTACAAGAGTCCCTTACGAATGCCGTACGTCATGGTCAGGGGACTGAAATTATAGTTACATTGCAGTTTGAACAACAATATACGAGATTAGAAGTTCAAGATAATGGAAAAGGAAATGTAGAATGGCAGGAAGGCTTCGGTATGAATGCGATGAAAGAGCGGGCAATGAATTTGCAAGGTCAATTGTCTGTATATACAAAGCCAGATGAAGGAATGCTTGTTACCTGTACCATACCGCGACAAACTGAAATAAAAGATGGACTTATTCGTTTGTTAATTGTAGACGACCAGCCATTTGTTCGGGAAAGTTTGAAGACACTACTTAATAGATATGAAGATTTAAATGTAGTCGGTTTGGCCGAGGATGGCAATCAAGCCATCGATTTGTGTGGGCGCCTTCAACCCCATGTTATACTTATGGATTTAGATATGCAGCACATGGATGGAGTCGAAGCAACCAAAAAGATTAAGCAACAATGGCCACATATCCGCGTATTGATTTTTACAACTTTTCAGGATACCGAACAGGCGTTGGAATCGCTTCGCAACGGTGCGGATGGTTTTTTACTTAAATCTATTGAAACGTTGGAGCTAGCTAATACGATTCGACTTATTCACAAAGGTGGGACACTGATTGATCAGGGAATGTCTCACAAAATATTCGAGAAGTTTGATGAGCAAAAAGAGACACCACAATCAAAAGCAACCGCTTATGAGTTAACGGCTAGAGAGATTGAAATATTGCAACTAGTAGCAAAAGGACTTCGATACACTACCATAGCATCAAGATTATATTTATCGAATGGTACGGTCAGAAATTATGCTTCCACAGCTTATACAAAGCTAGGAGTCCGTAACAAAGAAGAAGCTGTTCAAAAGGCTCTAGAAATTGGAATTATTGAATAACAAAATATTTTGCGGGGTATAAAGTGAAACTTTAATCAGTGGGGGTTTTGTTCATCCCCCACTGATTATTAGTTGAACCAATCGGACGTTTACGGACAGTTGATCTCCCACCTAACTTCTTTGCTCCAACTGAATTTTGAGGTTGGAGTTTTACTGTCCGTTAACGCGGGATAAAAAGAAGTAACAAAGAAACAGAACGCTTTGTGTGGTTTCTTTTGTAACAGAGTAAAAGGCCTGTTATCATATAAGTAAATGTTAAAACACTTACTGTTTTGCAATAATAAAATCATTGAATCTTATTCTCTAAAACACAAAAGCCTACTATCCACTTAACTAATAGTAGGCTTTTAAAATTATTTTAGGAATGGTTTATGTTCTAATTTATAAGTTTTCATCAGTGGAAATATTATCACTTCGGCTGTAAAGTTAACACTTTCCCCTCTATCCCCTCCGTATTCAATGTAGTCGTATGATATGTGCCATTTACCCAGTCATCTATTTGATCATGATACCAATCACTTCTAAAATGTCCTGATTGTCCTGGCCCTACAATATGATAACCGTTTGACATATCTTTCGTATCAATGACGAATCTCCAAGATGCCCCGTGATTTACAATACCGTTATCACCGTAACTCGCTGCTTGAACGGTAACTTGGCTTCCGCCAATCGGAACTGGTTTCTCACGATTAAATGCTAGTAGCGCTAGCATACTAGATGATTTCGAGATTGGATGTGTAAACGCAAGTTGATGATAATCGCCCCACTTCCATTCTCCAACATCTGATCCATACTCCTTCTGTAATTTCTTCATTACATTCTCGTACGATGTATGCACAACTTTTGTGAAGCCTCCGTACTTCGTAAACCAAGCGCTCTTTTCTCCTGTTACTTCTTTTCGAATCAATTCATCAACAACCTGTGACTTCCCTTCAAATAACTCCATCACATCTTTCGGTATTTCTTTTGAAAACAACGTATTTGAAATCTCTTTCATTAGCAAATGGAAAATTAACGGCGCCGCTTCATCTTTACTATCGTAAAAATTCCACTTTGTTAATTGTTTTACTCCTTCTTTCTCTACTTCATTTAAATCTGCTTTATTTAATTCCTTTAAAAATATAGGAGTAAACTCTTTCCCATATAAATTTTTTTGATCCATCTGTAATTCTTCTAAATCTTTCACCGTATATTTTTCCTTCTCTTGCAAAAATTCTTGAATACGCATTTGTCTATATGGCTGCGCCCACGTATTACTAATATGGTACGGATAATTATCATCAACAATTTTATTATTCGCCGTTGAAATAAACCCTTCTTTCGGATTAATTACTTTTGGCAGTTGATCAAACGGGATATACCCTTCCCATTCATATTCATCTGTCCATCCTGGAACAGGTAAACTACCATCGCCTTTTTTACGCACTGGTATATTTCCATTCGCTTTATAAGCAATCGTGCCATCGTTTGATGCAAATACAAAGTTTTGCGTTGGTGTGTGAAAATCTTGAAGAGCCGTTTCAAACTCATTCCAGTCTTTCGCTTTATTCATATTTAATACAGCCTTTAACTCAGCTGACGGTTCCAATGCAGTCCACTTTAAAGCAAATACTGTTTTCGTTTTCTCTTTCCCTTTATCCGCAAACTCTGAAATGACTGGACCGTGTCTCGTAACCGTAACGTTATAAGGAATTGTTTTCCCGTCTTTTACTTTAATAGATTCATCAATAACAGTAGCCTTTTCCCATTTATCGTTATATAGAAATTCATTTTCATTTTTAGGATTTCGCTTCTCAATATATAAATCTTGCACATCAGGACCAGTATTCGTAACACCCCATGCTATTTTGTCATTGTGTCCTAATATAACACCTGGCACGCCAGCGAAAATAACGCCACTTACATGTAAGTCTTTCATTTCAAGTCTCGTTTGATACCATATAGATGGCGTCGCAAGAGATAAATGAGGATCATCCGCTAAAATCGGCTTACCAGACGCACTCTTCTCACCGCTTATCACCCAGTTATTACTCCCGTTAAATTCGGGCGGAATGATTGTTTTTGAAAAACTTTGTGCTACATTCACATTTGTATTTTGCAGTTCCGCTAGCAATCTCGGAGCATCTTTCGGATATGTAGGAAATAGCTCATTTGCTTGCTCTTTCGGAAGATTTTTCAGTGCCCAATATCGAAACGCTTGTCCGTGCCAATGGCCACCTAAATCAAACGCCATATACTTCCCAATCGTTAACGTATCAACAATGGACCATTCAGTAGGTTCATAGCCTAATAGAGTAAACTCAACTGGCAATCTCTTTTCTGCTTTCGCCTCACGTATAAAAGCGTTCACTCCATCAGCAAATGACTGCAGGGCAAATTTCGCTTCCCCATCATATTGACTAACAGACGCTTCGGCTGCTCGCCGTAAACCGAGCGTTCGAAACAACTTATCACGATCAACAGCTGCTTCCCCTACAACTTCACTTAACATCCCAGAAGCTTGCCTTCTACTTAAATCCATTTGAAATAAACGATCTTGCGCTTGTACATACCCTTGTGAAAAATATAAATCATGTGCATTTTCCGCTTTAATATGCGGTACACCTTTATCATCTCGCTTTACCGTAACAGCATGTTGTAAATCCTCTAGCTTTATCGTTCCATCTATCTTTGGCATAGATCTAAGCGTATATATGTTCAAAAAAATTGCCGTGCAGATAACGAATAAAAGAACGATACTACTAGACCAAATAAAAATTCTCTTACCCCTCGTTCGTTTCTTCTTTATGACGACTTCCATAGAACCCCCTCCTTTCTGAAACTATTCGCTTCTATTTAAGGAAGAACCTTTTAGAAAAGTTGAAAACCCCCCTTCATTTTCCTACAAATGAAGGGGGTTTTTTTATCGTTTGTTACGCCATCTTTCATTATGACCAAGATTTGAATTGGTCGCTAAATGTACATCATATAATATTTCACTAAAGAAGCACTTATCTACTTCTTTCGGTACAATACGTCTTTCATCATCAATTTCATCGTATTCATATGAACCTCGTTTTACTGTACCTGCTTTATAAAATTGAATGTCATACACACATACATCTTCTTCATCTTCATACCCAATCGGTGCTCCGCTAAATGAAAGCTCTGCCCCTAATCCAGTGCGAGTATCTTCTTTATAAAACGTATAATACACGCCGCCATCTTGAACAGAACCGCGGACCCATCCAAGTTTCGTCATCTTACCGAATAACGAGCGCCCATTTAATAAAATACCGCCAAATCTCTCAACAGTAATTTTATCGTTTTCTTCTACTACAAATACTGGCCGTTCTATTTGTAGGAACGGTTGAACAATTTTCGAATGTTCCAGTTGCTCTTTCCATAACGCCTTTTTCTCTTCTGACAATTCTAACGGATGAACGAAACCGATAACGGTTCCAGACGAAAGTGCATGATTTTCTCCTATTAGTGAGTACAACGTGTCACCCTCCGCATAACGGAACATTTCCAGTAACTTTCCTTCCGTATATTCACCCCAAATAAGTGAAGTTGCAAATTGCTTCATAATTGGATTCTCCAGAAATACCGCCTTCCACGAATCGTATGACCAATAGCGCTTTCTTGATAGAGCAGCTTCCAAACGTTGTTTCTGCATGGAAAGAGCACTTCGAAGCTCTTTCTTTAAAGTGGATAACTCTTTCTTAGCTTCTTCAGCTTTTTCTATATCATCTTTTGCATTCGGCTTCGGAAGTGACTTCATGCGTTTTCCTTCTTCTGTCTCTAATTCAATTTTCGACTCTGCAGTTAATATGGCTGTAAAACTTCGATTTCCAAAATCAATCGTCTTTTCACCACGTACAGTAAAGCCAAGGTCCGGCACCAGTTGATCTTCCAACTCTTCCTCTGTTATACCACGTGTTTTTGCAGCAAGACTTAACGCCTCTTTTGCCGCATTACGCACTTGCTTATGTTTATATTTAAATGCCATTGCATGAATAGACATAAGTGCAAGCTTAGAGGATGACAAACCTAAAGCGCGAACAGCGTCTGCGGCAATCTTTCCTCTCATATCAAATACCCATTCATCAATTTGCTTTTTCAGTATGCCGACCATTTCATCATCACTATACATTCCATATAACGAAAGGATTCCACGTTTCTTCACATCTGCATCTTCAGAAATCCATATTTGATATATTGCTTGCACATATTCTTTCAAGTCTTGTGCATGTAACGTACTGCCAATCCTTTCAGCTGCCTCTTTCTTCTCGATGACAGAATCTGACATGTACTGTTGTAAATAGGCTAATGGAATTGTGGCATCGGCAATTTCATTAGCGTCACGAAGACGGATTTGTGGTTCATCCCCCATCAATTGCAGAAGTGAGTTTCTTTTTTGTTCCGTTACTATACGGCCACAAAGTTCTTCTATATTTTCTGAGTTTCTCCCCACTTCAAGTAACGGAGCAAACTTCTCGGCCAAAGAGGCGTTCTTCTTTTCTTTCAACGCTTCCTGTACAAGTTTCGTATATTTTTCAATCTTATACTCTATAAGTAGTTTCATCACATTTTCACGAACAATTTTCTTTTTATTATGAAGTTCCAGCGCGACATATTCTGCAGCTTCTATGTCTTTTGAAAGCAGTTCAACTATAGACTTACGTAATTTTTTAGATGAATCACCTAAGTTTTTAATTAAAACCGGACGCATTTCAACCTTGTTATCTCTTGCTAATTCATTCAAAATATACGCTTTTGCCTCAGCAGAATACGTATCAAATCGTTCCATTATGTATGCCTGCTCTTTTACAATGATCGTAACGAGCGCTTCCTTCGCTTTATTTCGCTCTTCTACATAATGTGAGACTTGCTCGACTGAATAATCAATCAGCTTTTCCTTACTTAGCCCGTAAGAAAGTAGATCTTCTATTATTTGTTCTGGTTCTATACCTCTAATTGAACACTCATACAAAAGTTCATATAAATAAACACCATATACATCTCCAAATTGCAGGGTGAGTGCCGCTTCTCTTTTTGCTACATCATCTATATCCCAAAGAAGTACAACTTCTAAAACTGGCATATCCCAATACATATTTCTATATTTCGGGTTTTTAAGTATTTGCTTCATTTCATCAAATGACAATTTCCCGAGTAAATAATCACGATACGTATCCCGCACCGTAGACAACTTAAGTTGCAAAGCAGCAACAAAAAATTCTTCTCGCATTTTCCCTCTATTTAATTCATGTCCTTGTTCAGCTAACGTTCGTGCGATGATGAGGTAATTAATCTTACTTACATATTGCAAAGTACGCTGAACAAATTCATGATTTTCTTCCAACATAAAGCATAGCAATTCATATTCATACGTCTTACAAAAGTCTGCACTATTCAAATCATGTTGCCTCAGGCGGTGCGCAAAAAACCTTTCCTCAGAAATCCAAAACTGTTTACAAAAACTTTGAATTTCTTCATACGTTTTCTTATTTACACTACCTGTTCTTTTGTAGTTTTGAGGCTGACCGAGAGCTTGACACACGTAACGCGTTGCATAGTTCATAAAACCCCAAACATTTTCCTTCGCTACAATTTCAACATATCGCCTCGCAGTATTTGAATATTTATGAATACGAAATAACAGTCGCCAAATATATTCTGGTAAATTTCCACCTAAAAATACTTCCCTATCACTTTCACCTTTTATATACCCTTTAGCTGCTTCAATCTTTTCCTTTTCTCCATTCAAATTCAATATAAATTCAGCATGTTCTTCTAATCTCTCTTCCAACAAAGAGCTATATGTACAGAATCTCTCATAATCTACTTCAAACATTACGAGAAGTAACGATAATTGCTGCTTTGATGATAATGCTGATAGCTGCTCTTCTATATAGTTCGGATTCTCGCTTATTAATTCTCGAAGAAAAACATACGCTTCATCCACATAACTTGAAATATTAGTTAAATATTTACATGCGCTCCCTACAAGTTTATCTAAAGGAAGTGCACTTTTTTCTAAATACATCTTCATATTAGAAAAATCCACATATTTAAACCTTATTATAAGAACATTTAACAACTGCTCCCCTAACAAATAATAAAATAATCGTAAGAAAGCTGGATCTTGCTTATGCACTTTTCTAAAATCATTTATAAATCGCTCAGCAAAATCGCCTCTTCTTTGATCTCGAATTGTCGTTAATTGAATATCTTTCAAAATCTCTTCTTCTTTTGTCTGTAAATATAGCAGTGATAATTGCTCCTGCTCTTTTGTCATATGAATATATTGAAACAACTGAGATGTACTAGTAGTCAAACTCTCTTCCCCCGCATCTTTTATCTACTATAAAAATACCCTTATTTAATGGTAGTATAGCATAAAATTCGCAAAAACGAACGTACATTCTATGTTAAATTCATGTAAATTAAAATACACTACTCAAAACACTTCTCCTTCTCTCTAAACTTCCCATTACACGCTGTTCTTCACCATATTCGCTACACCAATTCCTCAAAATCCCCTTCACATAAGCGAGCGTTCGCTTATTATGTTCAAACGCAACTTTAAGTGCCTCTAGTACTGCACTTCCTGAAAGTCTTTGTATCCATCCCTTCAATTCCTTCACAATATATGGAGATAAACTACTTATATTTTGCTCGTAAAATTTATACACTTCACTATGCGAAGTAGCCTCTTCTACCGTTTCTATGACTTCCACATCCTCCTCCTCTTCCACAACTGCTTGTAAACTACTATTATCCTCCTCTTTCGGCATACCAAAATGCTGTAGTAATAATGGAATCTTCCATTCTTCTTCAAAACACTTACGTAAAAACATATGTATGAACTCTTTACTTTTCACAGCCTTTAACTCACGTAACACGCATTTCTCTACATTCGTATTTAAAATAGGGTTATAATGTAGCCAATTTATTATGTATAACTCTTTCGTTTCTGCATCATATAAAATCTTTCCATATTCAACAAAGCGGTTCAACAACTTCTCAACAGTTTCCATACTGTAGCCTGTTTCAAGCTCTGCCAAACGCTTCGGTAATACGTAAATTCCACATTGCTTCGTTTTCGTACCCGTTAGCAAATATATGTAAAAATAACGCTCCTCTGGTGATAAATCTAAAATAAATTCATCTTGCCAAAAGTTCACCCTCACATTACGGTACACCGCCATACGTTTCCATCCTTCCTTCAGTCGTAAAAAATAAAATTCAATCCTTCAATATACATATAGGAATTTTCGGGGTGGTTTTGGCATTTGAATTCAAATTTTTTTTACAACTACTACTACGACGTTTTTTCGCGCTTTTTTGTTCTTGTAGTTGTTTTTGTTTTTGTTTTGTTTTTTCTTAATGATTTATTACTTGGTAGGTGCTTATAAGGGGCTTGGAAGGGGCTTATAGGTGGAATGATATTCGCAATTTGTCCACACAACTAAATAGGAGCTATCCAAATCATTATTTTGGATAGCTCCCTTGAAATTTTCACTCATACCAATACAAACTTCTACATACAATTTATTTTGGCATCGAATCTAGCATCTTCACTAAAAAGGCTGCTGCCTCACCACGAGTTGTTGTACCTTTAGGATTAAACCTATTATCTTCTACACCAGTAACTACTTTTAAACTATATAATCGTTGAACGGATTGTTTGTATGTTATTACATGTTGATCTTTAAATGGTAATGCGACTAAATCACCTGTAACACCTTTATACTGTAATGCTTTGTCAATCATAACAGCTGCTTCTTCACGCGTAATTTGGGCATTAGGATCAAAAATACCTTCGCCGCGACCGCTAATAATTCCTGCGCTTGCACTACGTTTAATACCATTATGAAGTGACGGATGTGCTTTATTAATATCTACAAATGACTTATCCCCCTCTGGCAGTTGAAGAGCATTTGAAATTAATGCAGCAAACTCCGCTCTCGTTACATTACGATAAGGAGCAAATATTCCATTACCTTCACCTTGCATAATACCTAGGCTATGTAGTTTACGAATATGCCCTTCAAACCAACCACCTGTAATATCATCTTTTGGCTTTTGTTCTTCTTTCTTTGGTACATTGTAATCAATCTTAATCCAGCTTGGGTTATAGAAAATCCATTCTCCGTTACCAACTTTGTACCAACCGTCTTTAACCGCTAACACTTTGTAACGGTCTCCTTTTGAAGCCTTACGAACGACACCATGTTCAAGCCCTGCACCACTACGTACATTTATACCGTCACCATTTACTACTAGCTCCATGCTAGGTTCAGCTGGATTATTATCATTCGGATTAAATGACTCGTTTTTATCTTGTAACGGCTTATCAATTTGTGTGTTAACATTCGCATACCACTGCGCACCTTGTACGAAACCAGTCCAATTCCCACGAGAAATTAAAATATCAGGACACTTCTTCCCGCTCCATTGTTGATGCTTGTAAATATTATTCACACTAATGCCTTCTTTGTTCATTAAATAACCTGCAAGTCTTTTGGCATTCTCTAGCGCTTTATTGTAATCTCCATCTTGGTTAACCGCAATCTCGATACCAATCGACTCTCTGTTTCCTGAACCATCGCCATCACCTGCATGCCAACCGTTTTCGTTTGTTGGTAAGTGCTGATAAATTTGTTTATCATCTACAGTAAAATGCCAAGAAGCTGTTCGGAAAGTACCTTCCGTTGCTTGTTTATACAAATATTTCGCATGATTTTCAGCATTCGCACCACGAGCTGTATTTGCAGTCTCATGGATTGTAATATAACGTGCTTTCATCGGATTTGCAGGTCGAATATCAGTATTTCCTTTTGGAACAATCCACTCCACAAATGGAACACCCGCAATCGTCCCATATTTCTTCGTACTCGGCGCACTAAACTGAACCGCTCTCGGCTTTATAATCGGTTTCATTTGACGAGTAGACCCATCATTTCGACCATCTACCGTTTCAAATGCACTTTCAATATTTGAAATAGCTTCCTCTTCCGCTACTTCACCTTTTTTTGCTTCTTTCATTTTATTTAATTCTTCTGTTTCATCATGTTGATGCTTATATTCTTCTAAAAGCATTGTTTCATTTTCAGAGACTTCCGCTTCATTAATTTGTATATGATTAGGAACTTGCAGATTAAAATTCGAATAACTTAATCCGTTCATTCCATTTTCCCCATGAGCGACGCTAAGTTGATCAGTTTGAGATGAATGCACCTCTTCTGCTGATGCTGATAAAGGTAATCCCCCTAAGATTACTAAACTTGTTGATAGTGCGATTACTCGTCTTTTCATTCTATTTGTCATTGCAGTATTAAATACTTACACATTTCGTGTAAATATTCCAACCTCCCTTTATTTTCTCTTTAGTATTCAAGTACTACGAATCTACTATGTAAAAAGGCATGTCTATTCCATCCTTTTTATAAATAATTCCATTCTATCCCCAGCAGAAAAATCATAGTTTTTTTAAGCTAAATTTCTACAAAACTCTTTAACAAGCATTATTCTACAATCAATTACAAATGCCGTCAAAAACACTTTCAGCCACTAAATATTCACCTTATAATTTAAAATGTCACATCTTTCCTCATTATTACTTTTACTGTATATTCGATCCAAAAACTATTATAAAAAAGTAAATCTTTCTCTTTTACTCTACTAATTCTCAAAAAATAAATGACGACACCTTTTATTGATTTTTCAACAAGAAGAACCTTTATGCTGTTTCATAAATCAGTCTAGGTTTCGATGAACTTTAGAAAGTAGACATACCTACAGAATACAATTAGTATTAACATTGAGAAGTATACAAGACTTAAAAAGGTTCTTATATTAAGGAAGGAAGTGCACAGCTATGGACTTTAAAACAGTTATGCAAGAGCTTGAAGCTCTCGGTAAGGAACGCACGAAAAAAATATACATATCTAACGGTGCACACGAGCCAGTTTTCGGCGTAGCTACAGGCGCTATGAAACCAATTGCTAAGAAAATAAAAATAAATCAAGAGTTAGCCGAGGAACTGTATGCCACTGGCAACTACGATGCTATGTACTTTGCAGGTATTATTGCGGATCCAAAAGCTATGAGTGAGTCTGATTTTGATCGCTGGATAGACGGAGCGTATTTTTATATGCTATCCGATTATGTGGTGGCAGTAACTTTATCGGAGTCAAATATTGCACAAGATGTTGCTGATAAATGGATTGCAAGTGGGGACGAGCTTAGAATGTCTGCGGGCTGGAGTTGCTACTGTTGGCTTTTAGGAAATCGTAAAGACAATGAATTTTCCGAAAGCAAAATTTCCGATATGCTTGAAATGGTGAAAAATACAATTCATGATTCACCAGAACGAACAAAATCCGCTATGAATAACTTCCTAAACACTGTGGCAATTTCATATGTACCACTACATGAAAAAGCAGTCGAGACTGCAAAAGAAGTTGGTATAGTTGAAGTGAAACGTGATAAGAAAAAAAGCAGTTTGTTAAATGCTTCCGAAAGTATCCAGAAAGAACTTGATAGAGGCAGACTTGGTTTTAAGCGTAAATATGTAAGGTGTTAATCAGATTCGTATCGGGGTGTCAATTCGAGAAAGATTGACACCTTTTTCGTTATTTAACTATTAGATAAACTCAATAACCTCATTAACAGATTCACTAAACATATCAGTATCTTCATTTTTTATTTCCAATAATAGTTCTTTAATGCTACTCGTAATGGATAAATCAAATTGCGAAAGTACTTTTGCATACACCGTTCTTATTTGGGGATTATTAAGTATTCTGTAATGTATAATCTCTATCCAGTCTTTAGCGCCGCTCATCATCGAGGGAGCAGCTGTAGCAATACATTTCAATCCCTCTTCTATATGATTTTCATATAAGCCCTCTATCCCATGAATCAAACTAAACATAACTTCAGGTTGTTCAGTATCATCATCAAAGACTAAACATAAATCTGGAATAATAGAAACATCGTTACACTCAATCACTCGTATGCATGACTCATTAAACTCTTTTATCTCATTTTCATTTTCTAACAAACGGTTATCATATAATCGATTTAAATGTTCTTTAGTATCCAAAAGAGATTATCCTTTCTTTTTTTCATCTTCAAAATATCCACTGTCCCGATAGACCTTTATCGTAAATTCCATCAGTGAATCAGCTATTTTATTTTCAAAGTAATATACAGACGTTTATTGAAACGTATTGAAATTAAAAAGTAATATCCTGATAACCTACTTCAATTACCTTGTATTTGATCTCTTCATAGAAATGCTTATAGTACAAATTAGCAACTCCGTACAACCTACCTGTATGGCATAGAACCAATAAATGTAACCTCTAAACCATCAAACATATCTTCTCTTTTTACTTCATTATATTTAAAATCATAAAGAACAATAGCAAAGTTAATATCTTTCGCTAAACTATCTCCATTTATTAGCTTTTTTATTTTAGGAATAATTCGTTCACTATAAGAAAAATCACTTAAAATATGTTCAACGTCCCTTTTATTATTCTCATAAAAACAAATTTCAATATTATCTTCATCATAATAACCGAATTCAAAGCTCGTCCCAAACTTTGAATGAACTGAATCACCATCTATCGTGTAATCTATATCGACATACTCCTCAAGATTTTGGAGTGATTTAGAAATTCCAAACCAAACTGAAACCATTCCACTATATTTCACTTTCCCACGCCCCTCTATCCAGTCTATAATTCATATAAACATTCTTCACTTTACTATTTTTGTAATCTCAAACTAGAAATCAACTCATTTAAACTATTCGAAACCTCTATAAACAACCCACGTTCGAAATCCTCCAATTCGACTTTGCCACTTACATTATTTAAAACAACTAGTAAACCATTTCCTTCTACTCCTATAGGAATCTTATCTAGCTTACGATGATTTTTTTCATACCCTTCTAACTTCTCTTTGAAAGAATCCAACTCTATATTGGGTAATACAGCCTCTAAACTAATATAATGGTCACCGAAAAACCCATCCAAATCAGCAAACCAATATGAGTTAAAATAGTGATGAACTGAATCATGAAACTTAATTCCGAACCGCTCCTCAAGTATTGTTAAATCAGTTTTAAAATATTTCTCAACCGGTTTCCATGAAATTTCATCTTCCTCTATTTCACCTTGATATATAACAAAATCAACTTTTTCGTTATATGGTGTTTTAAATAAGAAATTCAAACCTCTATCAAAATATTCTTTTCTTACTTTAAAATATGTACTCATAGCATTCTTCACTATCACCATACTCCTCTTCCATGCACCATACATTTTCTTTTTCACTTTCAATTATTCATATAAGCTCTCAATTTCAATCAACCAAAAAGAACCCTTTTCCATACACTTATCATCAATTTTTTTCAATTCTTCCTTCAACCAACTTATTGTACACTCTGGTATATTATTATCGATAAAGGCATCCTCACCATTTATCTCTACTGCCTTATCGATCATTTTTGAATATACTAATAAACATTCTGCAAATTGATGTATAGAAGAATTCATAAACACTTCTTTATACTCATCACTATTATTTAGAAATACTACATTTTCTTGTTTTTCAATTATACAAATTGGATCTCCAGAACTTGTTGTTCCTAAATACAAATATTTTCGAAACTCTTCTGGCATATGAAATACATTTATAATAGACCTTACACAAGACTGAGATGAAGTAAATTCTAAATACGGTGACGGTGTTTCCGGTAAGCCTCCTATAGACAAAAATCGTTTCACTTCATCTGAAAAGTTTTTGTCCATTAATTCTTTTTCATGAAATGTAATAAGTGGGCCATCTTTATTAACATCCCATTTCTCTCGAAACTCCTCTGGTAGTATCATTTTTTCACCTTCTTGATGTGTTTATATCTTTTTACATTTAGTTGAGCTACTAGTTGTTTTTTATTTTCCTCCATAAAACATACCATCCATTAAAGCTTTCCATTATAGTAAAAATCACTCCTTAGCAGGGTGCCATAGAATGTTTTATATTCATCACATATATCGTTTTCTTATACGACTACACGTCCATAAAAATACTTTTTACCAATCTTCCATTCTTTCTTTGTTAAAACATCAATATATGACATCAACTCTCTATTTTTTTCATTTGTTATAATCGTATCGTATTGAATTGGACATTTGATTCCACTCCAAATTGATAAAACGGAAGGTATAGTAACAACATTATAAGTAGTTCTATCTCTTAAAGAACTCATAACTTCCGACACTAACTCCTTTGCCAAGTCTCCAGGAAAAGATAGTCTATTATGATAATAATATTCTTGCGTATCATTATTTTCGATAAAACCAGAATAAGCTTCATTAAATTCTTCTAACGATACTTCATAATACTCGTCCTCAATTCCAAGCATCCATGAAAGCTCATTTCTAATAGCTTTTTCAACAAAGGTATCTTCCCACTCTTCTAGTAATGCTAAAAGATATGGTACTACATGATATGAAAGAGTTTCACCAGCACTTACTACAAAATTATGAACTCCATCCTCTGAAGCACTTGAAAGGAATTTCAAATTATTCGTTTCTAATAAATCATCGTGAGTAGCTACTGAGCAAAATAGTCTAGTACATAAATTCAAAACAAGCTCATCTCGAGTACTATTCATAAGTTCGATTAGTAACCCCTTTACAGAGAAATCACCAAGCTTTAACAATTCATTAATTAAAATAAAGGATTCTTTCTCTGTTGCACTATCTCTTAGGTTAGACTTAAGATTTTCAATTGTATGTTTAGAAATTTCTCCATACCAAATATCTTTTTTCAAACGCTCTAAGTCCATCATTCTCTCTCCTTTTATTGCTGCTTACATTTATACGAACCATTTCATATGAATAATATTATTAATCATGTAACTTATTTAAAAACTCCGTAAAATGATTAGCCACAAAAAATACATTTTCTCTCGCTACTTCCTCTGCCTCCTCAGCCGTAATCCCTTCACTTTCCATCAATGTTTCCTTTTCCCATGCTCCCTCATGTTCCCAAAAGACGACAATTGGATCTTCTTTATGATTTTTATAATCAAAGCAAATTAAATTTCCTGCTGGATCAAATGCGAATGGCACCAATTCATTTGGCAGAGTAGCAATATACTGGTTATATACTTTAACGATATATTCACTACTATCTACATCATAAGAAAGTAAAGTTCCAAATACCTTTGTTATCGTATCTATTTCAAATTTATAAGGTAATACAGCTGAACCATTATTATTTGTAGCACATTCTACATAGTCACTTGGAAATATATACCCTATCTCTTTTCCCACATTGTTTATATATTCTGCTGAAACTGGCTCATCCGGTACTGGCCATGTTAAGTCATTTCTCATTTAACTTCACCTCCTAACAAATCACATCACGTTTATCCGAAATAACTAATTGCATCATCTGAGCTTTTATGTAAATTCCAGTCTAATTACGACCTCGTTCCTTTTAACTTTTCAGATAATCCTTCCAAGAAACATTTGGAGAAAAGGATACACCCCTCCGATCCTCATCAAAACTTGGTATAGCCATTGCTTGTGCTGGTTCTAAATATTTCATTGTAGATAGCCAACTATCAAGTAACGTATCCATATCAGATTCTAAGAGATTATTTAAAACATCTATGCAAGTTCCACCGTATATGTAAACCTTAAATTTCATTAATTATTAAAGAGGTTTGGAGTCCTCACTTAATAAAAGAAGAGATAGGCGAGAAGAAAAATCCCCACTGATGGACGTTTCACTTTATCCTGCAATCTCAGCCGAAGAGAGCCCCTCATGAATATTTCCGCTTACAATGATAGAATGTCCCCAAAATATATCTCCATCCGAAAAGAACATTTCAAAATCACCTTCTGAATAAACGCTTAAGCTGCTTAATGTGATGGAATTAATGAACATTTCTTTTGTAATTTCGTCGATTTCTGCTTCATCATCATCTTGTAGCCATTCATTTGCTAACTCTACCAGTTCTTTTGCAGCGTACATTTTCATTTTCATTTTCCATTCATCTTGCTCTTTGAAAAGTGCATGTGCTGTTTCCAGTGCAGACTTCATCATATGTTTGTCTTCACTCCAATCAAAATATAAATGACATTCTTCACCAGCCCAAGATATTCTCTTTTCAAAAGTTTTCACTCTTTTATCAAGTTCAAACTCACCCAACATCTCATCATGATAAAAAAGTGGTTTCATTGCATCTTGTAAGATGATTTCCAACTCATCATCTTTATATGATGTTTCCAAAACCTTAACAAGCATCAATGAATTTTCTGACTTGCGCACCTGTAATGTTACAACTGTATTTGCTGTCAAAATGTCTTTTGATTTTCTCCATTCTGCATCATCAACCAACCATGCGAGTCGTATGTCTTCTTTTGTAATCGTTTCATTGTTATGTAAGTCTTTCCACGCAATCAAATCAATTGACGCAGTCCACAAAATGTTGTCACCGCCTTTTGATGCACCGATTCCTAATGCCCCTGTGACAGCTGCTATTTCAATCACATTTTCTGAGAATCTATTTTCAAATCTACTTATTTCACTTGATTTACTCAATTTCGAATACATTCCTTTCATCACCCACAGGCATAAGTACTTTGTGAGTTTTCCTGTTTTATTATAATTGGTCATGGTAAAGCCTATATAGAATTATAGCTATAATTCTATATAGGCTTTTTTTTCACCTGGAATTTTAAATTTATTTACATCATATTCTTTAATTATATATACTTTTATAGCTTCAAAATCTTTACCAAAAGCAAGAGATGGATTTTTTAAGAAATATATTATTTCTTCCTCGTCATAAATTCGGGCTTTAATTATTTCTTTGTCCGAGTAAAACGATAAATTGACTCCTTTGTAAAAATATTCGTAGTATCCCTCTTCATCCTGCTCACTCTTATCTTCAAAAGGAACAGATTCAATATGATATATATTCCCATTTACATTTATTGATTTCATACAGCATGACTCCCTTTTCAAGAATATTCATAAGAAATTAAATAATCTCTGTCAATCATACCAAAAATAAGGGATTTACTTTTAGAATTTATAAAAAATATATAGGATTAAATTAAAATCTTTATATTATTTTTCATATTACTTCATTATCTCTGTACAATTGTGTAATGTGTCACAGAAGTAGACATATTGCAATGAGTTGCAGTGAAGGGGAATATAAAATAAGAAGATCAATCTAGAAAGACTATCTAGTTCGATCTTCTTTTATTGAATTTTTAATTAATGCATTTTCACCCTTAAAATAATATAATCAACGGGTGGATTATTATTTACATCCTCAAAACTGGGTCTAATTTTAACGTATTACCCGAAAGAAGTCTCCTTCCTCAGGCGTGTGAAAGACGATAGTCTAGCGGCAGGTGGGAGATAAATTTCGGTTTGGCGTAGCCAAACAT
>NZ_MACI01000030.1 GCF_001884105.1 Bacillus luti | reverse complement strand
GTCCTGTTTGTCCTGTTTGTCCTGTTTGTCCTGTTTGTCCTGTTTGTCCTGTTTGTCCTGTTTGTCCTGTTTATCCTGTTTATCGTGTTTGTCTTGTTTGTCCTGTTTGTCCTGTTTGTCTTGTTTGTCCTGTTTGTCCTGTTTGTCCTGTTTGTCTTGTTTATCGTGTTTGTCTAATTTACCTGGTTTACCTGGTTTGTCTTGTTTGTCCTGTTTGTCCTGTTTGTCCTGTTTGTCCTGTTTGTCCTGTTTGTCTTGTTTGTCTTGTTTGTCTTGTTTGTCTTGTTTGTCCTGTTTATCGTGTTTGTCTAATTTACCTGGTTTACCTGGTTTATCGTGTTTGTCTTGTTTGTCTTGTTTGTCTTGTTTGTCTTGTTTGTCTTGTTTGTCTTGTTTGTCTTGTTTG
>NZ_MACI01000029.1 GCF_001884105.1 Bacillus luti | reverse complement strand
AATTGACGTTTCACGTTGTTTGTTTCGTTTAGTTTTCAAAGTTCAATATCGCGTTTCAGCGACTTTTATAATTTAACATTTCTTATTAAGTCTGTCAATAACTTTTTTCTTTCGTTCCTGACGACGCTTATTAATTTACCATATTAATCATTCGTTAGTCAACAACTTTTAAAAAAAAGCCAAAATAATTTTATCTTGGCATGATATAAAGCTTAATAATTACTAATGCAGCAACCCCAGGTAGACCTAATAAACTTGTTATTGTTGCGGTACCCAAGTTAATTGGAATATGAAAATCAAAATATGTTCCTACAACATTTACGATAAATAGTAATGCTATTCCTAAACTAATATGAAAAAGCACCTTCCCTATAAAACGTAACGGTTTAGAAGAAACGCCAAAAACAAGAAAAATAAAGACTAGAGCAAGAATACCAACAATAATAATTGTAGAATTCATTTTTTCCTCCTTATGAATGACCTATACACACTTATTTGTATGGGACAAGACGATAAAAAAGAACATTTATCATATAACTCCAGTCGTTTCATCTCATTCACCTTTATTCAGCAACACGTCCTTCATAAAAACCATTAATCGATCTTTCCAAACGAAGCGACCACTAAATAAAATAAAAAGGCTCTGCTTTTTAAGCAGAACCTTTTACCATTGTTCCATTTTTACAGGACGACGCTTTGCTTCTTTTAACAAGAAGAAATATTTCGCCTCCGCTATTTTCAAAGAACAAAGTACATCTTGAGAAGGTTCAACGCTTTGTTCAACCATTCTCTTCTGACGTAACCATTCATTCTTCACCTTTTCTAATAGTACAATTAGCTTATCATCATACTCTTTACGCAATTTACCCTTTTTTTGAAAGAACATTTTTGTTTCTCCTCTTATACTTCTCTACGACCTTCTAGCGCTTTGGAAAGTGTCACTTCATCTGCATATTCTAGATCTCCACCAACTGGCAGACCATGTGCAATACGAGTTACTTTAATACCTGTCGGCTTTAAGAGGCGGGATATATACATCGCTGTAGCTTCCCCTTCAATGTTAGGGTTTGTTGCTAATATCACTTCTTGTACCGTTTCATCGTGCAGTCGCTTTAAAAGTTGCGGGATATTAATGTCTTCTGGCCCAATTCCCTCCATTGGGGAAATAGCGCCACGTAACACATGATATACACCTTGATACTCTTTCATTTTTTCCATCGCGATTACATCTTTCGGTTCTTGCACGACACAAACAACCGATTGATCTCGATGTGAATCGTTACAAATATAACAAGGGTCACGGTCAGTAATATGCCCGCATACAGAACAATACGCTAAGTCTCGCTTCGCATTTACAAGTGCTTTCGCAAAACCTAACACATCGTCTTCTTTCATATCTAATACGAAAAATGCCAATCGAACCGCTGTTTTCGGTCCGATTCCTGGCAACTTCATAAAACTATCAATTAGTTTTGATATTGGTTCTGGATAATGCATATATCAATATCCTCCTAGAACATTCCACCCGGTAAGTTTAAGCCTTTTGTAAATTTACCCATTGTAGAGTTTGAAAGTTCATCAGCTTTTTTAAGTGCATCGTTCGTTGCAGCTAATACTAAGTCTTGTAACATTTCGATATCTTCTGGATCTACAACTTCTTCTTTAACTTTTACTTCAAGAATTTGCTTATGACCATTCGCAATAACTGTGATCATACCGCCACCAGCTGTACCTTCAACTGTTTTTTCACCAAGTTCTTCTTGCGCTTTTGCCATATCTTTTTGCATTTTTTGCATTTGTTTCATCATGTTATTCATATTTCCCATTCCGCCACGCATCATAATTAATTCCTCCTAATTATTATTACTCTTTTATTTCAATGAGTTCTTGCCCTACTAATTTTACTGCCTCTTCTATAAGAGGGTCTTCTTTTTTCTCTGGGCTTTCTTCAGAACTTCCGCCTTCACGCTGTAAAAAATCTTCACGGATTTTACCCCATTCACTTTTTGGAATGGCAATCATATTTAATCTTTTACTTAGCAATTCAAATAAAGCTTGTTCCACTGTATCCATAGCTTCTCGATTTTCGCTTGCCATTTTACAGTGAATCTCGTATTGGAACGCTAAAACGTAAGTATCATCCGAAGCCGCTACTGGTTCGCTATTTTCTAACAAAACCGCAAACGCTACTTTGTTGTATGCTTTGAGTCTTCCTAACAACTCACCCCATACAGCCTTTAATTGTTCTAAATCTTGACGCTTCGCTTGCTTTAATACTTCATTTACGCGTCCGACAGGAATCTTCATACTACCTGTCCGCACTGGCTTTGGTGTTGCGCGTGTTTCTCTAACTTCCTGCTGCACACCAGCCGGCACACCATTCTTTTTAACTTGTTCTAACTCTTTCTCCAGTTGCTGCATTCTGTTCATAATTGCTTGCAAACGATCTGTACCGTTTGCTTGCATCATAAACTGCTGACACAGCTGCACCATAACAACTTCTAAGAAAATCCGCGGATGATTTGTCCACTTCATTTCTTGTTGGCCTTTACTAAGGGTATGAATGATTTCGTAGATTACTTCCGGTTGCATTTCTTCGCTTAACATACGGAATTGCTCATCTACCATTACCCGCTCCAACATATGTTCTAGTTGCGGTGAAGTTTGATATAAAAGCATATCACGATAATAGTAAATGAAATCTTCCATAAAACGAACTGGATCCTTCCCTTTACCCATCATCTCATCTATGATTCGCAACGCCCTTGATACATCATTCTCACGTATGCATTCTACTAAGTTACCTAAGTACTGCTGAGAAACAGACCCCGTTACAGCTAGTACATCTTCTGTCGTAACGGTCTCGTCACTATAAGATATTGCCTGATCAATCAGACTAAGCGCGTCACGCATACCACCTTCAGCAGCACGCGCAACAATTTGTAACGCTTCATCTTCTACTTGCGTACCTTCATTTGTCACAACCGTTGATAATCTCTCAACAATATCATTCACTGATATTTTTCGGAATTCAAAACGTTGACAACGTGAAATAATTGTAGGCGGAATCTTATGGGGCTCTGTTGTCGCCAAAATAAAGATAACATGTCCGGGCGGCTCTTCTAAGGTTTTTAAAAGCGCATTGAATGCACCCATAGAAAGCATGTGAACTTCATCAATAATGTATACTTTATATTCTACAGCACTTGGAGCATATTTTACTTTATCTCTTATATCTCGAATTTCATCTACACCGTTATTTGAAGCCGCATCAATTTCTAATACATCTGAAATAGATCCTTGTGTGATTCCTAAACAAGAAGGACATTCATTACAAGGCTCAGCTACCGGAGCATGTTCACAGTTAATTGCTTTTGCAAATACTTTTGCAATTGTCGTTTTTCCTGTTCCCCTCGGACCAGAAAACAAATAAGCATGTGAAACTTTCTCTTGAAGAAGGGCATTTTGCAACGTTTTTGTCACGTGCTTTTGACCGACTACATCTTCGAACTTTTGCGGTCTCCATGTTCGGTATAACGCTTGGTATGACACGAAAATACGGCCTCCCTCAAAGGTTATTATCTTATATATTATAACCCATTCTGTTTATAGATTCCAAAAGTTATTTTCCATACAAAAAACTCACCTTAGTATTAAGGTGAGTTTTGTATACATATATAACTGCCGTGCACCTTCTGTCGATTACGTACCATAAGCGTTACTCAAGCAGTTAGCTCGGTTCAGGCACTCCTGCGGCACACGAGAAGACCCGCTTATTGCTGCTTCCTTCCGGACCTGACAAGGTTCACGGGGTCCCGTTGCGCAGGACCCAAACGTCAACACCACTTACTTAAGGCAGACCTTACAGCAGCATAACCTCGAGAAGGGATTCGGCCTCGCTAGAGCGGATTGCGAGTATAGGGCACCGCTACCTCCCCGCTTAGCACGGCAAAGTTAAAACCAATATTCGGTTGCCTTCATTAAAGGCATTATCAGTATAACTTGTTTTTTTGCAAAATGCAAATGTGTTAATTCTCGTTACTTTTCTCTAATTTTTTTATCTCTTTTCTCTTTTTACGAAGTTCTCTAAAAAAGTTTGTTAACAACGTACCACATTCTTCTTCTAATACCCCAGCTACAACTTCACATTGATGATTAAAGCGTTCATCCGTTAAGAGGTTCATTAACGTCCCTGCACATCCACCCTTTGGATCGCTTGCACCATACACCACTCGCTTCACTCGTGATAAAACAATTCCACCCGCACACATAGGACAAGGCTCTAATGTTACATACAACGTTGCATCTTCCAAACGCCATGTCCCTAGTTTTTTGCAAGCCTCATCTATTGCTAACAATTCGGCATGCGCGATGGATCTTTGCTCAGTTTCCCTTAGATTATGAGCGCTACTAATTACCTCACCGTCTAACACTATAACTGCTCCAATCGGCACTTCTTGTATTTCCTCTGCCTTTTGAGCTTCTTCTATCGCTAGTTGCATAAAATAAATATCTTGATCTTGTTCCATAACATAGTCCTTTCATTACAAATAAAGTACACTTATTTCCATTTACTACACATGGGATAACTTTTACAAATTCAATCCACCCTAAAAGAAAAAGAGAGGGGATTACATATGAAAAATACTGCCTTGCTCATTATCGATATGATTAATGATTTTCAATTTTCTCACGGGCCCATTCTAGCCCAAAAATGCGAAGTTATAACAAGCCCGATTTTACAATTAAAGAAAAAAATGCAGTCCTTCGGTTATCCTATAATTTACGTTAATGACCATTATCAACTTTGGAGATCTGATATTGACCAACTTATTACTCATTGCACGAATCAATATAGTGAAAATATAATTCATAGGATTGCCCCAAGTTCTGATGATTACATTTTTATTAAACCACATTATTCCGCTTTTTATGAAACGCCTTTGAATTCTTTACTAGGTTATTTAAAAATAGAAAATCTAATATTAACAGGAGTTGCCGGGAATATATGTATCCTATTTACAGCTAATGATGCTCATATGAGAAATTATACACTTTATGTACCGCAGGATTGTATCGCCTCCAACAACGACCAAGATAATATTCACGCTTTAAAAATAATGGAAACTACATTGAAAGCAACTACAACACCGTCATCGAAAATGAAATTTAATTAATACATATATCTATTTTCTAACTTTTTATATCAAATTAACCCGCTCGCTTCCCTCTTGTGCTACAATAATTCTGTTTTGTGTTTTTAGTAGTCACGGTAAATCACTGATTGAAAGGAGGAAACAGCGTGACCGGAGTACCATTTATCACGGTTGAAGGACCAATTGGTGTTGGAAAAACTTCACTTGCGAAGGAGATTTCAACTCACATGCAACTCCACTTACTAAAAGAGATCGTTGATGAAAACCCTTTTTTAGGAAAGTTTTATGAAGACATCGATGAATGGAGTTTTCAAACAGAGATGTTCTTTCTTTGTAATAGATACAAACAATTAGAAGATATTAACATAAAGTATTTGAATCAACAGAAGCCTGTAGTAGCGGATTATCATATATTTAAAAATTTGATTTTCGCATCACGTACATTAAAAGATTCTCAATATGACAAGTACATGCAAATCTATCGTATCCTTACACAAGATATGCCCGTACCAAACGTCATCGTTTATTTAACAGCTAGTCTGGAAACATTACAAAAGCGAATCGCAATGCGCGGAAGAGAATTCGAAAAAAATATGGATCCTAATTACTTGCTACAACTCACAAAAGATTATGAAACAGCAATGGATACTTTCAAACAAGATCATCCAGATATCCCAGTGTTAAAGTTTAACGGAGACGATATGGATTTTATAAAAAATCCTGATGATTTAAATGTCATCCTATCTACCCTTCAAAATACTCTCTTAAAGGAGTCGAAATAATAATGAATTTAAGGCAAAAATATGATATACCAAATGATGCAGTCATCACTATCGCTGGAACAGTAGGTGTCGGTAAATCAACTATGACAACCGCATTAGCTAACGCTTTAGGTTATCGCACATCATTTGAAAAAGTAGATTCCAACCCATACTTAGACAAGTTCTATGGTGATTTCACTCGTTGGAGCTTCCACTTGCAAGTGTATTTCTTAGCAGAACGATTCAAAGAACAAAAAAGAATTTTTGAATACGGTGGTGGTTTTGTTCAAGATCGTTCTATCTACGAAGACACTGGAATTTTCGCAAAGATGCACCATGAAAAAGGAACAATGACGGAAACGGATTACGAAACATACAAAGGTTTATTTGATGCTATGGTCATGACTCCTTACTTCCCTCATCCAGACTTATTAATTTACTTAGAAGGCTCTTTCGATGATATCGTTGATCGTATCCAAGAACGCGGACGTCCAATGGAACAGCAAACACCAATTGAGTATTGGAAAGAGATGCATGGGCGTTACGAAAACTGGATTAACAACTTTAATTCATGCCCTGTTTTAAGATTAAACATTAACGAATACGATATTTTAAAAGATGGCGATTCCATTGAACCAATCATTAAAAAAATTGGCCATTTTTTAAAACAATCACGTAAACTTGTAAAATAAAAAACCCGTGCATACGCACGGGTTTTTCTATTAAATTACTTCTTTTTTGTTGGAGCAATAATTTCACTCTCAGGTTTCCCAGCGTTAATACGCTGACGAACAGTACTTGTACTAATATCGTATGTCTCAGCAATCTCTTTAACAGTCATTTCTTTCCCGTTAATTACTGCTGTTAATACTTTACCTGTACGTTTTGGAGCTGCTTCTTTCTTTACAGCTTCTTTTTTAACTTGTTTTGGTGCCTCTACTTTTGTCGCAGTTTGCTTTACATCGCAAGTGCAACCACAAAGTTTACGGAATGTATCATCGCTAATAATGCGTGATACGTTTGCACCACTGTTTAAAATTCTATTGTTCTTACAGACAGGACATTGTACATAATATAAAGTTTTTCCATCTAAAGGAAACGTTTGTATAATAAGATCCATGTTGACTCCTTTCATATCTATGAAGATAATCATCGGAATATGAGTGTGTAATAAGGACAATATATCCTTACACCATACTTTATGATTGGTTTTAAAATAAAAACTCGTTACGTGTTGGTAACGAGTTCTCCAATCTCCACTTATATGCGCTGTTGTCAATTATATCTGGAGGAGGTAGAGGGATTCGAACCCCCGCGCGACTCTCGCCGCCTGTCGGTTTTCAAGACCGATCCCTTCAGCCAGACTTGGGTATACCTCCATATTGACATCAAATATAATATCAAAAGAAAAACAGTTAGTCAACCCTACTAAAATAAATTATGAGGAAAGGGAAATTTTACTTTCCCTCTCCTACATTATAGTACTGACAACGCTCATAATTACCAATCACTCATACCGATGAATGTTTATAAATTTACTTAATAACTGTTTTTCCTCCCATATAAGGGCGAAGAACTTCTGGAATTATAATTGTACCATCTTCTTGTTGGTAGTTCTCTAAAATAGCTGCCACCGTACGTCCGATTGCAAGACCAGATCCATTTAATGTATGAACATGTTCTGGTTTTCCGTTTGGCTCACGACGGAAACGGATATTTGCACGTCTCGCTTGGAAAGCCTCAAAATTACTACAAGAAGAAATTTCACGATATGTGCCATAGCTTGGAATCCATACTTCGATATCGTATTTCTTCGCTGCTGTAAATCCTAAATCGCCTGTGCACATGCTCATAACGCGATATGGCAACTCTAATAATTGTAACACGCGTTCTGCATCATTTGTTAATTTTTCTAACTCTTCATAAGAATCTTCTGGTTTTACGAACTTTACAAGCTCTACTTTATTGAACTGATGCTGACGAATTAAACCACGTGTATCACGACCAGCTGAACCTGCTTCAGAACGGAAACAAGAGCTAAATGCAGCATATCTTATAGGCAATTGCTCTTTATTTAAAATCTCATCGCGGTGCATATTCGTTACAGGTACTTCAGCTGTTGGAATTAAGAAGTAATCTTCACTTTCAATGCGGAATGCATCTTCTTCAAACTTTGGAAGTTGTCCTGTTCCTGTCATACTTGCACGGTTTACCATATACGGAGGTAACACTTCTTCATATCCGTGCTCATCAGTATGAAGGTCAAGCATAAAGCTAATTAAAGCACGCTCTAATCTTGCACCAGCACCTTTGTAAAATACGAAGCGGCTTCCTGTTACTTTCCCAGCACGCTCAAAGTCTAAAATCCCTAAATCTGTAGCAAGATCCCAATGTGGTTTTGGTTCAAAAGCAAATTCCTTCACTTCTCCCCAACTACGTGCTACTACATTATCATCCTCTGTCTCCCCAACTGGAGCAGATTCATGAGGGATATTTGGAATAGATAACATTAATCTTTCTAAATCTTCTTCAACTGTACGAAGCTCATTATCAAGGTCTTTTACTTTCTCGCCAACTTCACGCATTTCTAAGATTAAAGCTTCCGCGTCTTTCTTTTCACGCTTTAATACAGAAATTTGTTGAGATACTTCGTTACGTTTACTTTTTAGTTCCTCTGTTTGAACAAGTAACTCTCTTCTTCTCGTATCCAGTTCTTCAAAGCGACCAAAATCAGTTAAATCTTCGCCTCTATGCTGTAACTTTGCTTTTACTTCTTCAAAATTCGTACGTAAAAATTTAATATCAAGCATTCTATACTCCTCCTTTTATTTTATAAAACACAAAAAACTCCCGTCCCTATATAAAGGGACGGGAGTTAACCCGCGTTGCCACCCTAGTTGAAAGCATTACCGCCTTCCTCTCAAGTAGAAATAACGGCTCTTCACCGGGAATGTTTACTAATCATAAAGATATTCCACATTCCATTCCAGGATGGATTCACAAACTGTTTCTATCGATTTCCACCAACCATCGACTCTCTATAAGAAACAACATTTGTTACTATTTCCTATCAACACGCTTATTTTATAAAATTGTTATCATCAATTTACTATAATCTTATACAAGTTGCAAGTTACTTATACAACTTTTTTCATTTTCGCTTCTTTTACCATTTCGACAAAGTATGCTGTCACACGATGATCATCCGTTAATTCTGGATGGAATGAAGCAGCTAAAAATTGATTTTGTCTTACCGCTACCATTCGGTCGCCATGTGTAGAAAGTACTTCGACATCATCAGCTACATGTACGACATATGGAGCACGGATAAATACACCAACAAAGTCCTCTCCCACACCTTTAATTGAAAGTGCGGCTTCAAAACTATCCTTTTGGCGTCCGAACGCATTACGTTCAACTGTAATATCCATAGCACCAATATGTGCTTCTTCATAACCAATAAGTGTCTTTGCAAGAAGAATCATACCTGCACATGTACCAAACATTGGTTTACCAGACTTCGCGAATGTACGAAGTGGTTCCATGAAAGCATACTTATCAATAAGACGGCGCATTGTTGTACTTTCACCGCCTGGTAAAATAAGACCATCAATCTCTTCAAGTTGCTCTATACGCTTTACAACAACAGCTTCTGCACCACTTGCTTCAACTGATTTTACATGCTCACGAACTGCACCTTGAAGACCTAGTACACCGATTTTCACCATTTTAAAGTTCTCCTTTAATTACCATCCACGCTCTTGCATGCGTTGTTCTGGTAATAACGTTGAAATTTCGATACCTTTCATCGCATTGCCTAATCCTTTAGAAAGGCTTGCAATTAGTTCGTAATCCTCATAATGAGTTGTCGCTTCAACGATTGCACGTGCAAATTTCTCTGGATTCTCTGATTTAAAGATACCAGACCCAACAAATACACCATCAGCACCAAGTTGCATCATTAACGCTGCATCTGCTGGTGTTGCTACACCACCTGCTGCAAAGTTTACAACCGGCAAGCGGCCAAGGCGTTTAATTTCAAGTAGTACTTCATAAGGAGCACCAGTATTTTTTGCATATGTCATTAACTCATCTTCACGTAGACTTGCAACTTGACGGATTTCTGCATTGACTTGGCGCATATGACGCACTGCCTCTACAATGTTTCCTGTTCCTGGTTCACCTTTTGTACGAAGCATAGATGCACCTTCTGCAATACGACGTGCAGCTTCTCCGATATCACGGCAACCACATACAAATGGAACTGTGTAATCACGTTTATTTAAATGGTATACTTCATCAGCAGGAGTTAATACTTCACTCTCATCGATATAGTCTACCCCTAATGATTCTAATACACGTGCTTCTACAAGGTGACCGATACGGCATTTTGCCATAACCGGAATCGACACCGCACCCATAACTTCTTCAACAATTGTTGGATCAGCCATACGAGAAACGCCACCTGCTGCACGAATATCTGCTGGTACACGCTCTAATGCCATAACGGCAACTGCGCCTGCCTCTTCTGCAATTTTTGCTTGTTCAGCGTTAATTACGTCCATAATAACGCCGCCTTTTTGCATTTCTGCCATTCCACGTTTTACACGTTCTGTCCCTGTTACATTTGTCATGTACAAAAACCCCCCTAGGTGAATTGCTTTCCCCCGCTATAGGCGAAAATTAAGAATACTCTTACATTCTACCACTAACCATCAGATGCTTGTCTACTACTTTTTCATAAAGTCGGTATGAAAAATAGGAATAAAAAAAAGCCCCTACCATGAGGAGCTCTTAAAACCAACCTTTTACTGTATCAACAGCACTATTCCATATACCACTAAAGAAAGAACCAATTCCGCGCATAGAACGAGTAAACCAATTCGCTTCTTCTACTGCAGATTTTGTTACAAGATCTATTTGCAATGACTTACCAGATAAAAATCCAGGATCATTCGTGTCTTTTGGTGTAATTACCATTTGACCAAGTGCAGCGCCTTTTTTAATAGGTGCTTCTTGTCCTTTATTTGCTTCTTTTAATTCTGTTTTATAAATATCTTTACTGCCTTTTGGCATTGGAAGCGAGACAGCTTGTTTTGTTTGAACTGCCACATCTTTATCTTTTGCATTTTCTACTCGTAATGTTTCTTGTCCTTTTACTGAAGAATCTTTTTTATACATTTGCTTCATTTCAAAATTAGCAAATCCATAATCATATAATTTCTTTGTCTCATCAAAGCGTGCATCACGAGACTTCGTTTTAATAACTACAGAAATAAAACGCATACCATTTCTTTCAATTGTACCAGTGAAACAATCTCCTGCTTCTGGAGTTGAACCTGTTTTCAGACCATCTACACCATCATATGCCTTAGATAAACCTGGTAACATCCAGTTCCAGTTAATCATTTCAATTCGATCCGTAGTACCTTCACGGAATGTCTTTTTTGAAATCTTTGCTATATCTAATGTTTTAGGGAAATCTTGAATAAGATGTTGTGCTAAAATCGCTACATCTCTCGCAGCCATTTTATTTTCTTCATCTGGAGTTGTTCCTTCAGGATGCTGTCCTTTTAAATCTTTGTTTGTTAAGCCGGTAGAATTTACAAACTTGTAATTTTTTAATCCAAGCTCTTTCGACTTATCGTTCATCATTTTTACAAAGTCTACTTCTTTTCCAGCAACTGCTTCAGCTAAAGCTATCGTTGCACCATTAGCAGAATAAATTGCCATTGCCTCATATAACTCTTTTACTGTATAAGACTCACCGTTGCGTAACGGCACATTCGATAATGAACGATCTTGCGAAATTTTATACGCATATTCAGAAACTTTAACTTTTTGGTCCCATTTTAGTTTCCCTTTCGCAACAGCCTCGTTCACTAAATATTCACTCATCATCTTTGTCATACTAGCAATTGATAATAATTCATCTGCATTCTTTTGATACAAAATTTTCCCAGAATTTGCTTCAACTAAAATTGCTGCACCTGCTTCAATGTTTAAAGCTGTTCCTGTTTCTGCTGATGCATTGCTATATGGTAACAACATACTACAAGCTAGTGTAAGCATTGTTACTAACGCAATGAATCTTTTGCAAAACATACCTTTCACTTTTGCTACCCCCAATATCTATGTACTCACATAACCGTTATTCTAACATAATCAAAAAAAAATAGACAGAGATATCAAATCTCCGTCTATTTGTATATAAGACATTATAATGAGTAATTTGGAGCTTCTTTCGTAATTTGTACATGATGAGGATGACTTTCAAGTAAACCAGCACCTGACATACGAATGAATTGTGCATTCTCACGTAAGAATTCTAAATCCTGTGCTCCGCAATATCCCATACCTGCACGTAATCCACCAACTAATTGATGAACTGTATCTGCTAAAGGTCCTTTATAAGGTACGCGACCTTCAATACCTTCTGGAACAAGTTTTTTGTTTCCTTCTTGGAAGTAACGATCTTTACTTCCTTTTTCCATCGCTCCGACAGAACCCATACCACGATATACTTTAAATTGACGACCTTGGTAAATTTCAGTTTCTCCAGGGCTTTCAGCAACACCGGCAAACATACTACCTAGCATAACAACGTGTGCTCCTGCTGCTAAGGCTTTAACCATATCACCAGAGTA
This sequence comes from Bacillus luti, assembly GCF_001884105.1. Taxonomy (GTDB): domain Bacteria; phylum Bacillota; class Bacilli; order Bacillales; family Bacillaceae_G; genus Bacillus_A; species Bacillus_A luti. The sequence continues at coordinate 2,220 of NZ_MACI01000029.1, read as the reverse complement.
CTTAATACCACCATCAGCAATTACTGGAATGCCGTGTTTACGAGCTTCTGTTGCACAATCATAAACTGCTGTTAATTGTGGTACACCAACACCAGCGACAACGCGTGTCGTACAAATAGAACCTGGTCCAATACCTACTTTAACTACGTTTGCACCAGCTTCAATTAATGCTTTTGTTGCTTCAGCAGTAGCGACATTTCCTGCGATAATATTTAGTGATGGATATTTCGCACGAACTTCTTTTACTTTATCAATAACACCTTGAGAATGTCCATGAGCCGTATCAAGAACGATTGCATCTACCTGCGCTTTTACTAATGCGTCGATACGAGTCATAGCATCAGCTGTTACACCAACCGCGGCTCCAACTAATAAGCGTCCTTGCTTATCCTTTGCAGAGTTTGGAAATTCAATTACTTTTTCAATATCTTTTATTGTAATAAGCCCTTGTAGTACACCGTTATTATCAACAAGAGGGAGTTTTTCAATTTTATACTTTTGTAGGATTTTTTCAGCTTCTTCCAGTGTAGTACCAACCGGAGCTGTAATTAGCTGTTCTTTTGTCATTACGTCAGAAATTTTGATTGAGTAGTCTTGGATGAAACGCATATCACGATTTGTAATAATCCCAACTAATTTTCGTTCATCTAAATTATTTACAACTGGTACACCTGAAATACGATATTTTCCCATAAGATGTTCTGCATCATATACTTGATGTTCTGGAGTTAAAAAGAATGGATCTGAAATAACGCCGCTTTCAGAGCGCTTTACTTTGTCAACTTGCTCTGCCTGTTGCTCAATAGACATATTCTTATGAATGATTCCTAAACCACCTTGGCGAGCCATTGCAATAGCCATATCTGCTTCTGTTACTGTATCCATTCCTGCACTAATTAACGGGATATTTAACTGTAAGCTTTCAGATAAAACTGTTTTAACACTTACTTCTCTTGGTAATACATCTGACTTTGCTGGTACAAGTAATACATCATCAAAAGTCAAACCTTCTTTAACAAATTTAGATTCCCACATAATTGTTCCCCCCATGATACCAGAAATTATTATTAGTAGCTTATCAATTGGTTAAAATACTGTCAAGAAAGTATATATATGTTAGAATTTTTAGACAATAAAAGGAGCGTAATATATGCATCATTCAACCTGTACTTGGCAGCAATTAAGTTTCTTTTTTTCATCTCAAAATGTACAACATTATCTTGCCCGCTGTTATGAAAAATCCTCCATACAAGATGCCGAAAAAAAAAGTTTTGAAAATTGTTACCCCTTTATTTACTACTTAGAACATGGGAAAAATTATTATGAATTATATAAAGTAGCTCCCTTTTCTATTCAACCGATGTTGTTATTTTATGGGATTAGTCAACTTTTTAAAGCATGTTTACTAACTATTGATCCTAACTATCCAGAATCCACTACGGTTCTAGCTCATGGCGTTACGACTCGCAAACGAAAAAAACAGGGCTATCAATTTTTAGAAGATGAGGTCAAGGTACAAAAAAACGGATTGTTTACTCATGTCGCAGAACAACTGTTTCACATGAAACACCTAGAAGCAGAAAAGTTTAACATGTTAGACTTAATGGGAAATATTCCTGAATTACAAAATTTATTTCGCTATGGGCAAAAGGGATCGACTTTATATAAAATCGATTCAACAAATAAAAATGAACTCTCTTTTTCCGTCAATATACTCGATCGACTACATATGACTACAGAGAGATTTTCACGTTATATTGAATCCACTTGTAAGCACTTATCCATACGACAAATCCCTGAAAAGAAGAGTGAATCAAACATACTTTTTACAGCACCTATCAATTCATGGAACCCTATGTATAGTACTCCTTTGTACTACGAGTACCTTACGGATACTTATTATTTACCACTTACAACCGATCCTAGAAATCCTAAGCCAGTATTACCTGAGCTCCTTGTTCATTATTTATTACTCTATAATTTAAGTATGATTTCACGATATGAAACAGATTGGTGGTATGACTTGCTTGGAAGTTATAACTCCGAAGATTATCCATTTATTTATCAGTTTTTAAATATTTCTGCTCAAAAAATCCCTTATTATATTTCAGCATTTTTACTATCAGAACCAAATCTATTTCATGGGAAATAAAAAAACACGAGTCAAATGACTCGTGTTTTAAGTTGCTTGGCGACGTCCTACTCTCACAGGGACAAGGT
>NZ_MACI01000028.1 GCF_001884105.1 Bacillus luti | reverse complement strand
CGCCAAGCAACTTTAAGACGAGTCAGAATGACTCGTCTTTTTTGTGTTTTATAAAATAAGCTCGTGATTAATGTCGGCTCTATGAATGCGTTTATTTAGCAAGAAACAGCTTTTATTTTATTATAATTTCACATCTAAATAGCATACCTTCAGAAAAATATGGCCAGGTTTGTTAGACTGTCTATTTGTTAACAAGAATGTATACAAGGTAGTGCCCTCTGCAGCCTGCTCACACCTTCTTTTATTTCTTCAGTTGTTAAATGTCCATACCCTATAATAATTCGATTATGATGTTTTCCTTTTTTAATAGTATGGTCTTCCACAGGGTATACTTTCACTCCAAGTTGTTGAATTTCCTCAAGTAATTCTTTTGTGAATTGAACTTGATTGAATTCCACAATCAAGTGTAACCCCGTAGAATAACCGGAAATATTGATCTTATTTGAGAATGCTAATTTTAATTGCTGGATAAGGAAGTCTCTTCGGTTTTTATAGATTTTTTTCATCTTCATAATATGCCGTTCCAAGTGGTCCTCGGCAATAAATTTAGCAAGAACAAGTTGATTTAAAGAAGGTGTATGTAGATCGGAAAACCATTTTACCCTGCGACATTTTTCAATAAGGTGTGAGGGAAGAACTAAGTATCCCATCCTAAGGGCCGGTGATAAAATTTTACTAAATGAACCTATATATATAACACGCTCGGGATCCAATCCTTGTAATGAACTTACAGGTGAGCCTTCATATCGAAACTCACTGTCATAATCATCTTCAATGAGATAACAATTTGCTTTTCTTGAGTAGTTAATCAATTGAACACGTCGTTGAATCGGTAACGCTCCTCCTAAAGGAAACTGATGAGAAGGAGTAGTGAAGATGAATTTTGGTTGTTTATTTGTAGGCAGCAAAGATGTATCCATCCCATTATCATCAACTGGTATAGGATAAAGGGAGGCTCCTGAATTTTTAAAAATTGTTTGGATGTCATTGGTGATGGGATCTTCTATTAGTACTTCATCACCCGTTGACAAAAGTAATTTAGAAACAAGTGTTAAAGCTTGAGTGGCACCGGAAGTAATCACTAATTGTTCTGGATGACAAAAAACTCCTCTTGTTTTTAGTAAATAGCGCGATAAAGCCGTTCTTAATTCGGGACGCCCCTCGGGAATATCGTATCCAAACGTAGCTGGAGGTGTTTCGTTCCATATGGTATGAGATAATTTCGCCCATCCCTTTCGTGGAAATAAGTCTAATGCTGGTATGCCTGAACGAAAATTAATGATGTCACTGTCTTTGTTTATTTCTTCGCACCAAGATAAAGAATCAATTAGAGTGGATTTTTTACGTTGTTCTAAATAAGTCCCTTCTGCAATGAATGTCCCGGCTCCCTGTCGAGCGACCAAAAAACCTTCGGAAAATAATTGATCATAAGCTTCTAAAATTACATTCCTAGACACGCTTAACTCAGAAGATAATTCCCGTGTTGATGGTAGTTTTTCTCCAGATTGTAGCTCTCCATTTAATATTCGTTCACGTATTTGGTGATAAACCTGTCGAATTAAACTTATATCTAACGATCGATCAATAGGTATCCAAAGCATATAAATGCTCCCTTCATCAAAATTGGTACCATAAAAGTTTGACTAAAATGGTACTAATATGAACCATTTTAGCATGCTATAGTTGGATCAAATAGTTCTAAAGGGGATGAAAATGTGATGACGAAACCAGAATTCCAAGTAGCTCAGGCATTTAAATCGATTGCACGAAATGAACATATAAAATCCTATGTACAACAATCCGCTGAGCTCTATGCGTTATTATTGCAATCCGCGAAACGCTTTGTCACCGGAGAAACGAGACATGATGGGATTGTGACGGCAAAAGAACTAATTACAAAAGGGTACAATACTTCATTAGAATACATAGGGGAAAACACTCTAGATATAAAGGAATGCTATAAAGTAAAAAATGAGTTTTTGAATCTTATTGGGGACGTAGGTGCTCTATCTATAAAACAAACAGTATCACTCGATTTATCGCATATTGGATTATCTATAGATCCAGAAATGTCTTATATTTATTTAATGGAGTTGGCAGAGAAGGCGAAAGTACATGGAACTACCCTTATGATAAGTATGGAAGAATCATCTAAAGTAGCGGACATTCTTTCCATCTATAAAAAAACAACTGAGCAATATCCTAATGTAGGAATAACGGTTCAGGCACATTTATATCGCTCGAACAATGATATTCAAGAACTTCTACATTATCCAGGGAAAATACGAGTTGTAAAAGGTGCCTATCAAGAAGGTCCGGATATTGCTATGCCTAGGTCAACTGATTTAAATCAACAGTATCTTCAGATTGTAGAACAACTGATTGAAAACAATCAACCTGTATCTATAGCTACACATGATGAAATTCTTATTAAAGAGATGGAGCAACGTCAATATTTTAGTCAATCTAATGTAGAGATAGAAATGCTATATGGAATTCGCCCCGATATGTTACGTGATTTGAAAAACAAAGGACATAACGCTAGAGTATATTTGACTTATGGGAAAGAGTGGTACTTGTATTTATGTCACCGGATAGCTGAACATCCAGAAAATCTATATCATGCGGTGACAGATATGATACATTCATCTTCAGAGCAACGAAGTAGGGACTATTGAATAGATATTTCATTTTAAATGTAAAAATTATTTTGGCTATGGTTATTGTGAGGGAGTTCAGTTGTTATAAGGAAGTTAAATAATTTTGGGTGTGACTCAAAAATAAGAGCTGGATTTTTCTAGAGTAGAAATTCCAGCTCATTTTATATTGAAACCTTAGGTTTGTAGCTAGAAATAAATGAATTTGTAATTCTATATGTATTTCAAAACGAATGATATATAAATAGGAACAATAAAATTACATGTTATAGGTAGGGGATAAACAGACTTAAATGTTACAAAAAGTGATATAAGGGGAAAGGGAACATTTGTTCTTTTTGGTGTGTTAGGTACACTCGATCAATTGAGGTACGTATTTTGAACCCAGTACATATGCTAAAAAAGAAATACTATTAATCGGTTCGGACCTCGAATATAGTTTATCTGTCCACCTTAAATCTCTGTTAAAAGGATATAAAGGTTATTTTACCACTATGCTGTATGGGGATGAATAATGTTAAAGATGAAAGATATATAAGTCGGATATTTCAGTTACATAGGATAGTTAGTAAGTGTATTTATATATATTCACGAGTAAACAGATAAGTAAGGATTACTTCATAATAAGGGGAACTCTATAAATAGAATAGTATATAAGTTTATTATGAACTTCTGTATCGTTGTCTAGTATAAGAATACGTGTATCTTTAATCATTTCTAATAGGGTCATGATAAACAAAGAGGTATTGAGGGATGTAATTACAGATTAGTATTTATTAAAATTGTTTGTTTCACTGAGTAAAGACTTCCATATAAATTAAGTCTATGTGGGTTAAGTTAACTTGGATATATTTCGGAAGAGGGAAATTAAAGAGAAGTAGAAGTTGCTTTTCTGGTAATGTAATCTTTATAGATTCTGCCCTAGGCTAGAGAGTGTAAAAATATTAACTTGAATATATTTATAAAAAGGTGTTGACGATTAGAGTGTAGAGGTGTAATATAGGACAAGTCGCCGATGCAATAACGCAGAACGCGATAAACGAAATAAAAAACTTAGTTGACATTAACTAACGAAGATGTTAACATAAGGAAGTCGCAAATGAGCGACC
>NZ_MACI01000027.1 GCF_001884105.1 Bacillus luti | reverse complement strand
ATAAAAATTGACGTTTCACGTTGTTTGTTTCGTTCAGTTTTCAAAGAACTACTTGGTCGCTCATTTGCGACTCCCTTATGTTAACATCTTCGTTAGTTAATGTCAACTAAGTTTTTTATTTCGTTTGCCGCTTTCGATGTTGTTGTCATCGGCGACTCGTATAATATTACACCTCTAAACCCTAATCGTCAACATGTTTTTCTAAAAAAATATAAAAAGGCTTATTCCTTTTAAAATAAGCCTTTTTATCATACACCATTCTATTCATTTGTTATTTTTCTATAATAGGTAACGAGACGATAAATTGAATACTACCATCCTCATATTCAGCTCGAATACTACCACCTTGTAACTCAACAATACTTTTCGCAATCGCTAACCCGAGTCCCGAACCTTCCGTTACTCTACTTCGAGATTGATCCTTCTTATAAAAACGTTCAAACAGATTAGCTAACTCTTCTCTCGTAAACTCTTCACTATGATTCGCTATAACAATTTGTATATCCCTACGCTGCCTTTGAAGAGAAACTTTTATCTCTCCATCATCTTTACTATACTTAATCGCATTCATTAGTAAATTATCAAATACACGGACCATCTTTTCCGAATCAATCGATGCATAGGTACGTTCCTCAGGAAATTTCTTAACAAATGTAAGTCCGTGTTCTTCCGCCTGCGGTACTAACTCTTCTATTAATTGCTCAAGTAATTCATTTATGCATACATCTTGCTTTTCTAGCATAACTTGTTCATTTGTTAACTTCGTATACTCAAATAAATCTTCTATTAAATTCTTTAACTGTTCCGACTTTGCAAAAGCAATTCTCGTATACTCATCATGTTGTTCCATATTCTCATATTTAGAATCTCGAAGTAATCGTAAGTACCCCATAATAGAAGTAAGTGGTGTACGCAAATCATGAGATACATTCGTAATAAGCTCATTCTTTTGCTTTTCTAATTTACGCTCCTTTTCTATATTATTCATAAGCTCTTCTGCCATATTATTAATATTCTCAGTTAAAGCCGCAATCTCATCTTCACCTTTTTTCTCAATACGGTAAGCTAAGTTGCCTTTTTCTATTTCTTTTACCCCTCGCGCCATCGCTTCAATTTGCTTCATCTTTCTCTTTGTTATATAGAAGAAAGAGAAAATGAATACAAGTACTCCTATGAAAAACGGAAACGGTCCTTCTTGCGTATCATATATTACTTCACCTTCTGGAATCCCACTAACAAACATGTATAAATTCTTTCCTTCAATTGTAATAGGTGCAAAAGCTACAAATTCTTTTCTCGTACTTTCAAATTCTTTTCTACCATTCATATAATTAATCGCAAACGATGATGCATTACGAATTGTATTATGCAAATCAATTTGCTCTTCTTGCGCTTGCTTCGTTTTATATAAAACTTTCCCGCCCTCGTCAGTAACCAATACTTTTAAAGCTCTAGAGTCTTGTTCTAAATTTTGATTCTCTATTTCAATCATACTTGATATAGCTTCTAATTTATTTTCATGAACTGAACTATTCGCCACACCTTGAGCTTGTTGGTTAATTTGTTCCATACCAGCCCGATAATCAATCGTAGCCTCCCGATTCGCATTCTCAAAAAACGGCGCTGCTGCCTTTGCTGACAAAAGCCCTAATAACGCACAAGCAGTAAACGCAGTAATCAGTTGAATTCGTACACTTCGTTTCACACTTTTTACTATCTTTCCAATCAATTCTCGGATTTTCCTAACATAAGTAAATGGATTAAATATCTTTTTCAATCTTATATCCCACTCCCCATACTGTTTTTATATATATTGGCTTCCTCGGATTCTCCTCAATCTTTTCACGCACTTTCCGAATATGAACCATTACCGTATTATCCGACTGGAAAGATCTTTCGTTCCAAACCTTTTCATAAATTTGTTCCGCGCTAAAGACCATCCCCGGATTACGAGCTAGTAATTCTAAAATTGAAAATTCCCTCGGGGTCAATTTCACTTCTTCCCCATCCACAATAACTTTATGGGTTGAGATGTTTATTTTCATCTCTCCAATTTCTAACTCGTCCTCATTTTGAATAGCGAAACCATTCATTTTCATATAACGACGTAACTGAGATTTAATTCTTGCGATTAACTCTAACGGATTAAATGGTTTCGTTACGTAATCATCTGCACCTGTTGTTAATCCTAAAATTTTATCCATATCTTGCGTTTTTGCCGAAAGCATAATAATTGGCATTTCTTTCGATTCTCTTACTTTCATACACATATGAATACCATCTACTTTCGGCATCATAATATCTAATACGACTAAGTGCACTTCATTTTCTTCTAATAGACGTAACCCTTCTTCTCCGTCTCCTGCTTGCAATACTTTATATCCTTCATTCTTTAAATAGATTGTAATTAAATTTCGAATTTCTTTTTCATCATCTACGACAAGTATTGTTTCATATGCCACAATATCTCCCCCATCATTTTTTAATCCCTAACTTCTATTATAGGAAAACTTCTGAAGAAAAACGTTCGGAAATCCTTAAGATTTTCTGAAGACGCAAAAAAGGTCTAGACTCCCCTTAAGTCTAGACCTTTCAAAAACCCCTTTTATTTACGAACGTAGATGAAATATAGTACGAATAAAACTCCCATAACATACATAATTGGATGAATCTCTTTACGACGACCACTCACAACCATTGTAATTGGATAGAAGATAAATCCGATTGCAATTCCTGTTGCGATACTATACGTAAGTGGCATTGAAATGATAGTAAAGAATGCTGGTACTGCAATCTCAAATTTCTTCCAATCAATCTCTCCTAAAGAAGAAACCATCAAAATCCCTACAATAATTAAAGCTGGTGCCGTTACTGCTGGTGTCACAACACTTAGTAATGGCGAGAAGAATAGTGCCAGTAAGAAGAATCCTGCTGTTACAACTGCTGTAAATCCAGAACGTCCTCCCGCTGCTACCCCTGCAGACGACTCAATGTAAGACGTTGTTGTTGATGTACCTAAGATCGCACCGATTACAGTTGCAATCGCATCCGCAAATAACGCTTTCCCTGCACGTGGTAATTTATTGTTCTTCATTAATCCTGCTTGATTCGCAACCGCCACAAGCGTACCTGCTGTATCAAAGAAATCAATAAAGAAGAACGTTATAATAACAATACCCATTTCAATAGTGAAAATGTCTCCGAAGTGAGTTAACGCCACCCCGAACGTTGGTTCTAGACTCGGAATTGCTCCCACTACAGCTTTCGGAGTATCAATTAATCCTGTTGCCACTCCTAAGATTGCTGTAAGAATCATACCGTAAAATACTGCACCGTTGATTTTCTTAATCATGAAGATAATTGTAGTAACAACTCCGAAAATCGCTAGTAACGTTGTGCCCTTTGTTAAATCCCCCAACCCAACAAGAACAGCATCATTTTTCACGATAATTCCGGCATTTTGGAATCCAAGGAAAGCAATGAATAATCCGATACCTGCCGCTACTGCAAACTTTAACTCCGATGGAATTGCATTAATGATTTTTTCACGAATACCTGAAGCTGTAAGAATGATAAAGATAATACCTGACATTAATGTTCCAGCAATCGCTGTTTGCCACGGAATACCCATCGTTAACACTGCTGTATAAGCAAAGAACGCGTTAATCCCCATACCCGGTGCTAAAGCAATTGGATACTTTGCGAAAATCCCCATAATTAACGAACCAATTGCTGCTGCTAATGCTGTAGCAACGAATACTGCGCCTGGATCCATTCCTGTACCTGCTGGTAACCCTTTAACATTGCCAAGCGACAGCGTAGCAGGATTGACAAATAGTACGTAAGCCATAGATAGAAATGTCGTTAACCCTGCTATGAACTCTGTTTTATAATTTGTACCGAGTTCATCAAACTGAAAATAGCGTTTCATCTTACGTTTCCCCCGTTATATGATTACTCGCCGTATTTCCCCTAGCCCTCTTTTATCTATAAAAATAAAAAAGGCTTCCATTACATATACATGGAAGCGTTCTATAAATAAAGACAAGTTTCCCCTCATCTTTATACAAACGCCTCGTAGTCAAGCCATTTACGGTAGCTAGGTAGAAACTTTCGGGCCATATTCCCGATATTATACGACGGCATAATATTCACTTTTCGTTTGAATTACATACTCATATTAACTCGATGAAGTAGTTTTGTCAATTTAAAAACGAACATTTTTATAAAATTTTATATTTTTGTTCGTATTAAGGTTAGAATTAAAAAATATCCATCTATGCATAAGCAATAGATGGATATTTTTCACAATACTATTCCCACTCAATCGTTGCCGGTGGCTTACTTGTTATATCATACACGATACGGTTAACGTGTTTTACTTCGTTTACGATACGTACAGAGATTTTCTCTAATACGTCCCAAGGGATACGTGCCCAGTCAGCTGTCATACCGTCGATAGATGTTACCGCGCGGATACCTACTGTGTAATCGTAAGTACGCTCGTCACCCATAACACCTACGCTACGCATACCAGGAAGCGCAGTGAAGTATTGCCAAACTTCGCGGTCTAAGCCCGCTTTAATAATTTCTTCACGTAAAATCGCATCAGATTCACGAACGATTTCTAATTTCTCTTCTGTGATTTCACCTAATACACGAATACCAAGACCAGGGCCTGGGAATGGTTGACGCCATACGATTTCATCAGGAATTCCTAGTTCTGATCCTAATACACGTACTTCATCTTTAAATAACGTGTTTAAAGGCTCAATTAATTTGAACTGCATGTCTTCTGGAAGACCACCAACATTATGGTGAGATTTAATTGTTTGTGCAGTTGCTGTACCACTCTCAACGATGTCCGTGTAAAGTGTACCTTGTGCTAGGAAGTCCATTCCTTGTAATTTAGACGCTTCATCATCGAATACGTAAATAAATTCGTTACCGATGATTTTACGTTTTTGTTCTGGATCTTCTACACCTTTTAACTTGTTCATGAAGCGTTCTTGTGCATCCACTTTAATAACGTTCATGTGGAAGCCTTCGCTAAATGTTTTCATAACGCCTTCTGCTTCGCCTTTACGAAGTAAACCATGATCAACGAAAATACATGTTAACTGGTCACCGATTGCTTTATGAATTAATACTGCTACAACAGAAGAGTCTACACCGCCACTAAGTGCGCATAGTACTTTTTTGTCTCCAACAGTTTCACGGATTTTCTCTAATTCTACTTCGATAAAGTTCTCCATGTTCCATCCTTCAGAACAACCACATACGCCGAATACGAAGTTTTTAATTAAATCGTTACCATGCTCAGAGTGACGTACTTCTGGGTGGAATTGTACACCGTATAAGTTTTTCGCTTCATTGCTCATACCAGCAATTGGGCAAGACTCACTTGTTGCATCTACTACGAATCCTTCAGGTAAACCAGTTACTAAGTCGCCATGGCTCATCCATACAACTTGCTCCTCTGGAAGGTTCGCATATAATTTTGACTCATTCTCTACTTTAAGAACAGCTTTTCCGTACTCACGGTGGTTTGCACGTTCCACTTTACCACCGAATTGTTGTGTCATAAGCTGCATACCGTAACAAATACCGAAAATCGGTAATCCTAGGTCAAAGATTTTTTCATCACAATGTAATGCACCTTCACCGTATACACTATTTGGTCCACCAGAGAAAATAATCCCTTTTGGATTCATTGCTTTAATTTCTTCTGCAGTAATTGTATGTGGATGAAGTTCACTGTATACACCGAACTCACGAATTCGACGTGCTATTAACTGATTGTACTGACTCCCAAAATCTAAAACGATAATTGTATCATGCTGCTTCTTCAAAATAATCACCCCAACGTTAGTTCTCGTATATAAATATTTTCACCAATTTGGCAAAAAGCATTACTAATATAATAAAAAAAGCCAGTCCTCCGCCTCTAGTCTCATAACAAAGAAAAGGCAGGGGTCTGGCTTTATAAAGAAAGATAGTCTCCGCTCTTTATAAATATAAGACACACTGCCTTCATAGTCAGGTTGTTTACGGTAACCCGGTAGAGACTCTCAAACCATATCATTGAGGATATATGAAGGATCGTTTTATATTATCTTCCTAGATTCTAACAATGAATTGTCGGTATGGTCAAGAGAGAAAGCGACAAAATTCTACAGAAATTAATTTCCTTCCCTCAAAAACATAAAAAAACATCCATTTCTATATAGAAATGGATGTTTTTCGAGCAAACGGAATTACATCATTCCGCCCATACCGCCCATGCCCATGCCGCCCATGTCAGGCATTCCAGCAGCACCAGCTGGTTCTGGCTTGTCAGCTACTACAGCTTCAGTTGTTAAGAACATAGCTGCAACAGATGCTGCGTTTTGAAGTGCAGAGCGAGTTACTTTAGCTGGATCTACGATACCAGTTTCAAGCATGTTAACCCACTCGCCAGTAGCTGCGTTGAAACCAACGCCTACTTTTTCGCCTTTTAGACGCTCTACAACTACAGATCCTTCTAGACCAGCGTTGATTGCGATTTGACGAACTGGCTCTTCTAGTGCACGAAGTACGATGTTGATACCTGTTGCTTCGTCGCCTTCAGCTACGATAGAAGCTACTTTCGTGTATACGTTCATAAGTGAAGTACCACCACCTGCAACGATACCTTCTTCTACTGCTGCACGAGTTGAGTTAAGTGCATCTTCAATGCGAAGTTTGCGCTCTTTTAACTCAGTTTCAGTTGCTGCACCTACTTTAATTACTGCTACGCCACCTGCAAGTTTTGCAAGACGCTCTTGTAATTTTTCACGATCGAATTCAGAAGTTGTTTCTTCTAATTGCGCACGGATTTGACCGATGCGAGCTTCGATTTGTTGTGTATTTCCAATACCTTCAACTACAGTTGTGTTTTCTTTCGTTACAACGATTTTACCAGCGCGTCCTAAAGATTCAACTGTAGCAGATTTTAAATCACGTCCTAATTCTTCAGTGATTACTTCGCCACCAGTTAAGATTGCGATATCTTCTAGCATTGCTTTACGACGGTCACCAAATCCAGGAGCTTTAACAGCTACTACATTGAATGTACCACGAAGTTTGTTCACTACTAATGTAGCTAAAGCTTCGCCTTCTACATCTTCAGCAATGATAAGAAGTGGTTTACCTTGTTGTACCACTTGCTCTAATACTGGTAAGATTTCTTGGATGTTAGAAATCTTTTTGTCAGTAATTAAGATGTATGGGTTATCAAGAACTGCTTCCATTTTGTCAGAATCAGTAATCATGTAAGGAGATGCATATCCACGGTCAAATTGCATACCTTCTACTACATCTAGCTCTGTTGTGAATCCTTTAGATTCTTCTAAAGTAATAACGCCGTCGTTACCAACGCGCTCCATTGCTTCAGCAATTAATTCACCTACTTCTTCGTCAGCAGCAGAAATAGCAGCTACTTGTGCGATTGAAGATTTACCTTCGATTGGTTTAGAAATCGTTTTTAATTCTTCAATTGCAGCAGTAACAGCTTTTTCGATCCCTTTACGAAGACCCATTGGGTTAGCGCCAGCTGTTACGTTTTTAAGACCTTCACGAATCATAGCTTGTGCTAATACAGTTGCAGTTGTTGTTCCGTCACCAGCTACATCGTTTGTTTTGCTAGCAACTTCTGCTACTAATTTTGCACCCATGTTTTCGAATGCATCTTCTAATTCGATTTCTTTTGCGATCGTTACACCATCATTAGTAATAAGTGGTGAACCGAATTTTTTTTCAAGTACAACGTTACGACCTTTTGGTCCAAGCGTTACTTTTACTGCGTTTGCAAGAGTGTCGACACCGCGAAGCATCGAACGACGTGCTTCTTCACTAAATTTAATATCTTTTGCCATAATAATTGACCCCCTTGGATTGTTTAAGATTTATATAATTAACCGATAACCGCTAAAATGTCACTTTCACGTAAAATCAAGTACTCTTTACCTTCGTATTTCACTTCAGTACCTGCATATTTTGAGAAGATGATAAGATCACCTGCTGCTACCTCTAAAGCAACACGCTCACCATTTTCAAGCACTCGACCAGTACCTGCTGCAACAACTTTACCCTCTTGTGGTTTTTCTTTTGCAGTGTCTGGTAATACAATACCACTTGCTGTTTTCTCTTCTGCTTGAACAAGCTCAATTACAACGCGATCACCTAATGGCTTTAGCATGAACAATAACCTCCTCATTGTGTTATGTAAATTTTATTTATTAGCACTCAAGTCACCCGAGTGCTAACACACTTATAATAATAAATAATCTCAATTTCTTTTGCAAGTAAAAAAATCATAATTTTTTCGCAAATTACTATATATACTTTTCTATATAAAATCCTTCTTCTACTAGCTTTATCATATGAATCGTTGTTTCTACTGCTCGTATGTTACAATATGAAAGACACCCTAAGTTGTTTTCGCTATACACACAACTTTTTCCTGTCTTCTATTTTAATTTCCAATACAGATTTACAAAAAAATCATAATTCAGATGAAAGTTTATATCGTAGGTAGCATATTACATGTTATCCTGCCTTATCTCATACACTAGAGTTAGAAAGGATGGTTAAACCATTTGAAGAAACAATATTGGTGGATTATCGTTACATACATTTTAATGCAGTTATCATCAATTGCTGGATTACCACTTCTCCTAAAAACTGGACTTTATGATAACAGGGGATTTACTAGAGAGGAGAAATTTCAGCTCATAACTGGCCACTGGGCAATCATTAGCTTCTTTATTGCATTATGTATCGTACTTTGGTTACTTAGAACAGATATTCGCGACAGGCATTTAGATACGATGCGCTCTTCTGTTCCAGCTACAGTTGGATGGATTTTCATCGGGTTCTTCTTAGCCTTTTTCTCACAAAGTATCGCTGGTATGATTGAAATGTATTTACTAGGTATTAAACCTGGATCTGAAAATACAGCAAGGCTTATGGACATCGCAAGAACAACACCTTGGTTCCTTATTGTTGTATCTATTATAGGGCCAATTTTAGAAGAAATCGTATTTAGAAAAATTTTATTTGGTACACTTTATAAGAAGTTTAACTTCTTTATTGCCGCTATCATTAGTTCTCTTGTATTTGCGGCGATTCATTTTGATTTTACTCACTTATTGGTATACACTGCTATGGGGCTCGTATTCGCCTTTTTATATGTAAAAACGAAACGTATTATCGTTCCAATTGCAGCTCATGTTGCGATGAATACATTCGTCGCACTCGCTCAAATTGCAGTAAGCAATGAGCAAATTCAAGAAATGATTAAAGAAGCTGAAAAAATGCAAGGCTTTATCGGAGGATTTTTAGTATGAGAAACTCACCATTGTTCATGGCTGCATTGTACTTCCTTCTCGGATGTATCTTTACACGTTTCGCCATTACGAACGTAACAGATACAATCTGGAATATGTGGACAATACTATTTGCAGTTATGGCGACAATTGATTTTAATTTGGCGCTTCGCCTTATATTAGTTAAATTCACACAGAAGAAATAATAAAACGCAGAGGTCGCTTCCTCTGCGTTTTATTGTGGATAATTTTTCAAAAAGTAAACGAGTGTTTGTAACTCTACAGCTAAATCAATATGATGAATTCTTATATTCTCTGACACATTTAAGCGTGCTGGTGTAAAATTTAAAATACCGTGCACGTTTGTTTCTGCCAATCTATCTGCTACAGATTGTGCTACTGTAGCGGGTACTGTTAATATCGCCACTTGTATATCAGTTGATAAACGTTCTTCTAATTCATCTAAATGATATACAGGAATGCCTCCGATTTCTGTTCCAACTTTCTCTTCACTAACATCAAATGCCATTTCAATCTTTGTATTATTGTTTTTCGTGAAATTATAATGTAAGAAAGCGGTCCCTAAATTACCTACTCCAATAAGCGCTACACGTGTTATATCATCTTGATCGAGTGTTTCCCGGAAAAATGATAATAAATAATTTACATTATATCCATATCCTTTTTTCCCTAACGCTCCAAAATACGAGAAATCTCTTCGAATCGTTGCGGAATCAACCTTTACCGCTTCACTCAATTCGGCTGATGAAACACGTTGCTTACCAGAAAGAGATAAGTTTTGGATAAATCGATAGTATAGAGGCAATCGCTTAGCAGTGGCTTGTGGAATTTTCTGCTGATCCATATAACCTCTCCTCTCTTCCTATCTTGATTCATATACTTTAATCAAATACAGAAGTTTAGCACTCATTAAATTCCTTGTATAATAGAAAGAAGAAGTATTCTCTCTGTATTTTAAACTATACACTATTTTTAGTATGATTGAGAAATATAAACATGGCAAAGTTAAGAAATTATTTGAGGTGAAAACATTGATTTTATTACAAGTAAATGGACTTTCGAAATTATACGGTGCAGAAACGATTCTTGCAAACATAAAATTGGAAGTGCAAACGAAAGATCGTATCGCATTAGTCGGACGAAATGGAGCCGGGAAATCTACATTATTAAAAATAATTGCTGGGGAGTTATCTCATGATGGCGGTGAAATTATAAAACCGAAAGATGTCTCAATGGGATATTTAGCTCAAAATACCGGATTAGAAACGTCGTTAACAATTTGGGATGAAATGTTAACCGTCTTTACGCACTTGCAGCAAATGGAGACAAAACTTCGAAGGCTTGAGCAAGAGATGGGAAAAGAAGAAAACTTTTCAAACGCAGCTATATACGAAAAATTATTAGCTGATTATGATCAATTGCAATTAGACTATAAAGACAAAGGTGGTTATCAGTACGAAGCAGACATTCGCTCGATTTTAAGCGGTCTTGGCTTCCCAGTTGAAACACATCAGACGACAATCTCTACTTTAAGCGGTGGACAAAAAACACGATTAGCTCTCGGTAAACTATTATTAACGAAACCAGACTTACTTATTTTGGACGAGCCTACAAACCATTTAGACATCGAAACATTAACATGGCTTGAACAATATTTACAAGGCTATCCTGGCGCGATACTAATCGTTTCACATGACCGTTATTTCTTAGACAAACTCGTTACACAAGTATATGAAATTTCGAATAAAGAAAGCAGACGATTTGTTGGGAACTACAGTAAATATTTAGACTTAAAATCAGCTTTATACGAGCAAGAAATGAAGCGTTACGAAAAACAACAAGATGAAATCGCTAAGCTTGAAGACTTCGTCCAAAAGAATATAGCTCGTGCATCTACGACGAAGCGCGCACAAAGCCGCCGTAAACAATTGGATCGAATGGAATTATTAACAAGACCATTAGGTGATTCTAAGTCAGCATCCTTCCACTTCGACATCGAAAAACAAAGTGGGAATGATGTTTTACAAGTAAAAGATGCAACTATCGGCTATGATGCAGATCCGATTATTGAACATGTAACTATGCGCTTAACACGCGGGGATAGCGTTGCTTTAGTTGGACCAAACGGAATTGGGAAATCCACATTGTTAAAGTCCATTGTGAATAAGTTACCATTATTAAATGGTGATGTTTCTTTCGGATCCAATGTATCTGTTGGTTATTACGATCAAGAACAAGCCAATTTGACATCTTCTAAGCGCGTGTTAAATGAACTATGGGATGAATATCCACTGCAACCTGAAAAAGAAATTCGCACAATACTAGGTAACTTTTTATTCACAGGGGATGATGTACTGAAGCCAGTATCTTCTCTTAGTGGTGGACAAAAGGCTCGATTAGCTCTCGCAAAACTTATGATGCAAAAATCCAATTTATTAATTCTCGATGAGCCGACGAACCATCTTGATTTAAATAGTAAAGAGATTTTGGAGAATGCTTTAATTGATTACCCTGGAACTCTTCTATTCGTTTCACATGACCGCTACTTTATTAATCGCGTAACAACAACTGTTGTTGAGTTATCAACAGAAGGTGCACAGGAGTATTTAGGGGATTACGATTACTACGTTGAAAAGAAAAATGAAATGATTGAACGTGCAGAGCTTGAACAGGAAGAAAATGACGTACCTGTTCAAAAGGTCGTTGCACAAGAAAAGTTAAATTATCTAGAAGAAAAAGAACGTAAAAAACTAGAGCGTCAACGCACTAGAAAAATTGAAGAACTGGAACAAAGTATCTTAGAATTTGAAGAAGAAATTGCTACGTTAGAAGATCAGCTTTGCTTACCAGAAATATATGCTGATTATGAAAAGGCTAGTGAAATTACAACTAAAAAACAAACACTACAAGAACAACTTGAAGCTTGTATGGCAGAATGGGAAGAACTACATTTATAAAAGCATTTCAATAAGAAGGGTGTCTCATAAGTCGAGATTTTTGACTATGCGACATCCTTTTTGTTTTCTAGCAGAAATCAACTTTATCGTACATAAACATTTTTTTGAATATGTCTATCGTAACTTGAACTATATCAACGATTCGACACCAAGTATCGATTTACCGACAAAGTTTGACATCCGTACCAATTCGCAAATTAAAAGAAGATTATCTCGAAATATCTTTTCAGATATTCACCATCATTTTATTTCCCGAAAAAGGATATATTCAAAGGTCAGACTTCATTCCGTTTATCCACAACGTTATACACATATCCACCTTTAGTATATAAACATAGAAACAACTTTTCCACATTATCCACAATCCAAGAAAAAGTTATTAACATTTTATATACACAGTAAAAGCCACATTATCAACAGATAATATGGCTTTTATCCACAAGCTGTGGTTAATTTTGTGTATAACTATGCTTCAATATCTAATCCTGGATTTGCATTTAAAGCTAATGTCGCACGTTTTCCTTGTTCATATGCAATTGTACCTGCCGCTGCAATCATTGCTGCATTATCTGTGCATAAGAATAATGGCGGAATAATTAGCTCAATGTTTTCTTTTTGTGCAAATTCTGCTTCTAAACGTGCACGAAGCCCTTTATTTGCGGCCACTCCACCAGCAAGAAGCACTTGCTTTACGTTATATGCATCCGCTGCACGAGACGCTTTCGTTACTAGTACGTCAATTACACTCTCCTGAAAACTTGCTGCTAAATCTTCTGGTGCAATTTCTATACCGCGTTGTTTTGCGTTATGCACAGTGTTGATAACTGCTGATTTCAATCCACTAAAGCTGAAATCATATGAATCAGGTTCTAGCCATGCACGTGGTAAATCAATGGTTGGCTCTCCTTCATGTGCAAGACGATCAATATGAGGCCCCCCTGGATAAGGCATAGATAACGTACGAGCTACTTTATCATATGCTTCTCCTGCTGCATCATCTCGTGTTTCACCAATTACTTCAAATGAACCGTGTTCTTTCATATAAACAAGCTCTGTATGCCCACCAGATACAACAAGTGATAGTAGAGGGAATTGAACTTCTTTTACTAAACGATTCGCATAAATATGGCCAGCTATATGATGGACACCAACTAGAGGAATATCATGCGCAAAGGCCACCGCCTTCGCTGCATTTACTCCAATTAGAAGTGCTCCAACTAAACCAGGCCCTTCAGTTACAGCAATTGCATCAATATCATCAAATGTGATATTTGCTTCTTTTAAAGCTTCTTCTAATACAACTGTAATTTCTTCTACATGATGACGAGATGCAATCTCTGGTACAACCCCGCCAAAACGTTTATGACTTTCAATTTGTGATGCAACGACATTCGCAATAATTTCCGTTCCATTTTTAACAACCGCTACTGCTGTTTCATCACAACTTGTTTCAATACCAAGTATAATCGTATTTTTTTCCATTATATATTCACCCACATTACGAGACCATCTTCCTGATTGTCTGCATAGTATCGTTTACGAATTCCACCATTTTGAAATCCGTATTTTCTGTATAACTGTTTTGCTACTTCATTTGATACACGTACTTCAAGTGTCATCGTTTTTACCCCTAGATCTTTCGCTTCAGAAATAACTTCTTTCAATAAAGCATCCCCTAGCTTTTGACCTCTGTATTCTGGCAAAATAGCTATGTTTGTTATATGTGATTCATCAATAATTATCCACAATCCACAATAACCAATTACACGACCATCTTTTTCTAACACAACATAATGTGCATGTTCATTCATCGTTAACTCACGGTGAAAGGCATCTGCAGTCCAAGGAGTTGCAAAAGATGCTTCTTCAATAGCTACAATTTGAGCGATATCATCGAGTTCCATCTTTCTAAGTATCATATCCATCCTCTGCAGGCTCCTACTTATTTTGACTTTCTAACCACTTTGTTTCAGCTTCAGCTAAACGAAGATAACTAGGAACAAATGAATGTACATCTTGTTCTTCTTTTTGTAATCCTAAGAACGCTAGCTCACTCGGTCTTGGGTTATTTTTAGTGAAAGGAGCAAATACAGCTTGATCACCTAAATGTTCTATGATGGTTTCTTTATGCAACTTAACATCATTACCAATAAATAAAACACGCTTTCCTGTATCTTTTAACATTTGCAACCAGTCTACAATAAGGATGATTCGGTCTTCTTCTATAGAAGTTAAATTCTCTCCTTCATATGTATATAAACCCGTATAAATTTGTCCACGTCTTCCATCGAATAAAGGACAGATTAACCCATTAAAATTGGCTCCATTTGCAGCGACTACTTCTAAGCTTGATACACCTACAATTGGTATTTGAAGAGACCACGCTAATGTTTTTGCGGCTGTGACCCCTATGCGAACACCTGTATATGAACCAGGTCCGGCGGCTACAACAATTTTAGTTAATTCTTTCGGTTTTACACCACATTCTTTTAATAGTTGCTCCACAGCTGGCATAAGACGTACAGAATGGTTTTTTGTTAAATTTGTAATGATTTCCCCAATCACGTTTCCTTCCTCAATAAGGGATACACCCATTACGTAATTTGAAGTATCAATTGCTAGTACTTTCATCTTGTAATAGCTCCTCACATAATCTAATATAGCGATCTCCAATTGGCTCGAGTACAATTTTTCTCGTGTCATCTCCAGCATGGAATAAACTAATTTGTAACTTTTCATTTGGTAAATATGCTTCTATTAAATGAGCCCATTCTACTACTGTGATTCCTTCACCATAGAAATACTCATCAAAACCTAAGTCCTCTTCACTTTCCGCTAAACGATACACGTCCATATGATATAACGGTAATCTTCCTTTATATTCTTTAATAATATTAAAGGTAGGACTATTTACAACTCTTTTCACTCCAAGACCTTTTGCTAACCCTTTTGTAAAGGTCGTCTTGCCAGCTCCAAGATCTCCTTCTAAAATAATTACATCTTGTGCCTTTACAAGTTCACCTAATCTTTCTGATAATCTTTGTGTTTCCTCAGAAGATTTTGTTGTTACTTCATATTTACTCACAGACTTCACCTACTTTATTCACAATGTTCTCTGCTCTTTATTATACAGGTTTTAAATATATAAAAAAGTCCTTAGGAGTAGTCCTAAGGATAGTTTGACTGTCTTTATTAGTTTTTTGTTAAAACAAATAAAAAAATACGAAACAACTTGTTTCGTTCTTTTCTTTATATAAAATGGCGGTCCCGACCGGGGTCGAACCGGCGATCTCCTGCGTGACAGGCAGGCATGTTAACCACTACAC
>NZ_MACI01000026.1 GCF_001884105.1 Bacillus luti | reverse complement strand
GTGAGAGTAGGACGTCGCCAAGCAAAAACCTAAGTCGATTCGACTTAGGTTTTTTTGTGTTTATTTTTATTTGCCAAATGTCATAATCCATAGATTTAATAATCCTAAAGAAGAAAAAAGAATGAAAACGAGGCTATTCAAAATAATAGCAATGATTTTTTGTTTTCCGGATTCTCCGAGTGCTCCTAAAATCATCCCTATGATAGGAAATGTTATTTCTACTACAAGTATGTATTTTAAATAATGAGAGTAAAAAAAGTGGGATGATATAAATAAGTATTCAATTATAACAGCAATGATTGCGATGCAAAGAAATAAATATGAAAAGAATGTAGTTATTTTTTTCATTATTGTTCTCCTTATAAATAAAATGAATATAAACGATATGCTTTATATGAAAACATGCGGAATTAGTATACAAACCGTTATGTGTACGATAGATCTCTAGAAATATATATTCTAATTACTTATCCTTCTTGCATATAGTTACAATTATTCTTTTGAATATAACTAAAACACGAACGTTACGAGTTGCTAATAAAAAAACATTCGATTATTTGTTGACATTGTTTATGAAATATTGTTAATATAGCCATAGAAACAATAATATATAAGACCTCATATAATCGCGGGGATATGGCCTGCAAGTCTCTACCTAACGACCGTTATTCGTTAGACTATGAGGGAAAGTCACTCGGTATTTTTCTATTCACAAGGGATACTTATGCCTGAGTAGAGCACTTTCTCTCATAGTAAAAGAGAAACTGTTCTATTTCAGGCTTTTTTTATTTGAATCGGGGGGATTCTAATATGAAATCACTAGTTGGAGTCATAATGGGAAGCACGTCAGACTGGGAAACAATGAAATATGCTTGTGACATTTTAGATGAATTAAATATACCGTATGAGAAAAAAGTTGTATCCGCTCATCGGACTCCAGATTATATGTTTGAATATGCAGAGACGGCTCGTGAACGTGGATTGAAAGTTATTATTGCTGGAGCTGGTGGAGCAGCGCATTTACCAGGAATGGTTGCAGCGAAGACGAATCTTCCTGTAATCGGAGTTCCAGTTCAATCAAAAGCGTTAAACGGCTTAGATTCATTATTATCCATCGTCCAAATGCCAGGAGGGGTTCCAGTTGCAACTGTTGCAATTGGTAAGGCTGGTTCAACAAATGCTGGTTTACTTGCTGCACAAATACTTGGATCATTCCATGATGACATACATGATGCATTAGAATTGAGAAGAGAAGCAATTGAAAAAGATGTGCGCGAAGGTAGTGAGCTAGTATGACGAGAATCATTTTACCTGGAAAAACAATCGGTATTATTGGAGGCGGCCAGCTAGGAAGAATGATGGCATTGGCAGCTAAAGAGATGGGATATAAAATTGCTGTTTTAGATCCTACAAAAAACTCACCATGTGCACAAGTTGCTGATATTGAAATTGTTGCACCGTATGACGATTTAAAAGCAATTCAGTATTTAGCAGAGATTAGTGATGTTGTCACATATGAATTTGAGAATATTGATTATAGATGTTTACAATGGCTTGAAAAACATGCTTACTTACCGCAAGGCAGTCAGTTGTTAAGTAAAACACAAAATCGTTTTACTGAAAAGAATGCAATTGAAAAAGCGGGGTTACCAGTAGCAACGTATAGATTGGTTCAAACGCAAGAGCAGCTTACTGAAGCAATCGCTGAGCTATCATATCCTTCCGTCTTAAAAACAACGACAGGTGGATATGATGGGAAAGGGCAAGTTGTTTTAAGAAGTGAGGCTGACGTTGATAAAGCGCAAAAGCTTGCGAATGCAGCAGAGTGTATTTTAGAGAAATGGGTGCCTTTTGAAAAAGAAGTATCAGTTATTGTAATTCGTAGTGTAAGTGGTGAAACGAAAGTATTTCCGGTAGCGGAAAATATCCATGTAAATAACATTTTGCATGAATCCATCGTTCCGGCTCGCATTACAGAAGAACTTTCTCAAAAAGCAATTGCTTATGCAAAAGTGCTTGCGGATGAACTGGAACTTGTGGGAACACTAGCGGTAGAGATGTTTGCTACAGCTGATGGTGAGATTTATATTAATGAATTAGCACCAAGACCTCACAATTCAGGACACTATACACAGGATGCATGTGAAACGAGTCAATTCGGTCAACATATTCGAGCAATCTGTAATTTACCTCTTGGAGAAACAAATTTGTTAAAACCAGTTGTCATGGTAAACATTTTAGGCGAACATATAGAAGGGGTCCTAAGACAAGTGAATAGATTAACCGGGTGCTATTTACATTTGTATGGAAAAGAAGAAGCAAAAGCGCAGCGGAAAATGGGGCATGTTAATATTTTAAATGATAGTATTGAAGTCGCTCTAGAAAAAGCGAAGAGTTTGCATATTTGGGACCATCAAGAACAACTGTTGGAGGGAAAAAGATGATTAGTCGTTATACACGCCCAGAAATGGGTGCCATTTGGACGGAAGAGAACAAATTTAAAGCGTGGTTAGAAGTTGAGATTTTAGCTTGTGAAGCATGGGCTGAGCTTGGCGAGATTCCAAAAGAAGATGTTAAAAAAATTCGTGAGCATGCATCATTTGATATTGATCGTATTTATGAAATTGAAAAAGAAACACGTCATGACGTAGTTGCATTCACTCGTGCTGTATCAGAAACACCAGCATTAGGCGAAGAACGTAAATGGGTTCATTACGGTTTAACATCTACAGACGTAGTAGATACAGCGTTATCTTACATCTTAAAACAAGCGAATGAAATCATATTAAAAGACTTAGAAAACTTTGTAAGCATTTTAGCTAACAAAGCAAAAGAGCATAAATACACGATCATGATGGGAAGAACACACGGTGTTCATGCAGAACCAACAACATTTGGTTTAAAACTTGGTCTTTGGTATGAAGAAATGAAACGTAACGTAGAGCGCTTCAAACAAGCTGCTGATACAGTTCGCGTTGGTAAATTATCTGGTGCGGTTGGTACATACGCAAATATCGATCCATTCGTAGAAAAATATGTTTGTGAAAACTTAGGATTAGAAGCAGCACCAATTTCAACACAAACATTGCAACGTGATCGCCATGCTCATTACATGTCAACACTTGCATTAATCGCAACATCTATCGAAAAGATGGCAGTTGAGATTCGTGGTTTACAAAAGAGTGAAACACGTGAAGTTGAAGAAGCTTTCGCAAAGGGTCAAAAAGGTTCTTCTGCAATGCCGCATAAGCGTAATCCAATTGGGTCTGAAAACATGACTGGTTTAGCTCGTGTTATCCGCGGTTATATGATGACAGCTTATGAGAATGTTCCATTATGGCATGAGCGTGATATTTCTCACTCTTCAGCAGAACGCGTAATTTTACCAGATGCTACAATCGCGTTAAATTACATGTTAAATCGCTTTGGTAATATCGTTAAAAACTTAACTGTATACCCAGAGAATATGAAACGCAATATGACAAGAACATATGGCTTAATTTATTCTCAGCGCGTAATGCTTACGTTAATCGACAAAGGTATGGTACGTGAAGAAGCTTACGATATCGTACAGCCTAAAGCGATGGAAGCTTGGGAAACACAAGTACAATTTAAAGAACTTGTAGAAGCTGATGAGCGTATTACAAGCAAATTAACACAAGAAGAAATTAATGAATGCTTCAACTATGAGCATCATATGCAACACGTTGATACAATCTTTGAACGCCTTGGATTAAACGAAGCGTAAAATTTCATATGGCACAGAATAGAGTCATTCTGTGCCATTCTTTATAAAAACATTATTCACATTTTTCAAACTACAGGGGGCTTGCGAAATGCAAAAGCTAGAATTGCTGTATGAAGGTAAGGCAAAAAGAATTTATCGTACAGAATCAGCAGATATGGTTTGGGTAGAGTACAAAGATAGTGCGACTGCTTTCAATGGGGAGAAAAAAGAGACGATTACAGGAAAAGGTCGTTTGAACAATGAGATTACAACTTTGTTGTTCAGAAAGTTACAAGAAGTAGGAATTAAAACACACTTTGTTGAGAAGCTATCTGAAACAGAACAACTTGTTAAAAAAGTGAGTATTATTCCTTTAGAAGTTGTCACAAGAAATGTAATTGCAGGAAGTCTTTCAAAAAGATTAGGAATGGAAGAGGGAACTGTACTTGCAGAACCAATCGTAGAATTTTACTTCAAAGATGATGATTTAGGAGATCCGCTTGTAACGGAAGATCATATTCGTGTATTAAACGTTGCATCGCCAGAGCAAGTAAGCGTATTACGAGATATGGCTCTACAAATCAATCAAGTGTTGATTGATCATTTCGCAAGCTGTCGTGTAAGATTAGTAGATTTCAAATTAGAGTTTGGTGTAACTGAAGAGGGAGAAATCGTTTTAGCAGATGAAATTTCACCAGATACTTGCCGTTTATGGGATGAAACGAGCAATGAAAAGTTTGATAAAGACGTATTCCGTCGTGATCTTGGAAATTTAACAGATGCTTATGAAGAGATTTTAAAACGTTTAGGGGGAATTTCACATGTATAAAGTTAAGGTATATGTAACGTTAAGAGAAAGTGTATTAGATCCACAAGGAACAGCAGTAAAAGGAGCACTTCATAGTCTTTCGTTCACAGAAGTACAAGATGTTCGAATCGGAAAGTATATGGAATTAACAATTGATAAATCAGTATCTGATCTAGATAGCAAGGTAAAAGAAATGTGTGAAAAGTTACTAGCAAACGTTGTAATGGAAGACTTCCGTTATGAAGTTGAGGAGGTTGTCGCACAGTGAAATTTGCAGTAATAGTATTTCCAGGTTCGAACTGTGATGTCGATATGTTCCATGCAATTAAAGATGAGCTTGGCGAAGAAGTAGATTACGTTTGGCACGATACAGAGAATTTAGATGAATATGATGCAATTCTATTACCAGGTGGATTCTCTTACGGTGACTACTTACGCTGCGGTGCTATTTCTCGCTTCGCGAATGCAATGAAAGCAGTGCAAAAAGCTGCTGAGCAAGGAAAGCCAATTTTAGGTGTGTGTAATGGATTCCAGATTCTTGTTGAGTCAGGGTTACTACCAGGAGCATTAATGAGAAACGAAAACTTAAAATTTATGTGTCGCACTGTTCAGTTGCGCGTTGAAAATAATGAAACGATGTTTACATCACAATATGAAAAAAATGAAGTAATCAATATTCCAATCGCACATGGTGAAGGGAATTACTATTGTGATGAAGAGACTCTTCAAAGATTAGAAGAGAATAATCAAATCGCATTCCGTTACGTAGAAAACCCGAATGGAAGCGTTTCAGATATTGCTGGTATTGTAAATGAAAAAGGAAATGTACTTGGTATGATGCCACATCCAGAGCGTGCTGTAGATGAATTACTTGGCGGTGCTGAAGGGTTAAAAGTCTTTCAATCTATCTTAAAACAGTGGAGGGAAACATATGTCGTTAATGCTTGAACCAAATCCAACACAAATTAAAGAAGAGCGCATATATGCGGAAATGGGGCTAACAGACGAAGAGTTTGCCATGGTTGAAAAGATTTTGGGCCGTCTGCCAAATTATACAGAAACAGGATTATTCTCTGTAATGTGGTCTGAACATTGTAGTTATAAAAATTCAAAACCAGTTCTCCGCAAGTTTCCAACGACAGGTGAACGCGTCTTGCAAGGACCTGGGGAAGGTGCTGGAATTGTAGATATCGGTGATAATCAAGCGGTTGTATTTAAAATGGAAAGCCATAACCATCCTTCAGCTATTGAACCATATCAAGGAGCAGCAACAGGCGTTGGTGGTATTATCCGTGACGTATTCTCTATGGGAGCACGTCCAGTAGCTCTATTAAACTCACTTCGTTTCGGCGAATTACAATCACCACGTGTGAAATATTTATTCGAAGAAGTAGTAGCAGGGATTGCTGGATACGGTAACTGTATCGGTATTCCGACTGTTGGTGGCGAAGTACAGTTTGATCCATGTTATGAAGGAAATCCACTTGTAAATGCAATGTGCGTAGGCTTAATTAACCACGAAGACATTAAAAAAGGGCAAGCGCACGGTGCTGGAAATACAGTAATGTACGTAGGAGCATCAACTGGTCGTGATGGTATTCACGGTGCAACATTCGCATCTGAAGAGTTATCTGAAAGCTCAGAAGCGAAGCGTCCAGCAGTTCAAGTAGGAGATCCATTTATGGAGAAACTTCTTATTGAAGCTTGCTTAGAACTTATTCAGTCGGATGCACTTGTTGGAATTCAAGATATGGGTGCAGCTGGTTTAACATCATCTTCTGCAGAAATGGCAAGTAAAGCAGGAATGGGTATTGAAATGTACTTAGATGATGTACCACAGCGCGAAACAGGAATGACACCATATGAAATGATGCTATCTGAATCACAAGAGCGTATGTTAATTGTTGTGAAAAAAGGTAGAGAGCAAGAAATAGTAGATTTATTTGAGAAGTATGGTCTTGCAGCCGTTACGATGGGGAAAGTAACAGAAGATAAAATGCTTCGTTTATTCCATAAAGGCGAGAAGGTGGCGGAAGTTCCAGCGGATGCTTTAGCAGAAGAAGCTCCAATTTACCATAAGCCATCAAAAGAAGCAGCATACTTTGCTGAATTCCAAGCAATGAAAATGGAAACGCCAAAAGTAGAAAATTATAAAGAAACGTTATTCGCTTTATTACAACAACCGACGATTGCAAGTAAAGAGTGGGTTTATGATCAATATGATTACCAAGTGCGCACAAGCACAGTTGTTACACCAGGTTCAGATGCAGCAGTTGTACGTGTACGCGGTACAGAAAAAGGATTAGCAATGACGACAGATTGTAACTCTCGCTACATTTATTTAGATCCAGAAGTGGGCGGTAAAATTGCAGTAGCAGAGGCAGCACGTAATATTGTATGTTCTGGAGGAGAGCCACTTGCAATTACAGATTGCTTAAACTTCGGTAATCCAGAAAAACCAGAGATCTTCTGGCAAATTGAAAAATCAGTAGACGGTATGAGTGAAGCTTGTCGCACATTACAAACGCCAGTTATCGGCGGAAACGTATCAATGTATAACGAACGTAGTGGCGAAGCTGTATATCCAACACCGACAGTTGGGATGGTCGGTCTTGTACACGATTTAAAACATGTAACAACACAAGAATTTAAGCAAGCTGGCGATTTAGTTTATATCATCGGAGAGACGAAAGCTGAGTTTGGCGGAAGTGAATTGCAAAAAATGATTCACGGCAAAATTTTCGGTCAATCACCAAGTATCGATCTAGACGTAGAATTAAAACGTCAAAAACAAGTATTAGCAGCAATTCAAGCTGGCCTTATTCAATCTGCACATGACGTTGCTGAAGGCGGATTAGCAGTTGCAGTTTCAGAAAGTGCAATTGGTGCTAAAGGTTTAGGTGCTACTGTGAAATTAGACGGTGAAGCAACAGCCGCATTATTTGCAGAATCACAATCTCGTTTCGTGATAACTGTAAAACGTGAAAATAAAGAAGCATTCGAGAAAATGGTTGAAGCAACTCAAGTTGGAGAAGTAACAAATACAAATGAAGTAACAATTCATAATGAAGAAAATGAAGTATTGCTTACAGCAAATGTAGATGAAATGAGAAAGGCTTGGAAAGGGGCAATCCCATGCTTGCTGAAATAAAGGGGTTAAATGAAGAATGTGGCGTTTTTGGAATTTGGGGGCATGAAAATGCAGCACAAGTTTCGTACTACGGATTGCACAGTTTACAGCACCGTGGACAAGAGGGCGCAGGCATTGTTGTAAATAATGGGGAAAAAATCATCGGTCACAAGGGGTTAGGTTTAATATCAGAAGTGTTTTCAAGAGGTGAGCTAGAAGGATTGAACGGAAAATCAGCAATCGGGCATGTACGATACGCGACGGCTGGTGGAAGTGAAGTTGCTAACGTTCAACCATTACTATTCCGTTTTTCTGATCATAGTATGGCATTAGCTCATAACGGGAATTTAATTAATGCAAAAATGCTTCGCCGCGAATTAGAGGCAGAGGGAAGTATTTTTCAAACAAGTTCAGATACAGAAGTGCTTTTACATCTTATTAAACGTAGTACGAAAGATTCGTTAATTGAAAGTGTAAAAGAGGCTCTAAATAAAGTGAAAGGTGCGTTTGCATACCTTTTATTAACTGGAAATGAAATGATTGTTGCATTAGATCCGAATGGATTCCGTCCTCTGTCAATTGGAAAGATGGGTGATGCTTACGTTGTAGCATCTGAAACATGTGCTTTTGATGTAGTAGGTGCGACATATATTCGTGATGTAGAACCTGGTGAACTACTTATCATTAATGATGAAGGAATTCACGTAGATCGTTTCACAAACGACGTAGAACATGCAATTTGTAGTATGGAGTACATTTACTTTGCCCGACCAGATTCTAACATTGCTGGTGTTAACGTTCATGCAGCGCGTAAAAATATGGGGAAACGTTTGGCGGCGGAAGCTCCTATTGAAGCTGATGTTGTTACTGGTGTGCCAGACTCGAGTATTTCAGCAGCAATTGGTTATGCGGAGGCAACAGGCATTCCATATGAGTTAGGATTAATTAAAAATCGTTACGTTGGCCGTACGTTTATTCAACCTTCTCAAGAACTGCGAGAGCAAGGGGTTAAGATGAAACTTTCAGCAGTAAGAGGTGTAGTTGAAGGAAAACGAGTGGTTATGATTGACGATTCTATCGTAAGAGGAACAACAAGCAAACGAATTGTTCGCATGCTTCGCGAGGCTGGAGCGACAGAAGTTCACGTAAGAATTGCTTCACCACCTCTTAAGTATCCATGCTTCTACGGCATTGATATTCAAACGAGAAAAGAATTGATTGCGGCAAATAATACAGTAGAAGAAATCCGTGAAATGATCGGTGCGGATTCACTAACATTTTTAAGTGAAGATGGATTAGTAGATGCAATTGGACGTCCATATGAAGGGAAATATGGAGGTCTATGCATGGCTTACTTTAATGGGGACTATCCGACAGCTCTTTATGATTATGAGCAAGAGCTTTTAGAAAGTATGAAATAAGAAGGAAAAGCTTCTACATGATTTGGTGTAGAAGCTGGCTTCTTTCTTAAAATAGCCCGTCCTGGATGGGGAGAAATTAAAAGACGAGGTGTAAATAACGATGGCGAATGCATATAAGCAAGCAGGAGTAGATATTGAAGCTGGATATGAAGCGGTATCTCGCATGAAAAAACACGTACAAACAACTATGAGAAAAGAAGTACTAGGCGGTTTAGGCGGTTTTGGAGGTATGTTTGATCTATCAAAATTTGCATTAGAAGAACCTGTATTAGTATCTGGAACAGATGGCGTGGGAACGAAATTAATGCTCGCTTTTATGGCAGATAAACATGACACAATTGGTATTGATGCGGTAGCAATGTGTGTAAATGATATTGTTGTCCAAGGAGCAGAACCGCTTTTCTTCCTTGATTATATTGCTTGTGGTAAAGCTGAACCTAGTAAAATTGAAAACATCGTCAAAGGTATATCAGAGGGTTGTCGCCAAGCCGGTTGTGCATTAATTGGTGGAGAAACAGCTGAAATGCCAGGTATGTATTCTACGGAAGAGTATGATTTAGCTGGTTTTACAGTTGGAATTGTTGATAAAAAGAAAATTGTAACAGGTGAAAAAATTGAAGCGGGTCACGTATTAATTGGCTTAGCATCTAGCGGTATTCATAGTAATGGTTACTCTTTAGTACGAAAAGTATTACTAGAAGATGGAGAACTATCTTTAGATCGTATTTACGGACGCTTAGAACTACCTCTTGGTGCAGAATTATTAAAACCAACGAAAATTTATGTCAAACCTATTTTAGAACTATTGAAGAAATATGAAGTATACGGAATGGCACACATTACAGGTGGCGGGTTCATTGAAAATATTCCACGTATGTTGCCAGAAGGAATCGGTGCAGAAATTGAATTAGGATCTTGGAAAATTCAACCGATCTTCAGTTTACTTCAAGAAGTTGGAAAACTAGAAGAGAAAGAAATGTTCAATATTTTTAACATGGGTATTGGTATGGTAGTAGCAGTGAAGGAAGAAGAGGCAAAAGATATCGTTCGTCTTCTTGAAGAGCAAGGAGAAATAGCTAGTATTATTGGACGTACTGTACAAGGGACTGGCGTTACCTTTAATGGGGGAGCGGCACTATGAGTAGATTAGCAGTTTTTGCTTCTGGGAGTGGCTCTAACTTTCAATCTCTTATCAATGCGGTAGAAGAAAAAGGATTAGACGCCGATATTAGTTTATTAGTATGTGATAAACCAGAAGCACGTGCTGTTGGACGGGCACATTATCATCATATTCCATGTTTCGCTTTTTCAGCGAAAGCATATGAGTCAAAAGAAGCGTTTGAAAAAGAGATATTAAAGAAGCTAGAAGAATATGAGATTGATTATGTTATTTTAGCTGGCTATATGCGTTTAATCGGGCCGACGTTACTAGAAGCATACGGTGGGAAGATTATTAATATTCATCCATCATTACTGCCGAGTTTTCCAGGAAAAGATGCTGTCGGTCAAGCGTTAGAAGCAGGTGTGAAAGTTACTGGAGTAACGATTCATTATGTAGATGCAGGTATGGATACAGGTCCAATTATTGCGCAAGAAGCAGTAGTTGTTTCTGAAGGGGATACGAGAGAAAGCTTACAAAAGAAAATTCAACAAGTTGAACATAAATTATACGTAAATACAGTGAATCAAATTGTTCAGTCTGTGAAAGAACCAACTGTTAACTAACATACAACTAGGGGTGAAGGGTCAATGAAAAAGCGTGCATTAGTAAGTGTTTCAGATAAAACAGGAGTAGTAGAATTTGTTAAAGGATTACTTGAACAAGGGATCGAAGTTATTTCAACAGGCGGTACGAAAAAATTACTAGAAGAGAACGGTTTACAAGTAATTGGTATTTCTGAAGTAACGGGTTTCCCCGAAATTATGGATGGCCGTGTAAAAACATTACACCCAAATATTCATGGTGGTCTATTAGCAGTTCGTGATAATGAAACGCATGTAGCGCAAATGAATGAATTAGGTATTCAAGCAATTGATTTTGTTGTTGTAAACTTATATCCATTTAAAGAAACAATCGCTAAGCCTGATGTAACATTTGCTGATGCAATTGAAAATATTGATATAGGTGGCCCGACAATGATTCGCTCTGCTGCGAAAAATCATAAATTTGTTTCTGTCATTGTAGATCCAGTAGATTATGATGTTGTGTTAGCAGAATTGAAAGAGAACGGCGAAGTAAAAGAAGAAACGAAACGTAAATTAGCAGCGAAAGTATTCCGTCATACAGCAGCTTATGATGCGCTAATTTCTAACTATTTAACAGAGCAAATGGGTGAAGAAAGTCCAGAAACATTAACTGTGACATTTGAGAAAAAACAAGACTTACGTTATGGCGAGAACCCGCATCAAAAGGCAACTTTCTATAAAGCACCATTCGCAGCAACTTCTTCAGTTGCATATGCAGAACAATTGCACGGAAAAGAATTATCTTACAACAATATCAATGATGCAGACGCAGCACTTAGCATCGTAAAAGAATTTACAGAACCAGCAGTAGTAGCGGTAAAACATATGAATCCATGTGGTGTTGGAGTAGGAACTGATATTCATGAAGCTTACACACGCGCTTATGAGGCAGATCCAGTATCAATCTTTGGTGGTATTATTGCAGCAAATCGTGAAATTGATAAAGCTACAGCTGAAAAGTTACATGAAATTTTCTTAGAAATTGTTATCGCTCCTTCGTTCTCACAAGAAGCTTTAGAAGTGTTGCAAAGTAAGAAGAACTTACGCTTACTAACTGTAAATATTGAAAAAGCAACAAGTGCAAGTAAAAAACTAACTTCTGTACAAGGAGGACTTCTTGTTCAAGAAGAAGATACGTTATCATTAGATGAAAGTACAATTTCAATTCCAACGAAACGTGAACCGTCAGAGCAAGAGTGGAAAGATTTAAAACTAGCTTGGAAAGTTGTAAAACATGTGAAATCAAATGCAATTGTTTTAGCAAAAGATGATATGACAATTGGGGTAGGTGCAGGGCAAATGAATCGCGTAGGTTCTGCGAAAATTGCAATCACACAAGCTAGTGAAAAAGCGCAAGGTAGCGCACTTGCATCTGATGCTTTCTTCCCAATGCCAGATACAGTAGAAGAAGCAGCAAAAGCGGGAATTACAGCAATCATCCAACCAGGTGGATCAATCCGTGATGAAGATTCTATTAAAATGGCAGATGAGTATGGGATTGCGATGGTGTTCACTGGCGTACGTCATTTCAAACACTAATAGAGGATGTTTAAAAGGTCCGGTCAAGATAATCTTCGCATGTCGTCGTTGCAATGCCAGTGCGGTACTTATGTAGGAAAGCTACACTCCGTGTCCTCCTGGCGAATGCGCCTCGACCTGCTTGATTCTCTAGATCCTCCCTTTTAAACTTTGAGAGATATGGATGTTTAAAAAGTCCGGTCAAGATAACTGTCGCATGTCGTCGTTGCAATGCCAGTGCGGTACTCATGTAGGAAAGCTACACTCCGTTTCCTCCTGGCGAATGCGCCTCGACCTGCTCGGTTCTCTAGATCCTCCTTTTTAAACTTACATTGATAGAAAAAACAAACTAGGAGCATAGCTTCTAGTTTGTACTTATTTAATTATTGGGGGATGAAATATGAATGTTTTAGTAATTGGCCGCGGTGGGCGTGAGCATGCATTAGCTTGGAAGTTTGCACAATCCGAAAAGGTAGAAAAAGTGTATGTAGCACCAGGTAATGAAGGTATGCGAGATGTTGCAACACCAGTTGATATTGATGAAAATGATTTTGATGCATTAGTCTTATTTGCTAAAGAGAATAATGTGGAATTAACTTTCGTTGGACCAGAAATTCCACTTATGAATGGAATCGTTGATCGTTTTAAAGAAGAGGGACTTCGTGTATTTGGTCCAAATAAAGCGGCTGCTGTTATTGAGGGTAGTAAAGCTTTTACAAAAGAGCTTATGAAAAAGTATGATATTCCAACTGCAGCATATGAAACTTTTACAGATTATGAAGAAGCAGTACAGTACATTCACAAGGTTGGTGCGCCAATCGTTATTAAAGCTGATGGCTTAGCTGCTGGTAAAGGTGTAACAGTAGCAATGACGCTTGAAGAGGCATTACAGGCTGTGAAAGAAATGCTGCAAGATGTAAAATTTGGTGAAGCAAGTCAGAAGGTCGTTATCGAAGAATTTTTAGATGGACAAGAATTTTCATTAATGGCATTCGTGAATGGAACAACTGTACATCCGATGGTAATTGCTCAAGATCATAAACGAGCTTTTGATGGCGATAAAGGTCCAAATACGGGTGGAATGGGTGCATATTCTCCAGTACCACAAATTCCAGAATCAGCAGTTCAAGAAGCAATTGAAACAGTATTACATCCAACTGCTAAAGCGATGATTGCAGAAAATCGTTCATTTACAGGGATTTTATATGCGGGGCTTATTTTAACAAATGATGGTCCAAAGGTAATTGAATTTAATGCGCGCTTTGGTGATCCTGAAACGGAAGTAGTCTTACCTCGTTTAGAAAATGATTTAGTTGATGTATGTAACGCTGTATTAGATGAAAGTGAACTAACGTTACAATGGTCAGAATCAGCAGTAATTGGTGTTGTACTGGCTTCTAAAGGATATCCAGAAGCGTATAAAAAAGGTGACATTATTAACGGATTAGATGCGCTGCAAGATGTGATTGTTTTCCATGCGGGTACAGCAATGAAACATGGTGACTTTGTGACAAACGGTGGTCGTGTCCTATTTGTTGCTTGTAAGGCGAATAGTTTACAAGAAGCAAAAGATACAGTATATAAAGAAATCGGTAAAATTGAGAGTGATGGCCTATTTTATCGAAGTGATATAGGATATCGTGCAATTGGGCATGAGATGACGAAAAATTAATATGTGAAAAATCCCGCTGATTTCTCAGCGGGATTTTTATGCATCTTTATCTTTTTTCAATTTACCTTTTTGCTTTGCCGTTTCTCGAAGTAAATACTCGATGTGTGCATTGACGCTACGAAACTCATCATTTGCCCATTTTTCGATGACTGCGTGTAATTCAGGATCAATCCGTAATGGAAAGCTTTTCTTTTTAGCCATAATTGCTTATAGCCCTTAGTATAGGCTTCCTGTATTAATGACTGGTTGCGCACCTTTATCTGAAACGATGGCAACTAATAAGTTGTTTACCATATTTGCTTTACGCTCGTCATCTAATTCAAGTACGCCTTCCTCATCTAACATATGGATTGAATCTTTCGCCATCTTAACAGCACCTTCAACAATCTCTTTTCTAGCAGCTAATACTGCTTTCGCTTGTTGACGTTGTAGCATTGCATGGGCAATTTCTGTTGCGTAAGCTAAGTGTGTTAAACGAGTTTCTAATACTTCTACACCAGCAATTTCAAGACGTGCTTCTAACTCACGTTTTAACTCCTCAGAGACTTCTTCAGTATTTCCGCGTAATGTAACGCTGGTTTCATCTTGGAAATTGTCATAAGGATATTTCGTTGCAACGTGGCGGATTGCCGTTTCACTTTGAATTTCTACAAATCGATCATAATGTTCAACGCCGAACATTGCTTTTGCAGAATCAACAACTTTATATACGATAACGGCTGCAATTTCAATTGGATTTCCGTCAACATCATTTACTTTTAATTTCTTACTGTTAAAGTTTTCAACACGTAAAGATACAGTTTGACGGAATGCGAATGGAATCGTTAAAAATAAACCGTTTTGACGAATTGTTCCTAAATAATTACCGAAGAACGTAATGACTTTCGCTTGGTTCGGCTGAACGATACCGATACCTGTAGCGAGAACCGCGGCTAAAATAATCGTTAATGCTGCCCCTATGAAAATTTCTTGCACAAGGAAAAATACACCGATAGCAGCTAAAATTAAAATCCCGATAATACCGAGAAAACCATTTACATAAAATACTTGTTTTTCTTTCATATGATCGCCTCCTTGATATAAAAATGATATCACTTTTATATCATTTTATGCAAGAGGGATACACCTAATTTTCTGAATTTTATTAATTGACATCTGTTATGTATATTTCAAGGACACGAAACAGAATATACGTTCTATTTTGTGTTAAAATAAAGAAGACTTAACCGCCCACTGCAGCAGCTAAGTCCCTTTGAGAGCATCTTGCATCGTGACAAATGATTCAAAGCGGTTTTGCCAGGATTATATTTTCAATCGCTGACTCAATCTCTTTGTCAGAAGCGTCATAACTTCCATTTGACTGTGGTTTGTCATGATTGGAAGTTTGACTCACTTCTTCTTTAGCATGTCCTTTTTCAGCAAAATTCATGCTAGGTATTTTAAATGCGCCCATACTCATATATTTTCCAAGCTTACATACTTCAGCAATAGGGCAGAAACGAACAATTCCCTCAGCAACTTTCATTGCACCAATCCATAGTAAAACTTTAGACCAAGTGCACCACGGTTTGCGTACGAGTTTAGCGGTACTACAACCGAAGAGGATAAGTCCGAGTGTAATTCGAATTAGAGCATTGATTGTACCGATGTTTTGCTTCATTAGAAACACACTCCTTTTTGATGAACTTCGAAATAGTAAATACTATTTCTCTTATTAGTATCCCGTGTGATTTTGCTGATATGTAATCCAACATTTGACGTTGAAAAAGATGTTGGAATGAGCGTGTGTGTAAGTAGCTTTTTTTGTTATAATGAAAGAATGCGTAAAAGGAAGTTCAAAATTAAACCCTCTCGTTTAGAAAAATAAGGAAGAGGAAATCACGAAATTAAATCTCCGTTTTAAATAAATATTTAAGATGAAGTTACAAAAATCCAGATGAAAATTAACTGTTATTTTGAACAGGAATATATAACTTGAAAAAAGAAAGGGTGTTTTCATGTACGATATTTCCGGGTGGAAACATGTATTTAAGCTTGACCCAAACAAGGAGTTAAGCGATGAACATTTAGAAATGATTTGTGAGTCTGGAACGGACGCTGTTATTGTAGGCGGCAGTGACGGCATAACAATTGATAATGTATTGCACATGCTAGTTAGCATTCGTAGATATGCAGTTCCTTGTGTGTTAGAGGTTTCTGATGTGGAAGCAATTACACCGGGATTTGATTTTTATTACATCCCAAGCGTTTTAAATAGCCGAAAAGTGGAGTGGGTAACAGGGGTTCATCATGAGGCGTTGAAAGAATTTGGGGATATTATGGACTGGGACGAGATTTTCATGGAAGGGTATTGTGTTTTAAATCCAGAAGCGAAAGTAGCCCAGCTTACAGATGCAAAATGTGATTTAACAGAAGATGATGTTATCGCATATGCGCGTTTAGCAGACAAGCTATTACATTTACCGATATTCTATTTAGAATATAGCGGTACGTATGGTGATATTGAACTTGTTAAAAATGTAAAAGAAGAATTGAAACAAGCTAAGCTATATTATGGCGGTGGTATTTCTAATGCAGAACAAGCGAAGGAAATGGCGCAGTATGCTGATACAGTAGTTGTTGGAAATGTTATTTATGATGATATAAAAGCTGCGTTAAAAACAGTTAAAGCAGTAAAAGGAGAGTAGGTGCAGGCGTATATGAGTATGACAGATAAGTTATTAAACGGTTTAAATCCACAGCAACAAAAAGCAGTACAAACAACGAATGGCCCACTTCTATTAATGGCAGGCGCAGGTAGTGGTAAAACACGTGTACTAACACATCGTATTGCGTATTTACTTGGTGAAAAAGGTGTGGCGCCATGGAATGTGCTAGCAATTACCTTCACAAATAAAGCTGCTCGTGAAATGCGCGAGCGTATTGATACACTTGTCGGACCAGAAGCAGAAGATATTTGGATTTCTACGTTCCACTCTATGTGTGTACGTATTTTACGACGTGATATTGACCGCATTGGAATTAATCGTAACTTTACGATTTTAGATGCAGGTGATCAGTTAACTGTGGTCAAAAAAATTATGAAAGAGCGCAATATTGATCCGAAGAAGTTTGAGCCGCGCTCTATTTTAGCAGGTATTAGTAATGCGAAAAATGAACTATTGTCTGCAGATAAATATGCAAAAAAAATTACAATCGCTGATCCATATGAAAAATTAACGAGTGATGTATATACAGAATATCAAAAACGTCTTCTGAAAAATAACTCATTAGACTTTGATGATTTAATTATGACGACGATTCAACTATTTGAACGTGTTCCAGAAGTACTAGAGTTTTATCAGCGTAAGTTCCAATATATTCACGTTGATGAGTATCAAGATACGAACAAAGCGCAGTACCTTCTTGTTAAACACTTAGCAGCACGTTTTAAAAATTTATGCGTTGTAGGTGACTCAGATCAGTCTATTTATCGCTGGCGTGGTGCGGACATTTCTAACATTTTGTCATTCGAAAAAGACTATGAGAATGCGCAAGTTATTCTGTTAGAACAAAACTATCGTTCGTCCCAAAATATTTTAAATGCAGCAAATGCTGTAATTGAAAAAAATACGAATCGTAAACCGAAGAAATTATGGACAGACAATCAAGTTGGAAGTAAAATTTCGTATTATCGTGCTGCAACGGAAAAAGACGAAGCATACTTTGTTGCGAAAAAAATTCGTGACGATATTCAAATGGGGAAACGAAAATATACTGATTTTGCAGTGTTATATCGTACGAATGCCCAGTCTCGTATGGTCGAGGAGATTTTCCTGAAATCTAATATTCCTTACAAAATTGTCGGCGGTACGAAGTTCTACGATCGTAAAGAGATTAAAGACATTTTGGCGTATTTGCGTCTAATTGGGAATCCAGATGATGAGATTAGCTTCGCACGTATTATTAACGTGCCAAAGCGCGGAATTGGTGCGACTTCTATAGATAAAATTATTAATTACGGTGTACAAAATGGAATTTCATTAACGGCTGTATTCGATGAGATTGAGCATGTTGGAGTAAGTGCAAAGGTTACAAAGGCAGTGAAAGAATTCGCAGGTTTATTACACAACTGGGTAAATATGCAAGAGTATTTATCTGTTACAGAATTAGTAGAAGAAGTTATTGAAAAAACAGGCTATCGCGATATGTTGAAAAACGAGCGTACTTTAGAAGCGGAAGGTCGTCTAGAAAACTTAGATGAGTTTTTATCTGTTACGCAAACATTTGAATCTCAAAGCGAAGATAAGAGCCTAGTTGCATTCTTAACAGACTTAGCACTTGTTGCTGATATTGATCGTGTAGATGAGGATCCAACTGCAGGTGAGGAAGTTATTTTAATGACGATGCACTCAGCAAAAGGGCTAGAGTTCCCTGTTGTCTTTATCGTTGGTCTAGAGGAAGGAATATTCCCGCATACTCGTTCCCTTATGGAAGAAGATGAAATGCAGGAAGAGCGTCGCCTTGCTTATGTAGGTATTACTCGTGCAGAAGAAGAGTTGTACTTATCCAATGCACAAATGCGTACTTTATTCGGTAGAACAAGTATGAATGCAGCATCTCGATTTATTACTGAAATCCCAGCAGAGCTAGTGGAACCACTAAATGAAACAGCGCCGAAGCGTGAGACGTCGTTTGGGGCAAAGGCAAAAGGAAGAACGACAGGTGCAATGGCGACAAGCACTGGAACGACACGTTCTCGTTCGGCTTTCGTACGTCCGGCTGTTAAGACAACAGGTGGCGAGCAAATTGGTTGGGCAGTAGGAGATAAAGCTTCTCATCAGAAATGGGGAGTCGGTACAGTTGTCAGTGTAAAAGGTGAAGGTGATGCAAAAGAATTAGATATTGCGTTCCCAAGCCCAATTGGTGTTAAACGTTTATTAGCAAAATTTGCACCTGTGACGAAACAATAGGAAAGGAATGAGGGTATGTCAAAAGAGATAGCAAAAAAACGTATAGAAGAACTGCGTGATTTGTTAAACACATTTAATTATCAATATCACGTATTAGACAATCCTTCGGTTTCTGATGCGGAGTATGACCGTAATATGCAGGAGCTTATAAAATTAGAAGCAGAGAATCCAGAGTTTATGAGTGAAGACTCTCCCTCCATTCGTGTTGGGGGGACGGTTCTTGATATATTTGAAAAAGTAACACATAAGTCACCGATGTTAAGTTTAGGAAATGCATTTAACGAAGGAGATTTACGTGATTTCGACCGAAGAGTACGTCAAGGAATTGATGATGCGAATGTAAGATATATATGCGAATTGAAAATTGACGGACTTGCCGTTTCACTTCATTATGAAAAAGGACGCTTTATTCAAGGTGCAACGCGTGGTGATGGTATAACGGGTGAAGATATTACCCAAAACTTAAAAACGATTAAAGCTATCCCGCTTCGTTTAAATGAAGAAGTAACGTTAGAAGCAAGAGGCGAAGCTTATATGCCGAAGCGTTCATTTGTTAAATTAAATGAAGAAAAAGAGCAAAATGGTGAAGATATATTTGCGAATCCGCGTAATGCAGCAGCAGGTTCAATACGTCAACTGGATCCGAAAATTGCAGCAAAGCGTAACCTATCTATGTTTGTGTACGGTCTTGCGAATGTAGAAGAAAAAACGATCCCATCGCATAGTGAATCACTTGATTTCTTAGGTGAACTTGGATTTAAGACAAATCCAAATCGCCGCACATGTGAAACAATTGAAGAGGTTATAGCTTATGTAGAAGAATGGCAAGAAAAACGTCCGCACCTTGATTATGAGATCGATGGAATCGTTATAAAAGTAGACGATGTTGCTCTTCAAGAAAATTTAGGAACTACAGCAAAGAGTCCGAGATGGGCGATTGCTTATAAGTTCCCGGCTGAAGAAGTTGTAACGAGATTAACAGGGATTGAATTAAGTGTGGGCCGCACAGGAGTTGTAACGCCGACTGCAGAGCTAGAGCCAGTACGAGTGGCTGGTACGATCGTTCGTCGTGCCTCTTTACATAACGAAGATTTAATTCGTGAAAAAGACATTCGAATTGGTGATTACGTTGTTGTGAAAAAGGCTGGAGATATTATTCCTGAAGTTGTGAACGTTATTTTTGATAAGCGTACTGGTGAGGAAGAAGAATACCATATGCCGACGCATTGCCCAGCATGTGAGAGTGAACTAGTTCGTTTAGAAGAAGAAGTAGCACTTCGCTGTATAAATCCAACTTGTCCAGCTCAGATTCGCGAGGGATTAATTCATTTCGTTTCAAGAAATGCAATGAATATTGACGGACTTGGAGAGCGTGTTATCACACAGCTCTTTGATGCAGATTATATTCGTACGTTTGCAGATTTATATGCATTGACGAAAGAACAATTATTACAGCTAGAACGATTCGGTGAAAAATCAGCAACGAATTTAGTACAAGCAATTGAGAATTCTAAAGAAAACTCGTTAGAGCGATTATTATTTGGTCTTGGAATTCGCCACGTTGGAGCGAAAGCAGCACGTACATTTGCGGAGCATTTCGAAACAATGGATGGGCTTGTGAAAGCAACGGAAGAAGAACTAAAAGCAATTAATGAAATTGGTGAAAAAATGGCTCAATCTGTTGTGACATATTTTGATAATGAAGACGTATTAGAGTTATTGCAACAGTTTAAAGAGTATGGCGTGAACATGACATACAAAGGTATAAAGAGTGCGGATTTACAAAATGTTGAATCTTATTTCGCAGGAAAAACGGTTGTCTTAACAGGTAAGTTAGAAATTATGGGACGAAGTGAAGCGAAGAAGAAGATTGAAGCATTAGGTGGAAAAGTAACGGGAAGTGTTAGTAAAAGTACAGATTTAGTCGTTGCAGGTGAAGCAGCAGGTTCGAAATTAGCACAAGCGGAGAAACATAATGTTGAGGTTTGGAATGAAGAGAGGTTCTTACAAGAGCTAAATAAGTAAGAGGTGCAAACTTACCATGAAAAAAATAGCATTAGCGGTATTAAGCCTTAGCCTACTTGTAAGTGGGTGTAGTATAGGTGCCGACAAAGATGAAAAAGTGGTTGAGAAATCGGGGAAAGCAAAAGAGCAAGCGATCGTCCCAAAATACTCTATTTCGGATGAATATTATAAGACGACTGTTCCATTTGATGCAGGATCTGCACGTGGTTTAGTTGTACAAGGATTAAATAGTCGCCTTGATGTAGATGAATTTGAAACAGGATTAATGCGTATTGCGAAAGATTCCTTTAGTACGAAAGATTATTTCTTTAAAGGTGGAAGTGCTCTAGATACCCAAACTGTACAAATGCTTGTTAAAAGAAAGCGTACAGATGCTCAGCAAAAGGAACTAGAGACAAAATTAAAAAAAGATGCGGTTAAATTTCCGAACATAGGATTAAATCCAGCGTTAGGTGAAGGATCCGAATCACTAGAAGTAAAAAACAAAAAAAATCCAATATATATTTCAAATATTTTAGAGCATGATTATTATGTGAAAAAAGGCGAGAAAGATGTTGAACTTGGTGGAATTGTAGTTGGTTTAGCGATGAATTCGGTTCATTATTACGAGGAAGAGCACGGTTATCCACGTGAAGCTAAAATCGAGGACGAAAAATTGTTAGCTGAAGGGAAAAAAATGGCGCAAGAAATCTTGAAAGTTATGCACCAAAAAAAGCCCGAAATAAAAAATGTTCCGATTACATTTGCGATTTATCGTCAATCTCCAAAATCTTCACTTGTGCCAGGTAATTTTGTTTCTTAT
Organism: Bacillus luti; assembly: GCF_001884105.1. GTDB lineage: Bacteria > Bacillota > Bacilli > Bacillales > Bacillaceae_G > Bacillus_A > Bacillus_A luti. The sequence continues at coordinate 70,260 of NZ_MACI01000026.1, read as the reverse complement.
GCGAATGTGGAAAAAGGTAGTGAAACGGTTGAAGATTGGAAACAAATTAATGAGAAATATTATTTATTCCCATCTGAACAAGCGAAAACAGATAATAAACGTGAAGATCTTGCAAGGGTATCAAACTTTAAAGCAAAACTAAGCGATTATTTCCAAGGCGACTATACAGCTGTTATCGGTACTGGTATGTATAAAGATGATGAATTAAAAGAAATGAAGCTGGACATTCCTGTCCAATTTAATGGGAAAGCTGACATAATTGCTTTTACACAATATGTTGCAGGGCTTGTTATGGAATACTTCCCGAATTATATGAAAGTACAAGTAACGATTAAATCTGTAGAACGTCCAGAAGCTATAATTATACGTGAAGCGAAGCAAGATGAACCATTTGTGAAAATTTTAGATTAAATAGGAGAGCTGTTCCCTTGAGGAACAGCTTTTTTTCTTGAGGAATTTTGTTATAATTTAAAATGTTAAAAATAAGGGGGAAGGTCATGGATGAGTTAAGCTTTCAAGTCATTATTTTATTAATTGCATTTGGTTTTTTAGCAGCTTTTATTGATTCAGTTGTTGGAGGGGGAGGGTTAATTTCACTTCCCGCACTTATGTTTGTTGGTTTGCCGCCGGCTTCTGCGATTGCAACGAATAAATTAGCTGCAACGATGGGGACGTTTACGAGTACAATTTATTTTATTCGATCAGGAAAGGTAGATTTTAAAATTGTAGGAAAGTTAATCCCGTTAACTATTATTGGAGCAGTTGCAGGTGCTTTAGTAGTAAAATTTATTCCACCAGATATTTTACGTCCATTAGTACTTGTGATGTTGGTATTTATTGCTATTTATATTATTGCGAAAAAGGATTGGGGAAGTGTATCTACCTATAAAAAGATGACGAAAAGGAAAACATTAATATTTTTCTTTGTTATTTTAATGATAGGGTTTTATGATGGATTTTTTGGACCAGGAACAGGCTCCTTTTTAATTTTTGCATTTTTATTAATCGGTTTGGATTTTATTCAAGCGGCAGCATCTGGAAAACTTTTGAACTTTGTTAGTAACATCGTATCTTTAATTACTTTTTTATTTTTAGACATAATTCATTTTGAATACGGTATTATCATGGGATTATCGATGATTTTTGGCGCTTATTTTGGATCGAAGTTTGCCGTTCAAAAAGGTGTTGGATATGTGAGGACTTTATTCTTATTAGTAACTATTTTATTGATTGGAAAAAACATTTTGGAATATACTCATATTTTGTAGAGTTATACGTATGTATAACTCTATTTTTTTATTATATTTTAAAAATTAATTAATTTTTAAAATATAAGTCTAGGAATATTTGAATAAATCTAAATTATCGTGTAGAATAATGTTGTAAAATGTAAACGTTTTTCTAAGGGGAGGCTAAAAGGATGGTAGTAGCATACAAACATGAGCCATTTACAGATTTTTCAGTAGAGGCGAACAAATTAGCGTTTGAAGAAGGTTTAAAGAAAGTAGAATCTTATCTTGGACAAGACTATCCATTAATTATTGGGGGAGAAAAAATCACTACAGAAGACAAAATTGTTTCTGTAAACCCTGCAAATAAAGAGGAACTTGTTGGTCGCGTTTCAAAAGCAAGCCGTGAGTTAGCTGAAAAAGCAATGCAAGTAGCGGATGAAACATTCCAAACTTGGAGAAAGTCAAAACCAGAAATGCGTGCAGACATTTTATTCCGTGCTGCAGCAATCGTTCGTCGTAGAAAACATGAATTCTCTGCTATTCTTGTAAAAGAAGCAGGTAAACCATGGAATGAAGCAGATGCTGATACAGCAGAAGCAATCGACTTTATGGAATATTATGCTCGTCAAATGTTGAAATTAAAAGACGGTATTCCAGTAGAAAGCCGTCCAATTGAATATAATCGTTTCTCTTACATTCCATTAGGAGTAGGTGTTATCATTTCTCCTTGGAACTTCCCATTCGCAATTATGGCAGGTATGACAACAGCTGCTTTAGTTTCTGGGAACACAGTATTACTAAAACCAGCTAGTACAACTCCTGTAGTAGCAGCGAAATTCATGGAAGTATTAGAAGAAGCTGGTTTACCAGCTGGCGTAGTAAACTTCGTTCCAGGTAACGGTTCTGAAGTTGGTGACTACTTAGTAGATCATCCTCGTACACGCTTCATTAGTTTCACTGGATCTCGCGATGTAGGTATCCGTATTTATGAGCGTGCAGCGAAAGTAAACCCAGGACAAATCTGGTTAAAACGTGTTATCGCTGAAATGGGCGGTAAAGATACAATCGTTGTTGATAAAGAAGCTGATCTTGAATTAGCTGCTAAATCTATCGTTGCATCAGCATTCGGATTCTCAGGACAAAAATGTTCTGCATGTTCTCGTGCAGTAATCCACGAAGATGTATACGATCACGTATTAAATCGTGCAGTTGAATTAACAAAAGAATTAACAGTTGATAACCCAGCTGTATTAGGTACAAACATGGGTCCTGTTAATGACCAAGCTGCATTTGATAAAGTAATGAGCTATGTTGCAATTGGTAAAGAAGAAGGTAGAATCTTAACAGGTGGCGAAGGAGACGATTCTAAAGGCTGGTTCATCCAACCAACAATCGTTGCTGACGTTGCAGAAGATGCTCGCTTAATGAAAGAAGAAATCTTCGGACCAGTAGTAGCATTCTGTAAAGCAAAAGACTTTGATCATGCACTTGCAATTGCAAACAATACAGAATACGGTTTAACAGGTGCTGTTGTTACTAACAACCGTGACCATATTGAAAAAGCACGTGAAGACTTCCACGTAGGTAACTTATACTTCAACCGTGGATGTACTGGTGCAATCGTAGGTTACCAACCATTCGGTGGCTTTAATATGTCTGGTACAGACTCTAAAGCTGGTGGCCCTGACTACTTAGCACTTCACATGCAAGCAAAAACTACTTCTGAAACTTTATAAGAAATAGTAGAAGAGATCTTCGCAGTCTGCGAAGATCTCTTTTTTTTGAAAAACTTTTTATATGTGGATTAAGATAGATATCAGTAGAAAAACTAATTAAGTAATAAGGTTTATTTCAGTAAAATAAGGTATATTATATTTGTTGAATAGATTCTCTTTAAAGAGAAGAAAAGTAGGTGAACAAAGTGGGAAAATATCAATTAGATTACAAAGGCCAGGTAGCTGTTGCAAAGTTTCATGAAAAACAGACGCCTGTCAAATTTGATAAAAAGCAGCAAATTGAAAAATTGCGTGCGGAGTATTTGAAAAAGAAACAAGAACAAACAGATAAGTAATAGGAAAGACTAGTCAATTTGAATCAGAAACAATTACCACATATTACCGTTGGTTAAGTGGAACTAGCTAAACCCTATTAATAGCGGGATAAATATGTAAATAGAAACAAAACAACGAGAAAAGTTGACTCATTAGTCACATTTTTTAGTATTCATTTTAAGGATTTCCTGTATAATACAATTTGAAAGAAAATCTATGGTTTGACAAGAAACACTCTTTTCGGTTTTGCTCACTGAAGAGAGTGTTTTTTTGTAGCTAAAAACTCCTCTGTACTCATTACATTTGCATATACGCCATTTAAACTAGCTAAAATTGTATTATGAATATAAACGGCTGGTATAGTAGCGTTTTTAAAAGAAAGATCTTTTGTAGCACAAGCATCATGTATAACAGTACATTGCAAGCCGAAATCAAAGGCAGCCCTTACGGTAGCATCAATACACATATGGGTCATCATCCCACATATGACGACGTGTTTAATGTCTAAACGTTGTAATTGCTCTAGAAGATTCGTTTCTCGAAAGCTATTTGGGTAGTGCTTGAGTATAACCGTTTCGTCTCTAAGCGGACGAACATTTTCGTGAATATGTACACCTTCTGTATTTGGTAGAAAAAAAGTAGCGTCATCTTTTATAGCTACATGTTGGATATGAAAAATAGGTTTGTTGTCCTTTCTAAAGTACTGGAGCAGTTGACTAGCATATTCACTTGCTTCTACTGGATTACGCAATTCCATCTTTCCATGTGGAAAATAATCATTTTGAATATCAACGAGTAAAAGAGCTGTTTTCATATATTTATCTTCCTCCAAGTTTCATATTCAAATAATGTTATTCAATTCGTAGAGAAGATTATCCTTTTTAAAAATATGCGAAGAGGGAATTTTACATAACTTTTAAAATTGATATTTTCTAATCTAAAAATTTTAATAAAGAAATAATTAATATTTTTCTAAAAAATATGTTGACTCCCATTATTCTGAGTTCTATAATGAGAATTAATTAAACGACAATTAAATCGATACATTCTTATCCAGAGAGGTGGAGGGACTGGCCCTACGATACCTCAGCAACGGGTTTTTAAATACCGTGCTAACTCCAGCAAGCCTTTATAGGCTTGGAAGATGAGAAGATGTGACCGAGTACATATAAGTGCTCTCCTTCTTATCTTTATGGTTGATAAGAAGGAGAGCACTTTTTATTTTACCTCGAAAGCTCTACTTCAAGTTTTTACAGCATATAGGAGGGAAGAAAATGATTTCTTTTAACAACGTAAGTAAAGTGTATGAATCAGGTGGGCAATCTGTTCATGCGGTGGAGGATGTAACGTTATCCGTTGAGAAAGGTGAAATTTTTGGCATTATCGGTTTTAGTGGCGCTGGAAAGAGTACATTGTTACGCTTAGTAAATATGTTAGAGAGACCGACGGCAGGAACGATTTCAATAGATGATAAAGATATTACATCATTATCGACGAAAGATTTACGGAAGCTAAGACAGAGAATCGGAATGATTTTTCAAAGTTTTAATTTATTTAATTCAAGAACAGTGTTTGGGAACATTGCTTACCCATTAAAGTTAGCGAAAGTACCAAAGAATGAAATAAAAGAAAGAGTAAATGAACTGTTGAAGTTTGTAGGATTAGAAGATAAAGCAAACTATTATCCAGAGCAATTATCGGGTGGACAAAAGCAACGTGTTGGGATTGCAAGAGCGCTGGCGACATCACCAGATATCCTTATATGTGATGAGGCAACATCAGCTTTAGACCCAGAAACAACGACAGAGATTTTGAACTTATTAAAGAAGGTAAATAGAGAGTACAATTTAACAATTCTTCTTATTACACATGAAATGCACGTTGTGAAAGAAATTTGTCACCGTGTAGCTGTGATGGAAAAAGGAAAAGTAATTGAAGAAGGAAAACTGTTTGACGTGTTCACACAACCAAAAACAAAAACGACTCAAAACTTTGTACGTTCTGTTATTAATGATCATTTACCAGAAAGTGTTCTAGCGAAAATTCAAAATGGTGGACAGATTTACCGCTTAACTTTTACTGGTGAGGAGACAGGACAGCCTGTACTATCTTATATCGCAAAAAACTATAACGTTGATGTAAATGTACTGTACGGAAATATTATTGAACTTCAAAATGTGCTATTTGGAAATCTTCTTGTAGAGCTGCAAGGTGAGCAGAAGGAAATCCAAAAAGCATTACAACATCTAAGACTGCAAGTGCAGCTGAAGGAGGTAGAAGCTCATGCGAGTTGATTGGAGTATATTTTGGCCTCGTATATTAGATGCGACGGGGGATACCCTCTTAATGGTAATTGTAACCCTTATATTTGCTACAATTCTTGGTATACCTCTAGGTTTACTTTTATATGTAACGCGTAAAGGAAACTTTTTAGAGAATAAATGGGTCTTTTCAATTCTTAATGTCATTATTAATACAATTCGTCCAGTTCCATTTATTATCTTTTTAGTAGCTTTAAGTCCGCTAACAAGAAGTGTTATCGGAACGACAATTGGAACAGCAGCAGCGATCTTTCCAATGACGTTAGTTGCATCAATTGGTATTGCTAGAATGGTTGAAACAAACCTTGTTTCTGTTCCGAAAGGGGTAATTGAAGCAGCGCAAGCGATGGGTGCTTCACCACTTAGAATTGTTTTTGAAATTCTCGTGCCAGAAGCGTTAGCACCATTAATCTTAGGTGTCACGTTTATGACAGTTGGTCTAATTGAATTTTCAGCAGTTGCTGGGCTTGTCGGCGGTGGTGGCCTTGGCGACTTAGCAATGACATACGGTTATCAACGCTTTGATACATCAGTTATGTTCGTAACGGTTGTTCTACTTATTATTCTCGTACAGATAGCTCAAAATTTAGGAAACTACTTTGCGAAAGTCTTTTTACGCAGATCATAAAAAGGGAGAGGGGAAAAGAAAATGAAGAAAATTTTAGCATTTGCATTATCAGCGATTGTAGGGATTTCAGCGTTAAGCGGCTGCTCAAGTGGAGACACAGGGGCAGGAGCGAAAGAAAAAGTAGTTCGTGTCGGTGTAACTGGAACGGATGGAGACGCTTGGGAAATTTTGAAGAGGAAAGCTGAAAAAGAAGGAATTAAAGTTAAACTGATTGAGTTCTCTGATTACACGACGCCAAACAAAGCGTTAGCTGATGGAGATATTGAACTAAACTCATTTCAGCATATTGCTTTCTTAGAGCAATTTAAAAAAGAGCATAAGTTAGATATTACAGCTGTTGGTACAACGCAAATTGCACCAATGGGTTTATACTCTGAAAAACATAAGAAAGCAAATGAAATTCCAGATGGTTCAGAAATTGCGATTCCAAATGATCCAACGAACCAAGCACGTGCATTAAAACTTCTTGATGCAGCTGGGTTATTAAAACTTAAAAAAGACTTTGGTTTATTTGGAGATCCAAGTGGTATCGCTGAAAATCCGAAGAAATTAAAAATTACACCGGTTATCGCACAGCAAACACCTCGTGTATTAAAAGATGTAGCAGCTTCAGTTATTAATAACGGTGTTGCTGGTCAAGCTGGATTAGATCCAGCGAAGGATCCAATTTTCTTAGAAGACCCAAAGAATGAAAATGCGAAGCCATATATTAATATTTTCGCAGCTCGTACGAAAGATAAAGATGATCCAACACTGAAAAAAGTAATTGAACTATATCATTCAAAAGAAGTAACAGATGCAATTAAGAAAGAAACAAATGATGGTTCTATTTCAGTAGATCTTTCACTCGATGAGCTTGAAAAAATCGTAAAATAATGATTGAGTTTAACGGACTGGCAGAAGGAACCCCTCCGCTGTTAGTTCGTTCAACATATAATCTACTTAACAAACAAAACAAACCCTAATTCTGTACCTTCCAATTTTTTATAACGTAGAATCCAATGTTTGTTAAGTAGAGTGATAGACCAGGAGTTTTCCTGGTCTTTTTTTATGAATGAAAGTAGCTAGCGAATAGTAAGGTAATCCAAATTATAACAGGATAAGAAAATAAACTGAAAGTGAGTGCAATTACGAATTTCTTTTTATGAATTAAGTAGTTTTGGGATAAAAAAAAGAAAATAGAAAAGATGACAATGAAAGCTGCGGATATTACGCCAGGGTTATAGGAACGGTAAATGAAAAACAAAATAATATGTTGAACAGAGTTGAAGAAAATTGCTCCTTGTATAAAAATAATCCAGTATATAGAAGACAAGAAGTTTAGTTGATATAGAAAGACGATAAGTAAAACAAAGATTGTTAATGCGGAAATGGCAATGAAAAATTGTTGGGTTGTTATAAAATGAATTGAAAATTGATTAGCAAGATATTGAGGCATTTGGAAAGATTCTTCAAGGTTATGAATGAAAAATAACAAGGGAATAATCCAAAGCATAATAGTTTGATTTTTTTTCAACAACTTACATCACTCCAATATGGAGATAGAAAGCCTAGAAAGGCCCTCTATCCAGAGATGTTCATTCAATTATAATACTTTTTAAATTATCTTCATGATGCCCTTGTTCTGTCGGATAAGCAGCAAGCTCCTCTTGTAAAATACTTAGTATTTGCTTAGCTGATTGTTGGATTGGGGCAGGTAACTCTTCTAATATATGCATACTGAATTTTATTTTTGTACGGATTATCTTCCTTAGTAGTTCCTCATGCATGCACTACACCTCCAAACCGAATGTTAAGTACATCATCTTCAAACTTCGCTCCTTGGATAGAAAGGTGGGTTAATGTTTTGGGTAATGTGATATTTCGTTTCACAGAACCAGCCCGAATAATAAGCTCATCACCTTTTTGATTTAATGCAAGCTCACTTTTGTTTGAGAAGGGAATGGACAGAACGAAAATATACTCATCGCCATCCTTTTTTACATATTGTGTGCGGCCGTTAAATTTTACTTCCGTAGGAGAAGAATCTGATTTGAATAAAGCGCCTCCTACACGTTCTAACATAGACAAACCGACAACTTCTTGTTCAAACATTGGAGCTTCGTAAATAGGAAGTGGATCAAAACTATCTTGAATTAATGTTTTATATTTCTTTTGCGTATCTTTCCATGCTTGAAAATAAGGATCGGTGACAGTGTTAGGGATGACGCGGTTAATCATAATGGCATCTACGTTATAATCGTATAAATTTAAATACGTAAAGCTGCGCTGTGCTTCTTTAATGACCATTTTTTCAGGATTTACAACGATGCGGATACTTGTTACTTCTCGGTTTGATAAAATATCTCTCATTTCTCCGAGCTGTTCAAGTGTATTTGTTAATTCGTCCATAATATCATCGGTTGGAAGGGGGACACCAAGAAGTGGTTGGGCTACAGGGCGAACAACTTTTAAAACTTTTCTTTTAATAGGAAAGAGTTTTTCCATCCACCAGCCAAGCATGTCTGGAAAGCTGAGCATTGCTAATGTTTCTCCTGTTGGAGCACAATCAATGATAATAACATCATATGTGTTTTGTTTATAATAATCGAGTACGCGGAGTAAGCTAATTAAATCTTCCATACCAGGAAACATCGTTAACTCTTCTGTTGTAATATCATCAGCTGCTTTGGAAGTGAAGAGTAGTGTAATATATTTCTGTAATTTCCCCCAGCCTTTTTCCATCTCATAAATTGTATTAATTTCTTGTGCCCACAAATTTTTACGAATTTCTAGTGGCTCAGAAGATAACTTTATACCAAATGAATCTCCTAAACTATGGGCTGGGTCTGTGCTCATTACTAATGTTTTTAATCCCTGTTTTGCGCTTTGAAGTGCTGTTGCTGCTGAAATGCTAGTTTTTCCTACGCCGCCTTTACCTGTATACAAAATAATCCTCATCATTCTATCCCCTTTATTTCGAGTGTCAGATATTACGAGTTACGAAATATTTTTTGGAATAAAAACCCTAGTAGGGTTTTTATTCAATCGGAATGTTTTTCATTTTAGGTGTAGAAACCTTTTCTTCTGTTTTTTGCTGTGACGTAGCAATGTGGTTCATAATCTTTTGGAAGATTTGTAGTAAGAATGCTTTTTCCTCTTCTGATAATGCTTCTGTCACTAGGCTAAAGTAATGGGCTGCATTTTGTTTTACTTCTTGAACGAGCATTACGCCGTTTTCTGTTAAACGAATTAATACAATGCGTCGGTCGTTTTCATCACGGTACCTTTCAATATATCCCTTTTTTACAAGGCGATTTACAACACCTGTCGTTGTACTCATTGGTATATCAAGAAGGTCAGCAATTTTTGTCATTGTAATATCTGTATTTCGCTCCATCCAAAGTAAACAAAATACTTCTGTTTTAGAAAGTGTTAAATCTAGGCTTACCCATTCTTCAGGATAGAAAAGTTTCTTGGCGTTATCTAGCAGTAAGTCTAAAAAATGTTCATATTGCAACAATTATTTCCACTCCCGTATATTTCGAGGTTCGTAATATTTGTTTTTATCTTATGCTTAATTGAAATAAATGTCAATGATTTTAATTATTTTTTCAGATTAGACAGAAAACTAACTTTAAAATAGTATTCTTTTATGGTAGATTTATAAATATAAAACTAGAATTTACATAAAAATCCATTGTGGTAAATATACTTATCAATAATGGATGTACAGCTAACGAGGGGGAGAACGATGAGAAGACGTAATACGCAAGCGTTCACGTTTTTAGCATGGACTTCATTTGTTTGCGCGCTTTCAGGTATGCTAATTGGAATTTATACGTTAGATGAAACGCTTAGTGTAAAAGGATATTATTTAATTGGAACATTATTTTTAACGATGTCTTGTTTTGTATTACAGAAAACAATTCGTGATAATGAAGAGGATAATGAAAGATTTCCAAAAAATGAACCGCTAGATAAAGATTAATTTGTAAAGAAAGGCGTTTGCCTTTCTTTTTTTATGTAAAAATGCAGTAAGTGCCGTGTGTTGACTTGCTTGAAGTACTGAAAATTTGGTATCATCAATAGTATTGTAGATTGAACGATATATTATGGAGGTGGCCTAGCCGTGTCAAGAATTTCCGTTGAGAATGTAAAGCACGTTGCACATTTAGCACGTCTTGCAATTACTGATCAAGAAGCAGAAAAATTTCAAAAACAACTAGATGCAATTGTTACATTTGCAGAACAGTTAAATGAATTAGATACAACAGATGTAAAACCAACAACTCATGTATTAACTATGAAAAATGTTATGCGTGAAGATGTACCAGAAAAAGGTTTACCAGTAGAAGAAGTATTAAAAAATGCACCGGATCACAAAGATAATCAAATCCGTGTTCCAGCAGTATTAGAATAGAGGAGGGAATTTCGATGTCATTATTTGATCATTCGGTATCAGAGTTACATAAGAAGTTAAACAACAAAGAAATTTCCGTTACGGATTTAGTAGAAGAATCTTACAAACGTATTGCGGATGTTGAAGATAACGTAAAAGCTTTTCTTACATTAGATGAAGAAAACGCACGCGCGAAAGCGAAAGAATTAGACGCTAAGATTGGTGCTGAAGATAATGGTTTATTATTCGGTATGCCAATCGGTGTAAAAGATAACATTGTAACTAACGGTCTTCGTACTACTTGTGCGAGCAAAATGTTAGCAAACTTCGATCCAATTTATGATGCGACAGTTGTGCAAAAGCTAAAAGCTGCTGACACAATTACAATCGGTAAATTAAACATGGACGAGTTCGCAATGGGTTCTTCAAATGAAAACTCAGGTTTCTACGCTACGAAAAACCCATGGAACTTAGATTATGTTCCAGGCGGATCTAGTGGTGGTTCTGCAGCAGCTGTAGCAGCAGGAGAAGTATTATTCTCTCTAGGTTCTGATACGGGTGGTTCTATCCGTCAGCCAGCTGCATATTGCGGCGTTGTAGGTTTAAAACCAACTTACGGACGCGTATCTCGTTACGGATTAGTAGCATTCGCATCTTCACTTGACCAAATCGGACCGATTACACGTACAGTAGAAGATAATGCATACTTATTACAAGCTATTTCAGGTATTGACCGTATGGATGCAACTTCTGCAAACGTTGAAGTAGGAAACTACTTAGCTGGTTTAACAGGCGACGTTAAAGGTTTACGCATTGCTGTACCGAAAGAATACTTAGGCGAAGGTGTTGGCGAAGAAGCTCGTGAGTCAGTACTAGCTGCTTTAAAAGTATTAGAAGGTATGGGCGCAACGTGGGAAGAAGTATCTCTTCCACACTCTAAATACGCTCTAGCAACGTATTACTTATTATCTTCTTCTGAAGCATCTGCTAACCTTTCACGCTTCGATGGCGTACGTTACGGTGTTCGTTCTGATAATGTAAATAATTTATTAGATCTATACAAAAACACACGTAGTGAAGGTTTCGGTGATGAAGTAAAACGTCGTATTATGCTTGGTACATTTGCACTTAGCTCTGGTTACTATGATGCATATTACAAAAAAGCACAACAAGTACGTACATTAATTAAAAACGACTTTGAAAATGTATTTGCGAACTACGATGTTATTATTGGACCAACAACACCAACTCCTGCATTTAAAGTGGGCGAAAAAGTTGATGATCCAATGACAATGTATGCAAATGACATTTTAACAATCCCAGTAAACTTAGCGGGTGTTCCAGCGATTTCTGTTCCATGTGGATTCGGTGCTAACAACATGCCACTTGGTCTACAAATCATTGGTAAACACTTCGATGAAGCGACAATTTACCGCGTTGCACATGCGTTTGAGCAAGCAACAGACTATCATACAAAAAAAGCAAGTCTGTAAGGAGGCGAGCATAGATGAATTTAGAAACAATTATTGGTTTAGAGGTTCACGTTGAGTTAAAAACAAATTCGAAAATTTTCTCTGCGAGTCCAACAGAATTCGGAGCGGAGCCAAATACACAAACAAGTGTAATTGACTTAGGATACCCAGGGGTACTTCCTACTTTAAATAAAGAAGCAGTTAACTTTGCAATGAAAGCTGCAATGGCATTAAACTGTGAAATCGCAACGGAAACGAAGTTCGACCGTAAAAACTATTTCTATCCAGATAATCCGAAAGCTTACCAAATCTCTCAATTTGATAAGCCAATCGGTGAAAATGGTTGGATTGAAATCGAAGTAGACGGTAAAAAGAAACGTATCGGTATTACACGTCTTCATTTAGAAGAAGATGCTGGTAAATCAACGCATACAGCTGATGGTTCATTAGTAGACTATAACCGTCAAGGTATGCCTTTAATCGAGATCGTATCTGAGCCAGATATGCGTACGCCAGAAGAAGCATATGCATATTTAGAGAAGTTAAAATCAATCATTCAATACACTGGTGTATCTGATTGTAAGATGGAAGAAGGTTCTCTACGTTGTGATGCGAACATTTCCCTTCGTCCTGTTGGACAAGAGAAGTTCGGTACAAAAGCGGAACTGAAAAACTTAAACTCATTCACTTACGTACAAAAAGGTCTTGAGCACGAGCAAGTGCGCCAAGAAAAAGAATTATTATCTGGTGGTATCATCCAACAAGAAACACGTCGTTATGATGAAGCAACAAAGAAAACAATCTTAATGCGTGTGAAAGAAGGATCTGACGATTACCGTTACTTCCCAGAGCCAGACTTAGTTGAACTTTACATCGATGATGCGTGGAAAGAAGAAGTTCGTGCTTCTATTCCGGAACTTCCAGATGCACGTAAAGCTCGCTACGTTGCAGAAATTGGCTTACCAGCTTATGACGCACACGTATTAACATTAACGAAAGAGATGTCTGATTTCTTCGAAGCAACTGTTGCAGACGGTGCTGATGCGAAATTAACATCAAACTGGTTAATGGGTGAAGTGCTTGCATACTTAAACAAACAACAAAAAGAATTAAAAGACGTTGCATTAACGCCTGCTGGTTTATCTAAAATGGTTCAATTAATTGAAAAAGGTACAATTTCTTCGAAAATCGCGAAGAAAGTATTTAATGAATTAATTGAAAAAGGTGGAGACCCAGAAGAAATCGTTAAAGCGAAAGGTCTTGTTCAAATTTCTGACGAGGGTACACTTCGTAAAGTTGTAACAGAAATTCTTGATAATAATGAGCAATCTATCGAAGACTTTAAAAACGGTAAAGACCGTGCAATTGGCTTCTTAGTTGGTCAAATTATGAAAGCTACAAAAGGACAAGCAAATCCACCGCTTGTTAATAAAATCTTACTTGAAGAGATTAATAAGCGATAATAGTAGTAACTTTTAAAGATTAAGCAGAAAAACACCCACACATGGGTGTTTTTCTAGGTTAATCAAACGTTTGTTTAAATGAGGGGAAATCGTTTAAACAAACGTTTGATTAACTGTCAAAAGTGAAAAAATGTTTGTATAGTGACTATGGTATGATAGTTGCAAAAAGGTGGGAATAATGATAAATCTAGACATAGAGGTTTTTTTCATCTCATGAAATAATAGATAATTATTATTCGTTATATGTAAATTGTTGTGAGGAAATAGATGGGCATAACTTTTTTTGCCAAATAAAACAAAACCATCGAAATGAATATTTACTTTTGATGGGCTACACGAATCGGGTTCTTACTGCCTGTTTGAGAGGGATAAAAGTAGGATAGGAAGATGAGAGGAGGTAGGCATAGGAATACTGAAAGGAGTTTCGGTATGTTCTTTTTCAATGAATAAAGAAATTTCCTGTGCTAATAAATGATGAAGCGAGCAAGAATTATTTATAATCCTACTTCTGGGCGTGAGCTATTTAAGAAGAGCTTACCAGAAGTATTACAAAAATTAGAACAAGCTGGATATGAAGCATCTTGTCATGCGACAACGGGTCCTGGAGACGCGACTGTGGCAGCGAGGCAAGCTGCGGATCGTAAGTTTGATGTTGTTATCGCAGCTGGTGGCGACGGCACGTTAAATGAAGTAGTGAACGGTTTAGTGGGACATGAGCACCGTCCAAAGTTTGGAATTATTCCAGTTGGAACGACAAATGATTTTGCGCGTGCAATCGGTGTACCTCGTGTTATTGAAGAGGCTGCGGATATTATTTGTGAAGGAAAAACAGTTCCTTTAGATCTTGGCAGAGCAAATGATACATATTTCATTAATATTGCTGGTGGCGGTCGTATTACCGAATTAACATATGAAGTACCAAGTAAGTTAAAAACGGTATTAGGTCAGCTTGCTTACTATTTAAAAGGAATCGAAATGTTACCGTCATTACATCCGACATACGTTGAAATCGAGTATGATGGGAAGTTACTACAAGAAGAAATTACGATGTTTTTAATTACAAATACTCGTTCAGTTGGTGGATTTGAAAAGGTAGCACCATATGCATCTATTAACGATGGGTTATTTGATTTATTAGTACTGAAAAAGGGGTCTATCGCAGATCTAATTAAAGCAGCAACGCAAGCACAACGCGGTGAACATATTAATAATCCGAAAGTATTATATACACAAGCGAATCGAATTAAAGTCCATTCACCAGATAAACTAATGATTAATTTAGACGGTGAATATGGTGGGGATGCCCCAATGGAATTTGAAAATATGTACCATTGTCTCGAATTATTCGTTCCTGAACATCAAGAGGATGTCCTGTAAAGGCATCCTTTTTCTTTGTATAGAGGAATTGTAAATTGGAAGTTGGTTTGATTTTTATGGTATTTTTACAATTCGTTTATTTTATATCCATACTTTGTTGATACACTGGAGGAGATAAGAGACGAGAGGTAGGGTGTGCTATGGAGAAGGTAAAAGCAATACTATTTGATAAAGATGGGACATTAATGGATTTTCATTCAATTTGGATAAAAGTAGCTGAAGAACTTGTAGCGGACTGTATAAAATTATATCAACTCCCAGAGTCAATGCAGCAGGCTTTACTAAAGGAGATCGGTGTGGAGGGGACATTTGTCCATCCGAGTAGCGCATTAGCGGCTGGAACAAGCCTTGATGTAGCAAAGGGGCTTTGTAAGCATATTGCGTCTTCTAAGGAAGAGGAGATGCATGAGTGGGTAAGTGAAAAATTGTTTTCGCTTATGTATGAGCACCGCTCCTATATGAAAATGACAGCAGATTTACCGAGGATTTTACAAGGTTTAAAGGATAGAGGATTTATTTTAGGTGTTGTTACAGCTGATGATTTCGCACCGACAGAATTATTTTTAAAACAGTATCAATTAGAGTCCTTTTTTGATTATGTTGTAGCTTCAGATACATTTCCGGCACAAAAACCAGATAAAAGAATTGTAGAATCCTTTTGTGAAAAATTTCATTTAGAGACATGTGAAGTAGCAATCGTTGGGGATACGCCGACGGATTTACATTTAGCTAAAAACGGTGGCGATTGCTACGGAATCGGAGTGCTATCTGGTACAGGGGATCGCCAAACATTAGAACCACTTGCGGATTTAGTAGTACAATCTGTTGAGGATTTGATTTCTCATGCAGGTGAGTTTATTTGGGAGCAAGAAAAGTCTAACGTGTAAGAAAAATAAGTCTATAAAGACTCTCTATGAGTCTTTATAGACTTATTTTTTATGCCTAGATACAAAGAATATAGGATGAATGCTAGAAAAGAAAGTTGGCATATATTTTGCAATAAAAAGAGAAAACAATGTAAAGAAAAGGATGGGGTATGCAATGAACACAAAAAAATTTGCTAAAGTAAATGAACAAATTCCAGGACCAAAAGCAGCGTCTTTATTAGAACGCCGCCAAAATATAGTACCAAAAGGAGTAAGTAACGGCATCCAAACGTTTGTACAATCTGCAAATGGTGCTCTTGTAACAGATGTTGATGGCAATCAGTACATTGATTTCGCAGGAGCAATCGGAACAATTAACGTAGGGCATTGTCATCCAGTCGTTAAAGAGGCGCTCCATAAACAAGTAGATCAATACATTCATACTGGATTTAATGTCATGATGTATGAGCCATATATTGAATTAGCAGAAAAACTTGCGGCATTAGCACCAGGGAATTTTGATAAGCAAGTACTATTTTTAAATAGTGGTGCAGAAGCAGTTGAAAATGCGGTGAAAATCGCTCGTAAATACACGAAAAGACCTGGTATTATTGCGTTTTCAAAAGGCTTCCACGGACGTACATTAATGACAATGACGATGACAAGTAAAGTAAAACCATATAAATTTGGATTCGGTCCATTTGCTCCAGAAGTATATAAAGCGCCATTCCCATATGAATACCGTCGTCCAGAAGGATTAACGGAAGAGCAGTATGATGATTTTATCATTGAAGAGTTTAAGAACTTCTTCATATCAGAAGTAGCACCAGAAACAATTGCAGCCGTTGTAATGGAACCTGTCCAAGGAGAAGGTGGGTTCATCGTGCCAAGTAAGAAATTTGTTCAAGAAGTACGAAGCATCTGTTCAGAGCATGGCATCTTATTTGTAGCAGATGAAATTCAAACAGGCTTTAGCCGTACAGGAAAATACTTTGCGATTGATCATTATGATGTCGTGCCAGATTTAATTACAGTGTCTAAATCGTTAGGTGCTGGTGTACCGATAAGTGGTGTCATTGGTCGTAAAGAAATTATGAATGAGTCTGCACCGGGAGAGCTTGGTGGAACGTATGCAGGAAGTCCACTGGGATGTGCGGCTGCATTAGCTGTACTTGATGTAATAGAAAAAGAGAAATTAAATGATAGAGCGATAGAATTAGGTCAAGTCGTCATGAACCGATTCCAAGAGATGAAAAATAAATACAATTGTATCGGTGATGTACGTGGGTTAGGAGCGATGTGTGCATTTGAACTCGTTCAAGATCGCAAAACGAAAGTACCAGATAAAGTATTAACAGCTAATTTATGTACAGAAGCAAATAAGCGCGGGTTACTTTTATTATCTGCTGGAACGTATGGAAATGTTATTCGTGTGTTAATGCCATTAGTTATTACAGATGAGCAACTTGAAGAAGGATTAACAATCATTGAAGAATCATTGCAAGTCTGTTATGAGAAAGCAAATACTGCACATGTTTAAAAGCTAAATAATAAATCGCAAACATTCTAGCTGACTCTATATAAAATGCAGAAAATTCACTTTATAATAAAGGTAGTGAAGTGAATCGATGGATTGGAAGTTAGGAGTGGCTAGGATGGTTGCAGAAAAGGAACGAATGTTAATGGATTTACAAGATGTATTTGAATATGCGTTTGACGAAATTTTTGTAACTGACGAAAAGGGAATCGTTGTGCGTGTAAATAGTACATGTGAAAGGCACTATCAATTAGCTGCTAAAGAGTTAGTAGGTAAGCATGTGAAAGAATTGCAAAAGGATGAGATCTTTTATCCGTCAGCAACATTAGAAGTAATAGAAAAGAAGAGACCAATTGAACTTGTTCAAACGACAAAATCAGGAGAGTATTTGCACGTTCGTACAAGGCCCGTTTTTGATGATGAAGGAAATTTAAGAAGAGTGATCAGTTATTCTCGAGACCTTACTGAACTCTATCAATTACGTCAAAAGGTCGAGGAAATGGATAATCAATTAAAAACATATAAAAAAGAATTAAGAGAAACATATGAACATGAAGGACTTATTTTTAAAAGTATCGCTATGCAAAAAATAGTCGAGACAATCAAGAAAGTATCCGTGGTAGATAGTACAGTTCTCGTTTTAGGTGAGACAGGAGTAGGGAAGAGTCGATTAGTACGTCATTTACATGAAGTGAGTAACCGGAAGAATGAAAGTTTCTATGAAATTAACTGTGCGGCATTGCCAACGAATTTAATTGAATCAGAGCTTTTTGGATACTCAGGTGGATCTTTTACAGGTGCGAATCGTGAAGGGAAAAAGGGATTATTAGAGGTAGCGCATAGAGGAACTCTTTTCTTAGATGAAATTGGCGAAATGCCGCTTGAAATTCAAGCGAAGCTTTTGCAAGTGTTGCAAGAAAAAACGTTTCGCCCTATTGGCGGAAGAGAATTAAAAAAAGTGGATGTTAGAATTGTAGCGGCAACAAATCGAGATTTAAGTATGATGGTGAAACAAGGAACATTCCGGAAAGATTTATATTATCGTCTGAATGTCATTCCAATTTTAATTCCGCCACTCCGGGAAAGAACCGAAGACATTTTGCCACTCATTTATCATTATTTACAACACTTTAACGAGAAATATGGCCGGAATGTAAAATTAGCACCTAGCACATTGCAAATGTTTGTTGGTTACCCCTGGGAAGGAAATAATAGAGAAATTGAAAATGTGATTGAGCGAATTGTTATAACTGCTGACGATATCGTTACGATAGAAGATCTGCCAATAGCGATGCAAGAATCAACGGTTGAACAGTCCGGTCAAAGTCTCTATAAAATGTTAGAAGAAGTAGAACGGAATATTATTTTGAAAGCATATAAAACATATGGATCGAGTTATAAAGTAGCGGAGTTTTTAAAAATAAGTCAATCTGCTGCCACTAGGAAAATAAAGAAACTTATAGAGGAGGAAGAAAATATTGGATAAAAAAGCGACGTTCGTAAATGTAGAGAAAAAGGCGATGTATATAAATGGTGAGTGGATTACACTACAAGAGCAAATCGAAGTAAATAATCCAGCGACGAAGGAAATATTTGCAACTGTACCAAAGGGCGGCGTAACAGAGGCAAAGCAAGCTGTTGATGCTGCGCATAAGGCTTTTAAATCATGGTCAAAATTAACAGCAGCAGATCGAGCAGTGAAATTAAAAAAGTGGTTCACGCTTATTGATGAAAATAAAGAAGAAATCGCAGCGATTATGACGAAGGAGCAAGGAAAGCCATTTGCAGAAGCACTTGGTGAAGTGAATTATGCAAATAGCTTCGTTGAATGGTATGCAGAAGAAGGAAAGCGCGTATATGGTGAAATGATTCCTGCTTCTCATCCGAATAAACGTATTTTAGTTATGAAGCAACCAGTTGGCGTTATGGCAGCAATTACACCTTGGAACTTCCCAGCTGCTATGATTACGAGAAAGGTAGCCCCAGCGCTTGCAGCAGGCTGTACGGCAGTTGTGAAGCCTGCAAGTCAAACGCCGTTAACTGCATTGAAATTAGCTGAATTAGCTCATGAAGCAGACATTCCAAAAGGTGTAATAAATATTGTAACAGGTAGTGCGAAAGCAATTGCTGATACGTGGATGGAAGATGGACGCGTTCGAAAAGTGTCCTTTACAGGATCAACGGAAATCGGGAAAGAATTAATGGCTAGTGCTGCGCAAACGATGAAAAAAGTTTCGCTTGAGTTAGGTGGTCATGCTCCATTTATCGTAATGAATGATGCAGATTTAGATAAAGCGGTAGAAGCGGTAATTGGTTCAAAATTCCGTAACGCAGGACAAACGTGTATATGTACAAACCGAGTATTCGTTCAAGAAGACGTATACGAAGTATTTGTAGAGAAGTTCCAAAAGGCAGTAGGGCAGCTGAAAGTAGGAGACGGCTTCGGTGATGGAACGACTGTAGGGCCGCTTATTGATGAGAATGCAGTTTCGAAAGTACAAGAACATATCGAAGATGCAGTTCAAAAAGGTGGAGAACTCTTATATGGAGGCCAACAGATTGTAGAGTTAGATGGACATTTCATGCAACCGACTGTAATTGGGTTGGCAAATGATACGATGCTTTGTATGACTGAAGAAACATTTGGACCAGTCGCACCAGTTGCGAAATTTAAAACAGTTGAAGAAGTAATCGAAAGAGCAAATAATACACCATACGGCTTGGCTGCGTATATTTTCACGAAAGATATTAGTCAAGCATTCCAAATTAGTGAAGCGTTAGAATACGGTATTATCGGATTAAATGATGGACTTCCATCAGTTGCACAAGCACCGTTCGGTGGCTTTAAAGAGAGTGGCATTGGCCGTGAAGGAGGCCATTTCGGTATCGAGGAATATTTAGAAATTAAATATATTTCATTAGGACTATAAGTAGTATACTAGAATCTCTATAAGGTAACAGAGAAGGAGATTCTAGTATGATATATTGGCTATTATTACTTGTAACAATTATTTTTGAAGTAGCTGGAACGATTGCGATGAAACTATCAAATGGTTTAACAAAGCCCGTTCCAAGTGTACTTATTTTCGTATTTTATGGTATTTGTTTTAGTGTGTTCGCCATCGTTGTGAAAAAGATTCATTTAAGCATTGCTTATGCGATTTGGTCTGGTGTGGGAACATTGCTTATTACAATTATTAGTGTGTACTTTTTTAAAGAGCATATTAGCTTATTCCAAGCATTTTGTATTCTTTTTATTGTTTTGGGTGTCATTGGGCTTAAGGTTTCATCGGCATCATAAAAGGCTATCTTCCGGTGTGGAAGATAGCCTTTTATTTGTATTAAAACGCCCAGTTACCTTTACGGAAGATAGGCTCATGTCTGCCATCAGCAGTAATACCATCGATATCAAGTTCAGCTGATCCAATCATGAAATCTTCATGTGTAATACTAGCGTTTGCACCATTTTCAGCAAGTTCTTCTTTAGACATTGTTTTACCGCCATCTAAGTTAAATGCATAAGCATTTCCGATTGCAAGGTGGCAAGATGCGTTTTCATCAAATAGCGTATTGTAGAATAAAATATTTGTGTTTGAAATTGGTGAGTCATGAGGTACTAAAGCTACTTCTCCTAAGAAGTGAGAACCTTCATCTGTTTCTACTAAATGTTTTAAAGCTTCCTCACCAGCTTCAGCTTTATAGTCTACGATACGGCCATTTTCAAATGTTAACGTGAAGTTATCAATAATATTACCTGCAAATGCTAACGGTTTTGTGCTAGATACTTGACCGTTTACACCTGTTTTAAGTGGCATTGTAAATACTTCTTCAGTTGGAATGTTAGCCATAAATGGTACGTTCTTTTCATTTAAGCTACCTGCACCAGCCCATACATGTTTTTCTGGAAGTTCAATTGTTAAGTCTGTCCCAGGACCTGTATAGTGAAGAGCTGTATAGTGCTTTTCGTTTAAGTAATCAACTTTTGTATGTAGTGTTTCATCATGTTCTTTCCATGCTTCTACAGGGTTTTCTAAATCAGCGCGAGTAGCTTTGAAAATAGCATCCCATAGTTTTGCTTCTTGTTCTTCTGGTGCTACGTCAGGGAAAACTTTCGCAGCCCATTCTTTCGTAGGAACAGAAATGACACACCAGCTTACTTTATCTGCTTGTACGTAATCACGGTATACTTTCATTGCTTCACCAGCTACTTTATGAGCTGTCGCGATACGTGTTGGTTCTACACCTTTTAATAAATCAGGGTTTTCTGCATAAATAGACATAAATGCAGCACCTTCTTTTGCTAATTCTTCACGAGCATGTGCTTTCCAAGATGGAAATTCAGCGAATGCTTCCTCAGGAGCTAGATCGAACTTTAAGCGTGTTAACGTCTCATCATTCCAATCCACATATACGTGTTTTGCACCAGATTTATATGCTTTTTCTGTAACGAGGCGTACAAATTGTACAGCTTCAAGAGGTGCACTAATTGATAAAGTTTGTCCTGGTTGAATATTAACACCAACATTAACTGCAAGAGCAGCATATTTCTCTAACGTTTGTTCAAATGACATATGTATAATCTCCTTTAGTTTGAAAGATTTCTTACTTTATATAATACAAGAAAATTCTAAAAATATATATAAATATAAACTAAAAAGAGAGCTCAACATGCATTGAGCTCCCACACTTATTTAATGGAAGAGGCGAATTGCTCCACAGTAGTTGCATGGTGTATACGAACACGTTTCATCTTTAGCAATTCATCGGGTTCACCTTTTGTAATGAATTGTCCAGGCTTCGTTGTCGTTGCAAATTGATAATATTTCTTCGTTTCTGCGACGACTTTATCATCGACATGACCGAACGGATAAGCAATAGCGATAACTGGCTTACCTGTTACTTTTTCTAGCTTTTCTTTCGATCCTTTTAATTCTTCTTCATAGTTTGTAATTTTCGGTAAATCAGCATGCGTTGCTGTGTGAGATTGCACTGAGAAAATACCGGAATCAACCATTTCTTTTATTTCAGATGTAGAAAGAGAGCTTTCTGCATCAACGTTATCAACAATCATATATTCTGTTGCTGTTGGTTTAAACGTATCATCTCTTAGCTTTTGTAAAATGCGAAATGCATTCATATTATTTTTCATACCATCATCAAATGTAACGAAAATAGGTTTATTTACTTTATTTATATCGCCCCAATGTTCAAAAGTTAGTAATGTATAGCCATTGTCCTTTAAATACTTCATTTGGGCTTCAAAATTAGCTGGTGATACGAATAGGTCTTTAATGCCTTGACCATGATAATCATCAATTGCATGGTACATGAGAACAGGAACTTTTTGCTCGAAAGTAATAGTAGATTTTGTGAGTGGAATTGTTTTCCCATCTTCTTTTATTCCTGCTGCTTCAATTTGAAATTCACCGCGTTTTCCTTCAAACTCTTTTATATCAAAAGGAAGGGGAAATTGTTTTTCCTTTTCTTTAGAAGAAAAGGATTTAGCATGTTCCTTTCCATCAGCAGTGCGCCAAATTGTATATTGTACCTCGGTTAAAGAATCCTTAATGTCTGTAATATGAATACTTGTGTTTGTAGATTCGTGTGTAATTGGATTATAAGAAATTTTACCTTGTTCTTGCATAGTCTCTTCTTGCTTCTTAACTTCTTGAACCTTTTTCTCTTTTTTAGGTTCTTGACTTACATTGCTAGTATTACAGCCTGCTAGAATGGCAGATGTACATAAAGCAATTGCTGCGTATTTTCTCATAAAATCACCTTCTATTGTGTATTATGTTGCATATTTACATTAAAATCCCCACCGCTGTAAGAGTGGTGGGGATATACCCTTGTTCATCATATCATTTGAAGAAAATGAGGGGAATATGATTTTTAGGGGGATTAGGGTGATAGATTAGTGGCTTTGAATAGATGTATTCTTTCGTTTTTTATTCAAATTGATAATAATATAACCAACTATAAAGATAAGAGGAATAATGAAGACATAGATAGGCATTCCCCATACATAATAGCTTTTCATGCTCAAGACTAGTAAGTGTAAAAAATCGAAAAGGGCGTGAATTTTCATAAGGTCCTCCAATATACTTTTTTTACAAATTATAGCATTTTAATTTTTGATTTGTATATTTTGGTAAATGTTTTAAGGTAATTTTAAAGTAAAGGAAGGGCTTATTAATATGCAATTTTGCATATAGATGCTATTTTTATTAAAATATAAGGATTTTAGATTATAATAAGAACCGCTATAAATGTAAGTAAGAATGATGTACGGAATGGAGAACAGAAATGAAATATAAAAAAATAGTATATATCCTTCTCATATCGCTATTTGTAGTTGGTTGTCAAAGTGAAGTGAGTAAGGTGAATAGTGTGGAGGAGTATATTCCAGCACATCTTATGAACGCGGAAGTTACGGCGGATATTATGACGTTAGAGATGGATCCAGATACTCTTAAAAAAGTAGGGAATATTGGTCAAAGAATGAGAGAGCATCTAGCGAATAATATGGAATGGTATTTAAAATACATAGAAGAGCATGCTGAGAAAAAAAGTCTTCCATATCATCTTAATTTCGGTGTTACAAAAGAAGAGTATGAGTTTGTACTAAATGCAATTGATCAAAGTAAATTGGTGAATACAAAGGATGGAAAGCTTAAATTTAAGAAAAAAAGTGATCATGAAGTAGAGATTTTTTCAAGTGAAAGTATAAAGCTTCTTAAATATATAGTTATTGATACGGAGAAGAATACAGTAAAAACATCTCTAGGAGAATGTGAATATTTTGGAGAGATACTGGCATCCCCAGAGCAGAAGTTAACTGGTCCTTGGCACGGAAAACAATGGATGTTAAAAAAAGATGACTTAATATATATGTTTTCTTTAGGGAAAATGGAAACAGGAAATAAATCAATTATTGATATTTCGGTGAAAGGTAAATATAAGGGAGAAATTATTAATAAGGAAGAGGCATTAGAGTTTTCCTCAGTTTCTTAAATGATAATAAAAAAATCACCTTGCTGTGTAAGCAAAGGTGATTTTCTTTGTTAAATAAACAATCCAGCGATTGTCGCAGATAAAATAGAAGCAAGTGTTGATGCAAATAGCATTTTCCAACCGAATTTAGATACGATACTTCCTTGTTTTTCAGAAAGAGCACGAATTGTACCAACGATCGCACCAATTTGGCTAATACTTGCGAAACTAATTAAGAATACTGTAACGATTCCAACTGTACGTGGAGATAATGTTGCAGCTGCACCTTTTAAATCAAGGATTGCTACAAACTCGTTTAATACAATTTTCGTACCCATAATACCACCAGCCGGGATAATATCTTGAGCTGGAATACCCATTAAGAATGCGAATGGAGCAAGTATATAACCGAAGATTTGTTGTAATGTAATAGCATGTCCCATTGCACCTGAAGCTGCGCTAATTACGTAGTTTACAACTTCCATCACACCGATGAAGGCAATCATTAACGCCGCAACGATACCAGCTACTTTTAAACCATCAAGCGCACCGTTAATCATTGCACCGATAAAGCTGTCTCCGAATAGAGTTCTATCAAATTTTTGAATTACTTCGTCTTCTTTTTTCGTATCAACTGGTGTTAATAGCGAACAAACGATTAAGCTTGAGAATAAGTTTAGCGGAAGAGCTGCAAGTACGTATTTTGCATCTAACATCATTACGTATGATGCTGTAACAGAAGCAGAAACTGAGCTCATCGCAGAACAACAAATGATAAACATACGGTTTTTATTGAAATGTTGTAAATCATTTTTAATAACGATTAACGCTTCACTTGAACCGAAGAATACAGAGTTTACTGCGTGGAATGATTCGACGCGTGGTAAACCAGTAATTTTTGAAATGGCACCGCCGACAATGCGAACGATGAATGGTAAAACACCTAAATAACTAAAGATTGAAAGTAGTGCTGAGAAAAATACGATAATTAATAATACATTTAAGAAAAAGACAAAATCTCTTTGAATTCCATTAAAGAGAAAATCGACACCTGTCGTACCAAGTTTAATTAGTTTGTTGAAAACTTTACTAATGAAAATAATGATTTGTTGACCAATCTTTGTGCCAAACATAAACCAACCGATTAAAATTTGGAAACCAATCATAATAGCAATTGCACGGAAGTTGATTTTACTTTTGTTGTTTGACAAAGCAAAACATAAACCTAAAACGACAAGAATACCGATAATGCTCATTACATATTGCATGTAGTTGCCCCTTTCAGAAGTTCGTATAAAGTTTGTACATAAAACGCTCGTTATATTACTAAAAATAAAACGGAAAGGTTTTATGTCATACGTAAGATGTCTGACCTTTTAGAAAAATAAAAATAAAAAAAGACCCATATGGATTCACTTTCATCTATGAGAGAAAGCTAATCAATATGAGTCCTTTTTTGCACATAGGCTAATATTCATTAGTTTTCCCCATAGTCCAGCAATTTAAGGTTGCCGGGTAGAAACTCTCGATCCATATTATCAAGTATATATGAGGTAACATCGTCCGTATTAAATTAGTAGTAGCGTAACATTACTAGAGAACTATCGTCAATAGCTTTTTTTCTTCCAATAGAAATAGACCATATAAGTATGATAAAATGTAACGCAGTGTTATGAAAAAGAGAGGTCGGAAAATGAGTACAAAAATGACGCCACCAGTTGAAAAAAACGAGTTTATAGATGTAGTATTTGAAGATTTAACACATGATGGTGCCGGTGTTGCGAAAGTAAAAGGCTATCCTATTTTCGTTAAAAACGGCTTACCAGGTGAAGAGGCTCAAATTAAAATTATTAAAGTGAAGAAAAACTTCGCATTTGGTCGTTTAATGAAGCTTCATACAGAAAGTCCATATCGTAAAGATGCAGAGTGCCCAGTATATAACCAGTGCGGCGGTTGTCAGCTTCAGCACTTAACATATGAAGGACAATTACAAGCGAAGGAAAAACAAGTACGTGACGTGATGCAGCGTATTGGCGGACTAGGCGATATTCCTGTTCACCCTGTACTTGGCATGAAAAACCCGTGGGTATACCGTAATAAAGCACAAGTACCAATCGGAGAACGTGAAGGCGGACTTGTAGCAGGTTTCTATCGTCAAGGAACACATGACATCATTAATATGGAATCGTGTTTAATTCAGGCGGAAGAAAACGATACATTAATTCAAGAAGTAAAACGTATTTGTGAAAAGCACGGTATTTCGGCATATAACGAAGAGCGAAACAAAGGAACACTTCGCCACGTAATGGCTCGCTATGGACAAGTAACAGGGGAAATTATGCTTGTCTTCATTACGCGTACTGCAGAATTGCCAAACAAACAAGCGATTATTGAAGAAATCACAGCGAAATTCCCAGAAGTAAAATCGATTGTTCAAAACGTAAATCCGAAACGTACAAACGTAATCTTCGGAGACAAAACGACAGTATTGTACGGATCAGAATATATTTATGACTTTATCGGTGACATTAAATTTGCGATTTCAGCACGTTCATTCTATCAAGTAAACCCAGAACAAACGAAAGTGCTATACGATAAAACGTTAGAATACGCAAAATTAGACGGTAACGAAACAGTAATTGATGCATATTGCGGAATCGGATCAATCTCCTTATTCCTAGCGCAAAAAGCGAAAAAAGTGTACGGTGTTGAAATCGTTCCAGAAGCAATCGAAGACGCAAACCGAAACGCAGCACTAAACAATATGACAAACGCTGAGTTTGGAGTAGGAGAAGCAGAAGTAGTCATTCCAAAATGGTACAAAGAAGGCGTAATTGCTGACACAATGGTCGTAGATCCGCCGCGTAAAGGTTGTGACGAAGCATTACTAAACACAATCATTGACATGAAGCCAAAACGCGTCGTATATGTATCATGCAACCCTGCGACATTAGCACGTGACTTAAAAGTATTAGAAGAAGGCGGATATAAAACGCAGGAAGTACAACCTGTTGATATGTTCCCGCATACGACTCATGTGGAGTGTGTGGCTTGGCTTAAGTTGGTATAATAAAAAAGCAGTTGATATAGAAAAAGTCTATACCACCTGCTTTTTGGTTTATCCCGCTATTTGCGGATCGTAAGACCCCTACTTCAAAATTCAGCAAAAGCAAAGAAGTTAGGTGGGGACCACTGATTAAAGTTTCACTTTATAAAAATACTATTCAGCAACGATTTTAGTTAAAATAACTATTGCTGATTTTTACAAATAATAAATGTCCAGTTGTTATTTGGCCATATATTTTAAAATTGAGAGTTTGAAATTGCATTCATAGTGAGAGGATTTGAATTTAAAATGATAGATAATTTTTGGCGTGATTTACCGCGACCATTTTTCGTACTTGCACCAATGGAAGATGTGACAGACGTTGTGTTCCGTCACGTAGTAAGTGAAGCAGGTCGACCAGATGTATTCTTCACAGAGTTTACAAACTCGGATAGCTATTGTCATCCAGAAGGTATGAAAAGTGTGCGTGGCCGTTTGATTTTTACAGAAGATGAACAGCCGATGGTGGCGCATATTTGGGGAGACAATCCTGAATATTTCCGTCAAATGAGTATTGGCATGGCAGAGCTCGGATTTAAAGGAATCGATATTAATATGGGCTGTCCAGTACCGAATGTAGCGTCGAGAGGAAAAGGGAGTGGCCTTATTCTACGTCCAGACGTTGCAGCAGAACTTATTCAAGCAGCGAAAGCGGGCGGACTACCTGTCAGCGTAAAAACGCGACTTGGCTTTAAAGAGTTAAGTGAGTGGGAAGATTGGTTAACGCATATTTTCAAACAAGATATTGCAAACCTTTCTATTCATTTACGTACAAGAGAAGAAATGAGCCAAGTAGATGCGCATTGGGAACTAATTCCGGAAATCAAAAAATTACGTGACCGTATTGCACCAAATACGTTAATAACAATCAACGGAGACATCCCTGACCGCAAAACTGGGCTGGAACTTGCTGAAAAATACGGCATTGATGGCGTAATGATCGGACGAGGCATTTTCAAGAATCCATTTGCGTTTGAAAAAGAGCCAAGAGAGCATAGCAGTAAAGAACATCTAGACCTTTTAAGACTACAGCTTGATCTTCAAGATCAATATGCAGAAGTACTACCACGTTCAATCACAGGGCTTCATCGCTTTTTCAAAATTTATGTAAAAGGATTCCCTGGAGCTGCTGAACTAAGAAATCAATTGATGAGCACGAAATCAACAGATGAAGTGCGTGTATTGCTGGATAAGTTTGAGGCTAGTGTTGATAAGGCTGGCGATAGTGAAACGGTATAACTTTTGAAAGTTAGAGGGGATGCTTTATTAAGTTGAACCGTATCATAGGTAAGCGAGGTATTCTGTGTAAAACAAGGGGAAGAAAAGAATACAGGAGAAAATCTGAAATGACAGGTTGGTCTTGATTTTCACTGATATTATCATGTTTATTTTATTGTGCCTATAATTGGAGGCTATGTAAATGTTAAGTGATCAGACGAGATATTCTAGGCTCGCGAATATAACGAAAATAATAAATACAAAATTAGAACTACGTGAAGTATTGCAGCGTGTAACAGTAGCGATATCAGAGGAGATTGTTAAGTGCAACGCTGTTGGAATTTATTTACCACAGGAAGATGGAACGTTTAGAGGGTTTGCAGGAAAACCAGAGACTATAAATGGCGTAACGCTTGATACTCAGGTCATTGATCCTGAAATAGACTTACTAGCAAAAGAAGTTATTGAAACAAAAAAAACCATCTATATCCCTGACACCTCAAAGGACCATCGGCCGGATCCGAGACCGGTTGATGCGTTCAAAATTAAGTCCTTATTAGCTCTGCCTATTTCATTTGAGCAAGAGTTATTTGGTCTGGTTTTTCTATTTGATTATGGAACTCCAATGAACTTAACAGATTCAGAAATTCAAAGTGTTGAAGCTTATGTAAATATGGCTGCGGTCGCAATTCAAAACGCAAATAATTTAACACAAAAAGAAAACCTTATTGCCGAGAAACAGCTGTTACTAAATGTTACCCGTGATTTATCAATGTGTTCCTCGATACAGGAAAGTTTTGACAAATGTTTTTTTTACTTAGGACAGGTTTTAGAGAGCAAAAAAATGGCTGCCCACCTTTTAGACCCGCTAGACAAAACAACGATTAAGACAACGAAGTTAAGCTCGGACTGTGATTGGACAGAAGCAGATTGGATGGAGAAAAGCTATGAAGCCAAAATCCAAGAGGTTATTCAAACAAAAAATATAGATAGCAAGGGTTTACTGATGATTCCATTAGTTTCAATGGGAGAAGTATTAGGGGCGATCGTCGTTGGCGAAGAGGGAAAAGCTCACAATTACGATAATTCACAAATTCAACTGGCAAAATCTATCGTTGATGCCACAGCTCCTACGTTTTCAAACTTGTTATATATGGATCAACTTGAAAGCATGGTGGCAGAACGAACGAGAGAACTAGCAAATGCTAATGAGAAAGTTACAAGTGTGATTGAAAGTATTACGGATGGACTCTTTACTTTGAATAATAAATGGGAATTTACGTACGTAAATAAGCATCAATATTTTCCGCAAAGAAAAACAGCAAAAGATGTATTAGGCAAGAATGTATGGGAGATTTTCCGGAGTAGCGTCGACACAGTTATGTATAAGGAATTTCATCGTGCAATGTCAGAGCGAACTACAGTGCACTTCGAAGTTCTTTCTACCTCTGATGAATATTGGCACGAAGTGATTGCCTACCCGTATGATGATGGTATTTGTTGTATTTTTAAAAATATAACGGAAAAAAAGCAATATGAGCAGGAATTGAAAAGGTTATCCAACATAGAGTTAATAGGGCAAATGGCAGCAGGTATCAGTCATGAGATTAGAAAT
The DNA here is from genome assembly GCF_001884105.1 of Bacillus luti. GTDB lineage: Bacteria > Bacillota > Bacilli > Bacillales > Bacillaceae_G > Bacillus_A > Bacillus_A luti. The sequence goes on along the minus strand of NZ_MACI01000026.1, from coordinate 40,000 downwards.
CCAATGACAGCAGTACGGGGGTTTTTGCAGTTATTAAAAGAAGAGAACACTTATGAGAAACATAATCAGTACTTTAAATTAATGATTGAAGAACTTGACCGTGCCAATTCTATTATTACTGAATTTCTATCAATGGGTAATACAAGGAAATCAGATTTGCAGATGTTAGATTTAAATGCAATTATTCACGACATTATCCCTTTAATAAAGGTTGATACGTATAATCAAAATAAATATATTCAAGTCGATACAAATGACATTCCGGAATTACTTTTAAATCGGAATGAGATACGGCAATTATTAATAAACTTATACCGTAATGGCTTAGAAGCGATGAGCGAAAGGAAAGTACTAGCCATTAGCACCTACAAGGAAGGCAAAAATTGCGTGGTGCTTGCAGTGCGAGATCAAGGAAAAGGTATTAAGCCTGAAGTATTAGAAAAACTGGGTACTCCATTTTACACGACCAAAGATAATGGAACTGGATTGGGGTTAGGCATATGTTATGCCATTGCTGCCCGTCATAATGCAAAAATAGAAATTCAAACAGGATCGGAAGGCACTACTTTTTTAGTTAAATTTAATTATGAAAATAATGAAAAATAACCTTATTTAAGTAAAGCCTAAGTAAACATAATCAACATTTCAGGAGGAAAAACAATGGCAATGAGCAATAACGATATATTAAAAAGAGTAAGGTACGCTTTAGATATAAAAGATATCGATATGGTGGAAATCTTTAAACTTGGCGGAATGGAAGTAACGAAAGAAGACGTAGTTGATATGCTTACAAAAATAAAGAGAGCGCCTCAGCATGAATCTGAAAATGACGATGTAATCGAAGATGAGTATGTACTAACATGCGATATGATGATGTTAGAGTCATTTTTAAACGGATTTATTACTTTAAAAAGAGGAAAGCAAGATCCAAAACCAGGACAACCTGCACCTGTACAAAGCAAAGAAAGTGCTAATAACCTTCTTCTAAAGAAAATGAAAATCGCACTATCTTTAACAAGTGAAGATGTACTTGATATATTAGATAGCGTAGGCGTTACAGTAACAAAAGGAGAGTTAGGCGCTCTATTAAGAAAAAAAGGTCATAAAAATTACAAAGAGTGCGGCGATAGATACGCAAGGAATTTCATTAAGGGATTAGGTGTAAAGTATAGAGGGTAATGAGTTCGTTAAAGCAGTAAATGATATAATAGGTAGAGTAGGACGTTTGTATCCTACTCTTTTTTATTTGTAAAATAATACGTTAGGTGATGAAATGGTACATACATATTTAGGTGAGACAATTAATTTTCATATAACTTATAAGAAGAAAAAGTCGGTGCGTCTTTTTGTAGATTCATACGGCAATGTGGAAGTTCAAGCTCCGAAGGGAACACCTGTTGAATACTTAGTCCAGTTGCTAGAGGAGAAATGGGATTGGATTCAGAAAACACGTAAGGAAATGCAAGAGCGAGCGCTTGGACCACAGGAAAAGGATTATGATCAAGGAGAGGGCTTTTTGTATTTAGGAAATACGTATCCGATACAAATTTCTCAGGATGCAAGTATTACGCAAGACAATGCAGTGTTTGAAGGAGAGAAGTTACATATTTATGTGAAAGAGCTTAAGGATGAGAAAATCCAGCAGGCTTTAAAACGATTTTACTATAAGCAGTGCAAGGCATTAGTAGAGAAGAGCATTAAAGCACATCAAAGTAACTTCAAAACAAAACCGCGTTCTATTCGTATTACAGACAGTAGTCGTACGTGGGGTACTTGTGATTCAAATTTACAGTTAACATTCAATTGGAAGTTAGCGATGGCACCACAGCGAGTAATTGATTATGTAGTTGTTCATGAGATGTGCCATATGGTTCATTTAAATCATGATCGTTCTTTTTGGCGTCTTGTCGGGAAGATAATGCCTGATTATAAGGAAATGGAGAACTGGTTAGCGTTATCGAGTTGGAAGATGACGGTGTAATTATTATTTTAGGATGAAATAAAGTAGAACCCTAATAAATTAGGGTTCTCTTTGTACATAGATTATCGTCCGAACTTCACAATGAAAGTATCGTCTGTTTTCTCCATCTTATACCCACGATACCCCTCTGAAAGCAACGCCTGCTGTCCACTAGCATCACTCATCGGAATACTCTTAACATCGGACCAATTTCTTTCTATATCATTACGCAATTCCTTCACAAAAACATACCGCATACTACCACTATACTTCTCTTTCAGTGCAGCAACCTCCATCCCTTGCGCAAACTTATCCTTCAAACTCGGAATGTTAAAAGGAGCTACGGTGCAGCAAACGTAATCGTATTTGCCATCTTCTTTTTGTAGTTCATCCATGATGACTGTCGCTAATATTTTTTGCATACCATTTCCGCGGCAGTTTGGATGAACGTTTGAGATTTCTTGATAGATGACGCGGTGTAGTTCGCTTTCTGATAGGCCGATATCAAGTCCTAAATGCTCATCATCGATAGGAGGGACGAGTAGGGCACGGAATGCGATGAGTTCGTTTTCGATAAAGGCACCGATCATCATGCCGTTTCCTTCTAGAATGTATTGAAATTCTTCTTGTGAGAGTGGTTGTAAACGACCTTTATCTTCTAGTGCTTCAACTACAACGTTTTGTAGTGATAAAATTTGTTCGATATGCTTACTTGATAGTAATGTAACGTGAAATGACTCGTTATTTTGTTTTAATGCACCTTCATATAGAACTGTCATGTATGAGTCCTCCTTTAGCGTACAACGTCTTGAAAGACGGTTAGTTCTTGCAGGGTATCTTCATTTATTTCAATACCTAGTCCTGGCTTTTCGTTTAAACGAATGAATGGCACGTCGTAATGTAAGTTACCAATGTCTTTCGTAAATTTTAATGGCCCTGTTAGCTCAACGCTCGTAATGATTTTCTTTGAGAAAGCGACATGGAATCCTGCGGAAGAGGCAACGGATGATTCGACCATTGATCCCACTTGGCATTCAATGCCGGCCATTTCAGCTTGATGAGCAAGTTTTACGGCAGGATATATGCCGCCGCATTTCATTAGTTTTATATTCACTTTATCAGCTGCGTCTAATTTAATGATTTGGCGCATTTCACGAGAACCTTTTAACCCTTCATCAACCATAAGTGGAAGGTCTGTTTTAGAACGAATATGAGCCATTGCGTCAATATCGTCGGCGATAACAGGTTGCTCAATCCAGTCAATGTTTAAATGTCCTAATGAACGAAGTGCCGTTAATGTGTTGGCGCTATTTTTCCAACCTTGGTTTACATCAACGCGAATCGCGATGTCATTTCCTACACGTTCACGCACCGCTTCAATTCGTTTTACATCTTCTTTTACATTTGTACCGACTTTCATTTTGAAAGATTGGTAACCTTTTTGAATCATAGAAGCAGCTTCTTCAGCCATATTTTCTGGAGCAGCGATGCTTAAGACGTGAGTAACGGGGAACTCATCATGGTAGCGCCCGCCAATTAATTGATATACAGGTTGATTTAATTTTTTGCCCATTATATCAAAACAAGCAATATCAATTGCAGCTTTCGCTGTTGGAACACCGTAAATTGTATTGTCCATCATATCGTGTATTTTTTCGATATTCATTGGATTTTGTCCGATAAGAGCAGGAGCTAGCGTATGTTTTAAAGTATGGAAAGTACTTTCCCATGATTCACCTGTAACGTGATCATCAGCGACGCCTTCACCGTAACCGATAATGCCTTCATCAGTTTCCATTTTGACGATAATAGAAGGCATATCAGAATAAGAACCATAACTAATAACAAACGGATCGCGAAGTGGTAAACGAATTGCGTAAAGATGAATAGCTGTAATTTTCATTGAATAAAGACCCCTTCCTGTTTACAATAGTTTTGTACATTTGATATAGTTGACGTTAAATAGTCGTTAATTAATGATAAGGAGTTAGAGAAAATGATAATAAAAATTGCAGTTGTCGGTTCAAAGGAGTTTATGGAGAATCTTTTACCTATTGCTCATAAATTAGAAGAAATAGAGATTGATCCATATATTTACCTTCATCCGGCTGAATCTTCTGAAATATTAAAGCGTTTAAAACCTTGTGATGTTATCTTTTTCTCGGGTGCCCTACCTTATTATATGGCAAAAGAAATAAGAGAACAATTACGAATTCCAAGTACGTACCTACAACAAGACGAGACAACGGTTGCATCTTCACTCCTTTCTATAATATATCATCAAAGCATTCAACCTCATAAAATTTCAATTGATTTAGTAGATCGTTCGTTTATTACAAATGTATTCCACGATATTGGTTTGAAAGAAAAGCCACAAGTGATGGATTATGAAAATATGTTGTGGAGTAAAGACGAAATAAATAGAGTCATCGATTTCCATGTAGCTAAGTATCAATCAGGAGATTCGGATCTAGCTTTAACTAGTATTCACGCTGTTTATGATGAGCTTCAAAAAATAGGTATCCCTTCAGAGCGTATGATAGATCCGACGCAATCCATTATACATGGGTTAAAAGATGCAAAAATAAAAGCCGAGTTAGCAAAAAGCCATTCAGCAACTGTTGGTGCTTGTATTATATCCTTTATGGAGATACAAGAAAGCTCGCTTGAACAATTAAATGTAGTTTCAAAAGAATTACGTGGTTCATTTAAACAAGTTGATGAAATGACATTTATTTTGTATACGACTCGTGGTGATATTGAATCGAGTATAAAAACAAATATGATAGATAACATATTTATGAGTATAGAAGGTAGGATAGCTATTGGGTTTGGTTACGGGAAAACTGTGAAAGAAGCGGAGCAAAATGCTAAAATCGCTCAAGATTTCGCGAAGAATAATCCAATAGATCATTGTTTTTATATACTAACTAGTGAGAAGGAACTATTTGGTCCATTTCCGAAAGAACAGAGAGTACAAAGTTTGAAAAATGCTAACCCAGAATTAATGAAAATAGCGAAGGAAACGAAGCTTAGTCCAGCAAACTTGTCAAAAATTATTCAGTTTAGTCAATCACACCCATCATTGAAATTTACAGCAGCAGATCTTTCTGAGTACTTACAAGTGACGCGGCGATCAACAGAAAGGTTGCTAAAGAAATTAGTTGATTATGGGTATGCCCATATTTGCGGCGAGGAAATGCCCTATCAACAAGGGCGTCCTCGCGCAATATATGAACTGAATTTACCGCTATTTTTAAGCTTCTAGTTGAGCTTTTTGTTTCTTTATTAGTTCTGCTTTTTCAATGTCTGATAGTTTCGTAATTGTAAGACCGGTTATGCCGTAAATAATGGAGATAATAGGTACGATGAAATTCAATATAGCATAAGGAGCATATTCGAATGCGCCTACTCCAAGTGTTGCGAGTATAAATACACCGCACGTATTCCAAGGAACGAAAACAGAAGTTAATGTTCCGCCATCTTCTAATGCTCTGGATAAATTTTTAGAATGTAGTCCTTTTTCAGTGTATGCATTTGCGTACATTCTTGAAGGAACAACAATCGAAATATATTGTTCAGAGCAAGTAAGGTTCGTTGCAAAGCAAGATGCGATAGTAGAGGCGATAAGTCCCTTTGCTGATGTCGCTAATTTTAAAATTTGATTTACAATTGAGCGAAGAATCCCGGTATGTTCTAATACTCCGCCGAAAGTCATAGCGACAATTGTCATAGAAACTGTATTCATCATCGAATCTAAGCCACCGCGGTTAAATAGTTCGTCTACTAGCTTGTTTCCAGTGTCTATGACAAATCCAGCTTGGAGTGCACCGACAGAGGCTGAGACAGAACCGCCTTGAATAAAGACTTGTGATAGAAATCCTAAAATAATACCTACGAGAATAGCTGGTATAGCTGGCACTTTTTTAGCGACCAATACCATAACGACTACGGGTATGATTAATAGGAAAGGTGAGATAACAAAGTTTTGTTGCAAGACTTGTAACGTTTGATCGATGCTTTTTGCATCAATATTGTTCTCGCCGAAGCTTCTTCCTAAGAACGCATAGACGATAAGAGTAATAATTAAACCTGGGATTGTAGTAAATAACATATGACGGATATGCGCGAATAAATCTGTATTTGTTAATCCTGCGGCTAAGTTTGTTGTGTCTGAAAGCGGTGACATTTTATCGCCGAAATAAGAGCCTGAAATAATGGCACCAGCAACCATTGGAGCTGGGATTCCCATACTTAGGCCAATACCCATTCCAGCAACGCCGATTGTTCCCATTGTAGACCAGGAGCTACCGATTGCTAACGCAACGATAGAACAAATCACGGTAATTGAAACTAAAAATAGTGATGGAGTTAAAAGTTTTAAACCGTAATAAATCATTGTTGCGACAATTCCACCGCCAATCCAAGCACCAATCGTTAAACCTACAAGAATAATGATAACGATAGCGGGTAATGCAAGACGAATTCCTTTATACATTGCTTCTTCAAGATCGTTCCATTTGTAGCCATAGCGCCAAGCGACGATAGAAGCAACGGTTGTGCCGATAATAAGTGGGACGTGAGGGCTTTGTTTTAATACAACAATTGTAACCATCATAACTGCAACTGTAATGATAATAGGGATTATTGCTACTCCAAAAGGTATTTCTTTTTTCATAAACTGCCTCCTCATTATGTATGTTTTGTATTTTTAGAATTGTCGCAAAATAGACGTTATTAAATTATAATAACTAAAAATTGATGTGAGCGTCAATAAAAAAACAGAAAATAACGAATGTTCTTTCTGCATAAATTGAGTGGAAATGAGTTATTAATAGTAACTGAAAATAAACAATTGACTTTTTTCTTAAAATTCAATATGTTCATAAAAACATCTGTTTTTCATAAGTATAATTAACCTGATTGCTTTGGAATTTGGGAAGGAGAATGTAGCTTTGAAAACATTAGAACTACAAGAGCGTTTAACGGAAATTTTTCAGCATTTACATGAAAACCCTGAAGTGAGTTGGAAAGAGTATGAAACGACAGCATATATTACTAACTTTTTAAAAGAAGAAGGAATTTCATATAAAATATTTGATGATTGCCCAGGTGTAATCGCTGAGATTGGTACTGGGAATCCGGTTATCGCAATTCGTGCTGATATGGATGCACTTTGGCAAGAAGTGAATGGAGAATTTAAGGCGAATCATTCGTGTGGTCACGATGCTCATATGACAATTGTAATGGGGCTTATTTTACAATTAAAGAATATGAGATGGAAAAGCGGTACGGTTCGATTTATTTTTCAGCCGGCAGAGGAAAAAGGAAATGGCTCTTTAAAGATGGTAGAGAAAGGCGCTGTGGATGATGCTGATTTCTTATTTGGTGTTCATTTAAGGCCGATTGAAGAACTACCTTTGAAACAAGCTGCCCCATCTATTCGTCACGGAGCAGCCGGATTTTTAGAGGGAACAATTCATGGGGAAGACGCACATGGTGCAAGACCCCACCAAGGTGTGAATGCCATTGATGTCATTTCTATGATTAATATCGGTTTGAAAAATATATGGTTACCACCGCAAAGTTCATATTCAGTGAAAATGACGAGGTGCCAAGCTGGTGGTGATAATCTAAATATTATTCCAGGTAACGGTCATTTCAGCTTAGATGTCAGAGCAGAGAGTAATGTGCTATTACAAGAATTAAAGAAAAAGATAGAGTGTGTAATAGAATCTGCTGCATCGATGGGATCAAAAACTTCATACGAATGGATTGATCTTGCCCCAGGAGCAGAAGTATCAGAAGAAGCAGAGCGTTATATGCGCAAAGGTATTATCGAAGTGTATGGGGAAGAGAGATGTACAGGACCACTCTATACGACAGGAAGCGATGATTTCCATTACTACACAGTGAAGAGACCGCATTTAAAAGCAGTTATGCTTGGACTAGGGGCAAACTTACAACCTGGATTACACCATCCGTATATGAAGTTTGATCATAGTTGTATTATGGATGGGGTAGAAATATTGAAACAAACGGTATTGAAAGTGTTAGAGGACAGGGGCTAGAGAGCTCCTGTTTTTTGTTGTGAATTGTCGAAACGTCGATATATTGAAAAAATCACCTATATAATTTCACGTATCAATTAAGTCGATAAAAAATTGCTCTCTAGTTCATGGTGTATAATAATAAGTACCATTTCTTAATAGGAGAAAATCAATGAACGAACAATATTATGATGCAGTTTTAAATATAAAAACAGTCGGTGAGCAAAAAGGATTTAACAAGTCTATGCACTATCACCGATATGAACCGACGCCATATAGCGGATTAGATGAGTTATTGAATCAATATGAAATAAGAAGTAGCGACCGAATTGTAGACTTTGGATGCGGGAAAGGAAGATTAAACTTTTACATGCACCATAAGTGTGGTGCTTCAGCCGTTGGAATTGAAATGAATGAAGAGTTTTATAACGAAGCGATGGTTAATCGTGATCGGTATGCGCGAAAGGCACGAAACAGTAAAGATAAAATTGGGTTTGAATGCTGTTTAGCACAGGAATATGAAATTGATCCACGTGATAACCGATTTTATTTCTTTAATCCGTTTTCAGTACAAGTGTTTATGAACGTAGTAAATAACATTTTGCTTTCGGTAGAAGAAACGGGGAGAGAAGTGGATATTATTTTATACTACCCTTCTGAAGATTATATTTTCTTCTTGGAGAATCAGACTGCGTTTGAATTGAAGAAGGAAGTAAGGTTGCCAGGTGCTTATGAGAAGAATGGGAATGAGCGGTTTTTAGTTTATAGATTGGAGTGCTAGTGTATGGGGGCTTGGGGAGTAGCGATATTATCAGATGATATCGCTAAAGATATTCAGTTGATTTATAAGGATTTGTTAGGAAATGAATATTCAAATGAAGAAGCAAGTAGGATTGTAATTGAGGAATATCAGACTGAACTAGATGATGAAGAAATACTGGTTTTTTGGTTAGCATTTGCTTACATACAATGGAAGTTAGGAAGGCTTCAAGAGAATGTTAAACAGGAGGCATTGCAAATAATAGAGGGTGGTGAAGATTTAGCACGGTGGAAGGCTGAACCTAAATTGCAGAGAAAACGTGAAGTAGTCTTAAATAAACTTAGGGAACAGTTACACTCTCCGCAGCCACAAGCTAAAAAAATACCGAAGAGATTTATAGCAAATACTTCTTTAAAAGCAGGTGATGCTGTTAGTTACAAATTAGTATCGGGGAAGTATATTATTCTGAAAGTCATCGAGATTATTCAACAGTGGTATGGGGATCGATATCCTCTATTTGAAATATGTGATTGGGAAGGGAAAGAGATTCCTTCAAAAGAACAAATTGACCAATTAGATTTAAAGAAAAGGATTTATGAAGATGGAGAGCAGGAAATAATTAAGCTTGCTATTTATCCTTCAGGAAAAAGAGATAACCCAGAAAAAAGAATACAATTAGTAGCAGAAGATGTAAATGTAGTATTAGATATAGAACCACCGTATGATTTAATATGCTGGAAGGAATTTGACGACCATTTGCATACAATGTAATAAAAAAAACGCGCAACCTATTGGTAGCGCGTCTTTTTTATTAGTTACGGATTAAGTAATCAAATGCACCTAAAGCTGCGTTTGCACCTGAACCCATAGAGATGATGATTTGTTTGTACGGATTATTTGTACAGTCACCTGCAGCAAACACTCCTGGTACGTTTGTAGCGCCATGCTTGTCTGTTACGATTTCACCGCGAGCGCGTTCAACAGTTTCGCCTAACCAGTCTGTGTTTGGCACAAGACCGATTTGTACGAATACACCTTGTAATTCAACGTGATGAACTTCTTCAGTTTCACGATCGATGTAAGAAATACCGTTTACTTTGTCAGTACCAGTAATTTCTTTCGTTTGAACGTTTTTCAGAACAGTTACGTTTGGTAAGCTGTTAAGACGCTCTTGTAATACAGCATCAGCTTTTAATTCTGGCATGAACTCAAGAACAGTTACGTGCTTAACGATACCCGCTAAGTCGATAGCTGCTTCGATACCAGAGTTACCGCCACCGATAACTGCTACGTCTTTTCCAGTGAATAATGGACCGTCACAGTGTGGGCAGTATGCTACACCTTTATTTTTGAACTCAGCTTCACCTGGTACGCCAACGTTACGCCAGCGAGCACCTGTTGAAACGATTACGCTCTTACTTTTCAGAATAGCGCCGTTTTCAAGTTCCACTTCAATAAGTTCTTTTTTCTCTAAACGTTTCGCACGTTGTAGATTCATTACATCGATGTCGTATTCTTTTACGTGCTCTTCAAGACTTGCTACTAGCTTAGGACCTTCAGTGCGTTTTACGCTGATGAAGTTCTCAATGCCCATAGTATCCATTACTTGACCACCGAAGCGCTCAGCAACGATACCAGTGCGGATGCCTTTACGTGCTGCATAAATTGCTGCACTAGCACCAGCAGGGCCGCCACCAACAACAAGAACATCGTATGGATCTTTATCAGAAAGCTCTGATGCATCTGGACCGTTACCCATTTTAGCTAAAATTTCTTCAAGTGTCATACGACCGCTTCCGAAAGATTCGCCGTTTAGATAAACAGTTGGTACTGCCATGATGTCTTTGCTTTCTACTTCCTCTTTGAATGCAGCGCCATCAATCATAGTATGTGTAATACCAGAGTTAAGAACGCTCATTACGTTAAGAGCTTGTACAACATCAGGACAGTTATGACAACTTAGGCTGATATAAGACTCAAAATGATATTCGCCTTGAATGTTTTTAATTTGATCGATTAATTTTTGTTCAACTTTTGGAGCGCGTCCACTTACTTGTAGTAAAGCTAACACTAATGAAGTAAATTCGTGTCCTAATGGAATACCAGCGAATACGACACCAGTGTCTTCACCAGGGCGGTTTACGCTAAAGCTTGGTGTTCTCTCTAATTCAACTTTTTCTACTGTAATCTTAGATGACATAGTAGCTAATTCGTCTACTAGAGCTAACATATCTTTAGATACGTTGTCGTCTCCTGCGCTTACTTTAAGTAAAATATCGTTCTCCATTAACTGAAGGTATTGGGATAGTTGTGTTTTTATATCTGCATCTAGTATCATTTTGATCGAACTCCTTAGATTTTGCCTACAAGGTCAAGGCTTGGTTTAAGTGTAGCAGAACCCTCTTGCCATTTAGCTGGGCAAACTTCACCTGGGTTGTTACGTACGTATTGAGCTGCTTTAATTTTGTTAACAAGAATGCTTGCGTCACGGCCGATACCGTCAGCATTGATTTCCATAGATTGGATAACGCCGTCTGGATCGATGATGAATGTACCACGAGCAGCAAGACCTTCTTCTTCCATTAAAACGTTGAAGTTTGTAGTGATTGTGCGAGTTGGGTCACCAATCATGATGTACTCGATTTTGCCGATAGTTTCTGAGCTATCATGCCATGCTTTGTGAGTGAAGTGAGTGTCTGTAGATACAGAGTATACTTCAACGCCTAAATCTTTAAGAGTTGCGTATTGGTTTTGTAAGTCTTCAAGTTCAGTTGGACAAACGAATGTGAAGTCAGCTGGGTAGAAACAAACTACACTCCATTTTCCTTTTAAACTTTCGTCAGTAACTTGGATAAATTCTCCATTATGGTAAGCATTAGCTTTAAACGGTTTTACTTCTGTGCCGATTAATAACATATTAAAATTCCTCCTAAATGTTGGTTGTGAGCATCAAAAAATAGTGTGCTCATAAAATATATTTTTTAATTAACTATAATAATTCTAATTCGATATTAATTATCATATAGAATTGGTTATTTTGTCAAGAGAATAAACCAACTTTATACCAATTTAATTAATATTTATTCTCAATTAAGGGTGTTAGGGAATAAAAAGGTAATTTACATGCCATAAATTTTTGATGAGTGTTTGAAAGAGTAGTGTGTATGTTAGAGATATGGTGTAAGTATAAGTTCTTCGGGAGGAAATATTTCTTAGAAGTTTTGGATTTGAAAGGAACTGCTTATTTCTATTTTACAAAGAATTGTGCGATAAATAAAATAAAATGAATCGGAATCTTTGTGAACAATTTTTGTCATCCAAAATATATAATTAAGAAGTATATTGTAAGGATAATTAGAAACATTGACTCAAAGTACTAACAAGATATAATAAAACCTAGATATACATTTCAAAAAGAAGAATATATATTATAGGATAAAACAGTTCATCTACTATTTTTTACGGCTTTTAGAAAACGCTTACAATTAGTGTGGAGGGGAAACCATGTCTAAGTTCACGAAGTATTTTTTAATGGAAGCTAAAGATGTGATTGCATATGTGAAAGAGAAAGTGCCTAAGTTTGAACAGGCAAAGGGGTTACAGTGTAAAGAAATAGGTGATGGCAATTTAAATTATGTGTTCCGCGTTTGGGATGAAAAGGAGAACATTTCCATCATCGTAAAGCAGGCTGGGGATACAGCCCGTATTTCAGATGAGTTTAAGTTGTCGACGAATCGAATCCGTATAGAATCGGATGTTTTACGATTAGAGGGTGAATTAGCACCTGGACTGGTGCCAGATGTATATTTGTTTGATAGTTTGATGAATTGTTGCGTGATGGAAGACTTATCAAATCATACGATATTGCGCACAGCACTTATAAATCATCAAATGTTTCCAAAGCTTGCAGATGATTTAACTACTTTTATGGTAAATACTCTTCTATTAACATCAGATGTTGTAATGAATCATAAAGAGAAGAAGGAACTTGTGAAGAGTTATATAAATCCTGAATTATGTGAGATTACAGAGGATCTCGTATATTCAGAGCCATTTACAAACCATAATAAACGTAACGAGTTGTTTCAATTAAATGAAGGATGGATTAGGGAGCATATTTATAGTGATAAAGAGCTTCGTATGGAAGTAGCGAAGCTTAAATTTTCTTTTATGACGAATGCGCAGGCGCTTATCCACGGTGATTTACATACCGGTTCTGTTTTTGTGAAAGGTGATTCTACAAAGGTTATTGATCCTGAGTTTGCTTTTTATGGGCCTATGGGATATGACATTGGGAATGTAATGGCGAATTTAATGTTCGCTTGGGTGAATGCAGATGCAACGATGCCGCTTAGTGCTGAGAAAGATACGTATATGGATTGGCTACAAACTACAATGGTAGAGGTAATTGATTTATTTAAGAAGAAGTTTTTAGATGCTTGGGATATTCATGTGACAGAGATTATGGCGAAGGAAGAAGGCTTTAACGAAGTTTATTTACAATCTGTATTAGAGGATACAGCGGCAGTGACAGGTCTTGAGTTAATTCGTCGTATTGTTGGATTAGCGAAAGTAAAGGATATTACTTGTATTGGGAATGATGAAGCACGTGCTAGAGCAGAGCGAATTTGTCTTCAGGCCGCGAAGAAATTTATTCTAGAAGCAAATCAATATAAAACAGGTAGCAGTTTTGTAGAAACGTTAAAACAACAAATGCATAGCACGAAGTAAGGGGAGAAGATGATGGCAGAGCAATTAATACCCATTCAGTGGAAAGATGATGCTTTAGTATTATTAGATCAAACAGTATTACCGAACGAAGTAGTCTATGAATCTTTTAAAACGGCTGAGGGTGTTTGGGATGCGATTCAAGTAATGAAAGTACGAGGAGCACCGGCAATAGGTGTTTCAGCAGCCTATGGTGTGTATCTAGGGGTAAAGGAATTTGCTGAAAGTACGGTAGAAAGATTTATGGCTGAAGTAAAAAAAGTATGTGCATACTTAGCGACATCAAGACCGACGGCAGTAAATCTATTTTGGGCGCTTGAAAGAATGGAGAATATAGCGACGGCGAATACTCACTTATCAATCTCGCAGTTGAAAGATAGATTACTAGAAGAGGCAAAAGAGATTCATAGAGAAGATGAAGAAATTAACCGTCAAATTGGAGAACATGCATTAACATTATTCCATGATGGAATGGGAGTATTAACACATTGTAATGCAGGTGCGTTAGCGACGACTAAGTATGGTACTGCGACAGCTCCAATGTACTTAGCGAAAGAAAAAGGATGGGACTTAAAAATCTATTCTGATGAAACGCGCCCTAGATTACAAGGTTCAACGTTAACGGCATTAGAACTACAGCGAGCGGGAATTGACGTCACTGTCATTACGGATAATATGGCAGCTATGGTCATGTCACAAGGGAAGATTGATGCGGTAATCGTTGGATGTGACCGTGTAGCAGCAAACGGTGATGTAGCAAATAAAATTGGAACATTAGGTGTATCTATTTTAGCTAAATACTACAACATTCCATTTTATGTAGCGGCACCAACACCAACGATTGATTTAAAAACACAAACAGGAAAAGGAATTCCAATCGAAGAAAGGGATGCCTCTGAAGTAATTAATCGCTTCGGACAATATTCTGCTCCGAAAGAAAGCAAAGTATATAATCCAGCATTTGATGTTACGCCACATGAAAATGTAACAGCGATTATTACGGAAAAAGGGATTGTAAAAGCACCGTTTACGGAGAATTTAAAAAAGCTATTTCAATAAGTAGATAAATCTAAAGTCAGTCATCACAAGCTTCATACTTAGGGGGATATATATGTTATTACAAAAAGAAAGAGAAGAGATTGTAGCGTACGGAAAGAAAATGATTTCTAGCGGTTTAACAAAGGGGACAGGAGGTAACATTAGTATTTTCAATCGTGAACAAGGTCTTGTTGCGATTAGCCCAAGTGGTTTAGAGTATTATGAAACAAAGCCTGAAGATGTAGTTATATTAAACTTAGATGGTGAAGTAGTAGAGGGAGAGAGAAAACCATCAAGTGAACTAGATATGCATCTTATTTATTATCGAAATCGTGAAGACATAAATGCGCTTGTGCATACACACTCTCCTTACGCAAAGACGATCGCATCATTGGGCTGGGAGCTTCCTGCTGTATCATATTTAATTGCTTTTGCAGGCCCAAATGTTCGCTGTGCGCCATATGAAACATTCGGTACGAAGCAATTAGCAGAGGCTGCTTTTGAAGGGATGATTGATCGACGTGCCGTGTTACTTGCCAATCACGGTTTAATTGCTGGTGCAAATAATATAAAAATGGCGTTTACTGTTGCGGAAGAGATTGAGTTCTGTGCGCAAATTTATTATCAAACGAAAAGCGTCGGAGAACCGAAGTTATTGCCAGAAGATGAGATGGAGAATTTGGCGAAGAAGTTTGAAGGATACGGACAGCAGTAGAATAAAAACACCCTCAAGAAAAGTTCTTGAGGGTGTTTCTTTACGCTTTTTTAAGCAACAAATACATAAAGTAAGGTGCACCAATTAAAGCGACGACAATACCTGCTGGGATGCCATTAGGATCAACGATATTTCGTCCGATTGTGTCTGCTAATAGCAATAGCCATCCGCCAATTAAAAGGGCGATAGGCATGAAGATTTGATGCCTTGGTCCGACTAAGGATTTTGCGATGTGAGGAGCCATCAGCCCGATAAAGCTAATTCCTCCTGTTACGGAAACAGCTGCAGCGGCAAGTGCAACGGCTGCAACTAATAGGTATCTGCGTTCTTTTTCAATTTCAATTCCAACACCGATTGCGACTGGTTCGTTTAACGCTAAAATGTTTAATCGATTTGCTTTATAGAAAACGAACGGAATTAATATGATTAACCATGGGAGCATTGCTAGAACGAAGATCCAGTCATCCCCCCAAATATTTCCGGCAATCCATTTTGAAATAAAGTCTACCTTCATACGATCTGCGGATGAAATAAGGACAATCATCGTTCCAGATAGTGCAAATGCAAAACCGATACCAGTTAATGTTAATCGTATTGGTTGAAGTCCAGTTGATTTACTATATGAAAATACGTAAATTAGAACAGCTGTTAGAAATGCCCCGATAAATCCAACGACAGGTAGTAAGTAAAGAAATGAACCTACATCTATTGGAAAGTATAAAAAGAAAATAGCAACAGCAACACCGGCCCCAGAGTTGATACCGAGAATACCAGGTTCAGCTAAATCATTTCGGGTAATTCCTTGTAGAATAGCCCCTGATAAAGCGAGAGCCATACCAGCTAATAATGTAATGACAATTCTAGGTAGTCTTAAAGAGTATAAAACGAACTCCTCTTTAAAAGTCCCTTGTCCCATTAACGTTGGGAGTAGTCGATCATAAGATAAAGATGCTGAACCGAGCCCCATTCCAATTACAATGGTTGTGATGGTCACTATAAGTAAAGCGAGTATAATAAGACGTTGTTTTCTTAGAATAGATGGCATCATGAGAATGTTTTTCCTCCTTTACGTACAATGAATAGGAAGAATGGTAACCCTACAATTGCGACAATAGCGGCAACTGGTGTTTCGTACGGAGCGTTAATGGTACGTCCGATTGTATCTGCAAGTAGCATAAAGGAAGCTCCAGCAATTGCTGACATCGGTATAACAAATCGGTAATCAGGTCCAACAATTGGACGTACCATGTGAGGTACCATTAAACCGATAAATGCCATATTTCCGACAAGGGCTACAGAAGCACCAGCAAGTAAGATAATAATGATAAATAAAATGGTTTTAATGAAGATAATTTTTTGACCTAGTCCAATAGCTACTTCTTCACTGAAACTAAGAACTGTCAATTTTTTTGCTAGTAAGATAGCGATAAAGATACTAATTGAAATGACTGGAATAATAACTTTTAATTGGCTCCAAGTTGTTCCAATTACGCCCCCAGCAGTCCAAAGTGATACATCTTGTGAAATTTTGAAGTAAATGCCAACTCCTTCTGAAATTGCGAGTAGAAATGCCGAAACGGCAGCACCAGCTAATACAATTCGAAGAGGGGAGAGCCCGCCTTTTTTCACCATACCAATTCCAAATACCATAATTGCGCCAACTGCAGCACCGATAAAGCAAGCTAATGTTAAGTAAAGATAGCTGATGGAAGGGTTGAAAGCAAGTGTTAGTGCAAGCGCAGCATTTGCTCCACCAGATAGCCCTAATAATCCAGGATCTGCAAGTGGGTTTCGTGTTAATCCTTGCATAATTGCTCCAGAAACAGCAAGTCCAGCTCCTACAAAAATAGCAGCAACTTCACGTGGCAAACGTATTTCGCGAATAATAGATATTTTGTCTCCTTTAGCGGAGGAAGTGAGTGCTAACCATACGTCTTTTATTGAAGTATCTGCAGCACCTAATACCATTGCAACCATAAAAATAAGAAAGAATGCAATTATGCTTAAAATTAATTTGTATGTAAAAGCTATAGAACGTGTATTGTCATGTTCTTTTGTCATTCGTTTCACATCTTTTCTGTTCATAGAATAAAGGAAGAGGAATTCTTAAATTAAGAATTCCTCATGTTTGTATTATTTACCAAGAAAGCTCTTCTTGAAGAAGTCTAGTTGGAAATCTAATGTAAGTGGATCATTGAAATAGAATTCCATCATGTTTGCTTCGTATACGCGATTATTTTTTACTGCTGGGATGTTTTTGTATGATTCTGTCTCTTGGAATGAGTTATCAGTATCTTTGTTTTTACTTACGATTAAGTAATCACCAGCAAACTCAGGTAATACCTCAGTAGATAATGCGTAGTAACCTTCTTTTAATGCTTTTTCTTTTACTTTTTCAGGCATTTTTAATTTCATTTCTTGGTATAGAATTTCTGTTCCGCGGCCCCAGTTCTCGCCGTATACATAAAGCTGTTTGTTGAAGTTTTCTACAACAGAAACTGTTGCATCTTCACCAATTTTTGCTTTAATTTCTTTACCAGCGTCTTGTGCACGTTTCTTGAAGTCATTAACCCAAGTTTTTGCTTCTTTTTCTTTGTTTAATAACTTACCGATCTCTAAATGTTGTGTTAAGTAATCAACTTTTCCGTAAGTGTATGTTACAGTAGGAGCGATTTTCTTTAACTTATCGACATTTTTAATATTTGATAAACCAATGATTAAATCTGGATTTAGTTCAGCGATTTTTTCAACATTTTCATCTGATACTTCAGCAACATCTTTAAGTTTGCTATCAAAGCGTGGGTTTTGTTTAGACCATGAATCTACCCCAACAAGATTTACACCTAATGACATTACGTTACCAGCGAATGATGATAAAACAACAACGCGTTTTGGATTTGCAGGAACTTCTACTTTACCATTTTCAGATTGGTATGTAATTGTTTCTGATTTACTACCTTTTGCATCGTTCTTTTTGTCTGTAGAGCCATTGCTACAAGCACTCATAACAAGAACGAAAAGAACAGTTAGTGAAATAAATAACTTTTTCATCGTCTTTCTCCTTTAACATAGATGATATGTGTATACAATAATTTGCTTAACTGCAATCTTTTTGAAAGAGTAGTGGTAATGCAAAATGTTTATTAAAAATCTTGAATGTGAGATTTCACAATATAGTATTAACCATATTAATAAAAGAAGATGTAATCTCAAATTTGCTAATTATTAACAAATTGATAATGATTATCACTATTGATTCTTTAAATAATATAATTTTATATAGGTGTATTGTCAATAGTAATTTTGATTGTAAATTTTGAAGAAACAGGTTATATTTTATTGAGAATGATAATCAATGATTAGTAGCTGAGGAGTGAGCACGAATGAATCGAGAAGAATTGTTTGATGTAACTGTGATAGGCGGAGGACCTGCAGGGCTTTATTCAGCTTTTTATAGTGGACTCAGAGAGATGAAAACGAAAATAATAGAATTTCAACCACAGCTAGGTGGAAAAATACATGTTTATCCAGAGAAGATGATTTGGGATGTAGGTGGACTATTGCCAGTTACAGGTGATAAATTAATTGAACAACTTGTACAGCAAGGGCAAACATTTAAGCCAGAAGTTGTATTAAATACAAAAGTAGAATCGATTATTCGTAATGAAGATGGCACTTTTACATTAAAAGCAAGCGATGGAAAAGAACATTATTCAAGAACAGTTATTGTCGCAACTGGTAGTGGTATATTGAAACCGCAAAAGTTATCAATTGAAGGTGCTGAGCGATTTGAAGTATCGAATTTAAATTATACAGTTAAATCTTTAAAACGTTTCAAAGATAAAACAATCATTATTTCCGGCGGCGGAAATTCTGCCGTTGATTGGGCAAATGAATTAGAACCAATCGCGAAAAAAGTGTATTTAACATATAGAAAAGAAGAATTATCTGGTCATGAAGCGCAAGTGAAACAACTAATGAACAGCTCAGCGGAGTGTTTCTTTAATACATCGATTACAAAATTAATTGCTGGTGATAATCATGAAGCGATTGAATATGTAGAATTAACGAATCACGAGACAGGTGAAGTTTCTCATTTACCTATTGATGAAGTTATTATTAATCATGGATATGAACGTGACATTACATTATTAGAAAATAGTGAGTTAGACGTTGCGATTATAGATAATTTTTATATTGCAGGGAATGCAAATAGTGAATCCTCAGTAGATGGATTATATGCAGCTGGAGATATATTAAAGCATGATGGGAAATTACATTTAATTGCAGGAGCGTTCCAAGATGCTGGAAATGCTGTGAATAAAGCGAAACAATTTATTCAACCAGATGCAAGCGAGTACGGGATGGTTTCTTCTCATAATGAAGTATTTAAGAAGAGAAATCGAGAGTTAATAAAGCAGATGATGAAATAATTTGTAATAGTAAATAAAACAGAGGGATCTTCTTAGATTCCTCTGTTTTATTTACATAGACTAATATCATTCGATTATTTTTAAACTCAATGTGTCTAATTCAGTGTTCGTTGTAATTAAATCAAGTTTCTTTTCTAAACAATGGGTAATACTACCATCACGTGTATCTCTAAAATATAATGTGCAGTTTAAAAGAGTGGGGTTACAATTATTTTAATGATGTAGTAGTAAAAGGAACTAACGCTAAAAAGATAACGTCTTGGCTTTTTAATATTGGAAATATAATAGTGATGTGTCTTTCATCAGAAAGAAATTGTTCCGTATTTTGATTATACAAATTAAATGATGAAGGAGTGTATGATATATGTTTAATAAGAAAAATAATAAAGGTGCATTTGATAGTAAAAAAATTGAAAAAGAAAATAAAAAGTATCAAAATCGGGCTAGTGCATACTTAGAAGATGAAAGTAAAATACAAACTTTAATACAAAAAGGGATGAAAATATCTCAAAATAATAAAGGTGCTTTAACTGATGTTTGGGATAATCTTCAAGTGTTATTTGAAATGATGAATTGTTGGAGAAAAGGGGAGTATCGGGAAATTTCGAAGAAATCACTTCTTGCTATTGTAGGTGCAATTTTATATTTTGTATCACCAATAGATTTAATCCCAGATTTTATTTTAGGATTAGGGCTAATAGATGATGTAGCGATAATTAGTTTAGCCATTAAACAAGTTAGCAGTGACATTGAAAAATTTAAAGAGTGGAAAAATGAATTGGGTAATGAGGATAATGTTAGTAATTTCGAATGAAATGTTTAGGACCCCCACTTACTTCTCTATTCGAATGACGAGAGATGTAAGTGGGGGTTTTCCTGTTTACTATATTTTCAATCATTATAATAACACCGGTTTCATCAGTTCATAGGACATGAACGTTTTATTTGAAAATCTTCCTAGAAAACAATGAATTTATGTTTTGTTTGCGTGGAACAGGATTCAATTATGCTGTCCCTTTAGCTCTTTCACTAGGAAATGGCATATTTAATGTAGACGCGATGTATTGTTTTCCATGTTTTCGAGCTAATGATTCTAATATTTGGCGGACGCGTTTTGTAAGATGTCCTTGTTTTTTGATAGCCTCACAATATGCGTCATAGAAAGCGTATTTAGCCCAAAGGAAATCATCTTGCTGGAATAAGAAATGATTTTTGTACCATTCACTAATTGTACGGTAACAATTGCTTTCGTGTATTGCTGCGCTTTGAGAAAGAATACGATCAGATAAAGATGTAGTTAAATGAGAAATTGTGTTTTCTGTTTCAACTTGTAATGTTTTTTCTAACATTGTAATGATGTGACGAGTAGCCATGTGTTAACTCTCCTTTGTGTAAATGGGTAATACCATTCTATATTTTAAAAAATTCTTACTATTATTAGTATACAATATATGGAATGCATCTACCTGCTTTTTAAATTGTATTTACAAAATCTTTTTTATTTGTTTACAAAAATAAGGTAAAGTAAGATACAGTATATATGAAAAAATAATAAAGGAATGAACGCATTGTATATAACAGTAGAAGAGGCTGCGGAGTATTTGAATTTACCAAAATCGTATATTGAAGAGTTAATTCAGCAAAAGAAAGTTCGTGCGCTATTCGATGGAGAACAATATTTATTAAATAAAGAACAATTCAATACACATTTAGAACAAATGGAGAAATATAAACAATTAGTGGAAGAAATATTAAACGAACCAATTCCAGAAGATATGGATGTTAAAGACGAGGACTAAACGTTGGGAAATCCCGTATGAAGTATACAGAAATGTACCTTCATACGGGATTTTTTTGTCTAAAGCTATCAAAAGCCCAAAGAGCCCTCGGCGTTCCATGAAATTTTGATAGGTAGTAGTCTACCAGGTTAAAAGCATATTTTTTTCTAGCTAGGACAAACATAGAGAACGTAACCTGTACAGATACATATACTATCAGTGCAAAAGCTTATAAATTAATGGAAGGGGTTTTCTCGTGAGTTTATTTCATTGGGATTTTTTGAAAGACTTAATTGGATCTTATGTAAGAGTAAACAGAGGTGGACCAGAATCTCAAAAAGGAACAATCGTATCGTTAGGTGGGGACTACTTCGGATTAGAGAATGAAAAAGGAGAGAACCATTACTATCAACTTCGCCATCTAAAAAGCATTACCCAAAATACGAAAGATGGTGGAATAGGTGATTTTGAATGGGCGGAAGAAGACATTGCAGAAGATTTTGAAACGTTACTTCAAGGCTTCAAATACCGCTGGGTGAAAATTAACCGTGGTGGACCAGAGAAAATTGAAGGTATTTTACAAGATGCTTCTGGCGGTTATGTAACATTGATTATTAAAGAAGAAGTTGTATTAATTGCACTATCTCATATTAAGAGTGTTAATTATAATGCACCGGTAAGTGGAGAGAGTGATGAGAGTGATGAGAGTAGCGATGAGAGTAGCAACGAGAAAAGTAATGAAAACAGCAATAATTCAAGTCGAGCTCGTGCACTAAGACAATCAAGTAGAGGAAGATAAAACAGAAAGGAGGGTATGAATTTGGAGGATGCATTATGCTGTGATCAAATCAAAGGTCTAATCGGTGAGAATGTAAAAGTAAATCTTCGCGGACCGGAAAGTCGAGTAGGTGTACTGTTAGTGTTAGGAAAAGATTACCTTACACTACAATTACCTCATGGAGAATTAGTGTATTATCAGCTGAATCATGTGAAGAGTCTAATCAGAAAAGTGAAAGAAGAACAAGGAGAATATGATTCATGCTTCTATGCGGAAGAAGATACTTTTTTAGATGTATTAAATGACTTGAAGTATAAATGGATAAAGATTAATCGTGGTGGACCAGAGTGTGTGGAAGGTTTATTAAGTGATATACATGATGGAAATATTACACTAGTAAACGGTCATGAGGTTATTTATGTAATTCATTCCCACGTGAAGAGTGTGAGTCAAATAGTTAAGAACAAAAAGAATGAAGAAGAATAATGTTTAATAAATAAAAGGGGCATTATGATTGGAAATGAAGAATGATTTCATATTTCTCTGTAATTATTTTGGGATATATGAAAAGGGATTTCTTACTATTAAAAAACAGAACATTGCCCCTGATTATTTTTAGAATAAAAGACAGGAAAATAGAAATTCATAGAAAGGAGGATATAGATGAATGAGTTAAACAAAAGTATTGGAGAAAATATATATGTTAAATTAATCGGTGAACAGAGATTTAAAGGAGTATTAATTGATGTAGGAAATGATATTGTTGTTCTTTACAATGGACAAGACTACGTATATATATCTTTATATCATGTCCAATATTATAAATTTTTAAGGGGACACAATGAAGAAATATTAAAACCTGATGTGGACTCTGTAATTAAGAGGGAATCTCCTTCAATTTCTTTGAGAAAAGTATTAAGCACCTCTAAAGGGATTTTTACAGAAATTTATGTAGCAGGAAATGCCCCAATACATGGGTATGTAACAAGTGTAATGAACGATTATATTGTTTTTTATAGTCCAGTTTATAAAACTGTATATATATCCTTAAAACACTTGAAATGGTTAATTCCGTATAAAGAAAACCAAGTGCCTTATTCCCTCAATAAAAATGAACTCCCTGTAAATCCACTAAATATTACGTTAGCTCGAACGTTTGAAGAACAACTTATTAAAATGGCTGGGAAAATTATGGTATTCGACTTAGGTGAGGAATCCAATAAAATTGGAAAAATGGCGAAAATTGATGAAGGACATATTGAAATATTAAAAGCTCGTGATGCAAAATTATATGTAAATATGCAACATGTAAAATCTGTTCATTGTCCGTAGGCTAGTTGAAAGGGCTGGCTTTTTCTTTTATATGCAGAAGAAAAGGTCGAGCCTATTTGTTTACCGTTATTTGGATATGAGGGGGAAAGTGAATTGAATATATAAGTATGCTCCTGTTTTTACTTATAAAGAGGTAATCATGTACTAAATTATAAAAAAAGATGTACGAGCTACCTTTTGTTGTATTCAATCCACTTTTTGAGGAAGTGCTGCTCAACTACTTTATTAAAGGGGTTTTGTTTGTGGAGCAGTTTCCAAATTCGTTATCGATTACATTACTTGGTAGTGCTGGTGGAGCAGCAAAGGCAGTTTTAGCAATTTTAAATCAGGCGATAGCAAATGAAAAAGATCCAATTTATGAATCGATAAAGAATGTTAAATTTCATTTAGTTGATATAAAACAAAAAGATAAAAGTTATTATGATGAGTTGTTTCCAAATTTGAAAGAGCAATTGTTTTTATATGAAATAAATCTTCAAGATGTAGTCAAATTTAAACAACATTTAAAAGAAAAAAGAACAGGTGTTGTTATTGATGTTTCAGGTGCAGATACGATTAGGGTACTGAGTTGTTGTAATGAACTTGGAATTTGTTACATTAATTCAGCTTTGGAAAATGAGGCAGTAGATCAAGACGATAGTTTACTCGGTTTTCAGCTTACGGAAAGATATACGAGGTTTGAGAAGGAGAAAGAAAAATTCACAAATACAAAAGCGATTATAGGTTCAGGTATGAATCCCGGGGTTGTTCAATGGATGGTTGTTGAACTCATGAAAGAAAAGCCAAATGAAAAGCCACGAGCATGCTATATTATAGAACACGATACGTCGTTTTTGAATGATACAGCGCTTATAAAGCCGCATACACTCTATGCTTCATGGGCGGTAGAGCGATTTCTAGACGAAGCGATTTGGAGCTATCCGATGTATATGAGCCATCATCGTCCTCTTTACTTTTATGAGGATGTATATGCTTCAGAGTATAAAGTGAAGTTAGGAGAAAAAGAATTTTATGGTTGTTTAATGCCGCATGAGGAAGTATTAATTTTAGGAAAAAACTTCAACATGGAAGTCGGTTTTCTGTACCGAATTAATGAGTATACAACAAATGTAATTAGACAGAACTTAGATAAAGTAGAAGATTTATGGAACTGGAATCGTAAAGTATTTAATCCAGCGGAAGAAGAGGTTGCGGGAGAGGATCTAGTCGGTGTGTTACTCGTTTATGAAAATAGCGAAACATATATGTATAACGTGATGAATAGTAGCCAAGTTTTTCATAAATATAAAACGAATGCAACTTACTTTCAAGTAGGATGCGGAATTTATGCAGGCTTGTGCAGCTTACTTTTGGATCAATTTGGACAAGGTGCTTATTATGTCGAAGAGTTATTATTAAATACAGAAAGTAAGTACGGTGAATATTTAAATTTATATATGAAGAATTTTATAATAGGGCATAATAATTTTACGGATGGACTGCTACATGATAGGGTAAGGTGGATATAAGTTATAATAGTAAAAAGGAAGGAGGAAAATCCCTTCCTTTTTACTATTATAAGGTTATATATTGCCCTGAAAGCAATTTCATACGTATAATTTAAGGGGCTAGCATGTACAATGTTATTTTTGCATTGATCACGAGGAGTATTTATATGAATAAAATTAAAAGCTTGATTTATGAAGAAAGAGAAGCTTTAAAAGTATTTTTATTATTATTTTATATTATATTTTTTTTATATGACGTTATATATTACTTTGTGTATCCGGCTATGAACATTAATGAAGCGAGGATAGGATGGCCAGAAGGTGGTATGGGAATAGGTGTGTATATATTAGTAGTATCTTTATTTCCTATTTCGATCTATCTTCAAAAAAAAAGTTACGTATATTTTGTGAAATATTTGTTTTTAATTGGGTATATGTTCATTGATCTGACTAATAATTTAATGATTTATTTAAACAGCGATCGTGTGTTTGAAAATGGAAATATGGTTGAAATATTTTTAATTTTATTTGCACCGATATTTGTGAATAGAAAATATTTTTATTTAGTTTCCTTTAGTGTAATTGGAAAATATGTATTTTTCACTTTGATATTACAAGATATTAAAGTTGTGATTCCGCTTGTTTTATGTTCATTCTTTTTTATTATTTCACATTCTTTATTAAAACGATTTCAATCTTATGTAAGTACAGTGGTTGAAATGATGAACAATATGAAAGAGGCGGAAAATTTAGCTGTAATTGGGACTATGTCTACAACAATTGCGCATGAAATTCGAAATCCATTAACAGCTTTAAAAGGGTTTACGCAAATGCAAAAAGAAAGAAATCCTGCAGATACGATGAGCTACGACATTATGTTACAAGAGATTGAAAGGATTAACGGATTTGTTAGTGAGTTGATGCTATTAGGAAAACCGAAACCAACAAATTATGAATGGTGTAATATACGAGAAATCCTTCTATATGTTGTGCAGTTAATGGAAAGTTATGCAACGCAATATAGAGTGAAATTTCATTTGCAAGTAGAGGGGAATTTACCGGCTATAAACGGTGATGATAAACAATTAAAACAGGTGTTATTAAATATCATGAAAAATGGAATAGAATCAATGCCAGAAGGTGGAGACATTCATATCCGTGTATATCAAAAAGCGAAAGGATATTTGTGTATTTCTATTGAAGATCAAGGATTTGGTATAGCGAAAGAGAAGTTAGAGAAAATCGGCAAAGCTTTTTACACAACAAAGGAGAATGGTACAGGACTTGGATTAATGATTACATATAAAATTATTAAGGAACATCAAGGGAGTATCGCAATTCAAAGTAGTATGGGAGTAGGAACGAAAGTAGAAATTTCTTTACCGACAATTTAACGTGTTTGGAGAAAGGATTTTTCAGAAAAGTGTTCTTGTTGTGTAAATATAAACATTTTATAAAATGTTTCAAGAAGGGTTTTTTTTATAAAATACTTCGTTTATAATGGAGGAAAATATCGACATGAGATGGATTGCTCATGTAACGGTTTAGTGGTGTTATGAAAAGATAAGAAGGGGTGCACGCGCATCCTTTTTTCTATGCAGATATTATGAAAGGGGTGGTATGATGGAATTAACATTAAATTCGACTGTATGTTTGCACACGATTCAATTTCGAAAAGAACAAAAGAATTATATTGTAAAAGATACAATTACAGGAGAAAAATATGAAATGCCGCCACTTTGGATTGATGCACTAGCAATGATGCGTGACGGTTTTTTATTGGGAGAAATTGAGGAGAAATTGAAAGAAGAGTATCCGGCTGAAGACATAAATATGCTAGCATTCACGAGACAACTGTTAGAGCTAGAACTTGTCGGAATGGTAGATGGGGAAGAGATAGCTTGTACAAAGAAGAAAGAAAAGGATTATTTAGCTTGGGTACGTCCTAAGGTAGGACAATTTTTTCTTAATTTAAATAAAAAATATAGAAGCAAAGGTCAGTAATGACCTTTGCTTTTTTTGTGTAATACAAAATAGGTACTCACCCAAATAAAGTTGCTCGCATATTGTAGCTTATGTAAATAGAATGCTGCGAAGGAGTGAGTGCAGTGACAGGGAATGTATTGAATTATTATGCTGGTGGAAATACAGCTAGAGGATTTCATAATTTATACGAAGAGAATTTAAAAGGGCTAGATAGGTTATTTATTTTAAAGGGTGGTCCAGGAACGGGGAAATCTTCTTTAATAAAGGCAATAGGTCGTGAATGGGTTGAAAAAGGCTATGATATTGAACTTTTACATTGTTCTTCTGATAATAAGTCAGTTGATGGTGTGATTATCCCACAGTTAAAAGTAGGAATTGTTGATGGGACATCGCCGCATGTTATTGAGCCAAAGATGCCAGGAGTCGTCGAAGAATATATAAATTTAGGAGTGGCTTGGGACTCAGATAAATTAAGAAAGCAGAAGCTAGAAATTGAACGATTTGTTTCAGAAGCAAGTAAGGCTTTTCAATCAGCTTACGCATGTTTTAAAGAAGCACTAGTTATACATGATGAGTGGGAGAAAATATATATTAATAATATTGATTTTAATAAAGCAAATGAACTAACAGATGAGCTGATTCAGAAGTTATTTACGAATGAAGGCGGAAAACAATCGACTGTGAAGCATCGTTTTTTAGGAGCTGCAACACCAAAAGGAGCAGTTGATTTTGTTCCTAATTTAACAGAAGGATTACCACAACGTTATTTTATAAAAGGACGCCCGGGTTCTGGAAAATCAACAATGCTCAAAAAGTTAGCTAAGGTAGCGGAGGAAAAAGGGTTTGATGTTGAAGTGTACCATTGTGGATTTGATCCAAATAGTCTTGATATGGTTATCGTAAGAGAATTAGGGTTTGCAATTTTTGATAGTACTGCACCACATGAATATTTTCCAAGTCGCGGAGGTGATGAGATTATTGATATGTATGATCTCATTGTTGCTCCAGGAACGGATGAGAAATATGCGACAGAAATTCGTGATGTGTCCATTCAATATAAAACAAAAATGAATGAAGCAATGTCTTTCTTAGCGAAAGCAAAATCAGTTCGTGATAAGTTAGAACGAATTTATATTGCTGCTATGGATTTTTCAAAAGTTGATGCATATAAAGAGGAGATTCAAAAAGAGTTTGAACGTATTGCGGCTATTGTAATTGAAAAGAAAAAATAAGCGTTTTGTTAAGCTGTCAGAAAAATTCTGACAGCTATTTTAGTATGTAGTAAAATGGCCGTATACTTGTCGAATTTCCAGGGAAATGATCAAAAAATGGGGAGGATATGAAATGAGAGAGAAAATAGAATTGGAATTAGAAAGAATTGAAAAAGAGAATGATGTGAAAATCTTATTTGCAGTGGAATCAGGGAGTCGAGCTTGGGGATTTCCATCGAAAGACAGTGATTATGATGTTAGGTTTGTTTATATACACCCTGTAGAATGGTATTTATCGATTCATGATAAGCGTGATGTAATTGAATATCCGATTAGTGATGATTTAGATATAAGTGGTTGGGATATTAAAAAGGCGTTGCAACTATTTGCAAAGTCGAATCCAGCTTTACTCGAGTGGATCCGATCACCAATTTTTTATTCGAAAAACTCTAATTTTCCAGAGAAGCTGCAGCAAATGAGTGAAAAGGGTTTTGATCCAAAAGCAACGATATATCATTACTTACATATGGCGTCGAAAAATTATCGTGAATTTTTGCAAGGTGAGAATGTAAAGTTGAAAAAGTACTTTTATGTATTACGTCCTATTTTAGCTTGTAAATGGTTAGAAGAGAAAGCGACTTTGCCACCTGTAGAATTTGATCGGTTGATTACAGAATTATCATTAGAACGTAGCGTATTAGATGAAATTGAACAGTTGTTAATAAAGAAAAAAGCAGGTACTGAATTAGATGTTGGATTGAAAATTAAGGTGCTGAATCAATTTTTAGAAGAACAAATTCATTACTATCAGCAATACGTAAAAGGAATTGAAAAGGGATTAGGGATTGATATTGAAATTTTGAATACAGTATTTCGAGATATGTTGTTTGAAGTATACAAAAAAGAGCACAAGTAAGTTTGTGCTCTTTTTTCGTTTGTAGGAATTAAGAAAATACATATAGCTACGATAAGGTCTACAAATGATAACGAATAAATCATATTGTATGTTTTATTCGTTATCAACTCGTTTTAATGGTTGATCTGCTGGGCCTTCCATAACATCCCCGTCAATTGAAAAACGAGAACCATGGCAAGGACAATCCCAAGTACAATCCCCGTTATTCCATTCAACTTCGCAGCCAAGGTGTGTACAAGTCGTATCGACGATATGTAATTTTCCTTCTTTATCTTTATAGGCACCTGCTCGTTTACCATTGACATGTACAACAGATCCTTCTCCAACCTCAAGATCTTCTGGTGTACGTAATGCGGTTTCAATTTTTCCTTCAATTAAATGTTTAGCGACATCAATGTTCTGAGAGAGGAATGTTTTTATATCTGGGGTTGCATGAAAGCGTGATGGTGCAAACAGCTCTTTATATGGACTGTGGACTTTTAGAATGGAGTCCTTGAGTAAATGAGCGGCAGCAGTTCCAGTTGTCATTCCCCATTTCCGATACCCGGTTGCAACAAATATATTTGGATTCCGTTCGTTAATATGCCCGATGTAAGGGAGCTTGTCCAGAGTAATCAAATCTTGTGCTGACCATCGATAGGGAACTTCATCTACTCCAAAAGTTGCTTCAGCAAAAGAATAGAGTGCTTCATAATGAAGCATTGTATTTATTCCTTGCCCTGTTTTATGACTCTCTCCACCAATCAAAATTAATTTTTCTCCATTGTTTGTTATATAGCGTAAGGAGCGTTTTGGATCATCGATACTTAAATACATGCCACCTGGATAATCCGTTTTTGCTTTTATTGCAAGAGCATAGGAGCGTTCTGCATACATTCGGGTAAAGAAAAAGCTACTAGCATCATAAAAAGGAAAATGTGAACAAGAGACAACATATTCGCAAGTAATACGATGACCAGCTTTTGTAATGACTTGTGGAGAATCTCCTTTCTCCACATCCATAGCTGTTGTTTGTTCATAAACTTTGCCACCCATCTCCACAAACTTTTCTAAAAGTGTTTTCAAATAAAGGAGGGGATGGAATTGCGCCTGATTTTTCATTACAAGTGCAGATTGTACTGAAATTGGGATCGACAGAGATTGAACATAGTCACAAGGAATATTTAGTTTTTGATAGGCTTCATATTCTTTCGATAAATTTCTTAATCCATTATCAGTAGTTGTATATAAATATGAATCTTCATTTGAGAAATTACAGTCGATTTTATATGTTTGTACGATTTCATTTATGAATTGTAGAGCGTGATTATTTGATTCATAGTAAAGTCCGGCCTTTTCCAGACCGAAATGATTTATTAATTCAGCATAAATAAGATCATGTTGCGCTGTTACTTTCGCCGTTGTATGCCCAGTAGTTCCGTTTAAAATAAGACCGGAATCAATTAACACAACATCGATGCCTTCTTTCGCTAGTAAATAGGCAGTGGTTATACCTGTAATACCAGCACCGATAACAGCAACTTTCGTTTTTATATTTTCGGATAAATGGGGGAAAGTAGGAAACTGAGTAGATTCAACCCAATAAGATAACGGTAATTGTGGGAATGTATCACTTGTCATTATGGAAACCTCCTGATTTAGAACAATTTTCCTTTTAATATTTCCATATTATATGGAATTCATGTGTGTTGTTTTAGTAGGATTCTATTTTATTAACAAAAAAGATAAAATTATTTCAATATAATTATTTTCAGGGTGGTATGACGGGGAGGTATTTATGGAAAACTAAATTCAGAGGATATTAGTTCTTAACTATACAGTGAATTATTGAATAAGATAGAGTCTTTGTTACTGAAATTTATTTGGTTATATATTGGATAAAACCTTATAAAATCTATGCTTTTTCTTTAGTGGAATAAAGTATAATTATAAAAATATAACCAACTTTTATTACTAGGTCATAAAAGTTGTTGACAATATAGAAATTCTATTGTTATGATTCATCATGTGGAAAGGTTGATAGAGAGTAAAAAGAGAAATGTTTTTCATTGATAATAAAAGCGAAAAATAAGTGACGATAGAGTGAGTATATTTTCCTTATAATAGATGCTTTTTTGATCATCTAGTAAAATCAATCTGGAAGCAAGAATTGATATATGTAAGTTGCGCAAGGCGCGGCAACAGAAAGGGGCAAAAGGATGAAGGAGCTTCATACGTTTGGGTGGTATGCAGCGCGTGTATCACCACATTTGCCGAAAAAAGCATTTAAACCAGTTCCTACTCGTTTATTTGGTGGACTGGCTTATTTACTTGTGGCATTGTCGGGATTAATAACGATTGGTGTATTTGAATTGAATGTGTGGGCAAATCTAGGAATTGCGATTGTTCTCGGATTATGTTTTGCTTCACTTGGATTTTTAGGGCATGAAATTTTACATGGAACAGTTGTAAGAAAGGCATGGCTTCGTGATTTCTTAGGTGCGATTGCATTTATGCCGTTATCAACTGGACCAAAACTTTGGAGAAAGTGGCATAACGCAACGCATCATGTTCATACACAGCATGAAGAGAATGATCCTGATGCATGGCCAACGCTTGAGAAGCTTAAAAAGAGTAAGTTTTTGAGTTGGGTATATCGCATGCCTCTACATGTAC
The DNA here is from genome assembly GCF_001884105.1 of Bacillus luti. Lineage (GTDB taxonomy): Bacteria > Bacillota > Bacilli > Bacillales > Bacillaceae_G > Bacillus_A > Bacillus_A luti. The sequence continues at coordinate 8,173 of NZ_MACI01000026.1, read as the reverse complement.
GTTCATTCTTTAGTTTTCTGTCACTAACAATTCAATTTACATTGCATTCGACTCGAATGTTCTTTCATTTTATAAAAGAATTTAAGTCATCCAATCAAAAATCTGTATGGCTTCAACTTCTTTTGCCTTGGACTGTTTGGATTAGTTTATTGTTTATTATGGGACCAGCAAAATGGTTATTTGCATATGTGATTCCGCTGTTAATTGCTAACTTTATTGTAATGGCATATATTGCAACGAATCATCGCTTAAATCCAATTGTTCCAGTAAATGATCCGTTAGCAAACTGTTTATCAGTAACAGTGCCGCGCTGGGTAGACGTTTTACATTTCAATTTCTCATATCATACAGAACATCATCTGTTCCCTGCTATGAGCTCTAAATACTATCCGTTAGTAAAAGAGAAAATTAAAGAAATGTGGCCGGAACGCTATCACGAAATGCCGATGACAAAAGCTTTGGCAGCACTATGGAATACACCACGTGTGTATTATCAAGGAAGTGAATTAGTTGATCCGCATAGAGAGCATTTCTATGGCTCTTTAGGAAATGGATTAGACCCTCATAATATTTCATATCGTGAGGATCATATAGAGGAAAAAGAGAGTATTAAAAAAGTAAATCAGTAAAAGTTGATATATTTTTGCAGTGAAAAAGCAAGCCATCTCAGGCTTGCTTTTTCTTATAAAGAAACTTCTTTTTTGTTCTTTGCACTAACTTGGACTGAATTTGTTTCTTTTCTTTGTAGTCGTTTCTCTAAAAGATTAACAAAGTAAGTAAATAGAAGAACAAGTACGAGATAGTACAAACCAACGATTACATATGTATCTAATTGTTGGAAGTTACCTGCAGCAATTGATAAACCTGATCCCCATAATTCGGATAGTCCTACGTAAGCAACGAGTGAAGAATCTTTCAATCCGATAATAAATTGATTACCAAGAGGAGGAAGAGATAGACGAAATGCTTGTGGTAATATAATTCGGCGCATAGCTAAAGGATAAGGCATACCTAAAGAGCGAGCAGCTTCCAATTGTCCCCGGTCGACGGATTGAATGGATCCACGGAAAATTTCAGTAATATATGCACCGTTATGGATTGCTAAAGCAATTGCTCCTGCCCAAAAAGGGGTGAAAACAATAACAGATGTAATACCGAAATAGAGAATTGCGATTTGAACAATTAAAGGTGTACCACGAATAATGGCGATATATACATGAGCAATGCTATTTAGAATTTTATTGTTAGAGATTCGAAAGAAAGCGAATAGTAATCCGATTAATGAACCGAGTACTAGGGAGGTTAATGTTAATTGTAATGTGATAACAGTAGCCTTTAAGAGTGTAGGATAGGTAGAGATAAAAATTTCATACATGTGTATCACCTCATATTGTATGGATTTTAGTCGGGAATGAAATGCCCCACGTGCAAGGTGGGGCACAATTTATGAAAACTTTGAAGAGCTAATCTACTTCGTTTTTGCTTCTTCTCCAAGAATGTTACGACCGAACCATTTTTTACTGATCTTTTCATACGTACCATCTTTAATAATTTCATCTAAAGCCTTATTTACTTTTTCAACCATTTCTTTATCATCTTTGCGAATAGCAATTCCCATCTCATCAAGATTTAATGGTTTTCCAGCTTCTTTAATATTAGATTTCCCTTCTTTTATCATACGTAGGCCGACCATTTGATCGGTAATTACCGCATCAACACGCCCAGGTTCTAAGTCCATAAGAGCAGTAATATCACTATCGTATTCTGTAATTTTATCTGTATATTTTGCGACAAGATCTTTAAAGGTACTAGCTTTTACAACACCAATTTTTTTATCTTTTAAGTCTTCTGGAGAAGAAATGGATGTATTCTTTTTCGTTACAAAGATTTGGGCACCAGAGCGATAATAAGGGTCTGAGAAATTAACAGCTTTTAAGCGTTCTTCTGTAATGGCCATACTGCCTAGTATTACATCATATTTCTTTGCCTGGAGACCTTGAATTAGTGTTTCCCATGGATTTGTAATAGGAACGGGTTTCATATTCATTTTTTTAGCAAGCGCCGCACCGATTTCCACATCAAATCCGGCAAGTTTCCCATCATTTTCTTTATAATTAAAAGGCTTGTATAAGCCACTCATAGCATAACGAAATTCTTTTTCACCGCTTGATGAAGTAGTGGCGCTGTCCTTACTACAGGCCCCTAGTATGAAGGATGTACATAATGTAATGCTCGCAACAATGGTTAATAATTTTCTTTTCATAAAACCCCTCCTAAATATTGATCATACGGATGGTTTTAAATGTTATTGAGATGCTTTATTTGGACAATTATTTGTACGCCGTATGAATGTATTTCTTTACGTTTGAAATAGAAGTTACATTATAAAACGTTACGTAAAAATTGTTTGGCTCTTTCATGTGATGGAGCTGAGAAGAATTGCTCAGGCGGAGCATCCTCTACAATTTTCCCATCATCCATAAAGATGACGCGATCAGCTACATCTCTTGCAAAATTCATTTCATGTGTAACAATAACCATCGTCATTCCTTCTTCGGCAAGTTCTTTCATAACTTGCAATACTTCTCCAACAAGTTCAGGGTCTAAAGCTGAGGTAGGTTCATCAAATAGCATAATTTTAGGATTCATAGCAAGAGCCCTTGCAATCGCAATACGTTGTTTTTGGCCGCCTGAAAGGAGGTGAGGAGTTACATCCGCCTTATCTTGTAGGCCAACCTTTTGCAAAAGCTGATTTCCGATTTCCTTTGCATTTGCTGCTTCCAATTTTTTTACGTGAATAGGTGCTTCTATGATGTTTTCTAGTGAGGTCATATGAGGAAAGAGGTTAAAGTGCTGAAAAACCATACCGACATTTTCACGTACTTTGTTTAAATTTGAATGCTTTGGATCAATTCGCTCACCTTGTAAGTGAATTTCACCTTCATCGTACATTTCTAAAAAATTAAGACAGCGAAGTAATGTACTTTTTCCAGAACCACTGGCGCCAATTAAAACAACAACTTCTTTTTCTTTTACTTCTAAATCAATTCCTTTTAAAACATCCAGTGAGCCAAATGATTTTATTAGATTTCGAACTTGAATCATACAAAACCCCCAGTCAAAAATATATTTTACAAATGTTGCCCCTTATTTCTGTTATTAGTCATGAATTGTCAGAATCCTTTATTTTTTTCATGGTTCAGTTATTACATAAGGAAATCTTAATGTATAATTTAAATAGAGAAACCACCTAATTTAGGTGGTTTCTCACTTACTTATAAATTTTTAATTTTAAATTGAGATGCAAATGTTTCTAATTCTTCAACAAGTTTTTGCATTTGAAGAGACATATTTGTAATTTCTTGTATTGATATAGATTGGGTTTGTGAAGAATTGGATGTATACTCAGTTTCTGAAACTATATTTTGCGAAATAGAAGAAATATTAATAAGAGCGCTATTTATTTCTTCAGAGCTTGCAGACATTTCTTCTGCACTTGCTGTTATATCCTGTATTTGATTTGTAACTTCAGTAATGTGATCTACAATATCATGGAATGTTAACTTTGTATTTTGAATGGCATGAATTCCTTCTTGAATTTCTTTTTGTCCTTTCCCCATCACGTTGACTACATTTTTTGAATCATCTTGTACGAGTAAGTTTAATTTTGTAATATCTTTAGCTGCTTGTTTTGATTGTTCAGCAAGCTTACGAACCTCTTCTGCTACAACTGCAAATCCTTTTCCATGTTCTCCAGCGCGAGCGGACTCAATTGCAGCGTTTAAAGATAATAGATTTGTTTGTTCAGAAATATAGGTTATAGTTTGCAGTGCGCTATCAATTTCTTGTGTGCGAACAATTAATTGATCTACTACTGTATATATTTCATCCATGACAGTGTGGATAGTTGTCATTTGCGAAATGGACTTTTCAATGGTTTCATTCCCTATAGTTGCTTTATCGGAAGTAGAAATAGCTAAGTTTGAAATCGTTGTAGAAGATTCAGCAATGCTTTGCACTCCATTTGCTATTTCATCCATTGCTGTAGAACTATCTTTAATGTTTGCTGACTGATCATTAATATGGTAAGACAGTTGTTTCATTGTATTTGCAATGGTATCCATAGTGGAAGAGGAAACGGTTGTTGTGTCAACAATGTGGTTTGTAGAGTCTTTTACTTTTGCACTTGTTTGAATCACATTGTTAATAATTTGCTGCAAATTTAATATCATTTGATCAAAACTATTAAACATATGACCGAATTCATGATGATATTGTTTTGGTACAGCAACGGTTAAATCGCCCTTTCCAGCTGTATTCATTATGTTCCGTAATGAATTGATTGGATTGATAATAGATTTAGCAGTAAATAAGGAGATAAGAATGCAAAGAACTAAACATGCAATGAATAAAATAATTGTTACGCTTATCACTTGTTTATAAGAATGTTCGCTGTCGTTATACAAACTTTCAGCTAACTTTTCGTTATAATCACTAAGTTTTTTTAAAGCGTCTACTGTAGCCGATAAATTAGGTTCAACTGTAGTTAGGTAAAACGAATACGCCTGATTAAGTTTATTCTCTTTAATGAGATCAAGCATTTGAGCACGATGCTTTTCATAGTTTTCTAGTTTTTCTTTATATTGGTTGAGGAGTTTTTTTTCTTCGCCTGTTATGTATGTATTTTCGTATTGGGCTTGTAATTTTCCGGTTTCTTTATTTGTTTCATTTAATTTATTTAAAATTGTAGTACGTCGATTTTCATCTTCAGTAATAATGAGTTCCTTTACATAACTAAACTCTTGGTACATGCTACTCTCAATAGAACCTAGCCATTTAATAGGTAGTAGACGATCCACATAAACTGTTTGAAGTTGTTTATGCATTTGTTGTAAATTTATATAATTTACAACGCTAATAATTAATATGGAAAGAATCGGTACTGCTACTAACAATATTAATCTGTTTATAACGTTTAAGCGATTTGAAATTTTTAACATAGAATCACCTAACCTTAAATTATTTAGTTGAATATATAATGGCATCCAAATAGAAGTATACATTATTTTAGTTTTATATACAGAAAAAATAATGTAATTAATATGTAAACAAAAAATAAAAAATCTATATATCTTTCTATAAGGAAAATATGGATAATGATATATAGATAGTATGTATATTACTTATGAGGAGGAATGAGAAATGGAAAAGGAGAAGAAAACTTTTTCCTTTGGCTTACGTACACAACTTATGCTATTTACTACAGTTTTAGCTTTTATTACATATTCAACAAGTATATTTTTTATTTACGTGATATACGATTATTTTCAAAGTTATGTAAGTCAAACTGTTTATAATATTATCGTTATGTTATTAGGTGTAGTATGGTCTGGAATTTTAGCGTATGGAGCAGCAATCTTTTTAATTAAACCACTTCGAAAATTAGAGGAGGCTGCAAGGAAGGCGGCTGATGGGGATATTCGTGAAGATGTCCCGTTGCCAAAAACAGATGATGAGATTAAATCTTTAAGTGTTGCATTTAATATGATGCTAGGGAACTTAAGGGGTATGGTAAAAAATATTGATACTACATTTTCGTATACAAATAATCAAGTTCAGCAAATTAGAAAGCAAACAGGGGAAGCGACAAAACAAGCTCGAGGTGTTTCTGAAACTCTTGCAGAGATTTCTTCTGGCGCTGAGCAATCAGCAGCTTCAATTCAGGCAATTGTGTCTGCTGTTGATACAACAACTTCTATTGCTAGTGAAGTAGAAGAAAAAGCAAAACAGTCTGATGAGTTGTCTTTAGAAATGGTTCAAGCTTTAGGGCAAAGTACACGTGTCTTTACTTCTTTAATTCAAGGTATTCAAACATTGGCAAAAGAAAACGAAGATTCGATGCAAAATGTACAAAAATTAGAAGAACGAATGAAACAAGTAGAACATATTGTTTCTGTTGTGAGTGAGATTGCTAGTCAAACGAATTTATTAGCACTGAATGCTTCTATCGAGGCAGCTCGTGCTGGAGAGCATGGAAGGGGCTTTGCAGTTGTAGCTGAAGAAGTACGTAAACTTGCTGATGAAAGCGATCATTCTGCAAGAAATATATCGCAGTTATTGCGGAATATGCAAGAGGAAGTGCAACAAGTCGCATTGAAAATGACAGAGCAAGTGAAAACAGCTAAAGAAGAGGCGAAACGCGGGGCGGCTACCGAATTAATTTTAAAAGAAATGTCATCAAGTATTATGGAAGTTGCAGATGCAACCAAGCAAATTAGTGGCTATATGAACGAACAAGTGAGTCACATTCATCAAACAGGAGCGCAGACGAAGGCTGTAGCAGCAATTGCTGAAGAAACATCGGCAGGTTCGCAAGAAGTAGCACGTGTGACACTGCAACAATCTAAAAATATGGTAGTAATCGATCAATTGTTAAAGGATTTAGAGAAGCAAGCAACAGACTTGAAACAAACAATTGAACGATTTTCAATGTGAAAAGGAAGAACAGTATTTTGTTCTTCCTTTTTTACGTATGAAAGGGTGGGATACTTTGTTGAAAACGAAAAACATTGCAAGGGTCATATATGGTTTTCACTTTACGCAATCTTTGAAAGTTAGGGCCATAATAACTAGTTTGCCAATTTTTAATGTCGATATCGGGCCAATTGACATAGTCACCTAGTGTATAAGGATCTAAGCTTTCTCGTAAATCTTTAACCCAGCGTATATTTCGATTTTCTTCATCATCACATTTCCAAGAGGTAATGTATTCTTGAGCAATAATTGCTTTACGATGGAAATAAGCTGTTTCAGTAGGCGGAATATTTTCAACAGCACCCACAAGTGATTGGTGCCAAATACTCGCATCTTTATTTGGTGCATGAGAAAGAAAATATTGCATGATTTCAATTCCTTTAAGAGGAATAGGTTTATATACGTAGGAACCGGAGCGCTTGAAGTTTTCAGGGATGTTACCACTGTTAAAAAATTCAACAGCCTTTATATAAGGAACTTCATCTATAAAGAGAGAGGGGGTACCAGTTTCAAGAAGAGGAGATAATAAGGAATGGAGTTCAGAGGGAGAGCCAACAAACTCACCTTGTGCTTCAATTTTGTTTTGTTGCTTTGTGAATAACTCAATTGATGAAGTCAGACGCTCGTCTGTATAAGGCGCCCAGTTTTGCCAAGCTTGAAATGCAGCAATAAAATCTTCCCATTCCCATGTGATGGAGAAGATTGATACATTTTTTATAGGGTGTACTCGAAAAGTTAAAGAAGTAATAATTCCGAAGTTTCCACCACCACCACCGCGGCATGCCCAAAACAAATTATGGTTTTCATGTTCGCTTGCACGAATGATTTTTGCTCCAAATTTACCACATGCTTGTACCATTTCAACTTCTATTAATTGGTCACATGTTAATCCAAATAAGCGTGAAAGCATACCGATGCCACCGCCAAGTGCTAATCCAACAATTCCAACGCTTGCGCTTGTACCAGCTGGTATTGTCACACTGTAATTCCAAAGCTCTTTATAAACAGTGCCAAGGTTTGCACCAGCTTCAATTGTTGCTGTTAATTTATCTGTATTAACAGTAATGCGATGCATTTCACTCACGTCAATAATAAGTCCTCTATTTAAAAGAGAAAAATTTTCATAGCTATGACGTCCGCTTCTTAAGCGAAATGGTACATGACGTTCGCGTGCCCATTTTAAGGCATTACACACATCATTTTTATTTTGGCAAAAAACAATAATACAAGGGAGTTTTGGAATACTTAAATTTAAATTCATTCGGGCTACGTCATAGTCAGGATCTGAAGGAACAACGATACGACCTGTTAATTTTGTCTGCTTCATAGTATAGCTCCTTTTTTTATATAAGATTGTTCGTACTATAATATATATATGGAAAAAATATTTAAGGGTGTTTGAATTGTATGTTAAGTGTAATATAAAAGAGATAGAGTAATAATGTACATGTAGCATAGCTTTAGACTATGAAGGAACAGTGCTATTTTAAATTTTAGAAGTAAGATGTATGGTGGTTTATTAAAAGTTTTTTTGAAAATTATTATGTGAAATAAAACAATATAGTAGATAAATTGTCATTTTTTTTATAGAATAGTAACATTGGAATATCTTGGCACACTATTTGAAAGAATAGGTCGC
>NZ_MACI01000025.1 GCF_001884105.1 Bacillus luti | reverse complement strand
GGTTGCAAATTGTATTTGCAACCCGACAATCCTTTTTTATTTGCCCAATTATCAGATAATAAGATGTTTGTTTTAAGATGGCCCATTTTATTGTTCTTAGGCTCAAGGCGGATGGTATTCGAAGAAATAGCCAATCTCTTTGTTGTTAAGGAGATTAATAGAGAGGTGTGAGTATGAAGAGTAAACAGATTAGTATATTTGTCATTTGTTTAATGGTAATGCAAATTATTGTACAGCCATTTATACATATTGTAGCAGCAGAAACATATGACAAAGAAGCAAATGTCAGCTTAAAGCTTTCGGTTGAGGGCGGAGATGGTTCGCAAAAAAATGTAGATAAAGATTTTGTATATCAACTTGATTTAAGTACATTTGGATTAGAAGGTGGGCATAAAGATGCAAAAATTGTTGTTAAACTACCACCTGAAGTCGAGTATGTAAGACATGGGAAAATTAGTGGTACGGATGCAGTATACGATAAAGAAACGCATTCAGTTATTTATACTTTTAAAGAGCCCCTTCCCAATGGAGATTCTAAAGCAGTCCCTATTACAGTGAAGTTTCCTAAAGGAACAAAAAATGGAACGAAAGCTACAGCTGTAGCGGATTTTGTATCTGATCAAGGAGGCAAAACTTCTAATGAAGTAACGGTTGTAGCGTATGAAAAAGAAGTACCACCTGAACCACCTAAGAAACCAGAGTGGGAAATGCGTAAAACTCCTAATAAGTGGACGATTAAGCCAGGAGAAGAAGTCGAGTACACGATTCGTGCTCAACATGTTAGTGGACCTACTACACTTGATTCGCTTTCAATAAAAGATCTACTACCGAAAGAAGCCCAGTTTATATCAGCTAGTGATAATGGGAAATATGATGCGAATTCACATACAGTCGTATGGGATTTGAAAAATGTAGAAGGCGAGAAAGTTGTTAAAGTTAAGGTTAAATTCCCAGAGGAAAATTTTGGTGAGGATCAAAATCAACAAGTTCTAAATAGAGTTGAGGCAAAACTAAAGCCAAAAGGGGAAGAGGAATTAACAAAACAAACACATGCGTATGTTGAAATATCAAATAAAAAACCTCCTGTTATTCCTCCTGAGCAAGCTTTTTCAGATCTGAGAAAGGCTGCCCAAAAGTCTGAGTACAGTAAAGAAGAAGAAATTGCTTTTACACTATCTAACATTCAAAATCAATATTCTAAGGAAATTGATAATTTTGTGCTTCAAGATGACCGTTTTGATGAACAACTTCATTTTACGAGAATGCATACAGGTGCATTTTCAGGTGTAAGTGAATATAAGATTTTATACAAAACGAAGAATAATCCAGAGTGGAAAGAATGGAAAGTGATTCGTGGTAATACGAACGGAGAATGGTTAGAGGTTTCTTCTTTATCATTATTTGAAGGTGATAAAGTAACCGGAATTCGATATGAATTTGGTAAAGTGCCTGCAGATTTTAAAATGAGTTATGGCGCATGGTTAATGTTTAAAGTGGATGATCCGAACTTTAAAGAAGGTATTTTGAAAAATACCGCACATATTTCATATGATATTGATGGAAAAAACTATATAAAAGAAGCGACAGCACAAGTAAAAGTAAAAGAAAATCCTGAAGCAAAGGTTACTTTTAAGAAAAAGGCGTTAACAAAGCCTGGAGAAAAGTATATCAAGGGAGAAGAAGTAGAATTTGAATTAACTGGTAAAGTTGATTGGAGTTCTACACCTTTAAAACAACCAATAATTGTAGATTGGTTACCAAAGGGGTTAGAATATGTTCCAGGTTCGGAGACATTTGCTGTCGTTAAAGATGAATGGGATAGAAAACCTTATGATGCAAAAAAAGTAAAGGTGGAAACGATTCCGAACTATAAAGAAAAAGGAAGAACCCTTTTACGATGGACTTTCCCTGAATTAGATGTTTCACCGAGAGACGCTGTGACTGTTAAGTTTAAAGTAAAGGTTAATAACTTCGCGATGGCAGGCAAGTACTATAATAAGGCGGGCTTAATGTCTAATGTCTCAACAATAGTATCTGCAGACAAGTGGGGACAACCAACAGGAAAAGATGAAAATGATCTTGATGGTGATGATGATATAAATGACCCAATTATTGAAAGTCAAGATGCTGTTGAGATTGAAGAAGAGCAATCTTTAAAATCAATTAAATATGTAAAAGGTGAATTAGACGATAGCTGGAAAGGTTCACCAGAAGTAGCAACAACAGTACCAGGTGGAGAAGTGAAATATCGCTTGAAAATTGAAAATGGTGGGACCGTAGCTGTTAGGAATGGTGTCTTAATTGATATATTCCCTGCGGAGGGTGACCAGTCAGTTTTACAAACGAAGAATCATTCACAAGAGCGTGGTAGCAAATGGACCCCATACTTAACATCACCAATCCAACTTACTGACGGTGATTTCATTAAGATTTATTATACGACTGTTTCAAAACCTAAGCGTGATGATTTAATTCAAGGAAATGATGCTTTTGTGAATCCAGATGGTGCAAATGATCCGAATTGGTCTTTAGAGCCGCCGGCGGATTTAACAAAAGTAACGGCAGTTAAATTTGAATTTGATAAGAATAAGCTTGTATATCCAGGCGAAGCAGCGACACTAGAATGGTCAATGCGTGCACCTGTTGATATGGATGCTTCGGCAGGAATTGCATGGAATTCCTTTGGATACAGTGCGATAAATGATGTAACAGGAAATTGGATTCAACCAGCAGAGCCAAACCGAGTGGGTGTACAATTACAAGCTTCGAAAAAGAGCTCATTAGGAGATTACGTCTGGCTAGATAAAAACAAAGATGGTATTCAAAACGACGGAAACACTGGCGTGAATGGTGTAGTCGTAGAGCTATTAGATAAAGATGGAAAAGTTATTAGTATGACGAGAACTGGTAATGACAAAAAAGGAAATCCTGGTTATTACAAGTTTGTAAATTTAGATCCGGGTGAATACCAAGTGAGATTTAAGTTGCCAGATGGTTACAAATGGACAAATAAAAACGTTGGTAACGATGAAAGAATTGATTCGAATGTTGATAAAGATGGATATTCAGAAATAATCAAACTTGGTGAAGATGAACATAATATGACAATCGATGCTGGACTAGTTGAAGATATAGTTGGTGCTGGAGAGTTAGAAGTTACGAAAGTAGAAAAAGGCAGCAACATTCCATTAAAAGGTGCTGTTTTCGAAGTCCGGGATAAAGATAATCATGTCATTCAAACAATTACATCAGGTGAAGATGGAAAAGCTAAGGCAATAGATTTACCAATTGGTGAATATAAGCTAGTTGAAGTCGAAGCTCCAGAAGGTTATAAACTAGATAATAAATCATACGACTTTGAAATAACGAAAGACACAAAAACGCCGATAGAGAAGACCGTTGAAAATGAATTGCTAGAAAAAGGTGTAATTGAAATTACGAAGGTCGATGCTACAGATGTCAATCTGAAATTAAAAAATGCTGTGTTTCAGATTTTAGACAAAGATGGTAAAGAGATTGGGAAATTAACAACAGATGAAAATGGTAACGCAGTTTCTAATCCATTACTGTTCGGAAAATATACAATTAAAGAAGTACAAGCCCCAGATGGCTATATGCTTTTGAAAGAGCCAATTACAGTAGAAGTTGGATCATCAGTACACAAAATAACAATAGAAAATCAAAAGAGTCAGTGGGAAATCCCGAAAACGGGAGGTATAGGGACAGGCATTTTCTATTCCATCGGTGGGATTTTAATGTTACTAGTTGTGTTCTTATATGTTCGAAATAAAAGGAATAAGTAATAGAGTTTTAAATTGAAAAATTTATAGAGATAGTGAGGAAGAATAATATGAAAAAGATTTTCAGTATGCTTTTAATTTTGGCATTAACGTTTTCTATGTTGCCTAGTATGTTTGTGAGTGCAGCATCAAAAAATACAGGTTCTTTAACCATTCATAAGTACGCACAAGAAAAAAATGGGGAGCCAGGTGTAGACGGTGATGGTTCTGCGAATCAAACTTTACCTGAAAAGGTTAATCCATTAAAAGGTGTAACATTTGAAATTAAGCAAATTGCGTCATTCGAAAAGATTTCAAATGATGGAAAGATTGTAAAGGAAAATGTAGAGCCTGTAACAAACGCAGAATCAATCAAAATGACAACAAATGATAAAGGTGAGGCAGTATTTACAGATTTATCGTTAGGACGTTATGAAGTAAAAGAAGTTGCTGGACCAGAGCATGTTAACTTAAATCCACATACGTATACAGTTGACATTCCAATGACAAGTAAAACGGGCGATGTGCTAAACTACGATGTTCACATGTATCCAAAGAATGAAATCAAACGTGGAGCAGTAGAACTAACAAAAACAGGCGCGAAAGATAAAGTACTTTCAGGTGTAGAATTCTCTTTATATACAGAGGATGGTAAAGTAGTTAAAGAAAAGTTAGTAACAGGTACAGATGGTAAAATTCGTGTAGAAGGTTTAGAGTATGGTAAGTATTATTTCCAAGAGAAAGAAGCACCAAAAGGTTATGTTAAAGATCTAACAAAACATGAATTCTCAATTACTGAGTCAGGTACTCTTAATGAAGATGGTTCAATTACATCTGGTAAAGTAGAGACTGTGGAAGTAAAGAACTATGAAGAGCCAACGATTGATAAAAAGATTAATAAGGATCTAGAGTTCTTACCGATTAATACACAAACAGATTATAACTATGATATTAAAACATTAATTCCAGAAGATATTAAAGACTATAAACAGTATGTTGTAACAGATACGTTAGATAATCGATTAGTAATTCAAGGAAAACCAGTTGTGTACATCGATGGTGTAGAAGTAGATTCAAGTGTGGTAGAAGTAGTTGTAGAAGGTCAAAAAGTAACAGCGACTGTGAAAGATTTTTCAAAATTAAATGGGAAAAAAGAGTTGCATTTACAAATTAAATCACAGATTAAAGAAGACGTAGCAGCTGGAACGGAAATTAAAAATAAAGCAACAATCAATTTTGAAAATAATAATAATGTAAAAGATCAAAAAGAATCTAAGCCGGTAATTGTTGTCCCAACTGCTGGTAGCATTGAGTTGACGAAAGTTGATGGTGCTGATAATAAGAAATTACAAGGTGCAGAATTCGAATTACAAGATAAAAAAGGTAATGTGGTAGTAGTTGGAAAGCAAGAAGTAAAAGGTGTATCTGATGAAAATGGTATTATCACATGGAATAACCTCCCATACGGAGACTATCAAGTAGTTGAAACGAAAGCACCAACTTATGAAAAAGAAGATGGTACAAAAGCTTCTTATCAAAAATTAAGAGATCCAATTCATGTAACAATTAATGCGGAGCAAAAAAAGATTGAATTAGAAGTAAAGAATAATAAAAGTGGCTGGGTACTCCCTTCAACAGGTGGTATAGGAACAATGCTATTTACTGTAGTAGGTCTTGTGTTGATGGCTGTAGCAGCATTTGTTTTCTTCAGAAGAAATACAGCGAAAAATTAAGGTTTTAGAAAATGATAATGATATAGCATAAAAAGAGGAGAAGCGAATAGCTTTCCTCTTTTTAATATTTTTAAATACTTAAAGGGGGTACTATGAAACAAAATATCTTTTTTGGATGCATTTTTTTATTAGGACTAGGTATATTTTTGTATCCAACTGTAAGCGATTGGTTCGCGACAAGAACACATTATTCTCAAGTTAGTTCCTATGATGAAGCTGTAAAGTCCCTTCAAAAGAAAGAGCTCGAACGTCGAGAAAAAGAGGCGGATGAGCATAATAAGCAAGTTCAAAACTCTGGGCAAACATTTTCAGATCCATTTGCTGAACAACAAAAAGATAATCAAAATTCTTATGCAGATGCTTTAAATTTAGGCGATACAATGGGGTATATTGAGATACCTCAGATTAATGTGAAGCTTCCAATCTATCAAGGGACTTCAGAGGCAGTTTTGAGTCGCGGTGTAGGTCATTTAGATAAATCCTCATTGCCAGTAGGTGGAACAAGCACACACACCGTTTTAACGGGGCATCGAGGTTTGCCTTCTGCAGTATTATTTACTGATTTAGATAAAATGAAGGAATCGGATATTTTTTATATTCATTCATTAGATAAGGTCCTTGCTTATAAAGTAGATCAAATTAAAGTTGTGTTGCCGCATGAAGTAGATGATTTATTAATTGTGGAAAATAAGGATTACGCTACTTTAATTACATGTACTCCCTATGGTGTGAATACACATCGTTTGTTAATTAGAGGACATCGAATTCCTTATGAAGAAAAAGAAAAAGAAATGATTTCAAAACCATCTACGTCCAAAGATTGGATGGTAGCTGTTCCAATCTTTATTTTAGTTGTATCTTTACTTTCTGTTTACATGAGAAGAAGAAAGAGGAAAAAAGACGAAGCAGGGAAACTACGCTAAAATATATAGGTAATAAAAGGAATTGTTTGGAGAAGGAAGTTGAAATGCTCCCCCTTATAAGGGTATTAAAAAATAATGTAATCTTAAGACGGTGATCTCTGTATGAAAATAGGGATCACCTTTTTTAATACCTTCATATTTGGACTCATTTCATGTGACAAGTGAAAATTTTACATTAATAGATATTGATACTACTACATCAAAATTTAGTGAAACAAAGAAGATAAGTGGAAGATGCACAATAATCATGGTCTTATTTTATATTAAAGGAAGTAAGCTAATCAGATCTGGCAATAATAAAACTTCTGCAATAACAATGAAATAGGGGATGATTTCGTAATGGAATGTAGATATTTAATAGTAGTGTAAAAAATTCTCGTTGCAAACTCTCCATATTTTGTTATGATAGTGTTACGAAAACGTTTGCATAAAAATTTCCGATGGGATGCAAAAGGAGAGAATGACTATGAATAAGACATGGTGGAAAGAAGCGGTTGCTTATCAAATTTATCCACGTAGCTTTATGGATTCAAATGGTGATGGTATTGGAGATTTACAAGGTATTATTGCAAAACTGGATTATTTAAAAGATTTAGGTATAGATGTAATTTGGATTTGTCCAATGTATAAGTCACCTAATGATGATAATGGTTATGACATTAGTGATTATCAAGATATCATGGATGAGTTTGGTACGATGGAAGACTTTGATGCTTTACTAGATGAAGTTCATAAACGTGATATGAAGCTTATTATTGATTTAGTTATTAATCATACAAGTGATGAACATCCATGGTTTATTGAGTCTCGTTCATCTAAGGACAATCCGAAGCGTGATTGGTATATTTGGCATGATGGTAAAGATGGTGCGGAACCAAACAACTGGGAAAGTATTTTTAATGGTTCGGCATGGGAATATGATGAAGTAACAGGACAATATTACTTACACTTATTCTCGCGTAAACAACCAGATTTAAACTGGGAGAATAAAGAAGTTCGCGAAGTTTTATACGATACAGTTAATTGGTGGCTTGATAAAGGAATTGATGGTTTCCGTGTGGATGCAATCAGCCATATTAAAAAAGAAGATGGCTTTAAAGATATGCCAAATCCAAAAGAACTAAAGTATGTGCCATCTTTTGATAAACATATGAATGTGGATGGCATTCAACCCTTATTAGAAGAGTTAAAAGAAAATACATTTTCTAAGTACGATATTATGACTGTTGGTGAAGCGAATGGCGTTAAGATTGAAGATGCTGAGCTTTGGGTTGGAGAAGAGCAAGGTAAGTTCAATATGGTATTCCAATTCGAACATTTAAGCTTATGGGATGCAGAAAAGAAGAAAGATCTTGATGTTGTAGGGTTGAAAAAGGTATTAACGAAATGGCAAAAAGGGTTAGAAAATAAAGGATGGAATGCTTTATATATTGAGAATCATGATAAGCCACGTATCGTTTCAACTTGGGGAGATGATAAACAATATTGGCGTGAAAGTGCAACAGCTCTTGGAGCAATGTATTTCTTTATGCACGGTACACCGTTTATTTATCAAGGACAAGAAATTGGGATGACAAATGTTCAATTCCCAAATATTGAAGATTACGATGATGTAGCAATTAAAAATTTATATCGCGAGAAAATTGCAGAGGGTGTATCCCATCAAGATATGATGGAAATTATATGGGCTTCTTGCCGCGATAATTCACGTACACCTATGCAGTGGAGCGATGAGATGAATGCTGGATTCACAACAAGTGCACCTTGGTTTGGTATGAATCCAAACTACAAAGAAATTAATGTTGAAAAGCAAAAGAATGAAGAGAACTCTATTTTCAATTTCTATAAGAAAATGATTGCCTTGAAAAAAGAACACGATGTACTGAATTACGGTACGTACGATTTACTTTTAGAAGATGATCCGCAAATTTATGCATATACTCGTACATTAAACGATGAAAAAATCATTGTAATTAGCAATATCTCAAAAGAGGAAGCTGTATATAATGAGGGTTTATTCGGACTAGAACGCAAACGTTTGCTTTTAAATAACTATGAAGTTGCGGAACATGAACAAGTAACTACAATCACGTTAAATCCTTATGAAACAAGGGTTTATCGCATTTCATAATAAAAAAGGATGCTCTTAGAGCATCTTTTTTTATGAAAAAAAATAAATTTCTATTGCAAAGTGAAAACGCTTTTATTAAAATAGATTTATGAAAACGGTTGCGTAAAGATAGAAAAGTAACATAAGGAATCGTTTTCATAAAGGAAACAGAAATTATAATTTAAATCATTATGTTGTTATAAATAAAGGGGAGGAAGAACAGATGAAAATTACGTCTTTTGATTTTTGGCAAAAGTTCGGGAAAGCATTATTAGTTGTTGTAGCTGTAATGCCAGCAGCTGGTTTAATGATTTCTATCGGTAAGTTAATTGGGATGTCTGCTGGGGATATTAACGCAGTTCATACAATCGCTCGCGTAATGGAAGACATCGGTTGGGCAATTATTACAAATCTACACATCTTATTCGCAGTAGCAATTGGGGGATCTTGGGCGAAGGATCGCGCAGGTGGTGCATTCGCAGCGCTATTAGCATTCGTCTTAACAAACAGAATTACAGGAGCTATATTTGGCGTAAACGCTGAAATGTTAGCGGATTCAAAAGCGAAAGTTTCTTCAGTATTAGCAGGAGATTTAATTGTAAAAGATTACTTTACTTCTGTACTTGGTGCACCAGCATTAAACATGGGAGTTTTCGTAGGGATTATCACAGGTTTCTTAGGAGCTACTTTATATAACAAATATTATAACTATAACAAACTGCCACAGGCATTAGCATTCTTTAACGGAAAACGATTCGTACCATTCGTTGTAATTGTTTGGTCTACAGTCACTGCGATTGTATTATCACTTTTATGGCCATTCATCCAAAGTGGATTAAATGAATTCGGTCGCTGGATTGCAGCTTCAAAGGATAGTGCACCAGTTGTCGCACCATTTGTATATGGAACGTTAGAGCGTTTACTATTACCATTCGGTTTACACCATATGTTAACGATTCCGATGAACTACACAGAGCTAGGCGGCACATATACGATGTTAACTGGCTCAAAAGTTGGACAAGTTGTAGCAGGGCAAGATCCATTATGGCTTGCATGGATTACAGATTTAAATAACTTATTAGCAAGTGGAGATACAAAAGCATATAACGATCTATTAAATAATGTTGTACCAGCTCGTTTCAAAGCTGGACAAGTTATCGGTTCAACAGCAGCGTTAATGGGTATTGCTTTCGCGATGTTCCGTAATGTTGATAAAGAAAAACGTGCAAAATATAAACCAATGTTCTTATCAGCTGCATTAGCAGTATTCTTAACAGGTGTTACAGAACCAATTGAATTCATGTTCATGTTTATTGCACCAGTATTATATGTTGTGTATGCTATTACAACAGGACTTGCATTCGCATTAGCAGATTTAATTGATTTACGTGTTCACGCATTTGGATTTATTGAGTTAATTACTCGTACGCCAATGATGGTTAACGCAGGTTTAACAAGAGACTTAATCAACTTTGTCATTGTTTCATTAGTGTTCTTCGGTCTTAACTTTACGTTATTCAATTTCTTAATTAAAAAATTCAATTTACCAACGCCAGGACGTGCAGGTAACTATATTGATAATGAAGATGAGGCATCAGAAGGAACAGGAAATGTACAAGATGGTTCATTAGCAACAAAAGTTATTGATTTATTAGGTGGAAAAGATAATATTGCTGACGTAGATGCTTGTATGACACGTTTACGTGTAACAGTAAAAGATTTAGATGTTGTTGCACCAGAAGCACAGTGGAAACAAAATGGTGCTTTAGGACTAATCGTAAAAGATAAAGGTGTACAAGCAGTGTATGGTCCGAAAGCTGACGTATTAAAGTCAGACATTCAAGATATGTTAGGTGCGTAATAATATGAAATTGCTAACTTTAAATTGTCACTCTTGGCAAGAAGAGAATCAAATGGAAAAGATAAAATATCTTGCTAAAGTCATTCAAGAAGAAGAGTACGATGTCATCGCATTGCAAGAGGTAAGTCAGTCGATAGGGGCTAAAAATGTATGCGGTAACAAGAAAGAAGATAATTTTGGACTTTTACTATTAGAAGAGTTAAAAGCGTTACATGTAAAAGATTACAATATTACTTGGGATTTCTCTCATATTGGTTATGACGTGTACGAAGAAGGATTAGCGATTATAACAAAACATAGTATTATAAAAGAAGATACGTTCTTTGTATCAGAAAACAAAGATACAACGTATTGGAAAACACGTAAAATTGTAAGTGCAACAATTGCTTATAATGGTAAGAATATAACGTTTTACTCTTGCCATCTCGGTTGGTGGAATGATGAAGAAGAGTCATTCAAAGGTCAAATCGATCGTTTGATGGAGCGTGTAGATAATAATGAGCTTGCCTTCTTAATGGGTGATTTTAATAACAATGCTCGTTTGGAAGGCGAGGGTTATGAGTATACGATGCAAAAAGGTTTGTATGACACATATGAACTAGCGATAGATAAGGACGAAGGAACAACTGTCCAAGGCGAGATTGCTGGTTGGGATGAAAATAAACATAATTTGCGAATCGATTTAATACTGTGTAACCAAGGTAAAACAGTTCGTTCTTCGAAAGTCATTTTTAATGGTATAAACCGAAATGTAATTTCAGACCATTTCGGTGTAGAGGTTCAATTAGATATATAATAGAAGAAATCCTCACAGATAATACAAATCTGTGAGGATTTTTTTAGAAATACAAGTATTTCCAAGAGAAAATACTTGTATTTTTTATGACATTTCCTATATATTTGTTATTACTGAATGTAAAACTAATTTGGTCATTTTGTATGCATACTTTTTTTACTTCGTTATATAATGAAGTAAGTGAAATATTTAATGGGAATAATAGTATGTTTTCGTTTAATCCACGATGTAGAAAGTGATATAATTGCAAAATGTATGCATCATTTTCTAAAGAAGGAAAAATATATAATTAGGTGATAACTTATATGAAACAGATTTGGCGTATTTATAAGACAGACTTACGGAATGTGGCCAAACATTGGGCTGCGATTGTTATTGTATTAGGTTTGATGGTTTTACCATCGTTATATGCGTGGTTTAACATTAAAGCTTCTTGGGATCCTTACGGAAATACGAAAGGAATCCAAATTGCAGTTTCTAACCAAGATGTTGGGTCGAATTTAAGAGGAAAAGACATTAACATTGGTGAAGAAATTGTAGATTCACTTAAGAAGGACAAAAATTTTGGGTGGAAGTTTGTTGATGAAAAGCAAGCAATTTATGGAGTAGAGCGTGGAGACTATTCTGCAAGTATTACTATCCCAAAAGATTTTTCGGAAAAGATTGCAACAGTCTTGAATGAAAATCCACAGAAACCGGAAATTGATTATTACGTAAATGAAAAGGTAAATGCTATTGCACCGAAGATTACAGCGAAAGGTGCATCGGGTCTTACAGAAGAGATTAGTAAAAACTTTGTTAAAACAGCAAACGGTGAGATTTTTAAAATCTTCAATGACCTTGGAATCGATTTAGAAACGAACTTACCAAGTATCGAGAAAGTAAAAGATCTTGTATTTAAATTAGAAGCTCAGTTCCCAGAAATGAATACACTCATGGATAAGGCGTTAGATGATGCGACTCGAGCAGAAGATATTGTGAAAGTAGCACAAAAAGATTTACCTGTTGTAGAGAGTGTAATAAATGATGGGCAAGAAGCATTGGCAAATTTAGATAAGTTCTTTGCGAATCAAGATCAAACGTTGAAAAACGCTCCAGGAACGATAAGAAATGATTTAGTAGCAGCAAAAGGCGTTATGGATAGTGCAGCTGCATTTACTGACTTTTTAATGAATCCGGGTGTAGACTTAAATATCCCTGATTTCTCTGGAATGAATGGATTACCTGAATTCCCTGCAAGACCGGATCTTTCTAAATTGAATAGTGATGGTTATAAGAGCATAGCGCAAAATATTAATCAAACAGTCAATAATGTTTTAAGTTCATCACGTGCAGGAACAGCTTATGGGAAAAGTGTTGTAAATGGATTGCAAAATGGGAAATTTGATCCAGAACAAGCAAAGAAAGATTTAAATGCTGTATCAGATCAATTACAAGCTCGTACAGATGGCATAGCGTATCTTATTAATGTATTTACTGAACTTCAAAACTCTGTGACGACTGATTTTGGTAAAAACTTCTTCCAAGGTCGAGTAGATCGCTTAACTAAGCTTAAAAGCGGTATGGAAAATGCGAATAACGGAATTAAAGATATCGTAAATGTTATTGGTACAGGACAAGAAGTAAAGAAAGATGTAACAGATGTAGCGAATCAAAAATTAGATGCAGCAAATGCATTAATTGATCAAGCTGAAAAAGATTACAACGAAACATTTGTGGCAGATTATAAAAAAGCAGTTAGCACAGTAGATCAAGCTAAAGCTGATGCAAATGAAATATACGACAATGCAAAAGCAGATTATGATAAAGCGAAAAATGGTCTTGAAAGTACTAAATCTAGTGTCCAAAAAGCACTAGAGGATGTGCAAAATAGAGGTGTTAATGGTTTAGAAGGTTCGAAGGAGGCCTTAAAAAGTTTAAATGGTCAATTCCAATCTGGAATCGGTTTAATTGATGATATGATTCCGGTTCTAGAAAGTACAAATAAGGTTTTAGCAGATGTAAATAGTGATAAAAACCTTAATAATGGAATTGCAAAATTAAATAAGGCGAAAAGTAGCTTGCAAAAAGGTGTAGAGGCAACGAATAAGGGAATTACACTTCTTAACAATGGCCAGAAACCTACAAAAGATGTAATTGAAAGTATTAACAACGCTGCGAAAGGCGGATCAGCTCAATTAACAGATGTATTATCGACGTATGATTCAGAAATTGTACCAGGTTTCAATACAGCAATTGCTCGTACAAAAGAGATGTCGAAAAATACAACTCAAATTTTAAATGATGCAGACAAAAAGCTTCCAGATGTTAAAAAATTACTAGAAGATTCATCAAAAGGCTTAGTAGACGGTAGAAAGAAATTAGCAGATATTAAAGCTGAAATGCCAGCTACTGAGAAAAAGATTAAAGAATTAGCAGATAAAATTCGTGATTTTGAATCAGAAGAGGATATAAAAGACATCATACGCCTATTGAAAAATGATGTTGAAAAGCAAAGTGACTACTTTGCGAATCCAGTAAATTTAAAAGAGAATAAATTATTTGCGATGCCGAACTACGGTTCAGCAATGTCACCATTCTATACGGTGCTTGCATTATGGGTAGGCGCATTATTAATGGTTTCATTATTAACAGTAGAAGTACATGAAGAGGGCGCGAATTATAAGAGCCATGAAGTTTACTTCGGACGTTTATTAACATTCTTAACGATAGGTCTTTCACAAGCGTTTATCGTATCAATGGGAGATATATTCTTACTCGGTACGTACGTGGTCGATAAGTTCTGGTTCGTGTTATTTAGTTTATTTATTGGTGGAGTCTTCGTTTGTATCGTATACTCACTCGTTTCTATTTTCGGAAACGTTGGGAAATCGATGGCAATTATTTTACTTGTACTGCAAGTAGCAGGATCGGGTGGTACGTTCCCAATTCAAATGACACCACCATTCTTCCAAGCAATTTATCCGTTCTTACCGTTCACATATGCAATTAGTGCAATTCGTGAAACAGTAGGTGGAATGCTTTGGGATATAGTAACTAGAGATTTACTCGTGCTAACTGCTTTCGTAGTAATCATGGTTGTCGCTGCATTATTACTGAAAAAGCCAATTAATAAATCGAGTGAAAAGTTTGTTGAGAACGCAAAAGGAAGTAAAATCATTCATTAAAATAAAAGGTTCCTACCGATAGTGGTAGGAACCTTTTTGTTTAATCAAATTTTAATTTTTTTAATGCTTCCGCGAATGGATTGTTTAATGGTTCTTCTTCTTTATTCTGTTGTTTCATATATTTTTGAACATCGCGTTTATCAGCTTTGTTTCCAGATTCTTTTTTACGTCTTTCTTGGAATGTAGAAAGTTTTTCACGATAGCCACATTTACATGCGAAAATTTGGCCAGCGCCTTCACCGCGTAATTCTAATTTTTTCTTACACTGCGGGCAGCGTGCGTTTGTAGTGCGGGATACATTTTTACGGTGACCACATTCACGATCTTGGCATACAAGCATTTTGCCTTTTTTACCGTTTACTTCTAACATCGGTTTGCCGCAGTCTGGACAAGACTTCGTTGAAATGTTGTCATGTTTATATTTTTTATCACTCGATTTAATTTCAGAAACAATTTCTTTCGTATAGTTCTTCATTTCAGAAATGAATACTTCTTTTTTTAGCTTACCTTTTGCGATAGCCTCAAGTTTTTGTTCCCATTCACCAGTTAGTGTAGGGGATTTTAACTCTTCTGGTACTAAATCAAGTAACTGACGGCCTTTTGAAGTAATATGAATATCTTTGCCACGTTTTTCAATTAAGAACGAATTGAATAGCTTGTCGATAATATCAGCGCGCGTTGCTACAGTACCTAATCCACCAGTCGATTTTAATGTATCAGCAAGTTGTTTATTGTGCGTATCCATATATTTTGTAGGATTCTCCATTGCTGAAAGTAAAGTTGCTTCATTAAATCGTGCAGGTGCTTTTGTTTGACCTGATGTTTGCATAATTAACTTTACAGTTAATGTATCACCTTTTTCAATGTGAGGTAGAAGTTGCTCTTTTACATCATCCATTACATCATCATCTTCAAAGCGATTTTCATATACTTCTTTCCAACCGGCATGTAGGATTGTTTTCCCGCGTGCAATGAATGTTTCCTTGCCAACTTTTGTACGTAACGTTAGTTGCTCGTATTCGAATGCTGGGAATAAAACAGCTAAGAAACGTTTTACAACTAAATCATAAATTTTACGCTCTTTATCTGTGAAGGCTGAGAAGTTAACGTATCCTTCTGTTGGAATAATTGCGTGATGATCGCTTACTTTACTATCATCAACAAATGATTTATTAGGCTTGATAGGCTTTTGCAATACTTTATGTGCTAAAGGACGGTATTCTCCGATGCCACACGCTTTTAGACGTTCTGGAAGTGTTCCAACGATGTCAGATGAAATGTAACGTGAATCTGTACGAGGATACGTTAACACTTTATGTTGTTCATATAACTTTTGCATAATATTTAAAGTTTCTTTAGCAGAATAACCAAACTTTTTATTTGCATCACGTTGTAATTCAGTTAAATCGTAAAGACCAGGAGAGAATGACTTCTTCTGTTTTTTATCAATTTCCACAACAGTGGCATTTTGTTTATCTAGATTTTTTACAATATCATCAATTTTTTCTTTATTAAAACTACGGCTATTACCGTTTGCATCTTGCCAAGTTAGTTTTAATTGATTCGTTGTTTGAGCTTCGATACCGTAGTAAGTTTGAGCTTTGAAGTTCTTTATTTCATCTTCACGGCTAGCGATCATAGCGACAGTAGGTGTTTGTACACGACCACAATTTAGCTGAGCATTAAATCGAGTTGTTAAAGCTCGAGTTGCGTTAAGACCGATATACCAATCAGCTTCTGAACGTGCGACAGCTGAAGCGTATAAATTATCATATGCTTTACCTGGTTTTAAATTTGCAAAACCATCTTTAATCGCTTTATCAGTAACAGATGAAATCCATAGACGTTTGATCGGTTTATTAATGCGAACCTTATCAATAATCCAGCGAGCGACCAATTCTCCTTCACGTCCAGCATCTGTCGCTACAATAATTTCACTTACATCTTTTCTAAGTAGCTGGCTTTTCACAGCATTGAATTGTTTCCCAGTTTGTTTAATAACAGTTAATTTCAAACGCTCCGGTAGCATCGGTAAATCTTCTAAATTCCACTTTTTATATTTCACATCATAGCTTTCTGGATCTGCTAATGTAACGAGATGACCTAAAGCCCAAGTTACAATATATTTACTACCTTCAAGATAGCCGTTTCCTTTTTTATCACACTTCAGTACGCGAGCAATATCTCGTGCAACGGAAGGTTTTTCAGCGATTACAACGCTTTTTACCATATTTAAAACATCCTTTCAAAATTCCATACGTTAAATATAGCATACATCTTCTTGAGATTCAGTTACGCGCGAAGTTTGAATGCTTTTTGATGAATGGAAATGAAAATGGTGTTGAAGATGTTTCTATTAAAATAGCAAAAAAATTTGTTTCTTGTTATTCAGACCGTATTGTCATTTTAAGGACGGAAAGGTAAAGAACTTGTTATTTTATTAGAATAAGAGTAGACTTTGAAGTAGATGAATAATAAACACATGGGAGTTTGTGGATGCAAACTGAGAGTATGACTATCAATCCGTCATTGACCATTTGAACCTGTTGGATAATGCCAGCGTAGGGAGAGTGTAAAAGCACATATTCAGACACTTTGCGTACGCAAAGTGTCTTTTTGTGTATCTCCCACCATTATAGTTAGGAGATGAAAAAAATGAATGTACAAGAAATTAGTAAAGTAGTGGATTTAGTAAGAGATTCTAATCCGCTCGTTCATAATATTACAAATGTTGTTGTAACAAATTTTACAGCTAACGGTTTGTTAGCGTTAGGGGCATCGCCTGTAATGGCGTATGCAAAAGAAGAAGTAGCAGAAATGGCTAGCATTGCGGGAGCTTTAGTATTAAACATGGGGACACTTCGTCCTGAGGAAGTAGAAGCGATGTTACTTGCTGGTAAAGCAGCAAATATGAACAATGTACCTGTGTTGTTTGATCCAGTTGGTGCAGGAGCAACGTCGTATCGAACAGAAGTTGCGAGACATATTCCAGCTGAAATAGATTTAGCTGTTATCCGCGGAAATGCAGCAGAAATAGCGAACGTTATTAATGAGAGATGGGAAATTAAAGGGGTAGATGCTGGTGCTGGACAAGGGAATGTTGTAAGTATTGCAAAACAGGCAGCAGACGAATTGAATACAGTTGCGGTAATTACTGGAAAAGAAGATGTTGTTACAGATGGAGAGCGAACTGTTCTTATTCGAAATGGTCATCCTATTTTAACGAAAGTTACGGGAACAGGTTGTTTACTAACTTCTGTAATAGGAGCTTTTACCGCGGTAGAAAAAGATTACGTAAAGGCAGCCGCGGCGGCATTAACATTTTATGGAGTCGCAGCGGAACTAGCAGCGGCTAAAACAGTAGAAAAAGGTCCTGGTAGTTTCCAAATTGAATTTTTAAATCAATTAGCGAATACAACTTCAGATGATATTGAGAAGTATGGAAAGATTGAGGAGTTAGAGTAAGAGGGAGTGAAAGAAATGGCACGCATTGAAATAGATAAAATGTCTAAGCTATTACAAGTGTATTTTATTATGGGAAGTAATAATTGCATGAAGGATCCGCTAGCTGTATTGAAAGAAGCGTTAGATGGCGGAGTGACACTTTTCCAATTTCGTGAAAAGGGTAATCAACTGTTACGATTTATTTAACCAATTATAACTAAAGTTAATTAAATATATCAGTAAGCCCTGCTAGTCAAGTGATTGGCTAGTAGTGAGGGTTAACTGCGGGCAATCCCTAAAGCTGATTGAACTACAACGTGGCTAGAAATAGCGAGCGTGAATGTCGCGAAAGCAGAAAAAATCAATCAGATGGTGTAAGGTTAAATCCTAAACATTAGAACAATGGGTCTTCCGCCTCGAATCATCTAAGTCAAAATGGATAAGATGAACGTTCAACGACTATCTCGTATAACTGGCGAGAGTACATCACAAGCCTATGGTGATGGAAAAATCCTCTATCTCTAAAGAGATAAACATATAGTCTGCGCTCATGTGAAAACAGGAGAAGTTCATAAGAGAACTGGCTAAGGAATTGCGCCCTTAGTTGAACGAGATAAATTTAATTAAATCTATCAAACCTCATTGAACCTATCGAACATATGTGCTAAATTAGATTCAATGAGGTAAGAATAATAATGAAATTTTTACGAGTTAGTCAAGTATCGGAATTAACAGGTTTGTATCCGAGTAGTCTTAGGAGAATGCTGGTGGAACACGCTACGATTCAGAAGAACAAATCTTTCATTAAAGGAGTTACATTCTGATGATATTGGCGAAGAAAGTCAGACTAATTCCAACGCCTGAACAAGAAAAAGTGCTTAGAAACCATGCTGGTGCTGCAAGATTCGCTTATAACTATTGTAAAAGAATGAGTGATAGATACTATAAGCTATTTGGAAAATCTGTTTCACAGTTAGCTTTACAGAAACGATTTACAAAGATCAAAAAGCGAAAGAGATATGAGTGGTTAAATGACATCAATGCACAAGTTCCCAAACAGGCTTCAAAAGATTTTGATAAGGCGAGAAAAAATTCGTTCAAAAAGTACAAAAATGGTTCTCACACTTCTTATAAATCCAAAAAAGATTTAATGCAAGGATTTTATGCCAATTATGAAAGACTGATTATAGGAAAGAAAGTAGTTTATATTCAGTCCATTGGAGAAGTGAAAACAAGCCAACAATTACCAAAAAACAAAAAAACATCCAATCCAAGAGTTACATTTGATGGTCGTCACTGGTGGATGAGTGTAGGGTTCCAAGAAGACTTTGAATTACAAGAACTAACCGATGAGTCGATTGGTGTGGATGTTGGTTTAAAAGAGCTTTTTGTAGCTTCTAATGGTATGAAAGAACGAAATATAAACAAAGAT